>CADAUA010000006.1 GCA_902791035.1 uncultured Coriobacteriaceae bacterium | reverse complement strand
CGCGCCGAGGCATAGATTGGATTCTCCAGAATCGACTGGTACCGATTGGCGGCGCGAGACCCCATTTCGTGCCCGACCCAAGCGACGAAGCGCCACAAGTTGAACGACCCTGCCGTTTGGCAGGGTCGTTCAACCTATAGTTCTACCTGCCGCTTGGCGCCCACCGTGCGTTCCTGGTAGTCTGGGCCACCTGCCAAGTAGCGCATGGTCGCAAATTGCCGCTCGGTCATCGTGAAGGAGCGAATCGTGCCTGTGGGCGGCGCAGACTTTGCGACCGTCTCCAATTGGGTGGCAGCAACCTCCCGATTAGGCACCACCTTCATGTATACCTCCGCCTGCAACATCACGAACCCCTGCGGCACGAGCAGCTTGCGGAACTTGGTGTATGCGGTCTTTGTCCCTCTTGCATTGGTCGGCGCGAGCATCACGAATATGCGCATCCCCGTCAGTCCCTGATATCAAAGTCATACTCCGTGGCAATCGCCGTGGGCAATCGCAACAACCTTGGGCCCTTATCCCGCGTTGCTCGGGCCAGCGAATCGGCCACTTCTTCTACGGCCTGTGAGACGGTGACTTTGCGTTTGCCCATCCTGACCTGCATGAACAGCACGTCCCTCAACGCGTGTCTCTGCTGCGTGCTAAGCCTGGCTGATGCCGTCACGATGCTCGGCACGATCAAGTCTACGCACGGCCTAAACGGCTCGATAAGGTCGTCTGTGAGATTGAAGGCGTTGAGCCAGCTATGGTGGATGCCCAACGCGGGCACAAAGCCTGTGGTCACTAGCGCGCGGGCCAGCGCGCCGCGCACGATGGCATAGCCGTAGTTGAGCACGCTGTTGAAGGGGTCTTCGCATCGGCGGTTGAGACCGGGATGCAGACACTGGAAGTAGGGGCGTGCAGCCTGTCCCTCCACGTTGTCCTTGTCACCGGGCGCGACCTGATTCGCGAAGGAGCGAAGGTCTTCGGCTCCATTTGTGCCCAAGAGCTCCAGCGTCCGTGCCTGGTTCTGGATTTTGGCGCGTATGATGACGGCCCAGAGCTCGTCTGCCACGTCCTGCGGCAGCGCTACCTGCGCGGCCGCGACGCGAGCCATGCGGGCGTTTGCCACCATGGGAATGACCATCGCCGCTGGCAGGTGATTGCAGCCGGAGAGGATGGTGACGACCCTGCCTGCGCGAGTATGGCTTGGGCCATGGTGGAGACGCGTATTGATGGACCGTAGGTGACGAGAAGCTCAACCTGCTCCACGAGGATGCTGGCTGTGCCGGTCTCTTGCTCGACAACGAGCTGATCGTCGTGCACGTGGGCTTCGCCGGGATGCTCGATGGTGACGATGCGCATGATGATCTCCAATCCAGCTTGCTATCGAGTTGGGGTGTGGCATAAGCCCCAGGGTGCCCCAAGGGCAAGATGCCATCCATGACATGCGGGCGGGTATACTTCTAGACATCGAGCGTTTGGAGGTGAGGGCACGTGCCCGAAATCGCAAACTTCTTTGGCATCCGCATAACCATGTAATATGACGATCACAATCCTCCCCACTTCCATGCGGCGTATGGCGAGCATGAGGCCTCCATTGACTTCCGGGATGGTTGCGTGATGACCGGTATGCTCCCTGCGCGACAGCTCAAGTACATCTTGGCGTGGGCGGATATCCACCAGGAGGAGCTTCTTGGCAACTGGGAGCGTGCACGTCAGGGAAAGAAGCTCGCACACATAGACCCTTTGACGTAGGTGGCGATTGGCCGTGCAATATATTCCGAAGGTCATCCAAGCAATCCCCGGGGACGGCAACTCTGTCTATGCATACTTCTCTGATGGGACGGTGCGCAAGTATGACGTGTCCCATTTGGTGGAGATGGGCGGCGTATTCGCACAACTGCGCGACAAGGACTTCTTCCGCGGGCGTCTAACTGTCATGAACGGGGCGGTCGCCTGGGACGTGACGGGGGACCGCGATGCCACGCAATGCATAGACTTGGACCCCATGACTACCTATGAGAAGGGCGTGGTGGTGCCGGATCCCCTAGAGGAGGCTTCCTAGTCCGCGTCTGTCACAATGGTGTCTGACACCTTTGTGACAGCATTTCTGGCCATCGTGGCCTTCTGCTTCTCCATGACCATAGGGGTGCTCTGGGAGTTCGTGGAGTTTGGCGTGGACAGCACCTTTCAGGCGGACATGCAGAAGGACTTTGTGGTGCAGGACTTTGGCTCCGTGAGCCTTGACCCCACGGGGGAGCAGAAGTCCGTGCACGTGCGTGGCGTGGAGCGCACCGTCATCGAGTGCGAGGACGGTACCACCTACGTGGTGGACGGCGGCTACCTTGACCTGGGTGTCATCGACACCATGAAGGACCTGCTAGTGAACTTTGCGGGTGCGGCAGTGTTCTGCACCTTTGGGTTTCTCTATACCTTGGGCTCGGCTTGGGGCAGGGTGTCCTTCTCTACGCCCTCGAGCCACGCCAGGCGCTCTTCCTTTGTGGACGTGCTGCAGCAGCCAAAGTTGTGCCATACGCGGCGCTCGATGCCCAGCTGCATGAAGGTGCCGTCCAGGAGGGTGCGACGGATGCCATTGCCGGTTGTGGTCTCCAGAAAGCTCGTGGGGTTGTCAGAGGTGGTGTAGAGGGTTACTTCCCGTATGCGGCCCAAGAGGCCAACAAGCCCCTGCGGGCCCGCCTCCCACGTGCGGCCAATCAGCAGCACTCGGTCGAGCCAGCCCCGCAGCATGGCGGGGGCGTCGTTCCACCACACGGGAAAGACTAGCGCCAGGTGGTCGGCGGCGCAGAGCTCGTCAACGTAGCGGGCCACTAGGAGGTCGTGGGGCTTGCCCGAGCCGTAGTCCGCAAGCTCCTCCGTGGTCATGGCGGGGCTGAAGCCGTCCGCGTAGAGGTCCTGCACCACCACGGCATCGCCCGCACGTCTGGCGCGGACTGCGACCGCCTCCATGACGGCATGGCAGAAGCTCTTGTCGTAGGGGTGGCAGTAGACGATAAGCGTGCTCATGGGGGCTCCTAACGCTCGCGTGCTTACGGACATTCTAGGTGTGACAAAAGTGGCTGTCACTTTTGTCACATGCTTTTGTCACATGCGCTGGTGCCAGGCAATGAGGTAGTCGACCACCAGGCCGTAGGAGCGGATGCCCGTGCTGTTGCCAAAGCTCTTGAGGTAGGTGTCGTTGACGGTGCGGCCAACCTTCTGGAACTCGCCCTTGTAGGCCTGGTAGTGGTCGATGGTGTCGTTGCGGTCGGCAACCACCAGGCGCACACCCTCGCCGTGCTCCCCGACAGCCGCGTCGGTCACGATCTGTTGCGCGCGGTCGGAGTCGACCGACCAGAGCGCGTTGAGGCAGTAGCAGAAGGCGTTGTAGTAGCCTGCGTAGGAAAAGCGCACGTCCGCACTGGCCGCTCCCTCGGTGCAGGCCAGGAAGGCGGCGAAGTTGGCCTCGTTCTCGCGCGCCAGGCCCAGGCGGTGCGCCGCCTCGTGGCACATGGTGAAGGGCTCCTCGGCTATGGCCACGTTTGCCGGCACCGTAGACTCACCGGTGGGGGAGAAGAACATGCCCGTGTGGCCGCTTGCCAGGAGGGGCTCGCCAAAGAGGACAAGCTCCTTGACGGGTACGGTGGAGCCGGCAAAGATGGCGTACTTGTCGGCAAGGCCGACGTAGGAGCTGCCGGCCATTCTCGCCAGCTCTTGGAAGTCCTGGCGGGCAAGGTGGCCGTTTGCGTCGCGCGGTACCTGTGGGGCGCGGGTCGCCGCCTGGTCCAGGTAGTAGGCCATGGCGTCAGCCAGCTGGTCCTCGCTGTACTGCGTGACCTTGAGACCCAGCTCGTCCGCGAGCGGCGGGGCGTAGTGGTTGAGCCCCCAGCCGGTCACGAAGGTCCCCGCCAGCACGGATGCCACGAGCAGCACGCCCGAGACCCATCGGCCCAGGTGGTGCCGCCGCGCGTCGCGCACGAGCGAGACCACGGCCCAGAGGGCGAGCGCCACGGCCGCCCAGTCCCACACCGCCACAGGCGAGAGGGACGCAGCCGCAGCGAGCGCACCCTCCACGGCCTTGGACCAGTCGCGGTAGGCCGGGAAGAAGTCGTCTCCAAAGAGCCTGAAGGCCATCATGGCCATGGCGGACACACCCAGGATGGCCAGACTTGCCACCACGCGCACGAAGACCCTCATCCGGGTGCCAAGAGCGTCTGACGCTCTTGTCACGGCGCGGGAGTACCTAGTCTTGGGGCGCCGAGGCATCAGGCTCGCCCTGCGCTATGTCGGCCAGGGTCTTGCTGTCCAGGTAGGCCGAGGTCACCTTGCCTAGGTCGCGCCACACGCCCACCGTGGAGCAGGTGTCCATGATGGGACAGACCTCGTCGATGTTTGAGCAGTTGAGGCAGGCCACTGGCGCGAGCGACCCCTCGGCCGCGCGCAGGATCTGGCCCAGGGTGTACTGGTCGGCCGGCTTGGACAGGCGATAGCCACCGCCCTTGCCGCGCAGGCTCTCCACGTAGCCGGCCCTGTGCATGAGGGCGATGACCTGCTCCAGGTACTTGCGCGAGATGTTCTGGCGCTTGGCCACGTCGCCGAGCGAGACCCAGCCCGGGTGCGACGCGAGGTCAGCCATCGCGCGCAGCGCGTAGAGACCCTTGGTCGAGAACATCCCCATCCTGCCTACGCCTCCCCGGAAGCCTGGCCCGTGCCCGAGCCGCCTGCGGTCGTGCCATGCGCCTCGAGCATCTCCTCGAGGGTCCGCCAGGCCAGTTCGGCGCACTTGACGCGCGCCGGCATGTGGGCGATGTCCTTGAGCACGGTGGCGTCCTCCAGCTGCTCGAGCACGTCGTCGTCCGTCTCCTCGCCGCGGACCATCTGGCCGAAGAGCTTGCAGAGCCGCACGGCCTCCTCGGGGGTCTTGCCTACCATGAGGTCGCTCATGATGTCGGCCGAGGCCTGACTGATGGCGCAGCCGTGGCCCGTGAAGGCGGCCTCGTCTATGGTTCCGTCGTCGGCCATGCGCACGGAGAAGTTCAGCTCGTCTCCGCAGGAGGGGTTCACGCCCTCGTGGGTGTAGGTGGGATCGTCCATCTGGTACTTGTAGTCCGGATGGGCCACGTGGTCCATGAACTCAGCGTTGTAGATGTCAGTCGTTGCCATGGAAGATCTTCCAAACCTGCTCGAGGGCGACGACCAGGCGGTCGACGTCCGACTTGTCGTTGTAGAAGGCCACGGAGGCGCGGCAGGTGGCGCCGTTCTCCACGTCCAGGTAGGCCAGGAGGGGCTGCGCGCAGTGGTGGCCGGCGCGGATGCAGACCTGGCTCATGTCCAGGATTGAGGCCACGTCGTGCGGGTGAACCCCTCGCACGTTGAAGGAGACGGCCCCCACGTGGCGCTCGGGCTCTGCGGGGCCGATGACGTCCACGAAGGGCAGGGCCTGCAGCTGCTCGCAGAGGTAGCGGGCCAGCAGGCGCTCGCGGCTCTCCAGGGCGTCGAAGCCCTTGCCCTCGAGGTACGCGATGTCCGCGTCGAAGGCGTAGGAGCCGGCGGCGTCCTGGGTGCCGGCCTCGAACTTCTGCGGCACGGGGGCCCAGACGGCGCCGGTCTCGGTGACGGAGTCGATCATCTCGCCGCCGGTGAGGAAGGGCGGCATGGCATCGAGCAGGTCCTTCCTGCCCCAGAGCACGCCGATGCCCATGGGACCGCCCAGCTTGTGGGCGCTGAAAGCCAAAAGATCACAGCCCAGCTGGCGCACGTCAACCTTCACGTGTGGCACGGACTGGGCGCCGTCCACCACCATGTAGGCGCCCATCTGGTGGGCACGCCGCGCGATGGCGGCCACGTCGTTCTCCACTCCCAGCACGTTGGACACGTGGGTCACGGAGACGATCTTGGCCCGAGGGCCGATCTTGTCCTCGATTTCCTGGGGCGTGATCTCGTAGCGGTCGTCCAGCCGCAGGTAGACGAGCTCGGCGCCGGTCTGGGCGCAGACCTGCTGCCAGGGGATGATGTTGGAGTGGTGCTCCATGATGGAGATGACCACCTGGTCGCCGGGGCCCAGCACCTGCGCGCCCAGGGTCTTGGCCACCAGGTTGAGCGACTCGGAGGCGTTGCGGGTGAAGACGATCTGGTTGCCCTGGGGCTTGCCCTTCTCGTCCACGGCGCCGATGAAGCCCGCGATGTGCTTGCGCGCGGCGTCGATGGCGGCCGTCGCCTCCACGGAGAGCTGGTAGAGGCCACGGAGTGGGTTGGCGTTCATGGTCTCGTAGAAGCGGCGCTGGGCGTCCAGCACCGCGGCCGGCCGCTGCGCGGTGGCCGCGGAGTCAAGGTAGGCCAGGCCGGGGTTGGCCGCCAGCAGGGGGAAGTCCTGCTTGTAGGGGCTCTGGGTGATAAGGTCGAGCTCTTCTGACGTGAGCATCCTATTCCTCCTCCGGACAGGACGGGTCGAGCGACGCCTCGGTGTCGAGCGATGCCTCGCCGTCGACAAGCGCGGCCGCGTCGTCGAAGTCGTGGGCCACCTCGGTACCGAGCACGCGCTCGGCCTGGGCCACGGCCACGGCGTGGGCCTCGGCCGTCGGCGCGTTGATGATGGCGTGCTCGAAGATGGCGCGCACGAAGAGCTCCTCGGCCTCGCGGCGGGAGAGGCCGCGGTCGCAGAGGTAGTCCAGCTGCTCGGGGCTGGCGGAGCCGATGGTGGCGCCATGGTTGCCCTGGACGTTCTCCTCGTCGCAGAGGATCACTGGCATGGTCTTGTTTACCACGTCGTCGCCGGTCACGAGGACGGTCTCGGCCTCGTTGCCCACGGAGCCGTCGCTGCCGTGCACGAGGTCGATGGTGGCGCGCAGGCTCTTCTCGGCCGCGCCGTCAAGCACGCCGGACTCGCGGATCTGGGCCCGGGTGCTGTGGCCACGCTGACGGGCCACGTGGTTGATGTCCAGGCGGTCATGGCCGCCGGCGTAGTAGTGGGTGGTCAGGTCCAGCCGCGCGCGGTCGCCGGCCAGGTTCACGGCCAGGCCGTCCGCCACGGTGCCGCCACCCAGCAGGTACTGGGAGACCTCCACCACGGCGTCGTCGTCGGCGTCGATGCCCACGCTCTCCAGGTGCTGCTGGGCTGCGCCCACGCCCACGACCTCCACCAGGCGTACGTGGGAGCCCGCCTCCGCGATCACGCGGACAAGGGCACCCGAGGTCGTTGCGGCCTCGGCGCCTCCGCGCACGGCCACGACGATGGTGGCCTCGGCCCCGGTGCGCACCATGACACCGGCGTCGGCCACCTGGCCCGCATCGGCGTCGATGGCCACCACGATGGGCTCCGTGCGGCGCGTGTGGGCCTTGACCTCCACGTAGGTGGAGTCAGCCGCCTGGGAGGTCACCCAGTCGGTCACGGCCTGGCCCATGCCACACTCCACCCGGTCGAAAAGGCGGGGTAGGGCGAAGTAGACGTCACCCTTGCGGGAGAGCTGGGGCACCGTGAGGTCGATGCCGTTGGCGCGCAGGCGGTTCCAGGTCTGCGCGGGGGGCAGGTTGACCTGCCCCAGGTCCACCGTGGGAGCGACAGGGGCCACGGGCTTCTCGGCCTCGGCCTCCATGACGTTCTGTGCTGCTGCCATCAGCCGATCGCCCCTTCCATCTCGAGCTTGATGAGGTTGTTCATCTCCACCGCGTACTCCATGGGAAGCTCCTTGGAGACGGGGTTGGCAAATCCGTTGACCACGAGCGTGCGAGCCTCGGCCTCGGAGCAGCCGCGGCTCATGAGGTAGAGGATCGTGTCGTCGGAGATGCGGCCGATCGTGGCCTCGTGGCCCACCTGGGCGGTGGGGTTGCGCACGTCCATGGCGGGGATGGTGTCGGAGCGGGAGATGTCGTCCAGCATGAGGGACTGGCAGCTCACGGAGCAGCGGGCGCGGTCGGCATGGCGACCCACCACCACGGAGGAACGGAAGGTGTTGATGCCGCCGTCCTTGGAGATGGACTTGGTCTGCACTGAGGCCGTGGTGTCGGCGCCGTTCATGATGACCTTGCAGCCGGTGTCAAGGTCCTGGGTGGCACCACTGAAGGTGATGCCCGTGAACTCGCAGCTACCGCGGTCGCCGGCCAGGATAGTGGTGGGGTAGAGGTAGCTCACGTGGCTGCCAAAGGAGCCGGACACCCACTCCATCTTGGCGTCGGCGCCCACCGTGGCGCGCTTGGTGTTGAGGTTGTACATGTTCTTGGACCAGTTCTCTATGGTGGAGTAGCGCAGGCGCGCGTGGTCCTTCACGAAGAGCTCCACGGCGCCGGCGTGGAGGTTGGCCTCGTAGTACTTGGGGGCCGAGCAGCCCTCGATAAAGTGCAGGTCCGCACCCGGCTCCACGATAATGAGCGTGTGCTCGAACTGGCCGGCGCCCGCGGCGTTCAGGCGGAAGTAGCTCTGCAGGGGGTAGTCGAGCGTGACGCCCTCGGGCACGTACACGAAGGACCCGCCCGACCACACGGCATAGTGGAGGGCGGCGAACTTGTGGTCCGTCATGGGGATCAGGTGGCCGAAGTACTGGTGCACCACGGGCTCCCACTGGGGGTCGTGGAGGGCGTCCTCGATGGTGGTGTACACCACGCCCTGCTTGGCCACCTCCTCGCGCATGTTGTGGTAGACGATCTCGGAGTCGTATTGGGCGCCCACGCCGGCCAGGCTCTCGCGCTCTGCCTGGGGGATGCCCAGGCGGTCGAAGGTGTCCTTGATGTCCTTGGGCACGTCGTTCCAGTCGCGGGCCTGCTTGGTCTTGGGGCTCACGTAGGTGGAGATGTGGTCCAGGTCGAGGCCGGCGATGGAGGGACCCCAGTTGGTGGCCATGGGGCGGCGGTGGTACTCGTCGAGCGCGTCCAGGCGCATCTGGAGCATCCAATCGGGCTCGTCCTTGCGGGCTGAGATGGAGCGCACGATCTCCGGCGTGAGGCCGTCCTCGTAGCGCTCGTAGCCCTCCTCGGACTTGACGAAGTCGTAGAGCGAGCGGTCCACGTCCTGGACCTGGGCGCGCTTGCGCTCCTCGGGGGTCAGGGGCTCGCTGCCGCTCGGGGCCCCTCCTGGGGTCAGGGTCTTGTCGTCCGCCATGCTAGGCCTCGGCCTTCTCGCCCACGGCGGCAACTCCCGGCTGCTCGAAGCGCGAGAAGCCCTCGCGGTCGATCTCGTCGATGAGGGAGGCAGGGCCCTCGGCCACCAGGTGGCCCTTGACCATCACGTGCGTGCGGTCCACGGTTAGGCGCTCGAGGATGCGGGTGTTGTGGGTGATCACCAGGAGGGCGCCACCCACGTTCTGGCGGTAGGCCTCGATGCCGCGGGACACCACGGAGAGGGCGTCCACGTCCAGGCCGGAGTCGGTCTCGTCGAGGATGGCCAGCTTGGGCTCGAGCAGGAGGAGCTGGAGCATCTCGATCTTCTTCTTCTCGCCGCCGGAGAAGCCCACGTTGAGCTCGCGCATGAGGAAGGACTGGTCGAGGTCCAGCTGCTCGGCGATCTGGCCCACGCGGGTGCGGAACTTGCGCGCGGTGGTCTTGAGCTCGGGGCGCTTCTGGCAGATGGTGCGCAGGAAGCTGTAGAGGGGCACGCCGGGAACCTCCACGGGCGCCTGGTAGGAAAGGAAGATACCGGCGAGCGAGCGCTTGTCGGCAGTGAGGTCGGTGACGTCCTGGCCGTCGAAGGTGATGCTACCGGAGGTGACCCTATAGGTGGGGTCGCCCATGATCACGTGGCCCAGCGTGGACTTGCCCGCGCCGTTGGGGCCCATGAGGACGTGGGTCTCGCCCGCGCCGACCGTCAGGCTGACGCCGTGCAGGATGGGCTTGTCGTCGGTGCCGGCGCTGAGGTCGCTCACGGTAAGAAGCTGTTCTGACATGCGGTCTCCTATGTGTCTGTGCCCCCGTGTGCCGGGGGCGTTGAGTCGCCTAATTCATAGTAATTAGTAGGAAATGGGATGCAAGTGATAATTCCAAGGAATCCTATGGGAATTCGTGGCGATAGCGGGCTGTAGGGGGTACTCCCCTGGTGCCCGGTGGTTTCCCGCGGGCACCAGGGGAGTACCCCCTACCGGCCGTTTAACCTCTGAGTTAAGAAGACCGGCCGTCTCCAACGTCCACGTCCCCCTCTGCTACCATGGCCCACCGTCGAGAGGGGAGAGGCGCATGCGCACGTGGCGGCAGATAGGGGTCTTCGTAGGCGGGCACATGGTCTTCCTGGTGCCCATATGCCTGGTGCTGGGGATCTTCTTCCCGCAGCCCTTCCTTCCCCTCAAGCCGGCCGTGTCACCGCTCTTCGCCTTCATCACCTTCCAGAACTCCTTGGGCGTGAGCCTGCCGCAGGTCGCGCGCGTCTTCCGCCACCCGGGCCGCATGCTGCTCGCGCTCGCGGTCTCCACCCTTGTTGCGCCCACGGCGGCCTGCCTCGTGGCCACGGCCCTCTTTGGCCCGGGCGACACGGTGGTGGGCATCACGCTCGAGTACTGCGTGCCCATCGCCGTCATCTCCACCATGTGGATCGGCCTCTTTGACGGTGACCTTGCCTGCGGGCTTGCCACCCTCGTGGTGTCCACCCTGCTCTCGCCGCTCACCATTCCCCTTATGCTCCAGCTTCTGGTGGGTGCGCAGGTGAGCGTGGACGCGGCATCCATGATGCAGGGCATGCTCCTCATGATCGCCCTGCCCGCCCTCGCCGGCATGCTGACGAACACGCTCACCCGCGCCTGGGCGGCCCGCGAGCTCTCGCCCACACTGGCGCCGGCCGCCCGCCTCCTCATGCTGCTCATCATCACCACGAACTCGACCTCGATCTCCGATGCCATGCGGCACCTCACGCCCGCCCTGGCGGCGACCATGGCCTTCGTGGGGGTCTTCTCGGCCTTGTGCTTCGTGCTGGGGGTCGTCCTCGCCAAGACCCTGCGCCTGCCGCACGACCAGGCGGTCACCCTCGCCTTCGACTGCGGCCTGCGAAACATCAGCGCCGGTGCCGTCATAGCGGGCCAGTACTTCTCGCCCGGCGTCATGTTTCCCGTCATGATGGGCACGCTCTTCCAGGAGCTCCTGGCCACAGCCTTTGGCAACGTGGTAGGCTGGGCATTCCCGGCGGGCGAGGGTGAGGATCCCGAGGAGACCGCGTGAGCAACAATGGCATGGGGCAGAACAAGGACACCCTGACCCCGCGCCAGCGCTCGCTGGCCTGGCGCCTTACCGCGGCGTGCTTCTTCTTCGAGCTGGCCTTCCAGTCCACCTACTTCGTGGGTGTGATCGGCTGCGCCACCTACGACCTGGGGCTGGACGCCGCGGGCGTGAGCCTGCTCGTCTTCCTCATCGACGCCCTGCAGATCGTGGGCACCATGGTGGCGGGCGTCTTCGTGGACCGACGCGGCCCCCGCCAGACCATGGTCGTCTCGTTGGTCCTCCTCGCCGTGTCGGGCCTCTTCATCCTGCTGGTGCCGCTGACCTACGCCTCGCTCGTGATGGTCGCGGTGACCCAGGGCCTTACCTTTGGCATGTGCGCCACCACGAACGAGGCCTTCCCGCGCTACATCGTGCGCAGTCGCGCTGGGCTCGCGCGCATCAATGGTGTAATGAACATCGTCATGTCCGTCTCTGTGGTGGTGGGGCCGGCACTGGCGGGGCTGGTGACGCGCTGCTTTGCCACCAAGGATGTCTTCTGGCTGCTCTTCCTCTCGCCGCTGCCCTCGATCGCGCTCATCGCCAGCATGCGGGGGCTCGCTGCGGTGGGGGAGGACGTTGCCGAGGGGGTTGATGCCGCGGGCGCCGAGGACGACACGGGCGCCGAGGACGACGCTGAGGCCCATGTCCCCGCCTCGCATGGCTTTCTGCGCGAGGCGGCCGACGGGGCCCACTACTCCTTTGCCCATCCGGCACTGCGGGTGATCCTGGTCATGGCCTTCCTGGCCTTCTTTGCCTATGGGGCCTTCGACTCGCTGGAGTCGCTCTTCTATCGCGACGTCCTGCACGCAGACGCGGAGTGGATGGGCTGGATGGGCACCATCGTGGGCGTGGGTGGCCTCCTTGGTTCCTTCATCGCCACGCGCGTCCCCTCGCGGCACTACACCATCGCCCTCATGGCCTTCCTCCTGGCCATCACGGGCGTGGGCTCCATGATCTACGTGGGCACGAGCTCGCTGCTGATAACCGCGATCGGCCAGTTCGTAACCGGCGTGGGCTGGGGCGCCATCGGCCCCGTGCGCACCACGCTGGTGCAGGACTACAGCGAGAAGTCCTATCTGGGCAGGGTCTCCGCCGTCATGCGGATAGCCCTCACGAGCGCAGGCACGGTGCCCTTGCTGGTGGCGCCCTTCGTTGCGAAGGCGGTGGGCGTGCAGCCGGTGCTCTTCTCGGCGTCCGCCGTCGTGGCCGTGCTGGGCTTCGGCTTCATGGCGTACGCGCGTCGCCATCCGCGGGGCTGACGCAGGGAGGCGGGACGAAATGGACGTCATGGGAACGCTGGTGCAGACGGTCGTATCGATGACGGCCATGATGGCGGTGGGGTTTGTCCTCTACCGGCGCAGGCTCGTTGACAACGACGGAGTGGCGCAGATAAGCAACGTCGTGCTCTTTGTGGCATCGCCCAGTGTGGTCATGCTGTCCTTTGCGCGCGACTTCGACCTGCAGCGGCTTGTTGACGGGGGCGTGGGCAGCCTGGCCTTTGCCCTGATAACCGTGGCCTCGGCGGTGGTGGCGCTGGTGCTCCTGCCGCGCGACCGCCTGGGCCAGTTTGGCGTGGTGTTCACCAACGTGGGCTTCATCGGCATCCCCATAGTGCAGAGCGTGCTGGGACAGGACTACGTCTTCTTCATCTCGGTGGCCATTGCCGTGAATGTCTTTGCCATATGGACCTACGGCGTGTGGCTGGTGAGCTCCGACATGAGTCAGGTCTCGCTTTGCAAGGTGCTGGCAAACCCCAACGTCATAGCCATCATCCTGGGGCTTGTGCTCTTTGTGGCACCCATCACGTTGCCCGTCTGGCTCTCCGGCGCCCTCACTGCAATGGGCAACCTCAACACGGGCCTTGCCATGGTGGTCCTGGGCGCCTACGTTGCCCAGACGGACGTGCGCAGCCTCCTGCGTGACCGTCGCATCTACTACACCTGCTTCCTGCGCCTCATCGTGGTGCCGCTGGCCTCGGCCTTGCTGCTCTCGCTCTTTCCCCTTTCCACGGAGGTGCGGCTGGTCATGCTCATAGGCGCCGCGGCACCCACGGGGGCCCTGGCGGCCATGCTCTCGCGCCTCTACGGGGGCGACTACCGCTATGCGGCGGGGCTTGTGTCCGTGTCCACGATCTTCTCCATGGTCACGTTGCCGCTGGTAACAGCCGTGGCGCTTCCCATCCTGTAGCCGCGCGAAGGCCGCGGAGCCTGGATGCGGGCGGGGCGCAATGTTGCCGGGGCGTAGCCGGCGCAACGTCGCCGCCCGCCCGTGGCCCCACGTGCCGTAGAATGTCCCCGTTACATTCTGCGAGACAAGGAGGGCGCATGGCTCTCACCAAGCAAGACGTGGCGGGCATCGCCGACTACGCGCGCATAGCGCTCACGCCGGAGGAGCTCGACGAGATGACCACCTACATGAACAACGCGGTGGACCTCGTGGAGCCCATCCGCGAGTACGACCTGGAGGGCGTGGAGCCCACCTTCCACCCCATCGGAGACCTCTCCAACGTGATGGGCGAGGACGTGGTGGACGACTCCGAGCGCCACCTGCCCATAGACGTGGCACTCTCCAACGCCGGTGCGAGCCGCGACCGCTACTTCCGCGTCCCGTCCATCCTGGGAACCGACGAGGGGGACCGCTGATGGCAAACATCGATGAGCTCACGGCCGCCCAGGTGGCGGCTGGCGTCGCGGCCGGGGACTTCTCGGCCGTGGAGGTGGCCAAGGCCTCGCTCGACGCCATAAGCAAGCGCGACGGAGAGGTCCAGGCCTTCCTGCAGGTGAGCGCCGACCTGGCGCTTGCCGCCGCGGAGAAGACCGACCAGCGCCGCGCCGCTGGCGAAAAGCTCGGGCCGCTCGCGGGCGTGCCCGTGGCCTTCAAGGACAACATGCACCTCCTGGGCACCCGCACCACCTGTGCATCAAAGATGCTCGCAAACTACGAGAGCGAGTTCACGGCCACCTGCGTGCAGCGCATGCTGGACGCAGGCGCCACCCCCATGGGCAAGGCAAACATGGACGAGTTCGCCTTTGGCTCCTCCACCGAGTCCTCGGCCTTCCACCGCACCAACAACCCCTGGGACACCGAGCGCGTGCCCGGCGGCTCCTCGGGCGGGTCGGCGGCTGCGGTGGCCGCGGGCGAGGTGACTGTGGCGCTCGGGTCCGACACCGGCGGCTCGATCCGCCAACCGGCCAGCCTCTGCGGCGTGGTGGGCATGAAGCCCACCTACGGCGCCGTGTCCCGCTACGGCGTGGTGGCCTTCGGGTCCTCGCTCGACCAGGTGGGCCCCTTCGGCCGGAACGTGGCCGACGTAGCCCTTGCCATGAACGCCCTCACAGGCGCCGGCCGCGACCCCTACGACTCCACCAGCCAGGACTGCCCGGTCGACTTCCTCGAGCACCTGGAGGATCCGGTAGAGGGCCGTCGCGTGGGTGTGGTGCCCCAGCTCATGGAGGCCGAGGGCCTCACGCCCGAGATGCGCCGCGCCATCGAGGGCGCCTGCCGCATGCTGACCGACCAGGGTGCCGAGCTCGTGGAGGTGGAGCTTCCAAACATCGCCTCCGCCATCGCTGCCTACTACGTGATAGCCCCCTGCGAGGCCTTCTCCAACCTTGCCCGCTTCGACGGTGTGCGCTACGGCTACCAGGAGCCTGGCTGTGCCACGCTTGCGGAGCAGTCGTCCTTGTCGCGTGCGCACGGCTTTGGCGAGGAGGCCAAGCGCCGCCAGATGCTGGGCGCCTACCTCCTGTCCTCCGGTGTCTACGACAAGTACTACTACCCGGCCCAGCAGGTCCGTACCCTCATCACCAACGACTACAAGCGCGCCTACGAGAAGTGCGACGTGATCGTGCTGCCCGCGAGCCCGCGCACGGCCTTCAGGTTCGGCGAGATAAGCGACCCCACGCAGATGTACGCGAGCGACCTCTTCACCATCTCGAACAACATCGCCGGCAACGACTGGGCTTCCCGTGTCCGTGCAGCTCCAGGGACCGGCCTTCAAGGACCGGAGCCTGCTCACCTTCGCCCGTGCCGTAGAGCGCGCCGCCGGCGCCACCACGCTCGCGCCCGGCTTTGCCGGGAAGGGGGGTGAGCTCGCATGAAGAAGCTCCAGGAGGTCCTCAAGGACTGGGAGGCCGTGATCGGCCTCGAGGTGCACACCGAGCTCACCGCGCTCGACACCAAGATGTTCTGCAACTGCCGCCTGAGCCACGACGATGCGCCCAACACCAACGTCTGCCCCGTGTGTCTGGGCATGCCTGGCGCGCTGCCGGTGCCCAACCGCAAGGCCATCCAGGCCATCGTGATGGCGGGCCTGGCCACCAACTGCCAGACATGTTCTACCGCAAGCACTACTTCTATCCCGACATGGCCAAGAACTTCCAGACCACGCAGGGGCCTGTGGCCTTCTGCATGTATGGCCACCTGGACCTGGAGGTGGCTGGCGAGGGTGCGGCGGAGCGTCCGGACCACGTGGCCACGGGCACGGACGTGGTGGCCGCCCACGACCAGGCGGCGCCCGTTGTGGTCGACAAGGCCGCCGACGGCTCCTACACGGTGCCCATCCGAATCCTGATGGAGGAGGACGCCGCCAAGATGGTGCACGTGGGCGGCGAGGAGGGCCGCATCGCGTCGGCGACCGAGTCCCTCATCGACTACAACCGCTGCGGCACGCCCCTCATCGAGCTCGTCACCGAGCCCGACCTGCGCACGCCCGAGGAGGCCCGGCTCTTCATGGAGAAGCTCCAGCAGACCTTCCGTACGCTGGGCATCTCGGACTGCTCGCTGGAGATGGGCTCCATGCGCTGCGACGGCAACGTGAGCCTGCGCCGGCGCGGTACCACCAAGCTGGGCACAAAGACCGAGCTCAAGAACATCAACTCCTTCAAGAGCCTGCATGACGGCCTGGAGTACGAGATCTGCCGTCAGGCCGAGGTGCTCGAGGAGGGCGGCGTCATCTACCAGGAGACCCGCCATTGGGAGCCCAGCCGCAAGCGCACCGTGGTCATGCGCGTCAAGGAGACGGCGGACGACTACCGGCTCTTCCCCGATCCGGACCTGGCGCCCTTCGACCTCACGGACGAGTTCATCGACGAGGCCCGCGCGCGGATTCCCGAGCTGCCGGATGCCAAGCGCGACCGCTACGTGGCAGAGCTCGGCCTCAAGCGCAAGGACGCGGTCCAGATCGCCGGCGACCCCGACGTGGCGCGCATCTTCGAGGCGGCGGCCGACGGCGCGGGAGAGAAGGTCGTGCCCACCGTGGCCAACGTGGTGGTGAACCTCCTGCCCGGCCACGATGCCGTGACGCCGGCGCAGGTTCGCGGCCTCGCCGGGCTTCTCGCTGAGGACGCCATCACCTTCGCCCAGGCGCGAGAGGTGCTTGACGCTGTGAACGGCACGGACGAGGACCCGGTCAGGTTCGTGGATGAGCGCGGCTGGCGCCAGGCCACGAGCACCGACGAGCTCGCACCCATCGTGGACGAGGTTCTCGGCCGCTGCACGGCGCAGGTCGAGCAGTACAAGGGTGGCAACAAGAAGGTTGTGGGCTTCTTGGTGGGCCAGTGCATGAAGGCGGCCAAGGCCTCGGGCGCCGCCGGCAACCCCAAGCTCTTCAACAAGATGCTGACGGAGAGGCTCGAGGGGTAGGACTTCTCGCTTGTGGCGGGCTGGCGGGCCGGATGCCATGTTGGTGTCCGGCCCGCTACTAGTGGGCGCGTGTCAGGAGAAGGCATTCGCTTGGCGCGCGCGGCTGCGCCGAGTTCGGGTTCTTGTCGGAGCTCTTGTCGCCAGTGGTCCCCTCGGGAGGGCCACCCTTCGGGCGGGGAGGATGGTGGTCCTCTTGGGAGGGTCACCCACATTTGATGTTATGGGACCCTGCTACGTTTCTGCTGGTAGGTGGAGTGGCCGGATCTTGTGGGGGAGATGGTGGTCCTCTCGGGAGGTCTACCTCTCTGCCGGATTGGTTGGTGGCCCCCTCGGGAGGGCCACCCCTCCATTGTGGCGGTGGTGGTCCCCTCGGGAGGACCACCCACTTTTGATGCGGTGGGGTATCGTTGAGTTTACGCAGGTAGATGGGGTGTTCGATTACAGTGGCCAGGAGGGGTGGTCCTCCGTAGGGGTCTACCCCCATCGGCCCGGTTGGTGGTCCCCTGCGGGGGTCTACCTTTTCCCCATGGAGAGGACGGTCCTCCCGGGGAGTCCGGCAAGCCGACTCCTGCTACGGTTGTAAAGAGCGCAATGACGGCCCAACATCTGGACGTCCTAACATCAGGGGGGACGATCATGACCGAAAGCGATCGAACTGCCAAGAAGGGCTTGCTGGTCCTTTGCTATCCCAAGTGCTCCACCTGCAGGAAGGCTCTCGCGTGGTTGGATGCACACGGAGTGGCCTACGAGAAGCGCGACATCGCGGTCGAGCATCCCACGCGCGAGGAGCTTTCGGTATGGATGAGTACGAGCGGGCTTCCCGTGCGGCGCTTCTTCAATACGAGCGGTCGCCTCTATAGGGAGCTGGGCGTCAAGGTGCGGCTGGACGGCGGGGTGACGGATGACGAGGCACTCGACCTTCTTGCTACTGACGGCATGCTGGTAAAGCGGCCACTCGTGGTGGGGGAGGGCGTCGTGCTCGTGGGCTTCCGCGAGGCGGAGTGGGAGCGTGCCTTGCTGTAGGTTGGGCTCGGCCGGCCTTGGCATGCGCCGCATTTGCTAGGGGGAAGGTCCTCAAGCGACCGCGCGCTGCACACGAGGGGGCGACCGCGTCGGCGGCCGCCCCCTCGATTTCAAACTGGGGACTCTTGCCTCGAGCTAGTAGTCCGTCTCCTCGGCAATGGAGGAGTCACCCTCCACGCGCATGCGCTCGATGCGGCGCAGCAGGCTGTCCTTGTGCGGGTAGGTGTGCGACTGTACCACGTCCTCGCCCTCGGCGGGATAGAAGCGGAAGAAGTAGTTGCCCGTGAGGGTCTGGAAGATGCGATACTTGGCGCCCGGGACCACGACCATGGGGTCGACCGTCGTGTCCTCGATGCCGGCGCCCGCGGCGGATGTCTTGACCTTGCCGATGGCGGCCAGGCAGTCGTCACGCGACGGGAAGACCATCGACGTCGCCAGGATGTGGCCGTTGCTACCGGCCAGGTTGAAGAGGTACTTCCCATCCTTCTCGTTCACTACGTACTGTCCCATGCGATCCCCCTCCGAGATTCGTGGCTTCTGGGTCCTTGGACTTGTATGTTTCCTATATGTGACAAGACCAAACGGTCTAGCAGGGCGAACGGCGGCTGGCTTTCCCCAGGCGGCAACTGCACAGTTGCCCTGGATGCGTGATGGCCGCTCTTGATAGAGGCATATGAGGTGCTAGGGGGGTAGCTCATGCATGCGATACTTGGGATGGCACAGAATAATCACGCACGCAGCATCTACTATTTCAAATGTGCCAATTGAGTAGCTGGTATTATACAAACCTGAACTATCGAAGAATGCACTGAGTGCATGATTGGTTGCGGCCCCTCTGAGTAGCCTTGGACTGTGGATGCATAAATGGTGTGATCAAGTGCATCATCTTGACGCAACGCAGCTTTCCAAGCGCGCCTGCGCCTGGAGATGAGCTGCAGGAGCAGCGCAAGAGGGCCAAGGCATGGCATGTGGGTGTGATAATGTCCCTCACACAGGGCCTTTCCGTTCACTTGGTGTGCAATTTCACGTTGATGTGGAGGTGGGCCATGTTGGGCAGAAGGAGCTTCTTGCGGGTGGTATTGGCTGCAACTTTCCCGCTGTTCATGGGACTAGCTGCAAAAAGCGGGGCGCACGGCCAAGAAGGTCGTGCGCCCCTGTGTCACAGAAGTGTCAGACACTTCTGTGACATCACGCTTCGAGCGCAGCGGCGCGACCGGCCTCGAAGGCGGCCAGGTTGGCATCGATGGTCTTCTTTGGCACGCCCTCCCGCACCGTCGTGCGCCAGAGGTCGGCGTCGAAGTCCAGCGCCGTGGAGAGGGCGCCCACCAGCACCACGTTCGTGGACTTGGGGCTTCCCAGGTCGCGCGCGATGCGGCCGGCCGGGATCAGCTTGGCACCCATTCCCGTCAGGCGGGCGCGCACGTTCTGTGGCATGGTGAAGTTGCCGATGTTCACCGAGACGGGCGTGATGGTCTCGCGGTTGACGAACATGGCGCCGCCGGCCTTGAGGAACTGCTGGGCGCGCAGGGCCTCCACGGCCTCGAAGGCCACTATCACGTCGGCGCAACCGGGATCGCAGATCATGGACGACACGTGGTCGCCCACGCGCACCACGGTGCTCACCGAGCCGCCGCGCTGCGACATGCCGTGGATCTCGGACACCTTGACGTCGAGCCCGGCGCGGGCAGCGACGTCGGCCAGGAGGTGGCCCGCCAGGATGGTGCCCTGGCCGCCCACGCCAACCAGGAGGATGGTCTTTGTCTCCATGCTTAGGCCTCCTTAGGGGCGACGGGGCTGATGCAGCCGAAGGGGCAGGCCTGCTGGCACTGGGTGCAGCCAACGCAGAGCGTGGGGTCGATCACGGCGCTCCCGTCGGCCGCGCGACCGAGCGCCGGGCAGCCGATCTGGATGCAGGTGCCGCACTTGCGGCAGTCCTTGATCTGCGGCGCGGGCTTGGTGCGACGGTCCACCAGGCGGCAGGGCGACTTGAAGATGATCACGGAGAGCTGGTCCGCGTTTGCCACGGCGGCCTTGAGGGCGGCACGTATGGCCTTCTGGTCCTGGGCGTCCACCTCGGCCACGTCCTCCACGCCGAGGGCGCGCAGCAGCACGGGTAGGTCCAGGGCCTTGCCGGTGGGGTTGTCCAGCGGGCCTATCTTGTGCGAGGAGTCGGTGAGGGTCACGCCGTTCACGGGGTTGCCCTGGGTTCCGGTCATGGCCGTGGTGCGGTTGTCGAGGATGCAGAGGGTGCCCACGCCGCCGTTGTACACGGTGCCCAGGAGGCTGGTGATGCCGGAGTGGGCAAAGGTCGAGTCGCCAATCACGCCCACCACGGGTCGGCCCGTGCGCTCGGTCACGCCGGCTAGCTCCATGCCGTGCGCCATGGAGAGCGAGGCGCCCATGTCGATCACGGAGTGGACGGCTCGGTAGGGGGCCACGGCACCCAGGGTGTAGCAGCCGATGTCGCCCGTGACCACGGCCTTGAGCCGGCGGAGCTCCACGTAGACCAGACGGTGCGGGCAGCCGGGGCAGAAGGCGGGCGGCCGGGGCGGCAGGTCCTTGGCGGCCGGCTGGTGGGCCGGCTCCTCCACGCCAAAGGAGGCGCGGACAAGGGCGGGGTTGAGCTCGCCAGCCACGGGGATGGGGGCTGCGGGCGGCGTGGCCAGCTGGATCCCCATGGCGCGCACGCGCAGGCTCAGGTAGTCGCTGGCCTCCTCCACCACGTAGCACTTGTCAACGCTGGTGGCAAAGGCGGCGAGCGCCTGCGCCGGCAGGGGCCAGGTGAGGCCCAGCTTGAAGGTGGAGGCCTCGGGCAGGGCCTCGCGCACGTGCTGGTAGACGGCACCGGCGCAGATCACGCCGACGCCCTTGTCGCGCATCTCCACCTGGTTGAGGCCGCAGTCCTCGGCCCAGGCCTCGAGCTCGGCCGTGCGCTCGTCCACCACGGCACGGCGGCGGACGGCGTTTGCCGGCATCATCACGAACTTGCCGATGTTGTCCGCATAGTCACGAGGGGCGTCGTCCGCGCGGGTGCCGTCGACCTCCACCATGGTGCGGGTGTGGGCGATGCGCATGGTCTCGTGGAGCATGACGGGCGTGTCGAAGCGCTCTGAAATCTCGAACGCGCGCCGCGAGAAGTCCAGCGCCTCCGCGGAGTCTGCCGGGTCCAGGCAGGGGATGCGGGCGAAGGCCGCGTAGAAGCGCGAGTCCTGCTCGTTCTGGCTGGAGTAGCAGGAGGGGTCGTCGGCCGCCAGGATCACGAGGCCGGCGTTCACGCCCGTGTTGCAAGCCGACATGAGGGGGTCTGCCGCCACGTTCACGCCCACGTGCTTCATGGTTACGAGCGAGCGTACGCCACCCATGGCAGCGCCTAGGCCCACCTCCAGGGCGACCTTCTCGTTGGGCGACCACTCGCAGTGGACGTCCTCGTGCCTGACCAGCGACTCCAGGGTCTCGGTCGAGGGGGTGCCGGGGTAGCCCACGCCCACGCGCACGCCAGCCTCCCAAGCCCCCTCGGCGATGGCCTCGTTGCCCGAAAGCAGTCGCCTCGTCATCGTCTCTCCTTTCCTCCCGACGTGGGGCCTGACCCCCTGCCACCGGGGTCTGGCCCTCTGTCATCTCTTCCGTGCACGCCGCTAGCGGCGGTTCTCCTTGTCCACGATGTCGAGCGCCCCGTACTTGGCGCGCAGCGCGGGCTTCTCGATCTTGCCCGTGGGGTTGCGCGGTACCTTGGCGAAGATTACCTTGCGCGGGCGCTTGTAGCGCGGCAGTCCCAGGCAGAACTTGTTGACCTGGTCCTCGGTGAGGGTGTGGCCTTCCTTTACCTGGATGATCGCGGCGGGGATCTCGCCCAGGCGGTCGTCGGGCAGGCCGATCACGGCCACGTCCTGGATGGCGTCGTTGGCCGCCAGGAAGTCCTCGATCTGGACGGGATAGAGGTTCTCGCCACCCATGACGATGACGTCCTTCTTGCGGTCCACGAGCCAGTAGAAGCCGTCCTCGTCCTGACGCGCCATGTCACCCGTGTGGAGCCAGCCGTCGATGATGGTCTCGGCCGTGGCCTTGGGGTCCTTGTAGTAGCACTCCATGACGCCCGGGCCCTTCACGCAGAGCTCGCCTACCTGCCCGGGCGCCACATCGGTGCCCCCCTCGTCGATGATCCGGCACTGCCAGCGGTAGCCGGGCACGCCGATGGCGCCCACGTGGTCCACGTTCTCCACGCCCAGGTGCACGCAGCCCGGGCCGGTGGACTCGGAGAGGCCGTAGTTGGTGTCGTACTGCTGCCAGGGGAAGATGGCCAGCCAGCGCCGGATCAGGCTCTTGGGCACGGGCTGGGCGCCGATGTGCATGAGGCGCCACTGGCGCAGCTCGTAGTCGCCCAGGCTCACGGTGCCGTTCTCAATGGCGGTCAGGATGTCCTGGGCCCAAGGCACGAGCAGCCACACGATGGTGCAGCGCTCGGACGAGACCGTCTCCAGGATGGTCTTGGGGCTCACGCCGCGCAGGAGCACCGCGCGCGACCCGGAGGCCAGGCTGCCGAACCAGTGCATCTTGGCGCCCGTGTGGTAGAGGGGTGGGATGCAGAGAAAGACGTCGTCGTGGGTCTGCCCGTGGTGCTTCTGCTCCATCTGCGCCGACTGAAGGAGCGACAGGTGGTGGTGCAGGATGGCCTTGGGGAAGCCCGTGGTGCCGGAGGAGAAGTAGATGGCCGCGTCGTCGTCCTCAGAGAGCGGGACCTGCGGGTCGCTCGAGGAGCAGAGCGCCGAGAGCTCCTGGTAGGGCTCGGCCCAGGTGGGGCAGTCGTCGCCCACGTAGAAGAGGAGGCGCCCCGCCTGGATGCGGTCCACGATGTCCTCCACGCGGCCTATGAACTCGGGGCCGAAGGCCAGGACGTTGGCGTCGGACTTCTCCAGGCAGTACTCGATCTCCTCCGCGGTGTAGCGGAAGTTGAGCGGCACCACGGTGGCCCCGGTCTTGAGCACGCCGAAGTAGAGCGGCAGCCACTCGATGCAGTTGTAGAGGAGGATGGCCACCTTGTCGTCCTTGCGGACCCCGCGCGAGAGCAGGAGGTTGGCAAAGCGGTTGGCCTTCTCGTCGAAGACGCTCCAGGTGATCTCGCGACGGAAGGGCTGGTCGTCCGTGGTCTCCACGAGGTCGTAGTCGCGCCAGGTTATGTGGCGGTTCTCGTGGCGCTGGGGGTTTACCTCCACGAGCGCCACCTCGTTCGGGTATTGCCGCGCGTTCTGGCGCAGCATGTCCACGATGGTCATCGGTCCTGTTTCTCCCTTCGGGTGCGGGCAAGTTCTCTAATAATAAGCGCGCCCAGCCCTGCCGCGCGCGGTGTTTCGTGCTAAAAGTGTCAGACACTTTTAGCACGGTTTGGGGCACCATGAAGACATCGGCTGCAACGAGGGGAGCTTGGCATGGGTCTGGACCTCAAGGACTTTGCGTACGACGGCGAGGGCGGCTTCGACCTCAAGGACTATCCCACGAACGCCCACGTGGACGCGGGGGAGCGCGAGCGCTACGAGCTCCTGACAGCTGGGAACACCCGTCGCATGGCCGAGCTGCAGGACAAACTCTACGCCGACGCCCGCGAGGGCGTGGTCGCCATGTTCCAGGCCATGGACGCCGCCGGCAAGGACTCCACCATCAAGCGCGTGATGAGCGGCCTCAACCCCCAGGGCGTGAGCGTCTACTCCTTCAAGCAGCCCAGCGCCGAGGAGCTCTCGCACGACTACCTCTGGCGCGCCGTCACCCACCTGCCCCGCCGCGGGCACATCGAGCTCTTCAACCGTAGCTACTACGAGGACGTGCTGGTGGTGCGCGTCCACCAGATGCAGCACGGCTATGCCATGCCCAAGCGCTGCGTGGACGAGCCCGAGGACGAGTTCTTCGACCGCCGCTACCGGCAGATCCGCGACTTCGAGGAGTACCTCTGGGAGAACGGCTACCGCGTGCTCAAGGTCTTCCTCAACGTGGGGCGCGACGAGCAGCGCAAGCGCTTCCTGGAGCGCATCGACGACGAGTCCAAGAACTGGAAGTTCTCCTCGGGCGACCTCAAGGAGCGCGACCTCTGGCCCCAGTACATGGACGCCTACGACAAGTGCATCCGCAAGACCGCCTCGCGCCACGCCCCCTGGTACGTGGTCCCGGCCGACCAGAAGTGGTTTGCCCGCTGGCTGGTCTCGGAGGCCATGGTGAGGGTGCTCGAGGCCTGCGACCCGCGCTATCCAGAGGTGTCGCCCGAGGCCAAGGCCGACCTCGACCGCTGCCGCCAGGAGCTTGCGGGGGAGTAGTGGGCACTAGGGGAGTACCCCTTTCTGCCCGTTTTCGGGCACCAGAGGAGTACCCCCTAGTGCCCACCGGTCTTCACAAGCCCATTCGGACGTGTCACACTGGCCGTCGTGCAATGCGACGCGTGTGGACCTGAGGGGGCTTCTCCATGTGGCTTCTGGCGGCGGCAGGCTCGGCGGTATTCGCGGGCATCACCTCGATTCTGGCCAAGTGCGGCATCCGCGACACGGACTCCGACGTGGCCACGGCGGTGCGCACCGTCGTGGTGGCGGCCTTTGCGTGGCTCATGGCGGCAATCGTGGGGTCCGTGGGATCGCTCGGCAGCATCACGCCCCACTCCTACCTGTTCCTGGTGCTCTCGGGCCTGGCCACCGGCGCGAGCTGGCTCTGCTACTTCCGCGCCCTCTCCCAGGGCGACGTGAACAAGGTCGTGCCCATCGACAAGTGCTCTACCGTCCTCACCGTCCTTCTTGCCATCGTGCTCTTCGGCGAGACGGACGCGCTGGTCGTCAAGCTGATAGGTTGCGCGGGGATCCTGGCGGGCACCCTCCTCATGCTGGAGCGCCGGGCGCAGGACCATGCCGTGGAGGGCCGCTCCTGGATGTGGTATGCCGTGGGGTCGGCCGTCTTCGCGGCGCTCACCTCGATCCTGGCCAAGATGGGCATCGAGGGCGTGGAGTCCAACCTGGCCACGGCCGTACGCACGCTCGTGGTGCTTGCCTTCTCGTGGGGAATCGTGCTCGCACGTGGCAAGGCGGGCGAGGCGCGCCACATAGAGGGGCGCGAGCTCCTCTTCATCTGCCTCTCCGGCGTGGCCACGGGCGCAAGCTGGCTCTGCTACTACTACGCCATCCAGGCGGGCGTCGTGAGCATAGTCGTACCTATCGACAAGCTCTCGATCATGGTCTCCATGGCCTTCTCGGCCGCGGCCTTCCACGAGCGCTATACGGCGCGCTCGCTCTCGGGCCTGGGTCTCATCGTGGCGTCGACCCTGGCCATGGCCGTCTTCCGCTAGCGGGCATTAGGGGGTACCCCCCTTCTGCCCTCTATGGCCCCATCGGGCGCCAGGGGAGTACCCCTGGCGGTCAGCCCTTGGCGTCTGCGGCCGCTAGTAGCGGTTGTGGACGTGCTCGGCGGCACCGCGCAGGCCCTCGACCTCCAGACGGGATCCGTCGTCCAGCACCGCCCAACCCGACAGGCGCCCGAACACCTGGTGCTGGTCGCTCGTGATCACGCCGGCGATGTCGAAGGCGTCCGCCCGGTCCAGCTCGGGCTCGAAGGTCAGGCTCAGACGGTCCCCGTCGTCCACGATGTGCCAGGGGTCGAGGTAGCGGCAGGTGCCGTCGTCGGCCTTGGGTATGCCGAAGCCCACGCGACCCAGCTTGGATGCCACCCCGTCCACGAAGACCATGTTCTCGCTGGCGGCCGAGGTGTCGCCAAAGCCGTAGCCCAGGTTGAGGGCAACCACGTGTCCGGCCTGATGACCTTGGGCAAAGGCCCAGTACCAGGTGTTGTCGTAGGTCCAGACGCCGCGGCCCCAGTCCAGGAGGGCAAGCGAGTCGCTTGGCTCGAACTCGTGGAAGAGGGCGCCCACGCGGAATCCGCCGCGGGCCCGCATGCCCACAATCTTGCGGTTGTAGTAGAAGGCCGTGGGATCGTCGGCCCAGGGCGTGGCGATGACCATGGAGTCGCGCGGCTCCTGGTCCAGCAGGAGCTCGGCCTCGAGGTCGCCCGCGCCGTCGAAACGGGCCATGTAGAATGAAAGCCGTCTGCAACCCCTGACGTGAGAGTACCTGACCCGGCAGCGCTCGTTTGACCACGAGATGTCGCCCAGGTCCGAGCTCCGAGGCAGGTTCATGCGGCCCAGCGTGAGCGGGACGATCTCCGACGTGGTCTTGGAGGTGCGCTCCGCCAGGTCCACGACCGCCGCCGAGACAAGCCCCGCGAAGCCCAGGTCGGAGATCGTGAGGGCCAGGGCGTAGTGGTCGTCGTTGGCCAGGTAGTAGTCCCACTCCTTGATGCGCAGGGGTGTGGTGGCTATCTGGTTGCGGTTGTAGTAGAAGGGCGGCCGGAAGGCGTAGCCGGGCTCACGGAGCCGACCGGTGTCATCGAGGAGCGGTCCCTGCGTCTGGATGAGGTGCTCTGCCATGGTGCATCCCCTTTCCCGTGGTGTCTTTGCCTGCAGTGTGACACGCGGGGCGGCGGATGTGGCGGTCCGTCGGCATACGAGCGGTTCGGGCTGGGCCTGCGGTGGTGCGTGCCCGGTGCCGCTCCACGCTTGCGGAGCCGACTACCTGCCCAGCGGCGCCGAGAAGACCGGCGTGTACGTGAGCGCGCCGCCCTCCGGATGATGGCTCCACATGAGGTGGGCCGTCTGCACCCTGCACCGAACGGGCGAAAGCTGCGCAGACGCCGCCTCGCAGGCCTCTGCCACCTGCGGCGTCGTACCGTCGGGCCGCACCCGCGCACGAGCACCGCGCACGAGCGTCACGTGTGGCACGTAGGGGCGCCGCTCGAAGGGCACGCCGCGGGCGACAAGCCCGTCCGCGAGTGATGCTTGGAGTGTACGCAGGGTTTGCGTGCCTCGTGCGTCCGGTAGGACACCGCACCAGACCACGGACGCGCGGCGCTTGTCGAAGCTTCCCACGCCGGCAAGCTCCAGGTCGAAGGGTGCCGTCTGGGCGCATGCCTCAGCCAGCGCATCCCGGCAGGCTGCCTCCCCGGCGTCGTCGACCTCGCCCAGGAACACGAGCGTGAGGTGCAGGTTGCTGCGTGCCGTCGGACTGCCTGCGCGCAGGCCGGCCATCACGAGCCCCTGCGTTCGTGCGAGTTCGGACCGCGTGGCCTCGTCGAAGGTCAGCGCGCAGAAGAGCCTCCTCGTCATGCGGCACCTCCCGCCTTTCGTCAGCTCGCCGACAGATCCCGTCTGCGCTACTCTAGCGCGAAGGATGGGCCTTCCGCCGGCGTCCAGACGCCGGCGTCCGTGTTTCGAGGGGAGTGCCGCGTGAAGGCAGAGCTACGTATGTGCGAGGGTGGTGCACGGGCCCCGCTCGTGGTCGTCATCGCTGGCGAGGGGGAGGGCGAGGACCCCGACCCCCAGGCTGCCGTGGGCTGCCACGTGCTCACGGTGGGCGTGGGTGACTGGTACGCCAGCCTCTCCCCATGGCCGGCGCCCAGCGCCTGGCCGCGCGATCCCCGCGTGCCGGCCTTCGCCGGCGGTGCGCCTCAGACGCTGGAGGGCCTGGTCGCCAGGATCTTCGAGGTGGAGGAGGCCCACGGCCTCGCTCCCACGGCACGCGCCATCGAGGGCTACTCCCTCGGCGGGCTCTTCTCCACATATGCGCACGTGCTGCACCCGGAGATCTTCCTGGCGTCTGCGTCGGGTTCGGGATCGTATTGGTACCAGGGCTGGCTGGACTGGCTCCACGAAGGGTTCGGCCAGAGAGACTTGGCTGGCCACCTCTTTGCCTTCTCTCTGGGGTCCAAGGAGAGCCACGTCAGAAACCCCACGATGGCGCAGGTCAGGGAGGGCACCCGGCGCACGCGGGAGGAGCTTGCCTCCCACCACGCGCTCACGACCTTCTCTCCGGAACCTGGCGGGCACTTCACGGACGTGGCCGGCCGACAGGAGCGACTCCTGGGGCAGCTGGCTGCGTGGCTCACGGTACGTGAGCGGTAGGGGGTGGGCAGCAGGGGGTACTCCCTTTCTGCCCCTTTCTGCCCACAGCCACCGCCCGAACGGATTGAGTCCGTTCGGCGGCAAAATCGTTACGCTCGCGGGCAGTTCTCGTCCGCCGGCCGGGAGCTACCGTTTGGCGGTTCGGGCGTTGGGACGATTCCTCCTTGGGTATTATGGCAGTAAGAAAAAAGGTCGCACTCAGGAGAGGGCGACGGACGAAGGAGGTGGCGTTCCGATGGGCGAGGAAGAGAATTCGAACACGTTCCTGCCCAGGAGCGCCTGATCTACTCCGAGGCGATGTCGGAACCGCCGCAACTTCAAAGACGACAGGTCGCATCGCGAATCAGCTACACGAGGTAGCGAACTTCAGGACTCCAAGGGCAGGTAACGGAAGGGTGTCGGCGAGGAACCGACCGACCGTCTGCTGGCGTCTAAGAGAAAGCGACAAGCGCTCCGTAACGAGAGCATCACGTGGACTTGCAAGACTCCGTCATATGTCCGAGAGGGTGAGTCCAAAGTTCTGAGTAGCCGGCGGGCGATCGAGTGGTCGCCCGCCTTTCTTGTATGCCGGGGATGGGATGGCGTGACCCCGGTGCAACGCTGCCAGTCCGCCGCGAAAGCGGGTTCTGGGGGAGGGGCCGGACGGCGAGAGCCGCCCGGCCACCTCATGCTTGACGGATGGTTTCTGTCTCGCGGCCTGCGCGAGGGCCCGTTTTTCGAGTAGAGTGATTTGCGCATATGAAGCCTTGGCAATCCTAGAGAGGCATCGAACATGACGGAATCCCTCGCAGACACCTGCATCGAGAGTGCGCACTTCATCGGCATCGGCGGAGCGGGCATGAGCGGCATAGCCCTCGTGCTCCACGAGCGCGGGTGCAAGGTCACGGGCTCCGACCTCAAGAGCTCCCACTACGTTCGCGAGCTCGAGGCGGCCGGCATCAAGGTCTCCATCGGGCACGAGGCGGCCACCATCGACCGCGTGATGCCGCAGGTGGTCGTGACCTCCTCGGCCATCCCCGAGACCAACCCCGAGGTCGTGCGCGCCCGCGAGCTTCGCATCCCCATCTGGCCGCGCGCAAAGATGCTCTCCTACCTCTCCGGCAGCGCCCTCACGGTGGCCGTGGCCGGCACGCATGGCAAGACCACCACGTCGTCCATGGTCGCCACCATGCTGGACCACCTGGGCTGGGATCCCTCCTTCCTCATCGGCGGCGTGGTGGAGGAGTACGGCACCAACGGCCGCAATGGCGAGGGCGGCTACTTCGTGTGCGAGGCCGACGAGTCCGACGGTTCCTTCCTGTACCTCAACCCCACGGTCGCGGTGATCACGAACATCGAGGCGGACCACCTGGACCACTACGGCACGCTCGAGAACATCGAGAAGACCTTCTGTGAGTTCATGGGCCTCGTGGGAGACGCCGGCACGGTGGTGATCAACGGCGACGTGCCCCACTACGTGGAGCTGGCGCGCTCCACGGGCCGCAAGTTCGTGACCTACGGCTTCGACGCCTCCTGCGACTACGTGTGCGTGCCGCACGGCCACGAGGGCCTGGCCAGCCACTTCGAGGTGCGATGCCCCGACGGCGCCCTGGTGCCCGTGACCATCAAGGCCAACCCCGGCCGCCACAACATGGCCAACGCCACGGCGTCCATAGCGGTGGCGGGCGTCCTGGGAGCGGACCTCGCCGCCGCTGCCGAGGCCCTCTCCACCTTTGCCGGGGCCCACCGGCGCTTCACCCACGTGGGCGACGTCGCGGGTGTCACGGTGGTGGACGACTACGGCCACCACCCCACCGAGATCGCGGCCACGCTCACGGCCGCCAAGGAGCTCGGCTTCAAGCGCATCGTCGTGTGCTTCCAGCCGCACCGCTACTCGCGGACGCAGGCCCTGGCCCAGCAGTTCGGCCACGCCTTCGACAAGGCCGACGTGCTGCGGGTGATGGACGTCTTCTCCGCGGGCGAGCAGCCCATCCCCGGGGTGTCCGGCAAGACCGTGGCCGTGGCCGTGGAGGAGGCTGGCACCGTGGCCGACGTGGCCTACGTGCCCAACCGCCGCGAGCTCGTGGAGAACCTCTGCGACCTCTGCCAGCCGGGCGACCTTCTCATCACGCAGGGTGCGGGCGACGTGACCGCCATGGGTCCGGCCTTCCTGTCGGCCATGGCCGAGCGCGAGGCCGAGGGCGAGGCGCGCGCGTGAGCCTCTTCAACGCCTACATGTCCCTCTCAGGTGTCACGGACGCCACGGTGACGCGCGGCGAGAGGCTCGCACACCACACGACGCTCCACGTAGGCGGCCCGGTGGGCCTCTGGATCGTGGCGCACGGCTACACGGGCCTGGCGCGCGTGGTCACGGTTCTGGACAGGGAGCGCGTGCCCTGGGTGGTCCTGGGCCGCGGCTCGAACGTCCTGGCGGCAGACAAGGGCTTCGAAGGCGCGATCATCACCTTGGACGACGAGTTCGCCCGCCTCTCCGTGGGCGACGACGGTACCGTGACCGCCGGGGCGGGCCTGCTGCTCAGCAAGCTCGTGAACGAGGCCATGCGCCATGGCCTCTCCGGCCTGGAGCCCTGCGTGGGGATTCCCGGCACCGTGGGAGGTGCCGTCTCCATGGACGCGGGCACCCGGCACGAGTGGATCGGCAAGCGGGTGCACGACGTCGTGACCTACCGGCCCGGCGAGGGCATGCGGCGCTACGACGGCGGCGAGATCGAGTGGGGCTACCGCAGGTGCACCCTCCCTGCTGACGAGATCATCCTCGAGACAACCTTCACGCTGCTCCCGGCCGAGAAGGCCGCCATCGCTGCCGACATGGACGCGCGCCTGCGCAGGCGCCGCCAGTCCCAGCCCGTGGGGAAGCCCAGCTGTGGGTCCGTCTTCGTGAACCCGGGCACGAGCTCCGTGGGCATGCTCGTGGAGGGCTGCGGGCTCAAGGGCCTGGTCAAGGGTGGGGCTCAGGTCTCCACCACCCATGCCAACTTCATCGTGAACAACGGCGGGGCCACGGCGGCCGACGTCGTGTCGCTCATGGGCACCGTGCACGACGCGGTCCTGGAGCGCTACAAGGTGGACCTGAGGCCCGAGGTCAAGCTCGTGGGCTTCGGGGCCTAGGGGACTGCCATGGCAACGGGTTCCTCTAGGCGTCCCTCCAAGCGCAGGGACACGACGCGGACGACCGTAGGCGGACGGGGGTCACGCCGGGACCGTCAGGCCCGGCAGGCTGGCAGTCCCACCCGCGGCACCGGATCCGGCACTCGCCCCGCCTTCCTCGACCAGGGGCAGGGCCAGCGCGGCCGTGGCCGCGCGACCAAGGGCGGAGTCACGACCGGGCGCGAGAAGCGCGAGAGGCACGCCCGCGAGAGGCGGCTCCACTCCCTGGGGCACGCCCTCGTGGTCCTTCTTGCCGTGGTGGCCGTCCTGGGGGCGGTCTACCTGGTGCTGAGGAACGCGCCGGTCTTCGAGATCCAGAGCATCGAGACCGAGGCCACGGAGCACGTGACCATGGCGGACATCCAGAACCTCCTCACGGTGCCCGAGGGCACGACCCTCCTCAACGTCGACGAGGGGCAGATCCAGGCGGAGCTCTCCAAGAACCCCTGGGTGGCCTCGGTTTCCATAGAGCGCGACTTCCCGGGCACGCTGCGCGTGACGGTGAACGAGCGCAAGGTGGGCGCGCTCGTCCTCATGGGGTCGGGCTCCATGGCGTGGTACCTGGGCGAGGACAACGTGTGGATCATGCCGGCCAAGGTGAGCGCCCGCAGCGGCCAGTCCGTGACGGACGCGGCCCTCGCCATGGCCTCGGATGCGGGGACCCTCCTCATTGTCGGCGTGCCCGACACGGTCTCGCCGGTCTCCGGCTCCGAGGCCACGGACGCGGAGCTGGGTGCCGTCCAGGAGTTCCGCGACGGCTTCTCGGCGGACTTCTCGTCGCAGATCGTGAGCTACTCTGCCGCCAGCGCCGACAACGTGACCTGCACGCTGGCAAGCGGCGTGGAGATCTCCCTGGGTTCGCCCACGAGCATCTCCTCCAAGGAGACCGTGGCCAAGGAGCTCATCTCGCGCTATGCGGACGAGCTCACCTACATCAACGTCCGGGTGCCCTCCAACCCCTCCTATCGCAGGATATCCAGCGACCAGGTGCAGGCTGGCACGGGTGCCGCCGGCAACGCCGCGAGCGACTCGGTGGTCGTGGGCGGCGGGACCGGCTCTGGCGAGGGCGGGGAGACAGGCACCGGATCGGACGGGGGCGCGGGCTCGGGCACCACGGGGACCAGTACGACGGGCACCGGCTCCTCTGGGACCGCTACCTCGACGACTGGCAGCGGGACCTCGAACCAGGGGACCGGCTCCACCGGCAGCTCCGGGTCCTCCGCGGGTAGCGGGACCTCCTCCGGCCAGTGACATGAGACTTTGATAGCGTGCCGCCCTCCACGAAGCCTCTACCTGAGGGTTCGTGGAGGGTTTGTCTTGCGCGTCATTGCCGCATCTACCTGCGGCTTACATCTTTTCTCCATTTTGGTTGACTCAAGTCGACGCATGTGCAAATATACGTCGCTTTGTAAGAAGCGTCGGGCTTAACTTGAACTTTAGGGTTTACCTGCGGTTCTACAGGTGCGCTACCACGTACGAGAAACGTTCCACACACGGAAAGTGCCCGCCAGGGAGCGGGAGACGAGCGACAGGCGCCGCACCTGGGGCGCGCCGACGGAGGAGGAAACGATGATCAAGGACACCGACACCCTCAGCAACTACCTTGCTGTCATCAAGGTCGTGGGCGTGGGCGGCGGCGGCACCAACGCCGTGAACCGCATGATCGAGGAGGGCATCCGCGGGGTCGAGTTCGTTGCCGTGAACACCGACGCCCAGGCGCTCGCCATCTCCGACGCGGACATCAAGGTCCACATCGGCGCCGACATCACCAAGGGTCTGGGCGCTGGCGCCGTGCCCGAGGTCGGCAAGGAGGCCGCCGAGGACTCCCGCGACGAGATCAAGCAGGCCCTGGCCGGGTCCGACATGGTCTTCATCACCGCCGGCGAGGGCGGCGGTACCGGCACCGGCGCCGCCCCCGTGGTCGCAGACATCGCCAAGAACGACGTGGGCGCGCTCACCGTGGGCGTCGTGACCAAGCCCTTCACCTTCGAGGGCCGCAAGCGCTTCAACAACGCCACCGAGGGCATCAAGGCCCCGACCTCTCCGAGAAGAAGACCACCATGCTCGAGGCCTTCCGCATGGCCGACGACGTGCTGTGCCAGGGCACCCAGGGCATCACGGACCTCATCACCGTGCCCGGCCTGATCAACCTCGACTTCGCCGACGTCTGCACCATCATGAAGGGTGCTGGTACCGCCATGATGGGCATCGGCACCGCCTCCGGCGACAACCGCGCCACCGACGCTGCCGAGGAGGCCATCTCCAGCCGCCTGCTCGAGAGCTCCATCGACGGCGCCACGCGCGTCCTTCTCTCCATCGCGGGCAACAAGGACCTGGGCATCCAGGAGATCAACGACGCCGCCGACCTGGTGGCCAAGAACGTGGATCCCGAGGCCAACATCATCTTCGGCACGGTCGTGGACGAGTCCCTGGGCGACCAGGTGCGCGTGACCGTGATCGCCACCGGCTTCAACGACTCCAACGTGCAGCAGACCCTGCCCACCATGAGCACCAAGCCTGCCCGTCCGACCAACCCCGGCAAGCCCACCGGCGCCGCGGCGTCCCAGCAGCAGCGCGTGTCCTACCAGTCGCAGGCGCCCGCGCCCAGCCGCGGTTCCTCGTCGTCCGCCGACAAGGAGTTCGACATCCCCGACTTCCTCAAGCGCAGCCGCATCTAGGTGACTGATGCCGACGCTCGAGCGACATAGCGTCGGTGGCGTGACCCTGCTGGGAGACCTCGAGCCTCCCTGCGGGGTCACGTTCGCATTCACGGAGCGCACGGGCGGCGTCTCGGCGGGGGAGTATGCCTCCCTCAACCTGGGGAGCCGCTGCGGGGACGACCCGACGTGCGTGGCCGAGAACCGCAGGCGGGTGCTCTCGGCCCTGGGGGCCGAGGGGTGCGCCGACCGGCTCGTGTCCCCCCGCCAGGTGCACGGCGACCACGTGGTCGTGGTGCGCGAGGCAGGAGGGAAGGGCCTTGCCGCGGCCCGTGCGGAGGCGGAGGCCGGGGCGGACGCCGTGTGCTGCACGGCGGTCGACGTGCCCGTGCTCCTGTGCTTCGCGGACTGCGTGCCCGTGGTGCTCGTGGCCCCGGGCGGCTTCGTGGTCGCACACTCGGGATGGCGGGGCACGCTCGCGCGGATCTCCGCCAAGGCGACCCTGGTCCTCTGCCGGGAGTGCGGGTGCGGGCCCGAGGACGTGCGGGCCTATGTGGGACCCCACATAGGCGGCGCGGACTACGAGGTCTCGGGCGAGCTTCTCGCCCGCTTCGAGGCCGAGTTCGGGTCCCGTGCGCGCTTCTCGGAGCGCCATCTGGACCTGGGGGCCTGCGTGCGCGAGGCGCTCGAGGACGTGGGGGTGCCTGCGGGGTCGATCGTGGATGCCGGCGTCTCCACGGCCAGCGCGACGGAGAGGTTCTTCTCGCATCGCGCCGAGGGCGGGCACACCGGCAGGCACGCCGCCGTGGCCGTGATGCACGGCAGGCTTTACGAGGAGTGACAGGGGAGAGACCTTTGATGGAGGATGCGGAGAGCTACAGGGCGTTCGTGGCCGAGCGGAGGGAGCGGATCCTCTCGCGCCTGGCTGACGCCGCCGCCCGCGCGGGGCGCGATCCCGCCGAGGTGACCCTGCTCGCGGTCTCCAAGACCGTGGGGCCCGAGGAGGTGGCCCTGGCCTGGGAGGCCGGCTACCGCGCCTTTGGCGAGAACCGCCCCCAGGAGCTCAACCGCAAGCTGGAGGGTGCCAAGGCCTACCCCCAGATGGCGGGCGCTCGCTTCGACATGATCGGCAACCTCCAGAAGAACAAGATCAACCAGGTGGTGGGTCGTGTGGCGCTCATCCACTCGATTCGCTCCGAGGAGCTGGCGCGCGAGGTCTCGCAGCGCTCGCTCACGCACGACGTGGTGAGCGACGTGCTCCTGGAGGTCAACGTGTCGGGCGAGGAGTCCAAGTCGGGCTTCTCGCCGGACGAGGCGCGCGAGGCGGCGGAGCGCGTGGTGGCTCTGCCGGGCATCCGGGTGCAGGGCCTCATGACCATGGCCCCCGCGGGCCAGCCGGACGTGGCCCGGCGCACCTTCTGTGGCCTGCGCGAGCTGGCGGAGGACCTTCGGGCCCGAACCGGGCTCAGCCTCCCCACGCTCTCCTGTGGCATGTCCGACGACTACCCCATAGCCGTGGAGGAGGGCTCCACGGTCGTGAGGCTTGGACGGATTGTCTTTGATCCAAAGTACGTGATGGCTTAGGTTGGGTACGTGACCCTACGGGGCACGACGAGAGAAGAGAGACACCATGGGCTTCCTTGACTCGCTGAGGGACAAGTTCTCCAAGAACGACGACGACTACTATGACGACGACGAGTACTACGACGACGAGCCGCAGCAGCGCTCCTCGGGCCGTCGCGACCCCGGCTCCGCGCCGAGGCTGCTCGACAACCCCTCCCGTCCCGAGGCTGAGTCCGTCTCGGTCTACACCCGCTCCGGCCGTCCCGTGACGTCCAACCCCGCCGCGGACTACGCGCCCACCCCGCAGCCCTCCGCGCGCGACTCCTATGCCTCGCAGGACACGGGCTACGCCCCCTCCTACGAGCGCCGCTACGCCGACACCACCCGCTCCATGGACCCCATGGACGCTGCTCCCGCGCCGCGCCGCGTGACATCGGGCCAGCTGCCGCCCTACGTGCTGCGCCCGGTCTCCTATGACGACGTGCAGATGGTCGTCCACCGCGTGCGAACCAACCAGCCGGTGGTCCTCGTGTTCCGCAACACGAACATCGAGACGGCCAAGCGCATCTTCGACTTCTCCCTGGGCTTCGCCGCGGGCGTCAACGGCTCGGTGGATGCCCTGGGCGACAAGGTCTTCGTGGTCCTGCCGGAGGGCATCTCGCTCTCCCAGTCCGACGTAGACAAGCTCGTTGCCGACGGCGACCTGGTGAGGTAGCGCCATGGGGGAGCCTGTGACGGAGAGGGTCGCGGTCGTCGGGGCCGGCTCCATGGGCGGTGCCGTGGCGGCGGGGCTCGTGCGCTCGGGCGTGGCGGAGGCCGCGCAGGTGAGCGTGTCCAACCCCCACGAGGCCAAGATGGCGCCCCTGCGCGAGCTGGGCATCGCCTGCTACACCGACAGCGCCCAGATGCTGGCCCAGGGGCCGGACGCCGTGGTCCTGGCCGTCAAGCCCCAGGTGCTCCCCGGTGTGGCCCGCGAGCTCGCAGGGCTCCTGGCCGGCCGGTGCGTGATCTCCATCGCCGCGGGGCTCAGCCTCTCCACGCTGGAGGCCCTCATGCCGGGCGCCCGCGTGGTGCGCGCCATGCCCTGCCTGCCGGTCCAGGCGCTCTCCGGTGCTACGGCCGTCTGCGCGGGAGCCAGTGCCACGCCGGCAGACGTCGACCTGGCCCTGCGTATCTTCGGGGCGCTGGGGTCGGCCAAGCTCATGCGCGAGGACCAGCTGGACACGGAGAGTGTGGTCGTGGGCTGCGAGCCGGCCTTCGTGGCCCTCTTCGTGGACTACCTCACGCGCGCGGGCGTGGAGCACGGCCTGCCCGCCGCGGACTGTCGCGAGATGGTGCTCACCACCATGCGGGGCACCTGCGACCAGCTCCTGGCCTCCGGCGAGCATCCGCGCGCCTACATGGAGAAGGTCACCTCGCCCGGCGGCACCACGGCGGCGGCGCTCAAGGCCATGGAGACCCAGATGTTCTTCGCGGTGGGCGAGGCCGTGGACGCGGGGCTCGAGCGCACGGCCGAGCTCGCGGGCAAGAAGGGCTAGGGGCCGGCAGGCTTGCCGCAGGCAGGTTTACCGCAGGCAGGGCATTGGCCGGCAGGGACAACGGCCGGCAGGACAGGTATCGGAAGACGGGGCCGGCAAGGCCCGGAAGAAAGGCGTGCTTTGGCCTACACGATCGCGAGGCTGGTCAACCAGCTCTTCAACATCTACAACCTGCTGGTGCTCATCTGGTGCATCCTCAGCTGGATTCCCGCAGGTGGCTTCATAGACGACCTCCGCGGCGCGATAGGGGCGCTCGTGGAGCCCTACCTCTCGGTCTTCCGCCGGATCATCCCGCCGCTGGGCGGGGTGGACTTCTCGCCCATAATTGCTATGTTTGTGTTGGATGGCATCCGGCGGCTCGTAATTAATATACTTTTGTAGCCGTACCTGCGCATCGTGTGCGCGGCGTCGGCCCGCGCTCGGTTGGAATGACGAAAGGGAATCGGAATGGCAATCACACCACAGGACATCGAAGAGCAGACCTTCTCTCCCTCGAAGCATGGCTATGACACCGAGGAGGTCGACAACTTCCTCGAGCAGCTGAGCGGCGAGGTCGACGCGATGATCAAGAAGATCGCTGACCTCAAGGGTCGCCTCAACACCACCGAGCAGCAGCTCGCCGCCTCCCAGGCCCAGGTCGCGAGCCTGGAGCAGCAGCTCCAGGAGATGCCGGCCGTCTCCGCGGAGACCGTCCAGGCGCCGGCGCCCGTCGTGGTCCCGCAGCCCGTCTCCTCCGGTCTCAATGCCTCCGAGGAGCAGATTTCCCGCGTCCTCATCGTGGCCCAGCAGTCCGCCGACAAGCTCGTGGACGACGCCCGCGCCAACGCCGAGCGCATCCGCAACGAGGCCGACCAGAAGGCCCGCGAGGTCATCCGCCAGGCCCTGGCCGAGAAGCAGAACGAGCTCGACGAGATCGACCGCCTCAAGCAGTCCCGCGAGGAGTTCCGCTCCGAGTACAAGAAGCTCCTCCAGCACTTCATCGACGACGCGGACTCCGTCTTCCCGCAGCAGACGCTGCCCACGACCACCCCGACCGGCTCCGTTGCCCGCTCGGTGGCCGGCACCTCCCGTCCGGTGAGCACGCCCCAGTCCGCCCCTGCGGCCGACTTCGGCGACCTGGACTAGCGCCGGGCGGGCGGCCGGGCGACTGCGAAGCCTGCAGACCATCTCGGCAAAGCCCTTCCGCAAAACGAGATCCTAGGCCCCGCCCGCATGGGCGGGGCCTTCTTGTGTGGCATGACAATACGGCCGGACGCTACGTCGGTGGGCATCAGCCGGGGGGCGTGTCAGCCGCGGTAGCGTTCGGGTGTGACGACCCCCGGGTCGTCCGAGCGTGGGTCGAGCTCGGTCAGGCCCTCCCAGAGGCGCCTGGGCATGAAGTGGAGACGAAGGTCGTAGCCTCGCTCCGCGGGTCCGCGGCCCTCGAGCGTGAGGGCGTCGTAGAGCCGCTTCCACATGGCCCGCACGTAGCGCTCGTCATCCGCGAGCTCCCCTAGGTCGCAGAGGTCGTGGGCGGTGGCCTCTTCCAGACGCACGAGGCTGCATCGGCGCTCGCCGGCCTCGTGGAGCGCCACCACACGATGGCCGGGGTCCAGGAGATAGAAGCGCTCGGTGCCCATGCGCCGGCAGAAGTGCTGCGCCACGAGGGGTACGGTGTCCGCCCTGGGTCGGAAGCTTGCGGCGTAGGAGCCGTCGGCCAGGTGCGAGAAGCGCACGAACTGGCGGGTCTTCTCGCACTCGTTGGACACCTGGCGCGCGAGGTCGTCCAGGGCGATGACGGCGGGGTCGGCCGTCATCAGACGGACCTCCGCACCGCGCGCGAAGCAGAGCCTGAGGTAGCGGTGGACCAGCTCCGGCATGTCGGGCGAGTCCGATGCCGCGGCGTATACCAGGCGGTGGGGGAACTCCTCGCGTGGCCTGGCCTCGATTGCTCGGAGGTAGCCCTGCCAGACGCGCCGAGCGAGAAGGACCGCCGCATCGCATTCGGAGCCCGGGATGGCGATGACGGCCTCCGCCAGGGAGGGCTGGCAGGCATCGGCTCGGGCCAGGCGGACTTGGCCCTCTGCGGCGTGGGCCAGATAGGAGAGTCCCACGGCGCAGAGGACCCCTTCCAACGTGGGTTCGCAGGCCAGGATGGCGTACCTGCCGCCTGCCAAGGCCTCGCGGAGCTGGCCTAGGGCAGGCAGCTCGTGCTCCACGTCCTTGTTGCTGATGAGTGGCTCTGAGTTTGCCGTTGCGGCAACACGGACAGGTGGGGTGACTCGGGCCTCAGTGTGGGGTGGGATGCCCCTAGAAGAGGCGAAGCTGGCCGTCCTCGCGCTCTCTGCGAGCTTTGGCATAGGAGCTTGCCTGGGCATCCTGGATCACCCTCTCCCGTATGAGCTCTGGGTCGAGCGGGCAGAGGGGGTCGCGCTGGCCGGAGCAGGTGATGAAGTGCCGCGCCCGCTTGAGGGTGATGTGGAGGGCCCTGAGGTCGTCGAAGGCCAGACGCTTGGTCCGCCTGGCGTAGGTGATGCGGCGGGCGCCCACCACCCCTATGCCCGGCACGCGCACGAGCACGTCGAGCGGGGCGTCCATGACCTCCACGGGGAAGAGGTCCATGTGCCGCAGGGCCCAGGCCAGCTTGGGGTCCACGTCGAGGTCGAGCCAGGGCTCCTGCGGGGTCACGAGCTCGTCTGGCGAGAAGGCGTAGTAGCGCATGAGCCAGTCGGCCTGGTAGAGCCTGTGCTCTCGGCGTAGGGGCACAGGTGTGCCAGGCTCGGGCAGGCGGGGGTCATCGAGCTCCGGCATGTAGGCCGAGAAGAACACGCGCTTGAGGTCGAACTTGCGGTAGAGGGACTGCGAGAGCTGCAGGATGTGGTTGTCGTCCTCATCGGAGGCACCCACGATGAGCTGGGTTGACTGGCCGGCCGGCGCGAAGGTGCGCCTGGAGGTGGCCACCCGGGAGTGCTGCGTGGCAGTGAGCTTGGCGGCGTTGCTGAAGAGGGGCGCGGCGCCTCTCGGCGAGGAGGCCTGCCGTAGGGTCGCGGACGGCGGGGCGGTCGCGGCGAGGTCACCCACGGCGAGGCTATCCATGGCGAGGTCGGCCCCGGGGCCGAGGGGCTTGTCTGCGATGGCAGCACGCGCCCTCAGCCTGCGCGAGCCCCTGGGGGACTCCTCGAGCAGCCGCTGCTCCTCCCCGTCGCGCTCCCGCTTGATCTGGCCCATGGGCGCTAGGACCCCCTTGGCGTCCTTGTCGGGACAGAGGAGCTGGAGCGAGTGGGAGCTGGGGAGCTCCAGGTTCACCGACAGGCGGTCCGCCAGGCGGCCCACCGCGTCTATGAGGTCGGCGGAGGTGCCAGGGATCACCTTGGCGTGTACGTAGCCGCGGAACTGCAGATCGTCGCGGAGGATGCGGAGGCACTCTATCATGCGCTCGCACGTGGCGTCGGGCGTGCCCAGGACTCCTGAGGAGAGGAAGAGGCCCTCGATGTAGTTGCGCTTGTAGAAGTCCACCGTGAGCTCGGCGAGCTCTCGTGGCGAGAAGGTCGCTCGCGGCACCGATGCCGACCGGCGGTTCACGCAGTAGGCGCAGTCGTAGCTGCAGGCGTTGGACATGAGGACCTTGAGCAGCGTGATGCAGCGCCCGTCCTGGGTAAAGGAGTGGCAGATGCCCGAGGGGGTCGTGGCACCCAGGGCGCCGGCCTTGGGCGCGCGGTCGGACCCGGACGAGGTGCAGGCGGCGTCGAAGCGGGCTGCCTCGGCGAGTATCCCGAGCTTGTCCAGCGTGTCCATGACCTTGTTCGCCTCCGTCCGTACCGTTTGGCAGGAACTCATGTTCCTGCGAGAGTAGCACAGAGCACGATGACAAACAAGTGTTCTTGGAAGAAAAGGATGCGAAGTGGGCCTATGAGCCGGGTTCTGTCGTGGACGGCCATTTATCTAGGACCTGCGTCACCGCAGGCCTCAAGATTTGCGTTTGCTCCGGAAGGGGCTTGCCAAGCCGCCGTGTTGCCACGACGCTGGTGGGCTCTTACCCCACCGTTTCAGCTTTTCTCTCACCAGCTCGCGCTGGCAGCGGGAGTCTTCTTTTCTGCGGCGCTTTCCGTCGGGTCACCCCGCCAGGCCGTTAGCCTGCTTCCTGCCCTGTGGAGCCCGGACTTTCCTCATGGCTCTCGGCGTCGCCTCGAGCCCCGCGGTCGTCTGGCCCACTTCGCGGGGGTGATTGTAGCACGGCGCGCGTGCACGTGGTGTGGGTTCGCAAAACGCGGACAAGGACAGGGCCCTACTGCCTGTGGGCGGGAAGGTACCTCGTCATTCCGGGATGGGCCCGCGGTGTGGTGCCCCTGTCCGACCCGAGCCTGCAGCGTGGGGCCGGTGGACTGTCGCGCTGACTGGGCGGACGCTGCTCGCTGACCGCCGTCCCATGAGCCGTTCGGGTGAACCAAGTTTCGGCCGAACCTGCGGCGAATGCGAGTTTCCACGACTTGTGGGGCGGGTGTGGCCCCGCAGGCACGCCGCGGTGCCGTAGACTGGAGGGACGGAATCGAGGAACTCGAACGTTTCGGCATGAACGGTTCGACACGATTGATCAAGGGGTGACCCATGGGGCTTTGGGACCTTCTTCCCAGGAGGGGAGGCAGCGTCGCGGGGGGAACGACACTGGGCCCGGTCCCTGTGGAGTGCCGCGTGCGTCCGGATGAGGTGGCCGCGCCGGTCTCGGGTTTGGTCATGGCGCTGGAGGACACGGCCGACCCGGTCTTCTCGCAGGGCATGATGGGCCCAGGCGCGGCCATCCGACCCGAGGGCGGCGTGGTGTACGCACCCTGCGCGGGGACGGTCTTTGCCACCGTGTCGACCGGGCATGCGGTCGACGTGCTCCGTGACGACGGCCTCGAGGTTCTTGTGCACGTGGGGGTGGACACGGTCGACCTCCGCGGTGCGGGCTTTACCTGCCTCGCGAGGAAGGGTGATCGCGTGGAGTGCGGCCAGCCGCTCATCGCCTTCGACCGGGAGGGCGTCGAGGCGCGCGGGCTTGACGATACGGTCATGGTGGCCTGTCCCAACCTGCCCGCCGGGAAGACCCAGGTGGTGTGCGGCGAGCGTGCGGTTGTGGGAGAGGCGCTCCTGCGGGTCGTCACGGGAGAGGGGACCTCGGAGCGAGGGGAGTGACTTTGAGCAAGAAGGTACTTAAGGTGCTGCTCGCGGTAGCGGGCGGTGTGGTGGTCTATTACGGACTCTCCTACGGGTGGACCCTGCTCCAGGGCATGGGCCCGGGCAAGCTCGACCAGGACGCTTACGTTGCGGCGCAGGCGCGCGACACCCTTGCCAGGGAGCAGGGGCGCGCATGACGCCTACGGGCTATCTGACGCTGGCGGATGGCGAGGAGGCGGTCGGGGAGTTCGAGGACCGGCGGAGCCGCTTCATAGCGCAGCTCGTGCACGTGGAGAGCGAGTCCCAGGCGGACGAGTTTCTCACTACGGTGCGGGCTCGCCACCATGACGCGCGGCACAACGTGCCGGCCTGGGTGCTGGCGGACGGGCGCGAGAAGCGCTCGGACGACGGCGAGCCCCAAGGCACCGCCGGCCAGCCGGTGCTGGACGTCCTGCACGGGGCCGGTCTCATGGACGTGTGCTGCGTGGTCACGCGCTACTTCGGGGGAACGCTCCTGGGGCCGGGAGGGCTCGTACGCGCCTATACCGCGGCCACGCAGGCCGCGGTGGCTGCTGCTGGCAGCAAGGGCATGGTACGTGAGATGACCCTGGTCGTGCCTGTGGTGGCGCAGGTGCCCTACTCGGCCTACGAGAGGGTGCGGCGCATGGTGGCGGATGCTGGCGGCCGTGTACGCGACTCGGTCTTTGCAGAGGACGTGCAGCTGACCTGTGCCTTCCGGGCAGGCGAGGAACGGGCCTTCGTGGAGGCCCTGCGCGAGTACGCGGCAGGAGAGAACCTCTGCCGCGTGGGCGAGGCGTCCTTCTCGGAGCTGTAGCCCGTGTGGTGGGTGGGGCCGAGGGCGGGGGCCGGTGCCCCAGGCGTTGGGCGCTAGGCTAGCCCCTCGCTGACGTAGCGTTCGAACTTGGCGGGGTCTCCGTCGTAGTGGTAGGACCGCATGCCCGCACGCTCGGCACCGCGGCAGTTGTCGAGGTTGTCGTCCACGAAGAGGCAGGTGGCAGGCTCCAGCTGGTAGCGCTCGCAAAGCGTGGTGTAGATCAGGGGGTCGGGCTTCATCATGCGCTCGAAGGCCGAGACCACGAAGCCCCTCATCACGCGCATGCAGGGGATGCGGTCCTTCTGCTTCCACCAGCGGGTGCCCGCGTTGGAGAGCAGGTAGCAGCCGTAGCCGGACTCGGAGAGACGGACGACCACGTCGTTCATCTCCTGGAGGACGGGCTGGTGCTGCTCCCACTCCAGGAAGCCGCGGTGCATGGGCTCCCAGAGGCGCTCCGGGACCTTGCACTGGGCCAGGTACTCGATCGTGGACTCGCTGACCACGCCGGCATCGAGCAGGGGCCAGGAGGCGCCGCGGTAGAGCGCGTCCTCGATGAGCCTGGCGTCCGTGTCGGAGTCCACGTATAGGTGGGCGAAGATCGAGGGATCGAAGTCCATGAGCACGCCACCCATGTCGAAGACCAGGTTGCGCACGATTTGGACGCTCTGTGCCATGTTTCCTCCTGTGTCGCTGTGACAGCTGCCTTCACACAAGGATAGGGCCCCGGGTGGAACCGGGGCCCCAGAAATCTTGGCAGACGGGAGGGCGTGACAAGGGGCGCCTTGGGGCGTGACACGAGCTCCGACCCCGCGTGACACGAGCTCCGACCCCGCGTGACACGAGCTCCGACCCCGCGTCACTGGGCTAGGACATGGGGGCGAGGGCGCGGCCCATGCCGGACCAGGGCATGACGTCCTCGGCGGGCAGCGTGTCCCAGAGCTCGAGCACCTCGGCAGGCACGAACTCGCGCCGCACGCATACCTCGCCGCCGTAGAGGTGGAACCAGTCGGCGCTCATCACCAGGTAGCCATCCTTGCAGTTCTCCTTGCCCCAGGAGTTCTCGACCCGCCAGGCCACGGGCTTGCCGTCGTCGTCCAGCTCAACGCCCTGGAAGGTCATGGCGTGCGTGAAGGCGGTCTCGCCCAGGTCCCAGAGGTCCTCCCTGCCCATGGACAGGTCCACGTCGAAGAGCCCCTCGTAGTCCATGGTGTCCAGCGCCAGCACGCCGGGGAAGTCGTCGATGTGCCGCGGGAACTGCTGCATCACGTCGCAGCCCATCTCCACGGGTACGCCGGCGCGCAGCGACGCCACGGCGGCGGTGTCGATGACCTCGGGCTCCACGTTGAGGAAGCGCAGGGGCGTCCCGCCCACGAAGGTGTCCATGAGGCAGAGGTGGTAGGCGTGGCCGAAGGGCCGCGTGGCGCCGGGGCAGGACACGAGCTGCACATAGTCCGTGGGGTCGAAGGGCACGTAGCGCTCGGCGAACTCCCGCGGGGTGATGCCGCGGTCGCGTAGGATCCTGCGGGGCTTGGCGTCCTTGTCGGTGGGGTCGGGTGCAGGGCCGCCCTCCTGCTCCACGAGCTTATCGGCGGGCACCTTGGCCTTGGGGCCCACCGCCACCTCCAGGTCGAAGGTCGCGGGCGGCTCGCCCAGGCAGACGGCCAGCATGCGGTAGAAGCCCTCCAGCATGCGGCCCTTCTCGGCGCGAAGCTCGTCCACGCTGGCGCCGGCCGCGCGCATGTGGAAGAGCTGGGCGGCGTCCCTGCGGGCCAGGCGCTCCAGCTGCGGGTTCATCTGCGAGGAGTCCTTGGTGCAGGCGGTCTCGGGCATGGCGTCCTTGGGGACAAGCCCGTACTTCCTGATGATGTTCATGGCACCGGGGTAGTAGCCGCCGTCGCCCAGGCCGTTCGCCAGCACGAACTGCAGCTCGCGGTCGTCGAAGGGGCGGTCGATGCGGGCGATGACGTTCTCGAGCAGCATGTTGGCCTTCTCGAGCTTGTCCCAGAACATGCCGAAGGTCTGGGAGAACTCGAAGTCGTCCACGTCGAGAAGGTCGATCGTGGCGGCGCGCGCCACGTTGAAGGACGAGAACATCCAGCAGCGGCCGGAGTGGCGCTGGTTGGTCACGGCTCCCGTGCGCGGCCGGCTGACGCTGAAGGTGTCGTGGTAGGCCCGCATGTGCGAGACGTCGCGCGCGGCCTTCCAGACGTTGTCGGACGTGACGGCGTTTCGGGCCACGCGGTTGGCGCGGCTGGCGACGAAGGCCTCGCGCTGGGCGTCTGCCCAGGTGGGCTCGATGGCTCCGGTGCTCATGGGTTCCTTTCGTGGGTTGTGGACAGGATGTCACAGAAGTGTCTGACACTTCTGTGACACAAACGGGCACCAGGGGCGTGCCCCCTGGTGCCCACCAAGTGCTCGGGGCCCGCTAGCGGGCGAGGGCGAGCGACCCCATGGGGTCCCAGGGAGCGAGGACCTTGGGCTCCTCGGTCTCAAAGACGTGGCGCTCGTCGTCCGTCAGGTACTTCTTGTCTACCACGACCTGGTAGACGTACTCGTCGAACCAGGGGTCCGACATGGTGTCGAAGCCGTCGCGGCCGTGGTCCTTGCCCCAGGAGTTCTCAACCTTCCAGAGGGTGGGTGCGCCCGCTTCGTCCAGGTTCACGCCCTCGAGCACCATGGCATGGGTCATGAGGGACTCGCCGTAGTCCAGGCGCTCGGCGCGGTCCATGCAGCCCTCCACCGGGAAACCGAAGAGCTCGTCGAGCTGCAGGGCCGCCGTGTCCATGATGCCCTCCTCGCGCAGGTAGCTCTGGGCCACGTCGCAGCCGAACCACACGGGCAGGTCGTCGCGCAGCTGGGCTATGGCCACGCGCTTGAGCTCGCTGATGGGCAGGTTGAGGTAGCGCACGCCGCCGTCCTCCACCACGTTGCCCAGCCGGCTCACGGTGTAGGTGTGGAAGAAGGGCTTGTCGGTCGTGGGAGCGGAGATCAGGCTCACGTAGTCGTCGAGCTCCATGCCCACCGCCTCCGCGAAGAACTCCTGCGGCGTGAAGGTGCCCGAGAGCGCGAGCTCGCCGTCCTTGTTGCGCAGACGGACGGAGAAGGACGTGGGCGGCACGCCCAGGCAGGTGATGAGGAAGGACTCGACCTCGCACATCATCTCGGCCTTCATGGCGCGCAGGCTCCCCATGTCCTCGCCAGCCTCGTGGGTCTGGCGCAGGCGCTTGGCTGCGCCGCGCAGGTAGCGGGTGAGGTAGGTGTCCATGCCGCGGGTGTTGGAGGAGCAGGCGGTCTCGGGCATGGCCTCCTTGGGTACCACGCCATACTTCTTCACGAGGCTCTTGAACATGTCCCACTGGCCGCCGTCGCCGATGGGGTCTGAGAGCAGGTAGGCCACCAGGCGGCCGTCGAGCGGCTCGTCGAGGGTGTCCAGGATGTTCTCCAGGAACCAGTTGGACTTCTCCAGCTTGTCCCAGAAGAGGGGATAGGCCTGGGATAGCTCGAAGGTGCGCAGGTCGTACTTCTTTATGGTGCGGTAGCGCATGGTGTTGAGGCTGGCGAACATCCAGCAACGGCCGGAGTGCTCCTGGTTGCAGCGGTCGCCCTGGGTGACCTCGACGTCGAAGGTCAGGGGATTCGCGGCCACGCCCTCGGGCACACGGGCCGCCTTGGCGATGCCGTTCGCGGTGACGGCGTTCTTTGCTATGACGTTTGCCCTGCTGGCCAGGAACTCGTCGCGGACCTGCTCGAAGCCCTCCGCGGTGACGCTGCGCATGTCGTCCATGGTTCTCCTTAGGTTGGGGATGGCGTTCTTAGATGAGTATAACTACGGTGTGTTACGCGACGGAGTCGGCGGGGGATGCCGGACCGACCGGGCGCGGGACTGGCGGGACGGGCGTCGCGGCCGGGACCGCCCATGCGGGTGGTGGTAGACTTCTGCCACGGTCTGGGTCCTGGGGAGGCGCCCATGAAAACTCAAGAGCTGGCGTCGCAGTTGCCTGAGGCTGCCCGCGTGGTCGTGGGGGCCCTGGAGGACGCCGGCTTTGAGGCCTGGGTCGTGGGTGGCTGGGTGCGCGACGCCCTGCGCGGCCTGCCGGGGCACGACGTGGACGTGACCACCTCCGCCCCCTGGCAGGAGACGGAGCGCGTGCTGGCGGCGGCGGGACTGGCCGTGCACGAGACGGGCACGGCCCACGGGACGGTGACCGCCGTGTGGCACGGGGTGCCCGTGGAGACGACCACCTACCGCGTGGAGGGCGCCTACTCCGACCTCCGACATCCCGACGAGGTGCGCTTCGTCACGGACGTGCGGGAGGACCTGGCTCGGCGCGACTTTACGATCAACGCCATGGCCTTCCATCCCGAGCGCGGCCTTCTCGACCCCTTCGGGGGCGAGAAGGACCTGGCGGCAGGGGTCATCCGCTGCGTGGGCGAGCCTGCGCGACGCTTTGGCGAGGATGCCCTGCGGGTCCTGCGTGCCGTGCGCTTTGCCGTGCGGATGGGCTTCTCCATAGAGCCTGCCACGCAGGCGGCGCTCTTGGCCGCGGCACCGGAGCTCGACCACATAGCACAGGAGCGCATCGGCCAGGAGCTGGACGGGATCCTGGCCTCCGGACGCGTGGCCTGGGCGCTCCGCAACGAGTTCGCTGTCATGGCGGCCGCCGTGCCGGAGCTCGCCCCCATGGCTGGCTTCGACCAGCGGAGCACCTACCACGCCTTCGACGTGCTGGAGCACACGGCGCGGGTCTGCGCGGCTGTGGAGGAGTTCGCGGGCGGGGAGTGCCCGCGCACCCTCAGGTGGGCAGCCCTCCTGCACGACGTGGCCAAGCCGGCCACCTTCAGCCTGGACGTGGCAGGTTGCGGGCACTTCTTCGGCCATCCGGAGGCCGGGGCGCGCGTGGCCCGGCAGGTCATGGGCCGCATGGCCATCCCCCAGGAGGTCGTGGAGGGGGCCGTGGCACTGGTGCGCCTGCACGACTGGCCGGTCGACAAGACCACCCACTCCGTGCGTCGCATGCTGGTGGAGCTGGAGCGCAACGCCCCCGGTCAGGGGAGGGCGCTTGCCTTCCAGCTGCTGGACCTCAAGCGGGCGGATGCCATGGGCAAGGCCCGGAAGTGCTGGTACTACGCCACCGAGCTCGACGGCGTCACGCGGGAGCTTCGCCGGGAGCTGGCCCGCGGCAGTGTGCTCACCGTTCGCGACCTGGCCGTGGACGGGCGCGACATCGTGCGTGCGTGCGGGATCGCCCCGGGGCCGGGGATCGGCATGGTCCAGCGACAGCTCCTCGCGGCTGTGGTGGCGGGCGAGCTGGAGAACGACCGGGAGGCCCTTCTGGCCTGGATGGCGGTTGGGGAGTGATCCAAGCGCCATGGCCCTTCTGGCTTCGGTACGAGGGGTTCCCGCCGGTGCGTACCTGCTGTCTCGTGGTACAAAACGATAATAACCAATAAGACATACCAGCATACTTATCGTGAACCCGAAAGAAGATAGGGGAAGAAAGCAATTCTAAGGGCCCGGCACACAAAAAAGGCCACCACAAAGGTGACCTCCTGGAATTTGGTAGCCCGTAGCAGATTCGAACTGCTGATCTCCGCCTTGAGAGGGCGGCGTCCTAGGCCGCTAGACGAACGGGCCATATTCAGTTTGGCAGGACGTGGCTGGGATGGAGAGAGTCGAACTCCCGTTGACGGAACCAGAATCCGCTGTCCTACCACTAGACGACATCCCAATTGCTGATGTCCTGTGCCTCAACGCGAGAAGTAACTATACAGGAACCCGGAAATATTGCAAGCGAGAATCTCAAAATTTTTTTGCCCTCGCAAACCCGCAGGTCAGAGGCCACATCCAGCGCAGCTCGCACAGGCGCTCGGCGTTGCGGCCAGGCCCCCGCGGGCAGTCTCGCGCAGGCTGGCGGGCAGGGCGTGGCCCACCTCGGCCATGGCGCCCACCACCTCGTCGAAGGGGATGGGGGACCGCACGCCCGAGAGCGCGAGCTGGGCAGCGCTCACGGCGTCGGATACGCCGATCGCGTTCCTGGCCTGGCAGGGCACCTCCACCATGCCGCGCACGGGGTCGCACACGAGCCCCAGCAGGTTGGTGATGGCTAGGCCCGCGGCGTCCAGGCACTGTGCCGGTGTGCCTCCCAGGAGCTCCACGAGGGCTGAGGCCGCCATGGCGGCCGCTGAGCCGACCTCGGCCTGGCAGCCGCCCTCGGCCCCCGCGACGCTCGCGTTCGTGGAGAGGATGGCACCAATGGCGGCGGCGTTCCAGAGTGCCAGCTGGAGGGCCTTGTCGCCTGCGTCCACCGACCCACCCACGGCGAGTACCGCCCCCGGGACGACGCCGGCCGACCCGGCGGTCGGAGCGGCCACGATCACGCCCATGGTGGCCGAGCGCTCGAGCACGGCCATGGCATAGGCCACGGCCCGGGTGAGGGTTTCGCCCATGAGGGGCGCAGCGAGCGACGCAGCCGATGCCCCCACGTCCGCAGCCTGGCCGTCGAGGTAGCCGCCAAGGGAGCGACGCGGGTGGGTGAGCGTGTCGGTGACCTCGTCGCGCATGGTGGCGAGCACGCGGGCCATCTGGGCGTCGGGATCCGCGCTGGCGTCCGCGGAAGGGCGGAGCGCGGCCTCGCGCTCGCGCATGAGCTGGCCGATCGTGACCTTGCGGCCTTCGCAGAGCCGCAGGAGGTCAGCTCCCGTGGAGAAGGACACGCCCTCCTCACGCGAGGGAGTCGGGGCGGAGGCGCCGGGCACGTCGACCATGGCAACGAAGCCCACGTGCCCCACCCGGCGCAGGCGGGCCAGGAGCTCCCCGCCCACGGGCTCGTCCACCTCGAAGACGGTGTAGGCCGCGCCTCCTGGCTCGCTGCGGAAGGTGCGCATGGTGGCGATGTTGACCTGCCGGTCCGAGAGCTCGCGCGTGAGGGCTGCGAGCACGCCGGGCTTGTCTGCATGCGCCACGAAGACGGTGGGCAGCTCGCCCGTGACCTGCACTGGAACACCGTCGATGGAGGAGATGCGCACACGGCCCCCGCCGAGGGACTCGCCCGTCACGCGGACGTCTTCCCCCTGAGCCGATCGCATGAGGATGGCCACCGTGTTGGGGTGCAGGCGGTCGTCCTCGCCACCCTCCGTGAGGGAGAAGTCCAGACCCGCGTCGTGGGCCAGGTGGAAGGAGTCCCGCACGTGCGGGTCGTCGGGGGCGAGACCCAGGATGCCGGCCACGAGCGCCAGGTCGGTGCCATGGCCCCTGTGCGTGCGCGAGAAGGAGTTGTAGAGCGTGAAGTCCACGCTGGCCAGGGGCTGGGGCGCGAGCGAGCGCGCCACGAGCGCGATGCGCAGGGCACCGGCCGTGTGGCTGGAGGAAGGCCCCACCATGATGGGCCCCAGGACCTCGAAGGCGGACATCGTGACCATGTGCTTCTCCTCGTGGACGCGTTGGTGCCTGACCGTCACATCATAGTCGCGGCCGCGCGGGCGGTGTATGCTCGATGGGCTAAGAGCGGCTGCGGCTTGGGAGGGTGCGCATGAAGGTGCTGGTCACGGGTTTCGACCCCTTTGGCGGCGAGAAGGTCAATCCGGCCTGGGAGGTCGCCCGGGCGCTGCCGGCGCGGGTCGGCGGTGCTGAGGTCGTGCGCGTGCAGGTGCCCACGTCCTATCGGCGCGGGCCGGCGGCCGTTGCCGAGGCCGTACGTGCGGAGGCGCCGGACCTCGTCTTGTGTCTGGGGCAGGCGGGCGGCCGAACGGCGGTGACGCCCGAGTTCGTGGGGATCAACTGGCGGCGCGCCGCCGCGCCCGACAACGACGGAGACCAGCCGGCGGGGGAGAGGATCCTGCCCGAGGGACCGGACGCGTACTTCTCCACCCTGCCCGTGCAGGCCATGGCCGACGCCATGTGCGCGGCGGGCGTGCCGGCGAGCGTCTCGTACACGGCGGGAACCTTCGTGTGCAACGACGTGCTCTACGAGCTCCTCCACCTGCTGGCAGCGGAGTTCCCGGGTGCGCGCGGCGGCTTCACGCACGTGCCCTTCCTACCCGAGCAGGCGGCCCAGAAGGGCGGTCGGGTGGCGTCTGTGCCGCTGGAGCTCGCGGTGCGCGGGGTCACGGTGGCGCTCGAGGCCGCGCTGGGCTAGCGGGGGCGTGACATGGGGTCGGCACGGACGCGCGGGGCCGTGGCGGGCGAGCCGCACGAACTTCAGGTTAGTAGAGCCCCCGTAATGCTGTAGCCAGACGTACTTCAGGTTAGTAGAGCCCCCGTAATGCTGTAGCCAGACGTACTTCAGGTTAGTAGAGTGTTACTTGCGGAGTAGCAATTCATCTACGTGCAGTTATATGAATTGTAATCATTGCATGGCTCTACTAACCTGGAGTTCGTGGGGTGCGGGTGGGTGGAGAGCTCTACTAACCTGGAGTTCGTGGGGTGCGGGTGGGTGGAGAGCTCTACTAACCTGGAGCTCGCAGGGGCTGGGCAGCCGGCCCACGCGCACATGGCGCACGCACCGGGAAAGGCCAGTCCAGCCGCAACCATCAGCGCCCGCTCGCAGCTAACGAGTCTGCGTAGGCGTCGAGCTGGGCCAGATAGCCCTCGTCGGTCTCCGGTTCGGGTTCCGGGACGTTCCGCGGCGGGAACATCTGGTCGCGAAGCCGCTGCCGCTGGCGGCGGAAGGCCTCCGTTCCTTGTGGGATCGACGTGCCGAGATAGCCTGCCAGTTCCTCCATCGCCGCCATAAAGAGGTTCTCACTGCGGACCTCCGGTGAGGTGAGGGTGAGGCAGGTGATGCCCATGGCGCGATAGGCCTTGTCGCGCAGGGAGGTGCCGGTAATGGCGCGCGGGCTACCGTGGTAGAGCCAGCCATTGGTCTCGAGCGCCACGTGGCCCTCAGGCCAGTAGAAGTCGGGGATAATCACGTCCTTGTTGGCAAAGCGGCGGGCCTGAGGAGTGAGCGGTAGCTCTCCGTTTATGTCTGGCATCGGCAGGCCGAGCGATCCCAGGCGGCGTGAGCAGAACGCGAGCATGTAGGTCTGGGACTCGAGCGGGGATGCCAGACCGTCGTGGGCGAGCGGCAGCGCTCCCTCCACCAGGTGCGACCCATGGGCGGATGGCATGGCTCGTACGTAGTCGCGGACCCGCTCCACGGTGGTGAGGGGCTTGAGCCCGTAGACCGTGGCCGATATGCAGGTGTCCTCGGTAGAGCCGCGCGGATAGAGTTCGATGCTCGAGTGGGGGATCCGTCGGTAGGTTGGGATGGCCTGGGGACGGATCACGCGATAGGTACCGACGAGCTGGTTTATGAGGCCCGCCACGTGTACCCGGTCGAGCCTGGCGGCGAGCTGCAGCAGGGCGAGCTCGGGAGGAGCCACGAGGATCCGAGGGGATCCGCCGTCGAAGGGGATCAGGTCGTCGTAGGGGTTGCGGAACTTCCACTTGTGGGGGCAGAGAAGGGCCGTGGGCTTGGGCCCGCCGCCTGCAGGTACCAGGACGTGCACGGGCCGGGGGAGTGCCACAGCCCGGTCGAGCGCCGAGGCGTCTTGGGTGCCCCAGGAACCGAGCTCGCGTGTTACCACGAAGGAGCCCTCGCGGACGGGCTCCGTGCCGCGTGCCGGTGGGCGCCGGGCCACATCCATGCGCATCACGTCGAGGGCCTCGACGCTCGACCGCGAGCATACGACGACCGGCTGCGCGACGTGCAGGTTGGCCCTTCTCGGTTCTTGGGTCGTCTCTGGCATCAGCTCCTCCTCCCGCCGTCAGTGGGACGACGAGGATACGCCGACAGGGAGGGGCGCGGGGCGAGAAGGACGATGGAATCCGCCGACGGTCGGGCGGTGGGTGGCCACGCGGGCGAGCGCGAGTCACGAACTACAGGTTAGTAGAGCCGAGCAATGGTTGCGATTCATATAACAGCAGGTAGGAGAATTGCGACTTCTGGGACCACACTCTACTAACCTGAAGTTCGTGACGCACGTCGACCGTACGGTGGCCGGCGAGGCAAATGGGCGTCGCTCGCGTGAGCGGTAGGCAAAGAAGAGCGGCCCCGCAGCGAGTGCAGGGCCGCTTTCGCGTTCGCGAGAGGAGGAGGTTTGGCGCTCAATAGGGTCTGTCGGCGCGTGGGACTGCCGGCTTGGTCTACTCCGCGGTCCCGCAGAGGGCCTTGGCGGCGTCGATGCGGGCCAGGACCTGGTCGCGGCCAAGGAGCTCCAGGCTCTCGCCCATGGGCGGGGACACCTGGTTGCCGCACTCGGCCACGCGGACGGCACCGTAGAACTTGCGCTTGTTGATGCCGGTGGCCTCGGGCAGCGGCTCGAGGGCCCCGTCGATCGCGGAGGCCTCCCAGGGCTCGACCGCAGCCAGGGCCTCGCGGGCGGCGTCGAGCGCGGCCGGCGCGTAGTCCTTGCGGAGGTTCTTGTCAACGGACTTCTCGTCGTACTCAAGGGCGTCGCCGGCGTAGAGGAAGCGGGACTTCTCGACAACGTCCGCGGGCATGGTGGTGCGGGGCTTGAGCACGCTGGCCAACACCTCGTACCAATGGGCCTCGTGGGACAGGGCCTCGCCCTCGAGGCCGGCCTTCCGGAGCTCGGGCACGAGGATCGTCTGCGCGAAGTCCGCGTCGCTCATGGTCATGACGTATTGCTGCTGAACCCAGTCGAGCTTCTTGGGGTCGAAGGTCGAGGGGTTCTTGCTCACGTGCTCGAGTGAGAAGGTCCGGGCGAGCACGTCGCGCGGCACGATGGTGGTCTCGCCGTCCGGTGCCCAGCCGAGAAGGGCCAGGTAGTTGACGAAGGCGTCGGAGAGGAAACCGGCGTCGCGGTACTCCTCCACGCTCGTGGCACCGTGGCGCTTGGAGAGCTTCTTGCCATCGGCGCCCAAGATCATGGAGATGTGCGCGAAGGTGGGTACGGGCGCGCCCAGGGCCTCGTAGACCATGACCTGGCGCGGGGTGTTGGACAGGTGGTCGTCGCCGCGGATCACGTGGGTGATGCCCATCATGGCGTCGTCGACCACGGTGGCGAAGTTGTAGGTGGGGGTGCCATCGGAGCGGAAGATGATGAAGTCGTCCAGCTCCTTGGCGTTGAAGGTCACCTCGCCGTGCACCGCGTCGTGGATCACCACGTCGCCGCGGTCCAGAGGCACCTTGATGCGGATGGTGTGGGACTCGCCGGCATCCACGCGCGCCTGGGCCTCGGCGGGGTCGATGTTGCGGCAGGTGCGCTGGTAGCCCTGGAAGGGGTCGTGGCGGGCCTCCGCTGCGGCCTTGTCGGCGGCGAGCTTCTCGGGCGAGCAGAAGCAGTAGTAGGCCTTGCCCTCTGCCACCAGGCGCTCGGCCGCCTCGCGGTAGAGGTCCATGCGGTCGGTCTGCTTGTAGGGGCCGTAAGGGCCGCCCACGTCGGGGCCCTCATCCCAGTCGAGGCCCAGCCAGCGCATGGCGCGCAGGATGATCTGGGTGTTCTCCTCGGTGGAGCGGGTGGGGTCGGTGTCGTCGATGCGCAGGATGAAGGTGCCGCCGTTCGCGCGGGCGAAGGCCCAGTTGTAGATGGCGGTGCGGGCGCCGCCCACGTGCAGCTTGCCCGTGGGGCTGGGGGCAAAGCGCACGCGCACGCTCTGGTCGTTTGCCATGGTGCTCCAATCGATCGCGGCGTCGCAGGGGCGCCAGTGCCAAGTGTCGTTTTAGCTCCCCCAGTATAGACGGCTCGCTCGCCTGGGGTCGCCGCGGACGTGGCGTGGACGAAAAGTGCGTGCCGCCGCGCGTGACACGACCTCCGACCCCGTCCCGCGCGTGACACGACCTCCGACCCCGTCCCGCGCGGCGCGTGACACGACCTCCGACCCCGTCCCGCGGCCCTACATGATCCGCGTGTCCTCGAGCTTCTCTATGATCCAGCGGTTGAGCCGCACGACCGGCTTGCGCAGGGCAAGGCCCAGGACCAGCGACCCTGCGAGGAACCCCAGGAGCGCCCCCTGCGCGGCCACCCAGGTGGTGCCGTAGTAGCCGCCGATGCACTCGTGCATGGCCGCGATCGAGTGCACGAAGGGCAGGTAGGGATAGGCCGCCTGGAAGCCGGCGGGCAGCATCTCCTTGGGGAAGGTCCCTCCCGAACCCGCCACCTGGATCACCAACAGGAAGACGCAGATGGCCTTGCCCACGTCGCCGAAGCTCACGGTAAAGGCGTACATGATATTCACGAACACGATAGAGCTGATCCAGCATGTCACGAGGAAGCCCCAGGGGTCCACGCACTGGATCCCCAGGTAGAAGAGGTCTCCCAGGGCGCACAGCGTGGCCTGGAGGACGCCCAGCACCAGGTAGACCCCCAGGCGCCCCAGGTAGCGGTGGCGCGGTGCCGCCCCTCCGGCCCGCTCGGCCTCGGCGTCGCTCACGTCCACCCGCATCATGGCCACGAGCACGATGGCGCCCACCCAGAGCGAGAGGGTGGTGTAGAAGCCTGCCATGGCGGAGCCGTTGTTCTCGATGGGGTAGACGGCCTGGCGATCCACCGTCACGGGTGAGGAGATGAACTTGGCCAGGGCCTCGGGGCCGGCGGAGAGGATCGTGCGCACCTGGGCGGCGTCCTTGGAGGCAAGGGCTGCCTCGAGCGACTCGCGCAGCTCGTCGATGTCGTCTGCCGTGGAGCTCACCTGGCCCGACACGTCGTCCAGCGTCGCCTGCACGTTGCGCAGGTCGTCGGTGGCCATGGTGGAGGTCTCCCGCAGGTCGCTCACCGTGCTGTCGAGAAGGTCACCCACCTCGGAGGAGCTGGCCGCGGCGTCGTCGACCTTGTCGGCCAGCTTGGACACGGTACCGCTCACGTCGTTGCGGTAGGTGCTCTGGAGGGAGCTGATCTCCCGGCGCCCCTCGCTCACGAGCGTATGGGCGGCGGCTCGGTCGGAGGCCACGTCGGACACGCCTCGGTCGATGTTGTCGGCGGCGGTGTTCAGGTGGTCGCGCAGGGTGGCCAGGCGGGTCTCCACGGCGCGCACCTGGGCGATCGCCGGGTCGAGCAGGCGGCGCCCCACGGGCTCCAGGAGGTCGCGCACCTCCCGCAGGCCGTCCTCAAGCTCCTCGTAGGAGGCCCGGACCCCATCGACCTTGCTTGCCACGTCGCGCAGCTCGCCCGAGGAGTGGCCGGCGGAGGTGGCCGCTGCGTCGAAGGCCTGGTCCACCGCGGCATCCACGGAGTCCAGGCTCTGCGAGCTCGTGGCCAGGGCGGAGTCGATGGCGTCCGCCGCCCCGTCCATGGCCTGGCCCATCTCGCGGATGCTCGTGGCCGAGGTCGTGAGGGCGTCCGTGGCGGAGCCCGTCACGTCGCCCGAGGTCTGCAGGAGCGAATCGGAGCTCTCCACGATGCCCGCCGCGGAGCTCACGAGCTTGGAGTAGGCGTCCACGTGGCTGGCCACCGTGCGCAGGTCGGTCGCGCCGTCGCCCAGGGACTTGTCGAGCGAGCCGGCCAGGCTCAGGACCTCGTCGTCGGAGAGGTAGTCCTGGAGGCTCGCCAGGGCGCCCGCGCCCACCTCGCCCACGGTCTGGGCGAAGGTCTCCTGGATGTCGGACTGCACGGCAGTCACGGCCTTGTCGGTCACGATGGGGGCGATGGCGTTCTCCTTCTCGTTGGTCTCGTAGACCAGCGTGGCGGGGTGCACGTCCGCCGACGCCACGGAGAGGAGGCTGCGCGTGAAGTCCTCGGGGATGATGATGGCCGCGTAGTACTTGCCCGAGCGGACGCCCTCCTCGGCGTCCTCGCGCGAGGTAATGGTGTAGCCGATCTTCTCGTTCTGCCGGAGCTTCTGGGCCACGTCCTCACCTAGGTCGAGCCTCATGGGCAGGTGGGATGAGGTGTAGCCCTCGTCGCAGTTGGCCACGGCCACCTTGAGCTCCCTGGTGTTGCCGTAGGGGTCCCAGCCGCCCGCGATGTTGAACCAGGCGTAGAGCGAGGGGATGATCACCAGGCCCACGCACACCACGAGCGCGATGGGGTTCCTGGTGGCGTTGCGGGCATCCTGAAGGAATATGCGCCAGATCTTCCTCATCGTGCGTTCTCCTCTCGGTCGAGCTGGCGGCCCATGAGCTCCACCATCTGGTCGCGGGTAAGGCCCAGCATGGACTTGCGTCGCTGCAGCGAGTCGTAGAGGTACTCCGTAACGATGATCGCGGCGCAGAAGACCAGGATCGAGACGATCCACAGGATGAAGAGCGGGAGCTTTGCTGGCTGCGGCGAGACGAACATGGCCACGGCCAGGCCTATGGGCAGGGCCAGGAGGCCTATGAAGAGCCACTTCTGGCGCTTGGGATAGGACGTCTCGAAGCTCGTCACGCGCTCGGCCAGCCGCTGGCGGTAGTCCTCGGAGTGCATGAGGGCCTGGACGAGGGAGGAGAGCCGGTAGTGCTCCACCTCCATGCCGTCGCGCTCGCAGATCATGAGGTCGGTCTCGGCCAGGCGGCGGTCGAAGAGGACGTTGATGTTGAGCATGTGGCGGCGCAGGCCTACGCCGATGAGCAGGGCCGGCAGCACGAAGAGGAGCAGCATGAGGATGTTCTGGGCATAGTAGCTGCCGTAGGCGCCGGCTATGCACTCGCGCATGGCGTTGATGCCGTAGGTAAAGGGCAGCCAGGGGTGGATGGCCTGGTAGAAGCCCGGCATCATCTCTATGGGGTAGGTGCCCGATGAGCCGGGGATCTGCAGGATCACCAGAAGGACGCAGAGTGCCTTGCCTATGTGCTTGAAGGCCACGCTGAAGGCATAGATGATGTTCACGTACACGAAGGACTCGATGATGCCCGTGAGGACGAACATCCCCGGGTTCACGCACTGGATGCCCAGCACGAGGTCGCCCACGGTGCATATGATGCCCTGCAGCGTACCCAGCACGAAGAAGAGCAGCCAGCGGCCGAAGTAACCCTGCCAGGGCCTGAACTCGCCCACGCCCTCGTCGTCCACCTCGACCTTATATATGGCCACGAGCACGAAGCCGCCCACCCAGAGAGCCAGGTCGGTGTAGAAGGGCGTCACGCCGGAGCCGTAGTTGGCCACGGGGAAGACGGGCTGCTCGTCGATGGTCACGGGCGTGGCCATGAAGGTCGCGATGTCGGTTGGGTTGGCGTCGGCCAGCTGGCGGATCTGGGCCAGGACCTCGGAGGACTGGAGGGCCTCCACGTCGGTGGCTACCCCGTCCAGGAGCGTTCGGACCTGCTCGAGCTCGTCGTGCGTGAGGCCCAGGGCGTCGTCGGCGTCGGAGAGGGTGCCGTCCAGCTGGGTGAGCACGGCCTGGGTCTGTATGATGGTGGGCTCCACGCCGCCCAGGCCCGACTGCAGCTGGCCGGCCGCGGTGGCAAAGCCGTCGAGCGCGGTGTCGAGCTGGGGCAGGACCGAGCTTGTCAGCGTGCCCTGGGCCTGGAGCACCGTGTCGGAGCCCGTGGTCACGGCGTCGTTCACGGTGTTGGACAGGTTGGCCACGGCGGCGTTCTGGGCCTTGATGTCGTCGGAGGCGGTCTGGAGCTTGGCCACGGCCTCCTGGCCCGCTGCCGCCTGGGCGCTCAGCCGGGAAACGAGGTCGTTCCACTCGTCGCGACGGCTGGCTGGCACGTAGGGGGTCACCTGCGCGAGTTGGCTCACGATGGCGGCGTTCTCGTTCGCTACCAGGCGGGCCTGGGCGAGCGAGGCGTCCACGGTCCCTTGGGCCTCTCCGATGCGCCCGCTCACCACGCCGATGGCGGTGTTCGTCTTGCCCGACACGCGGGTGACCACGGCCGAGGCGCGGGCGAGCCTGCTCGAGACGTTCGTGCTCACCCCGTTGGCGCCGGCGCGGGCGGTGTAGAGCATGCCCGTCGCCTCTGCCAGCGACACCTTGGCGTCGCCCGTCTTCACGAGCAGGGTGGAGAGGGTGACCTGCGCGGAGCCCACGCTCGAGTGGGCCGAGGCGATGGTGGCCCGGGTGTCGTCTATGTTGGCCTCGAGCTGGCCCAGGGTGTCGTTCACGTCGCGCACGCGGGTGACCACGTCGGTCGTGGCGGCCTCGGCGTCGCTCGCCACCTGGCCGCCCACGCCCTGCATCTTGTCGACCACGACCTGGGCCACCGTGGACACGAAGGTCTCGTTTATCTGCGTCTCCAGGGTGGTGGCACCGGTGTCGGTGACCTTGGGGGCTATTGGGTTGAGCTTCTCGTTCACGTAGTAGGTGATGGTGGGGGAGGCGAGCTCTCCGGAGAGCACGCTCGCGAGGTCTGCGGTAAAGGTCTCGGGCAGGACGATGGCCGCGTAGTAGCGCCCCGAGGTCACGCCCTCGAGGGCCGTCTCCTCGTCGGTGAACTCCCAGTCCAGCTGGTCGTTCTCGGCCAGGCGCTCCTCCACCATCTGGCCGGCGTTCAGGTAGCCCATGTCTCCCGCCGTGGTGCCCTCGTCCTTGTCGACCACTGCTATGGGGACGTCCTGGGTGTTCTTGTAGGGGTCCCAGTTGGCCAGGATGTTGAACCAGGCGTAGAGCGAGGGGATCACGCACACGCCCAGGGTCACGATCAGGGCGATGGGGTTGCGGCAGATCCGCAGGAGGTCGCGGCGAAAGATCTGTAGGACCTTGTCCATGGGCTTTTCTCCCTGTGGTAGCGACGAAACGATGGAAAAGCGTCTAAAAACGAACGTAGTGTGCGAGAATTATGTAGAACCCAATACATAATGCACGTGGTGCCCGCTTTTTGCCAACTGTTTGGCCGATTTTTTTGAAATCAGCTCAAAACGCTTTGCAATGGCGGTAGAATACTCACGTTTTGCTGGCGATGGTTGGGACGTTGCGATGGCACTTCTGGATGACAAGGGCATGAGCGTGGAGCTCCACGACGGGCTCAAGATGGCGGGTGCGGCGGCCCGGGCTTCGCTCGAGGAGACCGTTGCCAAGCAGACCACCAAGCTGCGCGCCGGTACCAAGACCCGCAAGTCCGCGGCCACCCGCGAGCGCATCATGGCGGCCGCCACCGACCTCATGGTGGAGCGGGGCAACACGGACTTCCAGATGAGCGAGGTCTCCGCCCGCTGCAACATGTCCAAGGGTGCCCTCTACTATTACTTCAGCGACAAGAGCGCGTTGGTGGAGGCCATCTTCGACCGGTCGATAGACGACCTGGTGGACTCGATCGAGGGTGTGGTGAGCGCCGCCCCCTCGGCCACGGCCTCCATGGAGGGGCTGGCCTATGTCTTTACCAGCCGGCTCTCCAGCAAGAGCCCGCTCACCCTGGCCATGACCCGCGAGCTCCTGGACTCCCACAGCACCGTCCTGCCCAGCGTGGAGACCTACTTGGCCAGGGGCACCTCCATCGTGGCCGCCCAGCTGGAGCGGGCCAAGGAGGAGGGGGTCGTCCGGCGCGACGTGGACGCCCGCCTGGCCGCGGTGTCCGTGACGGGCGCCTTCATCTTCGCCGCCATGGAGGAGCCCCTGCTCAGCAGGTCGCACGCATCCTCCGAGGACCTCGGCCGCCAGCTCCTGGACCTCGCCTTCGACGGCATGGGTACGGAGAAGGCCCGCAACCACTTCATGCCTTCCGCCACCGCCACGCCCGCATAGGCGCGCGGCAGGCGTCGTGCAACGCCGACCCGCACCGTGGGCGGCCAGAGCTTGTATCGACAAGAGGAAAGGAAAGAACCACATGTCCCACAAGAACTTCCTGTTCACGTCTGAGTCCGTGACCGAGGGCCACCCCGACAAGATGTGCGACCAGATCTCCGACGCCATCGTCGACGCCATCCTGGAGAAGGAGGCCCGCCTCCAGAAGCAGGGCTACGTCTCGCCCTCCGGTGTGCCCGCGAACGTGAACGAGGTGCGCTGCGCCATCGAGACCTTTACCACCACCGGTACCGTCATCGTGATGGGCGAGGTCCGCACCCAGGCCTACGTGGACGTGCAGAAGATCGTGCGCGACACCGTGCGCAGCATCGGCTACGACCGCGCCAAGTACGGCTTTGACGCCGACACCTGCGGCGTGATGAACCTCATCCACGAGCAGAGCCCCGACATCGCCCAGGGCGTGGACGGCACCTTTGCCCGCTCGGACGACGACGAGATCGACAAGATCGGCGCCGGTGACCAGGGCATGATGTTCGGCTACGCCTCCGACGAGACCGACGTCCTCATGCCCATGCCCATCTACCTGGCCCAGAACATGGCTCGCCAGCTGGCCCGTGTGCGCAAGAACGGCACCCTGGCCTACCTGCGTCCCGACGGCAAGACCCAGGTGACCGTCCGCTACGAGGACGACAAGCCCGTGGAGGTCACGGCCGTGGTCGTGTCCACCCAGCACGCCGCCGACGTCAAGCTCTCCCAGATCCGCGAGGACATGATCGAGCACGTGATCAAGCCCGTCCTCGACGCCGCCGGCATCCCTTGGGGCCACGCGGACATCTACGTGAACCCCACCGGCCGCTTCGTGGTGGGCGGCCCCATGGGCGACACCGGCCTGACCGGCCGCAAGATCATCGTGGACACCTACGGTGGCATGGGCCGTCACGGCGGCGGCGCCTTCTCCGGCAAGGACTGCACCAAGGTGGACCGCTCGGCCGCCTATGCCGCGCGCTGGGTGGCAAAGAACGTCGTGGCCGCCGGCCTGGCCCACAAGTGCGAGGTCGAGCTGGCCTACGCCATCGGCGTGCCGCAGCCCCTCTCCATCATGGTCGACACCCAGGGCACCGGCACCGTGGACGACGAGGTCCTGGCCAAGGCCGTGGAGAAGGTATTCGACCTGCGGCCGGGTGCCATCATCCGCGACCTCGACCTGCGTCGCCCGATCTTCCAGAAGACTGCCGCCTACGGTCACTTCGGCCGCAACGACAAGGACTTCACCTGGGAGCAGACCAACCGTACCGAGGAGCTCAAGGCCGCTGTGGCGGAGCTCGCGTAGGGCGGGCTCGCATAGGGCGAGGCTCGCATAGGGCGGAGCTCGCGTGGGGCGAGGCTCGCGTGGGGCGGGTTCTTCTCACCATAGACCGCATGGGTGCGCACCTGTAAGTGACATGTCACTTGCAGGTGCGTTCGCGTTTCTGCACGTTTGTGTTTGCGCAGGTAGACGACCTGTCGCTCTTGTTGACGGCCGCTTGCAGGCACCTGTAACTGACATGTCACTCCCAGGTGCCCCGCTGCCCAGCTGGGGTCTGACCTTTTGCCTAGCTGGGGTCTGACCTTTTGCCCAACTGGGGTCTGACCTTTTGTCATCGTTTGCTATGCTTCGTGGTGGGCAAGGCAAGCCGGCATCGTCCACGGGCATAGAGAAGGGAAACGACATGCTGCACAAGACCCTCAAGCAGTTCCCCAAGGGCTTCCTCTGGGGCGCCTCGACCTCCGCCTACCAGGTGGAAGGCGCGAGCCTGACCAACGGCAAGGGCCCATCCGTCCAGGACGTCAAGACCCCGCCTGCCGGCACGTCGGGCTTCGAGGTGGCTGCCGACCAGTACCACCACTACAAGGAGGACGTCGCCCTCATGGGCGAGATGGGCTTCAGGACCTACCGCTTCTCCATCAGCTGGTCGCGCCTGCTGCCCGAGGGGACGGGCCGCGTCAACCAGGAGGGCGTGGACTACTACAACGCCCTCATCGACGAGTGCCTCAAGTATGGGATCCAGCCGCTCGTGACCATGTACCACTTTGACCTGCCGGCGGCGCTCGAGGAGAGGGGCGGCTGGGCCAACCGCGCCACCGTGGACGCCTTCGTGGAGTTCTCCGAGCTGATGTTCCGCAGCTTTGGCGACCGCGTGAGGTACTGGCTCACCATCAACGAGCAGAACATGATGACGCTCGCGGCCGAGGCCGTGATGGGCATCGACTTCTCCAAGTTCGACAACCCAAACAAGCACGTCTACGAGATGAACCACAACATGCTGCTGGCGCAGGCCAAGGCCATGTGCCTCTGCCACCAGATGCTGCCCGACGCGAAGATCGGCCCCGCGCCAAACATCGCCCTCGTGTATCCCGCGAGCAACAAGCCCGAGGACATCCTGGCCGCGCAGAACTTCAATGCCCTGCGCAACTGGCTCTACCTGGACATGGCCGTCTACGGCATCTACAACAACCTCGTGTGGAGCTGGCTGGAGGAGCAGGACGCCACCCCCGAGAACATCCAGGTGGGCGACATGGAGATCATGCGCGCCGCCAAGCCCGACTTCATCGCCTTCAACTACTACTCCACGGCCACCGTGGCCATGCCTGGGCCCGGCGAGGCCGGAACCTCCGGCGACCAGCAGCGTGGCGCCACCATCGAGGGCTTCTTCAAAGCCATGCCCAACCCCAACCTGCCCCGCACCGAGTTCGGCTGGGAGATCGACCCCATCGGCTTCCGCAACACCCTGCGCGAGGTCTACAGCCGCTACCACCTGCCCATCCTCATCACCGAGAACGGCCTGGGCGCCTACGACAAGCTCGAGGAGGACGGCAGCGTCCACGACCAGTACCGCATCGACTACCTGCGGGCCCACATCGAGCAGATGCGCCTGGCCATCAGTGACGGCGTCCAGATGCTGGGCTACTGCCCCTGGAGCGCGGTGGACCTCATCTCCACGCACGAGGGCATCGTCAAGCGGTACGGCTTCATCTACGTGAACCGCGACGAGTTCGACCTCAAGGACCTCAAGCGCTACCGCAAGGACAGCTTCTACTGGTACAAGAAGGTCATCGCCAGCAACGGCGAGGAACTGGGCTAGGGATCGGCCCGCCGGGACCATGCGCGGCTCCCCGTCATGAACAAGGCACCTGCAAGTGACATGTCACCTGCAGGTGCCTTGCACAAACAGCGCCGTTTGCGTTTCCGCAGGTAGTGGGCTTGTCGCTTCTATCGGTGGCTGGTCGCAGACACCTGCAAGTGACATGTCACCTGCAGCTGGCGGGGTCTGCAACCCTTCCCGCAGGCCCCGGCAGGAAGGAGGCGGCCCAAGGAAGCGATCTGGCCTAGTACCTGGGGTCCCAGGCAACGGCGTCGAGGGCGGCGTCGATGTCCGGCACGTCCGCCCGGTTGAGCCCCTCGCCCACCGCCTCCTCGGCCACGGCACGCGCCACCGTGCGCGTGATGTCCGTGAGCGCGCTCATGGGCGGCAGCACCGCGGCACCCGGCTGCGACACGTCCACCATGTCTGCCAGTGCCTGCGCGCCCGCGAGCAACATGCCGTCGCTCACCAGGCGCGACTCCACCACCAGCGCCCCCAGGCAGAGACCCGGGTACATGAGGGCGTTGTTGCACTGGCCAAAGCGGTAGGTCACGCCGCCCAGGTCGACCGGCGCCGACGGCGTGCCCGTGACCACGAGCGCCCGACCCTCGGTCCAGGCCATGACGTCGGCCGCGCGGGCCTCGGCCAGCTTGGTGGGGTTGCTTATGGGTGCGACGAAGGGCCGCTCGCAGTGGGCGGCCATGGTCCGGCAGACCCTCTCGGTAAAGGCCCCGTGCACGGTCGAGGTGCCGATAAGGGCGTTGGGCTGCACGGCCTCCACCACCGCGGCCAGGTCATGCGTGTCCAGCCCCTCGGGGAACTCGGAGGCGTCGTGGGCGTAGCGGGCCTGGCCCTCGGTGAGGTCGTCCATGCCGGAGAGGATCAGCCCCTGGCGGTCCATCAGGTAGATGCGGCTCGCGGCCTCCTCGGGCGTGAGCCCAGCCAGACGCACGAGGGCGTCCACGATCTGGTCGTCGATGCCGATGCCTGCGGTCCCGGCGCCAAACTGCACGATGCGCGTCTCGGCCAGAGGACGCCCCGCCACGCGGCAGGCTCCGATGAGGGCGCCCAGGGTCGTGACGCCGGTGCCCTGGATGTCGTCGTTCAGAGTGAGCACCTGGTCACGGTAGCGCTTGAGGATGGGGGCGGCGCAGGGCCTGCCGAAGTCCTCCCAGTGCAGGAGGGCCTTGGGCCACAGGCGCAGGCTCACGCGCACCAGCACGTCGATGAAGTCGTCATACCGCTGGCCGCGCACGCGCGCGATGCGGTTGCCGGGATAGCGCGGGTCGTCCAAGAGGCTCTGGCGGTTGGTGCCCACGTCCACCATCACGGGCAGGATCTGCGTTGGGTCGATGGCGGCCGCCGCGGTGTAGACGGCCAGCTTTCCCGTGAGGATCTCCGCGCCGTTGACGCCCCAGTCACCGATGCCAAGTATCCCCTCGGCATCGGTGAAGACGACCAGTCGGATGTCCGCGTCGGGCCCGGCGAAGGCGAGGAGCGCCTGCTCCACGGCCTTCTCGCTCGCGTCCTCTATGCTCACGTAGGCAACGTTGCTGCCAAAGTAGTGGTCCTCGAAGCCCTCGATGGACTGGGCCACCGTGGGTGCGTAGACCATGGGCATGTACTCCGTCAGGTGCTTGCCCATGCTGTAGAAGAAGAGGCGGGCGTTCGTGTCGCGCACGCTCATGAGGTACATGCGGCGGGCCAGGTCGGTGGGCTGGGCGCAGAAGCGCTCGTAGACCATGGCCTCCTGCTGGTCCTGCGTGAGCACCGCGGCGGGAAGAAGGCCGTCGAGCCCCAGCTCCTCGCGCTCCGCACGTGTGAAGGCACACCCCTTGTTGAGCATCGGATCACGCAAAACCTCGAGGCCCCGCTTTGACATGTGCCGCTCCCTTCGTGGACGTTGTGTGATGGATAGAGCCTATCCCAATCGGGCGCCGCGTGGGGCTGGTGTGGGGCCAAAAGGCGTGATAGTCTTGGCTGCGTTTGTTTTATCCGAATTCGGACTGTTTGAATTCGGACAATCGCAGTAGTGTAGGGAAGGGTCCGGCCATGGCGGGACCGTGGCGGGGGAGCCCGCCCATGCGAGCTGGAGGCGGGCATGCAGGCCGCACAGACGGAGGGGGCGGAGCTCACGCCGCGCGACATCGACGCGCTCTTCCAGGAGACGGACCGCGTCTATCGGGAGGCGGCGCGTGGCTGCGGCGTGGCGGACAGCGCCTACTGGATCCTCTACGACATCGTCATGGCCGGCGGGGCCGAGACCTTGGCCCAGGTGACGGACAACAACTCCCTCAGCCGCCAGACGGCGAGCTCCAGCGTACGGGCGCTGGAGCGGCGCGGGCTCGTGACCTTGGAGTTCGTGGAGGGCAGCCGCAGGGACAAGCTCGTGCGGCTCACCGACGCGGGCCGTGCCTTCTGCGAGCGGAGCATCGCGCCGGCCATGCGAGCCGAGGCGCGGGCCTTCGCGGCGCTGCCGCCGGGGGACCGGAGGGACCTGGTGCGGATCATCCGCACCTACGTGGCGGGACTGGACCGCGAGCTGGGGCTCCTTCGCCGGGAGCTGGATGCGGCGGGGGAGAGCCAGACCTTGGAAGTGGGGGCGCTGTGAGCGCGGACAAGAACATAGACAAGGACACGATGGGCCAGGGGACCTCCGGGGGCGAGGCGATGCCGGGACGTCGCGAGTCGTTGGCGCTGTTCGTGCGGCTCGTGCGGCCCTACCGCGGCCAGGTGGTGGCCACCCTCCTCCTGCTGCTCTGCGACGTGGTGGGCATGCTCTACATCCCCACCGAGCTCTCCGCGATGATCAACGCCGCGATCGGCCAGCAGGGGTCAGACCTTCTGTCACATGCCACCCGCATGCTGGTGGCGGCCATCGCGGGCTCGGGCGGCTGCATCGCCTCCTACTGGATGGCAGCGCACCTGGCGGCAAACGTGGCCCGCGACCTGCGCGTTGCCGTGTACCAGAAGAGTCTCGCGCTCTCGGCCGCGGACTTCTCGCGCCTGGGCACGGGCTCCATGATCACCCGGACCATGGGCGACGCAAACGTGGTCCAGCAGACCCTCATGATGTGCTTTGTCATGCTGGCGCCGGTGCCCGTCACCTGCGTGGCGGCCGTGATCCTCTCCTTTGCCACCGACTGGCAGATGGGCTGGGTGGTGCTGGGGGTCACGCTGGGCATGCTCGCGGTGTGCGCCGTGGCGCTGGCCAAGTCCGCCCCCATATTCGTCAAGATGCAACAACTCGTCGACGCCATGAACACTCGCCTGCGCGAGTCCATCACCGGCGTGCGCGTGATCCGCGCCTTCAACCGCCAGCGCATGGACCGCGAGCGGCTGGACGGGACCTTCGAGGACTACGCCAGCCACGCCATCCGGGTGAACATGGTCTTCACCCTGGCGGACTCCATCACCTTCTTCCTCTCCAACTTCGTGGAGGTGCTCGTGATCTGGGTGGGCGCCGACCGCGTGGGGGCGGGCGCCATGCAGATCGGCTCCATCAACGCGCTCAACAACTACGCCATGATCATCATGTTCTCCATGATGATGGCCCAGTTCGCCATCCTGCAGATACCGCGCGCCCGGGCCTGCCTGGCCCGCGCCGCCGAGGTGCTGGGGACGGAGCCGCGGGTGCTGGACGCGCCGGAGGCGGCCGAGGCCGACCGCGAGCTTGTGGCGGCGGGCCCCGCGGACGAGGTCGTGCGCTTCGACCACGCGAGCTTCCGCTTTGACGACGCGGACGTGGACACCCTGCACGACCTGGACTTCTCCGTGCGGCGCGGCCAGGTGTGCGCCGTGATCGGAAACACTGGCTCCGGCAAGTCCACGGTGGCCAAGCTGCTCCTGCGCCTCTTCGACGTCACGGAGGGGGCCGTGCTCATCCAGGGCCGCGACATGCGCGAGCTTCCCCAGCGCGCCCTCCGCAGCCACGTGGCCTATGTGCCCCAGCAGGCCTGGCTCTTCTCGGGCACCATAGCCCAGAACCTGCGGGACGGTCGGCCCGATGCCACGGACGAGGAGCTGTGGCACGCGCTGGACGTGGCCCAGGGGGGATTCGTTCGCGACCTGCCCGACGGGCTGGACTCACGCGTGAGCCAGGGCGGCAAGAACTTCTCCGGTGGCCAGCGACAGCGCCTGGCCATAGCTCGCGCGCTGGTGCGCCACGCGGACCTCTACATATTCGACGACTCCTTCTCCGCGCTGGACTACAAGACCGATGCCGCCCTGCGCCACGCCCTGCGCGGCGAGCTGGGGGATGCCGCCATGCTGCTCATCGCCCAGCGGGTGAGCACCATCCACGACGCCAACCAGATAGTGGTGCTCGACGAGGGCCAGGTGGTGGGCCTGGGCACGCACGACGAGCTCATGAGGGACTGCCGGGAGTACCGCGAGATCGAGGAGTCGCAGACGAGGGGAGGTGGGGCCGATGACTAGGCGGGACGAGCGCGACATGCGCGACAAGGACGAGCGCGAAAGTAGGGACGACCTTCTTGCCGGGGATGCGGCGGCCGACGCCGGTGCCGCCGCGACCAGCGACGACGACCTGGACGAGGACGTCCCCACCGACGCCTGGGGCACGGCCAAGCGCCTGTGGGGCGCGGCCTCGGGGGAGCGTTGGCGCCTGGTGGTGGCAGCCGTCGCAGCTGTGGGAGGCGTCGTGGGCCAGCTCTGGGCCACTGCCTACTCGGGCGGGCTCGTGGACCTTCTCTGGGCAAAGATCCAGACGGCCTGGCAGGGAGGCGCCGCCTTCGGCGTGGGCTGGGGCTCCGGCCTGGAGGAGATCCTGTGCTATCTGGGCATCTGGACCTTTGCCTGGGGCTGCTACTCCGTGCAGATCTTCGTCATGGCCAGCTTCGCCGAGCGGCTCAACCTGAGCGTCCGCAAGCAGATAAGCGCGAAGATGGCCCGCCTGCCCCTGAGCTACTTCGACCGCCACCAGCCAGGCGACACCATCAGCCGCGCCACAAACGACCTCGACAAGGTCTCCGAGGTCCTGCAGCGCGGCCTCCTGCAGCTGCTCATGGCTGTGGCGTCGCTCGTGGGCGCCTTTGCCCTCATGCTGGTGTCGAACGTGCGGCTCACGGCGGTTTACGCGGTCTTTGCCGTGGCCACCCTCCTACTCACGCGCTTCTCGGGCGGGCGCACCATCACTGTCGCGGCAAAGCGCCAGGCCGTGATGGGCCGTCTCTCCGGACGTGTGGAGGAGGCCTACGCCGGCCGTACCGTGGTGGTGGCCTATGGCCTGGAGGACCGCAGCCTCGCCCAGGTCCGTGCAGACGCCGACGAGCTCGCGGCCACCAGCGCACGTGCGGACTTCCTCATGGAGTCCATCGGGCCGGCCACGCGCTTCCTCCTGCGCCTGGCAAACGTGTCCGTTGGCCTTCTGGCAGGCGGCATGGTGGTCACGGGCCAGATGACCGTCGGCGGCTTCCAGGCTTTCTTCGGCTACATGTTCACGGCGTCCGATCCCCTCACCCAGATGGCCATGACGCTCAACATGCTGCAGAGCGCCCTGGCCGCGGCCGAGCGCGTCTTCGCCTTCCTGGACGAGGCCGAGGTGGAGCCCGACCCCGTGGCGCCCCGGCTGCCGATCGAGCCCGTGCGTGGCCGGGTGGCCTTCGAGCACGTGCGCTTTGGCTACACGGCCGAGAAGCCCCTCATGCAGGACGTCTCATTCGTGGCCGAGCCCGGCCAGAAGGTGGCCATCGTGGGCGAGACGGGCGCTGGCAAGACCACGCTCATCAACCTCCTGATGCGCTTCTACGAGGTGGACGGCGGCCGGATCACCCTGGACGGCGTGGACACGCACGACATGGCCCGCGCCGACCTGCGCCGCCAGTTCGGCATGGTGCTGCAGGACTCCTGGCTCTTCGAGGGCACCATCGCAGACAACATCGCCTACGGGCACCCCGGCGCCACGCGCGAGGAGGTGGAGGCGGCGGCACGTGCCGCGCACGTGGACTTCTTCGTGCACACGCTGCCCCGTGGGTACGACACCATGGTGGAGAACGACGGCGAGAACCTCAGCCAGGGCCAGCGGCAGCTACTCACCATAGCGCGCGCCATGCTCACGGACCCGGCCATCCTCATACTCGACGAGGCCACGTCCAGCGTGGACACCCGCACCGAGCAGGCCATCGTGCGTGCCATGGAGGCCATCATGGAGAACCGCACGAGCTTCGTGATCGCGCACCGGCTCTCCACGATCGTCGACGCCGACCTGATTCTGGTGATGGACCACGGCAACATCATCGAGAAGGGCACCCACCAGGAGCTCCTGGCCGCGGGCGGTTCCTACGCAGAGCTCTACCGCTCCCAGTTCGCGTGACAGGGGTCCGTGACACGCGGGGTCGGAGCTGCTGTCACGCGGGGTCGGAGCTGCTGTCACGCTCCGGGCAGGCGCGCGGCAACGGAGAGCTGTCGGCGGCCGCCGCTCGTCGTGGCTGTCGGGCGGATAATGGCGCGTGTCGAACGGGGGCCGGCATGAGGATCGCGGTTCTGGGCGCAGGCGCCATGGGGTGCCTCTTTGGCGCGCGGCCGCCGCACCGAGATCGGCGCCATCAACGGGCAGGTCGTGGCCCTTGCGCGTGAGAGGGGCATGGCGGTGCCCTACGCCGAGGCGGTCCTGGACCTCGTGCGCGTGAGGGGGCAAACCTGCGGCAGGGTGGCCCTGCTTGGGGGACTACCTTGTCTCGGTCGACCAAGGTGGTCCTGCCTGGGGGACTATCCACTCTTGATATCTCGAATTCTGTGGAGAAATCGGGACATAACATTGATAGGTAGTCCTCGATGGGGGACTACCTTGTCCTGCCCCGTGGGTAGCCCCCTGCGGAGGGCTACCCACGGTTGATGTCCCGGGGTTTCTCGGCCAAATGGGAGGATAACGGTGTTGGGTGGTCTTCCATGGGGGACTACCTTGTCCCGCCCCGTGGGTAGCCCCCTGCGGAGGGCTACCCGAATCCTAGCTCGATGGGTAGTTCCCTTGAGGGAACGGGCAGCCCTGCCGAAAGCTCGACTGCATCTCTTGGCTGCTATCCTTGTGTGCTATTACGAGGACCGGGAGGTACACATGTCGGTGCAGAGCGTGAGGGCGTATCTCGAGCGGTACGGCGCGGGCGACAAGATCCTGGAGTTCGACCAGCCAAGCGCCACGGTGGGGCAGGCGGCGGAAGACGTGGGCGTGGAGCCTGCACGCATCGCCAAGACCATGGCCTTCCTGGTGCCGGGCGACGACGGGAGCGAGGGCGACGACAGGAGCGAGGGCGACGACGGGAGCGAGGGCGACGACGGGAGCGACAAGACCCGTGCCATCCTCATCGTGTGCGCGGGCGACGCCAAGGTCTGGAACGCGCCGTACAAGGCCCGCTTCCACACCAAGCCACGCATGGTGCCTGCCGACGACCTGGAGCGCCTGGTGGGCCACCCCATGGGCGGCGTTTGTCCCTTCGACCGTAGACCCGGCGTGGCCTGCTACCTGGACGAGAGCCTGCGTCGCTTCGAGCGGGTGTGGCCGGCGGCGGGGAGCGAGAACAGCGCCATCGGTTGTACGCTGGCGGAGCTGGAGGAGTGGGGTCAGGCGGACGGCTGGGTGGACGTCTGCAAGGGCTGGCGTGACGGCGAGTAGGTCTACCACGCGGGTGTGTGCCAAGAGTGTCTGGCACTTTTGGCGCGGGATGGGGGAGTCATGGACAAGGACATGAGGTCGAAGGCGCTGCGGGACGCGATGTACGGCGAGGCGGTGGGCGACGCGCTTGGCGTGCCCTACGAGTTCCTGGCGCGCGATACCTTCCGTTGCACGGACATGGTGGGCTACGGCTCGCACCACCAGCCCGCAGGCACCTGGAGCGACGACACCTCCATGGCCGTCGCCACGGCGGACTCCATCCGCGAGCTTGGCCGCATCGACCCGGCTGACATTCACGACCGCTTCGCCGACTGGCTCTACCGCGGCCGCTACGCATGCGGCGGCGACACCTTTGACGTGGGCAACACCACGGCTCAGGCCATTCGCCTCGGTCACGGCCTCGCGGGCGAGTGGGACAACGGCAACGGCTCCCTTATGCGTATCGCGCCGCTCGCCTTCTGTGACGCCACGGACGACGAGGTCCGTGCGGTCTCCGCCGTCACGCACGCCCACGAGCTCTCCTGCGGCCTCTGCGTGGACTTCGTGCACCTGCTGCGCGCCGCCGCGACCGACCCCGAGGCCACGCACGCGCGCCTGGCGGAACGGGCTGCCGGTACCCCGCGCGATGCCGTGCGCTCCTCGGGGTTCGTTCGCCATACGTACGACGCAGCCATCTGGTGCGTGGGCAGGAGCGAGTGCTACCGCGACGCCGTCCTTCTTGCCGTGAACCTGGGCGAGGACACCGACACTACGGGTGCTGTGGCCGGCGCGCTCGCGGGCACGCTGTGGGGCATTGGCGGCGAGCACGGCATCCCGCAGGAGTGGCTCCGCGCCCTGCGCGACCGCGACGTCCTGGAGGCCTGCCTCTTCTAGTGGCCGCGGGCCCACCCTTGGCATGGCTTGGGGAATCGGCCTTGTCGTGGCCCTTGTCTGCGTATAACTTCCGCGGTTCGGGTAGAACGTCTCCTGTACCTGTACGAGCGGAAAGGAAGCACGGCACCATGAGGCAGTTCAAGACCGAGAGCAAGAAGCTCCTCGACCTGATGATCAACTCCATCTATACGAACAAGGAGATCTTCCTGCGCGAGCTCATCTCCAACGCGTCGGACGCGCTGGACAAGCTGAGCTTCGAGGCCGTGAACAACCCGGACGTCCAGGTGGACCGCGACGCCCTGGCCATCGACCTGGCCTTCGACAAGGACGCCCGCACCATCACCGTGAGCGACAACGGCATCGGCATGACGGCCGATGAGCTCGACAAGAACCTTGGCACCATAGCCCACTCCGGCTCGCAGGAGTTCAAGCAGGCCAATGCCGAGCACCAGGGCGACGACATGGACATCATCGGCCAGTTTGGCGTGGGCTTCTACTCCGCCTTCATGGTGGCCGACCGCGTTCGTGTGGTGTCCCGCGCGCTGGGGGCCGACGCCGCCAACGCCTGGGAGTCGGACGGCGTGACGGGCTATACCGTGGGCGCGGCCGAGCCCGGCGAGCGCGACGGCGCGGACGACCACGGCACCACCATCACCCTGCATCTGCGCCCCTCCACGGACGACGAGGACACCGACAAGTTCCTCTCCGAGTGGGGCCTGCGCGACCTGGTCAGGCGCTACAGCAACTACGTGCGCTATCCCGTGCGCATGATGGTGGAGAAGAGCCGCCAGAAGCCCAAGCCCGAGGACGCCCCCGAGGACTACGAGCCCGAGTACGAGAGCTACCAGGAGCTCGAGACCCTCAACTCCATGACCCCCATCTGGAAGAAGCGCAGCTCGGAGGTGGAGCAGAAGGACTACGACGAGTTCTACACGTCCACCTTCCACGACTGGGAGAAGCCCGCGCGCACCATCAGCTTCCACGCCGAGGGCGCGTTGAGCTACGACGCGCTTCTCTTCATCCCCAGCCAGCAGCCCTGGGACCTCTACAGCAAGGACTACGAGAAGGGCTTGGCGCTCTACTCCTCGAACGTCATGATCCAGGAGAAGTGCGCCGACCTCCTGCCTGATTACTACAACTTCGTGCACGGCATCGTGGACTCGCCCGACGTGACGCTCAACATCTCCCGCGAGACCCTGCAGCAGAACTCCCAGCTGCGCGCCATCGCCCGCCGCGTGGAGAAGAAGGTCCACTCCGAGCTCTGCGACATGCGCGACAACGACCGCGAGGCATACGAGAAGTTCTTCAAGAACTTCGGCCGCGGCCTCAAGTTCGGCATCTACAGTGCCTACGGCTCCAACGCCGCCGACCTGGGGCAGCTCCTGCTCTTCTGGTCCGCGCGCGAGGGCAAGCAGGTCACCTTCGCCGAGTACGTTGCCGGCATGAAGGAGGGCCAGGACAGGATCTACTACGCCGCTGGCGACTCCCAGGACCGCCTGGGCAAGATGCCCGTGGTCAAGAATGCCGTGGACCATGGCTTTGACGTGCTTCTCTGCACCGAGGATGTTGACGAGTTCATGTTCCAGATGATGCGCAGCTGGCACGTGGACTCGCAGGCGGGTGACTCCGAGCACAAGGGCACCGAGGCACGCGACGTCGAGTTCCAGAACGTGTCCGACGCCAACCTGGACCTGGCCACCGAGGACGAGAAGAAGCGGGCCGAGGAGGCCGCCGAGGGCAAGGACGCCCTTCTTGCCGACCTCAAGGAGGCCCTGGGCGAGAAGGTCGGCGAGGTCAAGGTCGTGGCGGGCCTTGGCGAGGCGCCGGCGGCCGTGGCGAGCGAGGGTCCGATCTCGCTCGAGATGGAGCGCGTGGCGGCCCAGAACCCGGGTGGTTCCGAGGGCATGCCCGAGGTCAGGCGCGTGCTGCAGCTCAACCCGGGCCATCCGGTATTCGGCAAGCTGGTGGCGGCCGAGGACGCGGGCGACAAGGACCGGCTCAAGCTCCTGGGCCAGGTGCTCTACGACCAGGCCCTGCTGGTGGAGGGCCTGCCCATCGACGACCCGGTGGAGTTTGCCAAGAACGTCACGAGCCTCATGTAGTCCCGCCCCGCGACAGGGGGTCCGCGACATGGGGTCGGAGTTCCTGTCACGTTCCGGAGTTCTTGTCACGTCCGCGCGCTTATCCCCACGTGTCCAGGCTCTCGAGGAAGTCGCGTGCTGCGCGGGACAGCGTGGCCTCGTCGCGCCAGATGACGTTGATCTCGCGGTAGGGATGGCCCGCCAACGGCAGGATGGTAACGTCGAAGGGGCAGCGCTGCAGAATGAGGCGGGGCAGGACGGAGACGCCCAGCCCCGCCTCCACCATGGACATGATCGCGTAGTCATCCCAGGTGGTGAGCCACACCCGGGGCTCCAGCCCGGCATCCGCGAACATCCGGGGGATCACACCGTTGTCCCCTCGCTCCAGCATGAGATAGGGATCAGCCGTGAGTTCCCCCAGCCGGACCTCGGCCCGCGCCGCAAGTGGGTGCTCTCGCGGGACGACCGCCATGAGCTCGTCCTTCTCGACCACGCGCGACTGCAGGGGTGCCGCCGGCGCAAAGGGGATGAACCCGACGTCCACTCGCCCCGTGTTCGTCCAGCGCTCGATCTCGCCCCAGTCGCCCATGAGGAGCTCGTACTCCACCTTGGGATGCGCCGCCTGCAGGTGTCCGAGCACGCGGGGCAGCCGGTAGGTGGCCACCGACGAGAAGGTCCCCACGCGTACCGACCCCGTCTCGAGCCCGCGGACCTCGCCCACGAGCTCGTTCACGCGCCGCTGGTCGTCCACGACGCGCTGGACCATGGGAAGGATCCGATCGCCATCGGGCGTGAGCGTGATTCCATGCCGTCCACGGCTGAGCAGGGTGACGCCCCACTCGCGCTCAAGGTCCTGCATTATACGGCTCATGCCGGACTGGGAGTAGCCCAGCTCGCGGGCGGCGGCCGTCAGGCTCCCCAGCCGCGCAACCTCGCAAAGAGCCTGGTACTTGGCTATGTTGCCCTCCATGAGCCCTCCGTTCCCGCCTATGGACTTGCTGCAATTGTATGCGAATTACTCATGGAACGCATGCAATAGTCGCGCTTTACGCATGTACATAATGCTGCCACCATGTGTTTGGTAAGAAATACGGGGGTGCACATGTCCAAGCAGCACATCAAGTATCTCGTCTCGCTCGCGCTCTTTGGCAGCAACGGCATCGTGGCCTCGGCCATCCTGCTGCCCAGCCACGAGATCGTGCTTCTCCGCACCTTCCTGGGTGCCGCCCTGCTGGTAGCCCTGCTCGCGCTCAGCCGTACGTCCCTCGCCGGTCGCGAGCACCCGCGCCAGGTGGCCTCGCTCGCAGCCTCCGGTGCGGCCCTCGGTGCGAGCTGGGTCTTCCTCTTCGAGGGATACAAGCTTGCCGGTGTCGGTACCTCCACGCTGCTCTACTATCTGGGCCCCGTGATCGTGATGGCCCTCTCTCCGGTCGTGATGCGCCAGAGGCTGCGTGCGCGTCAGCTTGCCTGCTTTGGGGCCGTGCTCGCCGGTGCCTTCCTCGTCGTCTCCGCCGGAGGCGTGCAGCTGGAGCCGGCCGGCGTGCTGTGTGGCCTGGGTGCGGCGGCCTTCTATGCCGTGATGGTCATCGCTGGCAAGGGTGCGCCCGATGTGCAGGGGCTCGAGGCAGCCACGATCCAGCTGGTGGCGAGCTTTGCCGTGGCTGCCGCCTATGCCGTCGTGACCGGTGGGCTCCAGATGCCGGGTGTGGTCGAGGTCGCTCCCATCCTGGTGCTGGGCCTCGTGAATACCGGCCTCGGTTGCTACCTGTACTTCTCCGCGATGGGTGCCCTCGACGTCCAGAGCGTGAGCGTGCTCGGCTACCTGGAGCCGCTCTCCGCGGTGGTCCTCTCTGCGCTGGTGCTGGGCGAGGCCTTTGGCCCGGCGCGTGTGCTGGGTGCCGTGCTGGTGCTGGGCGGCGCTGCGGCGAGCGAACTGGTCGGGCGTGGCAAGAAGGTCGCGGAGCCCCAGGTCGCCGAGGCTGTGCTGACCCAGCCTGAGGCCGCCCCGGGTAGCCCAGCCCTGCTTTGCGAGGTCTCGGCGGCTTCTGACGTGTTCCATCGCGCGGCATAGAAGTAGGGAACGCTCAGGACTACCTAGCACCGTTACTTAGGAGTCCGGAGCCGAAATCTACAAATATCAAACCAGGATGGTCCCCTAGGGAGGACTACCTAGGTAAGGCGAGCTGCCGTAGTCCCCTATAGAGGACTACCTATCGCTGTTATCTGGCTGTATGGCCCAAGAATCTTCCAATGTCCAGTATTGGTGGTCTCCTAGAGGGGGATACCAAGTCGGCCGAGTCGACGGTGGCCCTCTGCGGGAGTGCCTATCGCCGTCGTGATCTGCTGTGCCCGATAGGGATGTCGGTGCGAAGACTGGTTCGTGCGAGCCTATGACCCCAGTGGCTCCCTTGGATCCTGTCGTCAGATATGGAGCTTGATTCCTCTCGCATTGACGGACGGAGGAAAGAGGGCCGCGCTCATACCAATCCCGAACCTGGTGGCACGCAGGAGCTTCTCGTGGAGTTGACGTCTGAGCGTCCGGCTCGGCTCTTCCGCCTCCTCTAGCTGTGGCGCGTGCCCCCTAAGGAGGGCGACGGTCTTCTCGAGCTCGCTGACCTTGTGCATTTGGTCTAGGTGCACGGTGTAGATGTCCCAGCCCATGTGTTGCAGCGCTTCGGCTCGCCGTCTGTCCTTGTCTTTGTCGGTGTGCCATTCGTCGCTGTCGTACTCCACGCCTACCATGGCGTCCGGCCAGGCAATGTCTACGTAGGACGTCTTGGTGTGTGTGATCGCCTTGGCTGCGTCGTCCAGTGGCACTTCGTAGTTCAAGGTTGGTTTTGCGAAACCCTCCCCGCCGACTTGTGTGGGAAGGCAGAGCTCGGTGGCCAGGACGGTTTCCATCGGCGAGCGTGAGCACTCGCAGACCCATTCGAGGTTCTTGGTTGCGCTCTTGATCCCAAAGAGGCCAGACAGCCGCTCACTGGCGCAGACGAGTGACTCAATCGAGGTCAGGGGCGGGCGTTCATAGTAGCCGGACACGAGCTGAGAGAAATGAGAGTACTCTCCAGTGAGTTCGCAACCAAGCACGACGTCGCCCACGAGTGAGCGACGCGGGCTGGTCTGGAAGTAGGTAAGCTCCGGACCACACACTAGAACATCCGGCGCCACTTCCAGGAGCAGGTCGCCGGGTATGGGGTTGAGCATGAGCTCATGTGTTCGGATGTTGCGTGAGTTGCTGTGATAATGTCCTCTCGGAACGAGCACATGGATGGGCCTGCGAGCCAGTCCAAGACTGCTCGCATCAAGCTTGGCTGCCTGGCGAAAGTCCGTGGGGTTGCTGGCCAAGTTAAAGGGTTCCTCGAACCGAGGGGCCGGCCATATGGTTGGCGGCTTTGCCCGCAGGTATTCGAGCGCTGACGAACCGGTGATGATGACAGTCATGGCCCTCCTCTCAGATAGACCACCGAGTGTTGTTGGAGGGCGTTTGGTGGCGAGGGTAAGGATACCCACGGCCGTGAGGAAATATACAGTAGACAGAAGAGTCATCTGGAAAGATTGCTTTCAGTCTAAGCTGGGCGGGGACCATTGCGCCGGCCGATGGGTTGGTACTCCGCTGAGAAGGGCTACCTATCGGTGTTATTCCCGGGTTTGACCTGGTAGTCCCCGTTCGTCAAGAGTGGGTGGACCCCTAGAGGGGTCTACCCTTGGGGCCCGACAAAGATGGTCCTGCGGAGAGGACTACCTATCGGTGTTATTCCCGGGCTTGACCCAAAAGTCCCCGTTCGTCAAGAGTGGGTGGACCCCTAGAGGGGTCTACCCTTGGGGCCCGACAAAGATGGTCCTGCGCAGAGGGCTACCTATCGGTGTTATGTACCGAATCTCTCGTGAAACCTGCAGACATAAGTAGTGGGTGGCCCTCCGAGGGGGACCACCCATGAGTTGGGACAAAGAGAACGAGGTGGGACAAAGAGAACGAGCTGGGACAAAGAGAACGAGGTGGGACAAAGAGAACGAGCTGTGACAAAGAGAACGAGCTGGGACAAAGAGAACGAGCTGGGACAAGGGGGGCAACTTCACGGCCACAACAGGCAACAAGTGCACCCTCTCGCAAGCGCGGTGCCCGTTGCCCACCGTGCTTGCAGGCGCGGCTCACCTACTGCTGCGAGATGCGCAGGACCGCCTTGATGATCTTGCCGTTGGCGGAGTCGTCCAGGGCCTGCTGGATGTCCTTGAAGTCGTAGAAGGAGAGGATGCGGTCCACGGGGAAGCGGCCCTCCTTGTACCAGCGCACCATCTGCGGGACGAAGGTCTTGGGGTCGGACTCGCCCTCGCAGGTGCCCTTCATGGTGCGCATGGGCATCATGATGTCGTTGCCCACGTCGAAGTGCTCGATGGTGCCGGCCGCGGCCACGGGCAGGAAGGTGCCGTGGTACTTGAGGCCGCGGATGGCGTTGGTCATCATGCGTCCGTTGCCCGAGGTGTCGAGGGCCACGTCGGCGCCGGTGCCGGTGATGCGCTGGACCTCGGCGGGCACGTCCTCCACCTCCTTGCGGTTGATGGTATGCGTGGCGCCGAGCTCGCGGGCGAGCTCCAGGCTGCGCGGGTTGCCGCCCACCGCGATGATGGTCTTGCAGCCGGCCACTGCCGCGCCCATGATGGCGGACATGCCCACGGCGCCGCAGCCGTACACGGCCACCTGGTCCTCGGAGCCGACCTTGGCCACGTTGATCATGGCGCCGGCGCCGGTCTGCACGCCGCAGCCCAGCGGGGCCACGAGGGCCAGGTCCACGTCGTCATCCACCTTGGAGACGCTCGCGGCCGACGCCACGGAGTAGGTGGCGAAGCTGGACTGGCCAAAGAACATGCTCACCGGCTTGCCGTTCTGGTGCAGGCGGGTGGTGCGGTTGGTGCCGATGACGCCACCGAAGTTGATCTGGTTGAAGTTGACGCAGTAGTAGGGCTCGCGGTTGCGGCAGGCGGGGCAGGTGCCGTCAAAGGCGTAGGTCACGCCCACGTGGTCCCCGGGCTTGAGGTCCGTGACGCCGGGGCCGACCTTCTCCACGATGCCGGCGCCCTCGTGGCCCAGTACCAGCGGCAGCGCGATGGGCACGCCCTGGGAGCGGCCAAACTCGTCGGTGTGGCAGATGCCCGAGGCCACGTTGCGGATGAGGACCTCGCCCTCCCGGGGCTCGTCCAGCTCCACGTCCTCGAGCTGGTAGGGACCGTTCTTCTCGTGGATGACCATAGCCTTGATCTGCATAGGGAACCCCTCTCGTCGTCAGGCAACCACAAACAAGAACATGCTACCTGAAGACGAGAGGGGTGCAACAGGGCGGGCGACAGTGCTTCGTTGTCGTGCGGCCCATGCCAAAAGCGTCAGACACCCGTGGCGCGGGACACCCGTGGCGCGGGACACCCTTGGCACGGGACACCCGTGGCACGGGAAACCCGTGGCGCGGGACACCCGTGGCGCGACCAGGGCTAGTCCACGAAGTCGGGGTTGATCTCCACGTGGAAGTCGCGGCAGGTGTCCTTGAGGTCCTGGTCGGTGATGTAGTTCAGGAACTTGTCGGACCCGCCGTTGGCCGCGCGCGTGGCGATGTAGAGCTCGGCGGCCTTCTCGATGGTGTGGGCCAGGCCGAAGGCGGTGTCGAAGTCCGGGCCGGACACGAAGAGCCCGTGGTGGGCCCACACGGCGGCGGGGAACTTGGCCATGAGCTTGCTCGTGGCGTAGGCGATGTCGGAGCCGCCGGGCACCATCCAGGGCACCACGCCCACGCCCTGCGGGAACACGACCACGCACTCGGTCATCATCTGCCAGAGGATGCGGGAGAAGGCGCGGTCCTCGAGCGGCACGATGAAGCTCATCTCGATGACGCCAGGGGTGTGGGAGTGGTAGATCACGCGGTTGGTGGGGTCGGCGGCCACGCGCACGCAGTGGTTCATGTAGTGGCTGGGGAACTCGCTCGTGGGCTTGGCGCCGTCGAGCAGGCCCCACACGATGCGGTAGGCGCTGCCGGTCTCGTTGATCTCCACGATGCCGATGTTGTGGGCGGGGTCGTCCATGACGTTGCGCATGTACTTGCCGGAGCCGGTGGAGAGGAAGAAGCGCCCGGCCAGCGTGGCGTCCTCCACGCCCATGGCCACCCACTCGCGGGGCTCGTCGAAGCCGGGGCGGGCAGCGGCGACCTCGTCCGTGCTCATGAGGTAGGTGAGGTTGCCGCCGTTGCGCTCGTGCCAGCCCTGGGCGAAGCCGTCGTCGCACATCCTGCAGAAGCCCTTGACGAAGTCCAGATCCTCGATTGCCATGATGGTTTCCCTTCTCTTCGTGACGCCTGTTTTCGTGATGCCTGCATTCGGATGACTAGTTGACAAGAACCTGACAAGAACCTGACAAGAACCTGACAAGAACCCGCCAGGAACTACCTGCACACGACCTGCGCGGGCACGTTTAGGACCTTGGCGACCTTCTCGATGGTGTCGGTCCAGGAGCCCTGGGCGGCCGCGAAGTGGTGGGTGGGGCCGCACTCGCACCAGCGGTTGTTCCACTCGCGCGCGCCGATGGAGAAGCGCGTGCGGAAGGTCGTGTCGCCGTTGCCCAAGGTGGGGCCGTCCTCGATCGTGCCCTCGCTCACCACGAACTTGAAGTGGCCGTCTGCGTCCTGCGTGATGCCCAGGTAGGTCACGGGGCCCGCCTTGGGGTAGAAGCGCGTGAGGTAGCCGCCGCCGGTCTTGCCGTGGAAGACGGGGACGATCTCCATCGTGGCCTTGCGGGCGGTGGAGAAGTCCGCGTCGCCGGAGCCGGAGTGGCCGATGAGGACCACGTCGTCGTCGAAGTCGAAGGTGTAGAACTCGGAGAGCTGGCAGGCTCCGGAGATGGTCTTCATGATGGACATGCCCAGGGCCACCTTGATGTCGCCCTCCACGGCGCAGGCCACGCCCTGCTTGATGAGCATGGAGAAGGCCGGGATCAGCATGGAGTCCAGCACGCCCGCCTTGCCCTGGGCCAGGCCGTCGTAGTGGGAGGCCACGAAGCCCAGGTCCTCGTCGCGGACCCACTGTTCGAAGGCCAGGACGTAGCGGGCCATCTCGTGGATGTCCTTCTCGTCATAGTCGCCCAGGACGTCGAAGGTGCCGTGGATGTCGGCCACCTTGGCGGCGATGGCAGCCTCGTCGGTCACGTCGTCGGCGATAGCCCACATGCGCTCCCAGTCGAACTGCTTGGTGTAGACGCCCATGCGGTTGTAGAGGTTGGTCTCGTCGATGTAGAGGTCCATCATGCCGGGGTAGGGGCGGCCGATCTGGGCCAGGTTGGTGGTGCGGAAGCGGCGGCGCACCTGGGCGGCGCGGCACCAGTCCTCGATCTGCGCGGCGACCTCGGGGTCATCGCCCTGGACGCCGGTGACCACGGCGTGGCGCTTGCCGGCGCGCTCCAGGTCGGCCACCATCTCGCCTACGGCGCCGCCCGCGTAGCCCAGGCCCAGCCACTCGGCGGTGCCTGCGGTGGCGAAGTCCAGGCAGCGGACCTTCTGGAGGTTCACGAGCACCACGGGGACGTCCAGGTCGCGCACGGCGGGCAGCATGTTGTAGGAGGTGCAGTAGGTGAGGAGCTGGAGGATCACGAGGTCCACGTCGGCGGCGCGGAACTTGTCGCCCGCGGCCGCGGCGGCCTCCTTGGTGGTTACCATGCCGCCGTCCACGAGCTCCACCGTGGTGGGCAGGCTGGCCTTGAAGGCGGCGTACTGGCTCTCGAACTCCGGCACCAGCTGGGGGAACTGGGGCAGGTAGGCCTGCAGGGCGATCGAGAAGACGCCAACCTTGGCCTTGGTCTCTACGAGCATGTCCTTCTCCTTGTCTCGGGGCTCGGGCCCCGCTTCGCGTGCCAAGAGTGCCTGACCCTCTTGGTACGGCCTGTCTGGTTAGCCGCGGGGTTGGAACTCGCGGATCGGGAAGCTTGCGGGGATGGCCGCGCGTGCCTCGGAAAGGCTCGCGTACTCGCCCGCGTGCACGAACTGCACCATGAGGTTGCCGAGCGCCGCGCCCTCGGTGGGGCCGGCCAGGACGGGAAGCCCGCAGGCATCGGCAGTGGCCTGGTTGAGATAGGCGTTGTTCGCCCCGCCACCCACGACGTTGATGCGCTCGTAGACGGTGCCTGTGAGGCGCGCGAGCTCGCGGACCGTGCGGGCGTAGTCGGCGGCCAGGGAGTCGTAGACCGTGAGGGCGAGCTGGCCCGTGGTGGCGGGCACCGGCTGGCCCGACTCGCGGCAGGCCTCGCGCACGGCCTCGCTCATGCTCTCCGGGGCCAGGAAGCGGGGCTCGTCGGCGTCCACGACGGCGTGGAAGCCCTCGGCGCGCGCGGCCTCGGCCGCTGCCACGAGGTCGCCCCAGCTGGGCAGGTTGCCCTCGGCGTCGCCCGACTCGCGCCGCACGTTCTGGATCATCCAGAGGCCCATGATGTTCTTGAGGTAGCGGAAGCGGCCCTCGGCGCCGCCCTCGTTCGTGAAGTTGGCCTCGGCGCTGGCGGGGGAGGTCACGGCTTCGCCCAGGTCGGCGCCCATGAGGCTCCAGGTGCCGGAGCTCAGGTAGACGGAGCGGTCGTCCGGCGCGGGCACGGCAAGCCAGGCGGACCCGGTGTCGTGCGTGGCGGGCAGGACGGCCTCGCAGTCGAAGCCCAGGCGCCCCGCGAGCTCGGGCCGGAGCGTCCCCAGGACGGTGCCGGGCTGGGCGATGGGCTGGAAGAGCCGGCGCGGCAGGCCCAGGCGCTCGATCAGGGCGTCGTCCCAGTCGCGCGTGGCGGCGGAGACAAGGGCGGTGGTGCTGGCGTTGGTGTACTCCGCGGCGCGCACGCCGGTGAGGAGGAAGCCAAGGTAGTCGGGCATGAGGAGAAGGGCGTCCGCCTGCTCCAGCTGCTCGGGGTGCTCGCGCTTGAGCGCCACCAGCTGGTAGCAGGTGTTGAACTGCTGGTACTGGATGCCCGTGGTGGCGTAGTGGTCGGCGAAGGCCAGGATGCCCGAGGCCTCCAGCTCGTCGCGTACCCCAGCCGTGCGGGAGTCTCGGTAGCCCACGGTGTCGCCCACGAGCTGGCCGTCCTTGTCCACGAGCGCGAAGTCCACGGCCCAGGTGTCGATGCCCACGGTCGCGGGGCGCAGGCCCTGTGCCTCGGCCGCGGCCAGGCTCTCCACAACGTTTGCCGCCAGGGACTCCACGTCCCAGCAGAGATGGCCGCCGCGGCGCACGAGCCCGTTCTCGAAGCGGTGGACCTCGGTGAGCACCATGCGGCCGTCCACGACCTCGCCCACGATGCCGCGCCCGCTCGAGGCGCCGATGTCTATAGCCAGATGCCGTGCCATTGCGTCCCCCGTTCTCGCGCGGCCGGCTGCCCGCCGGCCCGCCCGTGCCCATCCCGTGCTTGCTGGCACAGAGCATACGCCGCCGCCACGTTGCGCTCCATACGCTAGAATGACAAGGACTTTCGAATAAATGAACTTATCTCTAGAGAAGGACGGACCTGTGCTGAGCTATAACCTGGACCTGGAACCACGCAGCACCTGGCTGAGGTCGACCCTAAGCGCCCGCGAGCTCGCCCAGCCCTTCCAGTGCGCGGAGGCGGGGTGCTTCTACGCGCTGGGCGGCTTTAGCACCGAGCGTACCAATAAGGACTCTTACCTCGTGTTTTTCACGCTGGATGGTCAGGGGGAGGTGGAGCAGGGCGGGCAGGTGGTGCGTCTGGGGCGCGGCCAGGCCCTCCTCATGGACTGTAGGAGTCCCCAACGCTACGGCACGGCCGCCGGATCGGAGCGCTGGTACCACCTCTGGGCACATGTGGACGGTTCCGGTGTTAGAGAAATCGCACAGGTGGTGGGCCTGCCGACGCTGGTGCCCTGCGCCCTCGACGGGGCCCTCGCGCGCCGCCAGTTCGACCAGGTCTTCTCGCTGATGCCGCGGGAGGGGCCGCGGACCATGCTCAGGCTGGGCCTTGCCGTGCACGGGCTCCTGGAGCCCCTGGCCGAGGCGGTGCTGGCAGGCAGCACGAGCGATAGGGACGCACAGCCCGTGGAGGTGGCCATGCGGATGGTGCGGGAGCGCTACCGGGAGCCCCTCACGGTGGAGCAGATGGCGGCCGAGGCGGGCGTGAGCCCCTCCTACCTTGTGCGGCTCTTCAAGCGGCAGCTGGGTACGACCCCCTACAACTACCTGCTGCGGTGGCGGGTGACGAAGGCACGCGAGCTCCTGGCCGAGACCGACCTGCCCGTGGCGCGCGTGGCCGCCGAGGTGGGCTTCGCGAGCGAGAGCAACTTCTCCTACCGCTTCGGCCAGATGGTGGGGGAGAGCCCCAGCTCCTATCGGGCGTCTAGCCCCGCCCGTCACGGATAGGCTCGCTCTTCTTGGCGATTGGTGGACCCCCGGAGGGGACTACCTTGCGGGGCCGGGGAGGGGTGGACCCCCTGGGGGGACTACCTAACCACGCTATCCCCCCCGGTACCGGCCGGGGACCCCGGATGTTCGCGATTGGTGGACCCCCTGGGGGGGACTACCTTGCGTGGAGGGGGAAGGGTGGACCCCTGGAGGGGACTACCTAACCACGTTATCCCGCCGGTACCGGGCGGGGACCCCGGATGTTCGCGACGGGTGGACCCCTGGAGGGGACTACCTTGCGGGGCCGGGGGTGGTGGTCCCCCGGAGGGGACTACCTAACCACGTTATCCCCCCGGTACCGGCCGGAAATCCCGGAAGTCAGCAGCGGGTGGACCCCCGGAGGGGACTACCTTGCGGGGAGGGGGAAGGGTGGACCCCTGGGGGGACTACCTTGCGTGGACACACTCCGACGCTCGGAAGATGACCCGTGCCAAAGGTGTCTGACACTCTTGGCACGACACCTTTGGCTCGGTGCACCGCGACGGATTTGATCGACTCGTGCAGAATGTTGCCATGAATCGGATCGCGACGTTGGGAGCGACATGGGCAAGAAGCACGGTGGCAAGGGCGGTAAGAAGGACGTCGTCTGCAGCTGCAAGCACGTGACCAAGGCGGACGTCAGGGCAGCGGTGGACGCAGGCGCGACGAGCATGGCGGACATCGAGCGCATGACTGGCGCGGCAACCAAGTGCGGCAAGTGCAGGGGCCGCGTGAAGGAGTGCCTGAGGCAGGCGCTCGAGGCGAGGGCCGCCGTGGCGGAGGAGCCGGCTGCGCCGGAGCCCGCGCCCGTGCCTGCACCTGAGCCAGGTCCCGTACCTGCCCCTAAGCCGGATCCCGCCGAGAACCCCCTCGTGGTCCACGGGATCTATCGCCACTTCAAAGGCGACTACTACCTCGTCGAGGACGTCGCGCGCGACTCCGAGACGGGTGAGGAGCTAGTGGTGTATCGCAAGCTCTACGGGGACGGTTCGCTCTGGGTGCGACCGAAGGCGATGTTCCTCTCTCCCGTCGACCACGAGAAGTACCCGGATGCCGTGCAAGAGTGGCGCTTTGAGCTCCAGCACGTCGAGAGCGTGGCCGGAAGGGCGTAGGGTAGACCCCCGTAGAGGACAACCCCGGGATGCCGTCAGGCGTCCTGGAGGCTGGAGCGGAGCCTCTGGACGTGTACGAGCAGGTAGAGGGTCTCGCTCTCGTCGCATTCCCAGTGCCACTGGTCGTAGAAGTAGGCCACGATGTGCCGGACTATGGCGGCAGCCTGGGGGTAGGTCTCGCTCAGCGGCGTCAGCATGGGGGCCACGCCGTCCTCTCGGTGCACGTTGCCGGAGATTCGCTCGGCCAGGAAGCGCAGGTGCGTGACAAAGCGGGCGTAGTCCGCGCTTTCCGTATCGACGGGGATGCCCAGCTCCTCCTCGGCGATGCGGGTCACGTCGGCGATTATCCGCGTGGCCTGGCCTGCCGAGGTGGTGCCGCCTGGCTCGCCCTCGGCGTCGACTATGTGGAGGGCCATGTTGGCGGCCTCGTCGTCGGGCAGGCTGGTGCCCAGCCGGTCGTTCACCAGATTCAGCGCGACCTTGCCGACCCTGTACTCGCGGGGGAAGAAGTGCCGGATCTCGTTGGCCAGAGGCGTGGCAAGGTCTATCCCCTGGGCCGCGCGAGTGATGGCGAAGTTGATGTGGTCTGCCAGGACGAAGGCCGCGTTCGGGCTCAGCTTGACCCCCAGCTCGGCCCGCGCGAGCCCTACGATGTCGGCAGCCACGAGCACCGTCTCCTCCGGCACGTCGGCCACGATGCCTGCCTGCGAGGGCTTGACGCCGTAGAAGGTGCGGCTTACGCGCGAGAGGTCGGTGAGCTCGTAGGGGGCCTTGCGGAACCCGATGCCCTTGCCGAACACGATGACGTCCTTGCCATCGGCATCCCGACCGAACGCACAGCTGTTGTTGATGCTCTTGAGAATCCACATAGGGCTGCCCCCTCTCGTCACGGCCTTCAAAGGTACCACCAACACGAAAGACGCACCGCCTGGAACAGACGGTGCGTCGGGGAGTGCTATGCGCGCTTTTGCTAGGCGGCGACCTTCTGGGTGCCCTTGGGAGCGAAGCCGGCCTTCTCGTCGGAGTAGGTGACCATGGTGAGCGCGAAGCCCGCGACCATCATCGCCATCACCACGACGAAGCAGATGATCATGTTGGAAAGGTCGCCGGGGTTGGCGGGGTCGATGTAGGAGGGGAAGGTGAAGAAGCCCATGCCGCCCGGCATGTAGACCTTGACCTTGAAGAGGCCCAGGATCAGGCCGCCGATGGCGGACAGGATGATGTTCTGGACGAAGAGGATCTTGCTGGGGATCTGGATACCGTAGAGGAGCGGCTCGCCGATGCCGATGGCCTGGGAGATGACGGCGGGGACGGCAATGTCCTTCATCTTCTTGTTCTTGGTCTTGATGAGGAAGGCCACGCCCTGGCCCAGGCCGATGAAGCCGCCGATCAGGGTCACGGCAGACACGTAGTCAAAGCCAAGGGTCGCGAAGTTGTTGAGGAAGACGGGGACGATGGCCCAGTGCAGGCCGAACATGACCAGGGTGCCCCAGGCGCCGCCGATGACCAGGCCGGAGATGGCCGCACCAGCCACGGGGATGTTGTAGATGGTCTCGGCGATGAAGGTGAGGACGCCGGAGATCAGGCCGGCGATGGGGCCGATGAGCAGGTAGGTGAGGGGACCCATGACGGCGATGCAGATGGAGGGGACCAGGAAGCCCTTGAGGGACTCGGGGATGATGCCCTTGAGCCACTTCTCCAGCATGGAATCAACCCACACGGCCAGGATGACGGGGATCACGGACATGGGGTAGCCAGCGGCAGGTAGAACGATGGGCAGGCCAAAGAAGGTGTTGTAGTAGTCCATCTGGAAGACCGTGCCGACAAAGAGCGAGCCCACGACCTCGTTGGTGGTCGCCAGGTTGACCATGGCGGGGTAGACGAGGGCGGCGCCGATGGTCATGCCGATGAACTCGTTCGCGCCGAACTTCTTTGCGGCGGTGTAGCCCAGGATGATGGGCAGGAAGTAGAAGAAGCCATCGCTGATGGCGTACCACACCATGTAGGCGCCGTCCGTCGTCTGCATGAGGCCGAGGGCCACGAGGAGGGAGATGATGCCCTTGATCATACCGGCCGCGGCCAGGCCCATGAGCGAGGGGCCCATGACGCCCGAGATCGTGTTCATGAGGGCGGTAAAGAGGTCGGTCTTCTCGCCCGAGGGGTCGTCCTGGCCCTCGTCGGCCGGGACCTCGCCCGCGCCCTTGACGCCGAACTCGTTGACCAGGGTGTCGTAGACGTCGTCGACCTTGTTGCCCACGACCACCTGGTACTGGCCGCCCGCCTGCATGACGGTGATGACGCCGTCCATGTCCTTCAGGTGGTCGGTGTTAGCCTTGCCTTCGTCCGCGAGCGTAAAGCGGAGACGGGTGATGCAGTGGGTGAGGCCCTTCACGTTGGCGAGACCGCCGACGTTCTCGAGCACCTCGCCTGCAAAGTCGTGATACTTGCTTGCCATTTGGTCCTCCTTGGTGTTTCCGAGAGACACGGTGAGCGTTCCGTCCGCGAGCTCGCAGGACCGGACTTCCCCCATTTGCGAAATCTGACCCAGGTCCACGAGGCTCTGGTCCTTGACGATGAACATCAGGCCTTGCGCCGTCGCGTGCGAGAAGGTCACGTTCTGGCCCCCACCCAGGAGCCCGATGATGGCCTGCTCGGTCGTGCCGGCTTGCGGTCGTTCGCTCATGCCGTGCTACCTCCCATCCGATCCAGTTCCCCTTTTTCGGCTGTCCTACCAGGAGGTCTGCAGCCCTTCTGACAGGCTTGACGGGCGGTGGCCAACAAAAAAACGACCAGACCCCAGCTCCTGCTGGGTCCTGGTCGTTGCTCCCGAGGGATTACAAGCCATTTTGTGCCTTGTTTGGTGGCACCGCCCTTTTGACGCCTTGTACTCTATGCGACCCAGCGCCTTGGGGCAATCGAGGAAGTGACCATAGCTTTCGAATTACTGAACAAGTCATGCCAAGAGTGTCAGAAACCTTTGGCACGCCTAGGCCTTGCGGACGAAGACAAGCTCGTCCGGCTGGGAGAGGTCCTCGCGGAAGCGCCAGTCGGGCGAGTCGAAGCCGACCAGGTCCTCAGGGCGCTCCACGCCGTGGACCGCCATGTAGCGCACCATCTCGCCCCGGGCCATCTTGCAGTAGACGCCCTTCTGCACGAGCCTGCCCGCGACCTCGCTCGCAAAGGTGCAGGTGACCATCCGGTCGCCCGGGCGCAGCCACCGACCCACCATGCGGGAGTACTCCTTGGATGCCAGGTTCACGACCACGCGGTCCTCGTCCATGGCGGCGCGATAGGCGGCGTCGCCCCAGTACTCATAGAGGTTGCGCGTGCCCGCCACGTGGGCCCTCTCCTGCATCTCCAGGCGGTAGGGCACCACGCCGTCGAAGGGACGGAGCGCCCCGTAGAGGGCGGAGAGGATGACCAGGTGGTCCTGGAGGTAGCCGAGCTGGGCCTCCTCCATGACGCCCGCCGCCATGTAGGTGAAGGCGATGCCGTCATAGGAGAGGACGGCCGGCACCGTGGGGCCGGAGAGGTCCGCGGCTTGCAGCTGGTCGTAGGCCGGGCTCGCGATGGCGTCGCTGCAGGTCCAAAGGGCCTTGGCCTGGTCGTACGAGAGGGTCCGCAACCAGTCCAGGACCTCCTGCGCACGGTCCAGGTAGGCGGGCTCGCTCGCCGTGGGCAGGTCGTCGCAGTCGGCGCGCATCTTCTTGGCGGGGGAGATGATTATCTTCATGGTATGCTGCCAACCGGTCCGCTTCCACCGGGCTAGCCGAGCTCGGCCAGGGCGTCCAGCTCCGCCTGCGGGTCGTCTGCCGCCTTGACCTTCTCCTTGGCGCGGCGGATCACGCCCTCCTCGTCGATCAGGTAGGTGGTGCGGACGGTCCCCATGCTGGCCTTGCCGTAGCTCTTCTTCTCCTGCCAGGCGCCGTAGGCCTCTATGACCTGGTGGTCGAGGTCGGAAAGGAGGGTGAAGGGCAGGCCGTACTTGTCTTGGAAGCGCTTATGGGATGCCACGGAGTCCTTGGACACGCCCAGGACCACGGCCCCGCGCTCGTTGAAGGCGGGGTAGAGCTCGGCGAAGCCGCAGGCCTGCTTGGTGCAGCCGGCGGTGTTGTCGCGCGGGTAGAAGTAGAGCACCACCTTGCGGCCGCGGTAGTCAGAGAGGCGGTGGGTGGTGCCGTCCTGGTCGGGCAGCTCGAAGTCTGGTGCAAGGGTCCCGATCTCTAGCATGGAAGCTCCTCTCGGTGCAAGGGGTTGGATAAGGGCTGGTACGAAGGGCTGGTTCAAAGGACTGGTTCAAAGGACTGGTACGCAGGGCCCTCTCGGACGCCTTCGAATCGCCGTCGTGGCTACTGGACCTTCTGTCCTACCTGCTCCCTTACGAAGGCGGCCAGGTCGGCCGGGATGCCGTAGTCCATGTCGTCTAGGGGCAGGGCCACGACCCCGCGGGTCGGGTCGAGGCCCCACGACAGGATGTGCCGCGAGCTGGTGGCACCTCCGGCACCGCGCGGGACCAGCGCATAGAGGACGTCGTCCGTGGCGTAGGAGACGAAGTCCCCGAGCGGGCGACGCACCTCCTCGCCATCGGGTCTCACGATGCCGATCTCCTTCTTGGTCACGTAGAAGTGGTAGTCCCGCGCCGGGGCGGAGGCATCCTTGGCGGCCCTGTCGAGCCGGCGGCCCTGGAGCCAGGCGGCGATGGGCGGCGCGACGGTCGTCCAGGCGAAGAGGACCAGGCAGATGACCAGCGAGGCGAGGCCCATCAGGACGCTCGGCAGGCCAGCCTCCCCCTGTACCAGCTGCAGGCCCATTAGTCCGAAGACCGCGGCGATGGCGGTGTAGGCCTTGGCTGCGTTCTCGCCCAGGGAGAGCTTGGCGACGCGCGCCAGCATGTCGTTCGTGTATGACGTCCTGCCCGCAAAGATGGTCCCGCGCAGGGCGTAGTCCGGAAGCGCCGAGACCTCGGCCGCGCGCTCGCGCGCCCTCTCCTGGGTCCTGGCCGTTGCCTGCTTCTTGCGCCTTGTCTTTCCCATGGGTTCCGCCTCTCTTGGTCTGTCCATATGTTAGTTGATGCGGAAGGGGGATGGTTGGTTGATGCGGGAGGGGCGTGTGCCGCAACCCCGGCCAATCGCGATGGTACAAATCGGCCCCTTTGCGCCATTTTCCGCCAGACGTGGCCTTTGTCAGCCATTGATGGTACAAATGTCACATCCGAGAAAGGGACACTTCAGGCCATGGGTGTTGGAGGCAAGCATGAGATTCCTTACGAAGAGACGCGTGGTGATCCTGGTCGTTGCGGCGGTCGTGGGCTTCGTGGTCGGCCGGCTGGCCCTGCGCGCTGTGGGCAACCTGCTCCTGGGCGGCACGCTCCTTGGGGGCGACTTCCTGTGACGGCCGAGGACAAGGACGCGCGCAAGGCGCGCCGAGCGGCCCGCAGGGCGGAGCGCAAGGCGAGGGGAACGGGGAAGTTCGTGGCACTGACGATCCTGGTCTTCATCCTGGCGGCTGGCGTGGGAGTGGCGAGCAAGCTCTTGGCCAAGCCCGACTGGGCCAAGAGGTACAGCGTGGAGTGGTCCGATGCCATCGGCACCAAGCAGACCGACCTCCCCTACGGCGACGGCCCGGCCAACAAGTTCGACCTATACCTGCCGGCGGATGCGAGCCGCGACCACTACGGCCTGGTGGTCTACCTGCACCCGGGTGGTTTCACCTCCGGTGACAAGTCCGGCGACGCGGAGATGCTCCAGTGGCTCTGCTCCAAGGGCTACGTGGCCGCGGGCATCAACTACACGCTCTTCTCGGAGGAGAACCCCGAGGCCAACGTCCTCACCCAGTCCGAGGAGATCCGCGACGCCATGCCCCACGTGGTGGAGGCGGCGCGGGCCGCGGGCTACGACGTGGACCAGATGGCCGTGGCGGGCGGGTCTGCCGGCGGCTGCCTGGCCCTCATCTACGGCTACCGCGACGCCGCCACCTCGCCCGTGCCGGTGCGGATGGTCTTCGAGGCCGTGGGCCCCTCCAGCTTCTATCCCGAGGACTGGACCTGCTACGGCTTCGACAAGCCCGAGAACATAGAGGCCGCCTGCGGGCTCTTCTCCACCATGTGCGGCGCCACCCTCACGCCCGACATGCTGGGCACCCCGGCCTGGGACGAGGCCACAAAGCCCGCGAGCGCCCTGCTCTGGGTGACGGACCAGACGGTCCCCACCGTCATGGCCTACGGCAAGTACGATACCATGCAGCCCTACCTGGCCTCCGTCCGCCTGGACGCGGCCCTCACGGAGCACGGCGTGCCCCACGAGTACTTCGTGGCCGAGCACTCGGGCCATGGCCTGCAGAACGACGGCGACGTCAACCGTGCCTACATGGAGAAGGTCGAGGAGTACCTGGACCGCTACCTGCCGGTGGGGGAGTAGGACTTACGGAATGGGCTGGGCAGGGGCCGGGCGAATGCGTCCGGTCCTTGTCGTATCGTGGGAGGAGACGGATGGTGGCGCGCAAAGGGGCGGGGAGCCTGAGGGGTGTGAGGCGTGTGCTCAAGGTCCTGGGCATCGTGGTGCTTGTGGTGGTGGGCTTGGTCGTGGCCCTGCTGGTGGTGGGCTCGGCCATGCCCACGGTGGCGCAAGACTACTACGAGCACGTGGAGGCGGGTGGCCCCGTGGAGGCACGCTACACGGCCATGGGCCCCTACCAGGTGGGCCACCAGGACTTCGACGCCGCAGACGACACCATAAAGAAGTACGAGGTGTGGTACCCCGCCGACCTGGAGGGCTCCGACCGGGCATGGCCTGTGGTCGTCGTGGCCAACGGGACCGGCACCCCCGCGAGCAAGTACCAGGCCGTCTTCGAGCACCTGGCCTCGTGGGGCTTCGTCGTGGTGGGCAACGAGGATCCCAGCTCCTGGAGCGGGGAGTCCTGCGAGCGGAGCCTGGCCTTCCTGCTTGCGCAGAACGAGGATGCCCAAAGCGTCTTCTACCAGCGCATCGACGGCGAAAGGGTCGGCCTGGCGGGCCACTCCCAGGGCGGTGTGGCGGTCGTTAACGCGGCGACCACGCAGCCGCACGCCATGACCTACAAGGCGGTCTTTGGCGCCAGCACGACCTTCCAGCTGCTGGCCCAGAACCTTGGCTGGCCCTACGACGCCTCTGCGATCAAGGCTCCCTACCTCATGGTCGCGGGCACGGGCGCGTCCGATGCGGGCGACGGCAAGGAGGATGGCAACGCGGGCATCGCACCGCTCTGGTCCATGCATGAGAACTATGATGCCGTGGGCGCGGACGTGCCCAAGGCCATGGCTCGGCTGGTGGGGGCCGAGCACGGGGACATGCTCTCGAAGGCCGACGGGTACATGACGGCCTGGTTCTGCTACTGGCTCCAGAGGGACGCCGAGGCAGGTAGTGCCTTCCTGGGAGACGACGCGGAGATCCTGACCAACCCCAGGTGGCAGGACGTAGCGGTCTCGTTGGCAGATCCGGAGGGCGCCCTCGAGGACTAGGCTGGAAGGGTCGTCTCAGCACTTGCATGGACCAGGGAGGTGTCCCGTGCGCTTCGCATCCGTCATTCCCGACATACCCACCCGCGCGCTGCGGGACACCTTCGACTATCTGGTGCCGGAGGAGATGGAGGCTGCCTGCGTGGTGGGGGCCACGGTGCTCGTGTCCTTCTCGCACCGCAACGTGGTGGGCTACGTGCTGGCCACCTCCGACGAGCCGCCGGCCGGCGTGCCTGCGGAGAAGGTCCAACCCGTCGCGCAGGTGCTCGCGCCCTCGGCCTTCGACGAGCACGCCGCGGTCGTGATCCGCTGGATGGCCCACGAGTACGCCTGCCCCCTCTGCGAGGCGGTGCGGCCCTGGCTGGCACCCGGGCAGCGGGTCAAGGTCACGCGGACGGACGAGGCGTCCCCCTGGGAGCTCGTGCGCGAGCAGGCCGGTCCCATGGACGCGCGCTGGGTGGAGCTCCTGGATCCCGGCTTCGAGCCGGTGAGAAACGCGAGCCGCCAGCGCGCGGTGGTGCAGGCGCTTCTTGCCGGGCCGCAGCGCCTGGCCGAGCTCTCGGCCACCATCCCCGGGGCCGGCACGGCCGTGCGTGCGCTCCAGAAGCGTGGCGTGGTGGAGGTCACGTCCCGGCGGCTGGTGCGTGGGGGCGAGGGCACGACGCTCTCGTCGGCGGCGGCCCCGCGGCCGGAATCCCTCACGCGCGGCCAGACCGAGGCCCTGGCTGTCATCGATGCCGCGCGCAGGCGCGCCGACGGCTCCGTGGTGCTGGTGGATGGCGTAACGGGCTCGGGCAAGACCGAGGTCTATCTGGATGCCATCGAGCACGCCCTGGCGGAGGGGCGGGGGGCACTCGTGCTCGTGCCCGAGATATCCCTCACGGCGCAGACCGTGGGGCGCTTCCGCTCGCGCTTTGGCGAGGACGTAGCGGTCCTGCACTCCAGGCTCTCCACGGGAGAGCGCTACGACCAGTGGGACCTGGTGCGCCAGGGGCGGGTACACGTGGTGGTGGGCGCCCGGTCGGCCCTCTTCGCACCGCTCGCTGACCCCGGCCTCATCATCATCGACGAGGAGCACGAGGGGTCCTACAAGCAGGACCAGGCCCCCCGCTACCACGCGCGCGACGTGGCCGCGCGGCTGGCGGCCGAGCGGGGCTGTGCGCTCGTGCTGGGGTCGGCCACGCCGTCGCTCGAGGCCCTCGAGCGCTGCCGCGAGGGGAGCTGGCGCGGCAGGACGTGGACGCGCATGTCCATGCCGGAGCGGCCGGGCGGGGCGGTCCTGCCCAAGGTCACGGTGGTCGACATGGCCCAGCAGTTCCGTGACGGGGGCAGGTCGGTCTTCTCGCCGCCCCTGCGCCAGGCGCTCGAGGGCGTGGTGGAGCGGGGCGAGAAGGCCGTCCTCCTGCTCAACCGCCGGGGCTTCGCCAACTTCCTCATGTGCCGCGAGTGCGGGGCCGTGCCCGAGTGCCCCCACTGTTCCACGGCCCTCACCTACCACGAGCGCACCCACTCCCTCATGTGCCACAGCTGCGGCAGGTCCTGGCCGGTGCGGGCCTACCCGGACCCGTCGACGGCCTGCCCCGTGTGCGGCAGCCGCTACATGGCCGCCTATGGCGTGGGCACCCAGCGGGTGGAGGACGAGCTCCGCATGCTCCTGCCGGCAGGGGTGGAGGTCATCCGCATGGACGCGGACACCACGCGCCAGAAGGGCGCCCACCAGCGCCTCCTGGAGCAGTTCGACGCGGCTGAGTGCGCCGTGCTCGTGGGCACGCAGATGATCGCCAAGGGGCTGGACTTCCCGGAGGTCACGCTGGTGGGCGTGATAAACGCGGACACCATGCTCAAGCTGCCCGACTTCCGTGCGGCCGAGCGCACCTACGACCTGCTCGAGCAGGTGGCGGGCCGTGCCGGGCGAGGGGAGAAGGTCGGCCAGGTGATCGTGCAGACCTACTGGGCGGCGCACCCGGCCATCCAGGCCGTGGTGGCCCACGACCGGCAGGTCTTCCTCGAGCCGGAGCTGGCCGAGCGGCGGGAGGCCGGATACCCGCCCTTCTCGCGCCTGGGAAACGTGACCGTGACGGGGCGCAGCGCCACGGCCGTGCGGGAGGTTGCCGACGAGCTGGCGGCCGGCCTGCGCGTGGTCGTGGGGGAGCGCGCGGGCTGGGAGGTCCTGGGGCCCGCCGACTGCGTGAAGGCCCGGGTGAAGGACCGGACCCGCCGGCACGTGATGGTTAAGTGCCCGGTGGGGGCGGACCTGGGCGGGCTTCTCGGCGACTGCGCCGCGCGGGTCAAGGCGCGCCCGGGCGTGAGCCTGGCCGTGGACGTGGACGCCCACGACATGATGTAGCCGTGCCGAGGGCGTCGCGCCAAGGGCGACGTGCCGAGGGTGTCAGACACTCTTGGCACGCGAGACGCTTTTGGCACGCGGCAACGCCTGTCGCCGTCTGCAAATGCGCCCGCGCGGGTAGTAACATCAGGAAGACGAGACCGCGCGCCGGCCGGGGATGGGACACCACGTGGCCTGGCGCCTGCACCCAAGGAGAGTCATGAACGAGCTCGAAGACATCGTGTGCGCACCCGACGACCGCCTGAAGACCGAGTGCGCCCCCATAGACGAGATCACCGACGACGTCCGCGCCCTGGCCGACCGCATGCTGCGCGACATGTACGCCGCCGACGGCTGCGGCCTTGCGGCCCCGCAGGTGGGCGAGCTCGTGCAGCTCGTGGTCATCGACGTGGACTGGACCGAAGGCAAGAAGAACCCCTACGTCCTCATCAACCCCCAGATCGTGGTGGCCGACGGCCAGGAGCGCGAGTCCGGCGAGGGCTGCCTCTCCTTCCCGGGCATCCAGGTGCAGGTCAGGCGTCCGAGCCACGTGATCGTGCGTGCGAAGAACCTGGACGGCGACCTCATGCAGTACGAGGCACAGGACAACCTCATGGCCATCTGCCTCCAGCACGAGATCGACCACCTGCACGGCGTGACCATGGTGGACCACCTGCGTCCCGGCGAGCGCATGCGGACCATGCGCGAGTACCAGGACGCCCTGGCCCATGGCGCCCGCCCCGGCGACGTGGAGGTGGAGGACTAGTGCGCGTGGTCTTCATGGGCACGCCGTCCTTCGCCGTGCCCTCGCTGGCTGCCGTGGCCGAGCGGCACGAGGTGACCCTCGTGGTCACCCGGCCGGACGCGGTGCGGTCCCGGGGCAAGCGCCTCGAGCCCTCGCCGGTCAAGGAGAAGGCCCTCGAGCTGGGGCTTCCCGTGCTCGAGGCCTCGCGCATCCGCGAGGACCAGCTGGCGGCGGTGCGGGCGGCGGCCCCGGACGTTATCTGCGTGGCGGCATACGGCTGCATCCTGCCGGACGACCTTCTTGCCGTGGCGCCCATGGGGGCCGTGAACGTGCATGCCTCGCTCCTGCCGCGCTGGCGCGGCGCGGCCCCCATCCAGCGGGCCATCCTCGCGGGCGACGAGCGGGCCGGCGTCTCCATCATGAGGGTGGCGCACGACCTCGACGCCGGTACCTACTGCCGCCAGGCGTCGGTGGAGGTCGGCTCCATGAACACTGAGGAGCTCACGGCCGCGCTCGCGGACTTGGGCGCGCGGGAGCTCGTGACCGGGCTGGACCAGATGCGTGCGGGGACCGCCGTGTGGGAGGACCAGGACGAGTCGCAGGTCACCTACGCACACAAGGTCGACAAGGCCGAGATGCTGCTGGATCCTGAGGAGGGGGCGGAGGCCAACGTCCGTCGGGTGCGGGCATCGAGCGGTGCGGCGCCGGCGCGGGCCCTGGTGTGCGGACGGGGGCTGCGCGTGACCGAGGCGCGCGTGGCGGGCGCTGGCGTGGATGCGGTGGCTGGGGCGGCGGCTGGCCTGGCCGCGGGCGCCGTGGCCGTGGCGCACGGGCGCGTGGCCCTGGGCTGCGCCGACGGTGCGCTGGAGCTCGTGCGCGTGAAGCCCGACGGCAAGCGCGAGATGGACGCCAGCGCGTGGGCTGCCGGCCTGCGCGACGCAGGGCGCACCTGGCAGAGGGCCTAGAGGTGGCGAGGCTGGCGCCTGCGCGACGCGTGGCGCTCGCGCTCTTGGGGGAGTGCCGGCGGCGGGACGCCCGTGCGCGCGACCTGCTGCGGGCCTCGGATGCCATGGTGGGGCTCGACCCCCGCGACCGGGCACTGGCCACGCGGCTCGTCCTGGGCACGGTGGCGGCGCGCGGCACGCTGGACGGGCTTCTTGGTGCGCACCTGTCCCGCGGCCACGGCAGGCTGGAGCCCCGCGTGCGCGACGCGCTGCGGATGGCGGCCTTCGAGATCTGCTACCTAGATACGCCCACATCCGCTGCGGTGAGCCAGGGCGTGGAGCTCGTGCGGTCGGTCTCGCCGCGGGCGGCGGGGCTTGCCAACGCCGTCCTGCGCCGGGTGGCCGAGAAGGGCGCGCCGATGGTGGCTGCCGCGCGGATGCGCGTGGGTGCGGGTGGCGTTAACGAGGCTGGGCCGGGCGCCGTGGGCGCGAGCGAGCGTGAGGTCGCGGTTGCCGGGGCCTGCAAGCGCGAGCTCGCTGTCACCGACGTGGCGCTTGTCGGCGGCGTCCCGGAGTGGCTTGCGGCTGCGGCAGTCGAGTGCGGGGAGGGCGCCGCGGTCGCCCGCTCGCTCGAGCCGGCCCCCGTGTACGTGGCGGCCAATGTGGCGCGCCACACGGCGGACGAGGCCTTCGACCTTCTCGCCATGGCGGGGCTGGACCCGAGGAGGGTCATGTCCGACGGAACTACTTCCGACGGAGCTACCCCCGACGGAGCTACTTCCGACGGAACTACCCGCGATGGGGTCGTGGCCTTCGAGCTTGGGGCACCGGCGGGCCTTGCGGGTTCGGGTCTCGTGGAGGCGGTCGACGTGCTGCCTGCGGACCTCTCGGCGCAGCATGTGGCCACGCTCGGCGTTCCCGGTGCGGGTCAGAGGGCGCTTGAGGTGGGCTGCGGCCGGGGGACGAAGACCGTCCTCATGGCGGCTGCGATGGGTGAGGGCGCGCACCTCACGAGCTGCGACGTGGATGCCCGCAAGGTTGGCGTGGCCCGCGGTCGGGTGGCGTGCGCGGGACTGGCTGACCGCGTGACCTGCCTTGCCTGGGATGGCACTCGCCTGGCCGGGGATGACCTGCCCGAGGAGCTTCTTGGCCCTTTCGACGTGGTGCTGGTCGACGCCCCCTGCTCGGGGACGGGCACCTTGCGGCGCCATCCGGAGATCGCCTGGTCGCTGGGCCAGAAGGACGTGGTCGAGCTGGCAGACTTGCAGGGGAGGATCCTCTCGGCCGCGGTGGCCCGAGTGGCGCCGGGCGGGCGGCTGGTGTACTCCACCTGCTCCCTCCTGCCCGAGGAGGACGAGCGGGTGGTAGATGTCTTCCTGGGCGGGGCTGCGGGTGCGGGCTTCTCGCTCGTGGACCAGGGTCGGCTGCATCCGGACGGCGGCCGGGCCGACGTGCACTTCTGCGCGGTACTGGTGCGCACCGGGGCCTAGCCCCGCGCGTGGCGCAAACGTGCAGATTCGCGGGACAAACGTGCTCCCGCGACCCGTGCCCGTTTGTGGGCCACAAACGTGCAACCCTGCGGAGCTTATGGGCAACCCTGCGGAGCTTATGGGCAACCCTGCGGAACTAACGTGTGGATTCGCGGGACAAACGTGCTCCCGCGACCCGTGCCCGTTTGTGGGCCACAAACGGGCTGCCCCGCGGAGCTAACGTGCAATCCCGCGGAGCAAACGTGCAATCCCGCGCAGCAAACGTGCAACCCCGTCCTAGCACCCCCCGCCGGACGCTGGCCAGGCCGGCCAAACACGAAACGGGGCGGCATCCCGTGGGACACCACCCCGTCGAACCTGCATGTTTTCCTGACCTACTGCTTGCCTGCCCTACAGCTTGCCTGACCTACTGCCTGCCCTGAGGCTTGCCTGACCAGAGGTTCATCCGGCCTACAGCCTGAAGTCCGTGCCGGTCTGCCGCGCCTACGCCTTGTGCGGGCAGTTCTCGCAGGCACCTTTCGCCGCCGGTGCGGGCGCGGCCGCCTTGGCGGCGCTGTTGCTCGCGCTCGTGGCGCTGGACCCGCCGCGCTGGTCGGTGTTGTAGAAGCCCGAGCCCTTGAATACGATCCCGGAGGGGTCGAACACGCGCTCCGCCTCGTGCCCGCACCTGGGGCAGGTGACCTTGGGGTGGGCGCTCATGGGGTGCTCCACCTCGAAGCGGGTTCCGCATGCCGGGCACTGATAGTCGTAACGAGCCATTCTCATCCTCCGCAAACATCCACGCGTGCTGCCCGGACTACCGGGCCGAAGGCTACTTTACCCAACTCGACGCCCCGGCGCCACGTCGTTTGCGCGCGCCATGCCCTTATCATCTAAACTTCGTGTGGAAAGGGGAGGGAACGCCCGACCGCAGGCACGGGACGGGCGGTGACGCGAGGGAGTGCCATGCGATTCACCGGGGCGATCTTCGACTGCGACGGAACTCTCGTGGACTCCATGCGCATGTGGCACGACGTCCTCACGGAGCTCGGACGGCGCTACGCGGGCGACGTGCCGCCGGACTTCTTCAAGCGGATTGAGTCGCTCTCGCTATGGGACGAGGCGCGCGTGCTCCACGAGGAGTGCGGGGGAGGGGAGTCCACGCAGGCGGTATACGACGAAATCTGCGCCACCGTTACCGAGAGGTACGTCCACGAGGTCCAGGACATGCCGGGTGCGCTCGTTTTCCTGCGGGCCGTGCGCGATGCGGGGATTCCCATGATCGTGGCGACCTCCACCCCCAAGCGCGAGGTGGTCGCCTGCCTCGAGGCCCACGGCATGGCGGGCTTCTTCGTGGACGTGGTGAGCACCGAGGACGTGGGCGGGCGCGACAAGGACTTCCCCGACGTCTACGAGGAGGCCCTGCGGCGACTCGGTACGGACCGCGCCAGCACCTGGGTCTTCGAGGACGCGCCCTTTGGCGTGCGGACGGCGCGGCAGGCGGGATTTCCCGTGTGTGCGCTCTTCAACGATCACGACGGGCGCGACGAGGCCTTCCTGCGCAGGTACGCGGACGTGTTCGCGCATGGCTTCGGCGAGGTCACGCTGGAGCTCATCGCCGACTACGAGCGGCCCGTAGCGGTGGGCGGGGAGGCCGGCGTGCTGCGGGCCCTGGTGGTGGACGGCTCGCCGGAGGCTTCGTCTGCGGGGCTCGTGGCGCGGCTCGCGGGGGAGGCGGACTACGTGATTGCCGCCGACCGTGGGGCCCAGACCTGCCGCGCGGCGGGCGTGAGGCCGGATGTCTTCTGCGGCGACGATGACTCCGTGGACGGCGGCAGCGCGGGCTGGGCGCGCGGCGCCGCCGGGACAGACATCAAATATCCAAGCGAGAAGTACGCGACCGACCTGGCCATCGCCATAGACTGCGCCAGGCACGAGGCGGCGCGGCGGCAGGCCAGGCTCGAGCTCACGGTCACGTGCGCGGCGGGTGGCCGGCCGGACCACGCGCTCGCGGTGGTCGGCCTCCTGGCGGGGGCGGCCGACGCGTCGGCACGCGAGGTGGAGGACGGCTTCGAGATGCGGGTCCTCTCGCCTCTGGGCGCGGCCACGTGGGACTTGGGGGAGCAGGCCCTGGGCTCCACCTTCTCTGCGATCGCGCTGTCCGAGGGGGCGCGGGTGACCGAGCGGGGCATGAGGTGGGAGACTAGCGAGAAGGAGCTTCCGCTCCTGGGCGACGAGGGCGTGTCCAACCGCGTGACGGCGACGGACGCGCGCGTGACCTGCGTCTCCGGCGTGATCGCCGCCTACCTCCTCCCCGCGTGACACGAGCTCCGACCCCGCGTCACGCAAAAAGGGGAGGGCGCCGAAGCGTCCTCCCCTTGGCCTTGCGATCCTGTGCCAGCACTACGCGCGGACGAGGTTGCCCTTCTTGAGGCAACGGGTGCAGACGTTCATCTTCTGCTTGCGGCCGTCCTTGACGATGTAGACGCGCTGGATGTTGGGCTTGAACGTACGGTTGACGGTACGGTGGGAGTGGCTCACGGAACGACCGGCAACGGCGTGCTTACCGCAGATATCACAAACCTTCGACATGACTTACCTCCATGGGCGCGAATGGGCGCGGCGCCCCGCTCCCGGTTTCGAATCACAGCCGTATGAATATAGCACACAGAAAAGCGCGCACAAGCCCCGAACTCCGTGTCTTGTGTCGGGTTTGTGTGGGAACCACAAGGTCTTGTCCCCGCAAGGCCGCCCAGCTGGGCGCAGGGGGACACGGATGGCCGCTCCCGCGCGGCACTGCAGGTGGTGGCCCCTGGGTCCCAGCTCGCGGCCCTCGTCCCCAGCCAGCGGCCCTTGCCTCCGGCCCGCCGTCCTTGTCCCCATCCCACCTCCATCCCGGGCCGCCCCACGTGCCGCGCGCGGCGCTGCGCTATACTCACATGGATACTGCAACATCGGCCCCGGCCCCAGGCCCAGGCCAGCACCGCAAAGACCCAGAAGGAGACCGCGCGGAAGGAGACTCCATGTCTGGTACCGTTCCGGGAACGCTCAAGGTTTCTAACGACTGCATCGCGGACCTCGCCGGCTATGCCGCCCTCGAGTGCTACGGCGTCGTGGGCATGGCGGAGATCGACCCCGACTCCGCCGCCTGGCGCCTGCTGCCCGCCTACCGCCTGCGCAAGGGCATCGACGTGGGCGCCAAGGACGGCGTCGTGACGGTGGACCTCCACGTGGTCCTGGAGGATGGCGTGAACATGGCGTCCGTGGTGGGCAACCTCACGAGCTCCGTCAAGTTCATCCTCAAGCAGATCGCCGAGCTCGGCGAGGTCGAGGTAAAGATCCACATCGAGGGCATCCGCAAGGCCCGCTAGCCGGCCCGGCCGCGTGGCCCGCGGGCCACGCGCGCGGCCCGCAATCTCACACAGAGCGCCGAGAAGGAACCGAGGTCCCTACGAAATGATTTCCACAGTTATGCGCACGTGCTTCCCGGTGGCCGCCAAGGTGGTGGCCGACAAGGCGGAGGAGATCAACAAGCTCAACGTCTTCCCCGTGCCCGATGGCGACACCGGCACGAACATGTCCCTCACGCTGGGGACCGTCGTGCGCGAGGTGGAGGCCCTGCCGGCCGACGCCACCATGGAGGACATAGCCAAGGCGATCACCCACGGCTCCCTCATGGGCGCCCGCGGCAACTCCGGCGTAATCACGAGCCAGATCCTGCGCGGCGTGGCCGAGGGCCTCTGCGACGCGAAGAACCAGGACGAGCCCACTCCAGCGGACGTGGCCCACGCCTTCCGCCGTGGCGTCAAGGTCGCCTTCAAGGCCGTGCGCAAGCCCGTGGAGGGCACCATCCTCACCGTCCTGCGCGACGTCTCCGAGCGTGCCAACGAGCTCGAGAAGACCAAGGTCACGACCGCCGAGATGCTCGACGAGCTCGTGGTGGAGGCCTACGAGTCCGTGGCCCGCACGCCCGACCTTCTCCCCGTGCTCAAGGAGAACGGCGTGGTGGACTCCGGCGCCTACGGCTTCGCCACCTTCCTCGAGGGCTTCGTGAACGCGGTGGAAGGCAAGTCCGGCACCACCGACTTCAAGACCACGGTGACCACGGGCGACGCCAAGTCCGACGTGGCGGCCAAGGTCCAGATCGAACTCAACGACGACTGGGAGGGCTCCCAGTACCGCTACTGCAACGAGTTCCTCTTCCACGCCAACGACAAGAGCTTCGACGAGGAGGCCTGCCTCAAGTTCCTGGCCACCATGGGCGACTGCGAGCTCCTGGTGGGCGAGAACCCCAACTACAAGGTCCACGTGCACTCCAACACGCCCGACAAGGTCCTCAACTACATGCTGCAGCGCGGCCAGATCTTCGAGGTCTTCATCCACAACATGGACCTCGAGGCCAAGGACCGCACGGCGAAGATCGCGGCCGACAAGGCTGCCGAGGCCGAGAAGGTCGCCCCCAAGCACGCCGCGCCGCGCAAGCCCCTGGGCTTCGTGGCCGTGGCCGCCGGCTCGGGCGAGGCCGAGATCCTCAAGTCCCTGGGCGTGGACGTCGTGGTGTCCGGTGGGCAGACCATGAACCCGTCCACGGCCGACATCCTGGACGCCATCGAGGCCACGAACGCCGACTCGGTGATCGTCCTGCCCGACAACGGCAATATCCGCATGGCCGCCGAGGCAGCCGCCAGCGCCTGCGAGGACGCCAAGGTGGCCGTCGTACCCACCAAGAGCGTGCTCCAGGCCTTCTCGGCCATGTTCGACGTCGACCCCGAGGGCACCCTCGAGGACAACGTGGAGGCCATGACCGAGGCGATCGGCGAGATTCGCGACGGCGAGGTGACCACCGCCGTGCGCGACTCGGCGGCGGCCGACGGCACCCCCATACACGCGGGCGACGTCATGGGCATCGAGGGCGGCCAGATAACCGTGGTGGGTTCCGACGTGCAGCAGGTCACGCTGGACCTGATCGCGAAGATGCAGGCCGACGAGGAGGGCGACACCCTCACGATCCTGGCCGGCTCCGACCTGGACGACGACGCCTTCCAGGCGCTGCAGGACGCCATCGCCGAGGCCCAGCCCGACCTGGAGCTCAACCCGCACCGCGGCGAGCAGCCCCTCTACCCCGTGATCTTCTCCCTCGAGTAGCGCGTGACAGCGGGGTCGGAGCTCGTGTCACGCGGGGTCGGAGCTTGTGTCACGCTTTGACGCCGGCAGGCGGGAGGCAACGGAGGAGCTGCCATAGGATGGGCACGCGCCCGAACATAGGAGCGGCAAGCGAGAGGGTGCAGCGGACCTGCGCCCTCTCGGACTCTGTGGAGCGGGTGCGCTTCGTCAAGGGCGCCCGGGCCGAGGCGCTCGCCCGCATGGGCATCCGGCGCGTGCGCGACCTCCTGCTCCACGTGCCGCGCCGCTACGACGACTTCTCCCACCCCACCACGGTGGCCATGGCGGACGTGGGCTCCGAGGCCACCCTCAAGGTCACGGTCGACAAGGTCCTCCTCAAGCGCCCCCGCCCCCGCATGCAGGTAGTGGAGGTCTACGCCTTCGACGAGACCGGCGTGATAGAGGCGTCCTTCTTCCGCCAGCCCTGGCTCGCCGACAAGGTCCACCCCGGCGACGTGGTGGCGCTCTCCGGCAAGGTGACCTTCGCCTATGGCTTCAAGCAGATGCGCGGCCCCTACCTGGAGGTCCTCGACGCCAAGGCTGCCCGCGAGGGCCGCTATGCCCGCGTCCTGCCCCACTACCCGCTCACCGAGGGTGTGTCGGACGGCATGATGCGCCGCTACGTGAGCACGGCGCTCGGCGACCTGGGCGACGTCGCGGACTGGGTGCCGGCGCCCCTCGTGGCGCGCCGCCGCCTTATGGGCGAGGGTCGGGCCCTGCGCGAGGTCCACTTCCCGCCCACGCCCGCCGCGGCCGAGGACGCCCGCCGCCGCCTGGCCTACGACGAGCTCCTGGCCCTGCAGCTGGCCCTTCTCTCGCGCCGCACGATCGAGCTCGCGGACGTCGTGCCCACGGCCCATGTGACGGACGGCCCCCACGTGGAGGCCCTCCGTGCGGCGCTGCCTTTCTCGCTCACCGACGAGCAGGAGGCCGCCTGCCGGGAGATCCTGGCCGACATGGCCTCGCCCCACGTGATGAACCGCCTGCTCCTGGGCGACGTCGGCACCGGGAAGACCGCCGTGGCGGCCGTGGCCTTGGCGGCGGTGGCCGACACCGGGACCCAGGCAGCCGTCATGGCGCCCACCTCGGTCCTGGCGCGCCAGTACGCGGAGAAGGTCGGTCCCCTCCTCACCCGCGCGTACGTGCGCTGGGCGCTCGTCACGGGCGCCACGCCGTCCGACGAGCGCGCCCTCACCTCCTCCGCCCTGGCCCGAGGCGAGCTCACGGTGGTCTTCGGCACCACGGCGGTCCTCGGGGACGACATGGACTTCTCGGCCCTCTCGCTCGTGGTCATCGACGAGCAGCACCGCTTTGGCGTGGACCAGCGCGCGGCCCTGCGCCGCAAGGGGGCGGGGGCGGACCTCCTGGCCATGACGGCCACGCCCATCCCGCGCACGCTGGCCCTCTCGCTCTACGGCGACGTAGAGGTCTCCCGCATCCGCCACCGCCCGCGCGCCGGGGCAGGCGTGGAGACCCACGTGCTCGCGCCCGAGAACCTGGACCTCGCCTGGGGTGGCATCCGCGAGGCGCTCGACGCGGGGTACCAGGCCTACGTGGTCTGCCCCCTCGTGGATGACGCCGACGACGGTGCTGACCTCGACGACGTGCCCGACTCGGTCAAGTCCGGCGCCGCCAAGCCCCACTCTGCCACGCGGACGCTCGAGGAGGTGGGCCGGCTCCTGCCGGACGTGCGCTGCGCGCTCCTCACCGGGCGGATGGGAGCTGCCGACAAGGACTCCGTGATGGACGACTTCCGTGCCGGGCGCGTGCGGGTCCTCGTGTGCACGACCGTGATCGAGGTGGGCGTGGACGTGCCCAACGCCACGGCCATGCTGGTGCGCGACGCGGACCGCTTTGGCCTGGCCACCCTACATCAGCTGCGCGGACGCGTGGGCAGGGGCGACGCGGCGGGCACGGTGTGGCTGGAGTGCGCGGCAAGGAAGGACTCGCCGGCCCGCCAGCGCCTGGCCGCGCTCGAGCGCACGACCGACGGCTTCGAGCTCGCGGAGCTCGACCTCAAGCTACGCCGGGAGGGCGAGGTGCTGGGCTACAGGCAGAGCGGGTCGGTGCCGTTGGTCGTGGCTGACCTGGATGCTGACAAGGACCTGGTGCAGTGGGCGCACGACGATGCGCGGGCCATCACGGCGGGCGACCCGGGGCTCGCACGGCCGGAGCACATCACGTGCGCCCTTGAGGTGCGCGACCGCTTTGGGGCATACTTCGACGAGCTCGAGCGTGCGTGACGCCCGTGACGCCTGGGGTCGGAGTTGCTGTCACGCGGGGTCGGAGCTCGTGTCACGCCCCATGGCACGCGCTCGGCGAGCGTGACAGCAACTCCGACCCCGCGTGACACGAGCTCCGACCCCAGACGGCGTGAGGAGAGGAGAGGGCATGAGGATCGTTGGCGGGGAGTGGCGCGGCAGGCAGCTGGAGGCGCCGGACGGGCGCTCCGTCACGCGGCCCACCACGGACCGCATGCGGGAGTCCATCGCCTCCATGATCCTCTCGGCGCGCGGCCTGGACCTGGCGGGCGCCCACGTGCTCGACGCCTTTGCCGGCTCGGGCGCCATGGGGCTCGAGCTCCTTTCCCGCGGGGCCGCCACCTGCACATTCGTGGATGCCGACAGGGGCGCGGCCGCCCGAGTGCGCCGCAACTGCAAGGCCCTGGGCGCCCTCGACCGCACGCAGGTGGTGCGCGGCGACGCCCTGCGCCTGGCCACGTCCGGCCTGCCCGGTGCCCCCTTCCACGTGGTCTTCCTCGACCCGCCCTACGCCATGGGCGCAGACGTGGTATCGTCCGTGGTCGCGGGCCTCGCAGCCTCGGGACAGCTGGCCCCTGGCTGCGTGGTGTGCTACGAGCGCGCGGCGGAGGCCCCGGGCCTGGCCGTCGCGGGCCTGGCGCCCGCCAGGACAAAGAAGCACGGGATCACCTGCGTGGACCTTGCGGTCTACGGGGGAGGGGAGGCAGCGGATGGGCAGTGAGCGCGTGACGCACGTGGTGGTGCCGGGGACCTTCGACCCCGTCACCTTGGGCCACATAGACGTGATCCGGCGGGCCTCGCGGCTCTTCCCCAAGGTCACGGTCGCCGTGGCCGCCAGTGTGAACAAGCACGCCCACGGGACGACCTTCTCGCTCGAGGAGCGCACCGGCATGCTGCGCGAGGCGCTCGAGCTCGAGGGCCTCTCCGACATCGAGGTCATACCCTTCACCGGCCTCCTCGTGGACTTCTGCCGCCAGCACGGCGCGGGCGGCGTGGTCAAGGGCCTGCGCGCCATGACGGACTTCGAGTACGAGCTCCAGCAGGCCGGGCTCAACAGCCACCTGGACCCCGACCTGGAGTCCGTCTTCGTCATGTCGGGCACGGACTACGGCTTCGTGTCGTCTTCGGTGGTGCGCGAGATCGCCAGCATGGGGTCCGACGTGAGCTTCCTCGTGCCGCCCAACGTGGAGCGCTGCCTACGCGAGCACTACGCGGAGAGGTACGAGGGCTAGAGGGCCGCACCCGAGACGCCCAGCCCGAGACGCCGCACCCGAGACGCCCGGCTCGAGACGCCGCACCCAAGATCCCCCGGCAACGGGGCCTTGTTGCCCGTGCGAGCGCCGGTGCCGCCTTCCGCCATTAGCGCCGGCCCTCCCGATTCCGCCTTTCGCCACCCGCTTGCTGGCATATGCGTGCACAGACTGCGTTTTTGCAGGCCGCGCCGTCCCAATCTGGTATTCTCTACACGAATGGGCATCGGGGGCGGCAGCGCGTCCGTTTGCGCAGCCGTTACGAAAGGAGACCTGGATGCAGCCAGGCGAGGAGTTGGAGAACCTAATCGACGAGCTCGAGCAGATGGTCACGGAGGCCAAGTCGCCCTTTGGCGGTGGCGGCCAGAAGAAGATCGTCGACTCGCAGGACGTCTACGAGATCCTCGACGAGATCCGTCGCGTCTTCCCCCAGGAGTTCGCGGACGCGCGTCGCATCCTCAAGGAGGAGCAGGAGACGCTCGACCGCGCCCAGCAGCAGGCCGACAGCATCATCGCCGACGCCCAGCAGCAGGCCATGATCCTCGCGGGCGACCAGGAGATCGTGCGCCTGGCCCAGCAGCAGGCCGACGCCACGCGCGACAAGGCCGACCAGTATGAGCGCGACACCCGCTACAACGCGGAGGAGTACGCCGACACGGTCCTGGCGCACCTGGAGGAGAACCTCAAGTCGCTGAGCAGCTCCGTCTCGCGCGTGCGCCAGACCCTGGACGAGAACTCCGGTCCCCGCAACACCACGAACAACGTGCCGTGGTAGCGCATGATGCAGCCTGTGATCTTCGCGCTCGACGATAGGCTTGCCAACCCGGGCGACACCCTGCCCTGTGCGGGCCACCTGGACGAGAGGGCCTACTCGCTGGGCGACCATGACTTCGAGCTGCCCGAGGGCATCGACTACGACCTCGTGCTCACCAACGCCGGCGAGGGCATCCTCGTCACGGGCATGCTGAGCACGCACGTCGTGGGCGTGTGCGACCGCTGCCTGGAGCGCGCGGAGTTCGACATCGACGGCGAGGTGGACGAGTACTACCTCTTCGAGGAGCCCGCTGGATCCGCCGGCGACAAGGACGAGGACGACGAGGACGACATCGACTTCCAGCTGGTCAACCCCGACGGCACGCTGGACCTGTCGCTTGCCCTCCAGACCACGCTCGTGATGGAGACGCCCTTCGTGGTCCTGTGCAAGCCCGACTGCAAGGGGCTCTGCCCGGTCTGCGGCGCCAACCTCAACGAGGAGGACTGCGGCCACGCGGAGCAGATCCGCCTGGAGCGCATGGGCACGAGTCCCTTCTCGGCCCTCAAGGACCTCAAGCTGGACGACTAGGGCACTCGAGGCGTGCAGGGCGGGGCACGCCCGCGGAGTCCGGCCCGCGGCTTTGCGCCTGAGCCTCGACTTTTCGCCCGCCGCGTGAAAATCCTTTGATTGGGGTGCTTTTTGTGGACTGCGTGGTATAGTAGCCCTTGCATGATTTTTGGAGGTAGGCCCACGCCCGGTTCGCGCGGGCGCGAGTAGAGTCTGAGAGGTTCAAGATGGCAGTTCCTAAGCAAAAGAAGGGTCGCGGCGCCACCCACAGCCGCCGTTCGGCGAACAGCAAGGTCGAGATGCCGGGTCGTTCCGTGTGCCCGCGCTGCGGCGCCCCCAAGCTGCCGCACCACGTGTGCCCCAACTGCGGCTACTACAAGGACCGTGAGGTCGTCGTCACCGAGTAGCCTCGGCACCCGTTTGCACCTCGTTTGCACGAGCCAGCCAGAGAGGGCCGTCCCGCAGAGGGTCGGCCCTCTCTTTTGCGTGCGATGCGTGCGCGGTGCGGGTGCGAGCGACCGTCCCCGCAGTGCCCCGCACCCCCGCGCCTCCACCCCGCACCCGCTGCGCGCCGGCATTGGGGCATAATGGAACCCAACCGCAATCTACACACCACGCGCCCGGCCCCGCTGGCACCGGGCCCTACCAAGCATTGGAGGACTCATGACCACGATCTGCGTCGACGCGATGGGCTCCGACAAGGACCCCTCCGTCATCGTCGAGGGCGTCAAGCTGGCTCTCGCGGCCGACCCCGACCTCACCGTCCTTCTTGCCGGCGACGAGTCGGCCGTGACCGCCGCCGTCAAGGAGTCCGACCGCATCCAGCCGCTCGTTACCACCCAGGTCATCACCATGTCGGAGCACCCGGCAAACGCCGTCCGCCAGAAGAAGGACGCCTCGATCGTGCGGGCCGCCGCCGCGGTGCGCTCGGGCCAGGCCGACGGGCTCTTCTCCGCAGGCTCCACGGGTGCCGTCCTCACTGCCGCGACCTTTGGCGTGGGCCGCATCAAGGGCATCAAGCGCCCGGCGCTCTCCCTGCCCTTCCCGGGTCCCGGCGACCACAAGACGGTCTTCCTGGACATGGGGGCAAACGCCGACGTGAAGCCCGAGGTCATGGTCCAGTTCGCCCACATGGGGCGCGCCTACGCCCAGGTGGCGCTGGGGGTGGAGGATCCGCGGGTGGGCCTCCTCTGCAACGGCGCGGAGGAGACCAAGGGCTCCGAGCTGGCCCTGGCCTACCATGCGGCGCTCGCGGCCGGCGACTGCGGCTTCGTGGGCAACGCCGAGGGCACCGACCTCCTGGGCGACTCCTTCGACGTGATCGTGGCCGACGGCTTTACGGGCAACGTGGCGATAAAGACCATCGAGGGCACGGGGCGCTTCATCAAGGACCGCCTCAAGGCCGCGGCCGCCGGCTCCCTCAAGGCCAAGGTGGGGGCGGGCCTGCTCGTGGGGCCGCTCAAGTCCGTGGTGGGCGAGATCTCGGGCGACGCCTATGGTGGTGCGATCCTCCTGGGCCTCAAGGCCCCCGTGGTCAAGGGCCATGGCAACACGTCGGCCGAGGCGGTAAAGAACGGCACGCTCGCTGCGGCCGCGGCGGTTCGCGGCGAGCTCGTGGACAAGATCGCCCAGGCCTGCGAGGCCGGGGCCTAACGGGTAGAATCAGCTGGTATACGAGTGGGACCGTGGCGGGCGCTGGGCCGGTCGCGGGCCTGTGGGCATGACGGCCACCAGGCCGGGGATGGAGGAAGCCATGGATCGCGAGGAGACGCTCGCCAAGGTGCTGGACGTCGTCAACGAGACGCTGGAGGTGCCGGAGGGCACCGAGCTTGCCGAGGACACCAACTTCAAGGACCTGGGCGCGGACTCGTTCGACCTTCTGGAGCTCGTGACCGCCCTCGAGGACGAGTTCGACCTCACCTTCGACGACGAGGCCCTCGAGAAGATCGTGACCGTGCGCGACGCCGTCGACGGCATCATGGCTGCCCGCTAGGGTTAGGCGGCACGATACCTTGAAGATGCACCAGGCGGTGGCCGAGGTCGAGCGGATCTGCGGCCACCAGTTCGCCGACAAGAGCCTCATAGAGAGCGCCCTCACGCACCCGTCTGCCGTGGAGGGCAAGCCCGTCTCGGCCTCCTACGAGCGCCTCGAGTTCCTGGGCGACTCCATCCTGGGCGCGATCGTGGCCACCGACCTCTACGAGCGCTTCCCTGCCATGGACGAGGGCGCCCTCACGCGCCTCAAGGTCTCGCTCGTGTCGGGCGAGACCCTCTCCAAGGTGGCGGACTCCCTGGGCATAGGTCCCCTCATCCTCATGGGCGAGTCCGAGCGCGGCACCGGCGCGCGCGGCATGCACTCCGCGCTCGAGAACGTCTACGAGTCAATCGTGGGCGCCCTCTACCTGGATGCGGGATACAGGGTCACCCACGAGTTCGTGGTACGCACGCTCGACCCCTATGTGACGCCCTCCCTGGCCGTCAAGCCCATAAGCCCCAAGTCCCGCCTCCAGGAGGTCACCCAGCGCGACCTCCACTGCGCCCCCGAGTACAAGCTGGTGTCCGAGGCCGGCCCCGCACACGACCCCACCTTCACCAGCGTGGTCCTCGTGGACCACATCCGCGTGGGCCGTGGCACCGGCTCGTCAAAGAAGGCCTCCGAGGCCGCGGCCGCAGAGGACGCCCTGCGTCGCATGGGCGAGGGCTCCGCTCAGGGCCTGGGCGACGTCCACCACATGCTGGCCCAGCAGACCGACCACGGCAGGCTCCGGGTGGGGCCCGACGGCGAGGTGGCGGCCCAGCCGTCCACCACAGACTCCCTCTAGGCGGGCGCCGTGTACCTCAAGTCGCTCACCCTCAAGGGCTTCAAGTCCTTCGCCGACCGCACCGTCATGGTCTTCGACCCCGGCCTCACCGTGGTCGTGGGCCCCAACGGCTCGGGCAAGTCCAACGTGTCGGACGCCATCCTCTGGGTCCTGGGCGAGCAGAGCGCGAAGATGCTGCGCGGCCAGTCCATGGAGGACGTGATCTTCTCGGGCTCCACCGCCCGCGGGGCCGTGGGCGTGGCCGAGGTCACCCTCGTGCTCGACAACACTGACCACACCCTCCCCATCGACTTCGCCGAGGTGGCCATCACCCGCCGGATGTACCGCTCGGGCGAGTCCGAGTACCTCATCAACGGCGCCCCCAGCCGCCTCCTGGACGTGCAGGACATCCTGCACGACTCTGGCCTGGGCAAGGAGACCCACTCCATCATCTCCCAGGGCAAGCTGGACTCCATCCTCCAGAGCCGCCCCGAGGAGCGCCGCGAGCTCGTGGAGGAGGCGGCCGGCATCTCCAAGCACCGCCGCCGCAAGGAGCGCTCCGAGCGCAAGCTCAAGGGCATGGACGAGAACCTGGCCCGTGCCAAGGTCCTCCAGCGCGAGATAAACCGCCAGCTCAAGCCCCTGGAGCGCCAGGTGGACAAGGCCCGTCGGGCCCACGACCTGGAGCGCCAGCTCAAGGAGGTCACGACCCAGCTGGCCGTGGACGACCTCCGCCAGCTCCAGGACCAGTACGGCCGCCTCTCCGTGCGGGGCCGCGAGGCCGAGGCCGCGGTGGAGCTCGCCCAGTACCGCCTGGACGAGAAGTCCCGCGAGCTGGAGAAGCTCCAGTCCCTCCTGGAGCAGAAGGGCCTCTTCGTGGGGGACCTGGGCGAGCAGCGCCGCCACATGCAGGACGTGCTCGGCCGCATGGACTCCGACATGCGCCTCCTGGAGGAGAAGGGCAAGAACATGGTCTCCCGGCTCTCCGACATGCGGATGAGCCTCTCCACCATGCGCAAGCAGCGCACGGACGCCCAGCGCGACCACGACCGCGTGGCCGACCAGCTGGCAGAGTCCCGGGCGCGCGAGGGCGAGCTCAAGGGCCGCGTGGAGGAGCTCTCCCGCGCGAGCCGCGAGGCCGTGGACGCCCGGCGCAGGCTCGACGCCGAGCTCGACCGGCTCCAGAAGGCGGAGCGCGCGGCCCGCGACGAGTCCGACCGCGAGACCCTGGCCTACGCCCGCCTCGAGGAGCAGGTGAAGAACGCCGAGGTCGAGGACCAGATGTACGCCTCGCGCCTGCGCCAGATAGACGAGCAGGCCGAGACCGCCCAGGCGGCCCTGGCCGCGCGCGAGCGCCGCCGCGAGGAGCTGGACGACCTTCTCTCCACCGCGCGGGCCGCCGCGGACGATGCCCAGGCCAAGGTGCCCGAGCTCCAGGCGGCCCTCCGCGACGCCCGGCGCGCCGAGCAGGACGCCCGCTCGCGCCTCAACGGCTCCGAGGCCACCCTCAAGGCCCTGCGGTCCGTGGACGCGGACGTCGAGAAGGCCTCGCCCCTCGTGGCCGCCGTGGCCAAGAGCCCCGAGGCCCAGGGTCGCGTGGTCTGCCGCGTGGCGGACCTGGTGGACGCGGACCCCGAGGTGGAGCCCTTGGTGGAGCGCCTCCTGGGAGACGACCTGGCCGCCTTCGTGGTGGCCTCGGACGCGGATGCCGCAGAGCTAGCCCAAGGCGCGCTCAGGCTAGCGCGCAAGGGCGGCCGGGCGGTCGTCGTGTCGCAGGCGGCACCGGCAAGGGCCGTCGTGGAAGGGGCGCCCGGTGCGTCCCTGGTGGCCCGCCTGCGGGTGGACGAGGAGTCCCGCCCCCTGATCGAGGCCCTTCTGGGCGACGTGCGCCTGGTCGCCACGGTGGCCGAAGCCGTGGCCGCCCATGCCCAGGCCCCCGCCCTCACCTACGTGGCGGCCGACGGCTCGACCGTCCTTCCCGACGGCCGCGTGGTCGTGGGCTCCACCCCCACGAACGAGAGGGGCGCCCTCGAGCGCAAGCGTCGCATCCGCGCCCTGGAGGCGGGCCTTGCGGGGGAGCGCGAGGCGCTCGAGGAGGCCGGTGCCGCCGTGGCCGCCGCCGAGGGCGCCCTTAACGCCGCCCGCGACGCCGCGGCCCAGGCCAAGGGCGAGGCAGCGCGCCTCCAGGGCGAGCTCAGCTCCGTGACCAGCGAGTCGGGCCGGCTGGAGGGCCAGCTGAGCTCGGCCACCTCCGAGCGCGAGCAGGTCACCCGGTCGCGCGCCTCTGCGGCCCAGAAGGCCGAGCGGGCCCGCGGTCAGGTGGAGGGCCACCGGGCAGCCGCCAAGGCAGCCACTGCCCGCGCCGAGGAGCTGGCCCACCAGCTGGAGGACGTGCGGGCCCAGCACGAGGACGCCATCCACGCCCAGGGCAAGGCCTCCCACGACCTCTCCGACGGCCGCATCCAGCTGGCCATGACGGGGGAGCGCCGCCAGAACCTGGAGCGCCGCGAGCGGGACCTCTCGCGCAACGTCCGCGACCTGGACCAGCGCATAGAGCAGACCCAGCAGTCCGCCCGCGCGCTCGACGTGGTCCGCCTGCGCGTGGACCCCCTCCACGCGCGCTACGACGCCATCCGCACCCGCGCCCAGGAGTGGGCGGCCCGCCTCAAGGACCGGGCCAGCCTGGCCGAGGCGGACTCGGACTCCCTCAAGCGCACGATCGGCGAGGCGAAGGACGCCCGCGACGCCGCCACAAAGGAGCTCGACGAAGCAAAGTCCGCGGCAAACGCCGTCAAGGTGGACATGGGCCGCTTGGAGGCCCAGGTCCAGGCCGCGGTGGAGCGCATCGTGGCCACGGGTGCCGTGCTCGACGAGGCCCTCCAGCTCCCCGCGCCCGACGACCGCGAGCGCTCCGAGCGCCTGGCCGCCGACCTCCGCCGCCAGATGGACTCCATCGGTCCCGTGAACGAGGTGGCCATGGACGAGTACGACCGCCTCAAGGAGCGGGCAGACTACATCGCCGGCCAGGTGGAGGACCTGGAGCGGGCCCGGGTGGCCCTGCGCAAGATCACCTCCGCCATCGATCGCAAGATGCGCACGCGCTTCGTCACGGTCTTCGAGCGGGTGAACAAGAACTTCTCGGAGATCTTCTCCATGCTCTTCCCGGGCGGCCAGGCCCACCTGGAGCTCACGGATCCCGAGCACCTGTCCGAGACGGGCGTGGAGGTCGTGGCCCAGCCGCGCGGCAAGAAGATCCAGAAGATGACGCTCATGAGCGGCGGCGAGCGGTCCCTCACGGCCCTTGCCCTTCTCTTTGCCGTGTACCGCACGCGCACGGTGCCGTTCTACGTGTTCGACGAGGTTGAGGCCGCCCTCGACGACTCCAACCTCTCGCGCCTGCTCGATGCCATCGAGCAGCTCAAGGAGTCCACCCAGCTCATCGTGATCTCCCACCAGAGGCGCACGATGGAGCAGGCGGACGTGCTCTACGGGGTATCTATGCAGGCCGACGGCGTGAGCCACGTGGTGAGCCAGCGCCTCGACCATGCCACGGGAAGGGTGGTGGACGCCTGATGGGCTTCTTCGACAGCCTCAAGCGCGGCCTCTCGCGGTCTCGCGAGGCCATAAACGAGATCTTCTACATGGGCGGCGAGGTGGACGAGGACTGGTGGCAGGACCTCGAGGACACTCTCGTGATGGGCGACATGGGTGGCGAGGTGGCCCTGCGTGTGGTGGACGACCTGCGCGAGCAGGCCGCCCGCGAGAACCTCACGCGCGCCCCGCAGATCCGCAAGGCCCTGGCCGAGCGTCTGGCCCAGGAGTTCACGGCGCCCGGCCGCGACCCCTTTACCAGCCTGCCTTCCTGCGTGCTCTTCGTGGGCATCAACGGCGCCGGCAAGACGACCACCGTGGGCAAGCTGGCCGGTCGCGCCAAGGACGACGGCATCCGCTGCCTCATCGGCGGGGCCGATACCTTCCGCGCGGCAGCCATCGAGCAGCTGGAGGTCTGGGGCCAGCGGGCCGATGTGGACGTGGTCACCCGCAGCCGCGGCGCGGACCCGGCGAGCGTCTGCTACGACGTGATCGACGAGGCCGAGAGGCGCGGGAGCGAGCTCGTCCTCATCGACACGGCGGGCCGCCTCCACACCAGCTCCGACCTCATGCGCGAGCTGGCCAAGGTCGTGAACGTCACGCGCAAGCGCTGCGCCGACAAGTACCCCGTCTCCGTGGTCCTCGTGATCGACGCCACCACCGGCCAGAACGGCCTCAACCAGGCCAAGGAGTTCAACGACGCCCTGGACCTGGACGGCCTTATCGTCACCAAGCTCGACGGCACCGCCAAGGGCGGCATCGCCATCGCCATATCCAGCCAGCTGGGCCTGCCCATCTATCGCATCGGCGTGGGCGAGTCCATCGACGACCTGCAGTCCTTCGACGCGCTGGACTTCTGCCGCGCGCTCGTGGGCGAGGAGGGGAAGTAGCACATGTTCAACAGCCTGAGCGAGCGCCTCCAGGACACCTTCGCCAAGCTCGGCAGCAAGGGCCGCCTCACGGAGGACGACATCAACTCCGCCATGCGCGAGGTGCGGATGGCCCTCCTGGAGGCCGACGTCAACTACCGCGTGGTCAAGGACTTCGTGGCCCGCTGCAAGGAGAAGTGCCTCACGGCCGAGGTCCTGCAGTCGCTCTCGCCCGCCCAGAACGTGGTCAGGGTCGTGCTGGACGAGCTCACCGAGCTCCTGGGCTCCACCGAGTCCAAGCTGGTCCTGGCCCAGAACCGCACGCCCAACGTGATCATGCTCGTGGGCCTGCAGGGCTCGGGCAAGACGACCGCCGCGGCCAAGCTGGCCTACCTCCTCAAGGGCCAGAAGCACGCGCCGCTCCTCGCCGCCTGCGACACCCACCGCCCGGCCGCTGCCGACCAGCTCCAGACCCTGGGCGGGGAGATCGGCGTGCCCGTGTACCGCGGCGACGGCAAGGACGCCGTCAAGGTGGCGCGCGAGTCCATCCAGGCCGCCGTGGACCGCATGTGCGACATCGTGATCGTGGACACGGCCGGCCGCCTGCAGATCGACGAGGAGATGATGCAGGAGGCCGTGGCCATCAAGGAGGCCGTGCGCCCCGACCAGATCCTCATGGTCGTGGATGCCATGACCGGCCAGGACATCGTCAACGTGGTAACGGAGTTCGCCAACCGCACGGACTTCGACGGCGTGATCATGTCCAAGCTGGACGGCGACGCGCGTGGCGGCGGCGCCCTCTCGGTCCGCGCCGTCACGGGCAAGCCCATCAAGTTCGTGTCCATGGGCGAGAAGCCCGACTCGCTCGAGGTCTTCCATCCCGACCGCATGGCCAAGCGCATCCTGGGCATGGGCGACGTGGTGAGCTTCATCGAGCAGGCCCAGAAGGTGGCCGACCAGGAGCAGATGGAAGCCGCCGAGCGCATGCTCAACGAGGGCTTCACCATGGACGACCTCCTGGCCCAGATGCAGCAGGTCCGCAAGATGGGTGGCCTGACCAAGATCATCGGGGCGCTGCCGGGCGGCGAGCGCGCCCTCGCGCAGCAGGGCGGCATCAACGACGAGAAGGCCCTCAAGCAGGTGGAGTCCATCATCCAGTCGATGACCAAGGAGGAGCGCGCCAGGCCCAAGATCATCAACGGCCAGCGTCGCCGCCGCATCGCCCAAGGCTCGGGCCACACCGTGCAGGAGGTCAACCAGCTCATCAAGCAGTACGAAGAGATCGCCAAGATGATGAAGTCCATGCGCGGTGCCATGAAGGGCGGCAACAAGAAGGCCTCGCGGCAGATGCAGGCCATGATGCGCCAGTACGGCGGCGGCATGGGTGGCGGCATGGGCATGCCCCAGCCCCGTCGGGGCCGTCGCCGCTAGGTGGTTGGCCCGGGGTCGGAGCTCGTGTCACGGGGGGTCGGAGCTGCTGTCACGCCACGCGAGCGTGACAGCAGCTCCGACCCCCCGTGACACGAGCTCCGACCCCCATTGCTATTCGTGAACCAGACCCCCATTGCTATTCGTGAACCACCACGACGTCGCCCACCTTGCAGAGGTTGTAGAGGGCCTCGCCCTTCTCGTAGCTCAGGTTGATGCAGCCGTGGCTGCCGTTCCACTGGTAGATGGTGCCGCCGAAGGCCGACCGCCAGGGCGCGTTGTGGAAGCCCACGGCCGTGCCCACGATGCCCATCCAGAAGTCCACGTGGGAGTCCCACTCGGGCTCGTTCGTCTCGGGGTCCACCGGGCCCTTGAGGTTGGCATCGGTGCGCTTCTCGGTGATGGTCCAGACCCCCTGCGGGGTGTCGCGGTTCTCGGCCGGCAGGCCCGTCACCACATCGGCCTCCCAGATCACCTGGCCGCCGTCGAAGAAGACCGCGTGCTGGTCGGAGATGTCCACGTCGATGTAGCGGTCGCCCCAGTCCTGGCCGCCTGGGTTGTAGGTCTCGGCCTGCTTCTTGGTGGGGAGGTCGAGCGTGGAGGGCTGGCCGGTGGCCAGGGCCTCCTCGATCTGGGTCGCGGCCGTCGTGCCGTCGATGATCCAGCCGTACACGCCGCGGCCGCCCGTCACGGTCTCCTCCACGTTGTCGGGGCGGGTGTAGGTGCGCTCGGTCTGGTAGCTGTCCGTCATGTCGGAGAGCTCGCCGTGGCACCAGTCCTCGATGGCGGCGGTGTCGAGGGACACGCTCAGGTCGTCGCCGATCTTCACCCAGCCGGCTATCTGCTCGGCCGTCACGTCGGTCACGTGCTCGCCGCCGAGGGTCACGTCGATGGTGGAGGCCACGTAGGTGTTGGCCTGGTTGAGGGCGGCGCGGACGTCGGACTCGCCGGTCACGCAGTCGGCGCCGACCTCGGCCACCTCGTCCAGCGTGGCAAAGTGCGTGGCCACGGTGTCGGCCACGAGGCCCGCGTCCAGGTGTTCGGTGAGGGCTGCCGAGGAGGCCGTGTACTGCCCGGCCGTGGCGTCGAAGGCGATGGAGGTCTTGCCCGCCTCGTCGGCCGCGGCGTCTGCGGCGTCGATGGCGGTCTGGATGACCTGGACGAGCTTGTCGTGGTCGTAGGTCACCACGGGGCCCACGGTGAGCGCCCGTGTGGACGAGATCTCGAGCGGCCAGGCCCAGGGGTCGATGGAGGCCATGGCCCGCGCGGCGTAGCCCGACCCGTCGAAGGCGAGGTCTATGTCGGCGGCCCTCACGGTCGTGTCGAGCCCCTCGCCCTGCACGCGGATCTCGTAGTCGTCGTAGGTGGAGCTCTTGAGGGCGGCCAGAGCCTCGGTGGACTTGAGCGAGACGGACGTGCCGTCCACGGTGGTCCCGGGGAGGAAGGTGTTCGAGAAGTACGCGACGCCACCCAGGTACGCGGCGCCCAGGATGCCGGCGGCCACTACGGGGATGACCCAGAGGTGGCGCTTGCGCTTGGGGGCGGGGGCCACATCCGCCACGGTCGCGGCGGGGACGACGGGCACGACGGGCTTAGCGGTGGTCACGGTCTCCGCGGCATGCTTCTTCTTGGGCTTTGCGTCCTTGGCCACCTTGGTGGTGTTCTCGATTACCTTCTTGGAGCCCTTGGGCGCGGCGTGCTTCGGCGCGTGCTTGGGGGCATCGTTCTTGCTGAGCATTGCCATGTTTGAGCTACCTCTATCTCTGGGCCGCGCTGCGGGTGGTGCGCGATGGCGCGCGGCGGCGTGGTGTCCATTGGGGTATCGTACCTCAGGAGTGGCGCGCGGGCGCGCATCGCGAACGGGAGGGGAGCTTTCCATGACAATCGCACGGCTGGACGCCCTGGATGACCCCCGGCTCGACGTGTACGCGCGGCTCACGGAGCACCAGCTGAGAAGCTCGCTCCACCCCGAGCAGGCTCTCTTCGTGGCCGAGTCGCGGCTGGTGGTGGAGGTCGCGCTCGCCGAGGGCGTGGTCGCGGAGTCGCTCCTGGTGGACGACCTGCACGCCCAGGTGGCCCAGGACCTGCTCGATGCGCACGGACAGGGGTCGGCTCCGGTCTTCGTGCTGGCGCGCGAGGAGCTGAGCCGCCTGGCCGGCTTCAACGTCACGCGGGGCTTCCTCGCGGCCATGCGGCGGCCGCGCGAGCGCACGGTGGGGGAGGTGCTCGACGGCGCGCGCCACGTGGCCCTGCTCGAGGGGCTCGTGGACGTGACCAACGTGGGTGCCGCCTTCAGGAACGCCGCCGCCCTGGGGGCAGACGCGGTCGTGGTCTCGCCGCGCTGCGCTGACCCCCTGCAGAGAAGGGCGTGCCGGACCTCCATGGGCTGCGTCCTCAAGGTGCCTTGGGCCCGCGCCGGGGCGGGGGAGTGGCCGCGCGGGGTGGTCGACCTTCTCCACGAGCGGGGCTTCGAGTGCCTGGCGCTGGCTCTGCGCGAGGATGCGGTGGCCATCGACGACCCGTCATTCGAGGGTGTCGCGGGCTCCGCGGGCGGGTCGCGCGTGGAGGGCGGACCGGGCGCCGCAGGTGCAGCGGGCAAGAAGCGCGCGCTCTTCTTCGGCTGCGAGGGCTATGGCCTGGACCCTGCCACGATCGCCGCATGCGACAAGAGCGTGATCATCCCCATGGCCCACGGCGTTGACTCCTTGAACGTCGCGACCAGCAGCGCGGTCGCCTTCTGGCAGCTCTTCCGCGACTAAGCGTTCCACCGCGGTGGGCACAAAGGAGTGGGTACAAAGGGGTACTCCCCTAATGCCCGAATCCGGCCCTGCGCAGCGCCCCGGCGTCCTCGCCCCCAAGTCCGCCGCCGCTTCGGGCCAGCCGGTCCTTATCTACAGAGAAGGGCCTCCCCGGTTCCAAAGGAAGATTTCGCGAAGCTCATCTTCCGTGGAACCGGGGAGGCCCCTACCGTGCGGACAAGCCCCTACTGCTGCGACGTGGCGGCCGCGAACTTGGGGGCGAAGCCGTCGTCGCGCTCGAGGATCCTCATGAACTCCTCGCCCGTGATGGTCTCCTTCTTCTGCAGGTAGTGGGCGATCTCGTGCAGCTTGAAGCGGTTGTCCCGCAGGCAGGTCAGGGCGCGCTGGTGGCCCTCCTCCACGAGCCGCTGGACCTCGGCGTCGACCTCCTGCGCGGTGCCCTCGGAGCAGGTGAGCTCGGCGCCGCCGCCCAGGTAGCGGCTGCGCTGCTGGCCGAGAGCGACCATGCCGAACTTGTCGGACATGCCGTACTGCGTGACCATGGCGCGGGCGATCTGGGTGGCCTTCTCGATGTCGTTGGATGCGCCGGTGGTCATCTCGCCGAAGATGAGCTCCTCGGCCGCGCGACCGCCGCACAGGACCGCGATCTTGTCCTTGGCCTCCTGGCGGGTCTGCAGGAAGTGCTCGTCCTCCTCGACCTGCATGGTAAAGCCCAAGGCGCCCGAGGTGCGCGGCACGATGGTGATCTTCTGCACGGGGGCGGAGCCCTTCTGCATGGCGGCCACGATGGCGTGGCCGGTCTCGTGGTAGGCCACGACCTCCTTCTCGTGCTCGGAGAGGACGGTGGACTTCTTCTTCTCGCCGGCGATGACGACGTCGACCGACTCCACCAGGTCCTCCTGGCTCACGCGGCGACGTCCGAAGCGCACGGCACGCAGGGCCGCCTCGTTGATGATGTTCGCCAGGTCGGCGCCGGAGGCACCGGGGGTGGAGCGGGCGATCACGCCCAGGTCGATGCCGGGCTCCATCTTCACGTCGTTGGCGTGGATCTTGAGGATGGCCTCGCGACCGGTCAGGTCGGGGAGCTCCACGGGGATGCGGCGGTCAAAGCGGCCGGGGCGCAGGAGTGCGGGGTCCAGGGTCTCGGGTCGGTTGGTCGCGGCCAGGACCACGATGCCCTTGTGGTTGTCGAAGCCGTCCATCTCGGAGAGGAGCTGGTTCAGGGTCTGCTCGCGCTCGTCGTTGGAGTTGATGGACATGTCGCGCTTCTTGCCCACGGCGTCGATCTCGTCGATGAAGACGATGCAGGGGGCCTTCTCCTTGGCCTGCTTGAAGAGGTCGCGCACCTTGGCGGCGCCGCGGCCCACGAACATCTCCACGAACTCGGAGCCGGAGATCTGGAAGAAGGGCACGCCCGCCTCGCCGGCCACGGCCTTGGCCAACAAGGTCTTGCCGGTGCCCGGAGGGCCAACCAGCAGGGCGCCGCGGGGGCACTTGGCGCCGATCTCGTTGTACTTGTCGGGGTTCTTGAGGAAGTGGACGATCTCCTGCAGGGACTCCTTGGCCTCGTCCTGGCCGGCCACGTCCTTGAAGGTGACGCCCGTGTCCTCGCCCTTGACCTCCTTGGCGTTGGACTTGCCCAGGCCGCCGCCCATGCCGCCGAAGCCGCCGCCGAAGTTCATGGAGGGCGCGTCGTCGCCCATCTGCTTCTTCATCTGGCGGTTGAGCCACCAGCCTATGAGCATGAAGATCACGATGGGGAGCACGTAGGAGATGAGCATGTAGACCCAGAGCGTGGACGTGGTGTCCGGCATCTCGGCGTTCATGTCCACGTTGTGCTCGTAGAGGGTGCTCACGAGGTTGGAGTCGTCGGGGAACTGGGTGGTCTTGTAGACCTTCTGGGAGTCGCCCTCGCCGGTGGTGAAGGTGATCGTGTTGTCCCCGGTGTCGAGGTTGACGGTCTTGACCTGGTCCTCGTTCACCATCTGCAGGAACTCGGTGTAGCTCTTGGGCTGGATCTGCTGGCTCACCAGGTTGGGGTAGAGGTTGTTGCTCACCGCCAGGTAGACGATGATGGCGATGATGACGTAGAGCAGCATCGACCGCCGTCGCTTTTGGTCGTTCATGTCCATTGTTGGCGCCTTTCGGTTTGGCCTGGGGCCGGGTGGCCCGGGTTTTGTGCCTAGCATACCCAAACGCCCGTATGTCAAACCGGCTTTGCCGACGGATGTCGCGCGGGGTCGGAGCTTGTGTCACGCGGGGTCGGAGCTGCTGTCACGCGAAGGCTCGAGCGTGACAGCAGCTCCGACCCCGCGTGACACAAGCTCCGACCCTCTCCCTAGACGGAGCGTTCGGGGAGCTCGCCCGTGCGGTAGGCGTCGAGGAGGGCCCGCAGGTCGGCCACCTGGGAGCGGATCTCCGCGCCGGTGTCCGTGTCTCCCACCGTGATGGGCTGGGTGGTCACCTCGAAGCGGTCGTCGTCGCTCATGATGTCTGTGTTCAGGTCCAGCACGTCCCTGATGGTCCCGAAGGGCCGGTGCGCCTTTATCCGCATGCCCTGCGGGTCGGCGATGAGGGTGTATCCGGCGATGCCCGTCTTGGCGTGATAGGCCTGGCAGAAGCCGCCGTCTATCACCACCAGGTGCCCGCCCGCACGCACGGGCGACTCCCCGCGCGAGGCGTGCACCGGCGTGTGGCCGTTTATGATGTGGCCGCGCTCGGGGTCCAGACCGAACTCCCCAAGGACGCGCCTGCACGCCTCGGGGTCGTCCGTGAGAGAGTAGTAGGGGTCCCTCGGCTCCTCCCAGGTGCTCTTGTCAACGAAGTAGGTGCGCTCGAAGGTCTTGACCAGGCGGCCAGAGAGCGGGGAGTAGCGCCCACACCACAGGTACCACATCCAGTCGAGCGACACCTGGTCATGGTTGTGCCAGGCGCGACGGGCCAGGCGGTCGGCGTAGTCGTAGTACTCGCGACCGGCCAGCATGTGGCCCTGGTGGTTCACCGGACAGAAGGTGCCGTCCTCGTTCATGGGGACGCAGGCGTGGAAGAGCAGGTTGTCGTTGCACACTAGGTAGGCCGAGCCGTGCTCGTAGAGGAAGTCGATGTGGCGCCTCAGGTGGTCGGAGGCCCGCACGGCGTACATGAGGTCGTCCATGACCTCGGACTCCTCGCTCGAGAGGGCGTAGGGGTCCGCCGGGTCGAGGGTGGGGAAGTCTGTGGTCGTGAGCTCGTAGTCCCTGTCGCCCACGTGGGCCACGCCGCGCGAGAGGTCGAGCTTGTCCAGCAGGAGCCGGTCGTCCATCTGCCAGTTGGGGTGGCGCATGATGGTCTGGCCCTCGAGCTTGAACATGATCACCGAGATGGCCTTCTCCATGGGGGTCATGCCGTCGCGCGTGCCGCTAGTACCGTCCGCGCCGTCGCCCGCGTCCGTGCAATAGGTGCGCTCCGCGAAGGACTGCAGCTCGCGGAGGCTGATCCCGTAAGCCGACTCCAGGATCTGCAGGGCCTCGTAGCGCACGTTGTTGCGGATCACGGCGGCCAGGCACACGGGCGAGCCGGCCGCGGCGCCCATCCATACTATGTCGTGGTTGCCCCACTGGACGTCGATGGAGTGGTAGGCCATCAGGCGGTCCAGGATGCGGTCGGCATGGGGCCCGCGGTCGAAGATGTCCCCCACCACGTGCATGTGGTCCACGGCCAGGCGCTTGATGAGGGCGGAGAGCGAGACGATGAAGTCGTCGGCGGAGCCGGTGTCGATGATCGTGTCGATGATGCGCTGGTGGTAGGCCAGGCGCTGCTCGCGCTCGTCGGGCGAGATGTGGAGAAGCTCGTCGATGATGTAGGCGTACTCCACGGGCATGGCCTTGCGGACCTTCGAGCGGGTGTAGCCGCCGGAGAGGCGCCGCGCCAGGCGGACGAGTCGCATGAGGGTGATGGCGTACCACTCGTCGGTGGCTGTGCCGGCGCGCCTGAGGCGGCGGAGCTTCTCCTCGGGGTAGTAGATGAGGGTGCAGAGGTCGGCCTGCTCGTCGGTCGTGAGCTCCAGGCGGAAGGTCTCCTGGACGCGCTCGCGGATGACGCCGGAGCAGTTGTTGAGGATGTGCTCGAAGGCCTCGTACTCGCCGTGGATGTCCGAGACGAAGTGCTCGGTGCCCTTGGGGAGGTTGAGGATGGCCTCGAGGTTGATGATCTCGGTAAAGACCGACTGGGTGGTGGGGAACTTCTCGGAGAGAAGCTCGAGGTACTTGAGGTTGGGGTCGGTGGTACCGCGACGGCTGGGCATGGGATCCTCCCGGGTCTTGTTTGTGCTGTGTCCAGTATAGGAGGGGGTCGGAGCTCGTGTCACGCGGGGTCGGAGCTCGTGTCACGCGGGGTCGGAGCTCGTGTCACGCGGGGTCGGAGCTCGTGTCACGCGGGGTCGGAGCTCTTGTCACATGCCCGTGCCTGCGCAATCGCAAATTGGAGTATGCGCTCGAGCTCTACAACGCGGTGCTCGATACGAGCTATGACGACGTAGACGCCCTTGAGGTGGCTACGCTCGAGGACGCCGTGTATCTCTCCATGAAGAACGACGTCGCGGTGATCTTCCATGAGCAGCTGGTGCTCTTTGAGCATCAGAGCACGCCAAATCCCAACATGCCCCTTCGAGGGCTGCTCTACTTTGCGCGCGAGTACGAGGGCCTCATCTCGCGGCTTTCCAACGAGAGCATCTACTACCCGCAGCTGCTGCGAATCCCGGCGCCCCAGTACTATGTGCTCTATAACGGCGGGCAGGAGCAGCCGGAGTGGTTTGACATGAGACTCTCGGAGGCGTTCAGCACCGACTCGGTCGGCTACGAGTGGACGGCGCATGTCATCAACATCAATGCGGGACACAACGTGGAGCTTATGCGAAGGAGCCCGACGCTCTGCGGGTACGCTGAGCTGATAGCCGTGTTCCGTGCAGGTCAGGCGCGTGGGCTTAGTCCGGAGCAGGCCATGGACGGTGCTGTGGATGAGTGCATCTCGCGGGGTATACTGAGCTCATACCTACTCAAGCACAAGGGCGAGGTGAGGGACATGCTGCTCACGGAGTACGACGAGGAGAAGGAGCGCCGCGTACTTGTGGAGAAGAGCCTTGCGCAGGGCATCGAACAGGGCATCGAACAGGGCATCGAGCAGGGCATTGCACAGGGCAGAGCCTCGGCTGCCGCTGAGATCTACGAGCGCCTCCTGAGGCAGGGCGCTGAGCGAACTGCTGCTCGTGAGTGGACCGGAATCTCGGATGAGCAGGCAGCTCGGGTTGAAGTGTCGCTCGGAGTGACAAAGTAATGGCTGCGGAGGGGCTGCGCTTGGCGTAGCCCCTCCGCATGTAAGTTGGATCAGACAGCCCATCCCTCTCTGGCGGGGCAGAGCGAGTTACCTATGGCTGTAGCGGGGGTAAAGGTCCCTCCGGACTTGTCGAGACAGCGTGATCTCGCAGTTGCCCGCAGCTCGGCGCGTAGGCAAGTCGACAATCAGGCGACCTGGAGACCTGATGCGTGCAGTTGCCCACAGCTGTGGACGTGGGCAATCTAGCCCCGGGAAGCCCCACCCGCTTAGACCGGCCTAACCGTCCCGACCTTCCCATCCCGTCCCCGCAATCCTGCCATGAGCGCGCACTTCTCGCCGTTCGCCGCGCTGCGACGTGCTATCCTCTCCCATACAGCTGTGATGGGGAGAGTACCCGGGGCAGCGCGGCCACGAGAGAGCGGGGATGGTGGGAGCCCGCGACCGCGTCCCGGCGAAGATCACCCCGGAGCCGCGGCCCCAAAGCCGCCTCGCGCCCGCGCCACCGCGCCGCCCGCGACCCGGCAAGTAGGCGTCGCCGGAGTGGCCGCCGACACAGGCCAGCCGAGTAAGGCGGAGGTCTCCGCTCGCTGGGTGGTTCACAAGCGAAGTTTCGCGCGTATCTTGCGGCGCTTCGTCCCAGCTGGAGGGGCGGGCGCTTTTTTCATGGGCGTCCAACGGAGTGGCGCGCGGGCCCCGGGCCCGATCGCGCCGGAAGCGGGCCCGCACACGAGGCCCAGAGAGGGATGCACGGTGGCGAACGAGTACAAGAAGACCATGAACCTGCCGCACACGGGCTTTGCCATGCGCGCCAGCCTGGCCCAGAACGAGCCCAAGCGGCTCGCCAACTGGAACCAGAACGACGTCTACGGCCAGCTCCTCAAGAAGAACGAGGGCCACGACAAGTTCGTCCTCCACGACGGCCCTCCCTACGCTAACGGCCCGATCCACCTGGGCCACGCGCAGAACAAGATCTCCAAGGACATCATCAACCGCTACTGGTCCATGCGCGGCTACCAGACCCCCTACGTGCCCGGCTGGGACTGCCACGGCCAGCCCATCGAGCACAAGGTCGAGGAGACCCTGGGCACCGACAAGTTCAACCAGCTACCCACCGTCAAGATTCGCGAGCTCTGCAACAAGCTGGCCGTCGAGCAGGTGGACACCCAGCGCCAGGGCTTCAAGCGCCTGGGCGTGCTGGGCGAGTGGGACAACCCCTACCTCACCTACACCCACGACTACGACGCCACCGACGTGGAGATCTTCAAGGCCATCTTCGACAAGGGCGCCATCTACCGCGGTCGCAAGCCCGTCCACTGGTGCTCCCACTGCCACACGGCCCTGGCCGAGGCGGAGATCGAGTACGGCGACGAGGTGTCGCCCGCAATCTTCGTGCGCTTCGAGATGACCACCGTGCCCGCGGGCCTCGAGGCCTACGCCGACCGCCTCTGGGTGGACATCTGGACCACGACCCCCTGGACCCTACCCGCAGACGACGCCGTGATCCTGCATCCCGAGGCCGACTACGTGGCCGTCCTCGTGGACGGTCGTGCGGAGATCATGGCAGAGGCCCTCGTCGAGCGCTGCTGCGGCAAGTTCGGCTACGAGTCCTACGAGCTGGCCAAGGGCGCGGACGGCGAGGTCTGGCGCATGAACGGCGTCGACCTCTGCCACAACAAGTACAAGCAGCCAATCTTTGGCGACCAGGGCGTGGAGGGCGAGTTCATCTACGCCGACTACGTCACGCTCGACGACGGCACCGGCGTGGTCCACACCGCCCCCGGCCATGGCGTGGACGACTACAACGCCGGCATGCGCTTCAACATCCCCATCGTCATGCCCGTGGACGACGACGGCCGCTTCTACAAGGGCGACGGCATGGGCACCGGCGGCCCCTGGTCCGGCATGGAGGTAAACGAGGCCAACCCCAAGATCATCGAGTGGCTGGCCGACCGCGGCACCCTGATCCTCCACGAGGACATCCACCACAGCTACCCCCACTGCTGGCGCTGCAAGCAGCCCGTCATCTTCCGTGCCACCAGCCAGTGGTTCGTGTCCATGGACAAGACCGGCCTTCGCCGCGAGGCCACGGCCGAGCTGAGCAAGGTCCGCTTCTACCCCAGCCACTCCGTCAAGCGCATCGGCTCCATGGTGGAGCAGCGCCCGGACTGGTGCATCTCCCGCCAGCGCAACTGGGGCGTGCCCATCCCGGCCTACACCTGCCAGGACTGCGGCGAGACCGTGATGAACGACGCCACGCTGGACGCGGTCATCGAGCTCTTCCGCGCCAAGGGCTCGGACGCCTGGTTCACCGACGACCCGGCCTCCTACCTGGGCGATGCCTGCGTGTGCCCCAAGTGCGGCGGCCACAACCTCAAGGCCAACCCCGACATCCTGGACGTGTGGTGGGACTCCGGCGTCTCGCACACCGCCGTGTGCAAGCACCGCCCCTACCTCAAGTTCCCCGCGGACATGTACCTCGAGGGCTCCGACCAGCACCGTGGCTGGTTCATGAGCTCCCTCATGACCTCGGTGGGCGCCTATGGCGTGGCGCCGTACAAGTCCGTCGTGAGCCAGGGCTTCACGCTGGACGGCCAGGGCCGAAAGATGTCCAAGTCCCTGGGCAACGTCATCGACCCAAACAAGGTCTGCAACGAGCGCGGCGCCGACGTCCTGCGCCTCTGGGTGGCCAGCGTCGATACCTCCACCGACGTCCCCTGCGACGAGACCATCCTCTCCCACGTGGGTGACGCCTACCGCAAGGTCCGCAACACCTTCCGCTTCCTGCTGGGCGAGCTGGAGGGCCAGTTCGACCCCGCGACCGACGCCCTGCCGCTGGACCAGCTCACGGCCTATGACCGCGTGACCCTGGCCCATATGTGCAAGGTGCACGAGGCCGTGGAGGCAGCCTACGGCGACTACCGCTTCAACGTGGTCTTCCGCACGCTCTACGACTACGTGACCGAGCTCTCCAACGGCTACCTCAACGCCACCAAGGACCGTATGTACTGCGGTGGCGCCACCACGCCCGAGCGCCGGAGCGCCCAGACCGTGTGGGCCCAGATCCTCTCCATGCTGGTCCACGACTTCCAGCCGATCCTCGTCTACACCACCGACGAGATCATGCAGTACCTGCCCGCCAGCATGCGCGACGGCCAGAAGTACGCTGCCCTTCTCGACTGGTACCAGGCGCCCATGACGGCCGAGGAGGCCGACGCCCTCGAGGCCACCTATGTGGCCATGAACGAGGCCCGCGGAGCCTTCACCAAGGCCTACGAGGAGGCTCAGGCCGCGGGCGCCGTGAGCGAGAAGACCACCCAGGCCGCAAGCGCCAAGCTGACCCTGCCGGCTGCGCAGTATGACCTTCTTGCAGGATCCGGCGTGGACCTGGCCGAGGTCTTCGTGTGCTCCGAGGTCACGCTGGCCCAGGGCGACGAGCTGGCCTGCGCCGTGAGCGCCGCCGCTGGCGACAAGTGCCCGCGCTGCTGGAACTGGCGCACGCTGGGGCCTGACGGCCTCTGCCCGCGCTGCTCCGCCGCGGTCAAGATGACCATCGGGCAGTAACCGTACGCGAGCGGGCAGAAGGGGGTGCTCCCTTTCTGCCCACTGGTTGGTTCTGGGCAGAAGGGGGTGCTCCCTTCTGCCCGTTTCGTTGGGTGACGAGGGAGCGAGGGCAGGTATGGCCGAGGCCGGGGGAACAAGGACAGGCGGGAGCGCGGGCGCGACGTCGCGACGCGCGCGGGTGGTCGCCTATGCCGTGGCTGTCGCCTGCGTGGCCGTGCTGGACCAGCTGGTCAAGGCCTGGATCCTCGCCAACCTCGGGCCCACCGAGCGTGTGACCTTCATCCCCGGGGTGCTCGACCTCAAGCTCGTGCACAACACTGGTGCCGCCTTCTCGATGGGGGAGGGCGCGGGGCCGGTCTTCGTGTGCATCGCGGCGGCGATCCTCGTGGCCGGTGCGGTAGTGGCCTGGCGTGAGGGGGAGCTTCCCGTGGGACTCGCGGCCGTGATGGGCTGCGTGGCCGGCGGCGGGGTGGGCAATGCGATCGACCGCCTGCTCCTGGGGTCGGTCACGGACTTCTTTGCCACCAGCTTCATGGACTTCCCCGTGTTCAACGTGGCCGATATCTTCGTGACCTGCGGGGTCGTGGTCGGCATCGTGTGGTTCGCGCGCTGGGACGACCGCCGCGAGGCGGGATAGGCCGCGCGTCCACACCCGGGATGCCAGACCCTTTCCGGTCAACAGGCGTTTTTCGTGAGATTGGCCATCGCGGGTGCGGGATTATGCCTTAAGAGCTGACTTATCTGCACCCGGGATGCAGGTCGTTGCGCTGCCAACTGGTCTCTCCTGTTGCGTGGTTCGTCGCGGGTGCGGCTAGCACCGCGTTTCCGCAGCTAAGGCTTCCGAGACTGCACCCGGGATGCGTTTGTCCCCAACAGAGGCAGGCGCTTTTCTCCAGTAGGCTCATCGCGGGTGCAAAGAGAGCTGTGCTATTGCATAATCGCGGCATGCTTGGTGTGACAGAGGAGGTTCGCATGGCTGAAGACATGCCTGCGGTTGGGGCAATCGACCTGCACGCGCACGCGCTGCCGGTCGCGTACCTTTCGGCTCTCGACGAGCTCGGTATCTCGACCGAGGCCGAGGACGGGTTCCCGCAGCCCACCTGGTCGGCCGCCGACCACCTGGCCTTCATGGACGCCGCCGGCATCGACCTCGCGCTTCTTTCGATAAGTTCGCCGCACCCGCATCGCGGGGATGACGCGCTGGCTGCCCGCCAGGCCCGCGCCATAAACGACGAGCTCGGGGCCATCTGCGCGGCGCATCCCACGCGCTTAGCCTTCGCAGCCTACCTGCCCCTGCCGGCGGTCGCCGCCAGCGTGGCCGAGGCCGCTCGTGCGCTGGACGACCTGGGTGCTCGCGCGGTCAAGGTCCCCAGCAACGCCAACGGCGTCTACCTGGGCGATGCCCGCCTGGCCTCGCTCTACGACGAGCTCGACCGACGCGATGCCGTCGTGCTGATTCACCCCACGGCGCCGGCTGGTCCCGCGCCAGCCACCTTCACCTCGCAGGTCAAGCCCATGTACGAGTTCCTGGCGGACACCACGCGCACCGTCATCGACCTGGTGTTTTCCGGGACGGTCGAGCGCTGGCCGCATATCCGCTGGGTGGTGCCGCACTGCGGGAGCTTCCTGCCGGAGGTCGCGCACCGTATGGTGGGCATCAACAAGATCCTCGCGCCGCGAGGCATGGTACCCGAGGTCGACGTGCTGGCCAACATCCGCCACCTCTGGTTCGATATCGCGGGCGACGCCCAGCCCGTCATGCTCGACGCCCTGCTCAAGGTAGCCGACCCCGCGCACCTGCTCTACGGAAGCGACTATCCCTACACGCCGGCCCCGCGTGCCGCGGCGAACAAGGACTCGCTCGCCGCGGACCCCCTGCTCGCAGGTATGGCTTCGGACGTCTTCCACGACAACGCTGCCCGGCTGCTGGGGCTGTAGGCGCGAGGCGGTGACTCCAGCGCGCATTAGGAGAGCGTGAGGGTCTTAGCTGTCTTGTGCCCTACGCATCTCGTTCGGATTCGCCCCTCTCGGTCGCGCCCCTCTCAGGGGATTCCTTCGAGGATTCAAACGCCGCATCCGCCAAGGGCTGAGGCAGCACTGCTGGCAGCATGATACCCGCGGCAGGGGAGAGCCCCATGATCATCATGAGGCAGGATCGAATGTGCGAGTAGCCAATGGAAGTCGCATTAAGGCACAGATAGTTCTGGGCAACCGAGGCATCAGGCACAAGGCTCTTAGGTATAGCGACGTCCACACGCACGCGTGCGTACGAGTGAAGGCAGGTTGTCTTGGGGTCATGCGCATCCACGAGGTCCGCGGTCACGCCAAGCTCAGCCGCGAGCTCAAATGACCCTTCGGTCTCGACCATTTGCTCCATGGTGGCATCTGTATCCATGGAGAGACTCATCTGCTCTGCCGGAGTGTCTTCGATCTTGTAATCACACTGCGAAAGAGTGAGGCCCTTGAGCTGCAGTGGCGCAAGATAGGAAGTGCTCATGCCGCTACCTCTCCAACTAGGGACAGTGCCGGCGAGGCGTACGTCGGGTTGGGCGCATGCCATCCTGTGCCCTCGATTACTCGCCTGGCCCACCTTACTGGGAACTGCTCCACCGCCTGGAGCTGGCGCTCGCCTGCATACCTGAAGCCCCCATCCAGTCTGAAGTCGAGGGCATCCTCCAGTCGCGCGATGGTCTTGAGCGTCACGTTCATCTTGCCGGCAAGGATGCGGCATACCTGGCTACGGTCCACGCCCATGCGCTCGGCGAGCTCGGTTTGGGTAAGGCCAAGCTCCTTCATCCTGAGGTACACGGATGCGGAGATGTCCATCTTGTGGTCATACACAAGGTCGTCTGCGGACTCAGGAAGGCTGGCAAGCCAACCAAGGTCGCTTCCCGTTTCAATCACTCTGATCTCCTTTCTCTTCTGCAAGCATGAGGTTGCGCGCTATGCGCGCCAGCTCTTCACCGCGCTCCCGGTCCTGCTTGAGAATGCCCCCAGCCTGTTTGGATTGATGTGCCCGAAATGCACAGAGCAGGATGGGGGAACGCACTTTGCCGCCGTGCACATATGTCATGACCCGGTATGTCTGGGCCTTGGCCTTGAGCTCGTAGAGTGCTATGTCTGTCGTTCCCTGGAGGAACTTGAGTGTTCCACTCTCAAATCCCCAGTCGACTCCGTTTTGGAGGAGACGCCTGAGTGCTCGAACGATTCCTCCAGTTTCGTCCCTTCTGCGTGGGTCTGCTGCCATCTCTTCGAGGAAGGTGCGCTCGTCTCTTCGCTTCTTGAGTACGAGCACGCGCAGCCCCTGCCCCAGCCCTTGCCATACAAGCTGGTAGTCAGAAGTATCCAGAGCCAATGCGCCTCCTCTCATGTTGACTTATAACACACATTCGTAATTGAGATAGAGATGAAGTAAGAACTTCGCGGGCAATCCTTGTGAGGCGGCGGATGTCCTACGGACATGTGCACTGGGGCCACACGGTTTGCCCCCCAGATCGCGGCTACTCGATCCCGAACTCCCGGAAGAGCCGCTCGCGCACGCTGGGATCCGCCAGCGCTGAGGCGAGCTCCTGCTGCCTGCCCCGGGTTGTGAGCTCCTTCATGAGCCGGCTCAGGCGATCATAGCTCTGGGCCTCACCTTGGGCCCTACCCTCGGCCCTACCCTCGGCCCTACCCTCGGCCCTTCCCTTGGCCTCGCCCTCGCGGCGGGCCTGCTCAAGCTCCCATTCGAACGTCACGTAGCCCCTCCTCCTCTCGGGCGAGGTGAGCACCGCGTCCACGGCGTCCTCGATCTCGCGGACAAGTCCCTCACTAGGGATATTATCCCCTGCCAGATAGTCGAGCACAGCCTTGAGGTCGTCATTTACCTGCCCAGCGGTACCCTTGGCGTTCAGGTAGACGTGCTCGACCCCGTTCCAGGGCTCCGGTCTACCGTCCTCGGCGCACGCCATGCGATAGGTATATCGCCTGAGGCCACGCCCGAAGGGGTCGAAGGTGCAGAAGAAGATCACGTAGGACTCGGTAAGGCTACCGTAATCGCACCCCTTGCCGAGCTTTGCCGTGTCCATGGCGGCCTGGTAGTAGCGCGCCCGCTTGACGAGGTCCGCGGAGTTGGTCTGCTGCATCTCCACGTCGAAGGAACGGCCTAGGTCGTCCTTGGCGTAGACGTCCAAGCGTACGGAGCGAGACTCCGCAGCCGGCTGGAAAGCCCGCTCAGTGGTCGCAAGCTCCACGTGGTCTATCGGGATTTCCAGCACCACCTCGAGGAGGTGCCGGCACACGTCGAGGTTGGACTCCAGCACCTCCCCAAACACGTAGTTGTCCGCGAAGGTCAGTCTCTCCCAACGGGCCTCGAGGCGGCTCACGTCGCTCGCGCTCGGCTGGCGGTCATACGTCTGAGGATTCACTGCCTGAGGGTCAATCGTCTGCGCCATGGTTCCTCCCAACGGAACGATACATGTGTTCGTCGAACGTTTGTATTAATATATCACATTGGGATACACGTGTTCGTGAGATGAGAGAAATGTTTCGTATCCGCGAGGCGGAACTTTCCATGCCGGCTCATGCGATGTGCGGTCCGCAATGCTTGCTGTCATGCCCGTATACCGACTCTAGGGCAGTGACCAGTCCAAGACGGGACACCTCTCAACATCAGTACGCCCCGCGCGGTGTTTCTGCAGGTCAGTGGCTGCCAGCCCGTACTGACTTTGCAGCCGAGGTGCCCTAAGCCGGGGGGCGCCTCAACCTCAGTACGCCCTAGGCAGCGTTTTCGCAGGTCAGCGCTAGCCGGCCCGTACTGACTTTGCACTAAGGGCCCCCAAGGCGGAGCGCTGCTCAACCTCAGTACGGCCCGCACCACGTTTTTGCAGGTAAGAGGGGAGGGACCCGTACTGACTTTGCAACAACGGCACCTTGGATCGGAGCTTGGCCTAACCTCAGTACGCTCCGCCCCCACCCCGCTCCGCCCCCACCCCACTCCGCCGCCGCCCGCGTTCGTCCCGCCTCGCATGGAGATTCCCCCACGCTCACCCCAAATAACCTCCCCTTAACAACCGCCACTCCCGCAGGTGGTACCATTCACCCGTAAATTTGTGTCGGTCGGTCCGGCGCAGCCCCCATGGCGCGCTGGCACCGCCGCTACCGGAGGAAACACATGACCCTAGCAGAGCTCTTCCACCTCCTGCGCAAGCACCTGGGCTTCGTCGCTGCGCTCTCGGTGGGCGCGGCCGTCGCGGTGGCGGCGGTCTCGTTCTTCATGCCCAACAAGTACACTGCCTCGACCACCATGTACGTGCTCTCGCGGACCGACAACTCCACGTCCGCAAACAGCATGTACTCCGACCTCAATGCGTCGCAGATGCTCACGAACGACGTGGCAACCATCCTCAAGTCCAAGCGCGTGGAGCAGGACGTGGCCCAGAAGCTTGGGCTCGAGGACCTCGACGACTACGACGTGGACGTGGAGAACTCCACGACCACCCGCGTGGTCACCCTCTCCGTCACGGGCACGGATCCTGCGCGCACGGCCGAGGTGGCCAACGCCTTCGTCACCGACGTCTCCGAGGTGGCCCAGCAGGTCATGAACGTCCAGTCCGTAAACGCAATCGACCAGGCGACCACCCCCACCGACCCCTCCGGCCCCAACCGCAAGCTCTACACCGCGGTCGGATTCCTTGGCGGGCTCTTCGTGGCCGTGGTGATCGTGGTTGCGGCCGACGCGCTCAACACCAAGGTCCGCAACTCCCAGGACGCCGAGGAGCTGCTCGGCCTCCCCGTGGTGGGCCACTACCCGGCCGTGGGCCGCTAGTCCCCGCGTGACACGAGCTCCGACCCCGTGTCACGGCCCCCGCGTCACCACCCCAACTCCGCCACCGCAACCCGAAAGGCACCCCAATGCCGAGTCGCAACAAATCAGTCAAGAGGACCGTCGAGGCCGACCAGCACGTAAAGAACGCGGCCAAGACCCTCCTGGCAAACATCCGCTTCATGAGCCCCGACAAGCCCTACAAGGTCCTCCTCTTCACGAGCTCCGTGCCCAACGAGGGCAAGACCTTCGTGGTCTCCAACCTGGGCGAGGCCATCGCCACCAGCGGCAAGTCCTGCCTCATCATCGAGTGCGACATGCGCCGTCGCTCCATGGCCAACGTCCTGGGCACCCACGCCCAGCGGGGCGTCTATGCCGTCATGTCCGGCCAGGCCCAGCTCTCCCAGGCGGCAGTGCGCACCAGCGTGCGTGGCCTCTACTTCCTGGACGCCGAGCCCCACATCCCCAACCCGTCGGACATCCTGGGCTCCCGCCACTTCCAGACCGTGCTTGACGCCGCCCGCCAGGCCTTCGACTACGTGCTGCTGGACACCCCGCCCGTGGGCGCCTTCGTGGACGCGGCCGTCCTCGGCACCAAGGCCGACGCCACCTTCATCGTGGTGCGCGAGAACTTCGTCCGCCGCGACGAGGTCAAGGCCGCCGTCGAGCAGCTCCAGGCCTCCGGGTCCAACGTTGCCGGCGTGGTCATGAACTTCTGCGAGCGCAAGGGTTCCGGCTACTACGACTACTACTACGAGCATGGCGACAACCAGGCCGACGCCGAGGCCCCCCAGTACGTGGAGGCCCCCCAGCAGCCCCAGGCCGTGCCCAACTACCGCCCGCCCCGCCAGTCCCAGCAGCGCTCCGGCGCCCAGCAGGCCCAGGGCCAGCAGGCCAAGCCGGCAGGTGCCGCCAACGCTTCCTCGAACGGCACCGTGGCTGTCCCGCCCGTACCTGCGGCACCGCCCCGCAGGGCCAACGCCCGCCACACCGTGGCCCCCATGGACACGGCAGCCTACGAGCGCATAGCCCTGGAGGAGCAGCAGCGCCGCTCCGCCAAGCGATAAGCCTGCGAGGCCCGCTGCACCGCCATGAGGGACATCCACTGCCACATCCTGCCCGGGGTCGACGACGGCTCGCCCGACCTGGCCACCAGCCTCAGCATGCTGGAGGCCGCCAAGCGCGCGGGAATCACGGCCATCACCTGCACCCCGCACTGCCGCGACCCCTACTTCGACTTCGATGCCATGTGGCAGGCCTTCTACCAGCTGGAGGACGCGGCCCAGGGCTTCCCCCTCACCATGGGCTTCGAGGTCAACTACCACAAGCTCATGGACCTGGGCATCCAGTGGGTCAAGGCCCTCCACACCTACGGCAGCGCAGACCTCCTGTTGGAGCTCTCGGTGAATGCCAGCCCCACCCGCTTCGGCGACTACGAGCGCACGATCTTCCAGCTCCAGGGCGCGGGCTACCACGTGATCATCGCGCACCCGGAGCGCTACCGTGCCGTGCAGGAGGACCTGAGCCTGGCCGAGGAGCTCGTGGACATGGGCTGCGACCTGCAGGTGAGCGCGGACTTCATTGCGGGTGGCCGCCTGGGGGCCGAGAAGCGCCCCGGCAAGGAGCTCCTCAAGCGCGGGCTCGTGACCTACATAGCCAGCGACGCCCACAACGTGCGCCACTACGAATGTTTCGAGAAGGCATGGCGCCGGTACTCAAGATACCTGCGTTCGTACCAAGGAATGTAACGTCTTGATGAGGGTACGACATGGTACCCGGCTCGTTACATTTCGGCAACGGCTTTAAGGATATACTCAGGCACGAAAATCATCCTAGTGGCACGAAAAGTACCTCGGGTTCGATCGCTCGGGGGGGGGGTAGTTAATTGACGGCATATGGCACAGGCACCACGGCCAGCGGCGAGGGCACGGCCACCGCCAGCTGGGAAGACGAGCGGCAGACAAGTACCCCCAGCTTCAAGATCGTCTACAGCGCGGAGGACGTTGCTACGGAGGCTGCTAGGAGCACAGTAGTCCCTGAGGGCGTCAACTACACGTCTCCCTACACCGCCGCGGAGCGTCAGCGCTTCATCGACCGGAACATCCATGGTCAGCTGGGTTACCGCATCGTCAAGCGCGCCTTCGACGTCGTCTTTTCCGGCGCGGTCATCACGATTCTGGCCATCCCAAGTGCTGCGGTCTGCATCGCCATCTACGTGCAGTCGCCCGGTAATCCCTTCTATGTGGACAAGCGCGTGGGTCGCTTTGGTAAGCCGCTCGGTGTGCTCAAGTTCCGCAGCATGGTGACGGACGCGGGCAACGTGGAGAAGTACTTCACTCCCGAGCAGCTGGAGACCTGGCACCGCGAGCGCAAGGTTGACGAGGACCCTCGCATTACGGCCATCGGCAACTTCCTGCGCAAGACCAGCTTGGACGAGCTGCCTCAGTTTCTCAACGTGTTCGCCGGACAGATGTCCGTGATCGGCCCGCGTCCCATCACGGAGGAGGAGCTCAAGAACTTCGGGCCTGACAAGGACCTCTACCTCTCCGTGCTTCCCGGCATTACGGGCTGGTGGCAGGTGAGTGCCCGCAACAACGCGGACTTCCTTTCCGGCGAGCGCCAGCGCCTGGAGTTGGAGTACGTAACGGGAAGGTCGTTCGCCAAGGACGTTCAGGTGTTCCTGGGGACCTTTGGCGCAATGGCAAAGAAGACGGGCAAGTAGCCGAACCGATAGCGCCCATATCTATAGGAATTATTTAGATGACTCCATCGAAAGACCAAGATATAAAGGCATGGTTCGATGCCCTCGAAGGGCATGTTGAGCCTTGGGAGTTGAATCGATTTGAGGATGCCGCCGAGCGCGAGGCGGCATTCTCTGGTCAGCTGCACTTTGGGACCGGTGGAATTCGAGAGATCATGGGCATTGGTCCCGCGCGCATGAACGCAGTGACCATTGCCCGTGCCGCTCAGGGGTTGGCCAACTATCTTCGTCAACAGGACGGTACTGAAGGCGCGCCACTGTCCGTCGTGATTGCTTACGACTCTCGTCGGCACAGCGAGGACTTCGCGCACGTGACTGCTGGCGTGCTTGCGGCTAGTGGCATCCATGTGTACCTGTTCCAGCATTGCGTCTCTACCCCTATCCTCAGTTTCTCAGTGAGGGAGCTCCACTGTGATGCTGGGGTGGTTCTCACCGCCTCGCATAACCCTATGCAGTACAACGGTTTCAAGGTCTATGGCCCTACCGGAGACCAAGCTACCGATGCCCTCGCGCGCGGGGTGCAGTCCTGCATCTCTGAAGTACCCATGTTTCCCATGCCGGCGCGGGTGCCAGTAGAGGAAGGAATCGCTTCCGGGTCCATCGAATTGGTGGGGGAGGAGTTGGTCGATCGCTTTGTGGCTGCCGTGCTCACTCAGTCAACGTGTATCGACTGCTCTGGCATCAAGGTCGTTTACTCGCCCCTCAATGGTACGGGTCTTGAGCCTGCAGAGAAGATCTTCAAAGCGCGTGGCGTCGATTACAAGGTCATCGATGCCCAACGTCTACCGGATGGGACTTTCCCAACGTGCCCCAAGCCCAACCCGGAGAATCCGCAGGCAATGCACCTAGCTATGGTCCGTGCTCAGGTTGATGGCGCGGATATCGCGCTAGCCTCGGATCCCGATGCGGACAGGCTGGGCGTTGCCGTGAATCACCACGGGCAGATGCGACTCCTCACGGGCAACGAGGTGGCGCTACTCCTGTTGGACTTCCTCTGCACCGTAGGCAAGCGCGTAAGCTCTCCGGTGGCGGTCACAACCATCGTTTCTACTCCACTTGCGGATACCATCGCGCAGGAGAACGGCATTGAGCTGCGCCGCACCCTCACGGGATTCAAGTATGTGGGTGAGCAGCTTGATCTCTTGGAACACAAAGATCAGGCTGATCGCTTCCTGTTGGGCTTCGAGGAGAGTTGTGGATACCTGCGGGGATCCTATGCGCGAGACAAGGACGCCTCCGTTGCGCTCTTGCTGGTGTGCGAGCTGATGGCGTGGCACAAGGCCAGTGGCAGAGACTTGGTCGATGCGCTGGAGAGCATCTACGATCGCTACGGCTACATGGCAGACAGACAGATTTCCGTAGAGCTCACTCAGAAGCAGATAGCAGCAACGATGCTTCACGTGCGTGCGAACATGCCGGCAGAGATTGCTGGTACCAAAGTTGAGCGTGTGATTGACTACTCTAAAGGTGCTCCCATGCCCGTTGCTGGTTCGACCGCCCCAAGCTTGCAGACTCTGCCACCATCCAACGTGCTGGAATTCCGACTCGAAGATGGCTCCAAGGTCATGTTTCGCCCGAGTGGCACCGAACCTAAGGTCAAGGCCTATGTCTTTGCTGCCGGTGGAACCCAGGACGAAGCCGACGAGAAACTCAACGGCCTGTTCGAGGGCGTGAAGGTCCTCATGGGCACGAACAAGCATAGCGAGGTGAGCAGCATGCTCAACGTGGTACTGCTGTCTGGTGGATCCGGCACGAGACTGTGGCCCCTCTCCAATGGCGCGCGCTCTAAGCAGTTCCTCAAGGTCCTACGCGACGACGAGGGAAACCCCGAGTCCATGGTGCAGCGCACCATCCGACTGGTGCGGCGGGAGAACGAGGACGTCTCCATCACCGTGGCTACCTCTGCTGCCCAGGCTGATGCTATTGGCCTGCAGGTAGAGCAGCCCTACGAGCTCTCTCTGGAGCCCGAGCGGCGCGACACCGCACCGGCTATCATGCTTGCTGCCGCAAACGTTGCTTGGAAGCAAGGCGCCAAGCCAGAGTCCACTGTCGTGGTCATGCCGATAGATACGTATGCAGACCCGGAGTATTATGCCAACGTCGCCAAGCTCGATGCTGCCGTGCAGTCTGGCGTGGCAGATATTGTGCTTCTAGGAGTGGAGCCCACGTATCCCAGTGCTAAGTACGGATACATCGTGCCCAAGGTGGCGGACGGAGACGTGCGGCCGGTGGCTCGCTTTACGGAAAAGCCGGACGAGGCCAAGGCAGCCAAGCTCATTGACGCGGGTGCTCTGTGGAACTGCGGCGTCTTCGCGTTTAAGCTGGCCTACATGCTGGAATTGATCGCTCAATACTCGGATGCAACTTCATATGAGAGTCTTCGGGATAATTATCGAGACCTGCCGAGGAACTCGTTCGACTACGAGGTGGTCGAGAAGGCAGCTTCGGTAGCTGTGGTTCCGTATTCCGGAGCGTGGAAGGATCTGGGTACGTGGAACACCCTCTCTGAGGAGTTGGCGGAGCCTACTTCGGGCAAGGTGTGGCTCGATGAGGGTACCTGCAGTAACGTGCATGTGGTCAACGAGACGAACCTTCCCGTGGTCGTTGCTGGACTCGAGGATGCCGTGGTGGTTGCCACCTCTGATGGCGTACTCGTGTCCGACAAGGCTGCAAGTGCACATATTAAGGGACTCGTTGAGGATGCCTCCGAGAATCGACCGATGTACGAGCGCAAGGCCTGGGGTGAGTACCGAATTGTAGACGAGGAAGTTTACGATGATGGTACTAATGCGCTGACTGTGGACATTACCCTTCTCGCGACGAAGCAGTTTACCTACCAGCGCCACCAATACAGGGATGAGGTGTGGGTTCTCAAGACTGGTCGTGTGGAGGCCGTGGTCGAGGGAAAGGTGCAGGCCCTGCTGCCAGGGGATTGCATTAGAGTTTGCGCTGGTGAACTGCATGCCATGCGAGCGCTCGAGGATTCCCACTTGGTAGAGATACAGTTGGGTAGACCGATTGCCTACTCTGACGTGGAGCGGCTTGGTTACTTCTGGGACTCGTGTGAATAGGTGGGTGTGGAGAGCACTTCTCTAGGTTTCTCAGCTGGTTGCGACTCTTTAGATGCAGGATCGTGTCCCTTACTACAATTGATAACTAGTGCGGGCGTGAGCGGCACGACACACATGACTTCAATGAGGTTTGGTAAAGAGAAGGAAAGCGTAATGGGAGTGGAAAAGAACATACGAGTCGTGCTTGTGTCATTCTCGGAATTACCGACGATGCAGAAATACTTGTATTACACCTATGAAGAACTGCGAAGCCAAGCCGTAGAGGCTTGGACGCTCGGATCAGCATCACTGGCAATTGATATGGTGACGTCTGAGCGGAATTGGCTAGTGGAAACACCGGATAGCCCTAGACCTTCGGTCGAGAGCATCAAGGCCGCTAGGGATATGTCGAGAGAACTAGCCTCAAGAATCGCTGCCGTTAATCCTGACGTGGTTCATTTCGTAAATAAACACACTTGGAACTATTTTCTAATCAGAGCACTCCGGAAAACAATTCCAGACGTCCATATCCTGCATACTTTTCATGATCCAATTGGGCATGAGGGTGATTCGATTCAAAGAGGAGTTGTTCTGTACCATAAGGTAGTTCAGCGCATGCTAGACGGAATTGTTGTTCACTCAAGTGTGGCTTTGGAACAAGCCAAATCCAAGCTCAGGCCAAAGTGCTCCGTGTTTCAGGTGCCACTGGGGGTTGTCCGATGGATACCCTATGACGGGCCCTGTGCTGGCAGAAAAGAAGCGCTCATTTTCGGAAGGATTAACTCCTACAAAGGCGTAAAGCTCTATCCGCAAATATTACGTCGGATAAATGAGCTTGATCCTGAAGTCAGGGTGGTAATTGCAGGTAAGCCGGCAAACGACATAGAGCCGGCACTTCTTAATGAGGTTTCGTCACAACCTAATGCTGAATGCCACTATGGTTTCATCGAAGAGCAGGATTTGGATGCCTACTTCTCTCAGTGCAGCATTGTTCTGATGCCCTACACGTCTATTACGCAGTCGGGGGTCGTGCTTGATGCGTATAGTCACTCCCGTTGCGTCGTAGCATTCGATATTGAAGGTATTAGACAGTACGTTCCTGACCCAAGTCAGCTGGTATCTGCATTCGATTGCGATCTCTATGCGAAAAGGATTGTCAGTCTACTAAACGACAGCGAATCGCTTTGTTTGAAGGCGCATGATTCTTGGAAATTCGGCAAAGAGCACTATGCGCCGGAAAGTATGGCCAATGAATTGCTCCGGGTATACGAAGAGGTGACAGATGACGCTGGACGTTGAGGAGCAGTATCGCGAGCTTGAGTCAAGAACTGTTTTTCTCATTCTCAACTACCTGACTTATGATCTTACCCTTCAATTGGTAGATGCCATTAATGCGGATGCAAGGTACGCTAACGTCACCATCCTAGTGGTTGACAATTGCTCCCCCAATGAATCGGGGGAGGTTTTGTCTTCCTGGGCACATGAGAAGGGTTTTGTCTTTATACAGAATAATAGCAATGCAGGGTATGCCTCAGGTAATAACGTGGGTCTGAGATGGGCAGAGGAACATGGCTTTAAGTATGCCCTCATACTAAACAACGATGTGATAATCAATGGCCCAGATTGCGATGGAAACTTATTAGAGCTCGCGAAACTCCTAGAAGCGAATAAGAGCTATGGGGTGCTTGGGCCAAGAGTATTGCGACCAAATGGTAGTAGGGAAGACCCGGTAGCGTTTAGAGGATCATTGCTGGATTTAACAATAGGGTATCCTGCTTTCTACAGGAAGCGAAAGAACTTTCATCCAAGTCAACATCTTTGTGAGTATTACAGGCCACAAGGCTGTTGCATGATGCTAAATCTTTCAGCCATGCGGGAGTGCGATTACATGGATGAACATACCTTCCTATACTCCGAGGAGGAGATACTGGCAGAGCGCCTTCTGCGAATTGGCAAATCGTGTGGTTATTGTACTGACGTTTCTATCATCCACAATCATTCCGTTACTGTACGGAAAGCATTTTCTAGAGCGGGCGCTGCAACTCAGGTCTGCAAGAGCTACGCCTATTACTTGGGAGAGTACAGGAACTTTAATCCTATTAGCACTGCGCTCTGTGTAGCCGTAATGTGGATCGTGAGGTTTGTGCGGTAATGACAAATAGAGCATCTGCCGAGATAATGCTTAACCATCCTATTGATTCTCAGGGTCTTGGGCGACTGCTGCACGTGAAAATAAGGGGCCTCGACCTACTTGCAGGGTATGTAATGCTCCTCTTCCTGTTTCCCAATGACTTCTACTTTGCCACCTCTCTGTATACGTTTACGACTCCAACGGAGATTGCCTACAAGTGGGGCGATTTCTGTGTTAGTTGGCTTTATTTGCCAACTATCGTCGGTGGAATATATTGCTATGTAGTGCATTGCAGAAATACCTATCCGAATATATTCTTGTTCCTTACGCTGCTCCTCCTGAAGGACCTTGTCTTATGGACAACTGGCTATGATTACGTGTTTACTCACCTATCATTTGAGCAGTATTGGCTTTGGTTTACTTCGGCCTGCATGATGTACATTCTTATAGCTGAAGCCGAACGGATGCAATCTGCTAGGCCGATACTGAACTGTATGTTTGCTATTACAGTTGCCATGCTTATTGTGGCTATAGTCTTACATGTTACGCCTGGGCAATACGATTATGTAAATCGCTACACCTCTACTAACATGGCGCATGGAGAGACGGCTCTGTTACTCGGGTCTGCTTCAATGCTGCTTTTAACAGATAAGCACGTAGATAATAAGTTGCTTGCGTTTGGAGCGGTGTTCGTGCTCGTGATTGCAACTGGAACTCGCAAAGACTTGGTTTATATGCTTCTATTTGGCATAATATTTCTTATTGTGAGGTTCGTCAGAGGTAACACAGGCGGAGACCGTAATAATGGGCCGAAGGTATATAAGAGATGGTCGATGATTCTTGCGCCAGCTGTCATGCTGACTGCCGTAGTGGTGCTTGCGTTCTTCTCGGAGAGAATTACAGAGATTATTAACATCGGGAGAGTAACTGACTTATTTGAGTCCATCTTTGGAGATAGAGCTGAATTGACTTCGGACTATTCAATAGTTGGACGTAGCAATTCTCTCGAAGCAGGCCTGGCTGTCGTATCGGAAAATCCATGGTTGGGCAAAGGATTTAGCTTCTATGCTCAGCAGTTGTCGCTGCAGGGATATGGATTCCCGACATTTCCCCACTTTTTCTGGCTTTTCAACTGGGAGCTCATGGGTTTACTAGTCCTTATTCCAATTATCAGATTCCTCAAGTCTGCGGCTGTGCTAATGGGGCATGGAGATGGCTATTCCTATCTAGCGGCATATCTTGTTCTGTATTGCACTCTGAGTGGCGGCGAGTGGTCGAGCTTCAAGATTGTATTGTGGCTCATGTTCCTCTACGGGATTGTTGTAGTCCGAGCAAGGAGGTATCGAAAAGGGGCAGTAGCTGACAGCTTCATTTCCGGAAATGACGAAACAGGGCTGGAGGAGTTGCTGTGAACACGCTAAGTATTGGTCTGATGGGCCTCAACTTCTTCTCCGGGAATTTGGGATGCTGCGCTTTGGCGTACTCCTTCAGAAGTGTTCTGGAGGAGGTAGCCGAGCAGGAGGGTATGCACATTGATCTTACGATATATACGGGTGCACGGCATCTTGAGTGGGAGAGGAGCCAATGCGGCCTGGTCACTGAAAGCGTGGTATGGTTCTCCCCCAGAAAGCCTGTGAGTCTTTGTAGTTTTGTACAATCGGTCTCAGACCAAGATGTGATATTCGATTTTACCGAAGGCGATAGCTTTGCAGATTTGTATGGCATGAAGCGCTTTTGCTCAACCGTCCTTTCAAAGCGCATCGCAGAAAGGCATTGCACCCGTTTTATACTGGGACCACAAACATATGGACCGTTCTCATCTTCTGTGAGCCGGGCCCTTGCAAGTGGTTGCATCAGGAAGGCTTCCGCGATTTTCTCGCGTGACGATGAGTCAGCAAGATTAATTGAGGAGCTAACCGGCAGAAAGGCAACGGTGACTACCGATGTTGCCTTTGCACTACCATATGAGAAGAGATTGACTCATCCAAGAGCTGTGGGTGTAAACGTTTCTGGCCTGCTCTGGAACGGTGGGTATACGGGTAACAACCAATTTGGCCTAAGAGTTGACTATAGAGAGTATTGTCGGCAACTTGCAGGAGTACTGCTGGACAGAGGGCACGAGGTGCATGTCATAGGTCATGTATTTGGCGATGGCTCTTCGCCTGACGAGGATTATGCGGCATGCAAGGATTTGTGTTCCGAGGAGCCACGGTGCATCTTGGCTCCTCGGTTTAGGACGCCTATGGCGGCAAAGAGTTATATTAGCTCGCTGGGTGCCTTTACAGGTGCGAGGATGCACGCAACTATAGCGGCCTTCTCTTCCGGGGTTCCCACGGTACCCTTTGCTTATAGCAAGAAATTTGCCGGGCTATACGGTTCTCTTGGTTACGACTTCATCGTGGACGCGAGAGAACTCGATACTCCAGAAGCAGTTCTCAGGACCGTAAGATTCCTTACTGAAAGCCAGCGTGAATCGGAATGCATGGCCAGTGCACTTGCGGCAGCTTATGGCCAGCTAAGTACATTCAAATCAAGTATCCGTGATATCTTGCTGGACACCGTGATGGCAAGGAAGGATTCCCGGTAGGGTGAGGCCAGTTGATTTCACAAGGTGAATCAGGTGAGTTGTATCTGGGACTGAGACAACTTTCAGCGAGATGGCCGGAGAGGTCAGAGTCTACCGACATAGGACGGGACGTCCTACGGTGAACTTGGAGTTTGTGTCAAAGCTTCTGCAAGGTTTTCTCTGCGATCAACCTGAGAAATCCCCGTTGGGCGCGTATGTGCATTGCTTACGGAGGCCTAATGTGCATGCTGCGCGGCTTAGAATGATGAATAGGAGCACGCCAGGATATGAACAGGACAACGAAACGAGTAGCAAATAGTGTGCTGAATAGAAGGGCATTCAAGAAGGCCATCTCAGTCGAGAAGAACGGTATAGCCGCTACGGATGAATCCTACTGGAGCAGGCAGGCATTGCTGTTGGCCCATTCGTTGGAAAAGGGCATGTCTATGCCTAACATAAGAGCTGGTTTTGGCGAGAACAAAGCGTCAGACTTGGCAGATATTATCTTGTCAAATGAATCACTAGATTCATATGCTAGAAGCGAAGCAAAATCAGTTCTGTATTCCTATGTGTGCTATAGGGATTCTTCTTGCGACCCTCTTAGCACCGATCTTCGGGATAGATTGATGAGCGCTTCGGCCCAAGAGCTTGTGTCTGGTTCTTTGCCTTATGACGCAGGTTATTTTTCAAGAGACGGGATGGACGCCATGCAGTTGCTTTCCAAGCGGCGTAGTGTTCGTTCTTTCAAGTCTGACAAAGTAAGCAACGAGCAAATGAACTTGGTTGGTGCGTTTGTTGCTTCATCCCCATCCGCTTGCAACAGACAACCTTGGCGTATTCGTTGGACATGTGATGATACAAAGATTCAGCGGATTGATGAACTAGTGCCTGGAAATCGGGGCTTTGAGGGGCAAATACCTAACTGGGCGGTCCTTTCCTGTGATAGAGGTATGTTCGGAACCGGTGAGGCATTTCAGTGGTATGTCAACGGCGGGATTGCGTTGGCTTACTTTGTTGAAGGCCTGTATCTCCTTGGCATGGATTCATGCATCTTTCAATTGCCTGTAGCAGACAGCTGCGTTCCAACACTCAAGGAACTGCTTGGCATTGAAGAGGGTGATGCAGTAATTGCGGCAATTGGGTTCGGCATTAGCGACGAAGAAACATGCGGGCTGCACCCTGCAGCTGCGCGAAGGGATGTTGGTTCTATTGTTCGATGTGTCTAGGGGTCGCATATTGGTACCTTAGTGAACTAACTATTAGAGTAGAGATGCCAAGGAAAACTGGCACCTACTACAGCGGTGCTTACTAAAGCAAGCGGTTTCAATGGGGGTACTAGCAATTCAGAGCTGAGAGGCCATATGCCACAGAGGGAAAAGAGAACTGATACTGTACGTTCTGGTAGCAAAAGAACCGCGAGCCCGTTCGTAAAGTCGATGGCAACGCTCGTTTCGGGTTCGGCTATTGCTCAAATCATTACTATCGTTGTATCCCCCCTCACTACAAGGCTCTTTGGTGCAGAAGAGCTCGGCGTGTACACACTAGTCATATCTTCAGTTTCGATGTTCGGGGCAGTCCTCTCCCTTCGTTATGATATGGCGATTGTCTATGAGGATGACGACAATAACATTTTCCCGCTGGTTGTTCTGTCTACAGTGATTGCGGGATTGCTCAGCTTAGTGGTTGCGGTCGCATATTATTTCTACTTCATGTACTTCAGCGGCTCGGGATACTCGCCACTGCTTGCCTCTGTTTTTACATTCATCCAATGCTTTCTCTTTGGACTGATAAACGTATTAAATTCATACAATAATAGATGTAAGGAATATGGCACAATGTCTGCAGCTAATGTCGAGAGGACATTGGCTCAGAATATCGGTATTGTCGTTGCTGGCATCTTGGGACTTGGGTCAACTGGGCTTGTTGCTACTCAATCGGTGGGTTACCTCTTCGGCCTGAGAAGACAAGCGATATCACTTCGGGACGAGATATCTGAGCTGAAGAGTGTAAAGCGCGCTGACCTCCACCGAGTGGCTCGAAAGCACAAAGCTCAAGCCATATGGTCGGCTCCTGCTGCGTTTGCAAATGGCTTCTCGTATTCCATCATCAATTATCTGCTTGAACTAATGTTTAGTGCTACGACTGTTGGATACTATTCAATTTCTGTACGTATGCTAGGCCTTCCTACGAATGTCATAGCAGCGAACATCTCTCGTGTGTTTGTCGAGAGGGCTGCGGAGGATCGAAGGAGAGACGGCGATTTTAGGAACATTTTCCTGAAAACTCTAGGCGCCATGTTGCTCTGCGCGGTTCCTTTGGCAGTATTGCTCATGGTCTTTGCACCGCCATTGTTCGAGATTGTTTTTGGTGCGGGTTGGGATGTCGCTGGTGAGTATGTGCGAATTCTCACTCCTATGTACGTATTGCGTTTCATTACGGCGTCCTTGAACTCGTCTGCGATGGTGGCAGGAAAACAACAGTATGACTTTGTCATCCAACTGCTAATGGTTGTTTGTGTGCTTGGGGCCTTTGGTACTGCGTCCGCTTTGAGCCTTGGCGTTGAAGACCTGCTCCAGCTAATCAACCTTTTGCTATGCGCCGTGTATGTGGCATATATCCTGCTATTTTGGAAATGCGCTAAGTCAAGAAGCTGATCAACTATGGCGAAAGAGAACATATGAAGGGCATCATACTAGCGGGCGGCAGCGGTACGCGCCTCTACCCGCTCACCACGGTGACGAGCAAGCAGCTCCTGCCGGTCTACGACAAGCCGATGGTCTACTACCCGCTCTCCACCCTTATGCTGGCGGGCATCAAGGACATCCTGATCATCTCAACACCGCAGGATTTGCCGAATTTCGAGCGACTGCTTAGGGATGGGTCGGACTTCGGCGTCAGTCTCTCCTATGCCGTGCAGCCCGAGCCCAACGGCCTCGCCCAGGCGTTTGTGATTGGCAGAGATTTTGTCGACGGGGAGCCCTGCGCCCTCGTGCTCGGCGACAACATCTTCTACGGCAACGGACTCTCCAAGCGCCTGCGTCTTGCGGTGAGGAGTGCCCAGGAGGGCCGTGCCACCGTCTTCGGCTACCGCGTGGATGATCCCGAGCGTTTTGGCGTGGTGGAGTTCGACCACGATTTCAATGCTGTCTCCATCGAGGAGAAGCCCGAGCATCCCAAGTCGAACTACGCCGTGACGGGCCTCTATTTCTACGACTCGCGGGTGACCGAGCTCGCGGCAGAGGTCAAGCCCTCCGCACGCGGCGAGTACGAGATTACTGACCTCAATCGCATGTATCTGGAGGACGGCTCGCTCGATGTCATCACCTTGGGACGTGGCTTCGCATGGCTCGACACCGGTACCATGGAGTCACTCTTCGAGGCATCGGAGTTCGTGCGCACGGTCGAGACGGCGCAGGATCTACCCGTGTCCGTGCCGGAGGAGATCGCCTACGACAACGGGTGGGTCGACCGGGAGACGCTGCTCGCCTGCGCGGAGAGGTACGGGAAGAGCGACTACGGCAGGCACCTCCGCGAGGTCGCCGAGGGCAGGATCGCTCCGGACCAGCACTTCGACAAGTAAGCTACTGTTACAACTTGTCGGCATCTGATAGCTAGGGGAGTGGCATGGAGTTCGAGAAGCAGCTTAGCGTGGAGGAGACGGGCATCGACGCCCTCAAGGTCGTCGAGCTCTCTGTGCACGGGGACAACCGTGGGTGGTTTAAGGAGAACTGGCAGCGGGCCAAGATGGTAGCTGCTGGCATCCCGGACCTCCATGTGGTACAGAACAACATCTCCTTCAACGCCAAGCGAGGCGTGACGCGTGGCATCCACGCCGAGCCGTGGGACAAGTTCATCTCCGTGGCGTGTGGCTCCGTCTTCGGCGCCTGGGTGGATCTGAGGCAGGGAAGTGCGACCTTCGGCAAGGTGTATACCTGCACTCTCGACCCCTCGCGTGCCATCTACGTGCCCCGCGGAGTGGGCAACTCCTTCCAGGCGCTCGAGGACGGCACCGCCTACACCTACCTGGTGGATGCCCACTGGTCCGCCGAACTCAAGAAGACCTACACCTTCGTGAACCTGGCCGACCCCGAGCTTGCCATCGAGTGGCCGATTCCGCTTGACCAGTGCGAGCTCTCCGAGGCCGACAAGCACCACCCCATGCTCAAGGACGTCGTCCCCATGGTGCCCAAGAGGACGCTCGTGACGGGCTGCCGCGGCCAGCTGGGCCGTGCCGTCCGCGCGCTCGCGGAGGCCAGGGGCTACGACACCTTCGACTACACCGACATCGACGAGTTCGACTTCTCGGACCCCGTCGCGTACGATGAGATCGACTGGGACCTCTACGGTGCGGTCATTAACTGTGGGGCCTACACCGCGGTCGACAGGGCGGAGACCCCCGAGGGGCGCGTCGCATGCTGGAGGGCCAATGCAACGGGTCCGGCACTGCTCGCGCGTGTGTGCGCCGAGCGCGCCATCACGCTCGTGCATGTGTCCTCCGACTACGTCTTCGACGGCACGCGCGAGGTCCACGACGAGCAGGAGCCCCTGGCTCCCCTCTCTGTCTACGGCCAGTCCAAGGCTGCGGGCGACCTCGCCGTGGCCGGCTGCCCCAGGCACTACATAGTGCGATCCAGCTGGGTCATCGGTGACGGCCACAACTTCGTCAAGACTATGGCGAAGCTCTCTGACAGGTGTGCCGACCCCAAGGACGGCCTCTCCCGCGTGACGGTGGTGGATGACCAGCTTGGACGTCTCACCTTCACGGACCAGATGGCGGAGGGAATCCTTCACCTTGCGGAGGCCGGAGCGCCCTATGGCGTCTACGACCTCACGGGGGAGGGCGCGACGAGGAGCTGGTACGAGATAGCGGCCAGGGTGTTCGAGCTTAGGAACGGCAACGCCGACGCGGTCGTGCCCGTTTCCACCGCGGAGTACTATGCCGGAGCAAAGGGTCCGGTGGCACCCCGACCGCACTTCTCCACGCTCGGCCTCTCCAAGCTGGAGGGCGTGGGCTTCACGCCGCGCGACTGGGAGGGGCAGCTCGCGGAGTACGTCGCGTCGCTCCCGGAAAGTATCGACTAAGATCATTCACCTGCCAAGGAGACACCATGCCTGACACCTTCGAGCCGCATAACATCATCGTCACTGGCGGTTGTGGCTTCATCGGGTCCAACTTCGTGCGCTGGGTGGCGAGGGAGCACCCCGGGGTCCACGTGACGGTGCTCGACAAGCTCACCTACGCCGGTAACCCCGCCAACATCGCAGGGCTTCCGGAGTCCCAGGTAGAGCTCGTGGTGGGTGACATCTGCGACGCGGACCTTCTCGACCGCTTGGTGCCCGGCCATGATGCTATCGTGCACTACGCGGCGGAGTCCCACAACGACAACTCCATCGCGAACCCCGAGCCCTTCGTGCAGACCAATGTGGTGGGCACCTACCGACTCCTCGAGGCCTGCAGGAAGTACAACGTGCGCTACCACCACGTGTCCACCGACGAGGTCTACGGCGACCTGGCCCTCGACGAACCGCGCCGCTTCCGTCCGGACGACCCCTACAAGCCCAGCTCACCCTACAGCTCCAGCAAGGCGAGTTCCGACCTGCTCGTCTGTGCGTGGCACCGCACCTACGGGATCCGTGCCACCATCTCCAACTGCTCCAACAACTATGGCCCCTACCAGCATGTGGAGAAGTTCATCCCCCGGCAGGTGACCAACATCCTCTGCGGGATCCGCCCCAAGCTCTACGGCACAGGCGAGAACGTCCGTGACTGGATCCACACTGAGGATCACTCCCGTGCGGTCTGGGACATCCTCACCAAGGGCCGCATCGGCGAGACCTATCTCATCGGCGCCGACGGCGAGCGGTCGAACATCGAGGTGCTCCGCCAGATCCTCTCCATCATGGGCCAGCCCGAGGACGCCTTCGACTGGGTGCGCGACCGCCCCGGCCACGACAGGCGCTACGCCATCGACCCCACCAAGCTCCGCGAGGAGCTGGGCTGGAGGCCAATCCATACGGACTTCTCCGAGGGTCTGGCGCAAACCATTGAGTGGTACCGTTCGCACGAGGACTGGTGGCGCCCCGCCAAGGAGGCCACTGAGGTCAAGTACGCCGCACAAGGACAGTGAGAAGCCAAGGAGGACGCAATACGCTGCCAGCGCTAGCTGATGATTACAGGCTAGAGTAAGGTCTTCAGCTTACGCTGGCAGTTTGGCTAGACCTCGGGAAACCCTCCAAACACTCCCTTCTGGTAGCTCTTCAGCAGGCTGGTGTCCTTGCGCACGCCGTTGTGACTCCCTATGGATGTGAGCTTTGTGCCCTCGGTAGGCACGCTCTCGCAGATCCACTGCTCGTCGCGACGGATGGCATCATCGTCCATCAGCAGGAGGTCGTGAGTAGAAAAGATGAGCTGGCTGTGACCCCCGTTTGCGCACGCCGCTAGAAACATATGGACGATGTCAGAGGTCAGCGCAGTATGGAAGCTGCGGTCGAGTTCATCAATCACATAGACCTTGTCTCCCGTGCTGTCGGCTGATGCCAGGTCAAAGATTGCAGGCATTAGGGAGATGAGTCTCCTCGTTCCTGCCGATTCTTGGCTAAGAGTGAAGGGAACCTCCAAGCCCTGCTCGTCCTCATGAACGAGGATGATCTTTTGGTAGGAGATCTGACCATCCCGAGAAGTGAGTACATAGACTTCCCGTGCGCCGGGGCCTTGCTTGCGGATTTGCATGCTCGAGGTGCCCTCTGCCGGCATGTCGGCGATGCAGTCCTGGAGGAAGTCCTCTGGTATGTCGAGGGTGTCTCTCGACACGTCCTGTAAACGCATGCCGTGGACGCCGGTGCCATAGCGCTCGAGCGTGCGGTTGACAAAGTCCATGAAGTCGTCGCGTAGCAGCATGCTGGTATAGCCGCTGTACATGGCACCGACGCCCACCACGTTGAGCCTCTTGGCAAACCAGTCGTAGATAGGCTGGAGGTCGTGGACATTCTGCGCAACGGCGGAGTGAAGGAAAAGCTGGTTACTGCGAGTGCCTTCCGCAATAAAACGCAAACGTTCGGGCTCAGTACCCAAGGGGTGATTATTACGGCTACATTGGGCACCTGTTCCGTCAGAATCGGCACCCGTTCCGGGCACCGGCACTCCATGCTCAGGCCGGCACCCGGAACGGGGTTACTCGCGCTCCTGCCTAGTCTGCCCTCTGGCGCCTGATGTCATCGCCCATGCACCTCTCGCGCATGGACTTGTCGCCCTGGAGCAGGACCTTGTAGGAGTTGTTCCTTATCCTGTCCACGATGGACTCCGCGGCGGGATAGCCGCCCATCCTCTGCGGCCAGCCCTCGATCGTGTACTGCGTGCACACGATAGTGGAGTGGCGGGTCTTGTTCCTGGCGTCCACCACGGCGAAGAGCTCGTCGACGGCGTCCTGGCCGGTCTCCCTGAGCAGCCAGTCGTCCACGATGAGCAGCTGCCTGTTGCGAAGCTGCTTGAGCCTCCTGGCGTGCGCGTCGGGCGTCTGCCTGAGTATCGCCAGCTCGTCGCACATCTCCAGCATGTTCACGCACTCGACCCTGAAGAGCCTCCTGCACGCGGATACCCCCAGGGCGCTCGCGAGCCACGACTTGCCCGCCCCCGCGGCGCCCATGATCACGACGTCGCGGCCCCTGGTGATGTAGGTGCACGCGGCCAGGGAGTCTATCAGGCCCAGGTCGAGCCTCCTCTCGGAGTCCGTGATCAGGTCCTCGACGCACGCGTCGGGACAGGGCAGGTGCGCCGCTCTTATGGAGTTGGTGACCCTGTTGCTCATGCGCTCCTCGTAGAGGTGGTCCACGAGGATCTCGAGCCAGTCCTCCTTGGCCATGCCGGCGCTGCGCCCGTCGATCGACTCGGCCGCGTCCACCATGGCACCCATGTTCATCTTCCTCAGCTTGGCTGCCGTCTGCTGCTTCATCATCTCTCTACCTCCGTTAGAACCGGTGCAGCGCGTAGGGGTCGCGGCCGGGCCGCCCCTGGCCCTGGCCGCCCTCGCGCGTCCTGTTCCTGACGAGCGAGTTGACCGTCTTGAAGCTCGGGCTCGACGTGACCCTCAGGGCCGCCGCGCAGGCGTCCTCCACGACGTCGCGCCCCACCGTCTGGCGCCTTCGGAGCAGCTTCTCGCACCATTCCCAGCCCTGCTCCTCGGCGATTCCCGCCGCGAGGAAGGACTCCACGACCGCAGCCGTGGACGGCCCCGTCTCCGCCGCCTGGGACCTGTACCAGGCGCTGTCGTGCTCCAGGAGGTCCCTGTGGCTCCGCGGCATGTGAGAGGGGTCGGTGACCTTGTCGCCCCTCGCGCGCGACGCGTCCCTGGCGTGGCTGGCTATGCGCTCGCCGTCGCAGAAGACCTCCAGCAGGTCGCGGGTCCACCTCGCCTGGACCCGCCTGCCGACGTAGCGCCAGGGCACCGAGTAGTAGACTCCGTCCTGTGCGCAGAGGACGTGGTAGTCGGCCGGAACCGTGACCTCGCGTCCCCATCGCGCCACCACGAAGCGGCTGGCGGGGAGCGGTTGCAGCGCGCCCCTCTCGGCCGCTTCGAACTTCTGGTCGCGGCTTCCGGCGCGCTTCTGGAAGGGTTTGGCGTTGAGCTTGGCGACCTCGAGGGCCATGGCCCCGTTCAGCTCGTCGAGGCTGAAGAACGTCCTGTCCCTGAGCGCATTCCGCACCCTGTCGGCGAACTTGTCCACGCTGCTCTCGACGGAGTTCTTGCCCCTCGGGCGTCCCGGTGCGTGCGGTATCACGGCGACGTTGTAGTGCTCGGCGAACTCCTGGTAGGTCCTGTTGAGCACGATCTCGTCGTAGGCGTGCCTGGTCACGCCGGTCTTGAGGTTGTCTATCGTGAGCAGGCGAGGCACGCCCCCGTAGAACTCGAAGGCGTCCGCGCTCGCCGCGCACCACGACTCCGTGCGCGTGTCGGGCATCGCCTTCACGAAGGCCTTCTGGCTGTACGGGAGGCACGCCACGAAGAGCCACGCCTCGGACGCCTCCCCGGTGTCGGGGTCCACCACCCTCATGGTCTGCCCGGCCCAGTCGAACTCGCCCAGGTCGCCCGGGACGTAGCGCCTCGTCATCGCCACGTCGTGCGACTCGCACCACTTCCTGTAGGACTCGCAGAAGCGCGAGTACATGTACGGCCTCTCGCCGTTTCGCGCCGCCGACGCGGCGTACTCCTCCCAGAGCAGGGAGAGCGTCATCGTCCGGTCGCGGGCCATCTCCCTGGCCACGCGGTCGAAGTCTATCTCGGCGTATCCCTCGCCCGCGGCCGCACGCGTGCCCCTCAGCAGCTCGTGGGCCTGACGCTCGGTGAGGGCGGCCACGTCATCCCAGCTGACCCCCTTCTCCGCGGCCAGCCTTGCCACGTCCTGCACGGTGGACCTGGCGCAGCCGCAGGCCTTCGCGGTCTGGCTCTGGCTCATGCGGTTTGCCAGACATCGCAGGATCTCCCTGTAGCGCACGTTCCCTGACATACGACACCCCTTTCGACGGGACTGCGCGGTCGTCCTTGCCGCGCAGGGGGAATCGTTGCACAGGGTGCCGGCTGCCATGGCATGGGTGCCGGTTGGGTTCGTTACGGGGTGCCGGCCGCTAGCGGACGCTAAGCCTGTCTAAGGCGTAATAATCAATGGAGAGGCACGGCAACGAGCGGGTCCACCAGTCCCTCGACTATGAGACGCCCGCGGAGTGGTATTTCAGCGGCATCGCCAAGGCCACCTGATGGTGTAAGGTTCTATGCGAAGCCCAGGACGGGGATTCGGATTGCCCGGCCGACTCGTGTCTCACCATCTCAGCCACTTCAATGGAAGACGATGACGCACAAGAAAAGGGGACCCGACGTATCAGGCCCCCTCAGACGGACCCCTCAGGTATCCGCCGCACTTGTGTGTAGTTTAGCAGGTCTTAGACGGCTCAGTGGCGTCTCTCTCCGCTTCCCACAACAATCTTCATGCCCCTGAGAAGCGTCGTGCTGCGGTAGCTTTCCAGTTCCGAGGCTTTCTCTATTCGTCTGCTCCATTCGGTTCATAAGGTCGACACCATCTGCGCCACCTTGCGCTTCACATCGGATCCGGCAATCCTGGGCGCAAGGTTGTCTGGCAGGCTATTCCAGCTGCTCTCAACGAGGTGGAGGTAGGCATTGAGGAAGTGCCTGCACTGGGTCTTGCTGCTTCCGAGGGATCGCATCATGTATGTGACCAGGATAATGTAATCGGTGATGGTGCTAAAGGAGATGCTGTCTATTCCCGTTCCGAGTTCCAGACATCGTTCGAGGGGCTTGCCGGGCGCTTCTGCCTTGAAGCGAAGGTCAAATACCGGCTTGTTGTGTGCCACTGCGTTCCTGAGGTCCTTAAGGGTGAATATGATGCTCCCGAGCACCTTTCCGCCATCACATGCGCGCGGAAAGTTCAGGCCATCCGCGACATCCTGTTTGACGGATGACTTGAGCGTTAGGTAGAAGTTGCCGAACTGACCAAGTGTGAGTTCCTCGAAGATCGCCCAGATGGGGACTCGCCGGCCTTGTTCAAGAAAGTGCCAGATAACGGGGTCCCACCAGTCTTACAGTTGCTGTATATGATGGCGTTTATCTCATCCCTGGCCCTGAACCGCCTCTGTAGCGCCTCACGATATTGCTTGCCCTGCTTCTCCCGATATGCAGTCATGGTGGTGGCAAATATGTCTTCGAACGCCTCGGACTTGGCGTTGTCCAGCGTTGCCTCGAGGACCCGGTTCTTGAGGGCGGTCTCCACGAACATGATGCGGGGGTAGATGAGTGTCTTGAGGTCCATGTCGAAGTCGTAGACAAGCTTCAACTGGTCAAAGTCTTCCAAGGCTATACGTTCGCTTGCTCGGTGGATGAAGCGGTAGCCCTTGTAGCCGTGGTAGTAGCCGATGTTTCTTAGATCCCTCTTCTGACGAGAGCCACCTATCCTCATAGAGATGGGAGGTCTTCTGAGATGGCGCATGAGGGCATTGATTGACAATAGCATCGGTTCTCCCGTTGACAGGCTCTTGGGGGGCTATTGTACAGTAGGCTCAGCTATCTGGCGTCCCCGTATGTGATGCCAAACGTCTCCACGCCCCGGAAGGTCTCGTCCTCGAAGAGCTGCCTGACGAGTGCGCCCGCCTCGTCCTCGAAGCTCTCGTACGTGGTGACGAAGGTGCCGATGAAGAGGAGGCGTGCCTTGGCGATGTCCGCGTCCTCCAACGGACTCCGCTGGCGGACGTCTCCGTGGTGGAGTGGGATTTTCTCTTGCTGCTCGGGCCATCATCTGCCAGCGCACCAGCCCCTCGTCCTCATATTGGGGCTGCTTGTCACAGGGTAATGTCAGCTAGCTGCACACAATCTTAAGATTTGCCCATATAGAGGTGTTGGGAGACGACGACGGGTGCGGGTCTGCTTCGGGGCCCAGCTTCGCGCGGTTCGAAACGGATGCCTGCTGGCTCAAAGAGAAAGGACCTTGTTATGGGCAAGTACGTTCCCAAGCACATTGAAGAAGCTGCCGCCAGTGCAGCTCAGCGCGGCGTGGCGGCACGTGCCGTAGCCCCCGTGGCATCGGTTGCCGTGGCGGTCAGCCTCCTTACGGCGGCGCCCGCCCTGGCCGAGGATGCCACCGCGGCGGATGACGCCACCGAAGGCACGCAGCACGTGGTCGTGTCCGAGACACCCGCGGCGGGCACCCAGGAGGCGGTGGACGCTGCCAAGGCCGACGTCGAGAAGGCCCAGGCTGCGGTGGACTCCGCCAAGCAGGACCAGACCGCGGCCCAGGCCGTATCCGATGCCGCGACCAAGGCTGCCGACGACAACACAGCCGCCACCCAGGCCTCCGAGGACAAGGTGAGGTCTGACACCAAGGCCGCCCAGGACGAGGCGGAGTCGAGGGCTTCCGCCGCCGAGGCCGACGCCACGAGCAAGTGCGACGCTGCCAAGGACGCCAAGGCAGCCTCCGACGAAGCCGACGCGGCTGCCGCGGATGCCGCATCCGCCGCCGAGGCCGCACAGAAGGCGGCCGACGACGCCAACGCAAAGGCTCCCACGCAGTCGCAGGTGGACGACGCCCAGAAGGCCTCCGAGGCCGCCAAGGCCACGGCCGAGGCCGACCAGCGGGCCGCAGACGCCGCCAAGCATTCCGCGGACGAGGCAGAGTCCTCCGCCGATGCCGCGGACCAGAAGGCTGCCGACGCCCAGGCCACCAAGGACGCCGCCGACAAGGCAGTGACTGACGCCCAGACGAAGGCCGATGCCGCAAAGCAGGCCAACGACGACGCCCAGCAGGCACTTGTGGATGCCCAGACCGGTGCCGACAAACAGAAGATAGCGGATCTCAAGGACCAGCTGGACGCTGCCGAGCAGGATGCCAAGGACAAAGCCACCGCTGCCGACGCCGCCAAGGCAGCGCTTGAAGACGCCACCGCCAAGGCCGAGGACGCAAAGAAGGCCTACGACGACGCCGTGGCCACCCTCGCCAACAAGCAGGCCGACGCCACCACGAAGGCCCAGGCGGTGACCGACGCCGCCAAGGCTGTGGCCGATGCCCAGTCCGCCTACGAAAGCGCCAAGGCTGCTGCGGACGCCGTGGACACCGCCGCCCTCCAGGACGCGATCGACAAGGCCCAGGCCGCCTACGATGCCCTGCCCACCGGTGCGCCCATCACGGCCGAGGAGTTCATCAACAAGTACATCGACTACGACGCCTTCGAGGCGAAGTGCTACTCCATCGACGGCAAGAAGACGAACCGATCGTCCCTCAGCTACGACCGCCTGCTCGACGGCTGCTCCATCATGGAGGAGGTCAACGCAGAGCGCAAGAAGGCCGGCCTCGACGAGCTGCTCGTGAGCCCCACGTCCGTGGCCTACGAGCTGCGCGAGGCCGACGTCAACGACACCTCCGAGAACACGCGCGGGCACTCCGGCTGGGACGTGGACCCCAACTCCTCGCGCTGCCTCGCCTGGGGCTATGACGCGAGTGGCGAATTCAGCGCCACCTACGGCTGGATGAGCGAGAAGAAGACCTGGGACGAGGCCTACGCCTTCGCCAAGGCGCAGGGCAAGGACGACGACACCGCCAGGGCGTTCGCCAACTCCACCTACTATGGACTGGGCGAGAACGTCGAGTCGCAGGGCATCACGACCCACCCCGCCTACGGCGTGACCGGCCACTACCTGAACCTCATGAACGCCAATACGAAGAACCAGGGCGCCGCCTACACCGACCGCGGCTGCGCCTCATGGGGCGGCAACCGCTCCCTCAACGGCGACGAGATGACTACCGCCGAGTGGCGCCAGGCCATCATGACCGCCCGCGACGGCGACGCCGCCAAGCAGGCCGCCAAGCAGGCCGCCCTCGATGCTCTGAACGCCGCCAAGCAGGCGCTTGCCGATGCCCAGGCCAAGCTCGATGCCGTCGCTCCCGCCAAGGCCACCCTCGATGCGGCGCAGTCCAAGCTGGACGATGCCCAGTCTGCCAAGGACGCGGCAGACGCCGCCGTGAAGGACGCCCAGTCCGGAGTCGACGCCGCCAAGGCCGCCATGGACGCGGCCGACAATGCGGCCTCCGATGCCCAGTCCGCCAAGGATGCTGCCGACGCCGCCAAGGTCGCAGCCGACGAGGCCGTGCCTGTCGCCCAGAAGGCCTACGACGACGCGCTGGCCAAGTATGCCGACGTGGCCAAGAACGCCAAGGATGCCAAGGCGGCCTATGACGCAGCGCAGAAGGCGCTCGAGGACGCCAAGGCCACCCAGGCGGCCGCTGCCTCCGACCTGGCTGCCGCACAGAAGGCCGCGACCGACGCGAAGGCGGCCTACGACGATGCCCAGGCCAAGGCGGATGAGGCCGCGAAGAAGGCCTCCGAGTCCAAGGCCGCCTGCGAAGCCGCCAAGGCTGCAGCCGACGACCTCGCCGACAAGCGCGCCGCTGCCGATGACCTTATCAAGAAGGCCGTCGACGCCAAGGATGCCGCTGACCAGACAGCTGCCGACGCCGAGGCCGCTAAGCAGGCGGCAGCCGACGCCAAGGCAGCCTGCAAGGCCGCCAAGGCCGAGGCCGCCCGCCTGCGCAAGGTCGCGGACAAGCTTGCCCAGATCGACCCCGAGGATGTGATCGCCGACCCCTCCGCGCTGGATCCCTACATCGCCGACGGGGAGCTCGAGGACTACAAGGGCCGTCTCGAGGCCATCAAGTCCGAGGCTCAGAGGCACGCCAGCCTCGCGGACGCCCAGGCCGCCCTCGACGCGGCTGTGGCCGACGCCAAGGACGCCCTCGACGAGGCGAACGACAGGCTTGGCAAGGCGGAGCAGAGGCTTGCCGAGGCTAAGGACGCTTACGCCGACGCGCTTATCGCCTACCAGGTGGCGCATCCGGAGAAGACCGTGACCATCCCCGCGGACGTGATCCACGGTGCCACCGCCAAGCCCGCGGCGCATTTCCGCGGCTCGAAGGTGCCCCAGACCGGCGACCCGACGAGCCCGCTTGTGCCGCTTGGCGTTGCCGCAGCAGGCGTTGCCGCCGTTGCGGCATCCAGGCGCAGGCGGCACACCGACGAGAGCCTGCCCCGCGCGTAGCTCGTGCGTGGCGGTCGGCATCGACCGAAAGGCGCTGGCTCACAGGTGTTGACTGACACGAGAGGGGGCCGTCCCGACTGTTGGGGCGGCCCCCTTCCTGCGTCTTGGGCCCCTGCTGGCCGAGTTGCCCTCGGCTGCGGATGAGGGTGACTCCTGCCTCGGCGGCTATTGGGGTCCCGGGAGCCGAGTTGCCCACATCTGGGGACGTGGCCAACTCGGCTTCGGGCGGCCTGTTGGGGCTTATCCCCACGGTTGCCCACGTGTGTGGACGTAGGCAACTCGAGGGTCGCGCGGATTCGGGGACCTCGCTGGTGAGTTGCCCACGTGTGCGGACGTGGGCAACTAGGCTGCAGACTATAAGGACTGCCGTATGTGGGTGTCACCTTTGTGTGCAGCCTTGAGCGGGGCAAGGGTACTTCGGAGATAGACAAAGCCCTGCGCGTGGGACGCTCTCTGGCATCGACCTCATGGCGAGGGAGCGTGGGTAGGCATGGCAGAGGGTGGCACGAGTCTGGCCGTTGCCCTTGTCTCTGTCGATGACGTCACGCTCTCTGATTCATGAGGGGGTTTGGGTGAGGCTGTCGCCGGCGTATGATCTGGTGCCCACGGCCATCTTCGAGCGCTTTAGCAGGAGCATGGGCATGGCTATTGGTGCACACCGCGTAATCGATGAGGTGGTGCCGGAGGACTTTGCCATACTCGCGGGTGATATCGGGCTTGCCACGAGCGCGTTGAGGAGAATCGCGCAAGACCCGGTCGGGCACGTTGTGCCAGCAATCATGGCTACGGGGGGCTGGTCACGCCGGCGGTAGACTCCCTGTCGTTTGATGCCGGGGACGTAGCGGGCGACATGACCCCACGTCTGGAGGTGCTCGACACGTTTGCCCGCGGGCAGTGAGGGACCATCGAGCTTGGCAGGACCTTCTGGCTGGGGGTGCGACACTGCTTTCGACGTGGAGGATGGGTCCATATTCTTTCAGGCGGGGGGATTCTGGCGGCGAGGACATGCAATCCGCCGCGGACTGGCACATGGGCTATGATGCGGGCGACGGTGGGCGGCTGCTCGCAAATGCGATTGGCTGCGGGCGGTGGCGGCGTGGGGAGGCTGGGATGACGGGCGCGTTCGAGCCGCGGAACATCATCGTGACCGGCGGTTGCGGCTTCATCGGGTCCAACTTCGTGCGCTGGGTGGCCCGCGAGCACCCCGCGGTCCACGTGACGGTGCTCGACAAGCTCACCTACGCGGGCAACCCGGCAAACATCGCGGGCCTGCCGGCCGAGCGGGTCGAGCTCGTGGTGGGCGACGTCTGCGACGCCGGCCTTCTTGACCGGCTGGTGCCAGGCCACGACGCGATCGTGCACTTTGCGGCCGAGTCCCACAACGACAACTCGATCGCCGACCCCGACCCCTTCGTGCGTACGAACGTCGAGGGAACCTATCGGCTCCTCGAGGCCTGCCGCCGCTACGGCGTGCGCCTCCACCACGTGTCGACCGACGAGGTCTATGGCGACCTGGCGCTCGACGAGCCGCGGCGGTTCCGGCCGGACGACCCCTACCGGCCGAACAGCCCCTATAGCTCGAGCAAGGCCTCGTCGGATCTCTTGGTCCGCGCCTGGGTGCGCACCTACGGCGTCCGCGCCACGATATCAAACTGTTCGAACAACTATGGTCCCTACCAGCACGTGGAGAAGTTCATCCCGCGGCAGGTCACGAACGTGCTCTGCGGCCGGCGCCCCAGGCTCTACGGCACGGGGAGGAACGTCCGCGACTGGATCCACGTGGAGGACCACTCGCGTGCGGTGTGGGACGTCCTCACGCGCGGGCGCGTCGGCGAGACCTACCTCGTGGGCGCCGACGGCGAACGGTCCAACATCGAGGTCCTGCGGGAGATTCTGCGCCTCATGGGCCAGCCCGAGGATGCCTTCGACTGGGTGCGCGACCGGCCCGGCCACGACCGGCGCATCGCGATCGACCCCACCAAGCTCCGCGACGAGCTGGGCTGGCGACCCGTGCACACGGACTTCTCCGAGGGGCTGGCGCAGACGATCTGCTGGTACCGCGACCACGAGGACTGGTGGCGGCCGGCCAAGGAGGCCACCGAGGCAAGGTACGACGCGCTGGGGATGTAGGGGCCGTAGGGGCTGTAGGGGCTTGTCGCCGGGTGGCTGGCGGGCGGATGGCTCCCGGTGCCTGACACCTGCAACTGACATGTCACTTACAGGTGGGTTCGCTTCTGCCGCCGAAAAGGCCGGCCGGGAGCCTTCGCGGCTAGAGGTCCTTCCAGAAGAAGTGCTGCGCGTACTCGCCCAGGCAGGGGTCAATCGCGAAAAGCTGGGTGTAGCCCATCTTGCGGTAGAAGCCAGGAGCCTGGAAGCTGTAGGTGTTGAGCAGCACGTGCTCCATGCCGGCGGCCCGGGCATCCTCCTCGACCTTGCGGAGGAGGGCCGAGCCAAGCCCCCGGCCGCGGAAGTCCTCGTCCACAAAGAGGAACTCCACCTCCACGGTGCGGAAGGTCGAGCCGGCAACGATGCCCGCGACCATGCGGCCGTCGTCCTCCACATGAAAGCTGAAGTCGCGGAAGTCGCGCATGTAGCGGCGGTTGTAGGCGCGGAGGCGCTGGTGGATGTCGTCGTTCTGCTCGCTTGTGCTCTTGAGGAGCTGCATGGGACCTCCGGGGTGGGCTGTGGGGTGGGTTGGACGGCTCTTTGGGCGGCGCAGGTAAGTGTTAGAGGCCGTAGTATGCAAGTGAGTGCCGAACTTATGCATATACGCTGGCTGGATACTCGGGGTTGTCGAAATCAATCATACACTCGAGAGAAAGGTCGTCAGGCAATCCTGCGGTTTTGTCGTCTGAGGGGGCCGATTTGACCCCAAGTGTATGATTATTCTTGACCACCCCGAGTATCGTATGCGGCAGGATGCCGCGAGGATGCGCTTTCGAGGATCGATGGCGGTGGATGCGGATTACGGAGGCTGTCCATTAGCGTGAGGACACCCGCGGTTGCGCACGTAGGTGGCTGGCGGCCCGGCGCGAAGCAGGGGCGATGGGGCGGGATTGCCCTCGGTTGGAAACGTAGGCAACTGGTGGCCTGGCACGGACTTCGAGCCTGAGGGCGGAGTTGCCTCCGGCTGCTGACGTAGGCAACTGGCAGGCTGGTGGCGCTTCGGCGGCCGTGGGGCTTGTTGCCTTCATCTGTGAATGTAGACAACTGGCAGGGCGGGGCCTCTGGCAAGACCGCGGGGCCAGTTGCCCACGTTTGGCGGCGCGGGGAACTGGCCGGCTGGCGGCGGTTTGCCTGCCATGGGGCCAGTTGGCCACGCCCGGAGATGGAGGCAATCAGGGGCCCAGACGGATGGCATTGGCAGCGCGGTCCTATCTGGGGTCTCGCCCCATGTGTCGGCGGGCGGGATTCTGCGGCGGATTGGCCTGGCGGGGTCGCGACCGGCGGCTGAGCGCGGTAACCTGCTTACGGTTCGGTGGCTGAGGGCTTAGGCATGCTGGTTAGGGCCATCGGCTCGGACCTTGGGTTTGGACTTGTCGACTGTCGTCCCGCGCGGACGTTATGGGGAATGCATATGGCACGGCACTTCAAGACATCGGACAACGCGCCCATGGCGCCAAGCAACAAGGACGTCGATTGGGGAGCGGCGCGAGCCGCACAGACCTCGGCCCCGGCAGACGAGCCGGTGACAGGGCCGGTGGCTGAGCCGGCCGGTGATTCAATGACCGACCCCGCCGTCGACCTCGACGTCCCCGTCCTCGAACCGGACGGATGGCGGCCCGAGCGGGGTACGCGGACCAGCACCGCCACCCAGACCTTCGGGCTGGACTCGCAGCGGGGCGGCAAGTCACGCTCGCAGCACCGTCACCATCACCATGGCAGCGCACGGCGCCGGCGGCGGACGGGCCTCGTGGTCGTCCTTGTTATCCTCGCGGCGGTGCTGGTGGCGGGCGGCATCTTCGGCTACACGCTTGTGGGCCAGGCGCGCGAGGCCAAGGCCCTGGCAAAGGACGCCATGGCGCAGGCGGACACCGCGAGCGCGGCCCTGGAGGACGGCGACTCCGAGGGGCTGGGCACGGCCGTGTCGACCATGGCGAGCGACGTGGACCAGGTCTACTCGACCACCCACAACGGCCTCTGGAACGTGGCGGCGTCGCTGCCGGTGGTGGGATCGGACGTGCGGAGCGCCCAGACCCTCGCCGAGGTGGCCTCAGACCTGGTGCACGACGCCCTCGAGCCCGTGGCCAAGGACGCCGCCGGGGTCAAGCTGGGCGAGCTCGTGCAGGACGGCCGCGTGAACGTTGAGGCCATCCAGGCGCTCTCGGGCTCGGTGGAGGCGGCGACCCCTGTGGTGGAGCGCGCGGCGCAGACGGTCGAGGGGCTGCCCGAGCCGGTGACGCCGCAGCTCAAGAGCGTTATGGACAAGGTCCGCGGGCCCATATCGTCTGCGGGCCAGCTCCTGGGCGAGGTGGGCCCGGCCATCAAGCTTTTGCCGCAGATGCTGGGTGCGGACGGGACCACGCGCCATTATCTGGTGATCGCGCAGAACAACTCCGAGCTCCGCGCCACGGGCGGCCTGCCGGGTGCCTGGGTGGAGCTCACCGTGACCGACGGCGAGATCTCCATGGACGACGCCATCACGATCCTGCACCGGCCGGGCCTCGAGGTCCAGGCGCTCGACGAGGAGCTCTCCGCCATCGCCACGCACCTGGAGCTGGACCCGGCGCAGGTCAACTGCACGGCCAACTTCGTGCGCGTGGGCCAGATGAGTGCCGAGTACTGGGACCAGGTGGGCGGCGGCGACGTGGACGGCGTGATTGCCATCGACCCCGTCTTCCTGGGGCGGCTGCTGGCGCTGACCGGGCCCATCACAGGTCCTGACGGGGCGCAGATCACCGGCGACAACTGCGCGCAGGTCCTTCTCTCCGACGTGTACTGGAAGTTCGGAGACGACGGTGACGCCCAGGACGAGTATTTCGCGGCGGTGGCGGCGGCCGCCTTCCAGGGCGTGATGGACAACCTGGGTTCGGCGGACGTGAAGGCGCTGCTGGACACCTTCTCGAAGTCGGTGAGCGAGGGCCGCGTGATCGCCTGGATGCGCGACACCGGCGAGGAGGATCTCATGGCCACGCTGGGCATGGACGGCGCGGTGGGTTCCGACCCCGCCAAGCCCGTGCTGGGCGTCTACCTCAACGACGACACGATCTCGAAGATCTGCTGGTACACGGGGGTGTCCACGAACGTGGGCGCGGGCGTGGCCAATGGCGATGGGACCACGACCTACGACGTGACCACGACGATCACGAACGGCATGACGACCGAGGAGGCGGCCAAGGCGCCCCAGTACATCAGCGGTTCGAAGAGCTCCAAGACCTCTGCTGGCGACATGGTCACGTACTTCTTCCTGTACGGGCCGGCGGGCGGCACGGTGACGGACGTGGCCGTGGACGACGAGTCGGTGCTCGAGGGCGCGGTTACAAACACGATGTATGGCCTCGACGTGGTGCGGATCCACCTGCACACGGGGCCGGCGGCCACGACCACGGTCACATATAAGGTCACGTGCGCGGCTGGCGCGGCTCCGCTCGCCCTGCGGACGACGCCGCTCGCGCAGGAGGCCCTCATGGTCAACAGCGCGCCGGGGGGCGTGGCGTAGCGCGACGCCCGGGGTGCCGAGCGGTCGGGTAGCCGAGCGGTCGGGGCGGAACTGCACGTTTGACCCCCTGCAAACGTGCTGATTTGCGTACGTCTGGTCGGGTCGCCCTTGTTGGCACCTCGGAGCAAAGTTACCCACGGTCATACACGTAGGCAACTCCTGTCTCGGAGGCTCTGGAGCCTGCGGTGGGTGAGTTGCCTACGTCTGCAGCCGTGGGTGACTCAGGCGAGGGATGCCGCGAGCCGGAAGCGCTGTGCGAGCGCTCACGAAGCCCTGTGGTGGTCGGACGCGTTCACCGGGCGAGCGGGTCGCGAATCTCCCGGGCGTCGTAGGCGTAGGTGACGTCGGCGGCGAGGGCGGCCAGATCGGGGTAGCCGGTCGCGACGAGCGGGACGGACTTGATGGTCAGGTCGTCGCCGGCGCGGTAGTCGGCATGGAGGGTCTCGTGACTCTTGCCGGCGAGGTGGCGACGAAGGGCCCGGCGGACGGCCGTGCTGGTGCCCGCGTAGGTGCGGCGGCGCGTGGCGTTGTGGATGACGTATGCGCCCGGGAAGTCGGCTGCGTCGCGCGGGAGGGTCAGGAGCTCGTCGGGCGTGAGGGTCCCCAGGGGCGAGTCCGCTGCCAGGGCGTCGAAGCGCGTGCGAAGGTTGGTTCGGTGGCGGATTGCATGGGCCACCGTGGCGACGGCGTAGGCGGCGGCAAGCGCGAGGACAAGGACGGCCAGCTGCGACACGTCGAGCGCGCCTGCGAGGGTAAGGACGATCCCCAGTGCCGCGCAGGCGAGAAGGGCGACCATGGCCCGGAGTGAGAAGCGGTCGCGGGTGCCGGCGCCACGGGTGCTGGCGCCAGGGATGTGGGTGCCGCGGATGCTGGCACCACGGGTGCTGGCGCCACGGATGCTGGCGCCACGGGTGCTGGCGTCGCGAAGGCGTTCGGTCGCCATGCGGTCTCCCTTCTCGATAGCGGCGAGCAGTCACGGGCAGCATAGCATTGGCCTGCGGATGCGCGTAGGGTTCGGTGAGGTCTCGCGCGGGGCCTTACCGAGCGCTTACGAACGGGCGGGCTCGCGGTTGCCAGCGGTCGGCGGGTCGGCTGGCAGCAGATCGGCGGTTGGTGGGCCGGCCCTTATCGGCATCTGGCAGGCCAGTGGCGGCACCTGCAGGTGACATGTCACTTACAGGTGCCGACCTGTTGCAAACAACTAGGCCGACAAGTCATCTACCTGCTATTTTGTTATGAGCGGCTCTTGCCCGGCGCACCTGCAACTGACATGTCACTTGCAGGTGTGCCGAGGCCCGCCGACCGGGGCGCGACACGTCACTTGCAGGTGCCTCGAATGCTCGGATTCGCCCGGCCAGTCACGGACGGCTGCACCCAAACGTGACCGACCGCGCGACACCGCGCTACACTGGGGCGCAGCCGCGAGTGAGGAGCGCCCATGCCTAGCGAGAAGACCGCGGGGTCCAACAAGCCCATCGTCATCACGTCCGAGCACGTATACACCGACGTCAGGCATCCCGACCGGCCGCTCGCGATCGTGGTGCGCGACGGTCGGGTGGACGCCCTTGTCTCCCGCGAGGTCGTGCGCGAGCTGGCGGTGGAGGGAGCCGAGGTGCGCGACTTTGGCAGTGCCTTCGTGTGCCCCGGGTTTATCGACGCGCACCAGCACGTGCTGCACACCGCGCTCTTCCCCTCGGCCCTGGCCGACCGCTATGGCGGTACCAGTGAGAAGGACTACGTGGAACACCTGCGGAAATACGCGGCGGCAGCGGTGGGCCCCTGCGGCGCCGCCCCGGGCGGCGCCGGCGAGGGCTGGCTCCTCTGCCAGGGTTGGCGGTCGGACCTGTGGGACCCGCCCGTGCCGCCTACGCGCGAGTCGCTCGACGCGGCCTTTGGCGCGCGGCCCGTTGCCTGCTGCTCGGGGGACCTGCACGCCATATGGCTCAACTCCGCAGGCCTCGCGGCGCTCGGCATCAGGGAGGACAGCGAGCCGCCTGCGGGCGGGGTGTTCGAGCGCGACGCGTCGGGCCGGCTCACGGGCGTGCTGCGCGAGGCCGCGAGCATGGTGTACACGGCCGCGGTCTTCCGGAGCCTGCCGGAGCGCGACCTCCGGGGCGTGTACGGCGGCTACTTCCGCGCCATGCTGTCGCACGGCGTCACCGGCGTATGCGACATGGCGCTCTGCGCTGTCCCCGGGGCCGACAACGTGCGCGAGGACATCTACGAGGGGCTTCTCGCTTCCGGCCAGCTGCCCCTGCGGGTGAGTATGTTTCCACAATTGATAGATGACCTGTCGCGGGTCCGCGACCTGCAGGCGCGCTGCACGGGTGACTGGCTGCGGGCGCCGGGGCTCAAGCAGTTCTTTGACGGCGTGTCGAGCGCGCATACGGCCTGGCTGGCGGAGCCCTACGCGAACCCGCGCTTCCCGGGCGACTGCGGGCGGCCCACGATTCCCGCGGAGCGCATGCGGGAGCTCGTGCTGGGCGCGGCGGCCGAGGGGTTCGCGGTGCGCGTGCACGCCATCGGCGACAAGGCCGTCCACGAGGGGATCACCATCTTTCGCGAGGCGTTCGAGCGCTACGGGGAGCCACGTCAGGGCGTCAACTCGCTCGAGCACATCGAGAACCTCCTACCGGGTGACGTGGCGGCCCTGCGCGAGGCGCACCTGGTCGCTTCGGTGCAGCCGCAGCACGTGGTGATCGACGTGACGCAGCCTGACCGCGACCTGGGGCCCGAGCGTGCGCGGGACATGTGGCCCTTCGCGGACTACCTGGCGGCGGGCGTGCCCATGGCCTTCGGGACGGACGCGCCCTGCGTGCCACCCGAGCCCATGCAGGTCCTGAGCTGCGCCGTCACGCGTGAGGTGCCGGAGACGCGGGAGCCCGCGGGCGGGTGGAACCCGCACGAGAGGATTGGGATGGCCGAGGCGATCGACGCTTACACGCGCGGGAGTGCGCTCGCAGCTGGGCGCGGGGGAGAGGTCGGGACGCTCATGCCGGGCATGCTTGCCGACGTGGCGGTGCTGGACCGCGACCTTATGTCCGCGGATCCAGAGGGGATCCAGGACGTGCGGTGCCTGGCCACGTTCGTGGGCGGACGGGTGGCCTGGGAGGCGTAGGGGGCGGGCTCGTAGGTGCTTCTTGTGCGTCGAACTTGTCTGCAAATCTTATCGGCGGCCGCTAAGCGTGACCGGGCGCTTGGGGTCGTGCAAGCGTCTACGCTTATCGGTGGCTAAGCATGAACGGAAGCTCGATGCGGTGCGAACGGTCGCGCATAAGGTGAGGTATAAGCGCGATTCTTCCGGCTTGGGAAACTTGGGACGGTTAGCCAGGGCTAAGCGGGAGGTTCTTCCCGAATCGGGAAACCCGGGACGGTTAGCTGGGCCTAAGAGGGAGATTTTTCCCTGATCGGGAAAGCGCGGACGGTTAGCCGGAGTTAAGCGGGTAATTCTTCCCGGTCGGGACAAGCCGGCCGCTTAGCAGCCGCTAAGCGGGAGGCTCTTCCCGAATCGGGAAACCCAGTACGGTTAGCGCCACCTAAGCGGGAGGTTCTTCCCACGGCGGGACAACAGGGACGGTTAGCGCCACCTAAGCGGGAGGTTCTTCCCACGGCGGGACAACAGGGACAGTTAGCTCGCGCTAAGCGGGAGGCTCTTCCCGAATCGGGAAACCCGGTACGGTTAGCGCCACCTAAGCGGGAGGTTCTTCCCACGGCGGGACAACAGGGACGGTTAGCTCGCGCTAAGCGGGGAGCCATTCCCGCCCACGGGGAGCACACAGCCGTCTGCTAGCATGGCGGCGCAAGAGGAACCGCAAGAAGAACCGCAAGAGGAACCGCAAGAAGAACCGCAAGAGGAACCGCAAGAGGAACCGCAAGAAGGGCCGCTGCCCGTGTCACACCCACCCGAGAGGAGCCCATGGCAACCCGCGTCGTCAACCTACTCGTGGACCCGGCCGCAGACGGCATGCGGCTGGACGCCTTCCTGGCCACCGGGCCCGACATGCCCTCCCGCTCGGCCTGCGCCCGCCTCGTGGAGACTGGCGCAGTGACCATAAACGGCACCTCGGCCACCTCCAAGTCCGAGAAGGTCCTCCTGGGCGACCGCGTGTCGGTAATCGTCGAGGCCCCCGACCCCGACGCCGCCCCCGGCCTCCTGGCCCCCAACCCCTACATTCCGCTCGACGTCCGCTACGAGGACGCCTATCTCATCGTCCTCTCCAAGCAGGCGGGGCTCGTCTGCCATCCCAGCCCCGGCCACGTGGACGACACCCTGGCCAACGCCCTCGTGGCCCACTGCGGCTACGACCACCTGGGCCACCTGCAGGGCGACGACCGCCCGGGCATCGTCCACCGGCTGGACATGGACACCTCGGGCCTCATGCTGGCGGCCAAGGACGACCCCACCCAGAAGGCCCTCCAGGACCTCATCCGCCTGCGGGTACTGGACCGCCGCTACGTCACCCTCGTGCAGGGCTACGTGGCGGCCGACGAGGGGACCATCACCACCGGCATCGCCCGATCCACGCGCGACCGCCTGCGCATGGCGGTCTCGGACGCGCCGGGCGCCCGCGAGGCCATCACCACCTTCCGGGTGCTCGAACGCTACGAGGCCGGCCGCCGCGATGACGGCTACACCCTCCTCGAGTGCCACCTCTACACCGGCCGTACCCACCAGATACGCGTCCACATGCGCCACATCGGCCACCAGGTGGTGGGCGACCCCCTCTACGGGCGCGGCGACCTCCGCCAGAACCTGGGCCTCCAGCGGCAGTTCCTCCACTCCTGGCACGTGGCCTTCGACCACCCCGTCACGGGCGAGCCCATCGTGCTGGCCGACCGTCTGCCGGAGGACCTTCTCGATGTACTAGAATCTATCCAAGCCACGTCGATGGGCCGGACGACCGCGGGGAGCGAGATCTGCCCGCAGCTGGGTCTCCCGGCGTAACACGACCACGGAGGGATGGCGCAATGTTCTTCAACGGCACGCAGCTCACGCCCATCGTCATCTTCAACTTCCTGATGATGGTCTTCTTCACGGTGGCGTACTTCTACCAGCTGGTCTACATCCTGCGCGTGCTGCGCTACGGCACGGTGAGCTTCCCCCCGGCCAAGAAGCAGCATACCTACGCCTTCGTGATCGCGGCGCACAACGAGGAGGCCGTCATCGGCAACCTGGTGACCTCCATCCTCACGCAGAACTACCCGCGCGAGCTCATGGACGTCTACGTGATCTGCGACAACTGCACCGACTCCACGCTCCAGAAGGCCCAGGAGGCGGGTGCCATCGCCTGGGACCGCCACGACCTGGCGCGCAAGGGCAAGTCCTGGGCCCTGGACTACGGCTTCCACCGGATCCTGGAGGAGACGGGCGACCACTACGACGCCTTCGTGATCTTCGATGCCGACAACATCGTGGCCCCCGACTACCTCAAGGTCATGAACGACGCCTTCGACGACGGCTTCCTGGTGCTCACGGGCTATCGCAACTCCAAGAACTTCGACTCCTCCTGGATCAGCTCGGCCTACGCCATCTGGTTCATGCGCGAGGCCCAGTACCTCAACAACGCCCGTACCGCCATGGGCACGTCCTGCGCGATCTCCGGCTCCGGCTGGCTCGTGTCGTCGGCCATCGTGCGCGGCATGGACGGCTGGGACTTCCACTGCCTCACGGAGGACATCCAGTTCTCCACCTTCTGCTGCTCGCACGGCATCCAGATAGGCTACGCGCCGGCGGAGTTCTTCGACGAGCAGCCCGTGACCTTCAAGGCCTCCTGGGTCCAGCGCATGCGGTGGACCAAGGGCTTCTACCAGGTCTTCTTCTCGTACAACAAGAACCTCCTCACCGGCATCTTCAAGGACCACCGCTTCAGCTCCTATGACATGCTCATGACGGTGGCGCCGGGGCTCCTCCTCACGCTGGTCTCGGCCTTCGTGAACGCCCTCTACCTGGTGGTGGGCTACCTCTCGCACGGCTTCATCGCCACCCAGGGCGAGCTCCTCATGTGCATCGGCTCGCTCGTGTGGACCTTCACCTCCATGTATCTGGTCTTCTTCCTGCTTGCGGTGCTCACGACCATCACGGAGCGCGACCACATCCACTCCAAGAGCAAGGTGCGGATAATCACCAACCTCTTCACCTTCCCGATCTTCATGATGAGCTATATCCCCATCACGGTGGTGGCCCTCTTCAAGAAGGTGGAGTGGGTGCCCACCAAGCACGACATCGCGGTGGACTTCAGCCAGGTGATGGCCGAGGGCGGGGGGTCGGGGAGCGCATCCGGCGCACAGAAGTAGATACGGCGTGGTTATGTGGCGGCGCGGGTACCACCCGCGCCGTCTGGTGTACAATCGGCCGAAATTTGCTGGACTTTCAGGTAGACAAAGGCCGTGGCACTTGGTGCGGGCTGTGCCAGACAAGGGCGCAGCGGGCACCGGGGCCGCGTGCAGACAAGGACGAGGGGCACCGGGCCCCGCCAATCGCCCCGCGGGGCGGAAGGGAGACGGCACATGGCGACGTTCTTCGAGGGAGTTTCGCACACCTTCTCTGAGTACCTGCTGGTTCCGGGGTACTCCTCGGCCGAGAACATCCCGGCGAACGTCTCGCTCGAGACGCCCCTCGTCAAGTACCGTCGCGGCGAGGAGCCTGCCATCAAGCTCAACATCCCCATGGTCTCGGCCATCATGCAGGCGGTCTCCGGCCCCAAGCTGGCCATCGCGCTCGCGCAGGAGGGTGGCCTGTCCTTCATCTACGGCAGCCAGTCCGCCGACTCCGAGGCCGCCATGGTCCGCGAGGTCAAGGACTACAAGGCGGGCTTCGTGGTGTCCGACTCCACCCTCACGCCCGACATGACCCTGGCCCAGGTGATCGAGCTCAAGGACCGCACTGGCCACTCCACCATGCCCGTGACCGACGACGGCAGCGGCACCGGCAAGCTCCTGGGCATCGTGACCTCCCGCGACTACCGGCCCTCCCGCGACGACCGCGCCAAGCTGGTGCGCGACTTCATGACCCCGCGCGACCAGATGGTCGTGGCCACGAGCGACACCACCCTCAAGGCCGCAAACGACATCATCTGGGACAACAAGCTCAACGCCCTGCCCATCGTTGACGCCGAGGACCACCTGGTGAGCCTGGTCTTCCGCAAGGACTACGACTCCCACAAGTCCCGTCCCGACGAGCTCCTGGACGAGCACAAGCGCTACATGGTGGGCGCCGGCATCAACACCCGCGACTACGAGGAGCGCGTGCCCAAGCTGGTGGAGGCAGGTGCCGACGTGCTCTGCATCGACTCCTCCGAGGGCTACTCCGAGTGGCAGAAGCGCACCTTGGCCTGGATCCGCGAGAAGTATGGCGACACCGTGAAGGTGGGCGCCGGCAATGTGGTGGACGCCGACGGCTTCCGCTTCCTGGCCGAGGCCGGCGCGGACTTCGTCAAGGTGGGCATCGGCGGCGGCTCCATCTGCATCACCCGCGAGCAGAAGGGCATCGGTCGCGGCCAGGCGTCCGCCCTTATCGACGTGTGCGCTGAGCGCGACCGCTACTACCGCGAGACGGGCGTCTACGTGCCGGTGTGCTCCGACGGCGGCATCGTGTACGACTACCACATGACGCTCGCGCTGGCCATGGGCGCCGACTTCCTCATGCTGGGCCGCTACTTCGCGCGCTTCGACGAGTCGCCGACCCGCCGCCTGAACGTCAACGGCACCTACATGAAGGAGTACTGGGGCGAGGGCTCCGCGCGCGCCCGCAACTGGCAGCGCTACGACCTGGGTGGCGACAAGAAGGGCCTCTCCTTCGTGGAGGGCGTGGACTCCTACGTGCCCTACGCCGGCCCCCTCAAGGAGAACGTGGACGCGTCGCTCCTCAAGGTGCGCTCCACCATGTGCAACTGCGGCGCGCTGGACATCAAGGAGCTGCAGGAGAAGGCCAAGATCACGCTCGTGAGTGCCACGTCGCTCGTGGAGGGCGGCGCGCACGACGTGCTACTAAAGGACGCGAGCCAGCAGGTGAGCGGCGGTTCCTACCGCCAGTAGGGCTCAGCTGCAGACTCGCTCTTGGGGCCGTCCTTCGGGGCGGCCCCTCGCGTATGGGCACTAGGGGAGTGGCGAGTGGCGTGTGTCAGGGGGACGGTTCTCTTGACACGCAGGCGTGTCAAGAGAACCGTCCCCCTGACAGGCCCCTCCTAGGGAGCACCCCCTAGTGCCCGGCGAAACCGTACGTGATAGACTGGCACATGCATCACCGCAGATGAGGCAAGGAGAAACCCATGGCAGAAGACACCGAGGCCCAGGCCGGCACCTTCGAGGTGCCCGAGTACGACGCCCAGGCCATCGAGACCAAGTGGCAGAAGACCTGGGAGGACGAGGAGCTCTACAAGACCGACACCGACCCCGCCAAGCCCAAGAAGTACGTCCTGGAGATGTTCCCCTATCCCTCGGGCGACCTCCACATGGGCCACGCGCGCAACTACACCATAGGCGACGCCATGGCCCGCCAGGCCCGCATGCGCGGCTACGACGTCCTGCACCCCATGGGCTTCGACGCCTTTGGCCTGCCCGCCGAGAACGCGGCCATCAAGCACAACACCCAGGCCGCCAAGTGGACCCACCAGAACATCGCCCAGGCCGTCAAGACCATGAAGCGCATGGGCTTCTCCTACGACTACGACCGCATGTTCAACACCTGCGACCCCGAGTACTACAGGTGGGGTCAGTGGATGTTCATCCAGATGTGGAAGCGTGGCCTGGCCTATCGCGCCACCAGCCCCGTCAACTGGTGCCCCACCTGCAAGACCGTCCTGGCAAACGAGCAGGTGGTTGAGGGCAGGTGCTGGCGCTGTGGGTCCGTGCCCGAGAAGCGCAACCTCTCCCAGTGGTACCTCAAGATCACCGACTACGCCCAGGAGCTCCTGGACGACCTGGACACCCTCACCGGCTGGCCCGAGAACGTCAAGGCACAGCAGCGCAACTGGATCGGCCGCTCCGAGGGTGCCGAGATAGACTTCAAGCTGGCCGACCTCGACGGCGTGACCCCCACCGACCGTACCATCACGGTCTTTACCACCCGCGCCGACACGCTCTTTGGCACGAGCTTCATGGTCCTGCCGCCCGAGAGCGCCTTGGCCGCCGAGCTCGTGGCCGGCACCCAGTACGAGGCCGACTACCTCAAGCTCAAGGCCGCGACCGAGAAGGTCTCGTCGGTGGACCGCCAGGGCTCCGCGCGCGAGAAGCACGGCGTCTTTACGGGCCGCTACGTGGTGAACCCCATCACCGGCAAGCCCTGCCCCCTCTGGGTGGCCGACTACGTGCTGCTGGACTACGGCACCGGCGCCGTCATGGGCGTGCCCTGCGGCGACCAGCGCGACTTCGACTTCGCCCGCAAGTACCACCTGCCCATCCCGCCCATCATCTGCCAGAAGGACGACCCCCTCTACGACAGGCTCAAGGACGAGCGCGACCTCGTGGTCACCGACGTGGACTGGGACCAGGCCATGGCGGCCGAGGGCTACCTGGTGCAGTCCGGCGAGTTCACCGGCCTTCTTGGCGGCAAGCACTCGCCGGCAGTCGCGGCCATCGAGGGTTGGCTCCAGGAGCACGGCTGCGGCCGTCCCAAGGTGCAGTTCCGCCTGCGCGACTGGCTGATCTCCCGCCAGCGCTACTGGGGCAACCCCATCCCCATGATCCACTGCGACGCCTGCGGCGACGTGCCCGTGCCCGAGGACCAGCTGCCCGTGATGCTGCCCGAGGACCTGGACCTGGGCGCAGGCGACACGCTTGCCGAGTATGCGCCCTTCTACGAGACCACCTGCCCCGTCTGCGGGCGTCCCGCCAAGCGCATCACCGACACCATGGACACCTTCACCTGCTCCTCCTGGTACTACCTGCGCTACTGCGACCCCCACAATGACCAGGCGCCCTTCTCCAAGGAGGCCGTGGCCCGCTGGATGCCGGTGGACAACTACATCGGCGGCATCGAGCACGCCATCCTGCACCTGCTCTACAGCCGCTTCTGGACCAAGGTCCTGCGCGACATGGGCATGGTGGACGTGGACGAGCCCTTCAAGAACCTGCTCTGCCAGGGCATGGTCAAGGACGAGAACGGCGACACCATGTCCAAGTCCAAGGGCAACGTGGTCCCACCCTCGAGCGTGATCGAGCCCTACGGCGCGGACACCATGCGCCTGGCCATCCTCTTCGTGGCCCCGCCCGAGAAGGACTTCAACTGGGACCCCGAGGCCGTGGCCGGTGCCAACCGCTTCATCAAGCGCGCCTGGCGCGTGGTGTGGCTGCTGGCGCACGACGGCGTGCGTGGCGAGGTCGTGCCGGCCGAGCTCTCCAAGCAGGGCAAGGATCTCTGGCGTCAGCTCAACGGCCTGGGCATCAAGTGCATGCAGGACTACGATCGCGGGCAGTTCAACACGGCGATCTCCGCCTGCATGGAGCTCGTGAACGCCGCGAGCGGGTATGTGAACGCGCCCGGCGGTGAGGAGGACGCGGCCCTGCGCTGGCGTGTGGCCCACGACATCGTGACCATGCTGGCCCCCATCTGTCCGCACTGGTCCGAGGAGCTCTTCCACGCCGCGCTGGGTCTCGCGGGTTCGGCCTACAACGAGCCCTGGCCCGAGTTCGACGCCGACGAGGCCAAGAGCGACGAGGTCGAGATCGCGGTCCAGATCAAGGGCAAGGTGCGCGGACACGTGATGGTGGCGGCCGACGCCAGCAAGGAGGAGCTGGAGGCTGCCGCCAAGGAGGCCGTTGCCGCCCAGCTCGAGGGCAAGACCATAAAGAAGGTCATCGTGGTGCCCGGGCGACTGGTCAACATCGTGGCCATCTAGCGCCGCAACAGCAACGGCCGCCCTTCTCACCCTGTGCTCAAACAGCTCGCTTCGCGAGAACTGCGCCAGGGCGAGAAGGGCGGCTCTTCTGTTGCGGGGCCGGGCATGGCTGCGGTGGGGAGGGGGCGCCGCGCTGCGGAACTAGATGAGGCCCTTATAGCTGATTCCGTGGACTCTCTCCAGCCAGTCGAAGAACTCACTCGGCTCCATGGTGGGGATGGGTGAGGTGGGAAAGCCCTTGTCGCGCGTGATGATTGCGTCAGCCCTGAGCAGGTCTGCAGCACGCCAGACGAGTGCATCCTCGAAGTCTGGCCAGGGAGATGCGAGCATGGCGTCCACGTCGCCTTCGCCGAGGGGAACCACGTGCACGTGTTTGCGAAGCTCTGCAAGCTCCTGCTTCACAAGCGCCGCATTGGGAATCCTTCCCTGTGTGGCCAGATGGAAGATGTCCGTTACCTGTGAGACCCCCATCCAGAGGGCATAGTCTGCTGCCGTGCTTAGAGTGATGATGTTGCGTGCGTCTTCATAGAACCTGGGTCTACGAAGAAGAAAGTCAACAAGCACGTTGGTGTCTAGGAGGACATGCAACATGGTTACGCAGTCCTCCGCTGTAGGGTGTTCTTTTCTGCGAGGTAGGCCCCAAGCATGTCGGGTTCTAGGTCGCCTCTGTTGACGAGGGCTCGGAGTCTTAGCTCCTTATCATCGAGGATGTCCACGTCGTCATCGATCGGAATGACGGGGAGCCCATCAGCCCACGCATTTGCTTCTCGAATGCGCGCGGCACGTTCGCTATCGGTGAGCCTCGGGGTTCCGTAGGGGAGTGTCCCGTTTGCGATGACGTACTCAAAGAGGCCGTTTATCGCCTCAGATGGGGTGGTGCCCAGCTTCTCAAGGACAGCCAGTGCCTGCTCCTTGCGGGCCTTGGACATCCGTGCCGTTACCATTACGTCTGACATGAGACCTCCATTGTTGTACGTACAACGATATTACCATGTTCCAATAGGACGGCCGGGCTTCCCGGGGACGGCCATGCCGATAGAATGGCTCGGAGGATAGCGTGAGACAGGTTCGCGTGGTGGGGGAGAGCGTGCGGGTGGAAGTTCATGCCATGCGGCTGGACCTGGCACCGGCCGGATGGGAGTCCGCGCTGGAACTGGTTGCGCCCCGCTGGGCGCGGCTGGCATCGGGACGCGCGCCGGAGAGGTCGCGCCTGGGGGAGTACGGGGCGGGACTCCTGGCGGCGCGGGTGCTGGGGGTCTCGCGGGACGAGGACCTTATCGTTGGGGACGAGGGCAAGCTGACGCTGGCTGCCGCGGGCCCGGAGTTCAACATCTCGCACGATGACGGGCTGGCCGTGCTGGCCGTGGCCACATCTGGACATGGGGCCGTGGGCGTGGATGTGGAGGATGTGCCGGCGGCGTACGGCGAGCCGCAGAACGCGGCCCTGCGGGCGGTGCTCTCTGCGGCGCAGCTGGCCGAGGTGGAGTCGGCCGCCGATCCGGCGCTGGCATGCGCGCTCGCGTGGACGCGGGTGGAGGCCGTACTCAAGGCCGATGGGCGCGGCTTTGCCTTTCGCACACGTGGAGGTCGCCTGCCCGATGGCTGGGCGGTAGCGCAGGATGTGCTGGAGCCGGTGGGCGGCGCGCGTCACGCGCTTGCGGTGGCAGCTGGCGAGAAGCCCGAGGTCCTTGTTGCCTGGCACGATATGGGGGAGACAATTCGGTGGCTCGCCGGGCGGTGAGCTCGCAGGTCGGGTCTTAGCATGTCTGAGAGTCCTGGGTCGGGCTTTCGGTGACGCTTAGGCCGTGCTAAGCGGGGCGAATGTCCCGCATCTGGAAAGCTGGGACGGTTAGTCCGGCCTAAGCGGGTGGACCTTCCCGGAACGGGACGACTGGGACGCTTAGCCCGGCCTAAGCGGGAGGTCCTTCCCGGAGCGGGACGACTGGGACGGTTAGCCCGGCCTAAGCGGGAGCTTCTTCCCACGGCGGGACGACTGGGACGGTTAGCCCGGCCTAAGCGGGTGGACCTTCCCGGAGCGGGACAATCGGGATGCTTAGCCTTCCCTAAGAGGGAGGGACGTCCCCGTCGGGACGCCGGGGAAGGTTAGCGGACAGAGGGCGGCGAGCTCCGGCCCGCGCTCTAGCCCTTCTCGGTCTGCCAGTCGTTGATAGTGCGCTCGTCGGGGCTGTAGTTGAGCCCCACCTTGACCACGCGCTTGTCACCGGCCCGGTAGGGAACCAAATAGCCCTTGGAGTCGATCTGCTCGAGCGCCTCACGAGCCGTCTTGTTGTACTTGAGCTCGATCACGTAGACGGTGGTGGGCATGGTGATGACGGCATCGATCCTGCCTGTCGAGGTGCGTACCTCGGTCGCGACCTTGGCGCCGACCACCTTGAGGATGATGAAGAGCTGGGCCTGGAAGGTCTTCTCGTCCTTGGGGGCCAGGTCGTAGGGCACGGCCGCGAGCAGGCTGCGGAGCTGCTCGAGGGCGGTCTGCAGGTCGTCGCGGTAGAGGGCCATCACGAACTTGCCTACGAAGGCGTCGCGTGTGAGGTCGTTTATGCCAGCGTAGTGGGGAAGGAGGACCTGGTAAAGGCCCTGACTGACCTCGCCGTTTGGCACGCCCAGAGTGTAGAGGTCCACGATGGGCTCGTAGCCCTTGATGGTGAGGTAGCCGCCCTGGTACATGAGCGCGACGGGGCTGTTCATGCGCTCGGTGGGCGCATCGAAGGACGCCGCCTCGGCCTGGAAGCCCTCGAGGGCGGGAATGTCCAGGTCGTAGTGGGTCAGCACGTTTACCAGCGAGGTCGGCGTGCCCGACTCGAACCAGTAGTTGCCTAGGTCCGCGAAGGCCAGCGCGTGGAGCAGGCTGTAGGGGTTGTAGATATCGGGCGAGACCTTGGAGAAGTGATATCCGTCGTAGCGTCGCTTGAGGGCTGCGAGGGCGTCATCCCGCCCCGTGCCCAGCTGGCTGGCGAGCCAGTCGACGTCCGGGGACATCTGTCCTTCGAGTTCCTCCTGCGTGATGCCGCAGACGCCGGCGAACTGGGGGAGCATGCTGATGTTTATGAGGTTGTTGAGCTCGGGGAAGATCGAGAGCTGGCTGAACTTGGTGATTCCCGTGAGAAAGACGAAGGAGAGCATGCCCTCGCACTTCTTGAGCGGGGAGTAGAACTCGCGCATGACGTCGCGGAACTCCTGGAGCCGCTCGCGGTCGTGGAGGACGGTGAGCAGGGGCGAGTCGTATTCGTCGATGAGCAGCACGACCTGTGTTTGGGCCTGTGCACAAGCACGCGAAATGACCTTCTCGACCCTGACCGCCAGGTTGCTCTCCGCAGCGGCGAGGCCGAACTCCTCCTCGTAGGGACTGAGAACGGATGCGAGGCCGGTTCGGAGGTCTTCCACATTGGTCGTCTTTATAGCGGAGAGGTCGAAGCGTAGAACGGGGACGGGCGTCCAGTCCTGACGCAGCGCGCCAACCGCCAGGCCCTGGAAGAGGTCCTCCCGGCCCTCGAAGTAGGCCTGGAGCGTGGAGACCAGAAGGGTCTTGCCAAATCGGCGGGGACGCGAGAGGAAGACGTACTTGCCGCCCAGGTGGGTCATGTCCCAGATGTAGCGGGTCTTGTCCACGTAGAGAAGCCCGCCCTCGCGGATCTCCGAGAAGACGGCCCGGCCAAGGGGGTAGGTGTGCGGTGCCTGCATGCTGCCTCCTGACTTCATGGCGTGGCCATGTCCTGGTGTGGGCGACTTATCAAAGTATAGGCGCAAGCGTGCGGGAGGTCCGGCGTCGACGGTTGGAGGGGCTGAGCGTCGGTGGTTCCAGCTCGGGACAATTGGGACGCTTAGCGCGGCTTAAGCGGGTGGACCTTCCCGGAACGGGACAAGTCGGACGGTTAGCCCGGCCTAAGCGGGTGGACCTTCCCGGAGAGGGACGACTGGGACGCTTAGCGCGGCCTAAGCGTCCGAACCTTCCCGGGGTGGGACAAGTCGGACGGTTAGGAGGGCCTAAGCGGGTGGACCTTCCCGGAGAGGGACGACTGGGACGCTTAGCGCGGCCTAAGCGTCCGAACCTTCCCGGAACGGGACAACTCGGACGGTTAGGAGGGGCTAAGCGTCCGAACCTTCCCGCAGTGGGCAGAAGGGGGAGTACCCCCTGGTGCCCACACCTGCACTGCAGCACAAATCGCCGCCATCCCGCCGCTCGCCCATTTGAGTCCGGCCACATACCCCAGCCGGCCCGCCACCTGCGATACTTACGCCAGTTGGAAGCTCGGGCGCGAAGGGCGCCCATGAAGAAAGGGGACACAATGGACGAGGATCGCCAGGAAGTTTGGGACGCGCTCACCACCCGTGCGGGGCAGCTCTTTGGCAAGGACCCCTCCGAGTTCACCGAGGACACCAAGTTCGCCGACCTGGGCATCAAGTCCGTGCAGGTGAGCCAGATCACCACCTACATCGAGGACGAGCTGGACATCGAGGTCCCCTACATGAAGTTCCGCCGCTGCGAGACCTTCGGCGAGGCCACCGACTACGTCGCCGGCCTTCTGGACGAGTAGCACCTCCGGCACCGCCTGCCCGCGCCCGCGCCAACCGGTGCGGGCGTGCTTGTACTTGTTGCCAGACGCCCGGAACGCAGGGCGTCCCCGTTTAGAAAGAAGCGCAGAATGCTTGAATACAAGATTCCCGCCCACTGGAAGGCCGTGACCGACAAGAAGGTCTCCGACCTGATCCAGTGCACCGGCGAGGAGTACTCCGACGAGTGGCCCGTCTACTTCGACACGGACCGCGAGCGCTACCTCTACCTCAAGCCCGAGACCTTCAAGGGCGTGGAGATGATGGCCGCCTACCTGGTGGCCCGCCAGCCCAACGACAACCAGGCCGAGGTGGATCTCTCCGCCTCCGACGACCCCATGGCGCGCATGGGCCAGGGCTTCTGCCCGCCGTTCAACCAGCGCACCTACCAGGTGGCCCCTGGCGTCATCTGCATGCAGGACCAGGAAGTCGTCATGCGCGACGGTTGCAAGATCTATGCCGACATCTTCCGTCCCGGCGACCTTGACGAGAACGGCAACGTGATCGAGGGTGCCAAGGTCCCGGCCATCGTGTCGTGGTCCTGGTTCGGCAAGCGCCCCGGTGACGGCATGAGCGAGTGGCAGATCATGGGCGTGCCGCCGATGACCGTGTCCAAGACCGCCAAGTTCGAGAGCCCCGACCCCCTCTATTGGTGCTACCAGGGCTACGCCGTGGCCAACGTCGACGTGCGTGGCGCCGGCCACTCCGAGGGCAGCGTCCACATGTTCACCCACCAGGACCGCGAGGATGGCTACGACTTCGTGGAGTGGCTGGGCGTCCAGCCCTGGTGCAACGGCAACATCGGCATGTCCGGCAACTCCGGCGTGGCCATGCACCAGTGGGGCATCGCGGCCGAGTGCCCGCCCCACCTCAAGTGCATCGCGCCCTGGGAGTGCACCACCGACCTCTACCGCGAGTCCTTCTACGAGGGCGGCGTGCCGGCGCTCAGCTTCAACAAGTTCATCGCCGCGCAGGTGACCGGCCCCAACGGCGTGGACGACCAGGTGTCCATGGCGCAGATGTACCCCACCATGAACGAGTACTGGGACGACAAGCGCGCCGACTTCAAGAAGATCAAGATCCCGGTGTACCAGACCGCTGGCTGGTCCCACTTCCACCTGCCGGGCTCCTTCAACGCCTGGCGTCGCTGCCGCAGCCACCTCAAGTGGCTCCGGGTGCACCGCGACTTCGAGTGGCCCGACACCTACAACCCCGACAACCTCGAGGACCTCAAGCGCTTCTACGACCGCTACCTCAAGGGCATCCACAACGGCTGGGAGATGACCCCGCGCGTGCGACTGGACGTCATGGACGCCTATGACGTGGACTACCAGGAGCGCCGCCCCGAGAAGGCCTGGCCCATCAAGCGCACCGAGTACAAGAACCTCTACCTGGACGCCACCACCCCGCTCGAGAGCGTGGATGTGAGCCAGGACGGCGGCACCAAGGAGACCTTCGCGGCCGGCTTCAGCAAGCCCGAGGCCGAGGGCGTGGCCAAGTACGACGCAAACAAGGGCGAGCTCAACTTCGACTACGTCCTGCCTGAGGACATCGAGGTCACCGGCTACATGGACCTGCACCTCTTCGTGAGCTGCGAGGGCTGGGACGACATGGACCTCTTCGTGAACATCCAGAAGGCCTCCGCCGACGGCACCTGGGTGCCTTGGACGACGCTCGACGAGCCGCATCCCGGCGCCTGGGGCAAGTGCCGCGTGAGCCGCGCCATCGTGGACAAGAAGCTCACCAAGACCCACAACCCCGTGTACACCATGAAGGACGAGCCGGTCAAGCTGGCCGAGGGCGAGGTGCGCGAGGTCGAGGTGGCCATCGTGCCGACGTCTCGCGTGTACCACAAGGGCGAGCGCTTCCGCATCCAGATCTCCGGCCGCTACATCCGCGAGGGTTGGTTCGAGCCGCTGGCCTGGGACCAGGACAACCACGGGACCCACTGCGTGCACACCGGCGGCGAGCACGCCTCCTACATCGAGCTGCCGATCGTTCCGCCCAGGTACCAGGCGGGGGAGTACATCCACCGATAAGAGCTGGCTTGCGTAGATAGTGTCTTGGGGGTGTCCGGCTGCGGTCGGGCACCCCTCGTGTGTCACAGAAGTGTCAGTCACTTTTGTGACATTCGAAAAATTATGTCACAAAAGTGACTGACACTTCTGTGACACAGGGGGGGAAAGATGCGACCCGAGCTGACCACGCGCCAGGTGCGCGACGGAATCTGGCAGATCACCGACATGGACAAGAACCGCGCATACCTGGTGTGCGGCCAGGAACGGGCCGTACTTGTTGACACCATGGAGGGCATCGGCGACCTGCGCGGCTGCGTGGAGGGGCTGACGGACCTGCCGGTGACGGTGGCGCTCACGCACCACCACCACGACCACGTGGGCGGTGCCTACCAGTGGGATGAGGTCCTCATGAGCGCGACGGATGACGGCTTCTGGGAAGCGGAGGCGGCCGACCACCGGGTGGTCCTGCCGCAGCTGCAGGAGCGCTTTGGGCTGGACGCCACGGACGCATGCCCGGGCTGCTATCCCGTGGTGCAGGGCTCGCGGCCCGCGGTGCGGCATGTCGCCGAGGGCGACGTTCTCGACCTGGGCGGCCGGCGGATTGAGGTCGTGGAGCTGCCGGGGCACACGCTGGGATCGGTGGGCTATCTGGTGCAGCCGGACGGGCTTCTTCTCTCCGGCGACGCTGTGACGCCCGTGATGACGCTCTTCTATGCGGACAGCACGGACATCGACGGCTGGGAGGCCACGCTCCGCAAGATGCAGGGGCTGGACTTCGGGACGTTCATGACCGGGCACCACGACAGGGAGTTCGCGCGAGGCGACCTGGCCAGCTGGGTGGAGCTCGCGGAGTTCAGCAAGATGGATCGCGGCATGCACTGGGTGAACGACAGCCTCTCCTACCTGCGCGGACAGCTCCACGTGATGAGCCCGCTCGACATGGACCCCGACAGCGAGGACTTCCGCGGTCTGATCGAGCGCGAGAAGCCCCGCGAGCATCACGGCCGCCGTCGGCGCCGGAGCGCGGAGGAGTAGGGGCGGGGGGCGCGCTGAGCGTTGCGGGGTTGCCAGACCTGGCAATCTGGACGGCCCATTCGCCTGGACTGCGCTAAGCATCCTCGCCTTCCCAATTTGGGAAAGGGACCCCGCTTAACGCATCGTAAGCGTCCGGTGTTTCCCGCGTAGGGAACGCCCGTCCGCTTAGAGCACGCTAAGCGTCCCATCTTTCCCGTTTGAGGAAGGAGATGCCACTTAGCGCGCCGTAAGCGTCCGGCGTTTCCCGTACCGGATGACCTGTAGGGACGATCGGATGGTTTGGAGGGGCCAAGCTGCAGACTTGTGGCCCCCAATGCGCAAAAGGTGAGCCGGACCCCAGCGAACGTTGCTGGAGCCCGGCTTGCATATTGGCGGAGCCCAAACCGCGCGGCTGCGCTATCGCTCTGGCGTGTGACGGCGTGGCCGAAAGGCCTGCTAAGCTGCCTTGTGGGCAAGGGCGAAGTTGGCCAGCACCAAGCAGGCCGCCATGCAGGCGATGCCCAGGATGAACATGAGGGGGAAGCCGCCGGCGGAGTCCACGATCACGCCCCAGAACACAGCCGCGACGGCGCTCATGAGCGATCCGACCATGGACACGCGGGAGTAGATGTTCGTGTAGTCGCGCGAGCCGAAGACCGTCCGCACCAGGAGCGGCGTCTCCACGGTGGTCATGGCGTACACCACACCAAAGAGGAAGGCGCCCACGAGCAGCAGCGCGAGCACGCTCGGGAAGAACCACATCACGAGCACGCCAACCATGCCGGCTCCGATGCCAAAGACCACGCCGAGCCTCTCGGACTTGTCGTTGATCACGCCGAGAAGGACCTTGCCGATGGCCTGGCCGGCCATGGCGGCGCTGGCGATCACGCCGGAGGCCGCGGCGATGCTGCCGCCGAGGGAGCTCGCATAGCTAGGCAGGAACTGGTAGATGGTCTGGTTGAGGGTGATCACGCCGCAGAAGGCGAGGAGCGCCACGAAGGCGGGGGTCCTCATGGCGTCCGCGGCCAGCATGCCGGCCGCCTCGGGCGCGGCAGCGGACCCGCTTGCGCTGCCGCCGCCGACACCCACGCCGGTGGCACGGTAGCCATACGGGGCGAGGCCCTTGTCCGCAGGCTTGCTCCGCACCACGAGGAGGGTGAAGGGCAGGGTCCCCACCAGGGTGATAAGGGCAAAGGCGCGGTAGCCCAGGCGCCAACCCTCGGCACCCGAGTTGATGAGCGCCGTGCCCACCGGGTTGAAGATCACGCCGCCGATGCCCGTGAAGGCCATGCAGAGCCCCACGAAGAAGCCCACCCGCTCCACGCACCAGGCGTTGATGAGCGAGGGGACGGCCAGGTAGATGAGGGGTGCCACACCCACGCCGAGGACCACGCCGCACACGTAGAACTGCCAGACCTCCTGGCAGAGCGACATCCCCAAGAGCCCGAGACCGCAGAGGCCCACGCAGGCCGAGAGGACCACCCGGGCGTCCATACGTGCCATGAGCCTGCCGGCGACGGGCAGGGTCACCATCATGGCGATGTTCAGGATCGAGAAGTACAGGGTGAAGGCGGACTTGGCCACGCCGAAGTAGTCCGACACGGGCGTGAAGAAGATGCCGGCGCAGCTGAGCACGAGGGCGCAGGGCAGGCAGGTGATCATGATGCAGGAGAGGACGATGAGGTAGGCGTAGTGGAAGCCGCCGGCCTTCTTGACGCCCGTGTTTGCGGTGGAAGCCATGGCCGCCGCCCTAGGCCTCGACGTCGGCGAAGGCGCCGGCCATCTTGAAGCCGTCCCAGCTGGGCTTGCCGGTGTAGGTCATGACCTTCTCGACCCCGTCGAGCGCGCGGACGGCACCGGCTGCGGCGCCCTCCATCTCGAAGTCGCCGGCATAGACGGCCACGGGGGCGATCCAGCTCACGCGCTCGCTCACGTAGTCCACGAAGAACTTGTCGTGGGACACGCCGCCCGTGAGGACGATGCCGTCGACATTGCCCTTGAGGGTGGCCGCGAAGCCGCCGATGGCCTTGGCCGTCTGGTAGGCCATGGCCTCGAAGACCACCTTGGCCCACTCGTCGCCGGCCTCGATGCGGCGGTCGATCTCCATGGCGTCGTCGGTGCCCAGGAGGCCCTTGAGGCCGCCCGTCTTGCCGATCACGCCGTTGATCTCCTTCTTGGAGTGCTCGCCAGAGAAGGCCAGCGCGACCACGGGCTTGAGGGGCACGTCGCCCGAGCGGTTGGGTGCGAAGGGACCGGAGCCCTCGAGGACGTCGTTCGTGTCGACCATGCGGCCGTGCTCGTGCGCCGCCACGGAGAGGCCGCCGCCCACGTGGGCCACGATGACATTGACCTCGTCGTAGGCCTTGCCCAGGCTGGCGGCGTAGCGGATGGCGCACTCCTTCTGGTTGAGGCAGTGCACGTGGCTCTTGCGGTAGACGCCGGGGTAGCCCGTGATGCGGGAGACGTCCTCCAGCTCGTCGGTGTCGGGCTGGTTGACGGCGAAGGCGGGCTTGCCGGTCTCCTTGGCGAACTCGAAGAGGATGGGGGCGCCGAGAATCGCGGGGTGGTTCATGCCACAGTTGAGCACGTGGTCGCACACGGTCTGGTCGATGGCGAAGATGCCGCCCACGGTGGGGCCCATGCCGCCGCAGTAGCCGGAGAAGGCGTCGATGGAGTCCAGCGTGACGCCGGCCTTGGCCAGCTCGCCCTTTACGGTATGGATGCGGTAGTCCAGCTGGTCGGCCGCCTGGTCGAACTGGGCGAGCTCGGCGGGGTCGTGGCGGACGTTGGCCTTCATGACGGTGGTGCTGCCCTCGAAGACGGCGACCTTGGTGGAGGTGGAGCCGGGGGAGAGGGTGAGGATGCGGTAGGACATGGCGGGGCCTTTCTCTAGGGGATGGCAGTGGGCACCGAGGGGTACTCCCCTTGTGCCCACTGCGGGTGGCGGGCACTAGGGGAGTACCCCCCGGTGCCCGGTCGGGACGGGACTAGCGGGCGGAGAGGACCAGCATTGCGATGTCGCCCACGATCTCCTCCACCGAGGCGCCACGGGAGCTGTCGGCCACGGGGCGGCGGAAGCCGGAGAGGTTGTGGCCGAAGCCCTTGCCGTGGGCGAAGAGCTGGATCAGCTTGACGGCGGTGTTTGCGCAGTTGAGGTCGGGGAAGACGAGCACGTTCGCGCGGCCGGCCACCTCGGAATCGCGCTTGACCTTCTTTGCCGCGGTGGCGGGCACGATGGCGGCGTCCAGCTGGAACTCGCCGTCGGCCTTGAGGTCGGGCCTGCGCTCGTGGACGATCTCGAGGGCGGCGCGGACCTTCTCCACGCTGGGGGACTCGCCGGAGCCGTCGGTGGAGTAGGACACGAAGGCGCAGCGGGGCTCCCACTCCATGAGGGATGCCACGGAGTCGCAGGCGGCGATGGCGATGGAGGCCAGCTCCTCGGCCGTGGGCTCGGGGTTGAGGCCGCAGTCGGTGAGGGCTATGACGTCGCCCTCGGGGCCCTGGAAGCCGGGGGTCTGGGTGAGGGCCACGATGGAGGGCACGTCCACGCCGTCGGCCAGGCCGATGATCATCTGGGCGGCCATGAGGACGTCGCCCGTCGTGTTCGTGTGGCCACAGAAGGTGCAGTCCACGTCGCCCAGGTCCTCCATCATCATGGCGTAGTACATGGGGTTCTTGATCTTGCGGCGGGCGCCCTTGCGGGATACGAGGCGCTCGATGCCGCGCTCCTCGCCGGCGGCCATGTAGCGGTCGGCCAGGGCGTTGGCGGCCTCGTCGTCGGTGTTGTCCACGAGCTCCATGCCGTCGAGGGAGACGCCGGCTGCGACCGCCGTGGCCTCGATCACGTCGCGGGGGCTCACGAGCACCGGGGTGCCGATGCCGTCGTCCAGCACCCGGCGGGCTGCCTTGAGGGTGTCCTCGTTCTCGCACTCGGGCAGGGCCACGCGCTTGGGGCACTGCTTAGCCTTCTCTACCAGGGTCTCGATGAGCTCTGCCATGACGCTTCCTCCCTCTTGGGCGCGCCCGTGCGCGCCTACTCTTCCAGTCGAGACCATCTTATGGGGCGGCCGTCCCGCCTCCCATAGAAGCGACCCTAAATTGGCGGCGACAAGGGCTTATCATGTTTGTGCGCAAGTACAAGGGGTTGGCTGGTGTCACAAAAGTGTCTGACACTTCTGTGACATTGGGATGGGGGAGAGATGAAGCTGCGGACGGTCCTGAGCGAGCTGCCGGTCACGGGTTTCTACGTGCACGGGGCTCCCCAGCTGGACTGGGAGGTCGTGGTCTCGCCGGAGCGCTACACGGGCGAGGCTGCCGAGGGCGTGATCCGCCTGGCCACGCCAGACGAGCTGCGCCGACTGGGCGCCCCGGGCGACGGCGGCGGGCTCCTCCTGGTGTACGTCCAAGGGCCGAAGGACGAGTCTCTGGCCCGGCCCGAGCGCTCCGTGGTGCGTGCCTTCGGCGAGGCCACGCCGGTGGAGTTCCGCGACGCCTTCATGCACCTGGTGGAGCGCAGCGGCATCCTGGCCGTGCGCCGCGAGCGGCTCTTCAGGGCCTACCTGGGCTCCTACGACATCAGGCAGTTCGCGCGCCAGGCGGCCGAGGTCCTGGGCAACCCCCTCATCGTGTCCAACGCCGACCGCAAGGTCTTGGCCTCCGCCGGCGACATGCCCGAGGGCAGCGTGGACATCCGTAACACCATAGCCTCGGGCTACGTGACCGACGAGGTGATGGACCGCATGGAGCAGGACGGCTTCATGCGGCAGATGCGCGCCGCCGGCAAGGCCGTTGCCTCCGACCGCGGCTCCACGGGCGTGCGCAACGTGAGCGCCATCATCTACCACCACCACCTGGAGATGGGCCGCCTGGACGTCTTCGAGGTCAACCCCATGGGCGGGCTCGACCTTGAGCTCGTGGACTACGCGAGCGCCCTCGCGGGCATCCTGATAGACCGCCTGGGAGTGGCGGGCGAGCGCGTGGGCATGGGGTCATCGGTCTTCGAGGATCTGCTGGCGGGCAGACTTGCCAGCGTGGACACCATGCGTGCCCTCGTGGCACTGCGCGTGGGGCGCGAGGAGGGCCGCTACGTGCTCGTGTCGGTGGTGGGCGAGAAGGGCGCCGACCGCGACTACTACCTCAAGGCCGGCCAGGCCCTCCAGCGCTGCCTCGAGGGCGGCATCTGGACCGTGCACGGCTCGAGGCTCGTCATGCTCCTGCCCCTGGGCGTGGGGGACGCCGTGGGCTTCGACGACTACGAGCGCTGCGAGACCATGGTGCTCAAGGACCGGCGCTTCCGCGACATGCTGGATACGAGCGACATGCAGGCCTACGTGTGCGAGCCCTACGACGACTTGGCGCTCTCGCAGGTGGCGCTGGCCCAGTGCGGCGACCTGGAGCGCGCGCTCGGGGGCACTGCCATTGGGGCCGGCGGGACCACCTCCAGCCGCGTCCACTTCTTCTGGCACGAGCGCTTCCTGGTCATGGGGGCCTCGGCGCGCGAGGACGGCAAGCTGGACGCCCTTCTCGACAAGCGGGTCCTGGCCATGGCCGACTACGACCGCCGCCGCAAGACCTCCTACCTGCAGACGGCCGTGATGTCGGTCCGCTACCCGGGCGAGCCCGTGGCCGCGGCCGAGGCGCTGAGCGTGCACCGCAACACCTACTTCTACCGGGTGAACAAGATCCGCGAGCTCTTCTTCCTGGACCTTAAGGAGGGGGAGGACCGGCTTGCGGTGGCCTTCACGGCGCACGTGATGGGGCTGGAGGGCGGCTTTGCCGAGGGGGGTCGGCACGGGGGCCTGACGACTTGCGGTGGGTGAGTCCTTGTTGCCGTGCGCAAAGGCGTGTGCGAAATCGGCGAGCGAGAAGGTCTTCTCGGTGAACGGCTTAGGCCCCGCAGACGGGCGCGAGCATCACAAACGAAACACACTCCCGGGCCGCGAGGTTTGAGCGGCTGCACAATGTGGCGGCGCGGGCCGTGGCATATCGTCTGAGGCACAGTCCAAGACGAGGGTCGCGGGCGCTCAAGGGGAGCGCCTCTGCACCCATGGGGAGAGGTGTGTCGCATGCCCAAGGTCGTAGGCGTTTCGTTTGGCACCAGGAACGGCAACAACGACTCCATCTGCAAGGAGGCCCTGATGGGCGCCCAGGAGGCCGGCGCGGAGATCGAGTTCATCCGCGCGCAGGACCTGGACATCAAGCACTGCACCGGCTGCATCACCTGCGTCAAGATGCTCATGAGCGGCCGCGGCAACATGTGCATCCACAAGGACGACTTCGACTGGCTGGCCCACGAGCTCTACACGGCCGACGGCATCATCATGGTCGACCCCATCTTCGAGACGGGAGCCACCGGCCTCTTCCACACCGTGATGGACCGCTTCGGGCCCCGCATGGACACCGGCAACAACTTCATCTCCATGCAGATCGCCCAGAAGGCCCTGGCCGAGGGCGGCAAGGGCGTCGTGCCCCCCGCCTGCGTCTTCCACACCGGCATCCCCGTGGCCTACCTGGGCATCGGCGGCTCCGACTGGGGCACCCACATCCAGTCCGACCACGCCATCCAGTCCATGACCCCCGCCTGGAAGGTCGTCTACAACGAGTGGATTCCCTGGTCCAAGAAGGCCCTCATGGACGACGAGGTGGTCGCCCGCGCCCACAAGATCGGCTATGACATCGCCAAGGCTGCCGAGGACCCCGAGCACGCCGAGTACATGGGCGAGAAGGGCGTCTGCCCCCACTGCAACTGCAACGACTTCTACCTGTACCCCGGCGAGAACCGCGCAGTCTGCGCCGTGTGCGGCCTGCAGGGCAAGATCGTCCTCAAGGACGGCAAGGTGACCGTGGAGTACGCCGAGCACGACGCCACCGACGAGAACGGCAACGTCCTGCGCGACAAGAACGGCGCGCCGGCCTTCCCGGGCCTCGTGGACGAGCGCGGCCTCTGCCGTGCCCACGACACCATGGAGGGCAAGCAGATCCACGGCGAGGACATCGGCCGCATGGAGGGCGAGCTCGCCCAGCTTCAGAAGGGCGACGAGTACAAGGAGCGCGTCAAGCGCTACAAGGAGTTCATCACCCCGACCATGCCGTCCGCCGACAAGCGCTACGCCAAGTTCCAGGAGCTCGGCGCCGAGGACCCGCAGCCCGAGGGCGCTCGCTAGGCCGTTCGATACCGTGCCGGGTACCAGGGGGTACTCCCTTGGTGCCCGGAAGTGGGCACTAGGGGAGTACCCCCTGGTGCCCGACCGTTCCTTGGTAAAGGAGAAATTCCCATGCCCATGAAGACCTCCACGCGGTTCGTCAAGGCCGCTCTTCTCAACCTCTGCACAGCCGCCGTGCTCTGCACGCTCTGCGAGTGGCTGGCCCTCTACGTCTTTGCCGACACGGGCTACCAGATCGGCTGGCAGTGGGGCCTCTTTGGCATCAACTTCGTGTTCGCCTGGTGCGTGGCCACCATCATCGGCATGATCCCACAGGTGGTGGACCTGGGCTTCAACTTCGCCATCAAGCATGCCAAGCCCGAGGACGGCGCCAAGTTCGGTGCCCTCATCAACATCCCCATCAACACCGTGTACTCCGTGGTGCTCTGCTACCTGGTGGGCGCCCTCGATGCCTGCGTGCTCAACGGCGCTCCCTTCATCGCGAGCATCTTCGGCTTCTTCCAGAACATCATCCCCGTGTGGATCGCCTGCTTCGTGGTGACCTTCCTGCTGCAGGGCCCCATCGAGGGCTTCGCCCGCAAGGTCTGCAACGACCCCGTGCCGCCGATGGGTGGGGCTCCTGCCGGCAAGTAGCTGGCGGGTGTCACAAAGGTGTCAGACACTTTTGTGACAGAGGCCTATGTAATGGCGTGAGGGGCGGGGTGCCTTGGGTGCCCCGCCCTTTTCGTTTGGCGGCCGCACCATCGTCGGGTTTGTCTGTTCTCACGAACCGTCCCACCGGCGCGGCTTTCAGTTTCGTTCGCGTGGACGGTGCTGCGGAAACCCCTCGGAAATACACTGACGGCAACGTCAGGGACACCCCACGTGGGGTCGAGACACCCCAGGTGGGGCGTGCGGAGGGGAGCACACATGGCACACAAGGTTATGGGCATCTGCGCTGGTCGCCACGACGGCAACGGCGAGATCGCGGTCAAGGCCGCCCTCAAGGTCCTGCAGGACAAGGGCGCCGAGGTCGAGATGATCAACCTCTTTGACTACAACATCCTGCCCTGCACGGGCTGCGAAGGCTGCACCATGCAGATGGGCAACATCGCCATGGGCAAGCAGAAGGAGTACCACGGCTGCGTCCTCAAGGACAAGGATGACGTGGACCAGCTGGTGACCGAGCTCCACACCTGCAACGGCGTCATCATCGCCGTGCCGACCTACGACCTGGCACCCAGCTCCATGTACATGCGCTTCGCCCAGCGCTTCCTGGCCTACGAGCTCTCCTTCCTCAAGGAGATCGGCGTCGTCAAGGAGGACCCGCACACCGTGGCCGGTCTCATCGCCGTCGGTGGTTCCATGCACGACTGGCAGCCCCTGGCCCTCGAGGTCATCCAGGCCTCCATGTTCACCATGTCCATCACCCCGGTGGACCGTATGATGCTCCAGCGCGTCGGCCGCCCCGCCAACGTCCTGATCGACGACAACGCCGATCAGCTGGCCCGCGCCAAGGAGATGGGCGAGCACATCTGGGAGGCCATGGAGACCCCGGTCGAGGACCGCAAGTGGCTGGGCGACCCCGACGAGGGCGTGTGCCCCAACTGCCACAGCTCGCTGGTGTACCCCGGCGACAAGCACTGGGACGGCGTGGAGTTCCCCTACGAGTGCGCCGTGTGCGGCTGCGGCGGCACCATGGGCACCAACCCCAATACCGGCCGCCCCTGGCTGGTGATCGACCCCGAGAACGGCCACATCCGTGACCGCTTCATCGACAAGTCCCGCGCCGAGCACCTCAACGAGATCGTCCAGACCCGCATCAACTTCTTCCAGAAGCAGGGCGAGATCAAGGACACTCTGGCCGAGTACAAGGCCATGAAGTTCCCCACCGTGGAGATCAAGCGCTAGGGGAGCGCGGCACGGCAACAAGGACGGCGCGACAGCCGGGGCGGTTCTGCACGTTTGGCGGGGGTCAAACGTGCGGGACCGCCCCGTTTCCTGTGGCCGGCGTGATGGCCGGGGCGTGACAGGCAGGACCGAGGTGGCGTGACAGGCAGGACCGAGGTGGCGTGACAGCAGGACCGAGGTGGCGTGACAGCAGGACCGAGGTGGCGTCACGTCACTCCGGCTTGCGGAGGTCGGAGCGCTTCACGCGGATCCTGGGCACGTAGAGCCCCAGGTACAGCAGGACGCGGAAGGAGAACATGAGCTGGAAGCACTCCTCGCCCGACGACAGGTCCGTCCCCATGATCTCGCGGATGCGATTGAGCCGGTAGAGCAGGGTGTTCTTGTGCAGGTTGAGCATGGCGGCCGCGCGCGTGGTGTTGCCCGCGCACTGCAGGTACTCGAAGAGGGTCTCCATGAGGTCGGCGCCGTGGGCCTTGTCGTAGTCAAGGAGCTTGCGCAGGGCAGGGTGGCAGAAGGTCAGCAGGTCGTGCCCGCGCCCCGTCACAGCCAGCATCTGCACGTAGGCGTAGTCGCGGTAGTGGTAGAGGCCGTGGTCGTCTATGGCGTGGCTCACCAGGCCGCCGTACTCGATCGCGCTTCTGGCCTGCTGATGGTAGGTCCGGATGTCCACGAGCTTCTCGAACGCGTTGCTCACGCCCACCTCGAGGCCATTGAGCTGCGCGACCTTGCGCAGGGTCGCCTCCGCGTAGTCGCCCAGGCGCTCGCCCTCGTGACGGTTTATGACCAGCACGAGCTCGCCGTGGTAGAGGGCCGAGAGGCTGTGCGCCAGGATCGCCGTGAGCTGGTTGCGCACGTTCGCGGCGCTTTCGGGCGCCAGCAGGCCCTCCTTCGGCTTGAGCACGACCACGTAGAGCCGGGGCCAGGGATGGTAGTCCAGCACCTCGAGGCGCCGCTCCACCACGGCGGGGCTGGGCTGCTCGTCGTCCAGGAGGTTGGAGAGGAAGTAGGACCACATCTGGCCCCGGCTGGTCTCGAAGACGGGCAGCTTCTGCAGCTCCTGGCCCACGAAGTGCACAAGCCGCGCAAAGCACTCGCGGTCCACCTCGCCAAAGGGGTGGTTGCGCGCCGCCATGAAGACGTGCGCCAGGCACACGCCGTGCACCATCACGGCACCCGTCATGGCCTCGAGGCCCAGGTTGTCGTTGTAGGCCACGAGGGGGCCGCGCTGGCGGGCGAGCTTCTCGTCTATGCGCTCGCGCTCGATGTAGCCCACGCCCGACTCCAGGATGGACTGGTAGCGCATCTCCTGGCGCATGACCTCGCCAAAGCGCGTGTCGTCGGCCTCCAGGTCGCCCAGGTGGTAGGCCACGTAGTGGTAGCTCGTGTCCACCACGAAGATGGGGTTGTCGAGCGCTAGCGAGGCCTCCTCCACCAGGTATTGGAGCCCGTTGTTGGAGAAGTGGGCCGTGAGCATGCGACGGACCTTGTCGGTGACCTCCACGTTTTCCAAGAAGAAGGCCTGGAGGGCGTTGTAGCAGGCGTAGGGGTCGGCGTCGGGGGTGAGGGTGACCATGTTGACGTTGTTTGCCTGCCCAAGGACCTCGTCTGGCTCGCCCCCGTACACGAGGAAGTTGCCGAAGGCGTCTGGCGCCAGGGTCTCGGGCAGCTGCGTGGGGTCTCCGAAGTAGAGGACGTCAGGCCGGAGCTCCTGGGCGTCGAAGGTGAGAAAGCCCAGCGTGTAGACCTCGCGCTCGGGGTCGGCGTACCTCTCCGCGGCAACGCTGCCCGCCGGCAGCCGGTCCATCAGCGCCTGCACCTTCATGTGGCGTACCCCCAGCCTGCCATCGGGCCATCACCCGACGTCCTCTCGCGTTTGGGACAAACAGTATGTGAGCTTACACAAAGACAGGGCCCACTTGCCGTGGGAACATAACGATGCGAGGGCCGGTGGCTCGCACGCTCGGCGAGCGGCACCGCGGGCGGGTTGGCGCACCGGCACCACACGGCACGGCAGGATGGGATTGGCGAGAGGACGGGCATGAACAACGTGAGGCTTGGCAAGCAGTCGCGCAGCGTCTCGATCGTGGGCGTGGGCTGCGTACCCTTCAAGAACTACGAGGACCACCCCGAGACCAAGGGCATGGACGAGGGCTCGGCCTTTGGCTATGCGGCCCTCGAGGCCATCCAGGACGCGGGGCTCGAGCCTCGCGACATCCAGTACTTCTATCACGGCGCCGCCAACCCCTACCTGATCGGCGACTCCCTGACCCCCAACATGCAGGTCGCCGACTGGTTCGGCGTCCGCGGCATCGGCTCCGTTCACCACTCTGAGGCCTGCTGCACCGGCTACGTCGCCCTCCAGGAGGCCGTCCAGGCGGTCGCCTCCGGCAGCTACGACATCGTGCTCTCTGGCGCCGTGGACCTCGCGGCCTCCCTGCCCGTGGTCAACGCCCCCGGCTGCTACCGCCGCGACTTCCCGCTCAGCGAGATGCTCCCGACCATCCCCATGGTCTACGACCGCGCCTACGGCCGCGCCTTCGACTCGGCCTTCGGCATCTCCTTCGACAACTGGGTGAACAAGTACCGCTGGGAGTACGGTCTCACTGCCGAGCAGATCGACGACGCCCTGAACGGCATCTCCAAGGTCCTGCGCCGCGAGGCCGTTGCCAACCCGCTCGGCTTCTCCGAGAAGACCTTCGAGGAGCTGGCCGCCGAGAACGGCCTGCCCGACGCCGACGCCTACCTCAAGAGCTTCGGCAACCCCAAGGTCACCCAGTACCTGCGCGTCACCGGCTTCGAGATCAAGTGCGACGGCGCCGCCGCCGTGGTGGTCATGCCGACCGAGATGGCCAAGGCGCGCGGCCTCGACCACAAGATCATCGAGGTCCTGGGCACCGGCGCCGCGGCCTACGAGGGCGCCACCGCCGACAACGAGTACAACGGCACCAAGGACGGCGCCGCCCAGGTCTACGAGTACACCGGCGTCAAGCCCGGCCCCGCGGCGAGTCCTGGAAGTACGCCATCGAGGGCCGCTACGCCTACGACTCCGACAAGCCCATCAACACCAACGGCGGCCGCTGCAACTTCGGCCATGCCCACGGCGCCTCCGGCGTGGCGGACATCTACGAGGCCGTCAAGCAGATGCGCGGCGAGGCCGTCAACCAGATGCCCAAGGCTCCCCGCACCACCTTCCTGCGCGGCTTCGGCGGCGGCCAGAACATCCGCTGCCAGATCCTGCGCACGGTCGAGTAAACGCCCCCACGAGAATCCCCAAAAGGAGGAAGTCATGCTTCTCAAAGATATGGAGCCCATCACCAAGAAGTTCTACGACGCGCTCGCCGAGGGCAAGCTGATGGGCCGCAAGTGCCCCGAGTGCGGCGCCATCGAGTTCCCGCCCCACCTGGGCTGCAACGCCTGCGGCTACCACGCGACCGAGTGGGTGGAGCTCTCCGGTCATGGCACCCTGGAGTCCTTCGTGGTTCCCGGCATCCAGAACGACAAGCCCTATCTCAAGGCTGTCGAGCCCTATGGCTATGGCAAGGTCAAGCTGGACGAGGGCGCCGAGTACAGCTTCGTGGTCTTCTGCGGCAAGAAGAAGGTCGTCAAGGGTCTGCAGGAGCGTCTGTACGCCAACCACGAGACCATCGGCGTGCACCTCAAGACGGTCGAGCGCGTGGTGCCCGTCAAGCCCGGCGCCGAGGAGACGCTCACCTGGTACGAGCCCTGCTTCGAGCTCGACGAGGTCACCGCGGAGTAGCTGGGCTGGCCGCGGGCACTAGGGGGTACTCCCCTGGTGCCCAGAGGTACGGGAACTTATAACCTGAGGTTCTGGAAGGAGAACGAAGATGGAGAACGAGGAGCTTTTCGCGCAGGTGGCCGCCTTCGCCAAGGAGGCCTACAAGTTCGATGGCGAGATCACGCCCGACACGACCTTCGACGAGCTGGGCAAGCAGAGCATGAAGATGATCGCGCTCACCTCGATGATCGAGAACGAGCTGGACGCCGAGGTCACCGTGTCCGAGATCATGAACATGCACACCTTCGGCGAGCTCGTTGCCCGCGTGGCCGAGGAGGCCGAGTAGTGTCACAAAAGTGTCAGACACTTCTGTGACATTCAATTATTGATGCAGAGCGACCGGTACCGAGGAGGTGCCTCCTGCGGGGCACCTCCCGTCATATGAAAGGAACCCACATGGACCTGATGGAGTCCGTGCGCGAGCGCGCCAAGGCCAACCCCCAGCGCGTCGCGTTCTTCGAGGGGGACAACCCCACCATGATCAAGGCCGTGGCCGAGTGCCAGGCAACGGGCGTGGCAGTCTGCACCGTGGTGGGCGACGCCGCCGCCATCCGCGCCAACGCCGAGGCGCAGGGCGCCGACCTCACAGGCGTCACGCTGGTGGACCTGGCCGACGCCGAGGCCAACGAGGCCTTCGCCCAGCGCTACGAGGCCCTGCCCAGCAACCCCTGGAAGTCCAAGGGCGTCCGCCGCCGCGTGGTGCGCCCCATGGAGCGCGCCCTCATGATGCAGGCCCTGGGCGACGTGGACGTGACCTTCGGCGGCATCGACTGCCCCACGGGCGACGTGATCCTGGGTGGGCAGACCATCATCGGCCTGGCCGACGGCATCGACGTCATCTCCTCGGTGGGCATCTTCGACATCCCCGGCTACGAGGGCTCCGCAGGGTCGCTTCTGGGCTTCGGCGACTCGGCCGTGTGCCAGAACCCCACGCCCGAGCAGGAGGCCTCCATAGCCATCTCCGCCTGCGACACGTGGAAGGCCCTCACGGGCACCGACGCCCGCTGCGCCCTTCTCTCCTTCTCCACCTGCGGCTCCGGCTCCGGTGACATGGTCCAGAAGGTCCAGGCCGCCCGCGACCTGGCTCAGGCGGCCCGGCCCGACCTGGCCATCGACGGCGAGTTCCAGCTCGACTCCGCCATCAACCCCAAGGTCGCGGCCCACAAGGTCAAGCGCGAGTCCGCGGTGGCCGGCCAGGCAAACATCATCATCTGGCCCGACCTCAACTGCGGCAACGTGGGCGTCAAGCTGGTGCAGCAGTTCGGCCACGCCAACGCCTACGGCCCCATGCTCCAGGGCTTCAAGAAGATCGTGTGTGACTGCTCGCGCTCGGCGCCCGTGTCCGAGGTCGTGGGCAACGTGACCATGAGCTGCGTGCGTGCGCAGGCACTCGCCGCGAAGGAGGCATGAGAGATGGCTGACGACAAGGTCTATCGCGTCCTGGTGATCAACCCCGGCTCCACGAGCACCAAAGTGGGCCTCTTTGACGGCAGCGAGCCCGTCTTTACCGAGAACGTCCAGCACGATGCGGCCAAGCTCAAGACCTACCGCACCATCTCCGACCAGATGCCCTATCGGCGCGACCAGATCCTTGAGGTGCTGGGTCGCCACGACGTGGTCCTCAAGACCGTCGACGCCTTCGTGGGTCGCGGCGGCGGCCTCCTGCCCGTGGAGGGCGGCGTCTACGAGGTGGGCCCCGTGCTGCTGGACCACGCCCTGCGCGGTGCCAACGGCGTGGCGCACCCGGCCCAGCTGGGAAGCCAGCTTGCCCACGAGTTCGCGCTCTTCTCGCGCCCGGGCGGCGCCCCGTGCTTCGTGGTGAACCCGCCCGACACCGACGAGCTCTGCGACGACGCACGCATGACGGGCATCCGCGGCGTCTACCGCAACGTCCACCTGCACGCGCTCAACCTCAAGGAGACGGCCATCCGACACGCGGCCTCGCAGGGACGCCGCTACGAGGACTCCGACTACATCGTGTGTCACATCGGCGGCGGCATATCGATAAGCGCGCACCAGCATGGCCGCATGGTGGACGGCTACGACATCGTGGGCGGCGAGGGCCCCATGACCCCCACGCGCTGTGGTGCGGTGCCGGTGATCGAGGCCTTCAAGTACCTGGAGGAGCACGGCATCAACTCCACGCGGCGGCTCTGCCAGCGCGAGGGCGGCTTCGTGGACCTTCTGGGCACGAGCGACGCCCGCGAGGTGAGCGAGCGCGCAGCCGCGGGCGACGAGGCCGCGGCGCGTGCGTGGAGCGCCATGGAGTATCAGATCGTGAAGTACGTCGCCAGCATGGCGGGCGTGCTGCACGGCCACGTGGACGCGATTCTCCTGGGTGGCGGCATGGTGCACAACCAGGAGCTCGTGGACTACATCCGCGAGGGCTGCGAGTGGATCGCCCCGGTGTACGCGTACCCTGGCGAGTTCGAGCTCGAGGCCATGGCGGCCGGCGCGGTGCGCGTGCTCACGGGCCAGGAGGAGGCCAAGGAGTACACGGGCGTGCCGGTATTCAGCGGTTTCGCCTGCTTCGAGTAGGGTGGCACGGCTGCGGACGTGTGTCTGTGCCAGGGCATCGCAGCAGAGAGGCTTGGCCGGCCCCGCAAACCCGGCTTGTGCGGTTGGCCGGCCCCGCAAACCCGACTTGTGCGGCGGGGCTGCGACCCAAACCCGACCTGTGCGGCTGGCCGGCCCCGCAAACCCGGCTTGTGCGGCGGGCTGGCCCCGCAAACCCGGCTTGTGCGGCGGGGCTGCGACCCAAACCCGACTTGTGCGGCGGGGCTGCGACCCAAACCCGACTTGTGCGGCGGACTAGCCACGCACATCGGACTTGTGCGGTTGGCCGGCCCCGCAAACCCGACTTGTGCGGCGGACAAGCGACCCAAACCCGACTTGTGCGGCGGACAAGCGACCCAAACCCGACTTGTGCGGCTGGCCGGCCCCGCAAACCCGACTTGTGCGGCGGGGCTGCGACCCAAACCCGACTTGTGCGGCTGGCCGGCCCCGCAAACCCGACTTGTGCGGCGGGGCTGCGACCCACACCCGACTTGTGCGGCTGGCCGGCCCCGCAAACCCGACTTGTGCGGCGGACTAGCGACCCACACCCGACCTGTACGGCGGGGCTGCGGCCCACACCCGACTTGTGTGGCGGGCGCACCCGCTCCGGCACGACCTTCTCGCCGCGCTTTTGCCCCTGCGAACGACGGGAGGCCGCCACCGGTCGCCGACCTTGTGCAAGCGTACATAGCCAGCCGCCCAAACGCGTGAGAAATTACATTCAGCTTTAGGTGGGATGGGCCCGAGGGCCCCGAAGGCACTTCGAACAAGGAGGAGTTCTATGGCAGAGCAGTACGAGGCCGACGTCGTCGTCGTTGCCGCCGGTCTGTCCGGTCTGGCCGCCACGATCGCCGCCGCCGAGAACGGCGCGAAGGTCATCACGCTCGAGAAGGCTTCCAACACCGGTGGCGCGGCAAACATGGGCATGGGCCCCTGCGGCGCCGGCTCCCGTCTCCAGCACGAGAGCATGATCGAGGTCACGCCGGGCGAGCTCTTCCGCCGCCACATGTTCTACACCCACTACCAGGTGGACCCGCGCCTGGTCCGCGCCTACTACTGGAAGTCCGGCGACACCATCAACTGGCTCGAGGACATGGGCGTCAAGTTCAACTCCGTGCGTCCTGCCTTCCGCGCCCGCGAGCGCACCCGCGCCTACGCCGACGGCGAGTACACCTGGCACGTCGTCCAGCCCGAGGACGGCTCCATGCCCGGCCCCCGCGCGGCCACCACGATGACCAAGCGCATGACCGAGCGTGCCCAGGCCCTGGGCGCCGAGTTCGTGTTCAACTGCGCCGGCAAGCACCTCATGACCGACGAGAACGGCGAGGTCTGCGGCGTCAAGGGCGTCCGCGAGGACGGCACCGAGGTCGAGGTCTCCGCAAAGAAGGTCATCGTGGCCACCGGCGGCTTTGGCCACAACGCCAAGATGATCAAGGACCTCATCGGCCTCGAATGGGGCAAGAACCTCTACTCCTTCGCCGTGCCCGGCATGGACGGCGACGGCTACAACATGTGCCACGAGGTCGGCGCAGGCCACACGCCCGTGACCATGGAGATGATGTACCAGCTCCCCGACAACATGAACCACTTCTACGTGGAGGGCGCCTTCCGCCAGCCCTGCTACTGGTGCGACGCCACCGGCGAGCGCTTCATGCCCGAGGACGATCTCTACAACACCACCTTCGTGGGCAACGCCATCAACCACCTGCCCGGCAAGCGCGGCTTCGCCATCTTCGACGAGGGCATGCTCAAGAACTGGAAGAAGAACGGCCCGGACATCAAGTCCCACGTCCACCCCGACGACCTCTACGAGGGCTTCGACGAGCAGTTCGAGCGCGACCTGCCCACCTACGTGGACGGCATGGGCCGCCACGTGATCGCCAAGGCCGACAACCTGCGCGACCTGGCCGAGCAGATGGGCATCGACGCCGACGGCCTGGAGAAGAACGTCGCCGAGTACAACGAGATGTGCCACAACCACTTTGACGCCAAGTTCGAGAAGGAGCAGCAGTTCATGGTGCCCCTGGAGAACGGCCCCTTCTACTGCTGCGCGCAGTACGTGGGCGCCTACGGCACCCTGGGCGGCGTGAAGATCAACGACCGCATGGAGGTCGTGGACGACGACTCCCACGTGATCCCCAACCTCTACTGCGTGGGCACCGACGCCTGCACCATCTACGGCGACTCCTACAACTACGCCATCCCCGGCAACACCATGGGCTTCTGCCTCAAC
>CADAUA010000005.1:147226-202729 GCA_902791035.1 uncultured Coriobacteriaceae bacterium | reverse complement strand
GTCGTCCTCGAAGCCCTCGTAGGGGTCGAAGTCCCAGTTGTCGCGGTTGCCGATGCCCACGGTGTCGATGTGGCCGTCGATGGCGATGATCTTGTCGCCGGTGCCCATGAAGCCGATCACGTTGCCCAGGCCGTCGACCTCCACCTGGTCGAAGCCGAGCTTCTCCATCTCGGCCTTGATGCAGGCCACGACCTCGCCCTCCTCGCAGGACTCGCTGGGGTGCGAGATCATGGCGCGCAGGAAGGCGACCATGTCCTTGTTGTACTTGTTGGCGGCGTCCTTGATTGCCTCGTAGTCGAGCTGCTTCATGATGATCCTCCGTACTCACGCGCTCCGCGCTCACAGCGACTTACTTTGTGTCTGCTAGCCAAACTTTTTGTTTGACAATGCTATTAAAGCACGTGGGACGGCGGATGCAAGGGTCTAACACAGTTCTTTTTTGGATTGTCGCAGACGGCGCGAATGGGCGGGTGGGCGGCACGGAGGTCGGGTCCGTTGTCACGCGGGGTCGGAGCTCGTGTCACGCGGGGTCGGAGCTCGTGTCACGCGGGGTCGGAGCTCGTGCCTTACGGCGCACCCTACCTGCTGGCTCGGAGAGCTCAGGGGTGCCAAAGCCCCGTTAGGGTGCAAGAAACACGGCAAAACCCGCGATTCGTGCACCCTACTGGCCATCTCCGCGGTGCCCGGACCGAAAACCGCCCGATAGGGTGCACCGCGTAGCACCACAATCCGCCCCTCGTCGGGTCCATGCAGCAGGAAGTGCTGGCTGCAAGCGTCATTCGCAAGCCACGGCAACGATGAACGTACTAGGGTTGAGCCCAGCGGAGGAGACTGGCTCGTCAGCCGCAATCCCAGTACGCCCCTCTCGGCGGCTACCTGGGGAAACGCTGCGGCGGGCGTACTGACTCCGAGGTCGGCAGTCCCGATGGGGCGTCCTCGTCACAACCCCAGTACGTCCCTCCGCGCTCGCGACCTGCGGTAAGGTAGTCGGCGACCCTCACCAAGCGTGACCCTCACCAACCCAATCGCCCGGTCCAACCATCGAGAAGGACGACCCATGCGAGACACCACCCCCACCGCGGACGACCTCCGCGCACGCCTGCGCGCCATCGAGCGCCGCCCCTACCCCGCCTACCGCGACCTCCAGGGCAGCTGGCGCTTCCCCGACTACGTCCTCTCCATCGACCACGTGCAGGGCGATCCCTTCGCCGCACCGTCGTCGCTCAGCCTCCGCATCCCGGCCGCGACCGCCGGCTTCCCACGCGCCCTCCTGGCCGACCCCGCCCGTCCCGAGACCAGCCGCAACTCCATCGCCCTGGCGGACCACCTGCTCTACGCCTTCCACGAGGAGCTCGCGGCCCACTCCCACCAGACGCGCGGGTCGGGCAAGAGCGGGCTTCTTGCCTGCAGCTGCCCCGGCGAGGAGGTCCTCGCCCGCTCCGCCTGCGCCTTCGACAACAAGGGCAACCTGACCGCCCGCTTCCAGGTGGGCTTCCCCGCGGCGGGCCGCACCGTGCTCGCGGGCGAGCTCGACCGCATCCTCTTCGACATCCTGCCCGGCTGCGTGCGCGCGAGCCTCCTCTGTGCCGCCTACCCGCCGGCCGAGCTCCGCGACGTGGCGGACCTTGCCGAGGACCAGACCAGCCTGCGCGCCCAGATGCGCGAGCGGGGCCTCATCGCCTTCGTGGCCGACGGCGCCGTCCTGCCGCGCGCGTCCGGCGTGTCCCAGCGACCGCTCGAGGGCGCCCTCCCCTTCCGCTCGCCCGACGAGGACCGCGTGACCTTCCAGCTCCCGCATGCCGGGGCCGTGTCCGGTATGGGCATCCGTCCGGGCGTCACCGTGATCGTGGGCGGCGGCTACCACGGCAAGTCGACCCTGCTCGACGCGCTGCAGCGAGGTGTCTACGACCACGTGTCGGGCGACGGTCGCGAGCTTGTGGCCACGGACCCCACGGCCACCAAGGTCCGCGCCGAGGACGGCCGCGCCATCTGGGACGCGGACATCTCGCCCTTCGTGCGCAACCTCCCCAGCGGGGCGGACACCCGCCACTTTACCAGCGCAAACGCAAGCGGCTCCACCTCGCAGGCCGCGGGCATCGTGGAGGCCGTGGAGGCGGACGCCCGCGTGCTCCTGATGGACGAGGACACCTGCGCCACCAACCTCATGGTCCGCGACGACCTCATGGCCCAGGTCGTGGCCGCCGCGGACGAGCCGATCGTGCCTTACAGCAGCCTCATGCGGGGGCTCTACGACGCGTGCGGTGTGGCCACGATCCTGGTGGCGGGGAGTTCGGGGGCCTTCTTCGCAAGCGCCGACCACGTGATCCAGATGGACCGCTACGAGCCGCGCGACGTGACGGCACGGGTGCGCGAGGTGCTGGCCAGCGCAGGGGGCACCGGCACGCCGGGCCAGAAGGACGGTGCCGGCATGAAGGACGCACCAGGCCAGAAGGACGGTGCCGGCATGAAGGACGCACCGGGTGAGAAGGACAGCGCCGGCGAGAGGGACGAGACCGGCGAGAGGGACGGGGAAGCCGAGAGCCACACGCCGGGCGACAAGCCCGCGCAGCCCGCAGGCTTCCCGCACCTGGACTTCTCTACCCGGAGGCCGCACGCGGACCTCCGGGTGCTGGACGGTCCCCATGGCCGCCCCAAGCTGCGCACGGACGGCCGCGAAGGCTTCTCCGTTAACCGCGAGGACGTGGACCTGCGCGCGGTCGAGCAGCTGGTGGACCCCGAGCAGACCGAGCTCCTGGCCCTCCTGGTGGTGGAGCTGAGCCGTCGCATGGACGGCCGGACCCCACTCCGCACACTCGTGGCCGACCTCATGGCCGAGCTCGACCGCGGGGGCTTCGAGGCCGTGTGCGGCAGGCGCATTCCCGGCAACCTCGCCATGGTGCGCCCGCAGGAGGTCCATGCCGCCGTCGACCGGTGCCGCTGGGTCAGCTAGCAAGGCGGCCCCGCACGCACGCCGCGCGGGGCCGCTTCATCAAATCTCGAATGTCACAGAAGTGACTGACACTTTTGTGACACACGCGGCACTAGGCCTCGAAGAGCCCCCGCACCGTCTGCACCAGACTGGTGCTACTGAGGGCGGCCACCTGGCGCGCCATGGGCTCGGGGCCACCGGCGAAGTCGCGCTCCGCCCAGTAGCGCACGTAGTTCATGGACAGCCGCGAGACCGACCAGGCAAAGAGGTCCCGGTTCACCTCCACCCCGCCCACGAGCACGGGCCCCTCGTCTTCTTCGGGCATCTGGATGAGGCGGCAGAACTCCTCGAACCCCGCGCCCGGCACGAGCGACCCCAGGATCAACCGGTAGGTATCCCGCTCCTGGTACACGTGCTCGAACTCCCGGAGCGATACCAAATACGAGTACCCGCGCTCGTCCGAGCTGGCTGCCGCAGCCTCCTCGTCCCAGGACAGGACGTGCCGCACGAACCAGGCGGCCTCGTCTTCCACCACCTGCTGGGCCAGGTCGTACTTGTCCTCAAAGTGGGTGTAGAAGCTCCCGCGGCTGTAGCCCGCGCGCCGCATGACCTCGGTCGCCGTGGTGGCCGCGAATCCCCGCTCGAGCACCAGCGCCACAAAGGCCTGCTTGAAGGCCCCACGCGCTCTAGACGTCCCCGCCCTACCCATAGGCAACTCCCAACGGATGTCGCGCACTTCTCAGGACAAAGCATAACTATACATATCGTCCGAATTTATCCATTGTGTGTTCAGTTTTACTGCGATAAAACGAACCGCGATAAGGTCATTCCATCAGAAGGGGAACCAGCATGGGCAAGCTCGACGGCAAGGTGGCAGTGGTAACTGGCGCGACGGCGGGAATCGGCGCAGGCGTGGTGAGGGTCTTCCTCAAGCACGGTGCCAAGGTGGTCTTCTGCGGGCGGCGTGCCGAGAAGGGCAAGAGGATCCAGGAGGACCTGCGCGCCCAGGGCTATGACGCTACCTTCGTGCAGGCCGACATGACCAAGGACGCCGACGTGGACTGCCTGGCCCAAGAGGCCGTCGCCGCCTACGGACACGTGGACGTCCTCGTGAACAACGCCGGCATCATGCGCAGCTTCCAGATCCTGGACATGGACATGGACCGCGACTACGGCCAGGTCATGGACCTCAACCTGCGCAGCTACGTGTATGCCACCAAGGTCTTCGGTAACCTCATGAAGGACCACGGCGGCAGCATCGTGAACATGGCCTCCGTTGGTGGCCTCGGCGCCTCCCCCACCCTGAGCAGCTACGCCATGAGCAAGGCCGCCGTGATCTCCTTCACCAAGACCGCCGCCAAGGAGCTCGCCGCCCTGGGCATCCGCGTGAACGCCATCCTGCCCGGCACGATCTTCTCCGAGATGATGCCGCGCGATGGCAAGTTCACCGAGTACACCCTCTCGCTCATCCCCATGAAGCGCGGCGGCGAGCCCGAGGAGATCGGCGAGGCAGCGGCCTTCCTAGCCTCCGACGAGGCGTCCTACATGACGGGCGCCCAGGTCGTGGTGGACGGCGGCATCTCCCTCTAGGACCCGTCCCGAGCAGGAATCGCACGAAGGCGGCCCCGCACGCACGCCGCGCGGGGCCGCCTCATCAAATCTCGAATGTCACAGAAGTGACTGACACTTTTGTGACACACGCGGCACTAGGCCTCGCTGGACCAGGCGCCCTCCCACACCACCTTGCGGTAGCGCTCGGGGTCGGTGTCGCCCTCGGTCGAGAAGAGCAGGACCTGGCTGTCGGGTCCCAGCTCCAGCGCGTCGCGGAGCCCGGCGTAGGCCGGGTCGGTCATGATGGACGCCACCACGCCCATGCCCACGGCGCCGGACTCGCCGGACGTCACGGCCGGGTCGCCCTTGACCGGTGCGGCCAGCATGCGCATGCCGCGCGCGCTCACCCAGTCGGGGCAGGCCAGGAAGGCGTCCGCGTGGTTGCGCAGGATGTCCCAGCCGATGGTGTTGGGCTCGCCGCAGGCCAGGCCCGCCATGATCGTCTGCAGGTCGCCGCCCACGATGCGGGGCGCGCCGTCAGCAGCCACGGCTCCCTTGTACAGGCAGGCCGCGGCCTCCGCCTCCATGATCACGAACTTGGGCGGGCAGGTGGGGAAGAGGTTCGCGAAGTAGCCCACCATGGAGCTCGCGAGCGAGCCCACGCCGGCCTGCACGAAGACGTGCGTGGGACGGTTGACCTCGAGGGCCCGCAGCTGCTCGGCCGCCTCGTTGGCCATGGTGCCGTAGCCCTGCATGATCCAGGAGGGGATGTCCTCGTAGCCGTCCCAGGCGGTGTCCTGCACGATCACGCCGTGTTCGGTCTCGCCCGCCTCCTTGGCCGCCAGGCGCACGCAGTCGTCGTAGTTGAGCTCCTCGATCGTCACCTGGGCGCCCTCGCGTGCGATGTTGTCGAAGCGGGTCTTCGTGGACCCCTTGGGCATGTGCACGACGGCCTTCTGGCCCAGCTTGTGGGCCGCCCAGGCCACGCCGCGGCCGTGGTTGCCGTCCGTGGCGGTAAAGAAGGTCGCCTGGCCGAAGTCGCGCTGGAGCTCGTCGGAGGTCAGGTAGTCGTAGGTCATGTCGGAGACGTCGCGGCCCGTCTCCTGCGCGATGTAGCGCGCCATGGCAAAGGAGCCGCCCAGCACCTTGAAGGCGTTGAGGCCAAAGCGGTAGCTCTCGTCCTTGACGTAGAGGCCGCCCAGGCCCAGGCGCTCGGCCATGCCGGCCAAGTCGGCCAGTGGCGTAACCGAGTACTGGGGGAAGCTGCGGTGGAAGGCGCGGGCCTTCTCCACGTTCTCGCAGCTCATGATAGGCAGGTTCTTGTCATCGTCCTTGGGCATCTGGTTGGTGACCCACTTGATTGGCTCCATGGCTGATCCTTTCTCCTAGGGCGACAAGGTCGTCCGCTTGCTGACGCAATCTTGGCACGAAGGGGTGGCGATGGCCTAGTCCCTTGCGGGGCCGTTGCCTCCCGGCTGGGCGGCCGGCGCGTCTCCGGTGGCCGGCGCATCCCCGGTGGCGGGCAGGTTCCCGGTGGCCGACACGTCCCCGACAACCGGCTCGTCCCCCGGCGCGGCCGTACCCACCGTGCCGATGAGGCTCGCCGCCGCAGCCGCCACCTGCGCTGCCGCCTGAGCCGCAGCAGTGGCGGCCTGGGCGGCGGAGGTCGCCGCGCGCGCAGCCTCCGCCGCCGCACGGATGGCCGCTTGGGACTCCCGGACCGGCGTCCCCGCCTCCTGCGCGGCCCGCTCGCCCTCCAGGATCTGCGACTCGAAGTGGCCCACGTCCACGGATGCGAGCTCATGCGCCACGCCGGCGCGGGTCACCGCGGGCTCGGCCCCGGCGGCAGCGGCCGCCATGCCGCCCGCAGGCTGGGCGGCCTCATTTCCCGGCACCGGGGTTGCGGCACGGCCCTCGTGCTCGGCCAGCGCGGCGTCGGCACGGGCGGCCTCGGCGTCCTTGTCGCGCTGGCGGTCGGGCGGGAGGATCGTGTTGAGCGCGATGGCCATGACGGCGCAGGGCGTGATGGCCGAGGTGCCAAGGATGGTGGTAAGCCAGGCGGGCATGCCGGGACCGGCCAGAGACCCCGTGACCTCCGCGATGCCCAGTCCAAAGGCCACCGAGATGCCGAAGACCGTGCAGGAGCGCGGCGTGAGGCCGTCGCGCACCAGGATGCGGATGCCGTTCAGGGTGATGGTGCCAAAGACGCTGATGGTCGCGCCACCGATCACGGGCTGAGGGATCATGGTGAGCACGGCGGAGAGCTTGGGGCAGAGCCCGGCCAGGAGGAAGACGAAGGCGGAGCTGGCAAAGACCCACTTGTTGACCACGCGGGTGGACACGATGATGCCCACGTTCTGGCCAAAGGCGCTGGTGGGAAGCCCGCCCAGGAAAGCCGACACGATGGAGGTGAGACCCTGGGCCTTGAGGGCGCCGCCCAGCTCGTGCTCGGTGGGCATGCGGTCCATGCCGCCCATGGTGGCGGCGGACAGGTCGCCGATGAGCTGGACGTTGACCATGACGTAGACGACCGAGAGAGTGAGGCAGGCCGCGGGGTTGAACTCTATGGCAAAGGGCATGAGGCGGGGCAGCGAGAACCACGACGCGCTGGCCACGCCCGAGGGGTCCACCATCCCAAAGGGTATGGAGATGACGCAACCGATGATGATGCCAAAGAAGATCGAACCCAGCTTGAGGGTGCCCTTGGCAAAGTTTGTGAGGCCGAAGACCACGGCGAAGGTGATGAGGCCCACGAGCCAGTTCTGCGCCGAGCCGAACATGGGGGTGCCCGCACCACCCGCGATGTAGCGAATTGCCGTGGGATAGAGCGACACACCGATGGTGAAGATCACCGTGCCCGTGACGAGCGGCGGGAAGGCGGCCTTGACCTTGGGGTACACGGAGCCGAAGGCCATGGCCACGGCCCCGCCCACAAGCTCCGCCCCAAGCAGCGTGGGGAAGCCGAACTCCATGCCCAGGGCCTGGAAGGCGGGCAGGAAGGCAAAGGACACGCCGGAGAGGATGGGCAGGCCAGACCCCACGCGGCCGAAGAGGGGGAACTGCTGGAGCAGGGTGTCTATGGCGGAGAGGATGAGCGCCACCTGGATGATGGCCGTCTCCTCCTGCTCCGTGAAGTTGCAGACGCTCGCGATGATGATGGCCGGGGCGATGATGCCCGCGAAGCTGGCCAGCACGTGCTGGAGCGAGAGGGGGATGAGGTCGCCCGCGGGCGGCAGGCCGTCCCGCCTGAAGAGGACGTCCGAGAGGTGCGAGTCCTCGGCCGTGGCCGTCTGTGTGGCTTCTGCCATCGTGTCCCCCATCCCATGCTGGACGGGCGCCCCGAGTCTGCGTCACCCGTCCTTGTCTCCCTACGATACTAAACAATATTCTGTTTGCCAAACAAATTGTTTGGCATTCTCAGGAGAGGCACCAGACGGTCGGAATGACGCCGCAGGCGGCACCCCCTTTGGGGCACCCCCCTTTGGGGTCTGACCCTTTGTCATCCTTTTTCGCCCCGAGCTCTCCCGTTCTGCCTGCCGTGCGGTCCCCCTGACGGGACCTTGGCGCACGCTCACCGTTATGTGTTTGCGTGCACAACGCTGACGATAGAAGATGCTAACGAATTGTTTGTTCACCTAATGATTGTTCCGGCTGACGGCCGCGACTGGTGCGCGGGCGGTACGGGCAATCGGATATCATCAGCGCGGGACTGCGGGGGCAAGGACCGCTGGGATGGGAGCACGCATGAACGAGATACAGACCAAGATTCCGCCAGCGACGGAGCTCATCGGCGCCGACGAGGCACGCGCGCTCGCGGAGGCGGCCCAGCCCGGCCGCGCCCAGGCCGAGGCCGACACCCTGGCCGCGAACGCCCTGCGCTGGGCCATGCACAACGCCGAGGGCCAGACCAGCACCCGCATCCGCACCTACGCCAAGTACGGCCGTCGCTCGCTCATGCTCAAGTTCGCCCCCGGCGAGGACGACTGCGCCGGCGAGGGCAACGCCTTCTACAACGACCTGGTGGCAAACAGCAACGTCCTGGTGGCGGACGCCATATCAAACATCATCCACGGGCGGGAGCAGGCGCTCATCTCCCCCCTGCAGGAGATGCGCCTCCTCAACGAGTACAACGCCAAGCTGGTGGCCTTCCTGCGCCGGCTCAAGCGCGCGGGCTATGAGGTGCGGGCCGGCGAGGAGCTGGCTGCCGAGGGCACGCACGACAACAGCACGGTGGTCGTGAGCTGGTAGGGCTGCGGGCGGCCTGCGGGGCCACCCCCGTTCGGCGGGCCACCCCGCGGGGGCTGCCGCACTTGTCGTCCGCCTCCGCTTGGCGGGACAAGAACGACTAGAAGACCTTATTGCCGGCCACGTACTTGTGCTCGATGCGCCCGCCCTCGCCATGCAGGTAGCAGAAGCGCTCCAGCCGCTGCTCCACGCCGAGTTGGCGCGGGCTGCGGATGCCGGAGTCGTCCAGCACCAGGGCGTCGAAGTCGTAGCCCGCCGCCAGGCTCCCCACCCTGCCGAAGAAGGACCCGCCGCCCAGCGTGGCCAGGTAGAAGGCCTCCTGGATGGTGAGCGGCGCGAGCGACTGGTCCACGCAGCGCCAGCGCAGCTTGGAGGCCATGACGGCATCCGTCACCCCGCGGAACATGCTCAGGCTGGCACCGCCCGCAACGTCGGTTCCCAGGCCCACGTCCATGCCAAGGTCGAGGTAGCGGCGGACGGGCGCGATGCCGGAGGCGACGTTCGCGTTGCTCTGGGGGCAGTGGGCCACGTAGGTGCCGCGGGCGCGCAGGAGCTCGACCTCCTCCGGGCTGGAGTAGTTGCAGTGGGCCATGATGGCCTTGCTCGCGCCGCGCTCGGTCACGCCCGGACCTGTGCCGCGCTCGGTCGCGCCGCCCTTGTCCGCGCCGCCCTTGCGCGCACCCTTGTCCGCGCCGCCCAGGAGCCCCCAGCGGTCGTAGGTCTCGCCGTAGCAGGCGGCCCAGGGACAGAGCTCCCCGACCCAGGCGATCTCCGTCAGGTTCTCCGAGAGGTGGGACTGCACGGGCAGGCCGCGCTCGCCCGCGAGGGCACCCAGGCCCTCCATGAGCGCGTCGGTGCAGCTGGGAGTGAAGCGTGGGGTGATGATGGGGCGCGTGTTCCTGTAGGCGCCGTCCACCTGGTCCAGCCACGCGCACGTGGCCGCCAGAGACGCCTGGGCCGAACCGTCGGTGAGGCTATCTGGGCTGTTGCGGTCCATGTTGACCTTGCCCACGTAGGTCTTGAGGCCAGTGGCCTCGAGCTTGTCCATGAGGAGCGCGGTCGCCGGCACGTGCAGGCTGGCGAAGATCGCGGCCCGCGTGGTGGCCGAGGCGCGCAGGTCCTGGGCGAAGTACCCATAGGCCTCGTCCGCATAAGCAAGGTCGGCGTACTTGGACTCCTCCGGGAAGGTGTAGGTGTTGAGCCAGTCGAGGAGCTCCAGGTCCATGGCGATCCCGCGGAAGGTGTACTGGGGCGCATGCACGTGGAGGTCGACGAGACCGGGGACGACCAGACGCCCCGCGCAGTCCACGACCGGCAGCCCCTGGTAGCGGTCGGGCAGCTCGTCGAAGACACCCTGCGAGACACCATCTACGCAGACCACATAGGCATCGCGGCGCGCGTCGAACTCGGTCAGGCTCCTGTTGTAGCAGACGTCACCCCTGAGGACGAACGACCTTGTCTGGCTCTCGCCCATGATGGAACCTCCTTGCCCAGGCGGCCCTCCTTCTCAAACAATACGACAAGCCAGCGCGTGACCCCAAGGTAGCCCCAAGGTCGAAACCAGTCTTCCCCATCACGAGACGGTAGTCCTCCCCGGGGGACTACCGTCCTCCGGTCGGACAAGGTAGTCCTCCTTGGGGGACCACCCACTTCTTATGTGACGACTAGAACCGGGGATTCCGGGGTTTCTCGGTGGATCCGTCGGATCGGTAGTCCTCCCCGGGGGACCACCCCTTCCGGTCGGACAAGGTAGTCCTCTCCGGGGGACCACCCACTTCTTATGTAACGACAAAAACCGGGGATTCCGGGGTTCCTCGGTGGATCCGTCGGATCGGTAGTCCTCCCCAGGGGACCACCCTCCTCTGGTCGGATCGGTAGTCCTCCCCGGGGGACCACCCTCCAAGCCAACCACAAGAAGAAAGGCGCGCCGGCCCAAGCCGACGCGCCCCCGAACGGTCGATGCGTCCATGCGAGCCAAGGCGCGCTCGTACCTACTCCTCCGCCACCAGCCTGGCCTTCTGGGCCACCGCGGCGAAGGCCGCGCGCGCCTCCTCGGAGCAGGCGCCGGTACCGTTGATCTCCTCGACCACGTCCTCCACGGCACCCACGATGTTCTGGTAGCCGGTGCAGCGGCAGAGGTGGCCGGAGAGCATCTTGCGCAGCTCGTCGCGGGTGTAGGTCTTGCCCGTGCCCACTATCTCCACCGCGCTCATGATGATGCCCGGAATGCAGAAGCCGCACTGCACGGCAAAGTCGTCCACGAAGGCCTGCTGCACGGGGTTGAGCGAGCCGTCCGCCGCCTGCAGGCCCTCGCAGGTGAGGATGGTCGTGCCCTGGGCCCAGTCGGTGAGGTAGAGACAGGAGTCCGTGGCCACGCCGTCGATCAACACCGTGCAGGCCCCGCACTCCCCCACCTCGCAGCCGCGCTTGACGCTGGTGAGGTGCAGGCGGTTGCGCAGCGTGTCCAGCAGGCTCTCGCGCGGGTCGTAGCCCACCTGTACGGGCTTGCCGTTGATGGTGCACTTGAGGATCCTCATGTCCATCAGACCTCAGCCCCTCCCTTGCGCGCGGCCTCCAGGAGCGACCGGCGCGACATCTCCCTGATCAGCTGCTCGCGGAACTCCTTGCTGGCACGCCAGGAGTCGCGCGGGTGGCACTCGGCAAGGGCCAGCTCGCCGACCTTCTCTGCCGCCTCGGCCACGTCCATGCCGCGCACGGCGTCCTCGGCCCCGCGGGTGCGGATGGGCGTGGGCGCCGCCACGCCAAAGGCCAGGCGGATGTCGTCGATGGTGCGTCTGTCGTCCGCCAGCTTGACCAGGCAGCAGCAGCCCATGGTGGCGATCTCCAGGGCGCGGCGCTTGCCGTACTTGAAGTAGTGCCCGGTAAAGCCCTCGTAGTTCTCGCGCGGGATGCGGATCTTCACCAGCACCTCGTCGCGCTCGCGCACGCAGCGGCCGGGGCCCGTGTACCACTCGGTGATGGGCACCGTGCGGGTGCCGCGCACGGACTGCAAGTCCAGGAGGGCACCGTAGGCCACCAGGGTGGAGGCGGTGTCGGCCGAGGTGGCGGCGTTGCACACGTTGCCGCCGATAGTGCCGGACACGCGCAGCTGCGGGCCGCCCGGGGTGTCGCAGGCCTCGGCCAGCGTGAGGACGCGCTCGCGTGCGACGGGGCTCGTGGTCACGTGGTGGAACCAGGTGATGGGGCCGATCTCCACCGTGCCATCGGGGGCGAGCTCCACGCCGTCGAGCTCGTCGTGGAGCCCGTGGATGCTCACCAGGTGGGCGCCCGCGAACTTGCCGGAGCGAACCTTCACGAGGACGTCCGTGCCGCCGGCTATGACCATGGCCTGGGGATCCTCGGCCAGGGCCCGGCAGGCATCGGCCACGCTCGTGGCCTCGTAGAGCGATTCGATGTCGTACATCAGATCAGCCCCTCCCTCTTGAAGCCCTCGACCAGGCGCTGGGGCGTCATGGGCATGTGGTAGAACTTCACGCCGGTGGCGTCGAGGATGGCGTCGCGGATGGCGGGCGCGGGCGAGATGATGGGCGTCTCGCCGACGGCCTTGTTCCCATAGGGGCCGGTGGGGTCGTCGGACTCCACGAAGTCGGCCTTGAGGTCGGGCACGTCCATGAAGGTGGGGACCTTGTAGTCCAGCAGGGTGTCGTTGAGGACACGGCTGGTCTTGGGGTCCACGAGCACCTCCTCGGAGAGGGCGAAGCCTATGGACTGGCCCATGCCGCCGTGCACCTGCTGCTCCACCAGCTTGGGGTTGATCAGGCGGCCGTTGTCCTGGACCGAGATGATGCGGTTGACCGTCACTTGTCCCAGCGGCATGTCCACCGTAACGTCGGCAAAGGTGCAGCCCGTGGCGATCGTGTTCGTGTGGATGTTTGCCGTGGCGTAGGCCGAGAGGGCATCGTTCTCCTCGGTGTTGTAGAAGGCCTCCAGGGCAACGTTGGCCAGCGTGGTGACCTCCGCCCCCGTGGCGTCGAAGATCATGTGGTCGCGCAGGTCGAGCGGGGCCGGTGCCTCGGGGAAGAGGCGCTGGGCGAAGGCCAGGATCTTGGCCCGCAGCTCCTCGCCGGCCTTCTTCACGGCGGTGCCGGAGACGTAGGTCTGGCGCGAGGCGTAGGCGCCCGCGTCGTAGGGGGTCACGTCGGTGTCCTGGAAGCTCACGATGTGGACGTCGGCGAAGTCGATGCCGATGGCCTCGGCCGCCATCTGGGTGAAGACGGTGTCCGCCCCCTGGCCGATCTCCGTGGCACCCATCTGGAGCTGGACGGAGCCGTCCTGGTTGAGGGTCACGCGCGCGGTGGCCGTCTCCAGGGCGAAGGGGGCCACGGCGGTCTTGTACACGAAGAAGGCCACACCCACGCCGTGGCGGATGGGACCGGTCTCGTTTGCGTACTCGCGCTTCTTCTGGTCCCAGCGGATCCACTCGGCGCCCTTGGCCGCGCACTCGGGAAGGGTGCAGGTGTGGGCCGCCACTGCGCCGCCGGGCGTGAACTCGTCGACAAACCCCTCGCGGATGCAGTTCTTGAGGCGGAACTCCAGGCCGTCCCAGCCGTTGTCGTAGGCGATGTCGCCCATGAGGCACTCGGCCGTCCACACGCCCTCGGGCACGCCGTAGGCGCGCATGGCGCCCGTGTGCGGGCCGTTGGTGAGCACGGTCCAGGCCTCAGAGCGGGAGGCCACCTCGTTGGTGTGGTAGAGCCAGCGGAAGGTGTTCACGGAGTTGAGCACGAGGGCGTGGCCGTGGTGGATGTAGGCGCCGGTGTTGGAGATGCCGCGGATGGAGCGGGCGTGGAGGAGCATGTCGTCGCCGTAGGAGGCCTCCACGTCGAAGGACTTGGGCTGGCGACCCGAGGTGTCCCAGAAGAGCTCCTCTCGGGAGAGCTCCAAGCGCACGCAGCGACCGCCCACCTGCTGGCAGAGCCAGGCGTTGAGGGGCTCGAAGTGGATGTCCTGCTTGGTGCCAAAGCCGCCACCGATGTAGGGCTTGATCACGCGGACGTCGCCCCAAGGGATGCCCAGGGCCTGGCCGATCACGCGACGCATGATGTGGGGGATCTGGGTGGAAGCCACGCAGACGATCTTCTTGCCCTCCATGTAGCAGTAGGAGACGCAGGTCTCTATGTGGACCTGGGACTGCTCACCGGTCTCGGTGTGGATGGCTATGTGGTGGTAGGCGGGGTCGTTGAGGGCGTCATCCACGGTCTCGTAGCCGTGCTCGGCCAGCTTCTCGGGGCTGGTGAGGGCGCAGGTGTGGGCAACCAGGTTGTCGGGCTTGATGTCCTGGACGGGGTGCTCCGTGCCCTTGAGCGACTCCACGGGATCGTAGACCACGGGCCACTCCTCGTACTCCACCTTGATCTTGCGGAGCGCACGGTCGCAGGCCACGGTGTCCTCGGCCACGACGGCAGCGATGTTGTCGCCGTACATGCGCACGCGGGAGTCCAGCAGCTTGCGGTCCGCCAGGTCGCGCTTGGCGGCCTTGGAGTCCGCGTACCAGGGGTGGCCGGCCACGGGGTAGGCCCAGTCCGGCGTGTCGAAGCAGGTGAAGACACCCACCACGCCGGGGACCTTCCGGGCCTCCGAGGTGTCGATGCTCACCACCCGCCCGTTGCCGATCGTGGCGTGGAGGACCCTCGCCTCAAGGCAGGGCTTGGGGCAGAGGTCGTCGGTGAACATGGCGCGGCCCGTGACCTTGTCGAACGCGTCGACGCGCTTCTCGGGCTTACCGACCTCCCTCAGCTGTTCCATGACGCTCTCCCTCTCCTAGAAAACTCCCCTAGAAAACTTCCCTAGAAAACTTTCTGTCTACAAGACAAAACTTTAGCCTTCCGGCGGGGCGCCGACGGGGCGGCGCGGCGAGTGGGCACAAAGCGTGCCCGACCGTTGTGTCTATGTTCGCATACCGCCCGTGAGCTGGGCGTTATTGATGTGAATACGCAACGCGGGGTTACGCAACGCGGGGTCGGGTCCGGTGCCACGCGGGGTCGGGTCCCGTGTCACGCCGCCGGCGTGCCGATGCACCCCAACGGACGATTGGGGGTGGCCTGCACTAGGAATTCGCCCAGTAGGGTGCAGAGAAACGGCCTCACGAGCGGCTTTCTGCACCCTACCGGGGCATTCTCGCAAAAGACCTGGTGTCAACCCCAAGTAGGGTGCATGCTGACCCTCCCATAGGGCCAACCTTGCACCCTAACGGGCCACTTGACACTATGCAGCGAGGCAGAGCCCCGAGTAGGGTGCAGCCGCCTGGCACCTCGATGACACCCGCACCAGACCTTGGTGACAAAAGGACAGACCCCATGGCGGCACCCCACGGACCCCATGGCGGCACCCCACGGCGGCGGACCCGACCCCAGTCGGCTAGAGCTCGGCCTTCTTCTTTTCGACCTCGTCCTCGCTCACGAGCGAGCCGTCCTTGACCTGCTCCGCATACTCCTCGATCTTTGCCTGGACGTCGGCGCTCACGGCATCCGAGAAGGACCCCAGATAGACGCCGCCGTTCTCCATGTTGGCCTCGATCACGGCGCCGCCGCCGAAGTTCCCCTGCTCCACGGCATCCATGGCCTCGCCGAACATCCAGTCCGTCACGGTCGAGGTCACCACGGTCGGCTGGTCGGGGCCCACGGAGTCGATGGGCTGCGCGATGTCGAAGTGGGTTTCGGCACCTGCGGCCTCGAGGGCCTGCCGCGCGCCGTTGTCCACGGCCGAGGCGTCGCCCCACATCACGTCGACCTTGTTCGTGTTTATCCACTGCTCGGTGATGTTCGCGCCGAACGACGCGTCCGTGAACCCGGCCTCGAAGTTGTAGTGGCCCTCCACGCCGGGATTGACCTTGTTTGCCGCAAGCTCGTAGGCCGCGTACTTGGTGAGCGTCGTGGGAAGGCGCATGCCACCGATGAAGCCGATGGACTTGGTCTGGGTCATGAGGCCCGCGACCACGCCGGCAAGCGCGCCCGTCTGGACCAGGTTGACCTGCACGCACTCCAGGTTGTCCAGGGTCTCGTAGTCGGCGAGGTCGGTCGTGGGGTCGGTGTTGGTCATGAGGAAGTGGACGTTGGGGTTGGACTCGGCCGCCTCGGCCACCACGTCGCCCCACTCGGACACGAACTCGTTGCCTGCCGCGATGATGAGGTCCACGTCCTGGTCAACGTAGCTCTGGGCCGCCGAGGCCGCATCGGCGGAGGCAGTGTTCTCCTTGGGCTCCAGCATCTCCCAGTTGCCGTGGCTTTCGATGGCCTTCTTGAGGGACTCGTAGTGCCCCTGGCCCCAGCCGCCATCGTTCTTGGGGCCGCTGATGACCATGGCCACCTTGTAGCTGGACTTGGCCTCACCGCCACCGGAGCCGGAGCCCGACTCGCTCCCACCGCAACCCGCGAGCGCGAGCGCGCCCGCCGCCGCGGTTCCCATGGCCAGAAGGTCCCTGCGCGTGATGTTCCTGCTCATGTTGCTCTCCTTCCCTTGCCCGCATGGGCGGGCATGTCACACCGTCCACGTCCGCGGACGGCAAGCAGCGCATCTAGCCCCAGTAGCCCTCGTGGACGGCCGCAGCCTCGGGGGCAATATCGTCGAAGGGGCCCACGACCTCGATCGGCTTCTGCCCGCGCGAGAACACGTAGCGGCAGGGCAGGTCGAAGGTGGGGTTCTGCTCGTTGGCCCCGGTCATGGACAGGAGCTGGCGCTCCGTCATGGCATAGACGACACGACCGACGCCGGCCCAGTAGAGGGCACCCGAGCACATGGCGCAGGGCTCGGCCGTTGTGTAGAGCGAGCAGTCGGCCAAGAAGGCCTTGCTGTAGACCTGCGAGGCGCGGTCGATGCAGGTGGTCTCGGCGTGGCCCGTGCAATGGCCGGTCGTGACCTCGATGTTCTCCTGCTCGATCAGGACCTCGCCCTGGGGCCCCACCAGGATCGCCCCGAAGGGCGTGTTGCCGTGCTCGCGCGCATGGCGTGAGACCTCGATGGCGCGGCGCAGGTAGGCCACGTCCTCCTCGCGTGTGAACTGCTTGCGAGTCATTTCCATCCTCCTTGAATACGGCTTGTCGGCGACGTGCCTCCATGGGGTCGGAGTTGACGCGGGGTCGGAGTTGCTGTCACGCGGGGTCGGAGTTGCTGTCACGCGGGGTCGGAGTTGCTGTCACGCGGGGTCGGAGTTGCTGTCACGCGGGGTCGAGTGAAAGTGCCGCCGGAGTCTGACCTTTTGTCAGCTCTTGCCACGGGAAAGGGGCACATGCACCCCATCGGGTCGCCCGAGCGCCTTTCCATCTCCTGCAGCCCGTTGGGGTGCAGAAAGGAAGCCTCGAGAGCACCTTCTTGCACCCTATCGGCATTCGAGTGAGCCAAATCCGGTCGGGGTCCCAAGTAGGGTGCACCATTGCAGCCCAAGGCAGCGTCTCTTGCACCCTATCGGTCGTCCAAGCGATTCGAGGCTCAGCAGAAGCACACTAGGGTGCGGACAACCGCCGGAAATGTGACAGCAGCTCCGACCCTGCGTGACACGAGCTCCGACCCCGCGTGACACGAGCTCCGACCCCGCGTGACCGCGAAAAGAGGGGCGCCCCGGGAGGGGCGCCCCGGCAGAGCTAGCTAGCAACAAGCCCGCCCACTCGCGACTACAGCGTATCCTGGATCTTGGAGACCTCGTCGTCGGTGAGGAAGGTACCGGCCTTGATCTCCTCGACGTACTCGTTGACCTTGTCCTGGACGTCGGCCGGGACCTTGTCGGAGAACTTGCCCAGCGTGATGCCGCCGTTGGACATGTCGGCCGTGATGGCCTTGCCGCCGCCGAAGCTGCCGGACTCAATCTCGTCCATGGCCTGGCCGATCATCCAGTCGGTCACGGTGGAGGTCACGACGGTGGGCTGGTCGTCGCCCACGATGTCGATGGGCTGCGCGATGTCGAAGTGCGTGTCGGCACCGGCGGCCTCGAGGGCCTGGCGCACGCCGTTGTCGACCGCGGAGGCGTCGCCCCACATGACGTCGACGTTGTTCGTGTTTATCCACTGCTGGGCCAGGTTGGTGCCAAAGGAGGCATCGGTGAAGCCGGCCTCGAAGTTGTACTGACCCTGGATCGAGGGGTCGATCTTCTGGGCAGCAGCCAGGTAGGCCGAGTACTTGGCCAGGGTGGACGGCAGCTTCATGCCGCCGATGAAGCCGATGGACTTGGTCTGGGTCATGAGGCCGGCGACCACGCCCGCCAGGGCGCCGGTCTGCTTGAAGTCGGGCAGGACCGTCTCCACCGGGTCAAGGGTGTCGTAGTCGCCCATCTCGGCCGTGGGGTCGGTGTTGGTGATGAGGAAGTGGACGCCGGGGTGGTTCTCGGCGGCGTCGGCTACGACCTCCATCCAGTCGGAGGCGAACTGGTTGCCGTTGCCGATGATGAGGTCGACGTCCTGGTCCACGTAGGCCTGGGCCGCGGTGGCGGCATCGGCATCGGCGGTGTTCTCGTGGGGCTCGAGCATCTCCCACTTGCCGTGGTCCTTGAGCGCGCGCTGGAGCGACTCGTAGTGCGCCTGGTCCCAGCCACCGTCGGTAATGATGCCCGACATGATCATGGCGACCTTGTAGGAGTCCTTGGCCTCGGCGTCGCCGGCACCGGAGTCGGAGCCCGCCTCGGAGCCGGAGTCGCTGGAGCCGCCACCGCAGGCCGCGAGCGTCAGCGCCGCAGCGCCGGCCGCGCCAAGCCCGAGCACCTGACGCCTGCTCATCATCATCTGGGTGAGGTCCTTGTTCTCTGCCATAGCGCCCTTCCCTTCTGTCTGGCCCGCCCTCCGGCGGGCACCTTACACTAGCCTAACAAAACGTTCGTGGCTTACGTCAAGAAGCCCGTCCGCTCCTGCCAGCGTTGCCCGATGGGCGGCGTCCGCCACGGTGTGCAGTCCGCCAGGCACCCGCCGTCCGGTGTGCCCGCAGCCCGGCGCCCCTAGCGCATCTCCCGGAAGTAGGGCTTGCCGTTGGCCTTGGGGCCGGCGTGCTTGGAGCCGAAGAAGAGCAGCGCCACGATGGTGAAGGCGTAGGGGATCATCTTGAAGAACATGACCGGCGCCGCCTGGAACTGGGCCTGCAGGGCCACGTTGAGGCCGTCGAAGAAGCCGAAGAGCAGGCTCGCGCCCAGGACGCCCACCGCGCTCCAGCGCCCGAAGATCACCGTGGCCAGGGCGATGAAGCCACGGCCCATGACGATGCCGTCGGTGTAGATGGGCGTGTAGCACAGGGTGAGGAAGGCACCGCCCGCCGCGGCCAGCGCGCCGCAGAGCACGCAGGCCAGGTACTTGACGCGCACGACGTTGATGCCCAGGGTCTCGGCCGCCTGCGGGTTCTCGCCCACAGAGCGGAACGACAGGCCGAAGCGGAAGTTCTTGAAGAAGTACCACACCAGGGGCACCAGGACGAAGGCCAGGTAGCCCATGAGGGTCTGGTTGAAGAAGGCGTTGCCCACGAAGGGTATGTTCGCCAGGCCCGGGATGGCGAGGCTCGCCATCTGGTCGCCCGTGGCGTTGGCCGGGTTGGAGCCCACGAAGAGGTTGTACCCAAAGAGGGCGATGGCCGGGGCCAGGATGTTTATGGCCATGCCGGTGACCACCTGGTCGGCGCAGAGGGTTACGGTGCAGAAGCCATAGAGCAGGTTCACCGCGATGCCCGCCAGCATGCCCACCACGAGGCCCAGCCAGAGGTTGCCCGTCATCTTGCCGATGGCGAAGCCCACGAAGGCACCGATGGCCATGACGCCCTCGAGGCCGATGTTCACGAGACCCGCACGCTCCGAGAAGACCTCGCCGAGGGATGCCAAAAGGATCGGCACGGCACCCATGACCATGGTCTTGAGGATCGTGGGGAGCGACATGAGAAAGACGTCCATTAAGCGCTCGCCTCCGTCTTCTTGCTCTGCTTGCGGTTGGTGAGGAAGGCCCTTATCTTGGGCAGCTTGATCATGGCCATGCCGGCCACGGCGAAGATGATGATGAGGCCGCGGATGATGTCCATGATGGCCGTGGGCACGCCGATGACCGACTGCATCATGGTGCCGCCCGTGGAGAGCGTGCCGAAGAGGATTGCCACCACGACCGCCGCGATGGGGTTGAGCTGGGCGATGAGGGCGATGGCCACGCCGTCGAAGCCGAAGCCCGAGCCAAAGCCGTCGGCCAGGCGGTAGGGGGTGCGGCCCAGGAGCTCCACCGACCCGCCCAGGCCCGCGATGGCGCCCGAGATCACGAAGGCCAGAAGGACCAGGCGCTTGACGGGGAAGCCGTTCACGCGCGAGGCCACGGGGTTCATGCCCACGGCGCGGATCTTGAAGCCGAAGGACGTGCGGAAGATCACGTACCACACCACGACGCCCAGGACCACGGCCAGAAGGACGCCCACGTGGGTGCCGGCGAGGTCGGCCAGACGGGCCGACTTGGGCATGGCCACGGTCTTGGGCAGGCCCTGGTCGGAGTACATCATCTTGTACACGTACTCCATGAAGTACAGGGCTATGTAGTTGAGCATGATCGTGGTGATCATCTCGTTGAGGCCGCGGGTGATCTTCATGATGCCCGGGATGAGCGCCCAGATGCCGCCGACCACGATGCCGGCGAGGAGCCCGAGCGCGAGGCCCGCGGGCCCCTCGATGCCGCCCCCCAGGATCACGCAGGCCGTGGCGCAGCCGCCCATGATGAACTGGCCCTCGCCGCCCAGGTTGAAGACGCCGCACTTGTAGGCGAAGGTGGCGCACAGGCCCGTGAAGATGAGCGGGCACGACCGCTCGAGGGTCTTGGAGATCTTGGACGCGTCGCCCCAGGAGCCCTGGAGCATGGCCCCGTAGCCCTGGAGCGGGTTCTTGCCCAGGCAGGCCACGATGATGGCGCCTATGACGAGCGCGAGCAGCACCGAGACGACCGGCGTGAGGATGGAGAGCGTTCGCTCCTGGCGCTCCTCGGCGCTGAGTTCCTTCTTTGCCACTTGTCCTCCCCCCTACTTTCCTGCCATGGCGAGCGAGATCTCCTTGATGGGGGGATTCGCGCCGGTATACGTGCCCATGATCTGGCCCTCGAAGAGCACCGTGATGCGGTCGGAGAGCTTGAGCACCTCGTCGAAGTCGGCCGAGATGAGAAGCACCGCGCAGCCCGCGTCGCGCTGGGCGATTATCTGGTTGTGGATGAACTCGGTGGCGCCGATGTCCAGGCCGCGCGTGGGATAGACGGCCAGGAGCAGCTTGGGGTGGCTCTCCAGCTCGCGGGCCAAGATGACCTTCTGCTGGTTGCCGCCGGAGAGGCTGGAAGCAGTCTGGTTGACGGAGGTGCAGCGGATGTCGTTCTGCTCGCGCATCTGCTCGGCAAAGTCGTTGATGGCACCCATCTTGAGCCAGGCGCCGTGCCCGCTGGAGAAGCGGTCGGAGGCCGTCTGCTTGAGCACGAGGTTCTCGGCCACGCTCATGCCACCCACGAGGCCCATCTTGTTGCGGTCCTCGGGGATGTTGCCCAGGCCGGCGTCGATGAAGGACTGGGGCGAGAAGACCGCGATCTTGGAGCCGTCGGGGCCCTCCACCTCGCCGGAGTCGGGCGAGATGAGGCCCGTGACCAGCTGGGCCAGCGCCGACTGTCCGTTGCCGTCGATGCCGGCCACGCCCAGGACCTCGCCCTTGTGGAGCGTGAGGGAGACGTCCTTGAGGCCGCCGTGCTTGACCTCGGGGTGCCAGGACACGTCCTTGAGCGTGAGCTCGGGGGCGCCGGGGGCGGAGACCTTCTGGTAGGTGTTCTCCTGGAACTTCTGGCCGATCATGAGGTCGGCCAGCTCCTGCTCGGTGGTGTCGGCCACGCGCAGGGTCTGGATGGAGCGGCCGCGGCGCAGGACCGTCACGCGGTCGGAGATGGCCATGACCTCGCGCATCTTGTGGGAGATGAAGATGATGGACTTGCCCTCGGCCGTGAGCGACCGCATGATGTCGAAGAGGCCCTGGACCTCCAGGTCGGTGAGGACGGCCGTGGGCTCGTCCAGGATCAGCAGGTCGGCGCCGCGGAAGAGGACCTTCATGATCTCCACGCGCTGCTGCATGCCTATGGACATGTCGGAGACCTTCTCGTCGAGGTCTATCTCCAGGCCGTAGCGCTCCTGGATCTCCTCCACGGTCTTGCGGTCCTCGGCAAGCTGCAGGCGGGCGGACTTGTGGCGCTTGTCGCCTAGGATGATGTTCTCGAGGCCGGTCATGTCGTCGATGAGCATGAAGTGCTGGTGCACCATGCCAATGCCGTGGGCCACGGCCACGCCGGGCGATGAGATCTCCACCTCCTGCCCCCGCATGTAGACCTTGCCCTCGGTGGGCTGGTAGAGGCCTATGAGGATGTTCATGAGGGTGGACTTGCCGGCGCCGTTCTCGCCCAGGAGGGTGTGGACCTCGCCCTCCTCCACCTGGAGCGACACGTCCTGGTTCGCATAGAACGAACCGAAGCGCTTGCTTATGCCCTCCATCCGCAGCAGTTCAGCCATGTGGCAACCTTCCTGAGTCGCGAACCCCGTGCCAAGGGTGCCTGACACCTTTGGCACGCCCAACTACCTTTGTCTCACTACATAACGCCGAGCGGATCGAGAACTTTGCACTTTTCCCCGATGCCTAACAAATCGTAAGCTCCCCGCAACAATCCGTTTGCTCCCTCGTCACTCACCCGCCTTGGGCTGCGGTCCCCGCGAGTAGGGCGTGCCCTCCAGGGGCAGCTTGGTACGCAGGACCCCATCCACCCGGTGGTAGGCGTTCTGGATGGCCGGGGCCGTGCCGATCGTGGCGATCTCGCCTATGCCCTTGCCGCCAAAGGCCACGGGCAGGAGGTGTTCCTTCTCCACGTAGACGGCGTGGATGTTCGGGATGTCCGTGGCGCGCAGGAGCCCCAGCGTGCCGTACTTGGCCTGGGGCACGCCATCCTTGAGCGGGAAGTCCTCGGTGAGGGCGTAGCCCATGCTCATGAGCACGCCGCCCTCGATCTGCCCCTGGATGGCGATGGGGTTCACGACCTTGCCAGAGTCGTGCGCGGCCCAGATCTCGGAGATGCGGCGGTTCTTGTCGAGCACCACGAGGGTTGTCGAGAAGCCATAGCACACGTGGCTCTTGGGGTTGGGCTTGTTTGCCCCCAGCTTGTCGGTGGGCTCGAAGTAGACGTAGCGGAACTCGTGGCCCTCCAAGGCGGCAAGGGCCGCCACGGGGTCTGCCGGCCAGGCGCCGTGCCCGGCAACAAGGTCGTCCCGCTGCCCGTCCACGTAGGGCGAGCCGTCGTCGTACTCCACGGTCTGGCCGTCGCCATGGGCGCACACGGGACCCTCGGGCACGGCCTCCCCACGCTCCACGGCCAGCATGGCGTCGCGCAGGAGGAAGGCCACGCCGCGCACGGCCTCGCCCGTGATCACGGTCTGGCGCGAGCCGGAGGTGGTGCCGGAGTCCGGCGCGGCCTCGGTGGAGCACTCGCCGTTCTCTATGCAGCGCTTGGGCAGGCCCGTGGCCTCGGCCACGTCCTGCTGGAATACGGTGTTGCAGCCCTGGCCGATGTCGGAGGTGGCCGAGTAGATCACGGCCCGGCCGCCCTCCACGCGGATGTTTGCCCGCCCGGCATCCGGCAGGCCCACGCCCACGCCGGAGTTCTTCATGGCGCAGGCCAGCCCCGCGTGGTCGGCGTTCTTCTCGTACTCGTCCCGCACCGCGAGCAGGGTCTCCTTGAGGGCCGTGGAGCAGTCGGCTATCTGGCCGTTGGGAAGGACCGCACCGGGCTCGATGGCGTTCCTGTAGCGGATCTCCCAGGGGCTGATGCCCACCTCGTCGGCCAGGAGGTCTATGAGGCTCTCCAGCGCGAACTGGCTCTGGCACACGCCGAAGCCGCGGAAGGCGCCGGCAGGAGGGTTGTTCGTGTAGTAGCCGTAGCCGCGGATGTCGGTGTTCTGGTAGGTGTAGGGGCCCACGGCGTGGGTGCAGGCGCGCTCCAGGACAGGCCCACAGAGGCTCGCGTAGGCGCCCGTGTCGAAGTTTATCTCGCAGTCCAGGCCGGTGAAGTTGCCCTCGTCGTCGCAGCCCAGGGTGAAGGTGCCCCGCATGTAGTGGCGCTTGGGGTGGAAGTCGATGGACTCCTGCCGCGTGAACCTGCACTTGACGGGCCTCTGGTAGATGTAGGCCGCCAGGGCCGAGATGTGCTGGGTGGTCACGTCCTCCTTGCCGCCAAAGCCGCCGCCCACCAGCATGGTCTGGACCACCACGCGGTCCTTCTGGTCGTCCCAGCCAAACATGTGGGCGACCTCCTGGCGCGTGTCGTAGGCGCCCTGGTCGGTGGAGAAGATCTTGACGCCGTCCTTGTATGGGATGGAGACGGCACACTCGGGCTCCAGGAAGGCGTGCTCCGTGAAGGGGGTCTCGAAGGTGCGGGTGACCACGTGGGCGGAGTGGGCCAGGGCCTCGGCGGCGTTGCCGCGGGTCACGTGGCGGCTCTGGCACACGTTGTCCTTCAGGACCACGTGGTTGCCAAAGGCGTTGAAGAACTCGTGGATGATGGGCGCGCCGGGGGCGGCCGCCTCGTCGATGTTGCGCACGGGCTCCAGTGGCTCCCAAGTGACCTTTACGAGCTTCTTGGCCTTCTCGAGGGTCTTCTCGTCCTCGGCCACCACCATGCAGACGGCGTCACCCACAAAGCGGGTGATGTCGCCCTCGGCGATAAAGACGTCCCAGTCTCGGATCAGATGGCCCACCTGGTTCACGGGCACGTCCTTGGCCGTGAGCACGCCCACCACGCCGGGCAGGGCCAGGGCCTTGGTGGCGTCGATCTTGACCACGCGGGCGCGCGCATAGGGCGACCTCACGCAGGAGCCGTGGAGAAGGCCGGGGAAGTCGCGCTCGTCCAGGTCGTCCGGGTACTTGCCATAGCCCAGGACCTTGCGGCGCACGTCCACGCGGAAGGCCCGCTCGCCCACGCCGTACCTGTCGCCGCGCTCCAGGTCGGGGTCGATCTCGGCCTCGCCGCGCAGGACCTTGGCCGCCAGCTGGATGCCCTCGATGATCTTCTTGTATCCGGTGCAGCGGCAGATGTTGCCGCGGATGGCCTGCTTGACCTCGTCCTCCGTGGGGTTGGGGTTGCGGCGCACGAGGGCCGCCCCGCTCATGACCATGCCCGGGATGCAGAAGCCGCACTGCACGGCGCCCACGGCGCCAAAGGCATAGACGAAGGCGTCCTTCTCGGCTTGGGAGAGGCCCTCCACGGTCTCGATCGCGCGTCCCTGGGCCAGCTTGGTCGTCATCACGCAGCCCTTGGTGGCTATGCCGTCGATGACCACGGTGCAGGTGCCGCAGGCGCCCTCGGAGCAGCCGTCCTTCACAGAGGTGAGGTGGAGGTCGTCACGCAGGTAGCGCAGGAGGGACTTGTTCTCGTCGGTGGAGACGAGCTGGCCGTTTACGGTAAAGCTGTACTTGCCCATCTTGCCCCCTCCCTAGAGACCGGCGGCAACGATGCCGTAGACGTCGTGGATGACACCGCGCGGGCACTTGGTGGCGCACATGCCGCAGGACACGCAGGCCTCGGTGTCGATGACCAGGTGGTTGCCGACCACGTGGGCGGCCCCGCAGGTGCAGGCCCGCTCGCAGGCGCCGCAGGCTATGCAGGAGGCATGGCAGGACTTGCGAGCCACCTTGCCCTCCTCCGGGTTGGAGCAGAGCTCCAGGATGCGCTGCGTGGTGGGGACGAGGTCTATGATCCCCTGCGGGCAGGCCTTGGCGCACAGGCCGCAGCCCACGCACTTGCCCCGGTCCACGCGCGCCACGCCGTTGGCGTCGAAGTCGATCGCGCCCTTGCGGCAGGCGGCCATGCAGGCACCGCAGCCCACGCATCCGTATTCGCAGCGGTCGTCGGGCGCGGGACCTCCCGCGCACCTCACGACAGCCACCTTCTTGACTCTCCGCGCCATCACAAACAAACCCTTCGTACGAAGGCCGTGCCCAGAGTGTCTGGGCCAGGGCACGGCGTGCCCTGGCCATTGGCACGGCAGCGTTTTCTAGCGACCCAGCAGGTAGGCGTAGTCGTCCCGGACGGCCACGATGGTGCGGCGCACCCCCTCGGGCAGGCCGCAGGCCTCGTCGTCCACGTCGTAGACGGCCGACTCGCCGCCCAGGCGCACCAGGAAGCCGTCCTCGGTGGCCAGGAAGCCGTCGTTCGTGCTGGCGTCCAGGTCCGCCTGCGTCCAGAAGACGGTGAGCTTGTCGCGATACGGCCGGCCCTCGGAGTAGGGGCAGAAGACAGCGCAGTTGCCGCACTCGTTGCACATGACGTCCACGTGCACGATCTGGCGCTCCCGCATGCCGGGCACGCGGATGGCCACGTTCGCGCGGTTGGGGCAGACCTCCACGCAGGTCTCGCACACCGTGGGGCAGCCCAGGCAGCGCGAGCCGGCAAGAAGGGCGTCCGCCTCGGCGAGGACGGCGCGCTTGTCGAGCACGGCGTCGTAGTCGGGGGCCACGTTCGCCTGGGCGGCGCCGTCGAAGCGCGCGTCGAGGATGGCCGTGGCCACCACCTGCGCATCGGCCTCGGCCTTGACGATCGTGGCCGGGCCGCGGCGGGCATCGCCTGCGGCGTACACGTGAGGCAGGCTGGTCTGGAGCTGGTCGTCCACCACCGGACGGCCCTTGCGGTCCACCTGGATACCGGAGGCCGCGAAGACGTCCTGCTCCACGCGCTCGCCCACGGCAGAGATCACCGTGGTGGCGGGCACCGTGCGCTGCTCGCCCGTGGCCTCCGGGCGACGGCGACCGGACTCGTCGGGCGCGCCCAGCACCATGACGTCGCAGGTCAGGAGCCCGTCGGCCAGAGACGCGGGCGCCAGGAGCTCGCAGAACTCCACGCCCTCGGCCACGGCCTCCTGCAGCTCCTCCTCGTCGGCCGGCATGTTGTGCTGGTCGCGACGGTATACGAGCCGCACGTGCTCCACGCCCGGCACGCGAAGGGCCGCGCGGGCCACGTCCATGGCGGTGTTGCCGCCGCCCACGACCACGACGTCGGTCCCCAGGTGGAGCGAGGCGGGGTCGGCCTTGAAGTCGCGCAGGAACTCCAGGGCGTCCAGGTCCTGGCCACCCAGCACGCTCGCACCCTTGGCCCAGGCGCCCACAGCCACCACGACGTCCGTGTAGCCCTCGGAGAGGAGCTCGCGCACGTCGGCCACCTCGCGGCCGTACTCGATGCGGGCGCCATAGGCGCACGCCAGCGCCACGTCACGCTCGATGGCGTCGTCGGCGATGCGGAAGCCCGGGATTACGTGGCGCGGCACGCCGCCCGCGCGGTCCGTGCGCTCGAGCACCGTCACTGCCGCGCCCTGGCGGGACAGGAAGGCCGCGGCAGCAAGGCCGGCAGGGCCGGCGCCCACCACGGCCACGCGCTTCTTGCTCGCGGCGCGCGCCGCCAGCGTGGGCAGGACCTCGCCGTAGGCGGCCTGGGCGGCCGCAAGCTTGGCCTCACGGATGAGGACGTGCCCCTCGTAGTAGTTGCGCATGCAGGAGTTGCCGCAGGTGTGGGGGCAGAGGGTGCCCGTCATGAAGGGCAGGGCGTTCCTCTCCAGGATCACGCGCAGGGCGTCGGCGTCGCGGCCCTCGTTGTGGGCGCGCAGGTAGCCGGGGATGTCCTGGTGGATGGGGCAGTCGTCCGCGCAGGGCGCGGTGAAGCAGTCGAGCAGGGGCAGCGCGCCCTCCACGTGGCGCTCAGGCGTGGGCTTGAGCCCGTGCTGCAGGCGGGCGTCTGTCGGCACGGCGGCCACGAGCGCGTCCACGGCATCGGGGTCCACGCCCGAGAAGGGCTCGTAACCCGCACCCTCGAGGGCCTGGGCCACCTGGGCCAGGCGGTCGTAGCCGCCGGGCTTGAGGATGTTCGTCGCCATGGTCACGGGCCAGATGCCCGCGCCCACGAGGCCCCGGATGTTCAGGGCGTCGGCACCACCGGAGTAGGAGGTGCGGAGCCTGCCGTCGAACTCGCGGGCGATGCGGCCGGCCAGGGTGACGGTGAGAGGGTAGAGCGCCCGGCCAGACATGTACATCTCCTCGCTGGGGAGCTCGGAGCGGGTCACGTCCACGGGGAAGGTGTTGGTGAGCTTGAGGCCGAACTCCAGGCCGCGCTCGTCGCAGAGGGCCTGCAGGCGGTGGAACATGGGAACGGCGTCCGCCCACTGGAGGTCCTCCAGGAAGTGGTGCTCGTCGAAGACGATGTAGTCGAAGCCCAGGCCGTCGAGCAGGTCGCGCGCCGTGCGGTAGCCCAGGAGCGTGGGGTTGCACTTGATGTAGGTGTTGAGGCCCTTCTCGGTAATGAGGTGGGTGGCGATGCGCTCGATCTCGTCGGGCGGGCAACCGTGCAGCGTAGACTCGGTGATGGAGTCGGACACGTGCGGGGTGATGGAGTCTACGAAGGCGGCGTCCACGTGCTCGAAGCGGCCTAGGTTGGCGTGCGCCCAGGCGATGGCCTCCCGGAACTCGGGCGTGGCCGAGGCGTCCTTCATCTTGTTGATAAAGCCGTCCACCTTGGGGGTCTTGATGCCCTCCAGGTCGTAGCCCACGGACATGTTGAACACGAAGCCGTCCGGGTCGCCCAGACCAAGCTCCTGGGCCAGGAGCTTGCAGGCCACCCAGGCCTTTACGTACTCGCCGAAGGCGTCGGCCACGGTGAGCTCGGTGGACCACTCGCAGTTGTAGCCCTCGTCGGAGGCCAGGATGCAGGGCTTGTTTACGCAGGCGGCAAGCTCGGCTCCGTCCATCTTCTGGACGGTCTTGAGCTCGAAGAAGCGCGCTCCACAGACGTAGGCGGCGATGATGTTCTGCGCGAGCTGGGTGTTGGGGCCTGCGGCCGGGCCGAAGGGCTCCTCCACCCGCTCCTTGAAGATGGGACGGGCGCCGCCCTCGTGGTGGTGGAGCTTGCGGCAGCCGAAGACGGTCCCCTGCTGGTGGTACTCGTCGAGCGCCCAGGTCATCAGCTGGGCAAAGGGGATGGGATGCATGACGTCGCTCATGGTGCTTTCCTCTCCTGGAGGTGCTTTTCCGTGGGAACGTGTCCGCGCGAGGCGCCACGGGATCCTCGCGCGTCAGGCCGCCCGGCCCTGATCCGGGCGGCCGTCAGCGCTGGCGCGCTAGTACTCGCGGCCGTTGAGGTCGCCCCAGAGCGCCTTGGACTGCTCCAGCATGTAGGCGTTGGCGCGCTCCTCGTCGAGCTGGGTGAACTCGCGGTCGCGGTAGAGCACCTTGCCGTTGACGATGGTGGTGCGGCACTGGCGCCCCTCGAAGCCAAAGAGGATGTGGCCGTCGATGTTCTCGGCCGAGAAGGGCGTGAAGGGGTGGTAGTCGAAGATGGCGATGTCGGCCGCGGCGCCCGGGCGCAGGACCCCCAGGTCGCGCTTGAAGTAGCGCGAGGCCATGGCCGCATTGTTCCTGAAGAGCATCTGGAAGTCCTCGCCCCAGGCCACGTTGGGCTTGGCGGCGTTGTGGCGCTGAACCAGGATGAAGGTCTTGAGGGACTCCAGCATGTCGTGGGTGTAGGCGTCGGTGCCCATGCACACGGGGATGCCGCGGCGCATGAACTCCAGCACGGGCGCGCAGCCCACCGCGTTGTTCATGTTGGACCCGGGGTTGTTCACGATGGAGGTGCCCTGCTCGAGCACGATGTCCATCTCGGCCGGGGTGATGTGGATGCAGTGGCCCAGCATGGTCCTGTTGCCCAGGAGGCCATGGTTGAGCAGGCGCTCCACCGGGCGGATGCCGCACTGGTTGTCCAGCGAGTCGTAGACGTCGTTCATGCCCTCGCACACGTGGATGTGGAAGCCGGTGAGGCCGTCGTTGGCCTCGGCCATCTTGTCCATGGTGGCGTCGGAGAGGGTGAAGGTGGCGTGCCCGCCGAACATGGCGGCGATCATGCCCGTGTCCTGCTTGGCAGCCCAGCGGGCGAAGTCGGCGTTCTCCTTTATGGCCTGGTCGCACTTTTCCTGGCCGTCGCGGTCGGAGACCTCATAGCAGAGGTTGGCGCGGATGCCGCACTCGGTGGTCACGTCCTTGATGGCAAAGAGGGAGCCCGGGATCTCCGCGTAGCTGGCGTGGTGGTCGAAGATGGTCGTGACGCCGTCGCGCAGGGACTCCAGTAGAGCTTGCGGTCGATGGCCCACCACTGCTGCTCCAGGTTCTCCAGGAAGTTGGTGGGGTTGCAGCCCTTGATGGCCAGGCCGCGGGCCAGGCCGGAATAGATGTGGGTGTGGCAGTTGATGAGGCCCGGCATGATCACGCCGCCGTGGGCGTCCACGACCTCCGCCTCAGGATGGGCGGCGGCCAGCGTGGCACGCGGCCCCACCTCCACGACCTTCTCGCCATCCACGAGGACCGCGCCGTCCTCCACGAAGGGGTTGGCGTCGTCGCGCGTTACGACTCGACCGTTCGTTACCAGCAGCATAGGATCCCTCCCAGCTACGCGCCGCAGATCAGCTACGGCAGGCATATGTGCGGCTGCGGCCCTCTCTTGCCGCGCCGGCCGGGCTTGGGGCACCCGGCGACCCTGTTTCCCCGCTAGACCGTTGTGTCACCAAAAACCTAACAGATTTTTAGCCCAACTTACTAAAAGTTATTTTGCCACTCATAGAGTTTGGTGGGTTGCACGTGGGTTGCATCCTCGGCAACCGGCGATTTCTGGGTGTGAACGGTCGTTGACGGCGGCTGGCGGCAGGGCTGACGCGCGGGCGGGCGGGCCGGCGGCGCAAACCCGACTTGTGGGGCGGGCTCGCGGCGCAAACCTGACTTGTGGGGCGAGCTCCCGGCCCATAACCGACCTTTGCGTCGTACCTGCGACCCAAACCTGACTTGTGGGGCGGGCCCGCGGCGCAAACCTGACTTGTGTGGCGGGCCCGCGGCGCAAACCTGACTTGTGCGTCGTACCTGCGACCCAAACCCGACTTGTGTGGCGGACGCCCACTCGCCGATAGCACCACGTGTTTGCTGGGATTTAACAACACAAAGAGTTTGTTATCAGCCAAAATAGTTTGTGGTGGGCAACAGATGGGGGCACACATGCCAAGCCAACACGAGATGCAAATCGAGTTCCTCAAGCGCCTGGCCAAGGGCGTGGCGGCCCAGTTTGGCAGCCGGTGCGAGGTCGTGGTGCACGACCTGCGCTCCCCCGACCCCACGAGCACCATCGTGGCCATCGAGAACGGGCAGATAAGCGGCCGCAAGGTGGGCGACGGCCCCTCCAACGTGGTCCTCAAGGCCCTGCGGACCGACCCGGCCAAGCTGCACGACAAGCTGGCCTACCTCACCAAGACCGAGGACGGCAAGGTCCTGCGCAGCTCCACGATCTTCTTCCGCGACGCGGACGGCATGCCCAGCGCGATCTTTGCCATCAACTACGACACGTCGCTCATGATGGCCTTCAAGGACTACCTGGAGGACTTCACGGCCCTGGGCAGCGAGGCGGAGTCCACCCCCGCATCCGCGGAGCCCATCCCCCACAACGTGAACGACCTGCTCGACGAGCTGATCCAGGAGAGCGTCAAGCTGGTGGGCAAGCCCGTGGAGCTCATGAACAAGGACGACAAGGTCCGCGCGATCGGCTTCCTGAACGACGCCGGGGCCTTCCTCATCACCAAGAGCGGCCAGAAGGTCTGCAGCTTCTTTGGCATCAGCAAGTACACCATGTACAGCTACATGGACGAGGCCAAGCAGCAGGCGGCGGGCCAGGGCGCGTAGACTGCGGGCGGGCGGGCGGCGCAAACCTGACTTGTGCGGGAGGCGGGCGGACCAGCGGCGCAAACCCGACTTGTGCGGCGGACCCGCGGCGCAAACCCGACTTGTGCGGCGGACCCGCGGCGCAAACCCGACTTGTGCGGCGGACCCGCGACCCAAACCCGACTTGTGCGGCGGACCCGCGGCGCAAACCCGACTTGTGCGGCGGACCCGCGGCGCAAACCTGACCTGTGCGGCGGACCCGCGGCCCAAACCCGACTTGTGCGTCCTCGCCTGAACCCATGGAGCGTGGCGTCTATCATGTGGCTGGACAGCAACCGGCCAGTATCGAGGCGACCACTCATGCCCGCAACCACACCGCGCAACTCTGCCCGCGACCCCGAGGCGGAGGACCTTCTTGCCGCGCTCGTCCGCGTGCCCAGCACCGACCCCGGCGCCTACGAGGGGAGCATCGAGAAGCTCGTCCGCTCCTGGCTGGCAGAGCGCATCGCCGCGGCGCCGGCTGCTCACGCGAGGGTCGAGGAGCTCGAAGCACTGCCGGGTCGCACCTGCCTGCGGGCGACCATCCCCGCAGCTGCGGACCTCGCGGCAGGCCCGCGCGCCACCCGCCCCTCCGACCTGACCCTCCTTTGCCACCTGGACACGGTGGTCGTGGGCGCGGGATGGGACGACACCACCCCGCCCTTTGGCGCCGTGATCCGCGACGACCGCATGTACGGCCGTGGCACCTGCGACATGAAGGGCGGTCTGGCCTGCGCCATGCTCGCCTTCGCCGACGCACTGGCCACCGCCCAGAGACAAGGGCGCGCACCCGCGCGCTCGGTCTCGCTCCTGTGCACCGTCGACGAGGAGGACCTCATGCGCGGCGCCGAGGCCGCCATCCGCGCAGGCTGGCTGGGCCCCACCGGCTGGGTGCTCGACACGGAGCCCACGGACGGCTGCGCCCGCGGGTCACACAAGGGCCGCACCTGGTTCGAGCTCACGATGCGCGGCACGACGGCCCATGCCAGCACCCCCTGGCGGGGCGCCGACGCAATCGCCGGCATGGCAGAGGCCATCTGCCGCATCCGCAGAGCCGTTGCGGCGCTGCCCGAGCACCCCGATCTGGGAGTGTCCACGGTGACGTTCGGGCAGGTCAGCGGCGGATACAGCCCCTATGTGGTGCCAGACGAGTGCAAGGCGACGATCGACATGCGGCTGGTCCCGCCCGCGAGCACGGCAACCGCCGAGAAGCTCGTGCGCCAGGCGGTCGCCGGAGCCGAGGCGGCGATTCCCGGCACGCGCGGGGAGCTCGCCTGCACCGGCGACCGCCCTCCCGTGGAGCTGGACCCTGAGGCGCCGGTCTTGGCCGCGCTGCGCGCCGCGAGCCGCGAGGCCTGGGGCGAGGCCTGCGGCACGGGCGTCTTTACCGGCTACACCGACTCGGCCGTGGTCGCCGGGATCTGTGGCAACAAGAACTGCCTCTCGTACGGCCCCGGCAACCTGGAGATGGCCCACAAGCCTAACGAGTACGTTCCCCTGGAGGACCTGGCCCGCGTGCGCGCAGTGCTCTCGCACCTGGTTGCCGATGTCCTCTGGCCCTAGCAGGAAACAAGGGGCCAAGACCCGGTTGGGCTTACCCGCACGGCGCCAAGAGAGGGGCACCTGTAACTGACATGTCACTTACAGGTGCCCTCGTCCTGATTGCATATCATATATCCGCAGGTAAATGCCCTGTCTCTGCTGCCGGGCACCACTTGGGGGCACCTGTAACTGACACTTCGTGAGCGTGACAGGAACTCCGACCCCGCGTCAGCCTTGAGCGTGACAGGAACTCCGACCCCGCGTCAGCCGTGAGCGTGACAGGAACTCCGACCCCGCGTCAGCCGAGAAACTCGACGACCTTGTCGCCCATGGCGGCGGTACCCAGCACGTGGTCGGCAGGGGTGGAGTCGTCCGCAATGTCCACGGTGCGCCAGCCCTCGTCGAGCGTCCTCTGCACGGCAGCGGCCAGCTCGTTGGCGGCCTCGTCCATCTGGAAGCTGTAGCGCAGCATGAGCTCCACGGAGAGGATCTGGGCCAGCGGGTTGGCGATGCCCTTCCCCGCGATGTCCGGCGCCGAGCCGTGGCTGGGTTCGTAGAGGGCCGTGCCCGACCCCAGCGAGGCCGAGGCCAGCATGCCGAGCGAGCCCGTGAGCATGGAGGCCTCGTCGGAGAGGATGTCGCCGAAGGTGTTCTCGGTCACGATGACGTCGAACTGGCCGGGGTTGGCCACCAGCTGCATGGAGGCGTTGTCCACGTACATGTCGCAGGCCTCGACCGTGGGGAACTCCTCGCCGATGCGATGCGCGACCTCGCGCCACATACGCGACGTCTCGAGCACGTTGGCCTTGTCCACGGAGCAGAGCCGACCGCGCCTGCGCGCCGCCGCCTCGAAGGCCCAGCGCACCACGCGCTCGACCTCGTACTCGGAGTAGTCCATGGTGTCGCAGGCGTGCTCTCCGCGGGTGCCGCCCACGCCGGCGCCCTCCACGCCCCACTCGCGCTCGTGCTTGCCGAAGTAGAGGCCGCCCGTGAGCTCGCGCACGATGAGAAGGTCCACGCCCTCGAGCAGCTCCGGCTTGAGCGGCGAGGCCGCGCGCAGGGCGTCGTACATGCGGACCGGACGAAGGTTGAGGTAGAGGCCCAGGCCCTTGCGGATGGCCAGGAGCCCCTGCTCGGGACGGGCGGCCCCGGCCTCGGTGTTCGTCCACTTGGGGCCGCCCACGGCGGAGAGAAGGACGGCGTCGGCCGCCTGGGCCGCCTGGAGGGTGGCCTCGGGCAGGGCCGTGGGCTTCTGGCCGCGCGCGGTCGTGGCGTCGATGGCCGCGCCGCCTATGAGCTGGTCCTGGCAGCGGAACTCGACGTCGTGCCTGGCGCCGATGGCGGCCAGGACCTTCTTGCCCTCGGCCATGATCTCCGGGCCGATGCCGTCGCCGGGGAGGGTGCAGATCGCATACATCTTAGATGCCATGCCTACTCGCCGTCCTTCTTGCTCGCGTCGCCCGCCGCCGCGGCTGCCTTCTGGCCCATGATGCGCTTGGTGCGTGCCACGAGACCCCCGTCGTTCACGATCTCCTGGATGAAGGGCGGGAGCGGCTGGGCCTGGAAGGTCTGTCCGGTCGTTTCGTCCTTGATGGTACCGGTGTCGGCGTCCACGAACACAGCGTCGCCGTCGTGTATGGCGTCCACGGCCTCCGCGCACTCGAAGATGGGAAGTCCCACGTTGATGGAGTTGCGGTAGAAGATGCGCGCGAAGGACTTGGCCACCACGCAGGAGACGCCCGCCGCCTTGATGGCCACCGGCGCGTGCTCGCGGCTGGACCCGCAGCCGAAGTTCTCGTCGGCCACGATGATGTCGCCGGGCCGCACGCGGTCGCGGAAGGTCACGTCCAGGTCCTCGAGGCAGTGCTTGGCCAGCTCCGCCGGGTCCGAGGTGTTGAGGTAGCGGGCAGGAATGATGACGTCCGTGTCCACGTCGCGACCGTATCTGAAGACGTTGCCCCTGAACTGCATGGTTGCTCCCTTGAGGGGCAGGGTGTTTGCCCCGTGCTCAAACAACGCTTCGCGAACTGTGCGCGGGACAAACACCCTGTCCTGCACATGAGAATCCACTCAAACCCACTGGCGGCCGAGGCGTCTCCCTCCTAACCGCAAGAAATGCAAGAGAAAAAACTGCGGCACCAAGATCCTCCGGTAGTGGCTGCCCGCCGTGGCAATCTCAACAGCGTGGTCACAGCAGGTCGAAGGCGGTTGGTCCTTCTCGCCGCGCGAGTCCTGCGTAGCAGTTGTCTGAGCAGCATAGAAGGTCATCCCCGCCTGCCACCTACAGGTTCCCCGGCAGCTCGATGTGGCCCGCCACAGCGCTCGCCGCAGCCACGGCCGGGCTAGCCAGGTAGACCTCGGATGTGGGGTCGCCCATGCGGCCGACGAAGTTGCGGTTCGTCGAGCTCACGCAGCGCTCCCCCGCAGCCAGGATACCCATGTAGCCGCCCAGGCAGGGGCCGCAGGTGGGGGTGGAGACCACGCAGTGCGCATCGATAAAGACGTCCATGAGGCCCTCGTGCACGCACTGCTTCCACACCGCCTGGGTGGCAGGTATCACGATGCAGCGCACGCCGTCGGCCACGGTGCGCCCGCGCAGGACCTCGGCGGCGGCCCGCATGTCCTCGATGCGGCCGTTGGTGCAGCTTCCGATGACCGCCTGGTCGATCCTTATGTGGCGGCTCTCGGAGACGGGATGGGTGTTGCTGGGCAGATGGGGCCAGGCCACGCAGGGCTGGATGTCCGCGGCGTCGATGTGGATGACCTGGAGGTACTGGGCGTCCGCGTCGGGGTGGTACTCCACGTAGGGCCGCTTGGCGCGCAGGTCCACGTAGGTGCGGCACTTGTCGTCCACCTCGAAGAGCCCCGCCTTGCCGCCGGCCTCGATGGCCATGTTGGCAATGGTCAGACGCCCCTCCACGCTGAGCGCCTCTATGGTGGACCCCGCGAACTCGATGGCCCGATAGAGGGCACCGTCCACGCCGATCATGCCGATGACGTGCAGGATCACGTCCTTGGCGGTCGCGCCGGCCGGCAGCTCGCCGTCCACCACGATGCGGATGGTCTCGGGCACCTTGAACCAGGCCCGTCCGGTGGCCATGCCCACGCCGGCGTCCGTGGAGCCCACGCCCGTGGAGAAGGCCCCGATGCCGCCGTAGGTGCAGGTATGGGAGTCCGCGCCTATCACCAGGTCGCCCGGCAGCACCACGCCCTGCTCGGGGAGAAGCGCATGCTCGATGCCCATGCAGCCCTGCTCCCAGTAGTGGGTGATCCCCATCTGGTGGGCAAAGTCGCGCGTGACCTTGGTCTGCTCGGCGGACTTGATGTCCTTGTTGGGCGAGTAGTGGTCGGGCACCAGGAAGATCCTTTCGGGATCCCACACGCCCGCGCCGATCTCGCGCACGGTCTTGATGGCGATGGGGGCCGTGATGTCGTTGGCGAGAACCCCGTCGAGGTCGCACTCTATCAGCTGGCCGGGGACGACCTCCGCCAGGCCCGCGTGGGCGGCGAGGATCTTCTCGGCCATGGTCATGGGACGCGGCATTGCGCTCTCCTTCTCTTCCTCGGGAAACGCCGGGGGTACTCCCCCGTGTTTGGAAACAAGGGGGAGTACCCCCGGTGTTTCCGCTGTTTCCCGCATCTCTGCTACCTACTTGCCGGCGCGCGAGCGCGTCGTGGTGATCATGCGGTTGATGGCGTTGACGTAGGCCTTGGCGGAGGAGACCACGATGTCCGTGTCGGACCCGCGGCCGGTGTAGACCTTGCCGTCCTCGGCCGTTATGCGCACCGTGACCTCGCCGATGGCGTCGATGCCGCGGGTGATGGCCTTGACGGAGAACTCCTGCAGGTCGCCGTGGACTGAGACCACCTGGTCGATGGCCTTGTAGGCCGCGTCCACGGGGCCGGTGCCGATGGCGGCCACCACGTGCTGGGCGCCCACCTCGTCGGTCATGCGGACCGTGGCCGTGGGTACGGCCGGGTCGCCGCAGAGGACCTGGACGGAGTCCAGCTGGTAGACGGCCGTGACGTCGCGCTGGCGCTCCTGCACCATGGACTCCAGGTCCTCGTCGTAAACCTCCTTCTTCTGGTCCGCGATCTCCAGGAAGCGCTCGTAGACGTCGTCGAACTCCGCATCCGGGAAGGTATAGCCCAGCTCCGCCAGCCGGTGGCGCAGGGCGGCGTGGCCGCTTCTCGCGGAGAGGATGATCTCCGAGCCGGCGGCGCCCACGTCTGCGGGGTCGATGATCTCGTAGGTGTCGCGGGCCTTGAGGACGCCGTCCTGGTGGATGCCGGAGCTGTGGGCGAAGGCGTTGGCGCCCACGATGGCCTTGTTGGCCTGCACGCTCATGCCCGTGATGCGGCTCACGAGGTGGCTCGCACGGGTGAGCTCGGTGGTCACGACGTCCGTGTGTGCGTCCAGCTCGTCGCCGTGCATGCGGATGGCCATCACGACCTCCTCGAGCGCGGTGTTGCCGGCGCGCTCGCCCAGGCCGTTGATGGTGCACTCCACCTGGCGGGCGCCGTTGCGCACGCCGGCCAGGGCCAGGGCCGTGGCCATGCCCAGGTCGTTGTGGGTGTGGACGGAGATCTTTACGTTCTCGATGCCGATGACGTTGTCTACCAGACCCTTGATGCGCCGGCCGAAGTCCTCGGGCATCTGGTAGCCCGTGGTGTCGGGGATGTTGACCACGGTGGCGCCCGCGTTCACGACGGCCTGGATCACCCGGATGAGGAAGTCCTGGTCGGCGCGGCCCGCGTCCTCGGCGTAGAACTCCACGTCGTCCACGTACTTCTTGGCGTACTCCACGCAGTGGATGGCGCGCTCTATGCACTGGTCCTCGGTGATGCGGAGCTTCTCCTTGAGATGCTGGGGGGAGACGCCTATGCCTGTGTGGATGCGGGGGCGCTTTGCGCAGGCCAGCGCCTCGGCCGCGCGGTCGATGTCCTTGTCAACGGCGCGGGTGAGCCCCACGACCACGGCGTCGTCGCCGGCCAGGCGGCCTATCTCCTGCACGGAGCGGAAGTCGCCCGGGCTGGAGATGGGGAAGCCCGCCTCGATCACATCCACGTGCATGCGGAGGAGCTCCTGGGCTATGACGAGCTTCTCCTCGGTGTTCATGGAGGCGCCGGGGCTCTGCTCGCCGTCGCGCAGGGTGGTGTCGAAGATGTCGATCTTGCGGGTCATGGGGTGCTCCTCTCGGTGGTGCGGTGCGTGGCGTGGCAACAAGTGCGCGGTGACAAGTGCGTTCGTGCTCGTGCGGCACGTACGAAAACAGCGGCCGCTGCTGCGACCGCCGTCATGAAGCGCGCGAGGCTGGGCGTGGCGGTGCGGAACCGCCGGCCCTTGGGCCTGCGCGCCTACGCTAGGTTGAGGAGGAGGTTGGAGAGAGGGGCCCCGGAGAGCGTGATGCTCATGGTGCGCTGGGCAGTTGCCATGTGATGCTCCCCTTTCTGGTGGCCGGGCTTCTCGTTGGTGGTGAGTGTGGCACAGGCGAGCGCCGTATGTCGGTGTCGTTTCACAGGCGTAACAAAAGCCGCCCCCTAGCGACAGAAGGAGAACGCCACGAGGTCGAGCGCCCCCTCGCCCTCCGGGACGAAGTACACGGCATGGGTCCCGTCCACGGGGCCAGCGAGCCGTGCGGAGACTTCTGTCCACGCGGCAGACGGGGCGACGTCCACGGTCCCCGCCTCGCGCGCGCCGCTGCCCGAGGGCGCATCCAGCAGCACGCGCACCCGGCCGGCAAAGGTGCCGCGCAGCTCCAGCCGCACGCGCCCCTCGCCCGCGAAGGCCAGGTACTTGTAGCCCACCTGGGCCCCGTCCCGCAGGTTTGCCACGAAGCCACGGTTGCCCGTGGGCACGCAGTCCGCGTCCTCGTCGCCCACGTAGGGGTGCGCCTCGTTCCAGTGCACGTGGCTGGATATGTGGAGCGTCCCCTCCGCGCTGCGCAGGTGGCAGCAGGCGTGAGCGGGCGTCTCGCGCGCGGCGGGCAGGGGGCCGCCGTTGAGGCCGCAGCTCGTGACCTCCACCTGCGGGATGCTGCCGTCTGGCAGGATGGCGATGGGCTCCGCGCAGTCCTGCCGCGCGTACTGCACGCCGTGGGTGTGGCGGTGGTAGAACACGTAGTCCTGGCCTGCGATGCGCTCTATGCTGCCGTGGTTGTTGCCCAGGTAGTAGTGGGCGTCTTCCTCCGTGGGCACACCGGGCATGCCCACGTCCCCGTTGCTGATCACCACGCCCCCAAGCGCCGTGGGCGGCGTCCAGGGGTTCTGGCACAGGGCGTAGCACAGCTCGTGCCCCTGCGCGCTGCTGTACAGGTAGTAGTAGCGCCCACCGATCTTGCGGAAGCTGGACGCCTCCAGGAAGGGATGCCCCGCAAAGGGGGTGCCAGCCGCGGTGGAGCTGCCCGGCACGAAGGGCACCGGCTCCCCGACCATGGTGCACATGTCCGGTCCCAGCTCGGTCCCAAACGAGCCCTGCAGCAGGGTGGGAGGGATCTCCCGTCCGACAAGCGCGCCCGTTGCGTCGCTAGCGCGCATCGAGAAGCCCCACCACAGCCACGTGCGGCCGGCCTCGACGTACACGGCAGGGTCGAAGGGGTTGCCGTAGCCGGAGGTGATGCCCAGCACCTCTCCGGACGGGAGGGAGACCTGCCCCAGGTAGCGATAGCGGCCCGCCGGCTCGTCGCAGACGGCCACGTTGATGCTGGTGCCCATGCCATAGAAGTAGTACAGGTAGAAGCGGCCGTCCGGGCCCTGGCACACGTCGGGCGCGGCGTAGGTGAGACGGTCCGTGTTTGTGGGGTCGTCCCAGCGGGTGTAGATGACGCCCTCGTAGGTCCAGGTCTTGAGGTCGTCCACCGGTGCGGACCAGCACACGTAGTCGCCCACGCAGTAGTGGGGACCACGGGCGCTGTCGTGGCTGCCGTACACGTACACGCGGTCGCCAAAGACATGGGGCTCGCAGTCGGGCGTGTACTCCCAGCTGGGCAGATAGGGATTGTAGGCAACACGGGTCATAGGACGTCCCCTCTCTCGAACGACAGCACGAACCTCTCGATGACCTCGCCCACGCCGCCCTGGTCGTTCGTGGCCTCGCAAATGTAGTCCGCAGCATCGCGGATCTCGCCCACCGCATTGGCCACCACGCAGCCCAGACCGGAGTCCTCCACCATGGCCAGGTCGTTGAGGGAGTCGCCGATGCCGATGGTCTCGCCGTAGGGAACACCCAGGTAGTCCGCCAGCCAGCGCAGGCCCGAGCCCTTGTCCACACCCTTGGGACAGAACTCCAGGTAGCGGTTGGAGGAGTAGGTGACGAAGACGTCGTCCAGGTACGGCGCGAGCTCCTGGTGGATGCCGCGCAGATGGTTCATGTCCGTGTCCTCGTAGAGGATCTTCATGACGGTCTGGCCGCGTAGGAAGTCCAGGGTGGGCTCGTGGGTCTCGGTGAGGGTCATGCGCGGGCCCGCATAGGCCCGCTCGTCATCGTTGAGGCCGTAGACCCAGACGTCATGGACCGTATAGAGGTGCATGCACATCCCGTAGGCAACCCCGCGCCGGTAGAGGTCGTCGGCAAGGTCGAAGTCCAGGTCGCGCAGGCAGAGGGGCTCGGGTTTGGAGATCTCGTTCACGGCACCGCCGTTGAAGGAGATCACATACTCCCCCGCTGCGCCGGCGAGCCCCAGCTCCTCCAGCGTCCCACCCACCGAGTCGAAGGGGCGGCCCGTGCAGGGCACGAAGTGGGCGCCCTTTGCGCGCGCCGCATGGATTGCCTCGACGTTGCGCTGGCACACGTGGGTATCCGAGGAGAGCAGCGTCTCGTCGAGGTCGGAAGCGATGATGCGGTACATGCGGGTCCCTTCTTCGTACGGCACACGCGGAAGCGCGGCACCTCGGTCACGAAGCGCGGCACCGAAGCGCGGCACCTCGAAGCGCGGCACCTCGGTCCTGGGTGTCACGGTCCTGGGTGTAAGCGCGGCACCTCGGTCCTGGGTGTCACTGGGTGTCACGGTCTCAAGCAGCCACTTCCGCGCGAAACCATCTTCTCACAGGCCTTGCCCACGCACAAATGCCGCCAAATCCCGTGTCGCAACATGCGAGATGCATCCAAGATGGCGGGTCCTATGGGACTGACGCCGCTCGACGTAAGACCTCTCACGCATGAAGCGAATATCTTTGCATAGGCTACTCGAGGTACCCTGAAAAAGTCCAAACGGAACGCTGTTATTTAAATGATTATCTGGGCATTCGTGAACTTAAACGCGTACGATTCGGGCTTATTTCCGACCCTCACAGTAGCGCCCTCATGTAATGCATGAATATGAAATCGGTTTGCATATTCTAGCTATCTTTGCCAGTCGCAGGCAGTCGATTGGCCCGCGCACCGTACAAATCGACCGGCGCAAGGCGCGGATGTCACTCCCGACCGTAAGACTCCACGACGAACGGCTACGCCAGCCGGAATGTGCCACCCAGGACCGAGGTGGCGTGACAGGACCGAGGTGGCGTGACAGGCAGGACCGAGGTGCCCCCGGAGGTGCGTGAGGTGGCGTGACAGGCAGTGACAGGCAGGACCGAGGTGGCGTGACAGGCAGTGACAGGCAGGACCGAGGTGGCGTGACAGGCCAGGACCGAGGTGGCGTGACAGGCAGGACCGAGGTGCCCCCGGAGAGGGCTAGAGTGCCACGCCCAGAGCCGCCAGCATGGGCACGAGGACGATGGGCAGGAAGGCCGCGGGCAGGAGGTTCGCGACCTTGATGTCGGTGACGCCCATCATGTGGAGGCCCACGGTCAGCAGGAGCAGGGACCCCGCGGCTGTCATCTCCTCGATCACCAGGTCGGAGAGGATGGGCGCGAGGAAGCTGGCCAGCAGCGAGAGCGCCGCCTCGTAGACGAACACGCAGACGCCCGCGAAGGGCACGCCCACCCCCATGGAGGCTGCCATGACGACGCAGACCACCAGGTCGATGAGGCCCTTGGTCACGAGGGTGGCCATGTCTCCCAGCATGCCGGCCTGAAGGGATCCCACTATGGCCATGGCCCCCGTGCAGATGAAGAGGCTGGCCGACACGAACCCCTGCGAGAAGTCACCCAGGGGGCTGGGGCCGTCGCCCGAGCTGCGGGCATCGAGGCGGGCCTGGATCTTGTCGCCCATACGACGCACGCGGCCGTCGATGTCCAACCAGAAGCCCAGGACGCCGCCCAGCGCCAAGGCCAGCGTGACGTCGATGGCAGAGCCACCGCCCGCAAAGCCCTGCACGGCGATCATGACCACGCAGAGACCCATGGCCTTGAGGAGGAAGTCGCCCAGGTCCTGCCGCATGCGACGCTTGAGGACAAGCCCCAAAACGCCGCCGGCCGAGGCCTCGAGGCCGTTTATGAGAGCGCCAAGCACTACCAAGGGAACTTCCAATCCAACGTACTGACCGTGCGGTCACCCATGGTAGCAAAGCCGAACCGCCTCATAGAGAGGAGGGGCGACTCGTCGAGCTTGTCGAGAAGGTCGTCGGGCTCCGCACCCTGCGCCCCGCAGCCCACCGTCTCCTAGGAGCAGAGCCTGAAGCCGTCCAGGAACCACCGCCGGAAGGCGTCGGCATCCACGCCCGTGGCCACGTGCACGTTTGCGAGCAGGCCGCGACTCCCCTCCAGGTCGAAGTGGGTGCCGCCCCAATCCTCGCCGGGTTCTGTGGTCACGTCCAGGTGGCAGGTGGCCACCTGGAACATCTGCGGCTCCACCACGTAGCAGAAGGCCGTGGGGTCGTAGACCTGCTTGCCGCCCGCAAGCTCCGTACTCGAGGCGTAGGCATCCATCATCTCGGCCACGGCAGCCCCAGTCCTGCTGGCCGAGGCCAGCTCGCCCAGGTCGGCCGGCGACAGGAGCGCGTTGTCTGCCACCTCGAGCGGGACGAAGGTCACGTCGAGGGCGGACTCCACCACCTCGCAGGCAGCCAGGGGGTCGGCCGCGATGTTGAACTCGGCGAGCGGGCCCACGTTGCCGTGGGTGATCCCGGCTCCCATGCCCACCAGGCACTCCACGTGGTCCGCCAGGTCGGGGTGCTCGCGAAGGAGGATGGCGATGTTCGTGAGGGGACCCAGGGTGAGGATGGTGGCCTTGCACCCCTCGGCCTCGCAGGCCAGGAGCTCGTCCCAAATGACCTGGGCCGCGGGCGTGTCAATCAGGAGCTCCGTGGCCTCGCCCTCGTATCCCCAGTTGCCCAGACCCGACTTGCCGTGCACCGCATCCGCCACAATGGCCGAGCCGGCGAGCGGCCCCGCCGCACCGCGCGCCACGGGCACGTCCGTACCCATGAAGGACTCCAGGCGCAGGGCGTTGCGGGTGGTCTTCTCGATCCCCACGTTGCCCGCCACGGTGGCGATCAGGCGGACGTCCACCGCCGGCGAGAAGAGCGCGAGCGAGAGCGCCGCCGCGTCGTCTATGCCCGGGTCCGTGTCGATGATCAGCGGGATGCGCTTGTCTCCCATGGTCCTCTCCCCTCGCGCCTGTCACAGAAGTGTCTGACACTTTTGTGACACTGTGCTGGTGGCCTACGGCCTCAACCTCGCCAGGAGCGCCCTGACCTCCCCCTCGGTGGGCATGGCGTCCTGCGCACCCACGCGGGTGCAGGCTATGGCACCGGCCGCGCTGGCCGTGACCAGCCCCTCGTCTATGTCTCGCCCGGCGGAGAGCTCCGCCGCCAGGGTGCCCAGGAAGGCGTCGCCCGCGGCCGTGGAGTCCACCACGTCCAGCGGGACCGCCGGCAGGAAGAGGGGGTCACCCGCGATGAGCGCGGCGCAGCCGTTGCGTCCCATGGTCACCACGACCGTGGCCGCCCCCATGGCCGAGAGCATGAGCATGGCCCGCATGGCGGAGGGCTCGTCCTGCGGCCACACGCCACAGAGCGCCTCACACTCCCGCTCGTTCACACAGAGAAGGTCGATGGACTGGTAGACGTCGGGCGGGAGCTTGCGCGCCGGCGCAGCGTTGAGCATGGTGTAGAGGCCCGACTCGCGCGCGTACGCGATGGCATCCACGGCAGCATCGACGTTGCACTCCAGCTGCGAGAGGTAGATGTCCCCGGGCTCCGCGATCCTGTCGAGCACGGCGCACACGTCGTCGGCCGTGGTCATTACGTTGGCACCGGGGTCCACCACTATGCGGCTGACCCCGCCCGAGCGCAGGATGAGAGCACATCCCGTGGGATGGCAGTCGCACGACCTCACGGCACCGCACACGACCCCCGCCTGGTTGAGGTTGCGCGTGAGGCGCACGCCGAACTCGTCTTTGCCCACAGCGCCGATGAGGTGCGTCTCCGCCCCCATGTGCGCCGACGCGACGGCCTGGTTCGCGCCCTTGCCGCCAGGCGTGGTCACGAAGTGCGACCCCATGACCGTCTCGGCCTCGGCAGGCGCGTGCTCGCACTCCATGGAGAGGTCCATGTTGAGGGAGCCGAAGATCACGACCTTGGACATGCGGGCTCCATCCCCTCGTGGCTACTCGACGGCAGGCTCGGGCTCGACCTCGGCCGCCGGCGCGTCCAGGGCTGGGGCGGGCTCGTCGGCAGCGGCGTCCATGCCGCGCTTGGTGCGGTCGTACTCCTCGGGGGTGAGCACGTCCTCGATGCGCAGGTTGACGCCCGCGACCTCCAGACCCGTCATGCCCGTGACGTTCTTGACCACGGCCTTCTTCACGTCCTCGAAGACCTGCGGGGCATAGGCACCGTACTCGATGAAGACGGAGATGTTCACCCGCACCGCGCTCTCGGGCGTGACCTCCACCGTCACGCCCTTGCGGGTGTCGGTGGTGCCAAAGGTCTCCTGCACGCGGTTGAACCAGCTGCCCTTCATGCCCACCACGCCGGGCACCTCGCGCATCGAGAGCGCCACGATCTTCTCTATGACGCCGTTGGAGAAGGTCAGGGAGTCCTCGGAGTCGGAGTCGTCCTCGTCGAGCGTGGTCTCGATGTCCTGCCCCTCGGGGATGCCCTCGGGCTCCTTGGCCGCGTCCTTGGGAGTGGTCTCTTTCTGGCTGCTCATGTGTGCTCCTTGCCTCGAGTGTGTCTGCGGGTAATGTGGTGCGAGCGCACCGGTGCGCGGCCCCGGCTATCGGTCGCGCGACGAGAAGAGCTTGCGTACTGCGTTCCAGAGCTTGGGATCCCCGTCCATCTGCTGGCCCACGCATACGCCCACCGTTACCAGCACGATGACGAAGAGCGTGCGCCAGAAGCCGATGGCAAAGATGAGGATGGCCACGAGGAAGCCCAGGACCCCACCGAGAAAGGCGTTCTCGTTGCCGGGGAAGGTGCGTGACACCCAGCTGCGGGCCGCGTCGACCCCCTGCCTGAAGCTCCCGTGCTGCGCCGCGTCGTGGGACACGGGGTCGGAGCTCGTGTCACGCGGGGCGTGGGACACGGGGTCGGAGCTCGTGTCACGCGGGGCGCTCGCGGCCTGCAGGTGAGGCGTCGCCTGCTGGGGTGCCTCCCCCTGGGTCTGCTCGGTCACGATCTTGGGGCGCGGGGCCTTGCTGCGGTCGTCTGCCATGGCTAGGCCTCCTCACCATCGGGGGTGGCTGCGTCTGCATCGCTCACGTCGTCCACGGGAACCGCCATGCGCTGCGTCCCGCCCATGGGGACCGTGATCTCGGAGGAGCGGACGTCCTCGGGCTCCCCTGCGGGCACGCCCAGGACCTCGGTGGGCGCCTCACCAGGCTCGTAGCCCTCGGGTGCATAGTCCTCGGACCCAGAGTCCTCAGGCTCGTGGCCCTCGGGCTCGTACGCCGCCGGCGTCGGCGCCGGGGCGACCGGCACCGAGACCTCGCCCGAAGCCGTGGCATCCGGCGCCACGATGGCCGTGGTCACGGCCTCGGGCTCCACGAACTCCAGGCTCACGTCGCGGACCTTGTCGCCGCAGACGGCGCGCAGGCCCTCGGCCAGCTCCGCGTGGAGCTGCTCGCCCTTGGTCACCACGTCCACGGTGGAATGCGGCAGCACGCGCACGTACACGCGCACGTTGCCGCGCTTCTTCGCCTTCACACGCACCTTGCTGGCCGAGCAGGTGCCGTCCTTCTCCACGATGTGGGTGGCCTGGGCCGCGATGGCGTCGCGCGTGACGCTGATGGTGCCCCCATCCACGGTGCCTACCTCCACGACCTTGACCTGGCGCGAGAAGATCGCGCGGAGCAGCATGGCAAGAAGCCCTACGGCCAGCACGAGGAGGCAGGCCTCGACTGCCTGGGCGTACTCGCTGATGGCGAAGAGGACCATGGCCTGGTCGCGCCAGGGCCCGAAGATGGTGAGCGCGCAGGCCGCGGTGGCAAAGAGCCCCACCAGCGCGAACACTCCCGTGAAGAACCGCCTGAATCCGGACATCCGAAGGCCTCCCGTCTACGTGGCCCTTGAGGCCCTGTGACTAAGAGTGAGGATACCCCTTGGACGGGACATGAATCAGTGCGAGGGCGCCTGTGGACAAGGGCGGCACCCCGAATGGGATGCCGCCCTCATGCGTCGATCCATGTCACAAGCAAACACAGGGGGTACTCCCCTGTGTTCCGGACCCCCCGCAACACAGGGGGGAAACACAGGGGAGTACCCCCTGTGTTGACCCCCCTGCGAAGAAAAAGGCGGCACCCCATTGGGGTGCCGCCCATGTGCCAGCCTATGAGACGCGAGCTGCGAGGACTAGTCCTCGTCGGCCTCCAGGGCCTCCTCGATCTCGTCGGTCATGTTCATCGTGGTGTAGACGTTCTGGACGTCCTCGAGCTCCTCGAGGCGGTCGACCAGGCGCTGGACCTTCTTGGCGTCGGGGATGGTCACGTCGGCCGGGGTGGTCGGGACCATGGTGAGCTCGGAGCCCTTGACCTCGATGCCCTGGGCCTCCAGGCCCTTGACCACGTCCTGCATCTTGTCGTAGGCGGTGTAGACGAGCCACTCCTCGCCCTCGTCCTCGTAGTCGTCGCCACCGGCCTCGGCCACGGCCATCATGAACTCGTCCTCGTCCACGGCGTTCTCGCGGTCGGGGACCTTCTTCTCGTCGGACTTGATGACCTTGTCCACGGCCACGGAGCCCTTGCGCTCGAACTGGAAGGCCACCGAGCCGGTGGTGCCCAGGTTGCCGCCCGCGTGGGTGAAGATGGAGCGGACGTCGGCGGCGGTGCGGTTCTTGTTGTCGGTCAGGCACTCCACGTAGACGGCCACGCCCGCGGGGCCGTAGCCCTCGTAGGTAATCTCCTCGTAGACGGCGGCGTCGGCACCAGAGCCGAAGGCCTTGTCGACGGCGGCCTTGATCTTGGCGTTGGGCATGGAGACCATGCGGGCGCGCTGGATGGCGGCGGCCAGGGAGGCGTTGTTGTCCGGGTTGGGGTCTCCACCCACCTTGGCAGCAACGGTGATGTTACGGGAGAGCTTGGAGAAAAGCGACGAGCGCTTGGCGTCGATTGCCGCCTTCTTGTGCTTGGTGGTAGCCCACTTAGAGTGTCCGGACATTGGTACCCCTTCGTTTCTGTGCCGAAAACGTTATTACGATACAAAATCTCCGGCCCAAATGGAAGTGTCGGCGCCATTCTTCACGTGTGACGCCCAAGAGCGCCCGTGCTCCAAGTAAGATAAGGCCCTACAGCCCGTACTTTCCCACGACGCGACGGATCTGGCGTCGCCATGGCAACCAGATGGCAGCGAGAAAACCGGCCGTGGCCACCCCGTGCACCAGGTCCAGCGGGAGCCCCGCAGCAAAGGCCGCAAGGACCCCCGGCCACGCAAGCGGCCGCACGTAGGCGATCACGTACCAGCCGTTGAGCACCAGCCCGTAGAAGAGCCCGCTGGCCACACCCAGGGCGGAGAGCCGCGCGCCCAGGTGCGGCCCGTCGGCCAGCCAGCCCCGCTCGGCCAGCACGCCACCCAGCCAGCCCACCATGCCCCAGCCGTACATCTGCCAGGGCGTCCAAGCCCCCTGGCCAAAGAAGGCGTTGGAGAGAAGGGCCGCGAGCGCCCCCACGACGAAGCCCGACCGCCGCCCCAGCGTGGCGCCCGCCACGATGGCTATGGCCGAGACAGGCTTGACGTCCGGTATCGGAGCAAAGAGGATCCGCCCCGCTGCCGCCATGGCCGAGAGCACCGCCGTGGGCATGACCTGGCGCAGCGCCGGCCGCTCCCGCTCGAAGCCCACCAGCATGAGGAGCACGCAGGCCACGGTGGCGAACAGCGTGAGGCCGCCGGCCGCGTCCGTACCGGTCGCGGCGCAGGCGAGAAGGGCCGCCGGGACGCCCGCGAGGGCGAGGGGCTCCGCCATCCGCCAGGGGCTAGCGGGCTCGTTGGTGGGCTTGCCGGCGGGCCTATCGTCGCGCTCGTTGTTGCGCTTGTCTGCCACCCGTCGCGTCCTAGCACCCAACGCACGCCCTCCCTCCGGCCGCTCGCGGCAAACCCCGGCCCGACCGCCGCGCCACGCGGTACAGTCTAGGCGTTGGGGCCCTGCGTCCACGAGGTGAGGAGCACGCATGCTGTACATCGGCAACTTCAGCTACAACGACGACACCGACTCCAAGGACAACTTCTGCCTCATGCCCTGCGTGGTGGAGGCCGAGGACGCCGACGAGGCACTGGCCAAGTTCGCCGACATGTTCGAGCAGATCCGCACCGAGGGCGACCTCCTGGACGGTGCGGGCAAGATCTACCTGGACTCCCTGGCCGAGTTCGAGGGCACGCCCACCGAGCCCGTGCTCGTGCAGTGGCAGAAGATCGTCCCCGCCGTGGACGGCCTCTGCTCCATCACGGCCGCCCTGCCCGAGAGCGACGAGGCCGACGCCGCCACCGCCTACTCCTGGGCCGACCAGGTGGACGGCGAGGACGTCCTGCTCGATGACCCCGACGAGGACGAGCTCGAGGATGCCGGCTACGTGGAGCAGCCCTTCCTGGAGTTCTAGGGCCGCAGGGGCCGGGAGCTCGGGGCGCACGTGCCGCGCCACCACGGGTCGGGACCGGAGGGGGCTTGTCTGCACGCCCCTCACCCCCGCCAGAGCCAGGAGGCGGCCAGGAAGTCCGTCGTGGGCTCGCTCACCTGGTCCTGTCCGTCAAAGAGCATGGTGACCTCGTGGGCCGTGGCGCGCACGAGGTCCATGTCGTGCGTGGCGATAAGGACGGCCGCGCCTGAGGCTGCCGCCTGGCGGATGGCCTGCGCTGCGGCGTCTCGCGCCGCCGCGTCCAGCCCCTTGGTGGGCTCGTCGAGCAGGAGCAGGCGCGGGCGGGCCAGCAGGAGCTTGGCCAGGGCCAGGAGCTGCTGCTGGCCTCCCGAGAGGTCGTAGGGATGGCGGTCCAGGAGCTCAGGACCCAGACGCAGGCGCTCCATGGCGGCACGCGCGTCCTTGTCTGCGTATCCCGCGGTTGCCGACCAGGCCATGAGCTCGTCGCGCACCGTCTCCTTGGAGAGAAGGGCCTTGGGCTCCTGGGGCAGGAGGGCCTGGCTTGCCGCCGCGAGGTTGCGCACCCGGCCCCGCTGGGGCCGCGCCACGCCGGCCGCCAGGCGCAGGAGGGTGGACTTGCCCGACCCGTTGCCACCGATCATGGCGCGGACCTGGCCCGCGTGCAGGTCGAGGCTGGCGCCGCGTAGGACCCAGGGGGCCGTCCTCGCGTAGCGGTACCACACGTCGCGCAGCTCCACCACGTCATCCGCCCCAGAGACGCCCGCAGCGGAGGGCAGGGGCGCGTCGTGCCCCCGCCCCGGCACCTCCGTGCCAGCCAGGCCGGGCAGCGAGAGGGTCTGGGTGGCGTAGGGGGCCATGGGGTCAGGGCGGTGGGTGGCCACGACCACGGTGACGCCCAGCTCGCGGTTGGCGTGCTCCAGGAGCGAGAGGAAGGTCCGCTCGGCCACCGGGTCCAGCATGGACGTGGGCTCGTCCAAGAGGAGCAGCCCAGGTCGCATGGCCAGCGCCGAGGCCAGGGCCAGCACCTGCTTGCGCCCGCCCGAGAGCTCGGACGTGCTGGCGCGGAACCAGGGCTCCATGCCCAGGTAGTAGCAGGTCTCGGCCACGCGACGGCGCATCTCGGGCTCCGGGATGCCCACGCTCTCCAGGCCGAAGGCCATCTCGCGCCATACGGTGTCGCACACTATCTGGTTCTCGGGGTCCTGGGCCACGTAGCCCACGCTGGTCGCGGACCGGACGGGGTCGCGCGCAAGCTCGTCCACGTCCCGTCCCAGCACGCGGATCTCGCCCAAGCGCTCCCCCACCGGAGCCAGCTCGGGCTTGCAGAGACGCAGGAGGGTCGTCTTGCCGCAGCCCGTGGGTCCCACCAGGAGGCAGAAGGCACCACGGGGCACGGTCAGGCTCACGTCGTGCAGAACCTCCGGCAACGCGGCCGAGGCACGGCCGTCCGCGTTCTCGGCCGGCAAGGCCGCCGCATACGAGAAGGACAGGTGCGAGACCTCCAGGGCGAGGTCGACCTTGTTGCCCTCGTTGCCCCGCGCGTCAGCCCTCATCGCAGCACCTCCCAGCGCAGCCAGCCCACGAGCTCCGCCACAGCCGGGAGGGCCATGAGGAGCCCGTAGGGCACGTAGCCCCACCAAGCCACCAGGTGCGGCATGGTGGGATAGAAGGCCCACTGTCCCGCGGCCACCAGCCCCAGGGCAAGCGCGACCACGACCAGGGGCACCAGGACCACGAGCGCAGCCACGTCGCCTGCGCCCATGCGCACCCGCCGGTAGCGCGTCCGCACCTCCCGCGCGCCCCAGCCGCGGGCCCGCATGGCATCCGACCGCTCGAGCGAGTCCTCCAGGGCCCAGCCCAGAAGGACGCCCGACACGGCCACGCGCCCCGCCTGGCCCTGGGGCGCCGTCTGCCCCGAGGCCGTGCAGGCGGCGAGCGTCTGGCGCACCGTCTGGGACCGGCGCATGAGCTGCGGCACCAGGTGCGCCGCCATGGATGCCACGAGTGCCGTGACCGGCAGGCTTCGGGCCGAGAGGTCCCACAGGCGATCCTGGGTGAGGATGCGCGCCGCGCACTCGAGCCAGAGCACCGAGGCCACCATGAGGCAGCCCATGGTGGCGCCGTAGGCCAGGCTCTCCGCATACACGCTGACCGGCCCCCACTGGGCCAGGAGCGTCGTGCCCTGTCCCACGAAGAGGGGGTTGGCCAGACACACGAGAGCCAGCAGGGGGAGCTGCCAGCGCAGGCCGCGGAGCGTGGCTGCCGCACCCCGCACCACGAGCGAGCAGGCAAGCGCCCCTACGAGCGAGAGCCCCACACATACGGGCTGCACCACCAGCATGGTGGCCAGCACCACGCCGCACACGAGCACGGCGGACGCGGCGGGGTGCACGGTGTCCAGAAAGAGCGCACGGGCGTCCTCGGCCGGGCGGACGCCACCGCCCTCGCAAGGGTCCTCCGCGCAGGTCCCAGCCACCGCGTCGGGAGTCGCGACCCTAGACATAGGTCCACACCACGGTCGACCCGTCCGACACCGGGTACTCGTCGCTCATCACGCTGGGACTGACCCCGTCCACGGTGTAGACCCAGCCGTGGGACCTCTCGTCCACCGTGCCCGTGCCGTCGATCACCCAGACCCAGCTGCCGCTCCCATAGGGGTTGGCAGTAGCGGTCACCGAGAAGCCCGCGCACGTGGCGGTGAGGGCGCTCGACCCCTTGGGCACAGAGACGCTGCGGCTCGCCCCGTTCACGCTGACCGTGACCGTGATGGTTGAGGACTGGTGAGAAGCGCTCGAACCCGAAGAGCCCGAGCCGGTACCCGTGCTGGAGGAGCCGGTGTCTGAACCCGAGCCGGAGCTCGAACCGGCACCCGAGCCGCCCGACCCGGACCCGCCACCGGAGCCTGCGCTCCCAGAGCCACCGGTGCCCGACGGAGCCGAGCTGCCGGGACCGGGACTGGTCGGCGAGCTCGCGGCAGTCCCGTCCTTGTTGTCCGAGGTCTCCGCATCCGTAGACGTGGAGGGCGCGTCTTCCGCGGCGGTATCGGTCGTGGCAGAGTCCGCCGTCGCGTCGGCCTCCGCGTCGCCTGTCTCGGCCCCGGTCGCTCCTTCCTCCGTCGGCTCGGCATCGTCCTCCGCACCATCTGCCGCGTCGCCTGCGGCCTGGGCCTCCTCGGTAGTGGCGAGCGCGCCCGACCCCGAGACAAGCGCGAGCGGGTCCTCCCCCGCCAGGTAGCGGGACTCCGCCCAGGCACAGAAGGCGAAGACGAGCGCCGCCACGGCGACAAGTACGACGCGCCCGGGACGCCATGGGCCCCGGGCTCCGTTCGGACTGCCATGGTTCTGGCTGGCAGCCACCTATGCCTCCTCGTCCTTGTTGCGACGGCGCTTGGCCAGGATCAGGAAGAGGATGAGGGCCGCTGCCAGCACCATGCCCACGATGGGCCAGACGGGAAGCCCGCCGTCCTCTGCGGTGGCCACGTCGGCACCGGTGGTCGTCGCCTCGGTCGTGGTGGTTCCGCCGCCGTTCGAGGTGGTCGTCGTGGTGGTCGTCGTGGTGGCCTCGGGCGTGGTGGTCGTCGTGGTTGCCACGGGAGTGGTGGCATCGCCGGAGCCGGCGTCACCCGCACCAGCATCAGAGCCGTTGCCGGCGGGAGTGGCGGTGGTCACCTGGGAAGGGGTGCTCGTGCCGGCCTTGGCCCAGCTGGGCAGGTCGCGACGCGGGGTAGCGCCGTTGCCGTCGTTGGTCGCGCCGCCGTTGCCGTTCGAGGGGTCAATGGGGGTATCGGGCCCATCCGGCGTGTCGGGGTTGTCCGGTGTGTCGTCCCCGCCGTCCTTGGGGAGCTCCTGCGGCGGGGTCTTGTCTTTCGCGGCCAGCTTGAAGAGGGTGCCCGAGTCGTTGGTGTAGTAGAGCGAGCCGTCCGCGTCCGCGGCCACCGAGGAGGTCGAGTAGTTCTGCGCGGCCGCCTCGGGCAGGTACATGAGGGTCACCGTGGCGTCACCCGGCTTCCAAGCGTACACGCCGCCCGGCTTGCCGTTGCTGGTGAAGTAGACCCGCACGCCACCCTCGCCCGTGGCCACGAGCGGCGCGCTCTTGACGTCGCCCGGCAGGGACTCGCCGGAGGCCAGCTTGGTCGCGCTGGAGGTCACGGTCATGGTCTGGGCGTCGATCACGTAGATGCCGCCCTCGCCGGCAAAGCTCTTGGAGCCACCACCCACGTAGACCTTGCCGTCGGCCACCGTGGGCGTGCTCGTGGAATAGTTGGCAAAGCGCACGCTGCCCAGCTCGGAGAGCGAGCCGTCCGCACCGACGGCCAGCTTGTGGAGGGTGCCGTCGAGCGTGACCACGTAGGCCGTGGCACCGTCGCCACCCGCGGCCACGCCGCTGCGCACCTCGGCGCCCAGGTCCAGGTGGCCCAGCTCGGCCAGCGTGGCGGCACTTCTCACCGTCACGCGACCGGACTCCTCGGCCACCACGACGTTAGTACCGACGGAGGCCAGGCCGGCCCAGTAGTAGCCGGAACCGCTGGCCACGCGGGCCGAGGCGCCGTCGGCCAGGTCCACCGACAGGAGCCAGCCGCCCTCGCCGGGCGCGGACGTGGTGGTGCCGAGGTAGGCGTGGTTGTTGCGCACCAGGATGGTCGAGAAGGAGTGCTGGGGGTTCTCGGCGTCCGCCGTGAGCGAGCCCGTGACCCAGACGGTCTCGGGCTTGTCCGTCGTGGCGGTGATGGCCTGCAGGCGCCCGTCCTCGAGCGGCACCAGCACCAGGCCCCCAGCGTAGGCGATGCGCGAGAAGTACCCGATGGATCCCGCGAGCTGGGCCGTGGCCTTGACCTCGCCGGTCGCTCCGTCGCGGATCTGGAGCTGGTCGTTCACGGCCAGGTAGACGTTGCCGTTCACGACGATGGGATCGGAGCAGTTGGCCCAGTCCATGCCGGAGGAGGCCGGGTTCATGGACTGCGTCCAGGTTGCCTCGGCACCCTTGGTGGGCGTGGCCGCGGTGGTGGTGCCGTCGTCGGGACCCCTGTAGCTGGGCCAGGCGGCGTCGTAGCTGGGCCTGGGGGCGTCGGGGTTGGTGGCCACGTCCGTGGGCGTGGAGACGGAGGCGCCGTAGGGGCTGTACTGCCAGGAGATCACGTCGCCGGCCTTGAGAACCACGGAGCTGGCACCCACGTCGGAGCTCTGGCCGTTGACGAAGAGTTGCCAGTAGCGGCCCGTGGCCTCGTCCCAGCCGAGCGCGGCGCCCGTGACGGGCGAGGTGATGGTGGAGAGGTAGTAGCCATAGGCGGTGTTGCTGGACTCATGGGCCAGGCCAGCGGCGGAGAGCACCTGCTCGGTGAGGTCGGCAGCCGTGGTGCCCTCGGGGACCGAGAGCTCGGTCAGGGCCAGCCAGTTGGAGTCCTTGTTCGCGGCGTCGGGTCCCACCACGCGGATCCTGGCCGTGACGGTGCGCTGGTCGGTCGTGGGCAGGGCCTCGCCCCATGCCGAGTAGCACCAGACCACGGAGTCGCCGTCCTTGAGGAGGACGCCGTCGGCGCCGGTCGAGGCCACCTGGCCGTTCACGAAGAGCTGCCAGTAGCGGCCGGTGGAGGAGTCCCAGCCAAGGGTCTCGCCCGTGGCAGGCGAGACGATGGAGTCCAGGTAGTAGCCGTAGTCCGTGTCGTAGCCGTTGACGGTGAGGCCGGAGGCCGAGAAGAGCTGTTTGCTGGCCACGGTGGCGCTGGTGCCCTCATCCACCGTGTAGGTGCCGGTGGCCCAGGTCTGCGCCGAGCCGAAGGCGTCCACGCCCACCACGGACACGCTGGCCGAAACCTGCGGCACCGGGGCCTCGGAGGAATCGGTGGCCACGTCCTGGGGAAGGGCCGCCGACGCACTCGCACCGGAATCCTGCAGCGATGCATCAGTGGTTGAAGTGGAGTCTGCCTTTGCCCCGTCCGCCGCGCTGGTCACCGGCTGGATGGTCTTGTTTGTGCCGTCCTCGCCCGAAACCTGGGAGGCCCCGTCCGAGGGGGCGTCGGCAGTGCCCCCGGCAACAAGGTCCGTCTGGTCAGCCGCCGTCTGGTCAGCCGCCGTCTGGTCAGCCGCCGCTGTCGCAAGCTGGTTCGCGGCCTCCGCGAGCGCCTGCGTGGGGATGCCCGAGAGCGCCATCGCGATGCTCAGGGTGGCCGCCAGCAGCTTGGCCAGCATGTCATGTCTTCTCGTCATGTTTGCCCGCCTCTCTTCGAGTCCGGGAGGGCAGGCAGGAACGGTGGCTGCGCGCCACCACCCAGCTGTGGACGTCTCGGGACAGAATCCCCGTGATGCCACGTGCCGCGAACACAGCTCTTGCGTCCGGAGTAGAACCGGAATCCTTTTCCTAGGCTTGCAGCTTGGAACCGTGCCCTCGCGTCTTCAGTTCGGCTTGAGTATATAGTGCGCAGACGAGCACGTCACGTGGGATGACCACATTGGCGCACGTGGGCAGTGGTCTGTCGGGCTGGCCGCTGGAGCTGGGACAGGCAAACGTGCAGCCTTGCGGGACATAAGGGCAGCGGTGGCGGCTGCCCGTTTGTGGGCCGCAAACGTGCTCCGGCGGCGGGCAAACGTGCGGTCCCGCGGTGCTAAC
>CADAUA010000005.1:0-147220 GCA_902791035.1 uncultured Coriobacteriaceae bacterium | reverse complement strand
TTGCGGGACATAAGGGCAGCGGTGGCGGCTGCCCGTTTGTGGGCCGCAAACGTGCTCCGGCGGCGGGCAAACGTGCGGTCCCGCGGTGCTAACGTGCAGACCCGCGGGAGATAAGGGCGGACTTGCGGAGCTTACGTGCGGGTCCGCGTAGCAAAGGGGCTCCCGCGACGGGAGCCCCTTTGTGGTGACGTGTAAGGATGACTGCTGGCTGCTGCCGGCCGAGATCCCGTTGGCTACGCGTTGCCGCCCGTGGAGCCGGAGGTCATGGTGTTGCCGTCGGTCCCGGTTGTGACGTCAGTGCTGGTAGACGCGCTGCCATCGGTGCCGGTGGTCGTGCCGTCACCGTCCGTCCCCTCCGCAGCGGTCTCATCGGCCGCGGTCGCGTCACCGCTGCCGGCCTGTCCCCAAGCCCTGCCCATGGCATCGAGAAGGACCTGCGCGTAGGCGGTCGCCCCGCTCTCGGTGAGGTGGGCGCCGTCGCTCGCCAGGTAGTCGTCATGCCCGGCCGAGGCCTCGTACCAGTCGACCACGTGCACGTTGTCGTGCGACTCGGCGACCTTCTTGATGGCATCGTTGTTCGCGCCACAGAAGTTGGCGGCCGTGCGCGCGGTGTAGATCCACACGTTCCGCTCGCCCGCGGCCTCCACGATCGTAGTGATAGACCCCTCGTCCAGGATCGCGTCCGAGGCCATGGCCACCACGATGTCGTCGCCCACGACGCCGGTCTCTATGTACTCCTTGATCTTGTCGGCAGCCTCCTGGGGCGTGCGGTCCGCGGTGTCTATCGCGCCCTGCGGGAAGGCCGAGGCCAGCTGATCCGCGGCATCGAGGGCCACGTCGTCGCCCACGAAGGTCACGTCGTAGCGGGTGTTCACGTCCGTGGGCTCCTCGTAGCCAATCGTGTCGCGCACGAGCGCGGCGTAGGCGTCGCGGCCGTCCCAGGTCAGGTGGATGCCGTCGGGTCCCATGTAGTCGTCGTGGCCCTGGGTCGCTGAGTACCAGTCGATCAGGTGAACGTTGTCGTACTTGGCCACGATCTTGTCGATGTTCGCGTTGTTCTCCACGTCCTTGCTGTTGGGCGAGCGCAGGTTCACGAAGTAGAGCTGGCGCTCGTCGCCAACCATGGTGTGGATCTGCTCCAGGTCCTCGTCCTCCAGGTAGCCGTTCGTGCCGAGCGAGATGACCACCGTGTCGCCCACCACGCCATCGTCCAGATAGCCCTGCAGGACCTCGATGCCTGCCGCCACCTGGCGGCTGCCCTGGGTGTCCATGAGGCCGTGGGGGAACTCGGCGGCCAGGTTGTCATGCGCGCCGAGCGACACGGAGTCGCCGATGAGCACAACGTCGTACACGCCGTCCACGAGCGGCTTCTTGAGGCTCGCGCGCATGACCACGGGCTGGTCGGTCTTGGCGGCGGCACCGGCGTCGGGCACCACGGCCAGGGCCACGGCGGTCCACACCACCAGCACGGCCGAGGCCACGACGCCCGCCAGCTGGGGCAGGGTGAGGCCGAAGGGGCCGGTCTTGCCCGCGGAGCGCCTGGTGCCTCGGCCCTTGGCGGTGCCCGCGCCAGCGGCCGCGTCCTTGCCGGTAGTCGCGCCGGCGGCCGCATCCTTGCCGGTAGTCGCGCCGGCGGCGCCGCCCTTGTTGGCTGCCGCATCCTCGCTTGCAGCGGCGCCCTTCTTGCCATCCGGGTCCTTCTTGCCCGGCCAGGGCAGGCCCAGGCCCTCCAGCCCATGCGAGAAGGGCTTCTCCACCAGCTCGTAGCTGGCCTCGGCCACGGCGATCACGAGGACCACCTGCAGCACGATCTCCCACCAAGTCTTGGGGGTGGTGGCGTTGCGGGGGTTGAGGAGCTCCACGATGGGATAGTGCCAGAGGTAGATGGCGTAGGATCGCTTACCGATCCAGGCGAGCGGCTTGGCCGAGAGGGCCCTCTCGCCCCAGGTGCCGGGCACGAGCAGGGCCGCCAGGGCCACCGCCGCGACGGCGGACACCAGGAGCGTGCCGCCGTAGTAGGAGAAGGACGAGTAGCCGTTCGTCACGACCATGAGAACCACGAGGAGGACCGGCGCGGCCACCGAGGCCACGTTGAGGGCCGTCTGCGCCGTGCCGTCGTACTCGGAGACTGGATGGCTGGAATGGCGGCCCATGGGCCAGGCCACGGCGAGAAGGGCACCCAGCAGCAGGCTCTGGGCGCGGGTGTCGGTCCCGTAGTAGGTGCGCGAGGGGTCGGCGTTGGGCACGTAGAGCACGGCCATGAGGACGGCGGACGCGACCACGGCCACGCCCAGGCCGATCTCCAGAGGACGGCGGCGCGTGCCGCCCTTGAGGAGCAGGAGCAGGATGGGCGGCCACACGAGGAAGAACTGCCACTCGATGGCCAGCGACCAGAAGTGCGTGAGGGGCGAGGGGGCCTCGGCAGCGGCGAAGTAGGACTCGTTGCCAAAGATCTTGGCCCAGTTGAGGAAGCCGAAGAGGGCCGGCAGGAAGTCCTGACGGAGCTTGGTGAAGAGCACGTGATCCACCACCGAGGTGAGGCAGGCCGTGACCAGCAGGAAGGCCACCACCTGGGGCAGCAGGCGCCACACACGGCGCTTGAGGTAGCCGCCGATGCTGATGGTGCCCGTGCGGCCCATCTCGCGCATGAGGCCGGCCGTGGCCAGGTAGCCGGAGAGGACGAAGAGGACGGTCACGCCCAGAAGTCCGCCCTGACACCACGTGAGGCTCATGTGGTAGAGGACGACGGCGATGCAGCAGATGGCGCGCAGGCCGTCGAGGGAGGCCACGTAGCGGCCGCGGGACTTGGGGGCCGCAGGAGCGGCGTTCTTGTTTGCCATTTGGGTCAGGTCACCCCGGGGAGTAGGTAGGGGCTGGGGCACAGGGTCACCAGCCGCAGGTTATTCGCACTCGAATCCTACCATTGTCTGCCGGCCTGAGTCGGGCTCAAAGCCACTTGCCGCGCCCGTACCTGCGCCCTGCCGCCTACGCCTGCGCTCGGACGCCTACCCCTGCGCCAAGTGTCCCACCTGCGGCCGCCGCGCGCGACCCGCATACACCAGGAGCCCTATACCCAGCGCCACCAGGGGCAGCGACAGGCACTGCCCCATGGTCAGCCAGTCCGTGCCCAGGAGGTAGCCCAGCTGGGCGTCCGGCAGGCGCACGAACTCGATCAGGAAGCGGAAGACCCCGTAGAGCGCCAGGAAGGTGCCCAGGAAGGTCCCCTGGGGCCGCGGCGGCACCCGGCGCGAGAGGGCCCAGAGCACGCAGAACATGACCAGCCCCTCGAGGATGGCCTCGTAGAGCTGGGAGGGATGGCGATACACGTCTCCCCCGGTGGCGAACATGACCCCCCAGGGCAGGTCGGTGGGCTTGCCCCAGAGCTCGCCGTTCACGAAGTTGGCACACCGGCCGAAGAAGAGCCCCCAGGGCGCACCCGTCACGGCCAGGTCGGCCACGGTGGGGATGGAGAGGCCGAGCCTGCGGCACTCCAGCGCGCCGCCTATGATGGCCCCCCAGAGGCCCCCGTGGAAGCTCATGCCGCCCTTGTTGAGCGCGAACACCTCCAGCGGGTGCTCCAGGTAGTAGCCGGCGCCGTAGAAGACCACGTAGAAGACCCTGGCGCCGACGATCACGCCAAAGGCCACGGCTATGACCACGCTTGTGAGGTCGTCGTCCGTGATGTCGAGGCGCCAGCGCCTGGCCACCGCGCGCATCACGAGCGCCGCCACCACGAAGCCGGCCAGGTAGGCCAGGCCGTACCAGCGCACCGAGAAGGGCCCCACCGTAAAGGCGATGGGGTTCAGCGACTGGTAGAGGTCATTGAGCCACACGGGGTGTCACGCGACCTAGAGCACGGCGGGCTGCACGCGGGTGACGCCGGGCACGTGCTCCTTGAGGATGCGCTCGATGCCGTCGGACATGTCGTAGGCGGAGAGGGGGCAGCCCGCGCAGGCACCCTGCATCTCCAGCGTGACCACGCCGTCGTCCGTGCAGTCGATGAGGGCGATGTCGCCGCCGTCGGCCTGCAGGCTCTGGCGGATGACGTCGATGGTGGCCTCGAGGAGTTCCTTGTTCACTGCCATGGTGCTTGCCTCCCGGCGCTAATTCCTAGCGCGTCGATGTTATATGTGGTGACCGTCCCATGGTACCCGTTTTTGTCGCCGCCATACGCCTCGGCCCGATGTGGGGAGCCCGATTTGGGGCCGGTCCGCGCGCGGAACCATGCACTGAGACGGCGCGTTATTGTCCAGGGGCCGGTGTATACGGCGCGCTATTGTCGGCCGGGCGGTGCATACGGCGCGACATCCCCCGCCTCCCTGCCGCCAGCCCGCGTCCGGACTAGCCGATCCGCATGAAGAGGTGGCCCGAGGTGGCACCGGCCAGGCGCTGGGCAGGCCTCCTGCCAGCCTGGGCCGCCTCGAGCGCCCGCACCGCCCGCGCCACCTGGAAGGTCGTCTCCTCCGGCGTGAGCAACAGGGCGTCCACCATGAGGCGCGTGATGCCGCAGGCAAGAAGGTCGCCAGTCTGGGGCGTGGCATCGAGGGGATGCGCCGCCCAGATGCGCGAGCGGCCGTTGGCGTCGGTCCGCACCGGCAGGAGGTTGCCGTCCACGTCGCGCAGGGAGAGGCGGCGCTGGCGCAGCTCGCAGCGCTCGCAGTCGTGGACGCACTGGTCGGCCACCTGCAGGACGCAGTGCTCGCTCGTCATCGCCCGGGCGCGGCCCGAGACCACGAGCCCCACCGGCACGCTGGCCGAGCCCGCCACCTGGGCGAGCTCCTCGAGGGCGAGCTCGGGAGAGAGCCAGAGGCCCGCCGCTCCGGCGGCCTCGAGCGCCGCCACGCAGGAGGCGTTGTGGACGGGCACGCAGGTGCGGACCTCGGCCAGGGCGCCGCGCTCGCGAGCCAGCGCCAGCTCCGACACGTTGCCCACGCCCACGGGCCGGCCCGCGCGCACGAAGGGGTCCAGGCGCCCGTGGTCGTCCTCGCGACACACCTCGTCGAGCCAGGGGATCACGCCATCGGGCCAGCCCTCGCGAGCCAGGAGCTCGTCGCCGGGGGCGTAAAGGCGGGTGGCACCGGCGGCGAGAGCCGCGCGGGCCGCCTGTGGCGTGGCCACGAGCGCGCAGACCTCGGGCGCTGGGCGCGCCATGGGGTCCGGCTGCGCCACGCCGGCGGCCTCGCGGACCGCCACGAGGTCCCGCCCGACCTGCGCCGCGTCCGGCGCCAGCACCGTCTCGCGCTCGCGCGCCTCATAGGGGGCCAGGAGCTCCCGCTCCAGGAGCTCGCAGGCCCTGGCGCGCACCGCATGCACGGCCGAGAAGCCCATGCCACAGCCGGGGTCCAGCTCCACCCGGAAGCTCGCGGCCTCGAAGGGGCTCTGCCCCATGCGGCCCACGTGCTCCACCAGGTCCTTCTCGCTCACGGCGCGGGTCCGGGCCGCCTCCACCACGAAGCCCTCGGCCGTGGCCGTGGCGACGCCGTCGCAGGTGGCGAGGGTCACGCGGAAGGGCTGGCCCAGCCGCGCCACCACGTGCACGTCCACCGGCCGGCGGCGGGGCACATCCGCGTCCGCCACGCGGGCGGACTCCCCCATCAGGCGCTCCGAGCGGATCACCCGTACGAGCGAGCCCTTCTCCACCACGCGCGAGGCCCGGCAGGTCACGGTCTGGCCGGCCGCCACGTCGTGCGGGGCGCGCACGGTCAGAAACTGCGTGGGGTCGGAGAGGGGCCGCAGCTCCAGGAGGTCGTTCTCGCCCACCGGCTGGTCCAGGCGCAGGGTCACGTCGGCCTGGGTGTGGCGGCGCATGCGCTCGCGGCCGCCGTTGCCGCCACCTCGGCGCACCATGGTGTCCTCGAGCGGCCTGGCCGCCACGACCTCGCCCACCAGCTCGCCACGGTTGTTGGACCGCTCGTAGCTCATCATCTCGTTGCCGGAGCGGCCCCAGAGGTAGGCGTCAGTGAAGTCGCGGTTGAAGGCCCGCTTGAGCAGGCGGTGGCGGTCGGCGTCGGCGCGGGGGTCCTTGTTGGCCGCGGCGAGGGCGTCGAGCGCCCCGCGGTAGGCACGCACGACCGCGTACACGTAGTCCGGCGCCTTCATGCGGCCCTCGACCTTGAGGGAGCCCACGCCCGCCTCCACCATGGCGGGCAGGTCATCGATCGTGCAATAGTCGCGCGGACAGAGCGCGCGGTCCCAACCCTCGCGGGAGAGACGGCTCCCGTCCTCGTCCACCAGCTCGTAGGGCAGGCGGCAGGGCTGGGCGCAGAGGCCGCGGTTGGCGGAGCGCCCGCCCGAGAGCGAGCTCATCATGCACACGCCCGAGTAGCAGAAGCAGAGGGCCCCGTGCCCGAAGCACTCGAGCTCCACGCCCTCCCTGGCGATGCGGGAGATCTCGCGTGCAGAGAGCTCGCGGGAGAGCGTGACCCGCTCCACGCCCAGCTCGCGGCACCACGCCACGCCCCGCGCGTCGTGGACGTTGGCCTGGGTGGACACGTGGCACTCCACCTGCGGCCAACGGCGGCGTATCTCGGAAAGAAGGCCCCAGTCCTGGATGATAAAGGCGTCGGCCCCCAGCACCCAGGCCCGGCGGACGAGCGCGAGCGCCTGGGGCATCTCGTCCTGCGCGACCGCGACGTTCACGGTCACGTAGACGCGCGTGCCCGCCAGATGTGCCCGGCGGCATGCGGCGCGGAAGGAGTCGTCGTCGAAGTTGTGTGCGCCGCGGCGGGCGTTGAGGTCGTTGCCCAGCCCGCAGTAGATGGCATCCGCGCCGGCCGCCAAGGCGGCGTTGAAGGGCTCCGGCCCGCCCGCAGGTGCGAGGAGCTCGGGGAGGCGGGTCTTGTTCGTGCTGGGGGTGGGCATGCGGCGCTCCTTAGGCGCAGGTGACAAGTGCGTCCGTATGATAGGCCATCGGGCGTGCCGGTGGGGTCGGAGCTCGTGTCACGCGGGGTCGGAGCTCGTGTCACGCGGGGTCGGAGCTCGTGTCACGCGGGGTCGGGTCGCGGGGCAGTTCTGCACGTTTGCCCAGCGGTCCCATACGTTTACCTCGCGGTTCCGCACGTTAGCTCCGCGGACCTCGCGGTTCCGCACGTTAGCTCCGCGGTTCCGCACGTTAGCTACGCGGTAAAGCACGTTTGCGCCCCACAAATGGGCACCCGCGGCGGAAGCCCTTTTGCCCCGCGGACCTGCACGTTAGCCCCGCGGACCTGCACGTTTGCCCCGCGGACCTGCACGTTAGCTACGCGGTTCCGCACGTTTGCCCGCCAGCGGAGCACGTTTGCGGCCCACAAAAGGGCTCCCGCGGCGGAGGCCCATTTGCCCGCCACGGGAGCCCGTTTGCTCACCGTCCAAAGCCCCTGGCGCCGGCCATCAGACCGCCGTCAGACCTTCGCCAGCAGCCAGGCCGCCCTACACCAGCCTAGCCCAGCGGCGCTTGCCGGCCTGGATCTCGGTACCCTCGCGCAGAACCGCGGGATCCACGTTGTACTGCTTGGGAGCCACGGCCTGGCCGTCGATCTTCACGCCGCCGCCATCCACGAGCCTGCGCGCCTCGCCAGCCGAGCCGGCGATCTTCAGGTCCACCAGGAGCTTGCCCAGGTAGACCTTGCCCTCGTCATTCACCTGCACGACCGAGAGCGGGAACTCCGGCGTGTCCTCGGGGGCCTGGTTCTTCTTGAAGGTGCCGTCCCAGTCGGCCTGGGCCTTGTCGCCCGCGCCAGCGCCGTGGTAGAGGTCCACGATGTTGCGGGCCAGGGCGCGCTTGAGGGCGTAGGGGTCGGCAGTGCCGTCCTTATAGGCCCGGTCGATCTCGTCGACCTCCTCGAGCGGGCAGGTGGAGCACAGGCGGTAGTACATGGGCACGAGCTCGTCGGTCAGGCTCATGACCTTGCCGTACATGTCGGTGGGCTCGTCGGTCAGACCCACGTAGTTCTTGTAGCTCTTGGACATCTTCTTCACGCCATCGGTGCCCACGAGGAGCGGCATCGTGAGCGCCACCTGGGGCTCCATGCCCATGGCGCGCATGAGGTCGCGGCCGGCCAGGAGGTTGAAGATCTGGTCGTTGCCGCCCATCTCCACGTCGGCCTTTACGACCACGGAGTCATAGGCCTGCAGCACGGGGTAGATGAACTCGTGCAGGGCGATGGACTGGCCGGCGTCGTAGCGCTTGCGGAAGTCCTCGCGCTCCAGGATGCGGGCCACGTTGAACTGGCTCATGAGCTTGAGCATCTCGGCCAGGTTGAGGGGCTTGAGCCAGTCGCCGTTGTGGACGATCTTGGTCTTCTCGGGGTCAAGGACCTTCATGGCCTGGGCCACGTAGGTCTTGGCGTTGGCCTCAACCTGTTCCTCCGTGAGGGGCGGGCGGGTGGAGTCGCGACCGGACGGGTCGCCGATGAGGGCCGTGCCGTTGCCTATGATCAGCGTGACGTTGTGGCCCAGGTCCTGGAACTGGCGCATCTTGCGCAGGGGCACGGCGTGGCCGAGGTGCAGGTCGGGGCTGGTGGGGTCCACGCCCAGCTTGATGTTGAGGGGTACGCCCCGCTCAAGCTTCTTCCTCAGCTCGTCTTCGGGAACCACCTGCATGGTGCCCGACATGATGACCTTCATCTGCTCTTCGACTGGCAGCAAAACTCCGCCCTCCAGGATTCGTCGTGCGTACATAAGTGAGAGAGAGGATAGCACGCGCGGGTGTGCCGAAAGTGTCAGACACTTTTGGCGCGGGGCGAACCCGATGTGTTGACCCAGTGCCCCCGAGCGGCCCGTCGGGCGGTTTCCGCCCAGTCCATCTATACTGGTGCCACTTATGGCAAGGAGGGCACATGGGCATCAGAACCCGCAGGGCTCACAAGCATTCCCGCACGCACGTCATCGGCTTCGGCATAGCCGGCGTGTTCGGCTTCATAACGCTGTTCATCGTGGCGGTCTCCCTCTCGGTGGGGGCGCTCGTGGAGTCCTGGCTCCAGGACCTGCCGGACTACCAGTCGGCAGACTCCTACCTGGTGGCCGAGCCCACCAAGGTCTACGACGCCGACGGCAACAAGATCGTGGACTTCTACCTCCAGAAGCGCCGCTCCGTGGACCTCTCCGACATCTCGGAGTACGTGGTCAAGGGCACCGTGGACACCGAGGACATCCGCTTCTACACCCACAACGGCGTGGACCCGCAGGGCATCGCCCGTGCCGTGGTGGTCCAGCTCGCCGGCGGCTCCGAGGGCGCCTCCACCATCACCCAGCAGCTGGTGAGGAACACCGTCCTCTCCGACGAGCAGTTCGACCGCACCCTCAAGCGCAAGGTCCGCGAGGCCTACATCGCGATCCAGATGGAGAAGGAGTTCTCCAAGAACCAGATCCTCAACATGTACCTCAACACGATCTACTACGGCAACGGCGCCTACGGCATCGAGGCCGCCAGCATCACCTACTTCAACAAGCACGCCAACGAGCTCACCCTGGCCGAGGCCGCCCTCCTCATCGGCCTGCCCAACTCCCCCACCTACTACGACCCCACCGTCAACCCCGACGCCGCCGTGAAGAGGCGCAACGTCGTCCTCGACCGCATGCTCTCCGCAGGCGACATCTCCCAGGAAGAGCACGACGCGGCCCAGGCCGAGGAGCTCCAGCTCAACCCCGGCCAGCTCACCGACCCCGTGGGCGACTATCCCTACTTCACGGACTACGTGAAGAGCCTGCTCCTGCAGGACTTCGACTCCGACACGGTGCTCCAGGGCGGGCTCAAGGTCTACACCACCCTCGACCCCGAGTACCAGAAGGCGGCCGAGGACGCCGTGGCCTCGCGCCTGGACTCCTTCCAGAACGGCGAGCTCTCCTCCGCGCTCGTGTGCATAGACAACTCCAACGGCTACGTGCGCGCCATGGTGGGCGGCCGCGACTACAACACGAGCCAATTCAACCTGGCCACCCAGGCCCAGGTGCAGACGGGCTCGTCCTTCAAGACCATCACCCTCGCGGCCGCCATCAACGAGGGAATGAACCCCAACGTGACCCTCAACTGCACCTCGCCCATGCAGGTGACCCCCACCTGGCTGGTGCAGAACTTCGAGAACCACAACTACGGCATCCGCTCCCTGGAGAGCGCCACGTGGATCTCGTCCAACACCGCCTACGCCCAGGTGGCCGTAGCCATCGGCGCCCAGAAGATCGTAGACATGGCACACGCCCTGGGCATCGACTCCCACCTGGACGCCTATCCCTCCATCACCCTGGGTGCCGTCAACGTGGCCCCCATCGAGATGTGCGAGGCCTACTCCACCCTGGCCTCCAGCGGCGTGCACCGCGACCCCGTGGTGATCACCCGCATCGAGGACCGCAACGGCAACGTGGTCTACGAGCACCAGGACAACCCCACGCAGGCGGTCTCCGCGGCGGTGGCCGAGGCCGTGACGGACGTGCTCAAGGGCGTCATCACCAGCGGCACCGGCAGCACCATCCGGTCCTACTTCACCGGCAAGCAGCCCGTGGCGGGCAAGACCGGCACCTCCGACAACGCCGAGAACCTCTGGATCTGCGCCTACACCCCGCAGCTCACCACCGTGGTCTGGACCGGCTACCCAAACAAGTCCAACACGATGGTGACCATCCGTGGCGGCGTGGAAGGCTCCACGCAGAACACCTGCCAGTTCATCTGGACCGACTTCATGAACAAGGTCTGCGCAAACATGGAGGCTGGCTCCTTCCCCACCACCAAGGAGACGGTGGCATACAAGTCCAACGACTCCTGGGACTTCCCTGGCACCTCCAAGACCTATGAGGTCGTGACCTCCGTGAGCGAGAACACCCGCTCCACCTCTACCACCAGCACGACCACCACGACCGGTAACGGTACCGGCACGGGCACCTCGGCCGGCGGTTCGACCACGGGCACCGGGACCGGAACGGGTACGGGCGGCGGGACCGGCACCGGCGGCGGCGCGAGCACCGGCGGCGGCGGAACCGGCACCGGAGGTGGCACTGCCACCGGCGGCGGGACCGGCGCAGGCGGTGGCACGGGCGGTGGCACCGGTGCCGGCGGCGAGGCGGCCGCCACGGAATAGGCCCTCAGGAACAAGCCCCCACAGCATGACGAGGAGAGCCCCACGCCTTGGACGTGGGGCCCTCCCTTGTTTGCCGGAACCCTCTCTGTCGGAACCCTCTCTGTCAGGGTCTGCGCCACCGGAACCCTTCCAAGGCCAGGGTCCAGGGCCCAAGGCCAGAGCCGGTCCGAGGGGCCAACCCGCCGGCCCAGAGCCACCGGCCGGTCCTTGTCAGCGCGTGTTGCCCAGCTTGCTGATGAGCGCCTGCAGGCCCTCGGCGCACTCCTCGTCCTCCACGATCACGAGCACCGTGTCGTTCCCGGCCACCGATCCCAGGGTGTGTGCGAGGCCCGCGTCGTCGATGGCGGCCGCCACGCCCGAGGCCGTGCCCGGCTGGCACTTGACCACCACGAGGTTCTGGGCGCGCAGGACGTCCACCACGAACTCAGACAGCATGCGTTGCAGGTGCAGATCCTCGGCGAGCACGTAGATGCCCTCCGGGAGCTTGCGGAGACCCATATCGGCGATGTCGCGCGAGACGGTGGCCTGCGTGCAGGCGAAGCCCCGTGCCTGCAGCTCGTCCACCAGAGCCCGCTGCGTGCGCACCGAGGAGCTGCGTACTATCTCCCGGATGGCATCCTGCCTGCCGTTCCTGCGCTTCACGACTTCCCCCTCGCGACACCGGACGTGACCTCGCCGTACTCAGCCACCTGTATATGGGCGATAGATTATACATTGCGGAGGAAGCGTGTGGACTCGCAACCCCAATCGTTCACAATCCGCGGCCTGAGCGGTCGCATATCACACGCTGACGTATCCAAGGCCCAGACGCACGCGCTTTGGTTGTATGCTCTGATTCAACCGCACCCTGGGCGCGTCATGCGGCGCCACAGGTCGGCAACACTGCGAACTCCGGAGGACTCATGCCATACGACGACCCCTACCGACGCACGCGGTCGGACGTGCCGCGCCAAGGAAACGACCGCCGCGCTGACGGCAGGTCCCGCTCCGCCGGATACTCCGGCAGCCAGAGGTCGCGCACGTCGGGCGCGGGCCGAGGCCAACGCCCCCAGCAGGGACGCAACGGGTCCCGCGGCCGTTCCAACAGCGCCAGCCGGCCCCGCCGCACCAACCAGGTGCGCGAGCTCAACCTCGGCGCACGCCCGCAGACCTTCTCGCAGCGCCTGCGCCGCTTGGAGCCGCGCGCGATCGTCCTGCTCGTGGCCATCGTGGTCCTCGTGGTCGTGGCCGTCTTCCTCGTGAGCAGCTGCGTGAGCTCCTGCTCCACCCAGAAGGAGGAGGAGAAGGTCAACCAGCTGGACGCCCGCGTGTCGGCGGACGTCTCCGATGACGTGACGAACAAGTTCTCCCCCACCCTGGACCGCAACGAGAAGTTCGCCTGGATAGCGCAGAACGCCAGCCGCTACCCCGACACCACCCTCATCGACCTTGCCGTGGCCCAGCCGGACGCCATCGACTTCGTGGCATCCTACCCAGACTCCGATAAGGCCGCCCAGGACTACGGCGACTCCGTGACCAAGGGCAGGATCCCCGAGCTCTACTGCTGGGACTCCCGCTGGGGTGGCGTGGACTACGACGGGCACCCGCTGGCCGTCACGGGCTCCGGGCCCACGGCCGTGGCCATGGCCTACATGGGCCTTACCGGCAGGGCCGACCAGACGCCGGCGACCATAGCCCAGATGGCCGCGAGCGGCGGCTTCAACGGCGGCGAGTCGCACCTCTCCCCCGACTTCGTGGCCCAGAAGCTGACCGACCTGGGGCTCGAGGTCCAGGACTACACCTCGTCCGACTCCAACGTGACCTCCGTGCTCGACGCGGGGACCTACCTCCTCGTGGAGGCCAAGGCCGGCACCCTGGGCGACGACTCGGCGGCCCACTGGGTGGTTGCCTACACCGAGAACGAGAACGGCACCGTGCAGGTCTTCGACCCCACGGACCCCAGCGCCGCCACCCACCAGTGGTCCTCGGCCACCATCGCCAGCGCCTGCGACACCTTCTATGCCGTGAAGGAAGGCACCCAGCCCGAGGAGGCGGACGACAGCGCAAGCAGCACGGCGACCACGACCACGACCGAGTAGGACCGGGCAGCAGGGGAGTACCCCCTAGTGCCCGCACAACAGAGGGCCCCGCACCTGAGCTGGTGCGGGGCCCTTCTCACTTGCTTGCGGTGACGACTACTTGAGGATGCCCTCGGCGGCCTCCTGGAGCTTGGCGCGCACGGCCTCGGCGTCGGCGCGCGTGGCACCCTTGGCAAAGAGGTAGGCCTTGACCTTGGGCTCGGTGCCGGACGGACGGAAGATGACCTTGTTGTCGTCCTCCAGACGGTACTCGATCACATTCGCGGGCGGCAGGTTCTGCGGGGCCTCCTTCTGCAGGCCGGAGACGCGCGGCATCTCGGGACCGGTGGCGAAGTCGGTCATGCCGGTGACCTTGTATCCGGCGATCTCGGTCAGCGGCTTCGCGCGCAGGCCGTCCATGATCTCCTTCATGCGCTCGGCGCCGGCGGCACCCGGGAACTGGGCGTTCACGGTGCCGTTGAGGTAGTAGCCGTACTTCTTGTACAGCTCCTCCATGGCCTCGTAGAGGTCCATGCCCTTCTCGGCGTAGTAGGCAGCCATCTCGACGCACATCTCGACGGCCACGATGGCGTCCTTGTCGCGAGCGTGGGTGCCCACGAGGTAGCCGTAGGACTCCTCGAAGCCCATGAGGTAGCGGTCCTCCTCGCCCTCGTCCTTGAGCTGGTCGATCTGGTCGCCAATGTACTTGAAGCCGGTGAGCACGCGGCGCATCTCGAAGCCGTGGTCACGCGCCAGGGCGTCGGGCATCACGGACGAGACGATCGTGGAGACGGCCACCTTGGTCTTGGGGTCCTCGCCGCGCTGCTCGGCCATCTTGATGAGCCAGTCCATGAGGAGGACGCCCATCTCGTTGCCGGAGAGAAGGACGTACTCGCCGTTGTGCGGGATGGCGGTGCCCATGCGGTCGGCATCGGGGTCGGTGGCGACCACGAGGTTGGGCTTGACCTCGTCGGCCAGCTTGAGGGCGAGCTCGAGGGCGGCGCGGAACTCGGGGTTGGGGTACTTGCAGGTGGGGAAGTTGCCGTCCGGGTCCTTCTGCTCGGGCACGACCTCCACGTCGTTGACGCCGATCTCCTTGAGGATGCGGGTCACGCACTCCATGCCGGTGCCGTTGAGCGGGGTGTAGACGACCTTGTAGCCCTCGGGGGCCTTGAAGCCGGGGACGGAGACCTTCTTGACGTTCTCGATGAAGGAGTCCAGGACCTCCTCGGGCGTCCACTCGATCAGGCCCTGCTTGAGGCCCTCGTCGAAGTCCATCATCTTGACGCCGCCGAAGACGGGCGTCTGGGCGATGGAGGCAGAGATCTCGTCAGCGGCCTCGTTGGCGATCTGGCCGCCGTTGTCGTTGTAGACCTTGTATCCGTTGTACTGGGCGGGGTTGTGGGAGGCCGTGAGGACGATGCCCGCGGAGGTGTGCAGGTAGCGCACCGCGAAGGACAGGGTGGGGACGGGCTCGATGCGCGGGTACACGTACACGTGCACGCCGTTGGCGGCCAGGACGCCGGCGGCCACCTTCTGGAAGTCCTCGCCCTTGAGGCGGGAGTCGCGGGCCAGGGCCAGCGTGGGGTGGTCGTAGTGGGCGTTGAGGTAGTTGGCCACGCCCTGGGTGGCCTGGGCCACCACGTAGACGTTCATGCGGTTGGTGCCCACACCCAGCGTGCCGCGCAGGCCGGCCGTGCCGAACTCCAGGTTGCGGTAGAAGGCGTCGTTGAGCTGCTCCTCGTTGCCGGGCTTCATGAGCTCCTCGAGCTCGGCCTTGAGGTCCGGGTCGGTGACGTTCTCGGCCCAGAGCTTGACGGTGGCCTCAACACTTGCGTCCATGTGTAACCCCCTGGTTCGTCGTGGCGCGCGGGGCGCGCGCCGAGCTTTCACACCTAGCATGATTCTATCCGTGCGGCCAGCTCTGCAGACGTCAATTCCGCCGGCCGTCCGGTTTTCCCGTGCGCACGGACAAGCGCTGCCACGTCGCGGGCTTCTCACCCTATGATTGGGGGCGCACGGGCGCGGGAGCGCCGGCTTCGATCGAAGAGGACGCACCATGGAGTTTCTTGCCACCTGCCCCAAGGGTCTCGAGCGCCTGCTGGTGGGCGAGCTCGGCTCGCTAGGCATCGGGCACCTGCGCCAGAACAGGGGCCAGGTGTCCTTCGAGGGCACGCTGGCGGACGCCTACCGCGCCTGCCTGTGGTCGCGCCTGGCATCCCGCGTGATCTGCACCATCGCGCGCGTGGGCGCCCGCGACGCCGACGAGCTCTACCAGGGCCTCTCCGCCATCCCCTGGGAGGACCACCTCCCCATGGGCGCGACTTTTGCCATCGACGCCTCGGGCGTGAGCGACACCCTCAAGAACACCCAGTTCACGACCCTGCGCACCCGCGACGCCCTGAACGACCGCCTGCTGGCCCGCCGCGGCGCCCGGCCCGTGAGCGACCCGGCCTCGCCCGACGTGGGCGTGACCGTCCACATAGCCCGCGACCGCGCGACCGTGGGCATCGACCTCTCGGGTGAGCCGCTCTTCCGTCGCGGCTACGACGCCGCCCGCACAGACCGCTCCCCCATAGCCCCCCTGCGTGCCGACTACGCCTCGGCCCTGCTGGAGGGGATCTACTGGTTCCGCGACCTGCGCCACGACGACCCCACCCTGGCCGTCCTGTGGTCGGGCGCCGGGACCCTGGCGTGCGAGGCCGCCGGCCAGGCCCTCGACCGCGCCCCCGGCCTCGCCCGCGCGCGCTGGGGCATGACCGGCTGGGGCGGCCACGACGCCGCCACCTGGCAGGCCCTCCTCTCCGAGGCGGACGAGCGTGCTGCCACCGGCGCCCAGAACCCCGTGACGCTCGTGGTGGCGGACGACCGCCGTGGCGCCGAGGCCTCGGCCCGCCAGATGCTGCGTGCCGCCGGCATGCCCCAGGTGGCGGACCGCCTGAGCTTCGTGCCGCTCACGCAGGCCGTGGAGCTGGCCGGCCCCCAGGCTCCGGTGGTCGCGGACCTCACCTGGCTTCCCGCCGACGACCTGGCCCAGGAGGCCGCGGCCCTGCCCGTGCTCGCCACGGCGGCCGGCCGCAGGCTCGCCCTCATCACCCCCGATCCAGCCGTGGACGCAGCCCTGGGCCAGGAGAGCGCGGGTGCCATCCCCATAGCCTACGGCAACTCCCCCGCCACCCTGCGCGCCTACGACGAGGCGAGCATGGACGCCGCCCCCGCGGCCCGTCCCACCGTGACCGTGCGCGGCGAGGCCCTGCCCGTGCTCGTGCCCGCCTCCGACCAGTTTGCCGCGCGCCTGGCCAAGGCCGCCAAGCTCCGCGCCAAGTGGGCCCGCCGCGAGGACGTGACCTGCTACCGCGTGTACGACGCCGACCTGCCCGACTACGCCGTGTCCATCGAGCTCTACGAGGGCACGCCCGAGACGCCCGGCCGCTGGGTCTCCATCTCCGAGTACGCCGCGCCCAAGGGCGTGGACCTGGACCTCGCCCACCGCCGCCTGCTCGACGTGCTGGCCATCACGCCACGCGTGCTCGACGTGGCTCCCGCGAACGTGAGCCTGCGCGTGCGCACCAAGTCCCGCGGCGGCTCGCAGTACGCCGCCGAGGCGGAGGGAGGGGCAGGCCCGCACTTCTCGGACCAGCGCCGCTGGGAGCACCGGCAGAAGGGCGCCATCTCGCTCAAGCTGCCCCGAGGCGCCCACCTGGTGGACGAGGGAGGCCTGACCTTCGAGGTCAACTTCTCCAGCCGCCTGGACTGCGGGATCTTCCTCGACCACCGCGACACCCGCGCCATGCTGCGCGAGATGATGAAGGACACCCGCGGCTCCAAGCGCTTCCTCAACCTCTTTGCCTACACGGGCACGGCCACCGTGTACGCCGCGGACGGCGGCGCCAAGTTCACGACCACCGTGGACATGAGTCGGCCCTCCCTCGACTGGGCCCGGCGCAACATGGAGCGCAACGGCTTCGCCGGCGAGAACCACGAGTACGTGCGCGCCGACGTCCTCTCCTGGGTGGGCGAGCAGCGCCACTCGGCCAACCGCTGGGACCTCATATTCTGCGACGTGCCGACCTTCTCCAACTCCAAGTCCATGGGCGAGCGGTCCTGGGACGTCCAGCGCGACCACGCCGAGCTCCTCATCAACGTGAGCCGCCTGCTCACGCGCAACGGCATCGCGGTCTTCTCGTGCAACCTGCGCACCTTCAAGCCGGACGTGGAGAAGCTCGCCCGCGCCGGGGTCGAGCTCGAGGACATCACGGCCCAGACCATCCCCGAGGACTTTGCCCGCAACCCAAAGATCCACCACTGCTACCTAGTGCGCCACGTGGCGGTGTAGGCGGGAGTTCCCCACATGCGGGGGCGGGGGCAACAAGCCCGCCGAGGCCCTTCTTGGCCCGGCAGCGGGAGTTCCCCACATGCGGGGGCGGGGGCAACAGGCCCGGCGTGGCCCTTCTTGGCCCGGTGGCGGGAGTTGCCCACATGCGGGGGCGGGGGCAACAAGCCCGCCGAGGCCCTTATCGCCCGCGAGACATGAGTTGCCCACATCCCCGGACGTGGGCAACAAGCCCGCCGGGGCCCTTATCGCCCCCAAGACGCGAGTTGCCCACATCCGGGGATGCGGGCAACTGTGGGTTCGGGGCCCCTCTGGGACCGACTGTGGGGGTTGCCCACGCCTGGAGCCGTAGGCAACGGGCCCGGCGACCTTATCGCTTGGCGTAGAACTCGTGCAGGTCGCGGGCCATGGCCTCCAGCGTGGGCACGTCCACGTAGGCCATGTGGCCGCAGCCGTAGCGCAGCCAGGTCACGCGGTCCTTGAGGCCGGCGGAGAGGAACTGGCAGGCCAGGTCGTGGCGCACGTTCCAGAAGGTCGTGGCCGCGTCATAGCGCCCGCCGATCACGCAGAGCTTGCAGGTGGGGTTGCGGCGCAGGGCCGTCGCCAGGTCCACCGTCACGTTGGGGGCGCCCACCTTGCCGTAGCCGGTGCCGGGCTCCTCGTGGTCCCAGCTCCACTTGGTGCCCACGGCCTCGTAGTTCTGGCCCATGTAGATGGGCAGGCCCTGGTAGCCCAGCTCGTCGGACACGAAGGCGCGGAAGGCGTGCTCCCACACGGCGTCCACGGCGTCGTCGGCCGCGTCCTCGGCGGCCACCCAGTTGATGTCCAGCTGGGCGGGGCTGGGGGCGTCGCTAACGAAGCGCATGTCCAGCCGGCCGCACACCTGGCGCTCGGCCTCCAGGACCTTAAGGCGGTACTCGGTCAGGTCCACGCGCAGGTGCTTGAGCACCAGGTAGTCCGCCGGCAGGCCGACGAAGCCGGCCAGCTCCTCGGCCACCTCGCGCTCCCGCTCCTCGCCCAGGCGGTCGCCGCGCAGAAGCGCCGGCGCGTAGACGTCCTCGGCCCAGTCCATGGCGCGGTCGAACCACTCGTCCTCGTCCACGCCCTGGCCGGCCTTGCCGAAGTACTGGGCCGCCGCGGCGTAGGTGGGCATCATGCCCAGGTAGTAGAGGTCCTCGCCGGGCAGGGTCTGCACCCAGTCCCAGATGGCGGAGAGCATGACGATGCCCGTGACCTTGACGCCCTTCTCGCCCAGGACGCGCGCCAGCACGGCGTTGCGCACGGTGCCGTAGGACTCGCCGAAGATGTAGACGGGGCTGGTCCATCGGTGGTTCTGCTCCAGCCAGCAGATGATCGCACGCGCGAAGGCGTCGGCGTCGGCGTCCACGCCAAAGAGCTCGGAGGGCTCGGTACCGTCGGCCACGACCGACCAGCCCGTGCCCGGCGCGTCCAGGAACACGAGGTCCGTGTCGGGCAGGATGGTGCAGGGGTTGTCCACGCAGGCGGCGCCCGGCGCCAGGTGGCTCATGCCGTCCGTCTCCACGCGCTTGGGGCCGATGCCGCCAAAGTTGATGGGCACGGAGGCCGAGCCGGGGCCACCGTTGTAGGCAAAGGTCACGGGACGGGTGCGGTCCGCCTTGCCCTCGCTGTCCACCACCACGTAGGAGAGGGCGAACATCTGGGACTTGAGGCGGTTGTCGTTTGCCCGCACGTCCACGTGGCCGGCCGTGGCCACGTAGTCCAGGCTGCGCTCGCCGTCGGTCCACACGAGGCGCGCCGAGGCCGCCGGCGGCACCTGGGCACGCGGCCCCGCGTCCACCGTAACGTAGGCGCTCTTGCTCACGCCCGAGGCGCCCTGCGGGGTCGCCTGCTGGGAGGCCTGCTGCACCTGGTCCTTCTCGTCTGCCAAGGGATGCTCCTTTCGGATGGGTGTCTGTTCCGCGTGTCATTCTACGCCGAGGGCAAGAAGGACGTCTTCCCCGCCTCGGTCCCATCCCACCCCGATTCGGTCCCATCCCAACATGCCCAGGAATTAATGTCCCGTAGCCCCCATAGGCTTACAGGAACCCTTCAGGCCCACCACACAAGGCACCTACACAAGTGCTACATTGATTAGTTCGTAGGGCTCGACAGAGCGGTGAGCACGGATAACGTCAGGAGCATCATGACAACCCAGACTACGGTCGAGGGAGAGAAGAAGCGCCGCGCCAAGAGCGCCGGCATCCCCCTCTCTGCGGGAATGATCCTTGTGGCGCTCGGTGTCGTGTACGGCGACATCGGCACCAGCCCCATGTACACCCTCAAGGCCATCATGGCCGACAACGGCGGCATCCAGACCATGACCATGGACACGGTCCTCGGCGCCCTCTCGCTCGTCATCTGGACGATCACGCTGATAACCACCGTCAAGTACGTGCTCGTGGCCATGAAGGCCGACAACCACAACGAGGGCGGCATCTTCGCGCTCTACTCCCTCGTGCGCCGCTGCGGCAAGTGGCTGATCATCCCCGCCATGATAGGCGGCGCGGCCCTTCTGGCAGACGGCATCCTCACGCCGGCCGTCACGGTGACTACGGCCATCGAGGGCCTGCGCACGATCGACTTCTTCTACGCCATCATCGGCGAGAACCAGAACATCGTCATCGTGATCACCATCATCATCCTCTGCATCCTCTTCTCCATGCAGAAGGCCGGGACCTCCACCATCGGCAAGCTCTTTGGCCCCGTCATGCTCGTGTGGTTCCTCTTCCTGGGCATCGTGGGCATCGCCAACGTGGGCCTGGACCTCAACGTCCTGCGCGCCTTCAACCCCGTGCGCGGCATCGCCTTCCTCTTTGACGGCTCCATCAACGCCGCCGGCCTCATGGTGCTGGGCAACGTCTTCCTCTGCACCACCGGCGCCGAGGCCCTCTACTCCGACATGGGCCATGTGGGCAAGCCCAACATCTATGCCACCTGGCCCTTCGTCAAGGCGTGCCTGATCCTCAACTACCTGGGCCAGGGCGCCTGGATCCTGGCCAACCAAGGCAACACCGCCCTCTACGCCGCCGAGGACCTCAACCCCTTCTTCCAGACGGTCCCCGAGAACATCCGCGTGTTCGCCGTGATCCTCTGCACCTTCGCGGCCATCATCGCCTCCCAGGCCCTCATCACCGGCTCCTACTCCATCGTGTCGGAGGCCATCCGCCTGGATCTCATGCCCCACATGCGCATCAACTACCCCTCCGAGACCAAGGGCCAGATCTACATCCCGCTCGTGAACAACATCATGTGGGTGGCCTGCATCTTCGTGGTCCTCTTCTTCAAGCGCTCCTCCGCCATGGAGGCGGCCTACGGCCTGGCCATCACGGTGACCATGCTCATGACCACCCTCCTGCTCTTCATGTACCTCTCCAAGGTGCGCTACCAGACGGGCCTTGCCGTGGTCTTCGCGGCCTTCTTTGGTGCCATCGAGTTCATGTTCTTCTTCTCGAGCCTCACCAAGTTCATGCACGGCGGCTACTTCACCGTGCTCATGGCCGCTGCGATCTTCTTCGTGATGTACGTGTGGCGCCGCGGCACCGCCATAGAGCGCACCCAGACGGTCTACCTGCCCGTCCAGAGCTACCTGGACCAGCTCTTCGACCTGTCTCACGACGACTCCTACCCCTACATCGCCGACAACCTGGTCTTCCTGACCAACGACAGCTCCACCGACAAGCTGGACCGCGACATCCTCTACTCGATCCTGGACAAGCGCCCCAAGCGCGCCAAGGCCTACTACTTCCTCAACGTGCAGGTGACCAACGACCCCTACACCCACGAGTACATCGTCAACGACTTTGGCACCGACTTCTGCTTCAAGGTCCAGCTGCGCCTGGGCTTCAAGGTCAACCAGCGGATAAACACCTACCTCTACCAGATCGTGGCCGACCTCGTGCAGCACAACCAGCTGGCCCCCCAGGACCACAAGTACTCGATCTACCGCGACCACGGCACCGTGGGTGACTTCCGCTTCTGCATGATCCGCAAGGTGCTCTCGCCCGAGTCCGACATCTCCGGCGCCAACGCCCGCATCATCAACACCAAGTACGCCATCCGCCAGCTGTGCGGCTCGCCCGCCAGGTGGTACGGCCTGGAGAACTCCAACCTGATCTTCGAGTACGTGCCGCTCTTCGGCAAGACCAAGCGCCAGCACAAGCTCACCCGCATCGTGGGTCCCAACGGCACCGGCAGCCTGCCCGTGCCCCAGAAGCCCGCGGAGGACGCTACGCAGAAGGCCGGCACGGAGGACGAGGGCGACATCTTCTCCGAGCGCATGACCGACGAGCACGCCGAGGTCGTGGAGGAGACCGAGCACGAGGTCGTGGGCGGCGACACCGCGAGCTTCCGCCCGCTCGTGATCGACTCCGAGGATGACGAGGACGACTCGGAGGACAGCGAGGACTAGGCCCGAAGCGCACCCCACAACGTCTATGGTGCCAAATCCGAGGGGATGGCCCCTTGGCTCACTGCCGGGCCAAGGGGCCATCCCCTCGGCCGTGACACGCCCCACGAGTCACCAGCAGACAATTCCGCGCTCGTTGCATCGGGCTCACCGCAATGTCGCGCCAGATGCACCAAGACGGGCCCTTATTGGCGGCATATCTGGTGCATCGGGCGCGCAATCACAAGCAGGACGATGCATACGGCGCGGAACCCCTGCCGACGCCCCATGCCATGCGGGGAACAACCCCCTACACGTCCGTCACGCGTGCCGCTAGGCCAGGAGCCGGCGGACGACGGCGAAGAAGCCCGCCTCGTCGTTCGTGGGGGCCACCAGGTCGGCGGCCTGGCGCACGGCGGGCTCGCCATTGGCCATGGCCACGCCCACGCCTGCCGCCTGGATCATCTCCAGGTCGTTCATGGAGTCACCAAAGGCCATGGAAGCCTCCTGCGGAATGCCCAGATGCTCGCAGAGCCAGACCAGCGCCGTTCCCTTGGACACGCGGACATCGAGCACCTCCATCCCAAAGGGCAGGGAGGTCGTGACCCTGAGCGTCGGGTCCTCCAGGGCCGCCGCCCTCGCCGCCTCCGCCGTGGCCTCGTCGCCCGGGTGCCAGTACATGCCCACCCGGCCCACGGGACCCACCGCGTCCAGGATCTGCTCCACCGGCAGGTCCATGGGCGTGCGGATGCCCTGCATGAAGTCACGCTGCACAGGATCTATGTCCAGCGAGCCCAGGAGCTCCCAGGACTGCCGGGTGCAGTAGATCCTGCCATCCGCATAGATGTCGTAGGTGGCCGGCAGATCCCGCACCCGCCCGTAGATCGCACGGGCCCGCGCCGTCCCCACGCTGCGGTCCAGGACCAGTTGCCGCGAGGGCATGGCATAGACGCTCGTGCCGTTGATCGCCACGGCATAGCGGGTGGCTGGGTGTGCCAGCACCTCCTGGGGCAGGGCCAGGAAGGGCCGACCCGTACAGGGCACGAAGGGAATCCCCCGCTCGGCCAAGAGGTCGAGCGCCTGGAGGTTCTCCGGCGGGATGCCCTTGTCGCTCGCGAGGAAGGTGTCGTCCATGTCGGCAAGGACGACCCGCACGTCGCCGCCGCGCACCTCGCCACCGCACACGTTGCCGCGCACCTCCTGAGCCGCGTCCCCCTCCGCGTTCCCCACCAGCTAGCTCCTCTGCGATATGGGTACGTAGTCCCGCATGTCCATGACGCGATTATAGGCCGGCCGGATGATGCGCCCGGCGCCATAGAGCTCCTCCATGCGGTGGGCGGTCCAGCCAGCCAGGCGCGCCATGGCAAAGATGGGCGTGTAGAGGGTCTGCGGCAGCCCCAGCATGGAGTACACGAAGCCGGTGTAGAGGTCTATGTTTGCGCAGATGGGCTTGGTGATGCCGCGGGCGTCGCGCATGACCTGGGGACCCAGCCGCTCGATGCTCTCGATCAGCTTCATGCGCTCCTCGGCGCCCTTCTGGGCCGCGATCTTGCGCGCGTACTTCTTCACGAGCTGCGCGCGGGGGTCAGAGAGGGTGTACACGGCATGGCCCAAGCCATAGATGAGGCCGGAGTGGTCGAAAGCTTGGCCCGTCACGATCTGCGTGAGGTAGCCCGCGAGCTCGTCGTCGTTGTCCCAGTCCTGCACGTGGGTGGCGATGTCCTCGATCATGGCGCCCACCTTGGCGTTGGCACCGCCATGCTTGGGACCCTTGAGCGACCCGATGGCCGCGGCGTAGGCCGAGTAGGCGTCGGTACCCGACGAGGAGAGCACGCGGCACGAGAAGGTCGAGTTGTTGCCGCCGCCATGCTCGGCGTGGAGCATGAGCATGAGGTCCAGCATCATGGCCTCGTCGTGCGAGAAGCCCTCGTCGCCGCGGATGGCGTCGAGCACGGTCTCGGCCACCGAGTAACCCTCACGCACGGGCGGGACGCGCAGGCGCGTCTCGTTTTCCACGGCGGTGTTGGCCGCCTGGGCCACCGCCGCGATGCGGGGCCAGCGGCCCAGGAGCGAGAGCGCCACGTCGATCTCGTGCACGGGCGAGGTGTCATCGGGCGTGGGGTCGAAGGCGTAGAGCAGCAGGGTCGTGCGCTGCAGGACGTTCATGATGGAGGCCGAGTAGGTCCTGCGCGGGAAGATGTGCAGGTAGCCCTCGGGGAGCTGCCGGCGCGAGTCGATGCGGGCGCGGAAGTCGTTGAGCTGCTCGCGGGTGGGCAGCTGCCCCGTCATGAGGAGGTAGGCCACCTCCTCGTAGCCAAAGCGGTCCTCCATCTGCGGCGCGTGGACAAGGTCGGCGATGTGGTAGCCGCGATAGATCAGGTCGCCCTCGTCGGGCACCACCTTGCCGTCGACCTTGTTGTAGCCATGCACGCTCGAGATGGTGGTGAGGCCCACCAGCACGCCCGACCCATCCGCGTTGCGCAGGCCCCGCTTGACGTCGTACTTGTCGTAGAGGGCCGGGTCCACGGCGTCCACCGACTCGTAACCATGGTAGAGCTCATCCGAAACAGGCGGGAGCCCCAGGGCCACGGAGGGCATGGGGTAGGCATCGACCACGCGCTCGAGGGCGGAGGTGTCCAGCGAACCCAGGGTACGGGGAAGGGAAACCTTCGTGGTTTGCTTGTCGGAGAGGTCAGGCATCGGTCCTTCTCCCTTCTCGCCACAGGGGCGAACAAGTGCCGCGCGACCGTAGGGGTCGCCCTAGGGAGAGACCCCGGCCCGCCGGCGCTAGAGGCGGTACATGAAGCGGAAGACGTCCTCGCGCTGCATGGTTATCTGCACGCCGAGCTGTTCCTGGAGGGCATCGAGCTTGTCTTTGATGGCAGAGAAGGACTCGCTGCCGCCCAGGAGCTCCACGAGCATGGTCATCGTGAAGGTGCCCTGGAGGATGGTCTGCGAGATGTCCAGGATGTTGGCCTGGCCGTCAGCCAGGGCGCCGGTGACGGCCGCAACGATGCCTGGGCGGTCGGAGCCCAGCACGGTGATGATGACGCGGTTGTTCGTGGTGGTGTCTTCTGTGGCCATGGGTGCCTTTCTGCCGCGATCTGCTGTCCATCTAGAGGCTGCTTGCTGCGTGCTATATCTGCCCATTGTGCCCAAGGCTGGCCCTCCTCATAACTTCCCCCCGTGGGCGCAACACACCGGCAACCGAACGCGCGGCCCAGGCGTTCCGTGATACGCGAGTGGCATGCAGGCAACTGATGGCGCCACGGCAGCAAACGGCCACAAACAAGGACGGGCGCCGACCGTCCCGCCGGCACCCGCCCGTCACTCCTGCCGCCGGACCCGCCGTGGCGGCTGCTAGTTCTGGCTGGGATCCTCGCCCGTCACCTGCTCGAAGAGCATGCGGACATCGTCCGGCGTGGTGTCCAGGGCCACGGCGAGCTCGGCCAGGGACCGGTCGCTGGCCTGCTTGAGGATGCGCTCGAAGGCCACGGGCGGCTTCTTGTTGCGCGAGCGGACGTCGGCAATGCGCTTGCGGAAGGTCTTGACGATGCGGACCGTGTCCTGGCAGGTGCCGCGACGGATCTGCTCCTTGTAGTGCTCCTCCTCCAGGGTGGCGCTGGGCGCCGAGAAGTCCTCCACGGCCATGAGCGGGTACTGCTCGATGATCCGACGAGCCTCCTCCTGGGAGAGGACCGGCCGCAGACGCGACTCCGACGCCATCGGGAAGCTGATGCGCATGGGATGGCGCTGGCCGATGGGCAAGAGCTGGTAGGTGGCCATGGGCTCGGTGGTCACCGCCTCCACTCGGCACACTCCCTGACCCGGATGGACGACGTACTCCCCGACCTCATACATGTGCAGCTCCTTTCGCAATGTAAAGGAGTATAGCACGATTATGTGTATTTTTCTACCGTCTGCGGATTGGTAGTTGATGTATGAGCGTGTAGTCGATAGCTTAGATAGTTTTTCGTTTGCCAGTGGGCGCTAGGGGGTACTCCCTAGTGCCCACTGGCGCACGGCACGCTAGTCCGTAATCGTCACCTTGGTGATCCTGGGCTGGTTCTCGGGTGCCACGGTGCCGTTGTCGTCCTCCACCGGGGTGTTCTCGCAGATGGCGTCCACCACGTCCATGCCGTCCGTCACGTTGCCAAAGGCCGCGTACTGGCCGTTGAGCGAGTCGGTGGTCTCCTGCATGATGAAGAACTGCGAGCTTGCGGAGTCGGGGTCGGAGCTGCGCGCCATGGAGATGACGCCGCGCACGTGCGCTATGGGGTTGTCCACCCCATTGGCCGCGAACTCGCCCTTTATGGTCTGGTCCGAGCCGCCCGTGCCGTCCCCGTTGGGGTCGCCGCCCTGGATCATGAAGCCCTTGATGATGCGGTGGAAGGTGAGCCCGTCGTAGAAGCCCTCGTTGGCCAGCTTGCAGAAGTTGGCCACGGTTATGGGCGCGGCGTTCGCGTTGAGGGCCACCGTGATGGTGCCGTAGCCCTCGACCTCTATCGTGGCATGGTGGACACCCGTGGCGTAGGGGTCGTCGGAGGCAGGCGCGTCGTCCGTGGCCTCGGGCTGCTGGGACTGGCGTGCGTCGGCCGCACCGCCATCCGCAGCAGCCTGGCCCGAGTCACCCGCCGATGACCCTCCGCACGCGCTCACGAACGCGCCGACGCAAACGACAAGGACGAGCGCCAGCAGCGCCGTCATGACCTTCCTCTGCCTCATGGTCTTCTCCCCAGGGTCGCACGGTTTTGTTCCCCAAGACCATACCACCCGGTCGGGAGGCGGCCCACCCACGACAGGGCCTCGCAGCCGGCCTCCACAGCCCGACTGCGAGGCCCGTTCCAGGTCCGACCGCATGACTGCCGCACAGACGCACAACCGCGTGACAATAACGGACAGAAGTTGCGCCCCGGCACTGCGAATCCTGCGGAAACGTTATGCCGAGGCACCCTCGGTACCAACTTCTGTCCGTTATTTCGCCTCACGCGCCGCCGCCAAAGCTGACAAAGGGTCGGACCCCCTGGTGGGCACGCGCTACTTGCGCACGACGGAGATGCGCTCCTGGATGTGGTTGCCAGACTCGATCTCGTCCACGAGGGCGATCGCGTAGTCGGCGTAGGAGATGATGGACTCGCCGCGGTCGTTGAGCGTGAGCTCCTCGCCGGCCAGGATGTACTCGCCGGTGCGCTCGCCGTCGGCCTGGAAGTCGCCGGCAGGGCTGATGTAGGTCCACTTGACGTCCTTGACGGGACGGATCTGCGCCAGGGTGCCCACCTGCGCCGTGGCCAGGGGCACGAACTCGGCCGGGAAGTCGGGGGTCTGGTAGACCTGCAGGGTGTGCTCGGGGTTCACATAGAGGGAGCCTGCGCCACCAACGTAGACCAGGCGCACGTCGGTGCCGGCCAGGATGTCCAGCAGGTGCTGGAGGGTCTCGCCGTGCAGGTGGAAGGTCTCGGGCGTCCAGGCGCCAAAGGCGTCCACCACGGCGTCGAAGCCGGCCAGGTCCTCGGTGGTGAGGTCCATGATGTCCTTCTTCACGTAGGTCTGGGCGTCGCCGGTGTTCTCATCCTTGCGGCCAAAGGCGCACACGTCCCAGCCACGGTTCACGGCCTCGGTGATGACCTTGCGGGCGACCCTGCCGTCGGCAGCCACGACTGCGATGTTCTTCTGTGCCATGATGCGCTTCCCTTCGTCCTGGGGGCCTGCCCGCGGGCCCGGCCCCTCTCCTCTTGACGGCTCACATACTACGAAGGGAAGTGTTCATGAGTAAGCAGGCACCTTATTGTGCCGTAGGTACCTAATAGTGACTATTGGTGTGTACCAGCGGCTTTTCTGGATGTGCAGCCTGGTAGTCCTCGCCCCACAGTCGCAGCGAGGCCAGCACGGGCGCCAGGCTCTTGCCCAGCGGGGTGAGCTCGTACTCCACGCGGGGCGGCACCTCCGCATAGACCGTGCGGGTAAGGAGCCCGTCAGTCTCCATCTCGCGCAGATTGGAGGTGAGCACCTTCTGCGAGATGCCGCCCACCGAGCGGCGCAGCTCGTTGAAGCGGCGCGGGCCTTCCTCCAGGTCGCGCAGGATGAGCACCTTCCACTTGGAGCCTATGAGGAGGAGCGTCGTCTCCACCGGGCAGGCGGGCAGACCCTCGGAGGTGGAGAGCTTGGTCGTGACCTTGTCCATGGCTGGCTCGTCCTTCCGTTGGTTACTGGCAGATACCTACACTCCGATAGTACCCCTGGGACCACGAGACTATCGCGGCCGCTAGCATGCACTCTGCGAGAACGACGCAGCAAAAGCCCTGTTGACAAGGTCTGGATGTTCCAGAGTGTATGCTACCGGCCGTCCTTGCGGAGCCTCCAGGCACGCAGGCGGGGGTCCTTTCAGTTTGCTTGGACCTTGCGTCAAGGTACGCTTCAACCTTATGCCAGCCCTCTGTAGCCGGGCGGATGACGGCATTGGCCTCCCCCGGGCGGACAACAATCACCTCAGCCCCAAGCAAAGGAGGATCCCATGCAAGCAACCGACCGTAGCAACAAGGGCCACAAGAACACCCACACCAGCGCCCATACCACCTCCACCCTCAGGACCGACAAGGTCATCGCCCCCGCGCTCCGCCGCGCAGGCGTGGCCGTCGTCACGGGGTCGCTCGTGCTCGCCCTCTGCCCGCTCTCCGCCATCGCCGAGACCAGCTCCACCAGCTCCGCGACCGCCGAGCAGACCACCAGCTCCGCACCCGCGGCTCCCGATGGCGGCACGCCCCCCGACGGCCAGCCCGGCGAGCCCCCCTCGGGCGGCCAGCCCGGCGGCATGGCACCCGACGGCCAGGGCGGCGCCCCCGGCGGCATGGGCGGCGCCGACACCATGACCTACGACTACACGGGTACGCTCTCGGGCGTCCTCGTGGCGGACGGCGAGGCGGTGACGTCCGACTCCGAGTCCTACGACGCCACCGAGGCCGACCAGAACGCCGCCCTGGTGGAGAACGGCGGCACGCTCACGCTCACCGGCGACACGCTGACCAAGTCCGGCGACGACACGAACGGCGACAACTGCAACTTCTACGGACTCAACTCGATCCTGCTGGCCGTGGGTGAGGGCTCCACGGCAACCGTGCAGAACACCTCGCTCTCGGCAACGAGCGAGGGCTCGAACGGCATCTTCTCGACCGATGGCGCCACCGTGCTGGCCAACGGCGTGACCATCTCCACCACAGCCGGCAACTCCCGCGGGCTCGATGCCACCTACGGCGGCACCATCGTGGCCGGCAAGGCAAACATTCAGACCCAGGGCGACCACTGCGCAGCCGTGGCCACCGACCGCGGCGGTGGCAACATCTCCGTGACCGACTCGACCTTCTCCACGGCAGGCTCTGGCTCGCCCCTCCTCTACTCCACGGGCAACATAGAGGTCTCCGGCGTCACGGGCACGTCCACGGGCAGCCAGATCGCCGGCATGGAGGGTCTCAACACCATCCTGATCTCCGACTCCACGCTGGAGAGCACCCAGACCGACCGCACCGCGAGCGACCCCGTGGCCGACGGCATCATCATCTACCAGTCCACCTCGGGCGACGCCGAGTCCACCACGGGCGAGACGGCCACCTTCCAGGCCGTCAACTCCACGCTCAAGTCCGCCATCACGTCGGGCGCCATGTTCTATCTCACGAACACCTCGGCCGACATCGTGCTCAAGGGGACCACGCTGGACTTTGACTCCTCCGCAGCCGACCTGCTCCTGGCTGCCGGCAACGACTCCAACAACTGGGGCACCGCCGGCTCGAACGGCGCCACCGTGCGCCTTACGGCCATAGGCGAGCAGCTGGCAGGCAACATCGAGGCCGACACGATCTCCTCTGCCGACGTCTGGCTGACCGAGGGAACCACCTGGTCCGGTGCCGCGAGCATCGTGGAGAACTCCGCCGGTTCCACGAGCGAGGCGCCCGTCAGCGTGAGCGTTGACGGGACCTCAAGCTGGGTCGTGACCGCGAACTCGACCGTGAGCAACCTGACCGTGGCAGACGGCGGGCGCGTGGTGGATGCCGACGGCAACGCCGTGACCATCGTGGCCGACGGCACCACGGTGGTGGAGGGCACGAGCGACCTGACCGTGACCGTCACGGGCACCTACTCCACCAGCTACGACGCCTCCGGCGCAGGCACGGTGCAGGAGGCAACGATCGACCGCTCAGCCTACGACGAGGCCTTTGGCGAGGATGCCACCGGCAGCGAGGCCACCACCGAGCAGGCCTCCGGCCAAGCCGAGGACGCCGCGAGCACGAGCGAGCAGGCGGCAACAAGCCCCAGCCCCTTCGAGGCCTTCGTAGCCTGGCTGCGCGAACTCCTTGGCCTGTAGCGCATAGGGGCCTCCCGCAGCGACTCGCGGGAGGCCCCATCTCTTTTTCCCAGCGGTACGTCCGGCACGGCATGGAGACAGCCCCGTCGCCCATCTATTGCACGCTCCGCGAGGCGCGCGCCAGGGAGAAGCGCGGGGTCTCACGCACCCTAGGCGGTGAGGCAGCTCACCACCCACGAGAGCAGGTTCTGCGAGGCGCGGCCGGACCGCTCGGCCAACACGTGCCCCTGGCCCCACACCGACGTGTACGTCACGCTGGACACGCCGTCGTAGTGCCTGAGCGCCATGGCCAGGTTGGCCGACATGCAGATGGGGGCGGAGGTGTCGAAGGCACCCTCGTTGATGCGCCAGTAGGGCGCCACCGTGGCCTGCCCGTAGCCCGCGTAGTGGCCGCTCAGGTAGTAGAGCGGGCTCATCATGAGCACGCGGGCGGGAACGGCGTTGCCCTGGTCGTCCTTCTTTGCCATGTCACCCGACCAGGCGTCCTCGAAGGTCTCGTCCCAGCCGGTCAGGCTGGCGTAGGTGTCCACGTTCTTGTCCACGAGCTCAGAGACGTAGGAGTCGAAGTGGAGCGTGCTCTCCTCCCCCACGCCAAAGAGCTGGTTGATCTTGGAGCCGCGCTTGGGGGTGTCGTAGGGCGAGACGGACGCCTCGGCGGGGCGCAGGTGCAGCGAGAAGTCCCTCAGGCTGCTGATGGCCACGGTCTGGCGGCGCAGGTTGTAGTTGATCCACCAGTGGTCCTCGTTGAGGGCCGAGAAGTAGTCCTGCACGGTGGCGTAGATGGTGGACTGGACCTGGGCCGTGCCCGTGATGGGCGTGGAGACCGTGGTGGCCGTCGCATCCGCACTGGCGTCGGCAGTGGCAGTGGCGTCGGCGCCGGTGTCCGTCGAGCTCTCCGTCGCGGCGGCATCGGCAGTCGCGTCACCCGTCGTCGTGGCGTCGGCGGCGCCGGCGGTCGTGGAGCCGTCGTCGGTGGTCCCGGAACCGTCGTCTGGGGCCTGCTGGTCCGCCTGGCCCTGGGGCTGCACGAGCGGCTGGGTGGTTATCACCTGGCTGGAGGCGCGGGAGGCAGCGAGGTTGGGGTCGCCGGGGAAGCTGGGGTCGTCCAAGTGCTGCGGCGTGTAGGTGTAGGGGAAGGCAGTGTCCTGCACGAAGTTGGCAGCGGACTCGTTGAGAAGGTCGAGAAGGGCCGTGGCGTAGCTGCCCAGGCCGTAGGCGCTCCCCTCGGACTCGTCGAGCGTGTACTGGGCGTCGTTGCCGTCGCGCAGGTCCATCTGGTTCACGTACTCGCCGTAGGCGGTGGCCAGGTCCTGCGAGAGCTGATGGCCCCAGGCGCCCTCGGAACGCGATCCGGAGGTGGAGTACTGTCCGGCCGCCCACTCGTAGGCAGCGTCGGCCGTGTCGAACGACGTGATGGGGCACCAGGTGGCAGCACCGCAGATGGCATCCGAGACGGCCCCGCCATCGGCCGCCACGGTCACGGCACCGATGCTCTCCAGATAGGGCGTGAAGAGCGCGGAGTCGCCGGAGGCGCCCAGGACCGCGCCCAGGCCGCCGCCCGCCGAGAAGCCGAACACGAAGACGCGCGAGGTGTCGCAGGGCAAAGACTCGCTGTTGTAGCGCAGGTAGCGGATGGCGGCCTTGAGGTCCACCACCGGCCAGGGCGCACCGCCCGGGTAGAGGTCGTCGGACTTGGAGCTCGTGTCGTAGCCGCTGGAGCGCCCGCGGAAGCCGGGGTACACGTAGATGCAGCCAGCCTGTATGAAGGGGGCGAGGCCGGTGCCGGTATAGCTCGTGGGGCTGGACTGCGGCGAGACGGTGCCGGTGTTTATGGGCATGAGGATGGGGGCCGTGGAGGGGGTGAAGTTGCCCACGATGCCCTTGGCGTTGACGGTGCACGTATAGGTGCCGTCGTCCTTCTTCTCGCCCGTGAGGAAGCCGCCGGGCACGAAGACGGCCAGCGACTCGTAGGACTCGGTGGCGGGCTTGAGGCAGTAGGTCAGGCCCAGCTGGTAGTAGATGTCGTTGGCCTCGTCGTAGAGCCACTTGGAGTCGTCGATCCTCAGGCTCTCGAACTCGGAGGCCGCAGGCTCGCTGGCGGTGGAGGCGTTGCCGCTGTCCGACGAGCCGCCCGCGTCCCCGCCGCCTCCCGTGGTCGTGGCGCCCGTGCAGGCCCCAAGGCCCATGACGGCCCCGGCCGACGCCATGGCGAGAAACTCTCTTCTTGTCCAGCCCATCAGTCCTCCCTGGTGCTGGCGCGGCCCGACGACCGCGCGGCCCACACGGGCACTAGCTCTTGGAGACGCCCTTGACGCTGTCCTCGCCAGCGGCGTCGTTGTCGCCCCGCCTGCGGTCCACGCCCCAGAAGCAGCACGAGACCATACCCGGGCCCACGTGCGAGCCGATGGTGGGACCGATGGTGGAGCGGTAGACCCTCACGCCGTGGTGCTTCTCCTTGATGGTGCGAGCGAGCGAGTCCCCGTCGGGCACGCAGTCTGCGTCGCCGACGGCCACCACGGGGCCATACTCGTCGTCGCGATGGTACTTCTCGTAGAACTCCTCCATCTTGCGCAGGGCCTTCCTGCGGCCACGGGAGACGCCCACGATGGTGAGCGTGCCGTCCAGACGCCAGGTGAGGAGGGGCTTCACGTCCAGGAGGCCGCCGATGAGGGCGACGGACTTGGGGATGCGGCCGCCGCGGTGCAGCGAGTCGAGGTTGTCGACCATGAAGATGGTGTGCGTGCGGAAGATGGCATCCTTGGCCCAGGCGACCATCTCCTCGGCCGTGAGGCCCTCGTCGCGCTTGATGGCGGCCTGGTGCATGAAGAGGTTCTGCGTGGTGGAGGTCATGAGGAGGTCGACGACGTAGACGGGGGTGTCCAGCTTGCCGCCGTGGTTCTCCCTCACGCGGTCGAGCGCCGCCTGGGCGCCCTGCGCGCCACCGGAGATGCCACTGGAGATGGAGAAGTACACGGTGGGGACACCCTCGGCCTGCACGCGCTCGAAGGCCTCCTCGAAGACGAGCTGGGAGGGCTGCGAGGTCATGGGGCAGGCACCGTTGCGGATGGCCTCGTAGAACTCGTGCGCCGTCCTGGACTGGAAGAGGTCGTCCACGCCGTTGAGCCCGTCGGGCTTGCCCGCCTCGGTGTAGGTGAAGGGAAGGCACTCCACGCCCTCGGCCTGGGACTCCTGCAACGTGAAGTCACAGCAGGAGTCGGTCATTATCTTGCACTTGGCAGGCATACGCCCTCCTCGTTCATCTTGTGTGCACGGCGACGAATCGCCAGAATCGCTTACCATTGTAGGCGATGGGACGGCATACGCCGTGGTTGCGATGTCCGGCCATGATAAACCAACTACCGGGAGACGATATGTTCGGACGCAGGAAAGGCGCAGGCAAGACCCCACAGGAGCCCAGGCCGCTCCCTGCCGACGCCCGCAGGCTCCACGTGCGCTTCGTGGGCCAGGTCCAGGGCGTGGGCTTCCGCTGGACCTGCCAGAACATCTGCATCACGCGCCACCTCACGGGTTGGGTCAGGAACGAGAGCGACGGCTCGGTCGAGCTGGAGATCCAAGGTGCCGCCGGCGACGTGTCCGCCTTCTTCACCGACCTCGTGGGGTCCTACCGACGCTTCCCCATCAGCTACAGGATCGAGGAGAAGGACGACATGCCCCTCGACCCCACCGAGGCGGACTTCGAGGTGCGGTTCTAGGGGCGGCTTCCCACCTGCCTCGCGGGGATTGCGCGCTACTTGCACCGGCACCGTTGCGGGACACCCGCCCACCGCCCGCCATCGTCTCGCATTTGATATGCCATAGGTGCCCTGAGCAGGTCGTACATCCGTTCGCCGAATTAATGTCCGGTGCCCTTGCAATACTGCGAACAGCCGTTCTAAGCTAGTAGCAGGAAGGAGCGCCATGGACACGTCCCGAGTCATCATCCACAGCGACATGAACGCGTTCTACGCAAGCGTCGAGCAGGCCGAGGACCCGGCCCTGCGCGGGCTGCCCGTCATCGTGGGCGGGGACGTCGAGGAGCGCCACGGCATCGTGCTCACGGCGAGCTACGAGGCCAAGCGCCGCGGCGTCAAGACCGCCATGACGCTGGGGCAGGCCCTGCGCGTGTGCCCCGACGCAACGGTCGTCCACCCGCACTACGGCCTCTACCGGCGCTACTCCAACCTCGCGCGCCACATCTACTACGACTACACCGACCTCGTGGAGCCCTTTGGCCCGGACGAGGCCTGGTTGGACATAACGAACTCCGTGCACCTGGCAGGAGGGGATGCCCGGCTCGTGGCGGAGGAGATATCGGAGCGGATCCGCTCGGAGCTGGGAGTCTCCGTCTCGGTGGGCCTCTCGTGGAACAAGATCTTCGCCAAGTTCGGCTCGGACCACGACAAGCCCGACGGCTTCGTGGAGATAAGCCCCACGAACGCCATGGAGACGGTATGGCCCTGCCCGGTGGAGGACCTCCTCTACGTGGGTCCCGCCACGGGGCGCAAGCTGCGCAGGCTCGGGATCCACACCATAGGCCAGCTGGCGCGGGCGGACTCCGAGCTGCTCGACCAGCGCCTGGGCAAGATGGGCCTCGTGGTGCAGCTCTTTGCCCAGGGGCGTGACGAGAGCCCGGTCCGGCCGCTCGACCTCAGGACGACCGACGTGGACTACGAGGTCAAGAGCGTGGGCAACGGCGTCACCTGTCCCTTTGACGTGGAGGACGAGGCCACGGGCCGGCAGGTCGTGTGGCTCATGGGCGAGTCCGTGGCGCAGCGCCTGCGGGCCCTCGGGCTCAGGGCGCGCACCGTGTGCGTCTCGGGCCGCGACGCCCAGACCTTCGTGGGACGGTCCTGCCAGGCCGGGCTCGAGCGGCCGAGCAACATAACGAGCGAGATCTGCCATCTGGCGGGCGACCTGCTCTGTGGGAACTGGAACCTACGCGAACAGGGGGTACGGGCCCTCGGCGTGCGCGCCACGAACCTCGTGCCGGCGGTCGGGCCGGTGCAGCTCGACCTCTTTGGCGTGGAGCAGACCCGCCTGGAGCAGGAGCGGCTCGACGAGACGATCGACGACCTGCGCTCGCGCTTTGGCAACCATGCCGTGCGTCGCCTCTCCGAGCTCGCCAACCCCAAGCTCTCCACGCTCGACCCCGAGCGCGACCACATCATCCATCCCGTCTCGTTCTTCGCGTGAGGTGATGCCCCATGAGGAAGGTGGTCGCCAGGGAGAAGCGCTACGTGGAGGTGGAGTCTCGCACCGACGAGGACGGCAACGTCACGCCGCTGGCCGTCATCTGGTCCGATGGCGTGCGCTACCCCATCGACCGCGTGCTCGACTGCCGCCAGGCTTGCTCCCTCAAGACGGGCGGTACCGGCATGCGCTACACCATCAAGGTCAACGGCAGGTCCACCTACCTCTTCTTCGAGGGGCCGCGATGGTTCGTGGAGGCCAAGGTGGTGCCCATGCCGTAGGGGATGCCAGTCCGTACTGCACGCCACAAAGAAAAACCCGTCCACCATACGGTGAACGGGCCATTCCTTCTGGTGGCGGGGAAGGGAGTCGAACCCCTGACACGGGGATTTTCAGTCCCCTGCTCTACCAACTGAGCTACCCAGCCGAGGTGCTTGCCTTGCAAGCTCGTTAACTATACCAAACCTTTCGCGCGCGTCAACGACTATTTTTGGAAATCCGACAATCGAGCCCCAGACACGGGGATTTTCAGTGTCCTGACGCATGCCGCCAAGCCCCTACACATGCCGCCAGGCCCCTGACGCGCCGCCAAGCCCCTGACGCGCGCTGACGGGCACCTGACGCCCGACGGCCACCCACCTGCCTCACGCGAGCCAGAAGGTCGTGCCACCCGCCTCGTCGAACTCCACCGCAGAGCTCTTGGCCGAGAAGAACTCCCGGACCGCCCCCTGGGCCTGCGCCAGGGGCGCAGCCCCTTCCAAGGCCTCCAGGGAGAGCGTCTGCGCACCGCACGCGTCATGCAGGTGCACCGTCCAGCCAAGGCCCCTCTCCGAGAGCTTCCTCCGCAGGTCCACCACATCGCCGATAGACACGACACCGCGCATCAGAAGGCACCCCCTCCGCCTCCGCCGCCAAAGCCGCCGCCCCCGCCGCCGGAGAAACCACCGCCCCCGCCGCTGCCGGAGCTGCTGGAGGACGAGGCGACTGCCGCCGCCGAGACGCTATGGGCCTGGGCCACGGCATCGCCGACCGCCGTGGCCGGGTTCCCCAGCCGCGACCCCATGCCGTAGTAGTACCACCCGTACGTGGGCATGAAGCCCGGGTCGTCGACGACCTGCGGCAGGGCCACCTTGAGCTGTTCGATGACCTTGTCGGCAACGCCGAGCGCGGTCGCCATCACGAGCAGGCGGTTCCAGAGGACCACGTCCGTGGGCACGGCCTCCTCGAGCCGCGTGAAGTCGCAGAGCCACCGCTTGAGCGCCTCCGTCTCGGCGAGGACCTCCACCCCCTCGGGATTGAGGTCGCGCATCTTGGAGGAGGCGACGATGCAGACGACTCCCGACCCTACGAGCAGGGTGACCCCCGCCACTGCCCACCAGGAGAAGAACCCGGCTATGAGCCAGTAGAAGAACAGGACCATGGCGGCAACAAAGGCGAGGACCCCCAGGACGACCGTGCCGGCCCTATCCTTGGCGCCATCTCCCTCGAAGCGGATCGTGCACTGGGCGGCCACCTCAGACGACCACTCCCCGTACTCCTGCGAGTACCTCCTGGCGTGGTCCTTGGCATAGGACTCGATCTCCGAGAAGTTGACCGACGGCGGTTCGTCCGCCTCCGGCGCGCTCCGGCCGCGCATCCTGGGCCCGAGCCAGCCGAAGAAGAAGTCGACGGTCGCCTGGTCCACCTCATGGGCGGACGCGGCGTCATCGCCGCCCCCCGCCGCAGGCAGGGCTCCCGTCTGCCGCATCACGTAGGCCTCCCTCTCGCGCTTGCGGCGCTTGGGTACGTACGTGATCTTGTCGAGGCTGGCCACCCTGAGATCCGTGAGGCGCATGAGGGCCGCCGTCATGCCGTTCTTCTCCGCATCTCCATCGCCCACAAGCCGGGCGAGCACCGCGGGGTGGTCCGCCGTGGGGACGTCCCGGAAGTACTTGTCATCGAACTGGGGGGTATGGGTGGCCTTGTACCTCCTCCAACCGAGGATCGCCCTCAGGAGGGAGATGACGCTCAGCACGTAGGCCCCGACAACCGATCCGCCCAGGGCCATCCGGGCACGCTCGCGCCTGGCATTGGCCTCGTCGGCCCACTGCTGCTCTTCCGAGAGGATGGTCTGGAGCTCGCTGCCATCTGTCACCTCGCACCCCGCAAGCCACTCGGCAGGGAAGGTCACCCTCGCCTCGGCGTACTCGCTCCCTCCCACGCCAGGGCACTGGTAGACGACGTCGTTCCCGTCGAAGGTCACGCTCGCGTCGAGCGGCCCATGGCCCCAGGCCCGCACGTTCCCACCGGCGTCCACCGTCTCGCCTGCCGGGACCGGCAGGTGGACCGTGCAGGTCACATCCTGCGACTCCGCGTCCCAGCCGTCCGAGACGAACTTCCAGTAGAGCTCCGCGGTGTCCTCCCAGCGCGTGAGGATGCCGTCCACGTGGTAGGCGATGCGATAGGTCACGACGTCCCCGTCGTAGACGGTGTAGTAGATCTTGAGGCGCTCGAGGGAACCCTCGTCCGTCAGCTGCACCGTACCGGAGTCTTCCGATCCGTTCTCGGAGAAGCGCTGGAAGCCATCGGGGGCCATCACGCCGCCCACGACGTCCGAGAGACTGACCTCCTTGCCGTTGGACGGGTTGTACCCCTTGGGAACAAGCCAGTACACCCCATGGAAGGAGTCGTAGAACTCGAAGGTACGGTCCTCGACCACGTCCATGGAGCCATCAGGGTTAACGGTGGCGTCTATGCTCACCTTGGTCATCTCGTATCCGTCCGCGAGGGCGATGGAAGGCAGCGCGACCATCACGGCAACAAACGCGAGGACGAAGAGAAGGGCTCGCGCCATCGCAGCGCTCACGCCTCGCGACCCTGTTCGACGGCCTTCCATTTCATCACCTCTCGACGGCATCCCGTACCCCCAAGCATAGCAAAGGGTGGAGAGACGCCGCGACTCCGGCGTGTAAGCGCTATGTGACCCGGACCTGCGACCCCGGGGCATACGCTGCCTCGCATCCCACGACCGTGACGAGGGCGCCGCACACGTCCAGCGTCTCGCCCGCCCTCGCGAGCTCCACGCCCCGCACGGGACGCCCGGAAAGCACCGCCGGGTTGGTGGCGCCCAGGTCCACGACGGAGATGCCGCCCTGCGTGGGCAGGAGCCTCACGTGTCTCGCCGAAACGGCCGGGGAATGGAGCACGAGGTCGCAGGAGGGGTCGCGACCCACCACGAGCCCGTCGGGCGGGACGTCCATCAGGAAGTCCACGGATCCCGTGCGCACGAGCACCGCGGGTACGCCGCCAGCGACCACTTCCAGCGTCGCCGTCAGGTCGAGCGCGTCGTCTGCCCCAGGCTTGCCCGCGTCCGGCCCGGGCTCGCCCGCGTCCGGCCCGGGGAGGCCATCCGCCGGCAGGGCCGAGCACAGCTCCCTCCGTGCCACCACGACGTCCTCGTCCTTCTTCGTGTCCTTGGAGAAGTCATACAGGCAGCCATAGCACACGCTCATGTCATCGAAGACGACCTCGCCGCAGCGAGGACACACCTTGGTCCCCCATATAGGTCCGCGCATCATGCCCCACCCATCCCACTCGCCACCTCGACGGCCTTCTCGGCCCCCATTGCCCGCAGCCTCAGAATGTCCCCCTCCTCGAACCATGGCTCGTCCGAAGCGGGACGCTCGAAGACGAGCCATGCCCCCAGACAGGACGACACCCGCCTGGGCGGGAGGTCCCGGTCCACCTTGAGCACCTCTCCCCGCTCCCCCACGAAGGCCACGTCCAGCGGATACGTCATGCCGAACGTATGAATCGACCCGCAACGCAGGAGAACCACCGGCTCGGCATCCGGCCCCGTGCCAAGAAGCCCGCGCAGCCTCTCCACCCAGCCCGAGAGCACCCGGAAGCGAAGGCGCCGCCAGGGTCTCATCTCGCTCGTCATCTCGACCCACCCCATCTCAGAGCACCACCCCCGGCCGATACCTGTCCACCACGAGCTCCCGCGTGTGCCGCAGGGCGAGGGGCGCCTCCAGGGAGACCACCGGGAGGCTCACCCGCCTGGGCCATGGGCGGTACGTGAGCGTGCAGGTGTACCTCGTGAGGAGCGGTGAGGTGAGCGCGTCACCAGTCCCGAGCTCCTCGGCCCTCACCTCCACCTCACACCTCCCATCCCGCCCGACCTCCTCGGCGATGGCCGAACGGACCTCGTCGGCACCCCGCGCCAACGTGCCCTCCCCCGAGGGGGACACCCCGTACGTGACCACGGCACCCGCGCACGCGCGGTCGAAGGCGGCGCAGGAGACCACGAACCCCATGAGGTTGAGGACCGTGAGGGCGACCACGAGGATCACGGGCACGAGCACCGCCAGCTCGACTGTCATCTGGCCCGACGAGCCCCACCACCGCGGGGGCATCAGGCTGCCCTCGCGATCTCGGCCAGGTCTATGGTGAGGGGGATCCTCATGTCCGTGCCCGGGATCGGCACCTCTGCGACCGTGATCTCCCCGTACTCGTCGAGCACCCAGAGCCCGAGCGCCCGGGCATAGTCCTCGGCCGAGCCGTGGTCCGGAAGGGACGTGACGAGCCGCCTCACCGTGGCCACCTTGCTGAGACCTGCCTTGTCGCAGACCTTCTGCGTGCTCACGAGCACCGGCTTCCTCTGGCGCATGTCCACGGGCTCCAGGCGCGCGGATCGCACCATGCCGGAGACCTTCCCCCTGAGCCAGGCACCCACGGTACCGCCCGTGACGCCGTCTAGGTTGTCGAGAAACCCTCCTGCGGCATCCCCGATCCTCCCGTACGCGGACCCGTAGCCCACGAGGAGCCTCCCCCAGAGCTCGCAGGTCCCATCCAATGCCCCTCCGACGAAGGAGCCCCGGACGTCCAGCGAGTCCCAGAAGTCCGCGAGCACGTTGTTCTCGGCCGTGGCGTCGTCCGGTGCCAGGACGGCTGCCGAGACGGCCGCCCCGGGAGGGAGAGCGCCTGCCGAGAGGAAGGCCCGCGTGAGCTCCGAGGGCACCGCCTGGCCCCCGCCGCGCACGACCACGGCCACACAGCCGTAGGCCCCCGGCGGACAGAGCGTGGGATGGATGACCGCCAGCTGGTCCAGGGCTTGCTGGAACGTGCCGGAGCCCCTCTCTGCCGCCTCTTTGGCATCCCTCTCCGCCCGTGACTGCTCCGCCTTGGCGCGCACGTACTCGTGCGACGCCTCCACGACCTCGCGCCAGTGGTGCTCGAAGCCGTTCTCGATGTTCGTCGAGGCCGAGGCCACGCGGCCCATCTCCCGGATCGACATGGCACACTCCGGGCACTCCCGCACGCGACCAGCCTCCAGGTCCGCCAGCGAGGCGCTGCCGCAGTGGGACCCCCTCGCACCGGGGCAGGACAGCGAGGAATGGAGCGTCCGCCCGCCGTCCTCTGCGGTGCAGGGCCATGCCGCATCGGTGTAGACCGTCGTGGAGCGCATCTCGTCCGCCGTGTGTGGGAGCTCCGGCAGGTCTACCGACTCCGTGCCGTCCAGGGCCCTGGAGTAGCTGCCTGCCCGGACCTCGGCGAGTGCATAGGCGTAGAAGGCACGCCTGCAGGCGGAGTCCGTGAGCTCGGCGCCCGTGGAGCCGGTCACGCCCTGCGCGGAGAGACGGGCCGCGTAGTAGCGGCGCGCCCTCAGGAGGGCAACGCCGAAGTTCCACGACTCGGGAGAGTCGTACATGGGGTTCTGCCAGCCCGCGAGCCCCGCCAGGGTGGACGCCCTCTCCCTCATGCAGTAGGACGGGCTGCCGCAGTCCTCCTCCCACGCATGCTCGAGGGCCCGGCTTGCCTCCTCCCTCGCGCCCTCCGCACGGGCCGTGGCCTCGCCCATCCCGCGGGCCGCCCCCTCCATCTCCGAGCTGCCGACATCCACCTCCAGGGACGAGAAGTCCGACTTCGAGCCGGTGGGAAGGGGGATGGCGCATCCCTCGTAGCCTATGCCCTCCGCGCCGTTCGCCCGGACGCAGGAAGCGGAGTTGGCCACGATGATGGCGGGGAGGGCGCGTTCCAGCGCCTTGAGCCCACGTGCGGCGCTCCGGGCCAGGTCCCGTCGCGCGTCGAGCACCCTTCCGCCGGCCTCGCACAGCTTGGCTGCGGCACCACCCAGCCCCGGGACGCAGCTCGCCACGAGCCCTGCCCCATAGGTCACGATCCCCGCCAGACCGAGGGAGAGCACGCAGGCGTCCAAGACCTGGGCCACGGTGGCATAGGCGGACACCACGTTCGCCCCTGCCATGGCGGAGGCGTCCGCGACCGCCTGGACCTCGTTCGAGCGCGACATGACCCACTCCGCGGAGGCGGCCGAGAAGACCAGGCTCAGGCTCACGAGGAGCGCCACCGCGACGGCGACCGTCGTGTAGCCGCCGTCATCGCGAAGGAAGAGGGAGATGCCCAGGCGAAGGCCACGTCCCTCATCCCCAGATACCGATCCAGTCCCCATAGTCCCCTCCGACCCATCCTGGGCGGGCGACCCGCTCGGCACTCGCCTCGAGCCGCACGCCCTCGCCATCAGACCCCGCGATCGCGGAGGCCACCGCATACGTGAGCGGAAGCGGCCGCGCATGGGCCCTTATCGCCACGCGCACGCGGCCCCCGTCCCCGATGCCCGCGACCTCCACCTCCCATCCCTCGTCCCCTCCCGTGTGGAAGAGGGCCACGTTGGGGACCGCCTGCAGTCTGCGGCGGACGTAGGCCTCCACGTCCGCCACGGAGGTCGCCGTCTGGGCCACACGCGCGCCCTCCCCCGCGGCAGCCGCCATCACGGCCTTGGTGTAGAGCAGGCAGGCCGGCTGGAGCAGGAGCCCCAGCAGCAGGAGCAGGACCGGCAGGAGCACCGCGGCCTCCACCGTCGCCTGGCCGCGGTCCTCCCAGCCTGCCGGTGCCACGCCACGGGTAGGCCGCGGCGCACCCCTCAGAACGCCCCCAGGTCCTTGAGGGCGGCCACCACGCCCTCCGACGTCGTATGGCTGGCCGCGGAGGTGGCAAGGCGGAGCAGGGACCCGTCCCGCGCCACATGCCAGAGGGCAGCGAGTGCCGCGACCATGGCCACGAACGCCATGAGGAGGAGGGCATACTCGAGCGTCGACTGTCCGGCATCCGGGCCGCTCAGCCAGCCTCCGAGAGCGGTCCCATGAGCGCCCTGACCTCCGACGCCTCGATCCTCGCAACGGAGACCACGCAGCCACCGTCGTCCACCTCCCTCACCACGCACAACTCCACCCATCCCGCGCCCTGCATCACACATCCCCACGTCCTTCCCAGCAGGTCGAGGCATCCCGCCCGGGCGACTACGCAATCGCCCCTCGAGCAGTACTCCCTCACCACATCGGCCGCGACCTCCGCCACGTGGCCCTCCCTCTCGTGCGAGACCACCGTCCCGGAGGGGACGGGGCCGAGGGGTGCCGAGTCGCCGGCAGCCCCCACGGCCCCTCCCACCGCCGGGGAGGCCCCCTCTCCAACGGGGCCGGTGCCTCTCGGCCCCCTCCCCAGGGCGAGCCAGGTGGCAAGGAGAAGGACGGCGCAGACGACGGCCGCCGCCATCCTCCTAGAGCTGGTTGATGCTGCTGGCGATCGCCTCCCAGAGGGATGCGACCCTGTCCCTGAACGCCAGGATCGAGACGATCGCGATGACCACGAGGACGCCGACGAGGATCGCGTACTCCGTCGTGCCCTGGCCCGACTCGTCTGCGACGAGCCTCCAGAGGAACCCCTCATGCCGCCCTCCCTGTGCCACGCTTCCCATACCGCACTCCCTTCTCGGCCAAAGGCCGCTAGCCAACCACCATCGCCGACCCCAGGAGGGGCCCCAGTATTGCCAGCAGCATCGCTGGCACGATGAGGGTCCCCAGGGGTATGAGCATCCTGACCGGGACCCTCTCTATCTCCTCCTCCACCTCGGAGCGCTGCTCGTCGCGCATCACCTGTGCCTGGTGCTCGAGGGCGTCCGCAAGCGGTGTGCCGAAGGAGAGCGACTCGCTCACCACCATCGAGAAGCGCCTCACGGCGTCGAGGTCCAGCTCGTCGCCGAGCTCCCGAAGGGCCACGGCGCGCGACGCGTCCCCTATGCGCCACCTGAGCATCGCCCCCTCGAAGGCTCGTGCCAGCTCCGTCTGGTAGCGGCCGCAGTACAGGTCCAGGGACGCGTCGAACGAGAGGCCGGCCGAGAGGCCCAGCGTGACCACGTCGAGCAGCACGGGCATCTCGCGCAGGCAGTCTGTCCTCCTTTCCGACGCACGGCGGCTCCGCCGGACCCGCTGCAGGACGGGGAGCCCCCGCACGCGGCGCACGGCAACCTCCAGGGGGTCCTCCCGGAACACCGGGCCCCTCTCGCCCGCGCCTACGTAGACGGAGGCGAACGCGGACGCGCCGGCACCGAGCGCGCACAGCACGGACGTCGCATCCATCACAGCACCCCCCTCACGAGATGGCGGATTATGGCCAACGCGAGCGCGTCCAGGACCACGGCAAGGACGAGGCAGCCCATGCCCACGGGCGTGAGCAGGCCGGCACGGAAGTCCGGCGAGATGGCGGAGAGAAGGCCGACCATGAGGGCGGGAAGGGTGCAGACGATCCGGACCGACAGCCTCACCTGGGCGGTCTTGACCGCGAGCAGCCGCTCGAACTCCTCCTGGCGCTCCACCAGCCTCGCCGACCTCATGAGGAGGTCACGCATGGGAGACCCCGTCCTGTGGGAGATCGCGAGCGCGGTGACGAGCAGGCCCGTGCCCGGCACGTCGAGCTCGCCCGAGAGCCGCTCGAGCGCCTCGTCTGTGGTCTCCCCGCAGCGGAGCCTGAGCGCCGTGCGGGAGAAGGCCTCCGCGGCCGGCCCCCTTGCGTGGGCGCCCACATAGGCGACCGCCTGGGTGAGCGTCTCGCCCGACCCCATGGCGACGGAGAGCGTCCGGTAGATGCCGGGCATCTCGCGCAGCGCCTCGGCCCGACGCCTCCTGGCCCAGTCCGCATGGCACACGCGCACGGCGACCACCTCGGCAGCCGATGCCATGGCACCCGCCACCGGCGAAGCGAAGGCGGCCGCCACGAGCACGCCCGAGAGTCCGATCGCTGCTAGGACGGCCCCGCACGCGGTCTCCAGGTCCCAGTCGAGACCAGCCTTCCGGACCCGCTCCCCCATGCGCCGTGCGAGCCAGGACCATGCCTCGTCCCCCAGGAGGCGCGACACGACCCGCGTCCTGCCCATGGACTGGCCGAGGCCCGTCACCGCGATCCTGAGCCTGCGCCGGGCCCGCGCGAGGGGGAGCCTCCCCAGCTCTCCCCCGGTGAGGGTGAAGGCGAACGCCGCGCCTAGGACCGCGACGACGAGGTACACGCCTGCCGCCATGCCTCGACCTCCTCCCCGTCCAGGATCCCGTCCGCCACTGCGGATGCCAGGAAGGCCGGCTCCCGCACGAGCTCCCAGCTTCTGGCAGACAGGTCGAAGGCCACGCACTCGTGGAGCACGATGCGTCCCTCCTCCCATCCCACCTCGCTCGCCGTCGTGATGAGGCGGGTGCCGTCCGCCAGGCGCCTCGACATGACGATGAGGTCGATGGCGCTCGCTATCTGCTCCTCGATGATGTCCGCGGGCAGGTCCATCCCGAATCGCGCCATCAGCACGAGCCTGAGCACGGCCTCCTCCGCGCTGCCGGCGTGGAGCGTGGTCATGGAGCCGTCGTGGCCCGTGTTCATGGCCTGCAGCATGTCCACGCACTCCTCGCCGCGCACCTCGCCTACCACGATGCGGTCGGGCCTCATGCGCAGGGAGTTCCTCACGAGGTCTCGTATGGTTATCTCGCCCTGGCCCTCTATAGAGGCGCCGCGCGCCTCGAGCCGGGCGACGTCGGGATGGGTGTCGAAACGCAGCTCCGCCGAGTCCTCGATGGTGACGATGCGCTCGTCGCATCCTATCTCGCACGAGAGGGCGTTGAGCAGCGTCGTCTTGCCGGAGCCCGTGCCACCCGCCACCGCGATCGACCTTCTCGCCCGCACGGCCCACGCGAGGAGCGTGGCGTACCAGCCGGGCAGCGAGCCCAGCTCCACGAGCGCAGCGAGCGTCCGCACCTCGCTCGAGAACTTCCGGATCGTGACCAGGGGCCCGTTGACCGCCACGGAGGCGTCCACGGCGTTCACGCGGTCGCCGTTGGGCAGGCGGGCGTCCACGAGGGGACTCGCCCTGTCCAGCCTCCGTCCCAATGGTGCGAGGATGCGGTCTATGGCCACGAGTATCTGCTCGGGAGAGTCGAAGCGCAGGTCGGACTGCCTGAGCTCGCCCTCCCGCTCGTAGAAGAGGGCGTCGCAGCCGTTGATCATGACCTCCGTCACCCGCTCGTCCTCCAGGAGCGGCTGGATGGGGCCCAGGCCGCAGACCTCGTCGGCCACCTGGCGCACCAGGCGCTCGCGGGCCTCGGCCGTGACCCCCTCGAAGGTGCCCGTGTTGAGGATCGCCCGGCATGCCACGGAGAGTTCGTCGCGCGCCTGCTCGACGCCTCCCGATGCCAGCATGCCGGCCACCGTCTCCAAACCCAGGCGCTCCACCAGCTCGTGCTTGAGGCGCTCGCGCACCTGGCCCTGCGCGTCGCGGAGCTCCTCCACCCCCGATGCGGTGGCCTCCGCCTCCCGTACCCTCTCGAGCAGGCCCACCTAGACCGCCTCCCTCCTGCGTCCCCATCGTCCGCGCCCGCGCGTCCCGCTCTCCAAGGCGGCCCGAGGGGCCTCTCCCTCGGGCAGGTGGCCCAGCTCCTGGAGGACCTGTGCCAGGAAGGTGGCCACCGATCCCGTGAACACCGACCCGAGCTCCACGAGGTCCCCGGCCTCGCCCGCGCCCAGGAGGTCCGCGACCTCCGGGCCTCCCTCGAACGTCCGGAACATGCGCGCGGCCTCCAGGCCGACCTCGGCACGACCCGAGGCGTGGTTCACGCGGGCCCGTGGGTTGGCGCGGTTCTCGATGCGCGCTATGCGGGTCCTGGCCACCCCGAGGCGGACCATGAGACCCGCCACCCGCGCGAGGGAGGCGATGGAGCCGGGACGGCCGTCCTCGACGAGCACGACCCGGTCGCTCCTCTGCGCCGCCTGGGCCACCGCGTCCGTCACCGTCGTGGAGCTGTCAACGAGGACAAGGTCGGAGACCCCGGCAGCAAGCGCCAGCACCTCTGCCACGTGCGGGGTCACGAGCTCTGCGGACTCCGGCCTCTCACAGGGGCCCCACACGCGGATGCCGTCGTCGCCCACGATGCTCAGGGCCTCCACGTCCACGTCCCCCGCATCGCCCAGCTCCGCCAGGCGCGCGAGGTCGCTCGACTGCGGGAGACCGAGGCAGGAGAAGAGGTTGCCGCACGAGAGGTCGAGGTCCACCACCGAGACCCGCATGTCCCAGGCGGCGCCTATGGTAGCCGCCGCGGCCACGATCGCCGTCTTGCCCACGCCTCCCCTTCCCGAGCAGAACGTGACCACGGGCGCCCTGTCCGGCTGGGAGAGGACCGCGTCCGCCCAGGACTGGCGGACCTGGAGGTCGAGACAGGCGCTCCCGTCTGCCTCAGGATCGCCTTCGCAGGGCTCGCCGGAGAGGTCCGGCTCGTCGAGGTCCCCAGCCCCGTCCGTCATCGCAAGCGTCCGCGACGGCCCGCGGGGAGGCTCCTGGGGCAGCTCGAGCGGGTCCACCACCCGGTCTATCCCGGCGCGGGCCGCGCGCGACCGCAGCGAGCCAGACGCCCCGCGCCGCACCAGCACGACCTCGTGCGCATTGCCGTCCTGGGCGAGGGCGGCCGCCACGTTGACGTCGGAGACGCCGCCCGACAGGCTTCCCACCGCCACCGAGCAGGCCCCGGGATCTGCCGCGAGGACCCGGCGCCGGAGCTCCTCGGCATCGCCCGCGAAGCTGCAGCCTCCGCCACCCATGCTGCGGACCGCCCGCTCCACGTCCGTCCTGCCCTCGGCACGCGCCAGGCAGAGCCACGTCCCGAGGCCGTCCAGATCGCCCGTACCGCCCAAGCCACCCATCATGCGCCCCCACTCCCTGCCGAGCCGCCCTCGGCACCATCGGATCCCTCGTCTTCGACCTTCTCGCCCTCGCCGGACGCGTCCGTCCCCTCAGCCCCCTGGGCCTCGGCGCCACCCCCGGGCGAGCCGGCTCCCACCTCGGCACCGCCCTCCTCGGCAGGCACGCTCGCGGGTGCCTGGGCGGACATCTGGGCATCTATCTCCGCCCAGGCGGCGTCGGAGGGCTCGAGTACCCGCAACGAGCCGTCGCCCGAGGCCACGAGCAGCGCGGCCACGTCCTGCGGCCTTGCGGCCAGCACGACCGAGCTGGAGCCGGAGAGGCCAGACCCCTCCGCCTGCGATAGGAGCAGGAGGTCCCCGGTGATGGGCGCCGCGCCGCTCTCCGTGACGCGCCATGCCGCCAGTCGCTCGCCCGAGCCCGCAGAGCCCGGCATCCCCAGACGCTCTCCCAAGGGGACGGACAGGGCCACGTAGCCGTCTGGCACCGGCCCGACGTCGGACTCCTCCCGGAAGCTCAGCGCCGTGAGCGGGGAGCCGGCGGGCACGGGGTTCGTGACCTCCAGGCCCACCACGTCGTCCAGGCTCGTCTCCGCGCCCTCCGGCGCCAGGTCGAGGAGCCAGTCGCGTACCGTCACGTCGGACCGCGAGACCACATGGCCCCGCGGGAGCTCGGAGTTGGCCACCACGAGGCTCATCACCTCGCCGCCATAGCGCTCGATGGCCTCGGCACGGACCTGCTCGGCCTCGTCGCGCACGTGCCCCGCATAGGCTGCGCACACGACGACGGCAAGGAGCGCGAAGGCGCCAGAGAGCAGGATCCTGAACCGCCTGTTCATGCGAACCCCCCATCCCAGCCGCCCCCATGGCGGCCGCGTATGAGGATTCTCGCTGCTGGAAAGGCCTTCTTTCCCCTCAATCCGAGAAAGCGGTCACGCGGTCTTACAGCAACCTTCCGCGAATGTTACGAGAACTTTTATGTTCGCAGGTCAAGTGCCCAGCGCTGACGCGGTATCGGGAACAAAGGCGAAACCATCTTCCTGCGGTTTTGCCCCCGCGTGGCAGTTCCATCAAACTTGTTGCACAAAAAACGGCCGGTCCGCTACGTGCGAATCTTCCACGCCGCCCACGGCGCGTGTCAGACGGCCGCGGCGCACTGCCTCACACGGCCTCGCGCGTCCTCGCACGGCCCGCAGGCTGATACGGACCCGCACCGTCCCCTAGAGCACGACGTCGGGGTCGAGGGTGCCCGCGCTCTCCCGCATCTCCGCAGCCAGCGACAGGTAGCAGGACAGGCGAGCCTCGGGGAACGCCCCAGCGGCGAGCGCCGCTCGCACGCCGCAGCCCGGCTCGTGCGTGTGGGTGCAGTCCCGGAAACGGCAGTTGGCAGCCGCCTCCGCTATGTGGGGGAAGACCATGGCGAGGCCCCGCTCGTGGCCCACCAGGGGCAGGCTCCTGAGGCCAGGCTCGTCCACTATCACACCGCCGCCTGGCACGGAGACCATCCGCCGAGCCACCGTGGTGTGGCGTCCCATGTCGTCCACCTCCCGCACGGCCCCCGTCTCCAGGAGGTCCGTGCCCAGGAGGGCGTTGAGCAGGGTGGACTTGCCGGCTCCGGACTCGCCGAGCACGATCGCCACGGCACCGGCCGGCACGAGCGCGCGCACGGCGTCGGTGCCCCATGCGACCTCCAGGTCGCGTGCGAGCCCGCGGAGCTCGCCGGCCTTGTTGCCCTGCTCCCGCTCCGCCGCGCTCGACGTCAGGACCAGGCGGAGGTCCTCCCCCAGCACCTCGCGCACGAGGCGCACGTCGGAGACAAGGACCTCCCGTGGCGCACGATCCGCCTTGGTGAGAACCACCGCGAAGGCGGCCCCGCAGTCGCGGGCGATCACCGCCGAGCGCGCGATGCGGTCGCACGATATGGGTCGCTCGCCAAGGGCCTGCGCCACGATGACCAAGCCCACGTTTGCGGCCAGGGTCTGGCGCTCGCCGCGCGACCCTCCCCGCCAGCGTGCGATGTCGCTCTCGCGCGGGAGTATCTCCTCTATGAGGCCCATGTCGTGGCCCTCGGGCACGCGGGCGCACACCCAATCCCCCACGGCCACGCGGGAGGAGCCCTCGCCTGTCTGTCCGGCAGCCCCGCTGCGGCCAGCCCCGGTGCGACCCTTGGTGAGGCGTGCCGCGAACTCCGCCCGGAAGGTCCCCCGTTCGCTCGCCACGGCCGGGAAGCCGCGGTCCAGACGCACGACGCATCCCATCACGAGCTCGGGCGTGATCCCCGGCAGCGCCGCCTCCGCACGGGCGCAGGCCTCGCCGAAGGCCGCGCGCTGCCGCCCGCTCGCGGCGAGCTCTGCGAAGTCAGGGAGGTCGCAGAGCGTGGAGAGTTCGGGCAGGGGGGCTTGGGAGGCGCCTTCGAGCGCCATGCGGTCGGCCCTGCCGCGGCGCCCGCCGGCGCGTCCGTCGCCCGCACGGCCCCTCGACGAACGCTTTGTGTCCTGGCGCTTTCCCACGAGGCTCCCCTGGTCATGACGACCGCGGCCCGTCAGCTCTCGCGGGTCGCGAAGACGCCCCACATTATAACGGGCAGAGGGAAACGGGCAGAAAGGAGAAACGGGCAGAAAGGGGTACTCCCCTAGTGCCCACCATCGTGCCATTGGGCCTGGAGTCGGCGCTGGGCGTCGCGCCCGGCGCCGTCGAGGCTCTCCGCAAGCTTCTGGAGCACGGCCTCGGCCGGGATTCCCAGGGCCTCGGAGTACGCGAAGACCTCCCCCACCCTGAGCGCGCGCTCGCCCGTCTCGACCTTGGAGACGTAGGACTGCGGCATGAGCAGGCGATGCGCGAGCTCGGTCTGGGTAAGCCCAGCCGTCTCGCGTAGCTTCCTCAGAGAGGAGCCGACAACCCTTTTGGACAGCTCGTACATGGCAGGAAACGTACGTCATGCCCCAGCCATAACCCAAAACGGGTTACACCCTTTGGACACACTGGCACGCACCTGTACGGACTCCCCGCCAGGCAGGCCGGGGGGACTGCCCGGGACCAGCCGACACAAGGAGGGGGGCCGGCAGGGCGATAAGCCCCACCGGCCCCCGAAGGCCCACTCGCTACGAACGGGCGAGCGCTAGTCCTTGTTCTTCTCCACGGCGCGCATGATGGCCTTGTACACCTCGTTGATCGGGATGATCAGGATGGCCAGGCCGAGGGCCATGAGGTAGTGGGTGATGTCGAGCTCCGCGAAGCCGAAGACGAACGACAGCGGGGTCTCGATGACGACCCAGGTGAGGAAGAGGGCCAGGCCGAAGGCACCCCAGATCCAGACGTTCTGGGTGGGCAGCCGGAAGATGGAGGTACGGCGGCTGCGCATGTTGAAGGAGTGGAACATCTCGATCATGGAGAGGGTCAGGAAGGCCATGGTCATGCCCTCGATGCCGTTGGCGTCGGAGGCCACGGCGTCGGCCAGGGGCACACCGGCGGCGTTGAGGCCCACGAAGTAGGACACGAGCGTGAGGATGGAGATCACGATGCCCTGGAAGATGGTGTCCACGCCCATGCCGTTGGCGAAGATGCCGTCGGAGGAGTTGCGGGGCTTGCGCCTCATGATGTCGGGCTCGGCGGCCTCCATGCACATGGCGAGGGCCGGCAGGGAGTCGGTGATGAGGTTGATCCAGAGCAGGTGCGTGGGCTCCAGGATGGTGAAGCCGATGAGGGAGGCCACGAACACGACCACGACCTCGGCCAGGTTGGACGACAGCAGGAAGGCGATGGCCTTGCGGATGTTGTCGTAGATGCGGCGGCCCTCTTCGACGGCGCCGATGATGGTGGCGAAGTTATCGTCGGCCAGGACCATGTCGGCCACGCCCTTGGTCACGTCGGTGCCGGTGATGCCCATGCCCACGCCGATGTCGGCACGCTTGATGGAGGGGGCGTCGTTCACGCCGTCGCCGGTCATGGCGACGACCATGCCCTTCTTCTTCCAGGTGTCCACGATGCGGGTCTTGTGCTCGGGCTGCACGCGGGCGTAGACGTTGATGTCCTCGATGCGGTTGATGAAGTCCTCGTCGGAGATCTTGTCGAGCTCCGCGCCGGTGATGGCGCCGGAGCGGTCGGCTACGATGCCCAGCTCCTTGGCGATGGCCACGGCGGTGTCGATGTGGTCGCCCGTGATCATGACCACGTTCATGCCGGCCTCGTGGGCCTCCTTGATGGCGGGCTTGACCTCGGGACGGACGGGGTCGATCATGCCGCAGAGGCCCAGGAAGGTCATGTCCTTCTCCAGGTCGGCGGCCTCGTAGCTGGCGGGCGCGGTCTTGCCCCAGTTGGTGCGGGCGGCGGCCATCACGCGCAGGGCGTCGTCGGCCATGGACTTGTTCTGCGCCATGATCTTCTCGCGCCACTCGTCGGTGAGGGGCACGTCGCCGTCGGCGGTGTGGACCTTGGTGCAGCGCGAGAGGACCACGTCGGGGCCACCCTTGGTGTGCTGCACGTAGTCGCCCTCGGGCGAGAGGTTGACCACGGACATCATCTTGCGGCCGGAGTCGAAGGGCGCCTCGCCCACACGGGGGTTGGCGGCATCGAGGTCGGCGGAGTAGAAGCCCAGCTTGGCCGCATCGGCCACGAGGGCAGCCTCGGTGGGCTCGCCGGTGGCCTCGTTCGCGCCGGCGTCCCACTTGGCGTCGGAGCACATGGCCATGCAGCGCACCAGGCGGTCGACGTCCTCGGAGTAGTGGCGCACGACCGTCATCTTGTTCTGCGTGAGGGTGCCGGTCTTGTCGGAGCAGATCACCTGCGTGCAGCCCAGGGTCTCCACGGCGTTCATCTTGCGGACGATGGCGCTGCGCTTGGACATCTTGGTGACGCCGATGGAGAGGGCGATGGTCACGACGGCCACCAGGCCCTCGGGGATGGCGGCCACGGCCAGCGAGACGGCCACCATGAAGGTGTTGAGCACCTCGGAGAGGTTGGAGAAGAAGGCCAGGCCGCCGTGCTGGATAACGCCGACGACAAACACGACGGCGCAGATGCCGATGACCAGCTTGGTGAGGATGCCGGAGAGCTCGTTGAGCTTGACCTGCAGGGGCGTGAGCTCGTCCTTGGCCTGGGCGATGGCGTCGGCGATCTTGCCCATCTCGGTGTCCATGCCGGTGGCCACGACGACCGCGCGGCCGCGGCCGTAGACCACGGTGGAGCCCATGTAGCACATGTTCTTGCGGTCGCCCAGGGGCACGTCGTCGGTGCCGGCCTCGAGACCCAGGACCTCGGAGATCTTGTTGGCGGGGACGGACTCGCCGGTGAGGGCGGACTCCTCCACCTTCATGGACGCGGACTCAAGGATGCGGCAGTCCGCGGGCACGGCGTCGCCGGCCTCCAGGATCACGATGTCGCCGGGCACGACCTCGGCGGAGGGCACCGTGACCTGCTTGCCGCCACGGATGACCTTGGACTGGGCCGCGCTCATCTCCTGCAGGGCGGCCAGGGCGTTCTCGGCCTGGTACTCCTGGGCCACGCCCAGCACGGAGTTGAGGATGACGACGAACATGATGATGACCACGTCGGCGAAGTCGGCCTCGCCCTGGGCCATGCCCGTGACGGCCGAGATTACGGCGGCGATGATCAGCATGATGACCATGGGGTCGGCCATCATGGCGAAGAAGCGCTTCCACAGCGGGTCCTTCTCCGCCTCCTTGAGCTTGTTTGGCCCGTGCTGCTCCAGCAGCTCCTGGGCCCTGCCCTCGCCGAGGCCCTGCTCGGCGTCGGAGGCGTACTCCTCGAGCACGTCCCCGCTGGACACGAGGTACTCTCTCATGTCTTTCCCTCCTGGTTGGGTTACGCCCGACAGATTGATGCCCGATCATAATTCCCCAGGAGGGGCAAGGGCTCACCAAGGCTGCCATGTCGGACGTGCCTACATGACGAATCTCATCTTACCCACGGCTGTCACAAAAGTGACTGACACTTTTGTGACATTGCAGGCTAGTCCTCCCAGAACTCGTCGGCGAGGACCTTGAAGCAGATCTTGTGGATGGGATAGGGCTCGGCCGCGGTGCACACGAGGTTGGGCATGTGGGGCTCGCCCGGAAAGAAGGCCGCGAAGTGGCCCTTGGCCAGCGTCCCCTCGATCTCGTCGCCGTTCTGGGGCGCGGCGTCCACCTTCTGGTAGTCGCGGGCCTCGTCGAAGTCCTCGAGTGGCACCGTGGCGCCCGGCGTCACGCGGAAGGCCTCGCAGCCCACCAGGTCCACCTGCACGTCGATGTAGCGACGGTGCACCTCGTAGTGGGCGCTGCCCGCGGTGCGGGTGGTGGCGTCCTGCACGTTGGCAAAGACCTTGCTGCCGCAGATCTCGTTCCTGCCGGTGGGCAGGTCGCGCCAGTCGTCGTGCTCGCCAAGCCAGTCGATAAGGACGTCGAGCCCCTTGGCCAGCCCCCGGTAGCGCCCGATGGCGGAGATGCCGTCGTAGATCATCGCTTCCACCTTTCCCGTTGGTCGTGCCGACCACACGCAGGCGGTGGGGACGCGCTGCGCCCCCACCGCCCCTTTGCCACCTATATGCTACTTACTGGCCACGGGGTGGGCGCCCACGTCACCGGAGGTGGGGTTGTAGGTGCTCTCGCCGCGCTTGCCGCCGATCACGTCGTCCTCGGAGAGGCACACCCACTTGACGCCGCGACGGGTCTGGTAGGCGTAGGCGATGTGGATCATGCCGTCGGCCGACTGCATGATGCAGGGGTACTCGTACTGGCGGTTGTTGAAGCGGTTCTCGTCGCCCACGTAGCCCTCGCCGCGCTCGACCTGGCGGATCAGCGGGAAGGTCTTGCCGCCGTCCTCGGTGAGGGCGATGTTCACGGGGCAGCGCAGCCCCGGCCAGGCGCCCTTCTTGCCGTAGGTCTGGGGCGCGGAGCTGTGGTTGTACACGATGGCCACACGGCCGCTCTGGAGCTTGATCACGCCGATGCCCGAGTTGTTGTTGGGCAGGACGGTCTTCGCAGGCTCGGTCCAGGTGTCGCCGTAGTCAAAGGACTCGGAGCGGTAGATCCAGTCGGCCTCGCGCGAGCGCATGAAGCAGACCACGTGGCCGGGCTCCAGCTCGGCGACGGAGGGGTGCACGCGGCCAGAGGAGTTGGGCACGTCAACGCGGCGCCACGTGGCGCCCTTGTCGTCGGACACGGCGAAGGCGGAGGGGTCGCCGGCCAGACCGCTCGCGGAGTCGGTGCAGAGCCACAGGCCGTAGATCCAGCGGCCGTTGGAGAGGACCTGGATGGGCTGGCGGGCGAAGGTGCCCTCCTCCGGGAGTATGACCTCGGGCTCGGACCAGGTGAGGCCGTCGTCGGTCGAGACCTGGCGCTTGATCTGCGAGGTGTACTGCATGTTGTCCTTGCCCGGCTGGCGGCCCAGCTGGGAGGTGTAGAGACACCAGATCTCGCCGTTCTCGGGGTTGAGGAAGAGCGATGGGTTCTGGTCGGAGTGGTCGTTGTCCGTGGAGATGTAGCGGGGCTCCTCCCACTGCGTGGCACCCTTGGGCAGACGGGACACCACGATGTTGATGTCCGTGTCGCCCTCGTAGGTGCCGGCGAACCAGCAGCAGAGCAGGGTGCCGGCCGGAGTCTCCAACAGGCCGGGGCCATGGTGGGTGGCCCAGGGGCCCGGAGACAGCATGGCCTCGGTGACCTTCATCTCAGGGTCATAATAGATTTGGCCATCGGGAGTGAGCCCGGGCAGTTCCATGATGGGCATATGACCTTCCTTACCTCGCCAGGTTTCGCGTGGCCACGTGCATGCCGGCCAGCCTTCCACACCATAGTGCGCCGTGGCCCAAGGAGCCAACAAGCTTCCTGTGGCCGTCGTCCCGTCTACTTTTGAAACGTCTCTTCCTTTGGCCGCCCAAGGAGATATGCGACGATGAGCATGCATGCCGCCAACATGGTGGAGAGCACGACGAAGGCCAGTCGGTAGTCTCCGCTGACGTCATAGAAGACCCCTATGAGGGTGGCCCCAAGGGCAGACCCGATGGCCCCCGCCAGGTTGACAAGCGGGTACACCTCCCCATAGCGCTCCTCCCCAAAGACCCCCAGCACGACCGTCGCCAGGCCGACCGTGACAAAGGCGAAGTTGGCTCCCACGAGCCCGGACGACACGTAGACCATGGGCTCCGTCGGGACGAGGAGGAGGCCCAGCACGCCGAGGAGGGTAAGGCCCAGGTCCACCTCGAGCGAGGCCAGCGGGGAAAAGCGGTCTGACATCGCGCCGAGCGCCACCTTCCCGAAGCTGTTTACCACCATGCAGGACGAGATCATGAGGGCCCCGACGCTGGCTGGCAGGCCGAGCGAGTCCGCAAGACCAGGGAAATGGTGCGTGATGGGGTTCACGAACATGCAGAGGAAGGAGAGGACGAGCGCCAATGGCAGGGCACCTGGCACCGTATGGGCCTCGTGCGCGGTCCTCCCTGCCGCAGACGCCTTGCCGCCCAAGGGCGCGAGGCCGGCCTCCTCAGGTGAGAGGGTGATGGGCAGCACCACGGCTGGCAGGCAGAACGCCGCGATGAGGGCGGCCGACACCAGATAGCCCACACGCCAGCCCCGCCCCTCTATGATGGCGGAGACCACAGGCGAGAAGACCGCGCCGGCGATGCCCGTCGACCCAAAGACGATGCCGGTCGCCAGCGACCTACCCTCGACGAACCACCGGCCAATGACCGTCGTCAGGAGCACCGAGCTGATGATGCCCACCCCCACCCCGCACACGGCGCTCAGGACGTACAGGGGAGGCAGGCTGTGACAGAGGGAGTTCAAGCCCGTCGGCACCACGCACATGGTCGCCCCTAGCAGGATGACAGCCCTGAGCGGCCAGCGGTCCAACAGACGGTTCACGACCATGCCGGTGGCTGCGCCTGTGAGGCTCACGATGGTCAGCATCACGCTCACCGCTCCGCGCCCGCAGCCAAGCTCCTCGGCCATGGGCACGAAGAAGATGCCCTGCACCTTGTAGAAGATGCCAAGGCCTGCCATGCCCAGGGAGCACATGGCGACAAGCACCATGAGGTGGCGGACCGGAAGCTTCCTCTTTTGCACCACACAGACCTCCAGAAGTCAAAGGTCGCCAGTCCCTGGCACTGCGGGCTGGCGACCATGCTCACCGCTTTGAAGAGCTGGGACTTAGAGCTCCACGACCCTCTTGGAGCCGGCGGGCCGCCGGAAGCGGCTCATGAACTCCCAGGCAGCCCTCGCCTCGTCCCAGATGGAGCCATGGGGCACGTCGCGCACCAGCGTGAGGCCGATGCGGGTGCTGCCCTGGGCATTCCTCCAGGCCCACGAGAGCATGCGCTCGGACTCCCTGTAGCCCCGCGCCTCCGGGAAGGCCGCGACGGGGTCAAGCTCGAGGCGCTGCTCGCGGCTGGTACCGTTGCAGGCAAAGAAGCCGTCCGAAAGGAAGGCCCCCTCGTCGTAGGGAATCTTGGTGTCTCGGTCGCCATAGAAGGCCCAGAGGGGCATCTCGCAGCCCAGGCTCGCGAAGTCGGGGTTGACGAAGTATTCCGCAAAGCCGGGCAGGCCCGCATTCCCCGCCGGGGAGTTCCATGGCGAGGCCGCCGCAAAGAGCTGGGGCATCGTCGTGGAGGCCTGGTAGGTCATCATGCCGCCGTTGGAGAAGCCCGTCACATAGACGCGCTCGGGGTCCAGCTCGAAGTCCGCAAGCACCTGCTTGACCAGGAGCTCGAGGGCGTGCATGTCACGCTTGCCCACCCAGATCTCGTAGAGCGAGTCCGGGCTCACGGTGACGAACGCGCGGGTCTCGTCGGCCAGGGCCTCCCAGCCGTTCTTCTCCGCGTAGGACCAGATGCCCTCACCGCGCCCATGGATGGAGAGCACGAGCGGCAGGCCCCTCACGTCCCCACGACCGAGACCAGCCGGCAGGTGCACGGCGTAGGGGTAGTCCAATCCCCCCTCGTGGATGGTCCCGTGCTTGTAGAAGGCCCCGCCCAGGAACTCTGCCTTGGACGTGTGGACCTTGAGGGTACCGTCGGGCCCGCCCTTCCAGCGATACACGCGCGAGAAGAACTCCTGGACCGCGATCCGTGCGATGGCGGGGTCGTCGAGAGCAAGATCAGGGGTGCTCCAGATGTGCCAGGCAGGCTCCGTCGGGTTCTCGGCAACCTCTATCTCACGACCCTGATACGTGACCGTCGAGTGGGCGGTCGCCTGGTCGACCTGTGCCAGGTACCCGCGCAGGGCTCCCCCGTCGTCGTCCTCCCCCACCAGCCAAGCCGCCACGGGCACCTCCCGGTTGACCTTGTGGTAGGCGTCGGAGTGCTGGGGCACCACCCAGCAGGAGGTCTCGCGGTCGGCGGCCTCCAGGGAGCTCGCCCGGCCACCGACAAGGACGGTGGCAGCCGCAAAGCCGGGCTCGGCCACGAGCACATCCGCGGCATAGGTGGCCCCCTCGCCGTAGCCTGCCACATAGACCATGGGCTCCCACAGCCAGAGCTGGCCCGGCAGCCCGCGTCCCGGGATGGCCACGCCAGAAGGGGCAAAGAAGGCCGTGGCGTACTTCTTGAAGAGGCTCATGAGATGGCTTGTGGGCTGCTTGGCCCAACCCTCGGGCGCGAGGGGGACGATGAGGATGCTAGAGTCCCGCTCGGCCTGCTCGATCCAGCCATGGCACGAGGCGAAGTCCTGGGCGTCCTGCTTGGTGCGGGCGAACTCATCCGGAACGCACAGGAAGACGGTATGGACATATGCCGCCCCGACGGTCGCGGCAACGTAGTAGTAGATATCCTCGAACTCCTCGGCCATGGCTCCCTGCTCCTTGTCTTCTCCCTGTCCCTGAGCCCCATCAAGCCATGGGGCCTACAGGCGGCCCTTCCTACCAGCTGCCATGCGCAACGCGTAATCGATGGCGTTCACGAGGCTGAGCTCGTTGGACGTGCCCTTGCCCACGTTGGCGAAGCCCGTGCCGTGGTCCACGGAGGTGCGGATGATGGGCAGGCCCAGGGTGATGTTCACGCCCTCCACGGCCTTCCACTGGTTGGTGGCGCGGTCGATCACGAAGCCCAGCACCTTGGTGGGGATGTGGCCCTGGTCGTGGTACATCACCACAGTAATGTCGTACCAGCCGCCGTTCATCTCGGAGAAGACCGAGTCGGGCGGGATGGGGCCGATGGCGTTGATGCCGCGGGACTTGGCGATCTCGATGGCGGGGGCAATCTCGTCGATCTCCTCACGCCCAAAGAGGCCGTTCTCGCCGCAGTGGGGGTTGAGGCCGGCCACGGCCACGCGGGGGTTCTGGATGCCCAGGTCCAGGCAGGCCTGGTTGGCCAGCTCGATGCACTCCAGCACGCGCGGGGTCTTCACGCGGTCGCAGGCCTCGCGCAGGCTCACGTGGGTGGACACGTGCACCACGCGGAAGTCGTGGTGAGCCAGCATCATGGCGTACTTCTTGCAGCCCGTGTAGGTGGCGTAGATCTCCGTGTGGCCGTCGAAGTGCATGCCCTGGGGCGCAAGCGCCAGGTTCATGGCCTCCTTGTTGAGGGCGTTCGTCACCGTGGCGTCCACCTCGCCCGCCATGGCGAGCTCTATGAGCCTCTTGACGGACTGGAAGGCGGCGTTTCCGCCCTCGGCAGACACGGTGGCCAGCTTGAAGGCGGACACGTCCTCGATCAGGTCCAGCTGGTAGACGTCGATGGTGCCGGGCTCGAACTTGGCCTCGGCCACCGATCCCACCGGGTTGATGGCCACCTCGGGGTGGTTCACGAAGCCCTTGGCCTGCTCCAGCATCTTCCAGTCGCCCACCACGATGGGACGGCAGCGGTCGTAGAGCGCCGGATTGGAGAGGGCCTTGACGGTGATCTCGGGGCCGTTACCGGCCGGGTCGCCCATGGAGATGCCCACGATGGGCTTGTACGTGGTCTGGGCCATCTAGCACACGCCCCTCTCGGCGTCGGCAGCCAGCACCTGCTTGAGGGCCTCGATGCCCTCCTCGGGCACCTGGTTGAAGGGCGCACGGCACTTGCCCACCGGGTAGCCCAGCAGGTTGACGGCGGTCTTCACGATGGTGTTGGGGTTGCCGTACTTGAAGCAGGAGCGGAGGTTGGCCACGTTGCCCTGGCAGGCCTCGGCGGCCTCGAGGTTGCCGGCCACGAAGTTCTCGTAGATGCCCACCATATTCTTTGGGTATACGTTGGCGCAGCCCGCGATGGAGCCCGCGGCACCATGCTGCAGGGCCTTGAGGATAAGGGCGTCGTTGCCGGAGAGGACCGCGAAGTCCTTGTCGGCCGTGAGGTCGATGTATGCCTTGAGGTTGTCCCAGTCGCCGGAGGAGTCCTTGGCGCCCACGATGTTGGGCACGTCGGCCAGGGCGGCCACGGTCTCCGGCGCGAGGGCGTTGCCGGTGCGGGCCGGGATGTTGTAGAGCACGATGGGCATGTCGGGCACGGCTGCGGCCACGGCCTCGTAGTGGGCCTGGAGCTCGGCCTGGGAGGCCTTGGCGAAGGAGGGCGTAATCACGGAGAGCACGTCCGCGCCCAGGTCCTCTGCCATCTCGCACTGCTCGATGGTCTCGCGCGTGGAGATGCAGCCGGTGCCGGCGTACACGGGCACGCGGCCCGCCACCTGGTCGATGATGGTCGCCAGCACCAGGTACTTGTCGTCGGCGTCCAAGATGTAGCCCTCGCCGTTGGTGCCAAAGGCGAAGATGGCGTGGATCCCGGCCTCGATCTGGCGCTCCACCTGGCGACGGAGCTCGGGCACGTTGACCGTCTCGTCCGCGCGGAACGGGGTGACGATGGGAACGATGATGCCCTTGATGTCCACCTGCTTCATCGGTCCTTCCTTCCTCCATGTGACAAAAGTGACAGGCACTTTTGTCACATTAGATGTTTGATGGGTTCTAGATGATCTGCTCGTAGAGGGCGCGGGCGTCCTCGGGGGTAACGGGGCGCATGTTGTTGACCAGCAGGCGCTGCTGCTGCATGCCGGCCTCCACCAGGAAGTCGATGTCGGGGTCGGTCACGCCCAGCTCGGCCACCTTGGTCGGGATCTTGAGGGCGACCACGATCTGCTCCATGCGCTCGATCATGGCATCGGCCTTCTGGTCCACCGTGACCGCATCGCCGTGGATGCAGCGGTCGTAGGCCAGGGCCAGGCGATCTGCGATGGCCGGCTTGTTGAACTTCATGACCGGAATCAGCAGGATGGCGTTGGACACGCCGTGGGGCACGTGGTACTTGCCGCCCAGCGGGTAGGACAGGGCATGCACGGCCGTGGTGCCGGCGGCGGTGATGGCGATGCCGCCGTAGAAGCTGGCCAGCTGCATGGCGCGCTTGGCTTCGAGGTTGTCCTTGTCAAAGCAGGACTTCTCCAGGTTGTCGAGGGTGAGCTGCAGGGAGTCCAGGGCAAAGGTGTCGGAGAAGGGGTTGGCCTTGGTAGAGGTGAAGCACTCGATGGCGTGGCAGAGGGTGTCCACGCCGGGGCCGGAGGCCACCTTGGGCGGCAGGTTCTGGACCATCTTGACGTCCAGGATCACGGCGTCGGCCATGAGGGCGTTGTTCACGATGCCGATCTTGGTGTCCTTCTCGGGCACGGCCACGATGGCATTGGGCGTGGCCTCGGCGCCGGTGCCGGCGGTGGTGGGCACCATGACGGTCTTGACGTACTTCTGGGCCTGCTTGGGGTCGTCCAGGAGGTCCTTGACGGTGTAGTCGGTGGTGGCGAGCACCGAGCAGAGCTTGGCCGCGTCCATCACGGAGCCGCCGCCGATGGCCACGATGAGGTCGGCCCCCATGCCGCGGAAGCGGTCGGCAAGCGCTTGCACGGCTGCGTAGGGCGGCTCCACCGGGGCGTCGTCGATCACCTCGTAGGGCACGCCCGCGGCCTGGAGCACGGCCTCGGCCTCCTGGGTGAGGCCCAGCTTGCGCAGCATGGCATCGGTGAAGAGGGCCACCTTGGTGGTGCCGTACTCAGCCAGGATGGCCGACAGGTTCTGCATGGCGTCCACGCCCGAATAGACTTCCTTGGGCAGCTTCAGATCGTACTTGTCCTTCATGACGCTCCTCCCTCGTCGCCGGCGCTCTGCCGACGGTAAGCTCTCCTCTAAGTACGCGGTCACTCGTTCTTGTTGTAGATGTCCAGAAGCAGATCCGGCCCTCCGAAGCCACCGGACTTGGACAGCACGCGCAGGCTCCTTCCCCCCACCGTGACGTCCGAGGCGACCACGCCTGGGACCACCTCGCCCAGCATGCGCACCTGCGGGTCCGGAAGCTGTCGCAGGAAGGAGAGCATGATGTCCCCTCCGATGCAGACGAGGGTGGCCTGCGGCGCCTGCTCGGCAATACGGGCAGTCAGGCTTCCGATGACATCCGCCACCTGGGCACGGTTGTCGTTGGCACTCGCATCGTCTGGGACGAATGACGTCGCGTCCACCACCGTCAGCGGGGCGGAGGCCCAGCTCGTGCGCACCTCCTCCACGAGGCGGCCGCCCTCCGCGGACGCCACCCAGGCCGGGTCCTTCTTCTGGGCCACCGTCACCGGGAAGGTCGGGGCGCCCGCCGCGGTCGCCTTCTGGCATTGGGCGACCGAAACGGCGTTGACGCTGCCGCAGACGACCAGCGTGTTGCCCACGACGCCGTCCGCACTGCCCAGCTCGACGGCGCTGCAGCCCAGGAAGGAGGAGATGGCGTGGGCAAGCCCAGCACAGCCCGCGAGGTAGAGGGTGCCGCGAGGGGCCGTCTTGACGATCTCCTGCGCCCGGGACCGCACGTCCTCGTCGGTCACCGCGTCATAGACGGCAATCCCCTCGAATCCGATGGGGCAGGGCTCGCCGCAGGCGACGGAAAGCACCGGCACGTCGGCCTGCGAGGCGATGAGGTTGCTGACCGATGACGTGGGCACCGGGTCGAAGGGGTCCCTGCCAAACTTGGACTGGTCCACCGGCACGTCGTTCACGAAGTGAATCCCGCCCCTGGTGGTGCGGCCCATGGCCGGCCAACCGGGGACGAAGTGCAGGCAGGTGCCCCGACCGGAGACGTCCCAGACCGCCTTGAGCTCAGAGCCGATGTTGCCCCGCAGGACCGAGTCCGTCTTCTTGAAGATGACGCGGACGCCAGCCTTGACCGCCGTGTCCACGAGGTTGCATATGCGCAGGTGGGCAGCGAAGGGGCTCAGGTGACGCGAGTCTGAGTTGACGGCCACCACGTACACCCCGCTGTCGAGCGCCTGGGCGAACGCGACCAGGTCCGGCGTCGGCACCACCGCGACACCTGCACTCACAAAGGGCACCGCAGCATCGAAGGTGCCCGTCAGGTCGTCTGCTATGAGAAGAAGGCGTGCCACGGCTGCCGTCCCCTCCTTTCGAACGTTGGGGCATGTTCACATGGTCATGCTAGGTGACCCCGCATGGCCGCGACATCGGTCACGCGGGGTCAGTTGGTTCAGTTCTGAAACACAAGCGTGCCGTCGGACGACCGTGAGAACCGCCTCATGAAGTCCCAGGCCATGTGGACCTCACGCAGGTCGATGGCATGCTCCATGTTCTTGACGGCCACCATCTGGTAGAGAGAAGGGCTGCCCTCATCCTGGCTGTGCCAGGCATGGCGGATGAAGCGGCCGTCGCCCCCCTCCACCGTCACCTCGTCGGCCGGTATGCCCGTCTGAGGGTCTACCGCCGCCTCGTCCGGCGAGGATGCGGTGGCGTTGAAGGCCTTCCAGTAGTCGAAGGTCTCAAGCCAGGCCCGGTTGAGATCGGTCAGGGGCTGGGCGAAGGGCATCTGGGAGCCCACCTGGGCATCCCTCATGCCACAGAACTGGATGAGCGGCATGCGGCAGACCACGCCTTCCGCAGCGCGCGCGGCCGCCTTGGCATCGGTGCGCTCCCTGGTCCTCGACGGCTGGCTCCGGACCTCCGGGTCAAGCGTGCTCATGCTGTTGGTGAACGAGGCCATGAACGCCTGCGTGTTGGAGAGGTAGCCAAGGTTCTGGGCATTGAAGGGCGCTGCCGCGGCAAAGAGCTCCGGGTATGAGCAGGCCAGGGCGTTGGTCATCATGGAGCCCATGGAGAAGCCGGACAGGTAGATGCGGCTCTCGTCGATGGGATAGGTCTCCTCCATCCGCTTGACCAGGGCAAGCACGAAGGCGATGTCACTGGGCCTGTCCGCATCGTCCATCACGTTCCAGGACTTCTTGGTGGAGGCTCGGGGATAGACGACGATGAAGCCCTGCTCGTCCGCCACGTCATGCCAGCCGCTCTGCTCCGCGCAGTAGAGGGGCACGCAGTTGCCCCCGTGGAAGTTGAAGAGCAGGGGCACCTTCCGGGTGGTCCCTCGCAGCTGGGGCGGCACATAGACGTACCAGGTATGGGCGAAGCCGTCGTTCACGCCCAGGGAGACGTCACGCACGTGGGCCTCGAAGCCGCGCGCGGAGAAGTCGGTGCGCTTCTGATAGGTGCCATAGGTGTCGTTGCGCCAGCGGCGGGCCTCGGAGAACATGAGCTCCCAGGCGAGTCGCACCTCATGGGCATCGAGGTGGCCCGAGGACACGAAGTGACGGACGTTGGGGTTGCCCTGGCTTACGTGCCGCTCGATGCCCGGCGTAGGCTCGTCGCAGGACGCCTCCGGGCCGTTGACACGCGCCAGGCGGTCAATGGCGGCCTCGTTGCCATCAATCACCCACGCCACCTGCGGGGCACCAGCACCGGCCGGCATCTGGTAACCCTGGGGGAAGGCCCCGACGAAGGCAGCCGCACAGTCCAGCGGACGCGTTGCCGCAAGGCTCGCCACGAGCGCCGACGCGGCAGGCGTCGTGGCCAAGTAGAAGATCATGCCGTTGAAGCCGGCGACCCCGCCGCGGGACTTGGGCAGGACGGCAAAGCAGCGCACCAGGAAGGAGAGGTCGTCCTCGCGCTCCGGGTCAAGGTCGTAGTTCCAGCCCCGGGCGGTGGGGTTCGGCAGGAGCAGGACGAAGTGGCGGTCCTCCGCCAGCTTGTCCAGCTCCAGTGACTCGACCAGCTGCCTCGCGCTCTCCTCGCTGGGGTCGTCGCGCAGCACCATGAGCACCTGGCACTGCTTGGCGTCGGGGCAGCCCGTCCTGGGGACGTAGGCGAACATGTCCCGGTCGACCCCCGTAGCCGCCTCGACAGAATTCTCGGGGACCTTGAGGGAATTGGCCTGCCCCGGGACGACCTCGCGGATGAGGGTGCCCCCGAAGGGCGAGAAGCGCTCGATCTCCTCAGTTGGATCGTACATGGTTACTCCACCTTTCCCAGGCTGCCATCGGGGTTGCGGCGATACTGCCGCACGAACTGCCAGCCCTTGTCTATGGCCTCGAGGTCGACGGCGTGAGGCATGCGGGCAAGCCCCACCAGATGGAAGAGCTCAGGCTGGCCCTCGTCGGCGCTCTCCCAGGCCAGATGCACGAAGCGCCCCTGGCGCGTGACCTTATCGGCGGCATAGCCCAGCTCGTTGGTATCGGTGTAGGCAAGATCGCCCGGCACGTTGTCGTAGCCAAGCCAGTAGGAGACGTCGTCCTTCCACAGGCTGTCGCTCTCCTCGGTGGCCGGCCAGACCTTGCCAGGGGCAAGGCCCACGCCATCCAGCAGACCCACGAACTGGACGAAGGGCATGCGGTAGTCAAAGGCCGCCTTCTTGGCATCGGCAAGCCGGCGGGTGGGCGGGACGGTGGCGTCAGTCGCGGGCAGATGGCCCACAACGGAGTTGCGGCGGAACATCAGCATGCCGGGGACGGACTCGTCCAGGGTCTGCAGGTACCCCATCGAGGGGCCGTTGCAGGCGACGGCACCCGCAAAGAGCTCAGGGTACGAGCAGGCCAGGGCGTTGGAGAACATGGACCCCATGGAGAAGCCGGAGAGGTAGACGCGGGTGGTGTCGATGGGATGGACGTCCTGCATGTGGTCGATGAGGGCGCGGATGAAGGTGACGTCACTCGGGATGCGAGGATCGTCCCATACGTTCCAACGCTCCTCGATGGCGGGATCCGGGAAGACGACGATGAAGCCGTCGCGGTCCGCCAGGTCCGCCCAGCCGGACTGCTCGGCGCTGTAGAGGGCCACGCAGTTGATGCCGTGGAGGAAGAAGACCAGCGGCACCGGCTGCGTGGTGCCCCGCAGACGGGCGGGCACGTACTCGTACCAAGTGCGTGCGATGCCGTCGTCCAAGCCCAGGCTGGTGTCGTGGACGTGGGCCACGAAGCCGCGGTCCGTGAAGTCGATGCGCGGCTGGTAGGTGCCGTAGGTGTCGTTGCGCCAACGACGGGTGGTGGAGAACATGCGCTCCCACGCGTCGGCAACCGTCTCGGCCGTGAGCCCGCCGTCGGAGACGAAGTAGCGGACGTTGGGGTTGTCCGCGTTGGTATGGACCGTGACACCGCGCCAGACGACGCTGCCGGCAGGCTTGTTCACCTGCTCCAGGTGGCTTTCGACCTGCGCATTGGGCTCGTAGAGCCAGGCCACCTGCTCGGCCGAGGAGTCCGGCAGGACGTAGCCCTCCGGAGTGGCGCCGACCATCACCGCCGCGGCGTCCAGGGGGCTGACACCTGCCAGGGTGAGCGCCATGGCAGACCCCGCCGGCGTGGCGCCCAGGTGGTAGATCATGCCATTGAAGCCGGCCACGCCACCCTTTGAGCCCTTGAGCGCGGCAAAGCACCTGACCAGGAACTGGGTGTCGTCATCGCGCGAGGCCGTGCGATCATAGTTCCAGCCACCCTCCTCCGGGTTGGGGAAGAGGAGGATGAAGTGGCGCTCCTCAGCAAGCCTGGCCAGGCCCAGCCTGCCCATGAGGTCCAGGGCGGACTCCCTGGTGGCCTCATCGCGCAGGACCATGAGCACCTGGCCCTGCTTGGCGTGGGGCACGCCCGAACCCGGCACGTAGACGTACATGGTCCGGTCGACGCCCTGGGCCACCTCCACATCGTTCTCGGGATTGAGCTTGCCGGACGTGGTTCCCGCAACCGTCTCCAGGACCAGCTGCCCCCCGAAGGGCGAGTGCTGGGTGAGCTCGTTCATCGTGTCGTGCATTCCGTGACCTCCCGCTCTTGTCATCCGCGCCACCTACCGGCCTGCGCGGTCCTACGTTTCTGAGAAAGGGGGCTGGCCCCTACGCACCAGAGCCAGCCCCCATAGAAGCTCGTTGGGCTTCTCGTTATCGCCTGTGACTAGAAGCAGAGCACTGCGGCCAGCGCCAGGCAGACAAGACCGATGATGTCCATCGGGATCGTGTACTTCCAGAACTCGGCCATGCTGTACTTGCCCATGCCCATGGTGACGGCAGGCTGGCCGTCGATGGGCAGGAAGGAGCCGACCCAGGCGGAGTAGACGGCCGCGGCGGTGGGGCCGACGGGGTCGATGCCCAGGCTGATGCAGGTGGAGATGAGCACCGGGGCAAAGACGAACAGCGAGCCGAAGCTGGCGCCGGTGATCACGTGCAGGACGGCGATGAGGGTGCAGAAGACCAGGACGAGGACGAAGGGAGACATGCCACCGGCCACACCTGCGACCATGCCGCCGATCATGCCGGTGAAGCCGGAGTCGGCCAGGGCGTTGGCGACGGGCAGAACGCCAGCCATCATGAGGACGATGGGCGAGAAGAGCGTGCCGAGGAAGGTCTTCCAGTCCAGGACCTTGCCGAACAGGAGGACGAAGGCGCACAGGGCAGGCACTGCATAGGCGATGGTGCCCAGCTTGTCGAGGAACATCATGGCGACGATGCTGATGAGGATGCACGCGATGGTCAGGTACTCCTGGCCCTTGGGCAGGGGCTCCTTCTCGACGGCAGCGGCGCTCTCCTCGGTCTTCTGATCGGCGATGGGGTGGTCAGGCAGGAGCTTGTAGCCCACCAGGGACCAGAGGAAGTAGCCCAGGGAGGCGATGGCGGTCAGGGCCATGAAGGGCACCGTGGACACCTTGGACATGTCGTAGTTGAAGGAGGAGAGCAGGGTGCCGGTGAGGCCGTAGTAGAAGGCGACGTTGAGCGGGAGCAGGGCGTGCACGGAGGCAAAGCTACCCGGCATGAGGATCTTGGAGGTGGGGAGCTTCTCGTTGTAGGGGATGGTCGCCAGGAGGGAGATGATGAGCATGTACCAACCGGTGCCCGTCACGAAGCTCGAGAAGAACATGATGACCAGGATGATGGCCACGTAGCTCTTGAAGCCGCCCTTGTTGACCAGCTTGTAGAGGATGTCCTGGATCTTGCCCGTGGTGGAGGTCTTCTGGAAGGCAGCGAGGACGACCATGAAGAAGGCGATCAGCCAGACGTTCTTGTCCGTGAAGCCGGCGAAGGAATAGGCGAAGGGATCGGCATCCTCCGGGTAGAGGGCCAGGACAAGGATGAGCACGTCAGCCAGCAGGGGTGGCGCGCCAAAGGGCAGGGCGTCCGTCATGATCAGGACGATCATGAAGATGAGCACCCCCAAAGCAAGGATCATCGTAGTCGTCATGTGTGCTCCTTTCCACTTCTGCACAGGTCGTGCAATTCTCGTAAGCGCATGCCCCAGGCCGCGGCTCCTCCCAACCGCCTTCCGGGGGCGTCTCTATGTTTGGAAAGTTTATGGAGCATCTTCACTAGGAAACAGAAACGCAGGCGGCTAAAATTGTCCATAATTGAAACGCGATTGTGGACGGAGCCTACCGCCCGCAGCTCGACTCCCCGGAGGAACCATCCGTGAACCGCATCCGCGTCTTGGCCGTGGCCCCCTACGAACAGATGCGTGAGGACATCGCCCAGGTGGCCAAAGACTACCCCAACATCGACACCACCATCGTCGTCGCCGACCTCGAGCACGGCGTGGAGGCGGCCCTCTCGTCCCTCCCCTCCAACTACGACGTCGTCATATCGCGCGGGGGCACCGCCCAGGTCCTCGAGCGCTCCATCACCGTACCCGTGATCCCGATCGAGGTCTCTCCCCTTGACGCCCTCGGTCAGCTGCAGGACGCCCAGTCAGGCGGCCGGCGGGTGGCCGTCGTGGGATTCGAGGGCGCGATCCGGTCCTTCGAATACCTGCGCGACCTGGCAGATGCGCCCTTCGAGCTGGTGAGCATCGCCGCCTCGGCCTATGTCGACGAGGTCATGGGAGCGATAGCCGCAGAGCACTTCGACCTCGTGCTGTGCGACAAGTCCTCCTACGAGGCGGCACGGCAGGCCGATGTTCCCGCCCGTCTGTTGGTCTCTGGCCCGGACAGCATCCACTCCGCCTTCGAACGGGCCATTTTCCACTGCCGCTACTGGCGCCTGGAGCGCGAGCGGGAGCATATGCTGTGGGACATCATCGACCACACGCCCAACCGCCTGGTCATCTACCTGCGCACGGGGGAGGTCCTCTATTCCAACCTCGATCCCCAGAACGGTGCCCTCTACGCGCTGCTCAGGAGCCACGTGGGCGACCTCGAGGCGAACCGCCTCGTCTTTCGCGTGGCCAACCGCGTCCACCGCGTCCGCGTGATCCCCCTCGAGGTGGGCAGCGACCGCATGGTCGCCTTCTCCATCAACACCTTCAGCGCACACGTGCAACGAGGCCTCACCGGCATTGCCTATCTCAACTCAAGCGAGGTGAGAGAGGCCAGCCAGCAGGACTTTCTTGCCGTGACGGGAGCGGCAACGGCCTTCGAGGTCTCCCTCGAGAGGGCCAACGCGTCGCATCGGCCCGTCATGATTCGCGGCGAGGCGGGGTGCGGCAAGGAGCAGCTCGCAAGTCTCCTCTACCTGCGCTCAGACCACACAGGAGAGCCCTTCGTCTCCGTCGACTGTTCGCTCATAGGCAAGCGCAGCCTGAGCTTCTTGACCGAAAGCCACCACTCGCCCCTCTACGACAAGGGCCAGACCATCTTCTTTCGCAACATCGATGCCTTGGCGCGCGACGACTGGCATAGCCTTCTGGCCGTCCTCATCGAAAGCGACGTCGCGCGCAGGGACCATCTGGTCTTCTCGGGCAACGACGCCCCCGATGGCTCGGAGTCAGAGGTGGTCCTTGCCTTTTCGCAGCGGCTACGCTGCTTTGTCGTGGAGGTCGAGCCCCTGCGGCGCACCCCCGACGCCATCGGTAGCATCGCGGCCAAGTACGTGGAGGTCCTCTCCCAGGCGGCGGGGGTCAGGCCGCCCCTCATAGACCCGGACGCATTGGACGCCCTCACCGTCTGCCATTGGGACCGCAACTACCATCAGCTGCAGCGCACCCTCGACCGTGCTTTTGCCAATCGTCTCCTGCCCGAGCGCATACTCGTCTTGGACGTGCGCGAGGCCATAGGGCGCGAGAACGTGAAGGCGTACTCGCAGACGGGTAGTGCCGACTCGGGCATAGACGTGCTCAAGCCCCTGGCCCAGACGGAGCGCCAGATCGCCCGCCTGGCCGTGGCCCGCTGCGACGGGTCCAAGACGGAGGCTGCCCGCCTCCTGGGCATCAGCCGCACCACCCTGTGGCGGCTCCTCAAAGACGAGGACGGCTGACAGACCGTACCAACGCGCGCCAAGGGTGTCGTGCCAAGAGTGTCAGACGCTTTTGGCACAGAAAAGGCCGGAGGGACGCGAACGCCCCTCCGGACCGCAGACCGGCACCTAAGACCGGCCCTCGCCTTGGGTTACGGGGTCCCGCGGCAAGTGGGGTGCGTCCCTGTCCGCTCCCCGGGCCGAATTTGGATGCCAAGGCGATTGTGCATCAGGCCCGGTACCCGCCGCCCACAAAATAACGGACACATCTACGCCCCACAAGTGGCCCGCCTTGCCCTGAGCTGGGCAAACGCCGGGACTCCTCCAGTGGTGGCGCAAGATGTGTCCGTTATTTCGAGCCAGCGGGGCAGCCCAGGGGGGTGGGCCCAGGGGGTGGACCCAGGGGGTGCCCAGGGCGACCGCCCCTACGACACGACCCCCAGGCCCCAGAGGACGAGAAGGACCCCCACCACCGCGAGGAGCGCCGTCACCACAGGTGACACGGGGTCGGAGTTCGTGTCACGCCCCGCGGCGCGGCGCAGGAGGAGGCCGCGCACGGCCGCGAAGACCAGGACCGCCACGCCCGCGCAGGTGCGCAGGACCGCGTTGGCATCACCCGAGCCCAGGGAGTCCCCCGCGTAGGGCACGAGCCCCAGCGAGTCGGGCACCAGGTACATGAGGACGAGCAGGACGGCCAGGGCCACCAACATCCCCGCGATCGACCTGCGCCTGCCGGCCCCCTCGTTCTTGTTTGCCTTGTCTGCCATCTGCACTCCCCCACACTCCCATGAGAAGGGCGGGACAGGGGCAGGCATCGCCCCTCTCCCGCCCCAGGCCTTCCGTTCGCAACAAGCCCGCGCGGCCCTAGCCCCTGGGGACCAGCGTGCCGCCCAGGTAGGTCTCGCGCAGACGCAGGTCGGCGTCGAGCACGTTGAAGTCGGCGTCGCGTCCCGGCTTGATGAAGCCGCACCTGTCGTCGATGCCCGCGGAGACCGCCGGGACCTCGCTGCCCATCCGTACCGCCTGCTCGGGCGTGACCACGCCCCAGTTGGCCAGGTTCCACACGCCGCGCGCCATCGTGAGGGTGGAGCCGGCGATGGAGCCCAGGCTGCCGTCCTGCATCTTGAGGCGGGCCAAGCCACCCGTGAGCCGGATCGGGAAGTCACCCAGGAAGTAGTCGCCCTCGGGCATGCCGCCGCAGCGCAGGCAGTCGGACACGATGACCACGTGGTCCCAGCCCTTGGCGCGCACGAGCACCCGCACGGCGGCGGGGCTCACGTGCATGCCGTCGGCGATGATCTCGGCGTAGGTGTCCTCGGAGTCCATGGCGGCGCCCACGAGGCCCGGCGCACGGTGGTTGAGGCCGCTCATGCCGTTGTAGGTGTGCACGAACACGGTGGCACCGGCCTCCACGGCCGCCATGCCCTGCTCGTAGGTGGCGTCAGAGTGGCCGAGGGCCGTGACCACGCCCTCCCTGGCTGCCTGGGCGCAGTATTCGGCCGACCCGTCGCGCTCGGGAGCCAGGGCGCTCTTGCGGATGAGGCCGCCGCAGCGCTCCTGCCAGCCGTCCAGGATGTCGATGGAGGCGTCGAGCATGTGGGCGGGGTTCTGCGCGCCCTTGTGCTTCTCGGTGAAGAAGGGCCCCTCGAGGAAGATGCCCTGCACGCGGGCACCCAGGAAACCCTCCCCGCGCTCGTCCACGGCGTCGCGCACGGAGGCGCAGGCGTCGCCGATCTGGTCGAGCGGCTGGGTGAGGGTGGTGGGCAGCCAGGAGGTGGTGCCGTGCTTGGCGAGCTCCAGGCTGGCCACGTTCACGCCCTCGGGGCTGCAGTCCATGATGTCGTGACCCAGGTAGCCATGGATGTGGGTGTCCACGTAGCCGGGCACGACCCACTTGCCCGTGCGGTCCAGGACCTCCAGGCCCTCGGGCGCCTCGGGCGAAAAGGTCCCGAACGCGCCATCCTCGATGGTTAGGTAGCCCGGCCCGGCCACATGCCCGGGCAGGACGAACTTGTCTGCCTTTACGGCGTAGGTGCTCATGAGAATCCCTTCGGAGTCGTCGCGGAAGTCGGAACGTGACGGTACGCATGTGGCCGGCGCGTGCCGGCCACATCAGATGCTAAGCCTCCAGCGGGTGGATGGTCACGCCCTTGACCACGCGGTTGACGGTGCCGGTGGGCGAGGGGGTGTCGGGCGTGTTGCCCACCTTGACGGAGGTGTTCACGGCCACGACCTGGGCCACCATGACGTAGGGCAGGACGAGGTAGGCCTCGGGCAGGGCCGGCAGGCCCTCGGCGAAGTCGAAGGACTCGCCGGCGTAGGACGTGACGGCGGGCTGTTGGACGGCAACGGTGTGCTGGGCGATCTCGTCGCCGGCGATCTCGTTCAGGATGTCGAGGTCGTACTGGCGGGTGTAGGGGTCGTTGGACACGAAGTCGAAGACCAGGGTCCTCTCGTTGACGAAGGACTTGGGGCCGTGGCGGAAGCCCATGGAGGAGTCGTAGGACGTGGCCACCTTGCCGGCCGTGAGCTCCAGGATCTTGAGCTGGGCCTCGCGGGCCAGCTTGCCGCAGGCGCCGGAGCCCAGGTAGACGATGCGGTCGTAGTCGCCCTCGAGCCAGCCGCAGATCTCTCCCTCGCGGGCCACGACGTCGCGGCCCATGGCAGCGGCCTGAGCCACCCAGGCGCCCTTGTCGTCGCGGGAGGCGGTGTCGAATACAAGGGCGGCCAGGAGCTCCATGCAGGAGAAGGACCCCGTCATGGCGAAGCCCTTGTCGTTCGCGCGCGGAATGAGGAGCGTGAGGTTCTGCTCGTCGCCGGCGAACTTCTGGGCCAGGTGCCCCTCGGGGGCGCAGGTGATGTTGAGGTAGAGCACGTCGCTCACGACCTGGCCCACACGCTCCACCGCGGCCAGGCTCTCGGGGCTGTTGCCGGAGCGGGCGAAGGACACGAGGACCACCGGGTCGTCCGGGCGCAGGAAGCCGTAGGGAGCCGAGACGATGTCGGTCGAGGCCAGCGACTGGAAGACGAAGGCGCCGTTGTCGCCGTGGCGGCGCAGGTAAGGCACCAGGGTGTTGCCCGCGTACTCGGAGGTGCCGGCACCGGTGAAGACCACGCGCGTGCGGCGGGCGCCACCCAGGGCCTTGGCGCGCTCCACGAAGGCGTCGATGGCGGCGCGGTTCGTGTCGTAGATGCCGAGCGTGTCCTCCCAGAGGTCGGGCTGCTGCTGGATCTCGCGGACGGTGATCTGGGCGCCCATGGCCTCGAGTGTGGCGTCGTCCTTGGCAAAGAGCATGGCTGGTCCTTTCTCGCTTGGTCGTTTGGTCATGGCTGGATGGCGGCAGGGTGCCGCATCGCTTGCTGAGGGGTGCTTGGATTGCTGCCGGCCCACGGGCTTGGTCGGCTATGGCTTCGGGCCCTAGGCCCGGTAGTGCTCGACCTTGTACCTGAACTGGTCCGCACGGGCCACGCTCAGGGTGTACTCGACCACCACGTTGCGCGTGTTGTGCGTGGTGCGGCGCAGGCGCAGGACCGCGGAGCCCTCGGGGATGCCCAGGTGCTCGGCCTCGTCGGCCCGGGCAAGGCTCGCGAAGAACTCCTCCTCGGCCACGCGGATCTGCTCTCGGTAGTCCTTCTCGATGATGTCGTAGAGCGGCTTGCGCTCCAGGTCCTCGCGCCTGAGCGACACGAACTCGCTCGCCGGCAGATAGGAGCGCTCCAGCATCATGGGCACGTCGTCGGCCAGGCGCAGGCGCTTGACCTGGAAGACCTTGTCGCCCACGCGGATGCCCATGCTGGCGGCCACCTGCTTGGGGGCCTCCTCGAGGACGAAGTCGAGGATCTCAGTGCGGGGGTTGCGACCGGCAGCGCGCATCTGCTCGGTGAAGCTGTAGGTCCCCATGAGGTTGGTGGCCTCGCCGGCGTGGTCGGCCACGAAGGTGCCCTTGCCGTGCTTGCGGACCACGAGCCCCATGCTCTCGAGCTCGCCCAGGGCCAGGCGGACCGTGGTGCGCGAGAGGCCGTAGCGCTCGGAGAGGGCCCGCTCGGAGGGGAGGAGGTCGCCGGGGGCGTACTCGCTCTCGATCTTGTCGTGCAGGGCGTCCACCAGCTGGTCGTACAGCGGCTGCTTCCTCGACACGATTGCCATGCGGGCCTCCTTTGCGCGGTTGGTGCCTAGTCTAGCTGGTGCGGGTGCCCCCGGGGCCGGGCTTCCCGCGTCAGGCGACTCGGGAAGCCCGGAGAGGGCTGGCGCACGGCCGGGAACCGTGCACCGTGGCGTGCGGCTAGCCCCAGATGGAGGGCCACAGACCGAAGGGACCGGCGCCCAGGATGCCGATGACCAGCACGAGGACGATGCCCTTCATGGGCGTGAAGTTCTTCTTTGCGAAGAGGTAGTACAGGAAGAGGACGATGGCCAGCGGGACGAACTTGGGCAGGATGGAGTCGAGGATCGAGGCGACGTCGATCGAGACGGGGGACTCGACCATCTCCATGTAGGTGACCTCGCTCATGCCGTTGCCCAGGTCGACGGCGCCCGCGGTCACGGGGTTGCCGTCGGCATCCACGGTGGCAAGCGGCGTGGTGCCGTCGGCGGCGTACATGCCGGCGGTCGTGTTGCCCTCGGCATCGGAGGAGATGATGGCAAAGTCGTCGACCTTGTCGTTCTCCACCACGGCGGTGTGGGCAACGTAGGCCTCGGTGGTGCCGTTGGGGATCGTCACGTTGATCTGCGTGCCGCCCATGGTCACGGTGAGGCAGCCGACCACGAAGACGCCCAGGATGGAGGCGGCGCGGGTGAAGGCCGACATGTGCTCCATGAGGGAGTCGAGCGCCTGGGTGCCCATCTTGTAGGACCAGTTCATGAGGCCGAAGCGCAGGGCGAACTGGATGATGTTGAAGATGAGCAGGAAGATGATCGGGCCGGCGATGGAGCCGTTGATGGCCATGTTGGACGTGATGCCGGCCAGGATGGGCACGAGCGTCATCCAGAAGATGGCATCGCCGATGCCGCCGAGCGGGCCCATGAGGGACACGCGGACGGCGCGGATGGTCGGGATGTCGACCTTCTTCTGCTCCATGGAGGCGATGAGGCCCATGGCGAAGGTCACCAGGAAGGGGTGGATGTTGAAGAACTCGAGGTTGTGGCGCATGGACAGGGACAGGTCGTCCTTGTTCGTGTGGATCTTCTCGAGGCCGGGCAGCATCGCGTAGAGCCAGCCGGCGGCCTGCATGCGCTCGTAGTTGAAGGACGCCTGCAGGAAGCAGGAGCGCCAGGCCATCTTGTTGAGCGTCTTCTGGTCCAGGTCGGGTGCGGGGGTCAGGTCCTCGTACTGGGTGCGATCCTGGTAGCTGGAGGTAGCGGTCTCGTTAGATGCCATCCTCCTCACCTCCGTCCATGAGCTGTGCGGCACCCTTGAGCTCGGTGTTCTGCTGGTAGTCCCAGTAGGCGATGCCGAAGCCGATAAGTGCCAGGATGAGCAGGGCAGGGGTCGCGAGCGCCGGGATGTTGGACACGATCAGGGCCATGCCGAATCCCAGGAAGTAGAAGCCCCACATGTCGCGGTTCATCATGAACTTGAGCAGGATCGCGAAGCCCACGAACCTCATCATGCCGCCCGCGGCGGAGAGGCCGGCGTTGAGCCAGGTGGGAATGGCGTCGACGACCTGCTGGCCCACGGCCTGGCCGCCCACGAAGAACAGGGTGACGACGGCGCCGAAGACGAGGCCGAGCAGGCACATGCTCAGGTAGTTGATGTGCTCGATGCCCTTGGGGTCAGCCTCGTCGGCGTACTTGTCGGCGCGGCTCATGAGCGGGGACATGAGCGTGAAGATCAGGGTCACGCCGTACTGGCCCAGGAGCGAGAAGGGGATCGCGGTCGCAACCGCGATGTTGGGCTCCAGATGGAGCGTGATGGCGAGTACCGACGCCATGATGCCGCCCACGACGGCGTTGGGGGGCTGGGCTCCTCCGATCGGCATGTTGCCGATCGTCATGAGCTGGTAGGTGCCACCGACGATGAGGCCGGTCTGCAGGTCGCCAAGGATGAGACCGATAACGGCACCAGTCACGATGGGCTGGTACAGGGATTCCAGGAAGCTGAACTGGTCGATGGCCGCGATGAACGTGACGATGAATACCAAGATCACCTGGAGTGCCGAGTATTCCATCCTTGCTCCTCCTTTCTTGTTGCCTTGCTCTGACGTTTCTTGCGGTGGTGCTGGTGGTGCTGGTGGTGCGATTGCCTGCGTGCGCCGACCCCGTATCGGCACGCGCGATTGGCCGGGGGTGGGATGCCCGGTGGGGACTAGCGGAAGAGCTTCTCCGGGTCCTCGGGCGGAATCGAGGGGACACGCTGGATCTGGAGCTCGACGCCCAGCTCGCGGAGCTTCCTGAAGGCGGCCACGTCATCGTCGTCCACGGCCACGGTGGTGGCCACCTGGCGCTTGCCCTCGGACATGTGCATGTTGCCTATGTTGAGCTTCTTGATGGGCACGCCGCCCTCCACAAGGCGCAGGGCGTCCTGCGGGGTCTCGAGGACGATGAAGATGTGCTGGCGCGGGGCCGCCTTGTGGATCACGTCGATGGTCTTCTGGATCGAGAAGTACCTGGTGGCCACGCCCTGGGGGGCAGCCATGTTCATGAGCTTCTGGCGCATGGTGTTCTTGGCCACCTCGTCGTTGGCCACGAGGATCAGGTTGGAGCCCACGGTGTTGTTCCACTGGGTGGCCACCTGGCCGTGGATCAGGCGGTTGTCGATGCGGACGAATACGATGTTCGGCTCTGCCATGTCGTGCTTCCTTTCCTCCAGCCGGCTCGTGCCGGCGCTCTCCACCTTCCGTGCGGGTGTGCCAAGAGTGTCAGACACCTTAGGCACGGGGCCTAAATGCCGTCGCCCTCGCCGGCGAACGCGGCGTCGGCATCCGCGGGTGCGGCGTCGGCCTCGAGGCGCTCCACGTGGGCCACGCCCATGCGGCCGATCTCCTGGGCCAGGTCGGCCAGCTCCGCGGCCGTGCCGTCGCGGCTCATCAGGCACTCGAGCAGCATGGGCAGGTTCGCCCCGCACACCACCTCGACGCCCGGACGCGAGACCTGCGCCAGCATGGCCTGCTGGCAGGGCTGGCCGCCCATGAGGTCGCAGAAGACCACGACCTCCCCGTCGCGGGCCAGCAGGTCGTCTATGGCGGCGACCAGCTCGTCCGGGTACTCGGCGGTGTTCTCGTTCGTGAAGGGCACGGCCACGAAGTCCTCCGCGTCCCCGCCGATCATCTCGTAGGCAGCCTTGAGGCCCGGGGCGAACCCACCGTGCCCGGTGATGATGCATCCAACCATTGCGTTCCTCCTTTTTCGAGGCGTGTGGGTCGGCTCCTGGGGCCGGTGCGGCGCGGCTGCCCGTCCATCTCGTTCCGGGTCAACCAACTGGTAGTAACCACCGACCACAAGAGCATAGTAGGCAGTATTTACGTGTATGGCAAGCCAAACCTTCGAGAGGGACGAAATTTTGCGTTCACGGTATCTTTTCTGCCACTCATCGGAAATAATCCCAGTTCAATGGGCCTTATTTACCATACCAGTTCGCAAGAATCCACCAGTCGGCTACCATGAGTACAGATTGCGGTACTATAACTAATTGAATACCAATCAGAGTCGTTTTCAGATACTGGTATTAGATTCAAATACATCACAGCGCTACGAACCGGAGGTCTGGCATGATCTGCACCGTCACCCTCAACGCATCCATCGACAAGTCCTACCGCCTGGCGGCGCCCCTCGCCGACCATACCGTCATGCGCGTGGCCAGCTGCCACGCCACCGCGGGCGGCAAGGGGCTCAACGCCGCCCGGGCCGTGGCGGCCTGCGGCGAGGAGGTCGTGGCCTCGGGCATCGTGGGGGGCCACACGGGACAGCTCCTGCTCGACCTCCTGGCCGCGGACGGCGTGGCGGGGGACTTCGTGCACGCCAGGGGCGAGACCCGCACCTGCATCAACGTGCTCGACCCCGACGGCGGCTCCACCGAGTTCCTGGAGCCGGGCGAGGAGGTCACGCCCGCCGAGGTGGCGGCCGCACGCGAGAAGGTCCTCGAGCTCGCGGGCCGCGCTGACGTGGTCACCGTGAACGGCTCCATCCCCCAGGGCTTCCCCCTGGAGGCCTACGTGGGGCTCGTGCGCGACGTGATGGCCACAGGCACCCCCTGCATCGTGGACGCCTCGGGCGAGCGGCTGGCCCGCGTGGTGGAGGCCGGCCCCACCATGGTCAAGCCCAACCGCGACGAGATTGGCCAGCTCCTGGGCCGCGAGGTCCGCAGCATGGACGAGGTGGCCACCGCGGCGCGAGAGCTCGTGGGTCGTGGCGTGGGCACGGTGGTGGTCTCGCTGGGGGCCGAGGGCGCCCTCATGGCCTGCGCCGAGGGCACCTGGCGCGGTCGCGCCCCCAGGATCGAGGTCGTGAACCCCGTGGGCTCGGGCGACACCATGGTGGGCGCCTTCGCCGTAGCCCTGGCGCGCGGCATGGAGGCCCCCGAGCGCCTGCGCTTTGCCATGGCCTGCGCCACGGCCAACTGCCTCTCCCCCTCCACGGGGAGCTTCGACCCCACGGTGGCTGCCAGCCTTGCCAGCCGCACGGAGGTCGAGCGGCTGGGCTAGCCGCCGCCCGCCTTGGCGTCCCGTACCGCACGCGACGCCGCTGGTCGCCGTCCACCCACGTGACGGGTACCACCACCTGCCGTTCTTGTCCGCCAAGTCCCCCGGCTGCGCTACACTGTACCCGCACGTGGAATCGTGCACACATTATCAGAAGGCCATATGCCCCAGAGGGAAAGGTCTCGCCATGAAGATCCTGTTCTACGGCACCGCAAGCTACGACAAGGACTCCTTCGAGAAGGCGCTCGTCAAGTATCCGGACGTAAAGATCGACTTCACCGAGACCAACCTCGACCCCATGACGGCCGTCCTGGCACGCGGCTATGACGCCGTCTGCGCCTTCGTGAACGCCGATGCCGGCGCCATGACGCTCGAGATCCTGGCCGGCTTCGGCGTCAAGCTCGTCCTCATGCGCTGCGCCGGCTTCGACGCCGTCAACGTCCCCATGGCCAAGGAGCTGGGCATCACCGTCACCCGCGTCCCGGCCTACTCCCCCGAGGCCATCGCCGAGCACGCCATGGGCCTGGCCCTCTGCGCCAACCGCCGCATCCACAAGGGCTACATCCGCGTTCGCGAGAACGACTTCTCCCTCAACGGCCTCGTGGGTGAGACCCTCCATGGCAAGACCGCCGGCATCATCGGCACCGGCCGCATCGGCGCCGCCCTCTGCCGCATCTGCAAGGGCTTTGGCATGACGGTCCTGGGCTCCGACCTCTACCCCAACCAGAAGCTGGTCGACGAGGAGCACGTGGTCGACGAGTACGTGGACTACGACGAGCTCTACCGCCGCTCCGACCTTATCTCCCTGCACGCCTTCCTCAACGCCGAGTCCTACCACATGATCAACGACGACTCCATCGCAAAGATGAAGGACGGCGTGATCTTCGTGAACACCGGCCGTGGCGCCCTCGTTGACACCGAGGCCCTCATCCGCGGCATCCGCTCCGGTAAGATCGGCGCCGCCGGCCTCGACGTGTACGAGGAGGAGAACGCCAACGTGTACCAGAACCGCGAGGACCAGATCATGATGCACTCGGTCACCGCGCGCCTGTGCTCCTTCCCCAACGTCGTCATGACCTCGCACCAGGCCTTCTTCACCCGTGAGGCCCTGGGCCAGATTGCCGACGTCACCCTGCAGAACGCCGTGGCCTATGCCAACGGCACCGACTTCGTGCCCAAGTCCGTCGTGTGCTAGCTGTGAGGAAACACTCCCCTAACTCAAGGCTAACTTTGCGAACGGTAAAATCTAGTCGGTCAAAGGCACAGCTGAGATGAAGACTGTCCCCGATGACTTCGGTCGTCGGGGACAGTTGCATATAGCCCCGTTGCCAGCAGGCAAGAGGTTTCGGAGAGGAAACGAGAATGGCAAAGAAGAAGACCAAGATCGTCTGCACGATGGGTCCCGCGACGGAGTCCGACGACGTCCTGCGCGAGCTCATCAAGGCGGGCATGAACGTGGCCCGCTTCAACTTCAGCCACGGCAGCCACGAGTACCACCGCAACAACATCGACCGCGTGCGCCGCATCTCCAAGGAGCTGGGCATCCCCGTGGCCATCCTGCTGGACACCAAGGGCCCCGAGGTCCGTACCGGCCTCCTCAAGGACCACCAGAAGGTCACGCTCGAGACGGGCGACGCCGTAGTCGTAACCACCGAAGACGGCGTGGAGGGCACCGCCGAGCGCTTCTCGCTGGACTACAAGGATCTGCCCGGCGAGGTCGAGAAGGGCTCCGTGATCCTGATCGACGACGGTCTGATCGGCCTGGAGGTCGACCACGTGAGCGGCTCCGACATGTACTGCAAGGTCACCAACGGCGGCGAGCTGGGCGAGCGCAAGGGCGTGAACGTGCCCAACGTGAACATCGGCCTGCCCTCCGTGACCGAGCAGGACCGCGCGGACATCATGTTTGGCTGCGAGCTGGGCATCGACGCCATCGCCGCGTCCTTCATCCGCGACGCCAAGGCCGTGGAGGAGATCCGCGACATCTGCAACGAGATGGGCGCGCCCAACGTCCTCGTCATGCCCAAGATCGAGAGCGCCCTGGGCGTCAAGAACTTCGACGAGATCCTGGCCGCCTCCGACGGCATCATGGTGGCCCGCGGCGACCTGGGCGTGGAGGTGCCCGCCGCCGAGGTGCCCCACATCCAGAAGATCATCATCAAGAAGTGCAACCTGGCCTACAAGCCGGTCATCACCGCGACCCAGATGCTCGACTCCATGATCCGCAACCCGCGCCCCACGCGCGCCGAGGTCAACGACGTGGCCAACGCCGTGTACGACGGCACTGACTGCGTGATGCTCTCCGGCGAGACCGCGGCCGGCAAGTACCCCGTGCAGGCCGTGCAGACCATGGCCGGCATCTGCCGCGAGACCGAGAAGTACCTCCCCGAGCACCTGGACTACCACTTCCGCCACGGCATCAAGAACGTCAACAGCTCCGTGGGCTACGCCGCTGTGGAGATGGCCGACCGCATCAACGCCAAGTGCATCCTCTGCCCCACCCACTCCGGCCGCACCGCGCGCCTGGTGTCCAAGTTCCGCAGCAACCTGCCCGTGTACGCCATGAGCCCCAGCGAGGAAACCATCCGTCGCACCTGCTTCTACTGGGGCGTGTGGGCCTATCGCACCACCGAGCAGGGTTCCCTCTCCTCCACCATGTACAACGCCCTGCAGGTGGCCAAGGCCCATGGCGCCATCGACACGGGCGACATCGTGGTCCTGACCTCCGGCGACCCGCAGACCTCCCCGCGCCAGGGTGACTACACCACCTCCACGAACGTGGCCATGATCGCCCAGGTGCAGTAGGGACAAGGGCTTCTTGCCTGCGCTTGTCGACCGCGCTTGTCGACCGCGCTTTCCACGATCCGTCTGCCAGTCGCATGACCGAGGCCCTGCACCCTCTGGGTGTGGGGCCTCTTTCCTGCCGCAGCGCCGAGCCCCACGCCGCAGCGCCTCGCCTCACCTCACGCGAAATAACGGACAGAAGTTGAACGCTGTCCCTGCGAATCCTGCGGCTTTGTTGATTCTGCGGGCCCCTTTCGCCAACTTCTGTCCGTTATTCCGGAGCGCTATCTCAGCGGCACGCCGCCTATCGTATAACCGTCGGGGAGCGGTCCCTTCCAGAGCAGGATATCTGGATCCCCAAGATCAGAGATCTTTACCACCACATCCACGACCTCACGCGGCTCATGGGCAGGCGGCTGCTCCACACTGAGCTCCCTTCCGCGCTGCCCGGGGAGAAGCGACCACAGCACTTTCTGGCGCCTCTTCTTGAACCAGGGACGTTCAAGGAAGTCAAACTGATCCTGCATGTTCCGACCCGTGTTGCGCTCGATCGCCCTGATCACCTGCCCCATGAGGCGATCCATCCCGCCCTCGTCATAGAGGTCGAAGCTCGTTGCAGGGAAGACCGTCATTCCCTGGAGCCACAGGTCGCGGTCGCGCCTGCGGTCGTCCGCGTACTTCCTCCTCACGGTCCGAATCACATCCGCAAGCTCGCGGGCTGCCACCTCGCTATCGGGATTTTGGGCAGCCTTTGCCGCCGCCTCCGCCACGGCCTTCATATCCCAGTGGCCACCCCCGTCGTAGTTGATCCCGACGCCGGTGTCGCCGAACATGATGTCGGGCACGCGCGTGGCCTTCTGCGCGAAGGATGAATCCGCGCCCTCGAGCGTCTTGCGGGGATTGAGCACGAGCGGACCCAACCCGTAGCCCATCAGCTCATGCGGGAGCAAAGCCATCACGGCAACGATTGCCTCCATGGGCGACCAGGCGTTGTCAACCAAATAGGGCGCCACCAGCCTAGCTGCGGACAGCTCCCGGATGTACGTGCTCTCCTCAAGAAACCGACGAATGGCATCCGCACTCGTGGCATGTGGCAGATCGAACCTGATGTTCCCATCGCGCGGGTTGACCGGATCCCGGGAAAAGCTCCCGCAGAGTTCCAGCCCAGTGAGCAGGAGAACCTCCGGACTCATCATCTCCGCCAGTTCCGCAAAGAGAAGCTCGGGCGACGAGATTGCCACTCCCCCGCCCACGTTCAGGTACGCATCACGCGGAACAGACCCTCCACGGACGGAGGCCTCCACGCCGCGGAGCTTTGGCCTCCTTTCCTGGCTTTCCACAGCCACATGCAATGGATGACGCTCATCGAAGGCAATCTGTCCCACCGGCGAGAGGTCGATTGCCGACGAGGTCCAGCGCCGGCGCGGCGTGGGGTCCGGCCCAAGGACATCGGTCCTTGGCAGGGAGGCCGGGCTTATCCCCCGCTCCGCGCGAAGATAGCGCGTCGCACGCAGAGCACTGGTCTTCTCGAGCGTGAGCAGCATCGCGATCCTCCTCTCGCGCCGACAAAGCGCGACACCCGTCATTCGGTGCGGCCGGCCTGGCATGGCTCCGTGTTTTGGTGCGGTATAGAGTAGCGCGTGTTGGCGGCAATGCGAGCGACGCTCTGAATAATGGACAGAAGTTGGCGTGCAGACGCTCCCACGCCAGCAAAAGCGCAGGATTCACCTGTCAATCACAAACATCTGTCCGTTATTTCTCTTTCAGCTACGGAAGGGCCGCCCTAGACCATCCTTGGCCCAATCGCAACCAACCACACATGAAATAACGGACAGATGTTGGCGTCCGAGGCTTCGCGTGGCAACAAAACCGCAGGATTGCGAGTGGCCCTCGCCGACTTCTGTCCGTTATTTCCGCGGGAACCCGCCGGCTAGAGCCGCTCGGGGCGGCGAAGCCGAGGCCCGAGGCAGTCTTGGTGCAGAGGCCCTCGGCAGCGGCGCCGTCCCTATCGCTCGCAGAGCCAGTAGTGGCAGGAGTAGGCCCCCACCTCCGAGCCGCCGCCAAAGTCGTGGGTCGAGCCGGTGAGAAGGTCCGTCGCGCGGCCGCAGCCGGCATCGAAGTGCAGCACCGCGGGCACCGAGTCGAAGTTGAGTGCCACGATCACGCGCTCCCCCTCCGCCGCGCGCTCGAAGATCAGCTGCTTGGGCTGGCACTGGAGCTGGCGGTAGCCGCCCCACACCAGCGCCTTCGAGCCTGCCCGCGCGGTCGCGAACGCCGTGATCTTGTCCGTGAGGTCGTTCCACTGGGGCACGTCGAGTGCCGGCCGCAGCTCGTGGTCGCCGTAGTGCTGCTCGCCCTCGATGCCCCACTCGCTGCCGTAGTACACGCAGGGCACGCCCCGCATGCCAAAGAGCAGGCCGTACAGCGCCGGCAGCTGGGCCGGGTCTTCCAGCTTTGTGGCAATGCGGGGCACGTCGTGGTTGTCCACGAAGTTGAGGAGCCAGCGGTGGGTGTAGAGATCCCAAGGCTTGTCGCCGCTCTGGCGCTCCAGCGCGTAGGCCACCTCGTGCATGTTCGCGGAGTTGAGGCTGGACCACAGGCCCTTGTAGCACTCGTAGTTGGTCACGGTGTCGCAGAGGCCATCGCCCATCCAACGGTTGTAGTCGCCAAACATGGTCTCGCCCAGGAGGAGGAACTTGCTGCCGCGCTTGTCGGTGAGCTCGTTGGCAATCTGGCGCAGGTAGCCCAGGTATCCCGGATCCAGGCAGTAGGCCACGTCCAGGCGCAGGCCGTCGATGTCGAAGTCGCGCTCCCAAGCCCGGATCACGTCGGCGGTGTAGTCGTTGAGGCCGAAGTCGTGGTGGTTGAGCTTGACGAGCTCGGGCACACCGGCCCAGGTCTCGTAGCCAAAGCCATCGTCGTAGGCGGAGTTGCCGCCCCAGTCGATGCAGAACCAGCTGGCATAGGGCGAAGCCTGGCGACGCTCGCGCACGTCGGCAAAGGCCCAGAAGTCGCGGCCCACGTGGTTGAAGACCGCATCGAGAAGGACGCGGATGCCCGCGGCGTGGAAGGCGTCGACCACGGCGCGCAGGTCGTCGTTTGTCCCCAGGCGGCAGTCCAGCGTGAGGTAGTCCGTGGTGTCGTAGCCGTGGGTGCGGCTCTGGAAGACGGGGTTGAGCATGACGCAGGTGGCGCCCAGGCGGCGCAGGTGGTCGACCCAGCCGTCGTCGACCAGCTTGAGCAGGCGGTGGACAGTCACGCCGTCGTTCTCGTAGGGGGCACCCGTGAGGCCCAACGGGTAAATCTGGTACACGAACGAAGGCTCATACCAACTCATGATGGACTCCCTCCGTCGGGGTTCGCACACTCGCCGGCTATTGTGCCCACCATCACGCGGTTATCGCAAGCCCATCCGGCGGGTGGGCACCAGGGGGTACTCCCCTGATAAACACAGGGGGTACTCCCCCGCGTTTCCCCAAACACGGGGGAGTACCCCCTGTGTTTGAAGGGAGTACCACCCCTAGTGCCCACCCCTAGTGCCCGGCGAGCGCCGTGAGGCCGGCAACCATGCGGTCATGCGCCTCGTCGGCCGCCTCGCGGAAGAAGTCCGTGGTCAGCAGCGAGTACTCCGGCTCCCCCACCACGTGCTCCTCGCGGTTCTGCCGCACGATGCCAGCCGCCACGTCGCAGGCCGCCACCACGTCCTTCTCGCAGATGGAGAACATCACGAAGTCGCGCGCGGCCGCCACCAGCCCGTCTGTGGCCTCGGGCACGAGCGAGATGTCGCGCGTACGCCCGTACAGGGCAAAGTCCCCCTGCTTGCGGATGCGGGTCTGCTCGCCCGTGGGCACCCCGATCCGCTCGATGTAGGCGCGCGTGTGGGCGTTGTACACGTTGTCGCACACCAAGTGGCACCAGCAGCCCAGCGAGAGCATGTCCCTCTCGGTGCGCCCCACCAGGAAGTCCTCCCAGTACTCGTCCTCGCGCGGGCTGGGGATGGCGTTCTTGCGCGCCAGGTGGGTGAGCTTGTAGTCCAGACGCACCTGGGGATCCACCACCATGTAGCCCACGTTGACGTCGGGGATCAGGTTGCCAAAGAGGAACTCGTTGACGTCGGTGATGCCCAGCCGGGCGGCTCCCTCCTCGCGAAGGAGCCGCTCGACGTGGGCTATGTGTATGTTCCAGCTGGGCATCTAGCCGCGGACCTCTCCGCCGGTGGACTTGCAGACCTTGGCCACGAGCTTCTCGTGGGCCTTCTCGACCTCCTCGGAGGTGAGGGTGTGGTCGGCAGCGCGGTAGGTGAGCGAGAAGGCCATGGACTTCTTGCCCAGCCCCACCCGCACGGGGTCGCGGTAGACGTCGAAGAGGCGCACGTCGGCCAGGAGCTTGCCACCGGCGGAGCTGATGCGCTGCGTGAGGGTCTCGGCCGTCACGGACTCGTCCACCACGATGGCCAGGTCGTGCTTGACGCCGGGCAGGGTGGGCACGTCCACGTAGGGCAGCTCGCGCTTGGCCAGGCGGAGCAGCTGCTCCACGTTGAGCTCGAAGGCCACGACGGGCTGGTCCACGCCGGCCGCCTTGAGCGTGGTGGGGTGGATGTTGCCCACCCAACCGATCTCAGCGCCCTGAGCCACGACCTCGGCCGCGCGGCCGGGCTGCAGGTAGGGGAACTTGTCCTCTGCCGCCACGCGGAAGCGGACCTTGGTGATGCGCAGGGCGGAGAGAAGCTCCTCCACCACGCCCTTGGCGTCAAAGAAGTCGTACTCGGGCCACTTGAGGTCCCAGGCGTCGTCCGCGCGCTTGCCGCAGAGCACGCCGCACACGTACTGCGGCTCGTCCGGCTGCGAGCGGTTCTCGCGGCCAAAGAAGACCCGGCCCAGCTCGTAGAGGGCCACGTTGTCCACGCCGTGGTCCAGGTTGTAGGCCACAGAGCGGAGGAGCCCCGGCAGCATGGACCGACGCATCTGGGACTGGTCGGCCACCAGCGGGTTCATGATCTGCACGGGGATGCCGCGGCCCACGTCGGGGATGTTCAGGCGCTCCAGGTCGCTCGCGTCGGCAAAGCAGTAGGTGCTGGTCTCGGAGAGGCCGGCGGCGCGCAGGACACGGCCGATCTTGCGCACGCGCTGCTGGTCCACGGTGAGGCCACCGGCGTGGTTGCGGGCTGCGGGCAGGGTGGGCGTGATGTCGCCCTCGCCCCACAGGCGCACGACCTCCTCGATGAGGTCGACCTCGCGGATAAGGTCGGGGCGGTTGGTGGGCGCCACCACGGTGAGGTTGCCGTCGCCGCACTCGGTGACCTGGCAGCCCAGGCGGCGCAGGCGCTGCTCCATGAAGTCCTGGGGGATGTCCGCGCCGGCAAGGGCACGTACGCGCTCCGGGCGCAGGGCGATCACGGGCGCCTCCGCGGGCACGGGGTAGGCGTCCACGATGCCGGGGCACACCTCGGCGCCGCAGCACTGCTCGAAGAGGGCGGCCGCCACCTCGGCCACGTCGGCGCACCCGGCGGCGTCCACCTGGCGCTCGTAGCGGATGGAAGCCTCGCTCATGAGGTCCAGCTTGCGGCTGGTGCGGGAGATGTGACCGGAGTCGAAGGTGGCGCTCTCCAGGAGCACGTCCACGGTGTCGTCGTCGATCTCGGAGTCCAAGCCACCCATCACGCCGGCCAGGGCCACCGGGGTCTTGCCGTCGTCGGTGATCACGATCATGTCGCTGGTGAGGTCACGCTCCTTGCCGTCCAGCGTGGTGACCTTCTCGCCGTCGGCGGCCGCGCGCACCACGATGTGGCGCTTGCCGTCGCGCTCGGTCAGCTTGCCCAGGTCGAAGGCGTGCAGGGGCTGGCCGGTGAGGAACATCACGTAGTTGGTCACATCGACCACGTTGTTGATCGGACGGCTACCGGCGGCGATCACGCGGCGGGCCAGCCACTCGGGGCTGGGGCCGATCTTGACGTTGCGGACCACGCGGGCCGTGTAGCGGGGGCAGAGGGCGGGGTCGGCGATGGCCACGTCCACGAGGTCGGCAGCGTTGGGGCCCTGCTCCTGGGCCACGTGCGGGAGCTCGATGTGGGTCGGCTCGTCAAGCATGGCCGAGACCTCCACCGCCATGCCCGTCATGGCCAGGCAGTCCGGGCGGTTGGGGGTGAGCTCGCAGTCGATCACGGTGTCGGAGCTGCCCAGGTAGTCGGTGTAGTCCATGCCCACCGGGGCGTCCGGCGGCAGGATGATGATGCCCGCGTGGTCGTTGCCCAGGCCCAGCTCGCGCTCGGAGCAGTTCATGCCCATCGACTCCACGCCGCGCAGCTTGGACTTCTTGATCTTTACGTCGCCGGGCAGCACCGCGCCCACGAGGGCGGTCACGATGTGGTCGCCCTCGTTGAAGTTCTGGGCGCCGCAGACGATCTGCAGGGGCTCGGGCTTGCCGTCCTTGCCCAGGTTGCGCTCGCCCACGTCCACCTTGCACACCCACATGTGGTCCGAGTCGGGGTGGGGCTGCTTGGACACCACCCGGGCGGTCACGACGTTTGCCAGGTCGGCACCGACCTTCTCCACGGCCTCCACCTCGGTGCCCGTGCGCACGAACTCGCGCACCAGGTCCTGGGGGTCCTCCGGCACGTCCACCATGCTCTTGAGCCACTCATAAGAAACGCGCATCTTTGATCTGCCTTTCTGGGCGCGCCCACGTCCGGGGCGCGCGCAATCGTTGTGGTTGGGGCGGGCGGCCTAGAACTGGTTGAGGAAGCGCATGTCGCCGGTCATGAGCATGCGCAGGTCGGGCAGGTTGTAGCGCAGCGCCGCCACGCGCTCCACGCCGATGCCAAAGGCGAAGCCGGTGTACTTCTCGGAGTCGATGCCGCAGTACTCGAAGACGTTGGGGTCCACCATGCCGCAGCCCAGGATCTCCAGCCAGCCCGTGCCCTTGCAGAAGCGGCAACCCTTGCCGCCACACACGCCGCACGACACGTCCACCTCGCAGCTGGGCTCGGTGAAGGGGAAGAAGTGCGGGCGGTAGCGGGTAGCGCGGTCCTTGCCGAAGATCTCGCGCGTGAAGTAGTCCAGCGTGCCCTTGAGGTCGCCGAAGGTGATTCCCTCGTCCACCACCAGGCCCTCCACCTGCGTGAACTGGGGCAGGTGGTTGGCGTCGGCGGTGTCCGGGCGGAAGACGGTGCCCGGGCAGATCATGTAGATGGGGGGCTGCTGCTTCTCCATCACATGCACCTGCACGCCGGAGGTCTGGGTGCGCAGGAGCATGTCGGAGGAGGAGAGGCCCAGGTCGCCCTTGCCCTCGGGGGCGTTGTCCACCACGTAGAAGGTGTCGGACGCGGCGCGGCTGGGGTGGTTCTCGGGGGCGTTCAGGGCCGTGAAGTTGTGGTAGACGTCCTCGATGTAGGGGCCGTCCTCGATGGTGTAGCCCAGCCCGGCGAAGATGTCCTCCATCTCCTCGCGGATCTGGTTGATCAGGTGCTGGGTGCCAGGGGTCAGCTGGCGGCCGGGCAGGGTCACGTCCACGGCCTCGGCGTGCATCTTTGCGGCCATGAGCTCGGCCTGCAGGGCGTCGCGGCGGGCGGCGATGCCGGCCTCGACGTTTGCCCGCACGGTGTTTGCCATCTGGCCCATGGCGCGGCGCTGCTCCTGGGGCACCTTGCCCATGGTGTGCATGATCGCCGTGAGCTGGCCCTTGCGACCCAGCATCTCCACGCGGAGCTGCTCCACGGCCTCCATGCTCTGGGCCTTCTCCAGGCGCTCCCTTACCTGCTCCTCAATGGACCTGAGGTCGTCCTCCATCGCCATCGTGCGTTCCCCTTCCGCTTCGTGCCGTTCCGCTGCCTGTGCGACAGCCGCCGTCTCCGCCGGCTTGCGCCGGCTGCCCGAGCAACAAAAAACCGCCCTCGAGCCCATGCCCAAGGACGGATGTGTTCCGCGGTACCACCTTGATTGCCGTGCGCGTTTTCTCTCGCGAGCGACCACTCGTTTGACCCGTGCCGTGGGTCGGACGGCTTCCCTACTCGCGCGGACGCCGGCGCCGGATGCGGGCCTGGCGACAAGCGCTTTGAGGTCGCGGCTGGTGGAGTGAACTCCTTGCCTCAGCCCTCGCAGGAGCCTCCCAGCCGATGGGCTCCCTCTCTCGTGCTCGGACTACGCGAGACGCAGACCTCTCCGTCATTGCCTGCGGGCTAGGATAGCACAGGCGGGGCCGGCGAGCGGTCACTTGACAAAGACAAGACATTCCCAGGCGGGCACGGCAGCGGGCGGTGAGCTCCCGGACACGCTTAGCGGGGCGTAAGCGTGTCTGCTTGCACGAGACCCAGCCCCGGCGGCCCTAGCGCTCCTCGTTGGCCACGAAGAAGCGGTGTGCGTTGCCATAGAACATGTCGTCCGCCAGCTCCTGACCAAAGCGCGCCACCACCCGGGCATAGAAGGCCGGCAGGGTCTGGCAGCCCTTGAGCCAGGTGGGCACGTGCGAGCCGTCGTAGTCGCTCCCCAGCGCGACGGCCTTCTCTCCCCCAAGGTCCAGGAAGTGCTCGATGTGGGCGGAGAGCTCGTCGAAGCTTGGGTCCACGTCCGCCTCGTGCCCCCAGCAGCGCTCGGAGACCATCTCGGTCCAGTAGTTGATGCCCACGATGCCACCGCGCTCCACGATGGCGCGGAACTGGTCGTCGGTGAGGTTGCGCTTGTGGCCGCAGACGGCGCGCGAGTTGGAATGCGACGCCGCGAAGGGCCGCGTGGCCACCTTGAGCAGGTCGGCGAAGCCCGCGTCGTTCAGGTGGCTCACGTCCACCACGATGCCCAGCTCCTCCATATGGCGCACGACCTCGCGGCCGAAGTCGCTCATGCCGTCGGTGGTCACGTTGCCGGATGCTATCTGGTTCTTGCCGTTCCAGGTGAGGGTGATCATCTTGACGCCGTCGGCCGCCATCTGGTCCAGCACCTCGAGCGACTCCACCGGCGCGCCGTTCTCTATGGTAAGAAGGGCGCACACCTTGCCGGCCGCCAGCACGCCCTCGATGTCGCGGGCGTCGTGGGGCTGGGCGACCTTGTCGGCGTGTTCGGCGGTCTGCGCGCGCAGGTAGGCGCTCACGTGCCGGTAGAAGTCCAGGGCCGAGAGGCGTGCGGGGTCCATCCCATCGGGCACGAAGACGGCGTAGCACTGGCACCAGCCCTCGGGCGCGGCGGCATGCATGCGGTCGGCGGCCAGGTCCAGGCCGTTGGTCACGATGTCGCCGACCGACTCGCGCGGGGAGCCGTCCCCGGGTTCGTGCAGGTCCGCCGTGCCCAGCGCGTCCAGCGTGTCGCAGTGCAGGTCGAATACCCTCATGAGAAGCCCCTTTCCCTGCCGCCCGGAGCCGGTCCGGGTGGCCTCGCTCGTTTCGAACACGATAGCGCACGTGCGACTGCATGCGCCGGCCGCCTGCGACTTCGCTATCCTGTTGAAAACAAACGAAGGGAGGCCCCATGACCCCGCCCGCAATCGCGGACTCCACGCGCGAGGAGCGCCGAGCCTACATCGAGGCCACCTACCCCTGCATCAGCGATTGCGACCTCTGCGGCAACTGCGCCGCCTTCCACGGTCGCGAGCCCACGGTGGCCTTCCTGGACTACATCGAGGGCCGCGCGGACTTCGCCACCGTCATGGCCCGCTACCGCCCCCGCGGGGCCTGACCCCGTGGGGTCTGACCTTTTGTCACCGAGGTCTGGTGCGGCTGTCACCGGGGTCTGACCTTTTGTCACCTTTGTCACCGGGGTCTGGTGCAGCTGTCACCGGGGTCTGATCCGGAGAATCGAATGCCGGGCAGAGTTGCACGTTTGACCCGTGGTCCCGCACGTTTGCCCCGCAACGCTGCACGTTTGCCCCGTGGTCCCGCCCTTATGCCCGCCGCCGGTACACGTTTGTCCGCCACAAATGGGCAGCGGTCGCGGAGGCCCATTTGTGGCGGGCGGACAAACAAAATCCCGCCGCGGGCTAGGAGAGCACGTAGCGGAAGGGATCGCCTGCGGCCACGAAGCTGGCCTCGGGGCAGCCCGGGCCCAACGCCGTGGGCAGCCAGTCCACCATGGCCTCCATGCCGGGCTCCTCGAAGTTGAAGTGGCCGATGGAGAGCACCGCCTTGGGGTGGCCCGCCTGGGACGCGTCGCGCACGTACTCCAGCACGGTGTAGTCCGTGGTCTCCATGGCAAGCAGGCAGTCCACGTCGTCGCGGTCCAGGGCCGAAATCATCTCGCGGTCCGCAAAGCCGAACATGTGCATGGCGGCACCGACGTGGTGCACGGGCGTGGCGGGGTCGCCGATGAGCCGGCAGCCGTTGGTGCCCAGGGCTCGCACCACGTCCTGGGCCAGCTGGCCCGCCGGCCGGCCGTCGAGCTGCGTGCGCAGGAAGACGGCCGCATTGGAGAGGGGCTCGATGGGCCCCAGGGGCTCCCAGCCCAGCTTGCGCGCCGCTCCCCAGAAGATGCCGTCCACCCAGGTGCCGTCACCCGCAGGGATGCCGGAGTGGATGTAGTCGTGGCAGCGCCAGACCACCATACCCGTCTGCTCCAGGAGGTCGCGCTTGGCCGCAAAGGCCCGGTTGCGCTGGGCCTCCAGCCAGTCCGTGTGGTCCCCGTGGTTCCAGAAGAGCGCCTCGTGGCTGATCACCAGGTTGGCCCCGCGCGCCGCTGCCTGGCGCACCACGTCCATGGTGGCCCAGATGCAGCACACGATGCCCGTGCACTCCGCATCCAGCCGGTCCGCGCCCCAGAGCACCTGGTCGCGCGTCTTGACGGGATCGATCGCGCTGCCATCCGGGTTCGTCCCCTTGCAGTAGGCCTTGACTGCCTCGATCGCATCTCTTATCTGCATGGCATCTCCTTTTTCGAGAAGGGCGGCGCACCCAGCGGGGCGCCGCCCACATCATACATGCAACGTGTCACAAGGGCTGGCACACCGGGCGGCTACGCCTCCTTGGGCTCCAGCTCCTCCTTGGTAAAACCAAAGAGGTAGGCAAGCACCAGGCCCAGCACGAAGCCCACCGCGGCGCAGATGCAGGTCTTGGTCAGGTTGCTGGGATCAGGGCCCACAAAGGCCAGCAGGTTGAGCACGCTGGAGGCGGCCATGTTGTACACCTGCAGGCCAAGGGCAACGGACAGCGCGCCCGTGACAAAGGCGGCGATGGAGTTGGTCACCCAAAGGCGGGGGTGCTGGAAGAGGATGCCGTAGATGAAGGGCTCGCCCACGCCACCCACGGTGTTGGAGATGAAGTAGCCGAGCGCCAGGCTCTTGTCCTCCGGGTCCTTGAGCTTGAGGAAGGCGGCAAGCTCAGCACCATACCCAGTCCAGAGGCCTATGGTCGTGCAGACCAGGACGAAGTTGTCCACGCCCGTGGTCATGAAGGTGCCGATTGCCAGCATGATCACGGCCACGTGCATGCCGGTGGTGACCATGGGGAGCCAGAGGGCACAGAGCAAGCCGCCACCCAGGATGGAGAGGATGCCGCCGGCGCTGCCCATGGCAAAGAGGGCGTTGCCGATGAGGACGCCCAGCATGTTGCCCAGCGGGGCCAGGGCACAGAGGGAGACGGGCAGCATAACCAGCATGGTGAGGAAGGGCGAGAAGACCGTGGTCAGCACGTCGGGCAGGTGCTTCTTGAAGAACTTCTCCACGTAGCTCATGACCCACACGGAGAGCAGGATGGGCAGCACCGTGGAGGAGTAGTTGGCCGGTGCGCAGGGGATGCCAAAGACGTCAAAGGGCGTGCCGTCCGTGGCCATCTGAACGAAGGCTGGGGCAATGAGGATGCCGCCGATGTAGGCACCCAGGATGGGGGTGACACCCAGCTTCTGGGCCGCGGTCCAACCCAGGTAGATGGGCAGGAAGTAGAAGCCCGCGTTGTAGACGAAGTCCATCAGCACGACGAGGGAGCTCTCCGCCGGCACCAGGCCCAGCATGGCGGGTCCGACGATGACGCCGATCGTCTTCATGAGGCCGGCCGTCATGAGGAGCGGAATCATGGGCACCATGGAACCGGAGAGGTAGCCCAGGATGGCCTGGCCCACGCCCTTGGCCGTGAGGGGCTGCTTCTGGCCCGCCAGGTCGCCGTCCAGGTTCTCGTCCACCGTACCGCCCGAGGCCACGCCCATGGCCACCACGGCGTCATGCACCTTGCCCACGTTCTGGCCGATGATCACCTGCAGCTGCGAGCCGGACCACTGGGCGCCCAGGACGCCCTTTATGGCCTTGATCGTATCCAGGTCCGCCAGGCCCTCGTCCTTGAGGGTGAGGCGCAGCCGCGTCATGCAGTGCAAGGCAGAAGAGATGTTCTCCTTGCCGCCCACTGCCTCCACCACCTGGGTGGCTATCTGCTTGTTCTTGTCGTCTGCCATGTGCCGTCCAGCCCTTCTCTTAGTGCGAGGTACCTGGGCAAAGACGGGATGCGCATAAAAAAAGAAGCCACGAGCGTCACCGGACAAGGTCATGCGACCCCGTCTTAGCCAAGGTGACACCTCGCGGTTTCCCACAAGTCACGTCCAAAGCAGTTGCGACTATAGCGACTGGATCTGGCAGCTTGGCGGTCGAGAAACCCAAGCCCAGCCAGCGGTACCAATTTGCCGGCAAACGGTAGAATGCGCATGCTGACGCGTGTCCCTACTCGTGCTCGCGCGCCCGCTCCGCCAGCCGGTTGATGTGCAGCATGAGGTAGAGCCGCTCCTCGCGTGTGACGGTGGCCTCGGTGGAGCGCTCCAGGGAGTCCGCCACCCGGTTCGCGCAGGCCGCCACCTCCGGGTACTGGCCGATCACCTCGTCGTAGAGGTCGCCGTTGGGCGTGGAGAGGGGCTTGCCGTCGCGGATGCGCTCCAGGAGGTAGCGCACGTGGGTGGCAAAGCGCGCGTAGTCGAAGGTCGAGCGGTCCACCTGTATGCCCAGGTCGCGCTCCACCATGCCGGTCACGCGCTCTATCAGGCGCCGCTCGCGCTCGTCGCGTCGCTCGGTCTGGGAGCTCGACGCCACCGCGCTCCCCACGATGGAGAGGGCGATGCCCACGGCCTCGTCCTTGGGAAGCCGCACGTGGAAGGTCTTCTCCATGCCCCGCACGCACATCTGGCCCAGCCCATACTCCACGGGATAGGCCTGCTGCACGTCGTAGGCCAGGGGCATGGCCACGTATATGCCCTCCTTGGCGCGCTTGATGGCAAAGGAGATGTGGTCCGCCAGGGTTATGGGCAGGTTGGGCGAGAGCTCGTGGGAGACCTGCATGCGCACCACGTCCGCAAACTGGGCGGCAAAGGCCAGGTGCTCCGGGGGCAGCTCCTCGATGAGGCCGAGGTAGCGGGGGTCTATGTTGGCAAAGGTGCGGTCGATCTGGGAGAGGGGTATCTCACGCGGGAAGTCGCCAAAGCCCACACCGGAGCCCAGCGCCACGACCTCGCGGCCGCGCGAGTCCACGCAGATTGCCGCGTTGTGGTTGATGCTTCGTATGGCCTGCATGGCACCCCCTACCGAACCTTCCGAGCGTCGTAACAGGATAGCGCGTTGGGCCCTTCCCGTGCCGCGCCCCGCGGTAAGAGGGCCCAACGGGGCCTTGGCTGGGGGGTCTGCGTGGGTCTGCCCTGCGTGGGGTCCGACCTTTTGTCACCTTTGTCACCATAGCCTGGTGCGGCAGACCGGGCGCCGGGCAGGGTTGCACGTTTGACCCGTGGTCCCGCACGTTTGCCCCGCAACGCTGCACGTTTGCCCCGCGGTTCCGCCCCTATGCCCGCCGCCGGAGCACGTTTGCCCGCCACAAACGGGCAGGGGTCGCGGGAGCCCTTATGTGGGGCAGCGCTGCACGTTTGCTCCGCGGTCCCGCACGTTAGCCCCGTGGTCCCGCCCCTATGCCCGCCGTCGGAGCACGTTTGTCCGCCACAAACGGGCACCCGCCGCCGGAGCACGTTTGCCCGCCACAAACGGGCACCCGCCGCCGGAGCACGTTTCCCCGCCGCCACGGCCCATTTGCGGGGCATCCGTGAACCCCGACTGGGCCCCGCCCCTTTGTGGTACACCATGCGCAGAAGCATCAGCCGGAAGGGAGGCCCCATGCCCCAGAGCGTCCTCATCAAGGACACCACCCGCGAGGAGCGCATGCAGATCGTGCGCAAGGGCCTTGCCTGGTGCGACGACTCGAGCTGTGAGAGCTGCTCCGGCTGCACCATGGGCGTGGGGTCGCTCGAGGCCATGTACCAGCCCTACATAGACGGCAGGCTCGAGCTCGCCGAGGTCAACATGCTCCACGGCTCGCACGTGTCATACACCCTGGGCGGCGGCCGCAATCCCGACCGAGACTAACCCCATGTCGACGAACGCCAGACGTCCTGAGCGCCGCCCCAGACGCACCGGCAACCGGCCCGCCTCCCGCCACGCTGCACGCGACCACAGCCGCACCTCCGCGCACCGCACCTCCGCTACCGCCCGCACCCGACGTCGCGCCAGCTCGCGCCGCCGGGCCAGACGCCTCACCGGTGCCGCCGTCGCCCTTCTTGCCGTGCTCGTGATAGTGGTGGCCATCGTGGCCGTGGGCATCCTCTCCACGAACGCCCCCACCGCGCCGGCTGACACCCGCACCGCCTCCGACTCCACCGACGCGGTCTTCTCGAACCCCCTCGACTGGTCCAACCTGTCCACGGACGACAAGGGCCGTCTGGCATACGTGGTCAACGGCGAGAAGCTCAGCCGCGTGGGCGTGGACGTGTCGTCCCACCAGGGGCAGATCGACTGGCAGCAGGTCGCGGCCGACGGCATCGGCTTCGCCTACGTGCGCGTGGGCTACCGGGGCTCCTCGTCGGGCCAGGTCCAGGCGGACGACCGTGCCTCGGAGAACATCTCGGGCGCCCGCGACGCCGGCCTTTCCGTGGGCGCCTACTTCTACTCACAGGCCACGACCGAGGACGAGGCCCGCGAGGAGGCGGACTTCGTGGTCCAGTCGCTCGCGGGGACCCAGCTGGACCTGCCCGTGGCCTTTGACCACGAGCGCAGCGCGGACGGCACCGGCCGCGCCGACGACCTCTCCGGCACGGCGGCCACCCTCGTGGCACGCGCCTTCTGCGACCAGATCCGCAAGGCGGGCTACGAGGCCACCGTATACGGCAACGCCCCGGACCTCGCGCGATTCGACCTCACGCAGCTACCCGAGGGCCTCTGGCTCGCCCAGTACGCGGCCAGGCCCACCACGAGCCTGCGCTTTGCCTACTGGCAGTTCTCTAACGTGGGGCAGGTCGCGGGCATCTCCACGAACGTGGACCTGGACCTCGACCTAACCGTGGCACTCGCCCGGGCCGACGCGGGGGCCTAGCTCGCCCGGGCCGACGCGGGGGCCCAGCTCGCACGCCGCCCGCCCACGCCCGCACGGCCGCCTAGCCCGCCACGCTCCCCTGCCCGGCCATGAGGCCGACGACCACCACGAGCACCACCACGATGGCCACGACCACCACGAGCGCGGTCGTGCGGCCCCGCTGCCTGCGGCGGAGCTCCGCGTACTGCTCGCCCTGGGCATCGCGGTCGCGCGCGGGCGAGGCCCCCTGCCGGGCACCCTGCCGCCTCGCCGGCGCCCCGTCGCGCGTGAGGGTGGGCGGGAGCTCCTCGCCCTTCTTGCCGTGCGCCCTGCTTCCCCAGGCCATGCGTGCCTCCCCCAACGTGCGCCAATGGACCACCGACAGCCATACCTGCCGGTTCGACGCAGGGAAGCATACCGCGCCACGGTCTACAATGGGAGCATGCGCTCGCAAGCCACACACACCGCATCAGGCGGCGCGCGCCGCGCGTCAAGCCCGCTAACCCGCGCCGCCGCACGCCAGCTCGCCAGCCCACGCCGCCACACGCCCGCGCCACCCGCCCACCACTCGCAAAGGAGCCCCCATGACCACGCCCGTGCCCAAGGTCTCCGTGATCGTCCCCGCCTACAACGCCGAGAAGACCATCGGCCGCTGCGTCGACAGCATCCTGCACCAGGACTTCCACGACCTTGAGCTCATCGTCATGGACGACGGCTCCACCGACGGCACGCCCGACCTTCTTGACGCCTGCACCCACCAGGACGACCGCGTGCGCGTGGTACACAAACCCAACTCCGGTGTGTCCGACACACGCAACCAGGCCCTTGACCTGGCTCGCGGCGAGTGGGTCCAGTTCCTGGATGCGGACGACTGGATCGTGCCCGAGGCCACCAAGCTCCTGGTGCGCAGCGCCGAGGAGAACGACTGCCAGATGGTGGTGGCGGACTTCTACCGCGTGATCGGCAAGAAGGTCTCGCGCAAGGGGGACATCGACGCCGAGGGCGTGCTCACGCGCGAGGACTACGGCGACTACATGATGCAGAACCCGTCGGACTTCTACTACGGTGTGCTCTGGAACAAGCTCTACCGGCGCGACATCATAGAGGCCCACGACCTGCGCATGGACACCTCGCTGGACTGGTGCGAGGACTTCATCTTCAACATGGAGTACGTATTGCACACGCGCCGCATCTACCCCCTTCACGTGCCCATCTACTACTACGTGAAGACCCCGGGCTCGCTGGCAACGGCCGGCGCCAACCCGGCAAACGTGGTGCGCATGAAGGTCAACGTGATCGAGTACTACGACGACTTCTACAAGCAGATGCTCGACGAAGAGGACTATCAGGCCCGCAGGCCCGACATCCTACGCTTCTACGTGGAGGGTGCGGGCGACGACCAGATCATGCCCTGGCAGAAGTCCCAGAGGCTGGGCGACGAGCAGGCCACGGTGTACGACAACCCCGCCATGGGAGACTCGGTGCTCCTGGACGCCTACTACGGCCGCAAGCTGCTGGAGCACTACCTGGGCTCGGTGGCCAAGGCCTTCGACCTGGAGATGCGGGACGTGGCCGTGGTGGCTTTCGCCATGCTGGCACCCACCTTTGGCAGCCGGGCCGAGCTCGCGGACTTCGTGGGCGTGAGCCAGGTGGCGCTGGGACGCTCCATCGCCAGGCTGCGGTCGCGCAAGCTCCTGCAGGCGGAGGCGCAGGCGCCCGAGGAGAAGGGCGCACCTCGGGCCATCAGGCTGACGCTTACGGACGAGGCCCAGCCCCTGTGCGACGCCATCCGCCAGGCCCTGCGCGACGCCGACCGCGTGCGCTACGACGGGCTGGCGCCCCAGGAGGCCGACCGCGTGCGCCAGGTCACCCACGCCGGCACCGCCAACATCCGCCGCCTCCTGGGCTGACGCTGGCTGACGCTGGCTGACGTGGGGTCGGAGTTCTTGTCACGTTGTAGTTTTGATGCAGTTGCCAGGGAGGCCACCATGAAGCGCATCCTCATCATCGCCACGGGCGGGACCATCGCCTCCACCCAGGACGGCCACGGCCTGGCCCCCTCCGCCACGGGCCGCGAGCTCGCGGCCCAAGTCCCCCTCATCGCCGACCTCTGCGACCTCGACTTCGTCCAGCCCATGAACATCGACTCCACGTCCATGCGGCCGGCAGACTGGATGCGCATGCGCGACCTCCTGGTCGAGCGCTGGGACGCCTACGACGGCTTCGTGGTGCTCCATGGCACGGACACCATGGCCTACACCGCGGCCGCCCTCTCCTACCTGGTGCAGGGCAGCGAGAAGCCCATCGTGCTCACGGGCTCCCAGCAGCCCATGGCGAGCCCCTTCACCGACGCCAAGCTCAACCTCTACCAGTCGGTCCTCTACGCCTGCGACGACGAGTCCCGCGACGTCTCGGTGGTCTTCGGCGGCAAGGCCATCTGCGGCACCCGGGCCCACAAGCAGCGCACCATGAGCTTCAACGCCTTCGACTCCACCAACTACCCGCCCCTCGCCGTCATCCGCAACGACAAGATCGTCCGCGCCGGTCGTCTGGCTCCCGAGCCCCGCACCGGCGCCCGCCCGCGCGTGTACGACGCGCTGGACACCCGGGTGGTGGTCCTCAAGCTCACGCCGGGCCTCGACCCCACGGTCTTCTCGCTGCTCGCGCCCCACTGCGACGCCATGGTGCTCGAGGTCTTTGGCATAGGCGGCATCCCCGCCTACGACTCCAGCTACCAGGACGCCATCTTCGCCTGGGTGGACTCCGGCCGGACGCTGGTCATAACCACCCAGGTGCCCGAGGAGGGCCTTGACCTGGGCGTCTACGAGGTGGGCCGCCCCTACGCGGACCATCCCGGGATCCTCCGCGGCGGCGACATGACCACCGAGGCGCTCGTGGCCAAGACCATGTGGGCCCTTGGCCAGACGCACGACCCCGCGCGCGTGGCCGAGCTCTTCTACCAGCCCGTCAACCACGACCGCAGCGCCTAGGGGCACACCCCGCGGCACCCGCACCTAGATCACGTAGAACCAGGTGGGCTCGGGCTCGTCGGGCCGGTGGACGATAATCTCCTGGTCCTTGAGGCGCACGCGCGCGTTCGCCGGTACGGACTCGCACACGAAGGCCGAGCCGGAGATCACGGCCCCGCTGCCGATCACGGTCTCGCCGCCCAGGATGGACGCGTTGGAGTACACCGTCACGTAGTCGCCCAGCGTGGGATGGCGCTTGACGCCGCGCAGGGCCTGGCCCTTGCGGGTGGAGAGGGCGCCCAGCGTGACGCCCTGGTAGAGCTTGACGTGGTTGCCGATTATGGTGGTCTCGCCTATGACGATGCCCGTGCCGTGGTCTATGAAGAAGTACTCACCGATCTGTGCGCCGGGGTTGATGTCTATGCCCGTGCGGCCATGGGCGTACTCCGTGAGGATGCGCGGGATCATGGGTACCTTGAGCTCGTAGAGCACGTGCGCCAGCCTGTACACGAAGGTCGCGTAGAAGCCCGGGTAGGCTATGAGCACCTCGGTGTGGCTCTCCGCCGCGGGATCGCCCTCAAAGAGGGCGTCGATGTCGGTGAGGAGAAGGGCCTGGACGTGCGGCAGCTCGTCCATGAACTTCTGGGCGAGGGTCGCCGCCTGCACGCGCGCCAGACAGGGGTTGAGCGCCGCATCGTCAAAGAGGAGGGCGTTGGCGATCTGGTCTGCCAGGACGCGCTCTATGTGCAACAGGCGCTCGGCCACCAGGTGGTCAGAGCTCTCGCCGGCCTTGGAGTCGTCGTCGAAGTAGCCCGGGAACATGAGGTTGCGGATGTCGGTAAGGAGGTCGATGCAGACCGCCCGGTTGGGGAAGTGCTTGCGAGGCTTGCTGAAGAGCTCCGCCTCATCCTTGTAGCCAGCCTTGAAGGCCTCAACGTTTCGTGCGAGCCTGCTGTCCTCCACGGTATCCTCCCCATGCGCGGTACCAAGTTAAACCATACTAGCACGCTAGGAATTTGTGTGCGGTGTTCACGGCTGTTCGAGCACCCACGCGGGGTCGGGTACCGTGTCACGCGGGGTCTGTCACGCCACCTCGGTCCTGGCTGTCACGCCACCTCGGTCCTGGCTGTCACGCCACCTCGGTCCTGACTGTCACGCCACCTCGGTCCTGGCTGTCACGCCACCTCGGTCCTGGCTGTCACGCCACCTCGGTCCTGGCTGTCACGCCATCCCCGAGCGAGACGCTACTGCCCTACGCGAACCGCCGGTCGTTCCGGGCGGCATGGCGCGCCACCACGAAGTTGACCACGTAGATGACCGCGACCACCAGGAAGAAGAGGTTGTCGCCAGCGCTCGAGCTCACCATGGCCGCAGAGTCGTAGAGCCCGTGCAGGAAGACCGACACCACGTAGCCGCACACGACGCAGAGCCCCGCGCGAAAGCCGTGCCCCCGTACGGAGAGATACTTGGCCTGGCCGTAGAGGAGGCCAAAGAGCACGGCAAAGCCCATGTGCGCCGGTATGGCCATGAAGGCGCGGGTGACAAGGACGCCCGTGCCGTAGTTGAGGCCGTACATGATGTTCTCCATGCCGGCAAAGCCCAGCGAGGTGAAGACGGCGTAGACCACCCCGTCAAAGCGGCAGTTGAAGGCGGAGCTGTCCCAGGTCTTGCGGGCCATGAGCCAGTACTTGCAGCCCTCCTCGACCACGCCCACCACCAGAAAGTCGCTGGCCACGGTAAACTGGGCGCTCCTCGGGTCCAGCCCGGAGTAGAGGCCCAGGGCCTGCATGCCCACGTCCTCCAGCAGGCCCGCCAGGAAGCCCGCCAGCACGCCACGCCACACCAGCGACCACAGCAAGCCCGCCGGCTCCTTGTCCAGCGGGTCAAGCCGGTACACGTAGACCATGAGGAAGATGGCGGGCGCAAGCGCGAGCACGAGGAAGATCTGCAGGTAGGCATCTATGCCGGGCAGCAAGAGGAACACACGGGCCTCCTTGGGAAAAGGTTTCAGATGCCATTGTCCCCCTGTGGCGACGCTTTCAACGCGTTGGGCACCTCGTCCACGGGCTAGAGCTCCAGCTGCGTCACGCCCTGCTCCTCCATGCGGCGACGGATCTCGTCGATGATTGGAATGCCCTTGGAGCAGCCTATGCGCGTGGCGCCAGCCCGCACCATGTCCAGGAACTGGTCTGCCGTGCGGATGCCGCCCGCCGCCTTTACCTGCACCTCGGCGGGCACGTTGGCGCGCATGAGGGCCACGTCCTCCACCGTGGCGCCGTCCGTGCCAAAGCCCGTGGAGGTCTTCACGTAGTCGGGTCGCACCTCGGAGGCCACGCGGCAGAGCCCCAGCTTCTCCTCCTGGGTCAGGTAGCAATTCTCAAAGATCACCTTGCAGGGAGCGCCCGCCTCATGGCAGGCCCCCACTATCTGACGCATCTCGTCGGCAACGTAGTCCCACCTGTGGGCCCGAACCTGGGTGAGGTTGACCACGTAGTCAATCTCGTTGGCGCCCTGGGCCAAGGCGTCGCGCGTCTCAAAGACCTTGGCGGCGATGCTGGTCTGACCCAGCGGAAAGGCAATGGCCGCGCCGGTGTGGACGTCGGTGCCGGCCAGCTGCGCCACACAGAAGGCTACCTGCGTCTGGTTGATGGCCACCATCCTAAAGTGGTAGCGCTTGGCCTCGTCGCAGAGGCGCACCATGTCTGCCTCTGTGGCGTCGGCGTGCAGGTTGGTGTGGTCAACCATGCGGCAGAGGTCGTCGAGCGTGTACTTCACGGGTCCTCCTTCAGATGGCAGCGCCGGGGCAATACAAGAAAATGGACCTTGCGTCGGCCAACCTTTGGGCACCGCGCGTCGAGCATCTTACCAACCCCTAACATGATACGCATTGAACTGTACGGGAGCGTCGCACCACACTTGTTGGCGAGTCAGAGGTTCGACTGGCACGCAGCGCAGACAAGGACGGACGATGGCCATACGATACAAAGGCATCTGCAAGAGCTTGGACGACCTCCCCCAGCGCACTGCCCCGGCGGGGGCGGTGCAGTTTAGGGAGCCGAGCTCCAGGCAGCTTGCCCTTATACTCAATGTTGGGGTCTTGGTTATCTTGGCGCTCCTGGCCATACCCTTCGTGTCCTTGGCGGAGCCGTACCTGTACCTAGACGAGTCCCTACCCAGCGAAATACTTGGTTTGGTAGGCGCCGTGGCAGCCGTGGTCCCGCATGAGCTGCTCCATGCCAGCTGCTTCAAGGAGGAGGCGGGCGTCTACCTGTACCCCAAGGGCGGGGCCATGTTCGTCCTGGGCCTAGAGGACATGAGCAGGGGCCGTTTTGTCTTCATGAGCCTCTTGCCCAACATCGTGTTTGGTTGGGTTCCCTACTTGGTCTTTCTCCTCTTTCCGCACCTAGTGGGCCTGGGCGTGTTTGGGCTGCTGAGCACCGCCGCCGGGGCCGGGGACTACCTCAACGTCTTCAACGCGCTCACGCAGGTGCCCAAGGGTGCGGCAGTGTACATGTCGGGCTCCCACACATTCTGGTACCAGAAGGCCGGCGCGTAGCGCAAGACGCGGGGCGCGCACGTGACTGCCCCGCGTACAAAAGGCGGTACAAAAGCGGCTGACACTCTTGTACCGCCACGGAAGCAGCTAGTCACGCGTGAGCTTGCGGTGCAGACGGTGCGGCTTGGAGAGGTCCGGTCCCAGGCGCTTCTCGCGGTCCTTCTGGTAGTCGGCAAAGTTGCCCTCAAACCAGTGCCACTGGCCGGGGTTCTCGTCCGTGCCCTCCCAGGCCAGGATGTGGGTTGCCACGCGGTCCATGAACCAGCGGTCGTGGCTGGTTATGACGGCGCAGCCCGGAAACTCCATCAGGGCCTCCTCCAGCGAGGCCGAGGTCTCGGTGTCAAGGTCGTTGGTGGGCTCGTCCAGCAAGAGGAGGTTCCCGCCCTGCTTGAGGGTGAGGGCCAGGTTCAGCCGGTTGCGCTGGCCGCCGGAGAGGATGCCGGCCTGCTTCTGCTGGTCTGACCCCTTGAAGCCGAAGGCGCTCACGTAGGCACGGCTGGGGATCTCCTGGTTGCCCACCTGGATGAAGTCGTTACCGTCCGACACGACCTCCCACACGTTCTTCTCGGGGTCGATGCCCGCGCGCATCTGGTCCACGTAGGACACCTGCACGGTCTCGCCCAGCTCGATGGTGCCCGAGGTGGGCTGCTCCTGGCCTACGATCATCTTGAAGAGCGTGGTCTTGCCCACGCCGTTGGGGCCGATAACGCCCACGATGCCGTTTCGCGGCAGCGAGAAGGACAGGTCGTCGATAAGGACGCGGTCGCCAAAGCTCTTGGTGAGGTGGCTCACCTCCAGCACCTTGGAGCCCAGGCGCGGGCCCACGGGGATGTGGATGTCGGTGAAGTCGGTCCGCGTGGTACGGCGCGCCTCGGCCTCCATCTCCTCGTAGGCAGCCAGACGGGCCTTGCTCTTGGCCTGACGGGCCTTCTGGGAGGAGCGCACCCAGGCAAGCTCGTTCTTCATCTTCTTGGCGCGCTTGGCGTTCTGCTTGGACTCCATCTCCAGGCGGGCGGCCTTGTTCTCCAGGTAGGTGGAGTAGTTGCCCTCGTAGGGGTAGAGCTGGCCGCGGTCCACCTCGCAGATCCAGCCGGCCACGTCGTCCAGGAAGTAGCGGTCGTGGGTCACGGCCATCACGGCGCCGGGGTAGTTGTGGAGGAACTGCTCCAGCCACAGGACCGACTCGGCGTCCAAGTGGTTGGTGGGCTCGTCGAGCAGGAGCAGGTCCGGCGCCTCCAGCAGCAGGCGGCAGAGGGCCACGCGGCGGCGCTCGCCGCCGGAGAGCTGGGTCACCGGGGCGTCGGGGTCCGGGCACTGGAGGGCGTCCATGGCCTGGGAGAGCTGGGAGTCCAGGTCCCAGCCGTTGGCCGCGTCTATCTCGTCCTGCAGGCGGCCCATCTCCTCCATGAGGGCGTCGAAGTCAGCGTCGGGCGAGGCCATCTCCTCGCCTATCTGGTTGAACCGCTCCACCTTGGCGATGATGTCGCCAAAGGCCAGCTCGATGTTCTCCTTTACGGTCTTGTCTTCCTCGAGGGGCGGCTCCTGCTGGAGCAGGCCCACCGTGTAGCCGGGCGAGAGCCAGGCGTCGCCCGCGCTCACGTCCTCAAGGCCCGCCATGACCTTGAGCAGGGTCGACTTGCCCATGCCGTTGGGGCCCACCACGCCGATCTTGGCGCCGGGGTACACGCCCACCGTCACGTCATCGAGGATGACCTTGTCGCCCACAGCCTTGCGGGCGTGGATCAGCTGGTACACGAACTCGGCCATGCCGTCCGCCTCTCTGTCCCGCAGCGCAAGGGCGTCAGGCGCCCTTGCGCCGCCAAGCTTCCATCGCTCCTGATTCTACGGGAAGGCCCCGCGCACACAGCGTCTTCAAATCTGATGCGCACCGCCAGCCGCACGTCCCCCCGACCGTCCGCCGGCCCGCCAAACCTGCGCACTTGCATAACCGCCGCCTTACATCGCGCGGCCCAGTGGCACAATGGGGCGGACTACGTAGGGCCGTGCGCGCCACGCCACGGGGGACGGGGAGAAGAGCAATGCCGGAGAACATCCGCAAGGTCAACATCATCGGGCACCTGCATCCAGACACGGACAGCATCTGCTCGGCCATCAGCTATGCCTACCTCAAGAACCAGATCAGCGACCAGCCGATCTACGAGGCGCGCCGCGCCGGCAGCCTCAACCGCGAGACGAGCTTCGTGCTCAAGCACTTCGGCTTCAAGGAGCCCGAGCTCATCACCACCGTCACGCCGCAGATCAAGGACATCGAGATTCAGCGCCAGCCCGGCATCGACGAGAACATGAGCCTCTTTGCCGCCTGGAACCTCATGCAGGACATCCGCCTCGACACCCTCTGCGTGACCGACGACAACAACGACCTCGTGGGCCTGGTGGCCGTCAAGGACATCGCCAACGCGAACATGGACATCGACACGACGGCCCTGGCCACGGCGCGCACCAAGTACGCCAACGTGATCTCCACCCTCCAGGGCGAGATGGTCCTCGGCGACCCCGAGGCCGAGATCACCCGCGGCAACATCCGCGTGGGCACCACGCCAGAGATGATGGAGGACACGATCCTCCCCGGCGACATCGTGCTCGTGACCAACCGCTACGAGACCCAGCAGTTCGCCGTGGAGTGCGAGGCGGGCTGCCTCGTGATCTGCTGCGGCGCCCACATCTCCAAGCGTGTGCTGGCCTCCGCCGAGCACCATGGCTGCACCGTGATCACCACGCCCTACGACACCTACGCCGCCGCGCGCCTGATCTCCATGTCTGCCCCCGTGCGGTCCAAGATGCTCACCGACAACATCCTCAAGTTCTCGGTGAACACCTCCCTCGACGACGCCCGCAAGGTCATGGGCAACTCCCGCCACCGCTTCTTCCCGGTGCTCGACGACAGGGGCGCCTACGCCGGCCTGGTGAGCTCGCCCAACATGCTCAACATCAACCGCAAGCACGTGATCCTGGTGGACCACAGCGAGAAGTCCCAGGCCGTCGATGGGCTCGACCAGGCCGAGATCATGGAGATCATCGACCACCACCGCATCGGCACCATCGAGACCAACGCCCCCATCGTGTACCGCGCCGAGCCCGTGGGCTGCACCTGCACCATCCTCTACAGCATCTACCAGGAGCGCGGCGTGGAGATCCCGGCCAACATCGCCGGCCTCATGATGAGCGCCATCCTCTCCGACACCCTCTGCTTCCGCTCCCCCACCTGCACCCCGCGCGACGAGTACGCCGCCCGCCAGCTGGCCCAGATCTGCGGCGAGGACGTGGACGAGTACTCCGACGCCATGTTCGAGGCCGGCGCCGACCTCACCGGCCGCACCGCCGAGGACGTGTTCAACCAGGACTTCAAGGTCTTCTCGCGCGGCAAGGCCCGCTTTGGCGTGGGGCAGGGCTCCTACATGACCGAGAACAGCCGCAAGGCCGCCGAGGCCCTCGTGGCGCCCTACCTGCCCGAGGCCGCGGCCGACCACGAGATCCCCATGGTCTTCTACATGTTCACCGACGTGAAGACCCAGACCACGGACTTCATGTACTACGGCCAGGGTGCCGAGCGCGTGGTTCGCGGGAGCTTCGACGCGGAACCCAAGGACGGCATGGCCGTACTGCCCGGCGTGGTGAGCCGCAAGAAGCAGATCATCCCGCCGATCATGGCCACCCTGCAGCACATCAACGAGGACGAGAAGGACGAGTAGCCCTGGCACGGTTGCTGGCCGGGGTTGCTGGCCGGGGTTGCTTGCCGGGGTTGCTGGCCGGGCTGATTGACCGCACTTGTTGACGTTTGTTCCGCCTACCTGCACGTTTGCCCGCCGCAAAGGGTCACCTGCGGCGGGCAAACGTGCTTCTCTGCGGGCCAAACGTGCGGAACCGCGGGGCAAACGTGCGGAACCGCGGGACAAACGTGCTCCCGTGACCGCCGCCCATTTGTGCCGAGCAAACGTGCTCCGGCGGCGGGCATAAGGGCGGGACCGCGGGGCAAACGTGCGGAACCGCGGGGCAAACGTGCTCCCGCCACCGCCGCCCATTTGTGCAGGGCAAACGTGCTCCGGCGGCGGGCATAAGGGCGGAACCGCGGGGCAAACGTGCGGAACCGCGGGGCATATGTGCGGGACCGCCCCGCAAACGTGCAAACAATCCCCACCACATGCGGAATCCGTGCCCGAGCCGCCGCCACCCCGTCCGGAGCTTTCCCGCGGGCTACTATGTACACCGCCGACCGCACCGCCTCCGGCAGCGCCGCCGGCCGCTACCCCGCACCTACCGGACGGAGACCCCATGCCAGACGTTCCCGCGTCCAAACCTGCCACCGACCACGCATCCCAGCCTGCCGCCGACCCAACCGCCAGCCCAACCCCCAGCCCCACCGCACAGCCCCACGGCGACTATCACTTCTTTGCCGTGCTGTCGCGGATGCGCTACATCGAGCGCTGGGCCCTCATGCGCAACTCCCGGTCCGAGAGCCTCTCGGAGCACTCGCTCGACGTCGCCGTGATCGCGCACGCCCTGGCCACGCTGGCAAACGTCCGCCACGGCCGCCACCTCGACGCCGAGAAGGCCGCCCTCATCGGGCTCTTCCACGACGCGTCCGAGGTCATCACCGGCGACATGCCCACGCCTGTCAAGTACGCCAACCGCACCCTCCGCGACGCCTACAAGAGCGTCGAGCACGAGGCCGCCCAGACGCTCGTGTCCACCCTCCCCGACGACCTCCGCCCCACCTACGAGGCTATCTTCGTCCCCGACGGCACCGAGGACGACCGCTACCTCCGCCGCCTGGTCAAGGCTGCCGACAAGGTCTCCGCCCTCGTGAAGTGCCTCGACGAGGCCCAGGCCGGCAACTCCGAGTTCAAGACCGCCGAGGCCACCATCCGCGAGGCCGTGGACGCCTACGCGCGCGAGCTGCCCGAGGTCGCGGACTTCGTGGCGGAGTTCCTCCCCTCCTACGGCATGACCCTCGACGAACTTCTCTCCTAGCATCGCACGAGACGAGAGCGAGGCAAGCGCACGAGACAAGCCCGCCTGCCACAACCGCCGGCCCCGCCCGCCACAACCGCCCGTCCCGCCCGACCCCACCACCCGACCCACCGGAGGTATCACTTGCACGGCCTTCACGCCCGTCTGCCCAAGCACTTCGTGCTCGAGGAGCGCCTCGAGCGGTATGCCGACGTCATCGAGCCCGCCCCCACCGCCTGGCGGGGCGCCTGGGCCGAGGCCTGCCACCCCCTCGTGCCGGGCCAGGGTGCCGCGAGCTACCCCCGCGTCGTGCTCGACCTGGGTTGCGGCAAGGGGGCCTTCGCGGCCGCCCTCGCCGCAAGCGAGCCGCAGACCCTGGTGGTCGCCATGGACGCCGAGCCCATCTGCGTGGCCTACGCCGCCCAGCACGTCACGGAGGCCGGCATGCCCAACGTGGTCGTGGTCGCGGGTGACGGGTCCCGCCTGCCCGAGTACTTCTCGCCGGGCGAGCTCTCCGCCATATACCTCAACTTCCCCACGCCCTTCCCGCGCAAGCGCGAGGCGGCGCGCCGGCTCACCTCAGCCGAGCACCTCATGCAGTACCGGCCGCTCCTGGCCCCCGGCGGAACCTTCCGCCTCCGCACGGACTCGCTGCCCCTCTACCGCTTCTCGCTCGAGGAGGCCGCGCGGGCCGGCTACCAGCTGCGATGGTCCTCGGAGAACGCGCGGGCAGACTTTCCCGACGAGCCTTGGAGCGAGTACGAGGAGAAACTCTCCGCACAGGGCGCCACGGTCTATGCCTTCCTGGCCACGCCCGGCCCGGCCCCGGAGCAGCTCGCGCCCCGCGAGCCCCGTAGCCTCGTGGACTACCTGCCCCAGGACCTGGCGGACATGGGATACGTGCCCCACGGCATGGAGGCAACCGTCGTGAACATGCGCAACTACGAGGCCAAGCGCCGCGCCAAGGTGGGCTCGCCGCGCAGCTAGCGCCGCCAGCCGCCCACCGGGCACCAGGGGATACTCCCCTTCTGCCCACCAGCCAAGGCCCTACATCCGCACGCGCGCCTCCGGCGACGGCACGAAGCCCTCGAAGATCCCCGGCGCGCCCATTGCCTCCGAGGCCAGGAGCTCCGCCTGGGTCCGGCAGGTCCACGTGACCAGGTGAGCGCCCATCCGGTCGCACACCAGCCGCACGGGCCGGCTGCCGGCCATCACGTCGGCAAAGCGATAGGCCACGAAGTCCGGCCGCGCGATTGCGTTGCCAGCCAGCATGGTGGCCCCCAGGCGCACCGGCAGAGCCAGCTCGCCCACCTCGGATTCCGCCATGAAGTTCTCGGCCAGCTGCCCGCGGATCACGTCCGGATGGTTGCGCCTGAGCCAGGCGAGGACTCTCGGGTCGAAGCTCTCCACGCACGCTCGCACCCGATGCGTGTCCAGGAGCCCCATGGTCTTGGCACAGAGAAGGTCGGCGTTGCAGCCCCGGGTCTTGACCTCCACGATGATGGGCGGGTAGGGCTCCCCCTCACCGGAGTCGAAGACCGAGAGGACCTCCTCGAAGGTGGGGATCCGCTCGCCCGTGCCCACCAGCCTGAGCTCGCGGAGGTCGGCGAGGTCGGTGTCCTCCACCACGAGCGAGGTGCCGCACATGCGGGCGGTGTCCGAGTCGTGGATCACCACGAGGCGGCCGTCGCGGGTCAGGTGGACGTCCAGCTCCACGCCAAAGCCCGCATCGCGTGCCCGGCGGAAGGCCGCGAGCGAGTTCTCGGGCACGTCGAGCGCCATGTCGTACAGGCCGCGATGCGCATAGCGATAGGAGCAGACCGTCCGCCAGCGCGCGTCGAGCTCAGGCGTCTGCCGACGCGGCGCCACCAGCGCGCAGAGCCCCGCCGCGACCGCGGCCGTGGAGCCCGCCACGATCCCGGCCGCGACGCCGATCCGCGCTAGGTCCTTTTTCGTAGCCATGTGGTTCCTCCGTCCGTGTGGCACGGGTCGCACCGCGTGGCGCAAGTCGCGCCGCGGCATATCCGATCCCCGACATTATGGACTTCTTACCCGTCCGGCGCGCCCCCATGCGGACGGGTACCCCCATGCGGACGGGCGCCCCCATGCGGACGGGCGCCCCCATGCGGACGGGCGCCCCCATGCGGACGGGCGCCCCCATGCGGACGGGCGCTCCCATGCGGACGGGCGCCCCCGCAACGTAACGTTGAGTCCCGCGGAACGGAATCGCGGCCGGCGGGTACCATAGGAGAGCGAACACATCCGCCCGCTATGCGGGCTCACACTTGGGAGTTGAGAACAGAATGCCCAACATCACGCCCGGAAACCGCCTCTACCTATACCGGCTCTTCTCGCGCGAGCTGGGGGTGGGGCGGCAGGCTAGCCTGCAGCGCCTGGACGAGGTCCTCGAGGCTGACGGCCTCGCGCCGACCGACCTCGGCTGCGCGGACGCGCGCACCCTCGCGGACGCCCTCGGTCCCGACATGCTCAAGGTCACCCTCTTCAAGAAGGGCCGCGTGGTGGTCACGCTCGTGGACAACCCCGAGTGGGACCAGGCGCTCGAGCGCGCCGACGAGACCGACCCCGAAGACAAGGACAAGGGCTCCAAGCAGGGCGGCAAGCCCTGGAAGCGCAAGAAGGGCCCCAAGGAGCTCAAGCCCCAGCGCCCGCGCCACGTCAAGGTCGAGCAGCCGGCCCCGGCGGTCGAGCCCGAGCCGGCGGCGGCTGAGCCGGCAGCGGCCGAGCCGGCGGCGGCGCAGCCCGAGCCCGAGGCCCTTGTTCCCGTAGTCGCGCCCGCAGAGGCGGGGACCCAGCCCGTGGCGGCCGATCCCGCCGACGTGACACCTGCCGGCAAGAAGGTCGCGGAGCCCGCAGCCCCGGAGCCCGCACCGTCTCCCGCCGTGGCCGCATCCGCCGCGCCCGCGCCCACTGCCCCCGAGCCCGCGCCCGAGCCGGAGCTGGAGCCTGCCGCGCCAGAGCCCGCAACGCCCGTGCCGGCAGCACCGGAGCCGAGCATCCACTTCACGATTACCTACGACCCCACCGACGACGCCGAGGCAGGCCTGCGCGAGGACGTTAAGGAACCGGCGACTGCATCTGTCCCCGCAGCGGAGGCAACACCCGCCGTGACGACCGCGCCCGCAACGGCGACCGCGACCGCGCCCGCCGCCCCCGCGGCCACACCCGCGGCAGCCCCGCAGCCTGCGCCCGTCGTCTCCGCGCCCGTGCCGCGCCCCGTCCCCGCGCCCCTCACGGCCGAGCAGCTCGCCCCCGCTCCGGCCCCCGCGGCGCCATCCGCGCAGCTCCAGGCCGACCTGCCCCAGTCCGTCTCGGGCGAGGTCCACTGCAAGGACGAGCTCCTCCGCGTGCTCTACCAGCTGCTCCCCATCGACGCCGATCCCATGGCCACGCTCGACGAGGACTGGCGCGTGGCCCGGTCCACCCTGGCCCTGGGCGGCACGCGCAGCCGCGTGACCTTCCCCCTGCGCTACCTCCACAGCGACGGCACGCCCATCGAGGTCACGCTCAAGCGCTCCTCGCGCCAGACGGCAGGCAAGCGCTGGAGCCTCGCGCTCGTGGACGGCGACGACGGCACCGGTACGGCCCATGAGGCCGTGGGGATCGAGGGCGCGCCCACGCGCGACCAAGGCGCCTGGGCCGACCTCTCCGGTCGTACGGGAACGGTCCCCGCGGAGGCCAACCCCCTGATCGAGCTCACGAACTTCTCGGTCCTGGGCCGCATGGACGCCATGCTCGGCACCCTTGCCACCATGGCCGCGCCCGAGCGCTGGGACTATCCCGACGAGGGCGTGGGCAAGGCCTCGCGCTACGGTGTCCTCATGGAGTACCTGCTGGTCACCTTCCATCGCCTGCGCGCCACGGGCAGGGTGGCCGTGGCGGCCGACGGCTCGCTCGCGGCCTTCAACACCGGCCTCTCCACCGCCTTCGAGCAGGACATCTACGCGGTCTTCTCGCCACATGCAGGCGACATACCCTGGTCCCTCGAGGGCTTCGCCTGCGCGGGCTCCGGAGAGCTGGGCGCGCGCCTGGCCGCGGCGATAAGCCCGCTCCCTGCCCCGGCGAGCTACCTGACGCGCCTCGAGGACGTGCTCCCCGACGTGGACCGCATGGTGATCCTCGACGTGGACGGCATCCTCACGCGCCAGCTGGGCCGGCTGCCGCACGCCTTCCTGACAGAGCAGCTCGAGGCGAACACCGCCGTGAGCGGACTGCTGGACCAGACGCTCGCAGCGGGTCCCCTCACCGAGACGTCCGGCCGCGACCTCGCGCGCGCCATCAAGGGCGACCCAGGCCTCTACCGCCGCATCAACCGTGCCCTCGACGACGCCGTGCAGTCGGCGCTGCGCCGCGTACGGGCCAGCTATCGCGTGGCTGTACCGGTCTTCGACCCCACCGACAACAAGGTCAAGCAGCTCGTGCCCCTCTGCCTCGTGGACGACGGCCAAGCCGACTGCGCCCTGGTGCTGGACCCGCAGCCCTCGGGTGCCTACCGCGGCGCGGCGGTGCTCCCGCTTCCGCGCGCCTACGCCTGCGCCCGCGCCATAAGCGCCGAGCAGCCCGCCTGGCTCGCCAACTAAGCGGCACGATGGCGCGACATCGGCGTGACATCGGCGCAACATCGGTTCTCCCGCCGGATCTTCTGGTCCTCGCAAGCCCCGCACTGGCCGTGCGGGGCTTTTTATGCATTTTTATCCAAAATCTATACGCATGACTTCAAGCCGCATCGCCTGGATACTCGCGATGCCCAGAAACAATCACACACTTGGGATCACTACCATCTGACCCGTAATTCGTCTACCTGCCAATATATTTTTTGCAATTATATCCTTTTGCGCCAAGTGTATGCTTGCCTTAGGCCATCCAGGGTGTTATGTTCCATCGCTATGCACGTATGCGCAGCTTCCATCGCCCGCCGGCACCTCCGGGATCCCGTCAGGCGGCAGAGCCGACCAATCAGCGCCACGGGCACGGCCCGCGGGCCAGCCCATGACAGGCCGGAGCGGCCTCGTACGCGCCCAGCGTTACCAGCGTGGGTATTCTTGGCCGCCGGCGGTGCACCGGCCATCCACGCGACTAGACTTGCCCTATCCCCACGCTTGCCGAATCCCTATGCAAGGAGGAAACATGGCAAAGATCGAGATGAAGACCCCGCTCGTCGAGATGGACGGCGACGAGATGACCCGTATCATCTGGCAGATTATCAAGGACGAGCTCGTCTGCCCCTTCGTTGACCTCAAGACCGAGTACTACGACCTGGGCCTCAAGCACCGCGACGAGACGGACGACCAGGTTACCGTGGACTCCGCCGAGGCCACCAAGCGCCTGGGCGTGGCAGTCAAGTGCGCCACCATTACCCCCAACGCCGCCCGCGTGGAGGAGTACGGCCTCAAGCAGATGTGGAAGAGCCCCAACGGCACCATCCGAGCCATCCTGGACGGCACAGTCTTCCGCGCGCCCATCGTGGTCAAGGGCATCGAACCCATGGTCCGCTGCTGGAAGAAGCCCATCACCATCGCGCGTCACGCCTACGGCGACGTGTACAAGAACTCCGAGCTCCGCATCCCCGGCCCCGGCAAGGTGGAGCTCGTCTACACCGGCGCCGACGGCTCCGAGCAGCGCGCCCTTGTCCACGACTTTGCCGGCCCCGGCGTGGTGCAGGGCGTCCACAACCTGGACGACTCCATCACCAGCTTCGCGCGCTCCTGCTTCGAGTACGCCCTGGCCCAGCGCCAGGACCTGTGGTTTGCCACCAAGGACACTATCTCCAAGACCTACGACCACCGCTTCAAGGACATCTTCGCGGACATGTACGCCAACGACTACAAGGACAAGTTCGAGGCGGCCGGCATCGAGTACTTCTACACCCTGATCGACGATGCCGTGGCCCGCATCATGCGGTCGGAGGGCGGCTTCATCTGGGCCTGCAAGAACTACGACGGCGACGTGATGAGCGACATGCTGAGCTCGGCCTTTGGCAGCCTGGCCATGATGACCTCGGTGCTCGTGAGCCCGCACGGCTACTTCGAGTACGAGGCCGCCCACGGCACCGTGCAGCGTCACTACTACAAGTACCTCAAGGGCGAGGAGACCTCCACCAACTCCGTGGCCACCATCTTTGCCTGGACGGGCGCCCTGCGCAAGCGCGGCGAGCTGGACGGCATCCCGGAGCTCGTGGACTTTGCTAACCGCCTGGAGAAGGCCACGATCAGCACAATCGAGTCCGGCCGCATGACGGGCGACCTGGCGCGCATCACCACTCTGCCCGAGCCCACCAAGCTCAACACGCGCGACTTCATCCTGGCCATCCGCTCCACCCTCGAGTCCTAGCCCCACAGAAGTGTGTCACAGAAGTGTCAGTCACTTTTGTGACATTCGATATTTGATGCGGCGAGGGCCCCGTGCGCACGGGGCCCTCTTTGGTCGTAGCGCGCGCCGGGAACTGACTTACCGGCGGCATCGCAGAGCGGCTACCATGGAATCCGTCACATCCCCAAGGGAAAGCGAGAAGCGCATGACCTACGCCGGCCCTTATCGCCTGCTCACGCTCGACATGGACGGAACCGCTCTGGACAGCAGCAAGCACGTCCTGCCCTCAACCAGAGCTGCCGTCCACGCCCTCGTGGCCCTGGGCGTACCGGTGGCCTTCTGCTCCGGCCGCAACACCAAGGAGCTCGCGGAGCCCCACGCCGAGCTGCCCGAGGTCCAATACGCCATTGGGGTCAACGGTGCCCTGGTGTACGATTACGCCGAGGGCCGCGCGATCCGCAGCACCCCCATCGCCACCCAGCCCCTGCTCCATGCCATCGCCGCAGCCCAGGCCGTGGGCTCGGGCGTCCACCTGCTCACGGGGTCCGACTCGCTGGCCACGCGCGACGTCGTGGCCCACACCGCCCGCTACCACATGGGCGCCTACCACGACTTCTACCAGCGCAGCTGCACCCCCGTGGACGACATCGTAGCCGCGGCGCGCGAGCATGCGGGCGATGTCCTTAAGTGCAACCTCTATCACCTGGATGTAGCCTCGCGCGAGGTCACGCTGGCACGCCTGCAGGGCGAGGACCTCTCACTCGTCTTTTCCGAGAAGACCTCGCTCGAGTGCACGGCGCCCGGCATCAGCAAGGCCCGCGGCCTAGCGGACCTGGCCGCTTACCTGGGCATCTCGCCATCGCAGGTCGTCTCGATCGGCGACGGCCCCAACGACAAGGACTGTCTCGAGGCAACGGGCCTGCCCATCGCCATGGGCAACGCCACGCCGGAGATAAAGGCCATTTGCCGCATGGTCGTGGCCGACAACGACCACAATGGCGTGGCGGAGGCCATCCGCCGGGTCTTCCTGGAGGCGTAGGATCCGGCACGCGGCGAGAGGGGCAAGGGCATGGCGGTGCGCATACTGCTGGTAGAGGACGACCCAGACATCGTGCGGTCGCTTCAGGAGCTCCTCGAGCGCGAAGGCTACGCCGTGCGCCAAACCGACGCACGGGACGAGGCCGTACGCCTGGCCACAGCGCCGGGCCACCAAGCCTTCGACCTGGCCCTCGTGGACGTGACGCTGCGCCAGGGCAACGGCTTTGCCGTGTGCTCTGCCATCAAAGATGCAACTCCAGAGGTCCCGGTCGTCTTCCTCACCGCCTCCGGCGACGAGTACTCCACCGTGGCCGGCCTCACCATGGGGGCCGACGACTACGTGGCCAAGCCCTTCCGCCCGCGCGAGCTCCTGGCCCGCATCGCGGCCATCCTGCGCCGCAGCCGGCCCGCCGCCGAGCAGACCCTGCGCTTGGGCGACGTGGAGCTGGACCCCGCCCGCGCCCGCGTGACCAAGGCCGGGCGCGAGCTGGTGCTCACCCCCATCGAGTACCGCCTGCTCCTGCAGTTTGCCGCCCACCCCGGCCGCTTGGTCACGCGCGATGCCATCCGCGAAGCCCTGTGGGAGGAGGCCGGCGCCTACGTGAGCGACAATACCATCAACGTGTACGTGCGCCGCCTGCGCAAGAAGATCGAGGACGACCCGGCCCACCCACAGCTGGTGGTGACGGTCCGTGGCTTGGGCGGGTACCGCGGCGTGGCGGACCCGGAGGAGGCACCGGGCGGAAGCCCGGCCTTGGATGCCGGCGCGGCAGACAAGGGCGCGACGGGTCCGGACGGCGCCACAGACCAGGGCGGTCGCTGATGCTGTGGCGCAACCGCGACCTGCAGGTCCTTCTCGCCGCGTGCCTAGGCACCACGGCGGCCCTGGCCGTGGCCGCGCTCGCGACGGCCGGTGCCGCTACCGCCACGTGGGTCCTTGTCGCCGGACTTGTCGTGACGGCCCTGTCCGCGGCGGGCTACGCGCGCCGCACGCGGCGGCTCGCCGAACTTGCCTCCCGCATGGAGGACGCCTTGGCCACCGGCCGACGCGTGTCCTTCGAAGACATGCACGAGGGAGAGGAGGCGGTCCTCTCCAGTCAGGCGGGCAAGACCCTGGACGCCCTCCAGCTGACAAACGAGCGGCTGGCAGCCGAGAAGGCCTCACTGGCAGACTCCCTGGCCGACGTCTCCCACCAGCTGCGCACGCCCATCACCTCGCTGGGCCTGGAGCTGGAGCTGGCGCGCCGCGACGCCGCAGAGCCCGCCGCCCGCGCCCACCTCATGCGGGCCGAGCAGCTGCGCGCCCGCATGGCCTGGCTAGTGGAGGCCCTGCTCAAGCTGGCCCGCATCGATGCGGGCGTCGTGGTGCTGGACCGCCGCGATATGGTGGCCGCAGAGCTCGTGGACCGCGCCATTGCCCCCTTGGGGGTGGCACTGGACCTGGCAGACGTGCGGCTGCGGCTCCACGTAGACCCCGTCGCCACCGCCCACGTGGACCCGGCCTGGACGGCCGAGGCCCTGGAGAACGTGGTCAAGAACTGCATCGAACACACGCCCGCGGGCGGCACCGTCACCATCACGGCCACGCAGGACCTCCTGGCCTGCCGCATCCGCGTGGAGGACACGGGGCCCGGCATCGCGCCCCAGGACCTGCCGCATATGTTCGAGCGCTTCTACCGCGGCGCCGCCGACAAGGGTGCCACGGGCGACAAGAACGCGACGTCCGCCACCAACCCCGCCGGCGTAGGCATCGGCCTCTCGCTGGCGCGCGCCATTGTGGTGGCAGAGGACGGCCACCTGACGGCCACCAACGCCACCGCACAGGATGGCACCGTGACCGGCGCTCGCTTCGACTTTGCCTTCTACCGCGCCACCGTGTGATGTGACAAAAGTGACAGTCACTTTTGTCACACCCGTCTTGCCCAACATGACAGAACCGTCACCTGGGGGTCACCGGGGTGCCACCCCCGACCCCCAGCATGTTATGCCGTACGATAACCGCTGCAGAAGGGAGCCACCATGGAGCAGATTCGCGTGGAGCACCTCTCAAAGACGTACGGCAAGGGCGAGGCGCAGGTCAAGGCCCTGGACGACGTCTCCCTGACCATCGACAAGGGCGACTTCGTGGCCATCATAGGCAGCTCGGGCTCGGGCAAGTCCACCCTCATGCACCTCATGGGCGGCGTGGACCGGCCCACCTCGGGCCACGTCTACCTCAACGGCGAGGACGTCTACGCCCGCTCCGACGAGCAGCTGGCCGTCTTCCGCCGCCGCGAGGTGGGACTTGTGTACCAGTTCTACAACCTGGTGCCCGTGCTGGACGTGCTGGAGAACATCGTCCTGCCCGCCCAGCTGGACGGCCGCGACCCCAACCCCCAGCGCCTGGCGTCCCTCGCGCGCTCGCTCGGCCTGGAGGGCCGCGAGCACAACCTGCCCAGCCAGCTCTCCGGCGGCCAGCAGCAGCGCGTGGCCATAGGCCGCGCCCTTCTCAACTCCCCCTCCGTGGTCCTGGCCGACGAGCCCACGGGCAACCTGGACAGCCGCAACTCCGCGCAGATCATGCAGATCCTGCGCGCCTCCAACCGCGACCTGGGCCAGACCCTGGTGGTCATAACCCACGACGAGGACGTGGCCCTCATGGCCAACCGCGTGGTGGCCATCGAGGACGGCCGAATCGTGTCCGACGAGCGCCGCACCGCCGTCCCGCGCACGAACGCCCCCAGGGCGTGATCGCCATGACAAGAAGGACCTCCGCCAGCGCCCCCGTGCGCTCCTCCATCATGACGCGCTTCGCGCGCCGCTCGCTTGCCCGCAGCCGCACCCGCACCATGGCCACCATTGTGGGCGTGGCACTCTCCTGCGCCCTTATCTGCGCCGTCTTCTGCTCTGCCACCAGCCTGCTAGCCAGCGTGGCCAACGGCATCGTAAGCAGCGAGGGCGGCTGGTATGCCAACGCCGCCAACGCCACCACCCAGCAGGTGGACCAGCTCGCCTCCTCCGGCAACGTGGCCTCGGCCCTCTCTGTGCCGGAGCTGGGCGCCTACCAGGCCCAGACCCCCAGCGAGGCAAACGACGACATTCCCCTCTACCTCGTGCTGCGCGGCCTGCCGCGCACCGAGAAGGGCTCGGACTCCGCGGCCTTCTCGCTGGCCGTCATGCCCGACGTGACGGAAGGCGCGCTTCCCACCGACGCCTCCCAGGTGGCCCTGCGCCAGGAGCTGCGCGGCCGCACACTTGACGGCCCCGACGCCACGAGCGACGGCCCCCTGGGCATTGGCTCCACCATCACCGTGAATGTGGGCGGCACCCCCGTGACCCTCACGGTGTGCGGCTTCCTCTCCTCTTCCGCCTACTTCGTGGGCAACGACATATCCGTGGTCAGCGACGACTGGTACGGCGGCGACTCCCTCGCCGGCATCGTGGGCACCACGGACTCCGTGCTGGGCGCCGGGCATGCGGCCGTCCCCGCCCGTCGCAGCGTCTGGGCGGACTTCACGGGATACGGCGACAAGGACGCCGTCCTCGTGGCCATGCTCGACGTCTTTGCCCCCACGCAGGACGTGGGCAACGACCTGCCCCACGTGGCCCTGCACGACATCCTCATGGACTACCGCCTGGTGCGCGGAAGCTCGGGCACATGGGACTCCCTGGCCAAGGTCACCGTGATCGTGGCGGTGGTGATTGCCGTGGCGTCCGTCGTCCTCATCCGCGACTCCTTTGCCATCTCCGTGGCCAGCCGCCTGCGCCAGTTTGGCCTGCTGCGCTCCATGGGGGCCTCGAGCGGCCAGATTCGCCGCGAGGTGATCACGGAGTCGCTGGCCATCGGCTTGGTTGCCATCCCGGCCGGCATCCTGCTGGGCCTGGCGGGCACGGCGGTCACCTTTGCCCTCGCGCGTGACGGCATAGCCTCCCTTGCCGGTGGCGAGGCCTCTGACGTGCAGCTCTCCGTGAGCCCGGCCTTCCTGGCCCTGACGGCTGCCTTCGAGCTCGTGGTGCTTCTCGCCAGTGCGGCGGGCCCCGCCCTGCGCGCCTCGCGCGTGTCGCCCGTGGAGGCCGTTCGCTCGACCGCGACCGAGGCCCCCAGCCGTGCCATCCGGCGCGAGGCGGCCCGCAACCAAAGGCATGGCGCGCTCGTGGCGCGGCCGCACGGCCTTCTTCCCCGCATGGCGGGCGTCGCCGGCCTCATGGCCCAGCGCAACCTCCGGCGCGAGAGCTCCCACACACGCACCATAGTGGCATCCCTTGCCGCTGGTGTGGCCCTGCTCATGCTCACGGGCTCGCTCTCCAATGCCATGACGCCCATCACCCAGAGCAACTCCCATATGGCGGGCGTGGACGTTGAGCTGGAGGTCTCCAGCGCCTACCAGTCCCAGGACGACACTCACCTTCACACCACTGACTACGCCTATGCGGACATTGAGGGCGCGGACGACTTCGTGCGCAGGCTCACCGACGGCGTGGAGGGCCTCTCCGCTCCCACCAGCGTGACCCTGGCCTGGGCGGACGCCAGCCTTCCGGCGGGATCGCTCGCCGATGGCGACTCCTACACGGGCAACGTCGCCGTCTACGTGCCCTCCGCGGACCTCTGGCAACAGGTGCTGGCCAAGGCGGGTGCGGGCGCCTCCACACAGGTCCTGGCCCTGGGCACAAGCGGGTTCGACTATGCCGAGGACGGCTTCCAGGTGAGCTTGGTGGTCCTGCCTGAGGGCTACGACGGTATCCAGGAGGGGGACGACGGGCTCGAGCTCGTGTCCTACGACGCGGACGGGGCCGAGACCCGGGCCACGCTTGCAGAAGCGCACGCCCAGGTACTCCGGATGGAGGACGTCCGCACCGCGGACAAGGACGTGGCGGACCTCCTGCACACCTCCGGCATCTCCGGCACCCCCTGCTTCGTGGTCTCGCCCGAGTTCCTTGCCGCCCATCCCTCGGCCCTTCTCAGCCCCGAGCGCTACTACTACTTTGCCGCCGAGGACTCCCCCGCCGCCACCCGGCAGATCCAGGACAACATCGACCGCCTCAACAGCGGCGACTGGAACTACTACCTGGCAGACGTGGGCACCATCCTGCGCGAGACCCGCATGCAGGCGCAGACCCTCCGGCTCTTCCTGGCGCTCTTCGCCCTGATCATGATGCTCATCGCAGCGTCCAGCGTCTTTGGGACCCTGGCCAGCTCGGTGATCCTGCGCTCCCGCGAGTTCGCCATGCTGCGGTCTGTGGGCATGGGGCAGCGGCAGTTCCGCCGTATGCTGGCCTGCGAGTGCCTGGCCTACGGCGCCTGGGGGCTGGGCGCGGGATACGTCGCCGCCTCGCTTGTGGGGTTGCTGCTCGCACGGGCAATGGCCAGCGGCTTTGGCAAGGTCGACTTTGTCTTCCCCTGGGCCTGGGCGGCCGCGTCCGCAGGGCTGGTGGCGGCGCTCCTCGCGGCGTCGGTGGCATACGCCCTGCGACGCAGCCACGCCACCAGCATCGTAGACGGCCTGCGCGCCGCCGGGATGGAGTAGCAAGAAAGCCGCGGTAACCGGCCTGCGTGGGGATTCGATCATTGGCTCACGCGCCACCCGGCAAGCGCTCACAATGGGGGTGTCCGGAACCCGCTCCGCCACCGGAGGATCCCATGCCCACCGCCACTCGACCAGCCCAACCCACCGCTACGCGCACCCCCTACCGCCTGCTCGCCATAGACATGGACGGCACGGCCCTCACCAGCCAGAAGACCGTCCTGCCGTCCACGCGCGAGGCGATCGCAGACCTTCTCGCCACAGGCGTCAGCGTGGCCTTCTGCACCGGTCGCAACCCGGCCGAGATGCGCGAGGCGCGCGCCCTCTTCCCACCCATCCGCTACGGCGTCCTGGTCAGCGGGGCCCTTGTATACGACTTTGCCGAGGAGCGCGCCATCAGCCAGACGCCCCTGCCCCAGGACCTTCTCCTCGAAGCGGTCGAGGCCGGCCAGGCGGCAGGCGCGGGCGTCCACATCCTGGCAGCCTCCGGCTCCTACATGTCGGCCGACACGCTGGACCATCCCGACCGCTACCACATGGGCGTCTACCGCCCCCTCTTCCACAGCACCTGCACGTCCATGGACGACCCCGCAGCCTACGTGCGCGAGAAGGGCCTCGTGGCCTGCAAGTGCAACCTCTATCATCCCAGTGCCGAGGCCCGCGCCCTCACCCGCCAGCATCTGGAGGCGCTCCCCCTGGCCCTTGCCGACGCCGAGGCCACCTCGCTCGAGTGCACCGCCGCGGGGGTCAACAAGGGCCAGGGCCTGAGCGACCTCGTGGCCCACCTGGGCATGTCGCCGACACAGGCGGTCGCGATCGGCGACTCCTACAACGACCTGGACGCCCTGCGCACGGCGGGCCTTTCCGTAGCCATGGGCAACGCCACGCCCGAGGTCAAGGCCGCCTGCGACCTGGTGGTGGCCGACAACGACCACGATGGCATCGCCGAAGCCATCCGTCGGGTCTTTGGGGTCTGAGCGGGCAGAACCGCACACAAAGGGAGTACCCCCAGTGCCCAGTACCCCCTGATGTCCAGTCCCTTAGTGGCTGGCCAAAACCGTACGACTCGTACCGCAATATCGCACGCCAAATGGGTATACTTCGTACAACACATTCCGTCGGAGGAACGCAAGGGAGGATGCATGGAGATCACGGCCACCGAGCTCAAGAAGAACCTCGGCCACTACCTCGAGCTCTCCCAGCACGAGGACGTCTACGTGAGCAAGAATGGCCGCGTGATCTCGCGCCTCACCTCGCCCGTGCGCGAAAACCGTCGGCTCGTCGAATCGCTCGTGGGTGTCCTTCCCGCCAGTTATGACGCCGACGCCGCTCTCGCCGCACACAGGACCGCGCTTTGATTGCACTTGTAGACACCTGCGTCATCATCGACGTCCTGCAGGCCCGTGAGCCCTTCCTCGAGGACTCCAAGCGCGTCCTCCTCGCATCGGCAAGCGCAAGCATCGACGGTCGAATCACGGCCAAGTCCTTAACGGACATCTTCTATGTGATGCATGGCTACTACCACCAGAACGAGCCTTGCCTCAAGGCCCTGCAGAGTCTCTTCGAGGTGCTCACCGTTGTGGATACCACCGCAAATGCCTGCTTGCAGGCGTGCTTCTCGCAGATTGGCGACTACGAGGATGCCGTGATGGACGAGACCGCCCGCGCAATCGGTGCCGACGCCATCGTAACCCGCAATGTCCGTGACTACCGCAAGGGGCGTACACCTGTCATCACACCCCATGAGCTCGTGGCCCAGCTCGGCCTCGACGCGCAGGGCATGCCGGCAGGCCATCCGAAATAACGGACATATTTGCATCACTTCTGCAATAATAGACGGTTCCATTTTGTATATACGCAGGTAGACGCGCTGTCCGTGTTACAGGTAACAAGGGCCCGGAAAACATCTGTCCGTTATTTCCCGCGGGTCGGCACCAAGGGCACCAGGGGGTACCCCCCTGGTGCCCACTCTCGCAGGCGCCCGCTATCGCACGAGGTCCCACATGCGCACGTGCGCCCCCGGCGCGTCCACCGTCACCCCGTACTCCTGGGGGTAGTAGCGCGTGGAGAAGGTCAGCTCGCCGTCGTTCACGAAGACCTCCACCGATGACGCGTCGCCCACGATGCGGACGTTGCGCAGACCGTTCAGGTGCTCGTAGCGTACCCGTCGCCCGGCACCCACGCCGTCCTTGGACTCGTCCAGGAAGCGCAGCTCGAGCACGCCGCTGCCCCAGGTGATGGCCAGCTGCCCCGCCAGCTTGACGTAGGCGAAGTTTAGATGCTCGGGGAAGCCGTCCAGCACCAGGTCGAAGGCGGGCGCGTCACGCGCCACCAGCTCGCCCTTGCCCTCGCGCAGGTTCGTCCGGTAGCGCTCCAGCTCGCGCACGGGCCACTGGCACACGCGCCCGTAGCGCACCGTCACCTCGCGCGGCAGGGTGAAGCAGTGCTGCCAGCCGTCCTCCACCGTGGGGTTCACGTAGGTCTTCTCGTCGGGCATGCCCATCCAGCCGATGAGGATGCGGCGGCCATCCTGGGCCTGGAAGGTCTGCGGCGCGTAGAAGTCGAAGCCCGCGTCCCACAGGGCGAAGGGCTGCAGGCGGTACTTGCGGCGCACGTCGCCCCGCAGCACGAAGTAGCCGGACTGGTAGACGTTCCTGCGGTCCCAGTCACCGCCCTCGAGCCCCTGCGGGGAGACCGAGAGCACCTTGGCCGTCTCCCCCTCCAGCATGAGGTCGGGCACCTCGAAGTAGTCCGGGCACTCCCACATGTAGCCAAAGGGGTACTCGGTGGTAATGCGGTTCACGAGCTCCCACTTCTCCATGTCGGGCGAGGCGAACACGAGCACCTCGCCGTGGTCGTCCTCGCGCCGGGCGCCCTGCACCATGTAGTACTTGTCGCCCTCGCGCCAGACCTTGGGATCGCGCACGTGCTCTGTGTCGTCGGCCGGGTAGTCCTTGTTGTCCAGCACCACGTGGCGGCGCTCGAAGGTGCGCCCGTCGGTGCTGGTGGTGCGGATGGTGTTTGCCTCGCGCCCCTCGTTCACGTAGTCGTAGTCGTCAGACTCCAGGCGCTTGACGTTGCCGGTGTAGAAGACGTTCATCACGTCGTCCTCCACGTAGGCACAGCCCGAGTACACGCCCGACACGTCGAAGGGCTGGTCGGGGTAGAGCGGCGTGCCAACGTAGTCCCAAGCCACCATGTCCCGGCTCTCCGAGTGGCCCCACATCTTGACGCCACCCTCGGCGTCGAAGGGCGAGTACTGGAAGAAGGCATGGTAGGTGCCCTTGAACTGGCAGAGGCCGTTGGGGTCGTTGAGCCAGCCCACGGGCGGCATCAGGTGGAAGCGCTGCGCGTACCTGCCGGGATCCGCCTGGTTCTCCACCAGTGCACGCAGGTGGTCAAGGTCCTTGGTAAGGGCGGTCGTCATGATATGCTCCTTCTGTTGGTCAATTTGACTCGTCCGGGGCTTGCACGCCATGGCTCACGCGCCATCAGCGTAAGCTTATAACACGGCTACCCCGCATAGCATCCTTCCTGGTGCCAGCGGACATTCTCCACGGACCACGGGAGGGGCGTCCGATGGACATAAACACGATTGCCACCATGGCCGGGGTCTCGCGAGCCACCGTCTCGCGCTACCTCAACGACGGCTATGTTTCGGAGGAGAAGGCCGAGCGCATCGCCGAGGTCATCCGCCAAACGGGCTACGTGCCCTCCCGACAGGCGCAGACCCTGCGCACCGGCAAGACCGACGTGGTGGGCGTCATCATTCCAAAGATAAACTCGGCGTCAATCGCCCGCACGGTGGCCGGGCTGAGCGAGGTGCTCAATGGGGCCGGCTACCAGATCCTCCTGGCAAACACGTCGAACGTTGCCAAGACCGAGGTTGACTACCTCAGGCTCTTCTCACGCACCGGGTCCGTTGACGGCATCATCCTCTCCGCCACCATGCTGACCCACAAGCACATCGCAGCCCTAGAGAGCCTGACCGTGCCCTATGTGATCCTGGGCCAGAGGCTCGAGGGCCACAGGTGCGTCTTTTACGACGACTACCACGCCGAGCGCGACATCACGCTGCTTGCCCTCCGCAGCGGTGAGCGGCCGGCCTTCATCGGGGTGACCGACGAGGAAGCAGCGGCAGGACACGCCAGCCACCAGGGCTTTCTGGCTGACTGCCAGGAGCGCGGCATAGAGCCTCTGGCAGAGGAGCAGGCGGACTTCTCCATAGAATCCGGCTACCTAGCTTGTGAGCGCCTGCTCGAGGACCACCCAGACGTCGACACCATCGTTTGCGCCACAGACCGCATAGCCGCGGGTGCCGTGGTCTGCCTGCGTGAGTACGGCCACCGCATTCCCGAGGACGTGCAGGTCACGGGCCTGGGCGACTCCGACCTAGCCAAGGTGGTAAGCCCCACCCTCACCACCGTGAACCACCACTACAAGTCCAGCGGCGCCGAGGCGGCCCGCATGCTGCTCGACGGCCTGGGCAAGGTGCAGGACAGTGCCCAGCAGGTCTGCATGACCTACGAGCTCTACGCCCGCAACTCCACGCGGTAGGCGGCTAACGCCGCGGCCAGCTTGGGGAGGTTCCGACGAATTCCTCGCCGCCCAGATCTCAACCACTGCCACTCGCGCTTGTTTTTATGCCGTTCGTGCATTCAGCTCTTCACGGGATTTACATTCCTCGCCCCGTCGATGTTCAATAGATGTATATGAGAACGGTTTCACACAGGTTTGGCCCCGCGCCCCGCCCGGTCGGGGGACAAGGGCAGGCAACTGGTGGCTCGTTCTGAGGGCAGTCACACACGAAGGAAGAAGGAGGGCCCTATGGCATTGGATGCCAAGCAGGCAGCCAAGGAACTGCTGGACGCCGTAGGCGGGTCGAGCAACATCGTCTCCGCCGCGCACTGCGCCACGCGCATGCGCCTCGTAATCGCCGACGACTCCAAGGTGGACAAGGACAAGCTCGAGAACGCCGTTGGTGCCAAGGGCAACTTCCAGGCCTCCGGCCAGCTGCAGGTCATCTATGGCACCGGCACCGTAAACAAGGTCTACGACGAGTTCATCGCCCAGGGCAACATCACCGCCGCCACCAAGGAGGAGGCCAAGGAGGCCGCCGCCCAGAACCAGAACAAGTTCATGGCGGCCATCAAGGTCCTCTCCGACGTCTTCGTGCCCATCATCCCGGCCATCGTGGCCTCCGGTATGCTCATGGGCATCATGGGCGCCATCCCCGTCATGTTCCCCGACGCCGACCTCACCTCCAACGTTTACTGGAAGATCGCCGGCCTCATCAACGCCTGCGCCCTGGCCAACCTCCAGATCCTCCTGGGCTTCTCGGCGGCCACCGTCTTTGGTGGCAACCCCTACCTGGGTGCCTCCCTGGGCGCCCTGCTCATCAGCTCCGACTTCATCAACGCCTATAACGCCTCCACGGCCATCGCCGACGGCACCATGATCACCTTCGACGTGATCCCCGGCATCTACTCCATCGACTGGGTGGGTTACCAGGGCCACGTCATCCCCATCATCGTGGGCGTGTGGATCCTCTGCTTCTTTGAGAAGCGCCTCCACAAGGCCGTGCCCGACATGTTCGACCTCTTTGTGACGCCGCTGCTTTCTGTCTCCGGCGCAGCCTACATCACCATCCTCTTCATCGGCCCCATCTTCGTGTGGCTCGAGAACGCCATCCTGGGCCTGCTCCAGTTCCTGCTCTCCGTGCCTCTGGGCATTGGCTACATCATCATCGGCCTCATCTACTCGCCCTCCGTCGTCACCGGCCTGCACCAGATGTACACCGCCATCGACGTGTCCATGCTGGCCAACCTTGGCGTGACCTACTGGCTGCCCATCGCCTCTGCCGCAAACATCGCCCAGGGCGGTGCCTGCCTGGCCGTCGCGCTCAAGACCAAGTCCGACAAGACCAAGTCCCTGGCCGTGCCCTCCGGCATCTCCTGCCTGCTGGGCATCACCGAGCCCGCAATCTTCGGCGTCAACCTGCCCAAGATGAAGCCCTTCGTGGCTGGCATGATCGGCTCCGCCTGCGGCGCCTTCGTCTGCTTCCTCACCCAGCTGGCCGCTTCCGGCACCGGCGTCACCGGCATCTTTGGCATCCTGCTCTGCATCACCCAGCCCCTCCAGTACATCGTGATGTTCGCCGTGGCCTTTGGCGTTGCCTTCGGCATCACCATGACCATCTACTCCGATGACACCCCCGCCAAGAAGGCTGCCGAGCCCGCACCCGCCGTCGAGGCCCCTGCCCCGGCTCCCGCCGCCCCCGCCGCTCCCGCAGCGTGGCCATGACCTCCGTGTCCGACCCCGTGTTCGCCTCCGAGGCCATGGGCAAGGGCGAGGCCATCGAGCCCACCGAGGGCAAGGTCTTCTCGCCCGTGGACGGCTCCGTGACCGTCCTGGCCGAGACCGGCCACGCCATCGGCCTTCTCTCCAACGCCGGCGCCGAGATCCTCATCCACATCGGCATCGACACCGTGGAGCTGGCCGGCAAGCCCTTCACCCCGCACGTCAAGGTCGGCCAGACCGTCAAGAAGGGCGACCTGATCATGGAGGTCGACCTGGACGCCGTGGTCGCAGCCGGCAAGAAGACCACCACCATGGTCGTGGTGACCAACACCGACGAGTACGCCTCCGTGACCGGTCACGACGGCGCCGTCAAGGCCGGCGACCCCTTCATCGATCTCGCGTAGCGTGAAGGCCGCCCACACAGGCTAGGAACCCAGGGGGACGACCGCACGGCCGTCCCCCTTTTCGAATGGCAGCGCCGGGCGAGCACCCGGCCAACCGGGATGGGCACCAGGGACACTCCCCTGCAGCCCGCCACCGGGCACAAAGGGAGCACCCCTTGGTGCCCACCGACCAGATTGGAGCAAGGCATGTTCCACGTTACCGCCCTTGGCGAGCTTCTCATCGACTTCACCGACGCAGGCACGTCCGCATCCGGCCAGAAGCTCTTCGAGCGCAACCCCGGCGGCGCCCCCGCAAACGTCCTCGTGGCCCTGGAGCGCCTGGGCCTCTCCACCGCCTTCATCGGCAAGGTGGGCCAGGACATGCACGGCGACTTCCTCCGCGCCACCCTCGAGGCCAACGCCATAAACACCGACGGCCTCATCTCCGACCCCGATTACTTCACCACCCTGGCCTTCGTGGCCCTCTCCCCCGACGGCGAGAGGACCTTCTCCTTCGCCCGCAAGCCCGGCGCCGACACCCAACTGCGCACCTCCGAGCTGCGCGAGGACATCATCTCCCAGAGCAAGGTCTTCCACGTGGGCTCCCTCTCCCTCACCAACGAGCCCGCCCGCTCCGCCACCATCGCCGCCCTCAAGGTGGCCAAGGTGGCCGGCTGCGTCATGTCCTACGACCCCAACTACCGCGCCAGCCTCTGGAACGGCCCCGAGGAGGCCGGGGTGCAGATGCGCTCCATCATCAAGTACATGGACCTCATCAAGATCTCCGGCGAGGAGTGCGCCCTCATGACGGGCGAGACCGACCCCGGCGTGGCCGCTGAGGTGCTCATCAACGAGGGTGCCAAGGTCGTGTGCGTAACGCTCGACGCCGAGGGTGCCCTCGTGGCCACCAAGGACGGCTCGGTCGTGGTGCCCTCCTTCCGCGTGGAGGCCGTGGACACCACCGGTGCCGGCGACTCCTTCTGGGGCGGCTTCCTGGCCGCCTTCCTGGACTCCAAGAAGGCCCCCGAGGAGGTCACGCTCGAGGATGCTAGGAGCTTCGCACGCTTTGGCAACGCCGTAGCGTCCCTCTGCGTGCGCAAGCGCGGTGCCATCCCCGCCATGCCCACCCTGCCCGAGGTCGAGGCCGTCCTGGCCCAGTAAGCCCAGACGCACGGGGCGCATCCGCTGCATCATGCGGGTGCGCCCTTGTCTTTAAGGAGGTACGGCATGCCCCTCAACTACTCCTTCAACCAGAAGCACAACTGGCGTCTGAGGTTCCACCTGCAGACCCAGACTGGCGACATCACCGATCCCAACGGCCTCTGCCAGCTCAACGGCACCTATCACTTCTTCCACCAGCACCGCCGGCTCTGGCCCGACGCCGCCCACGGCTGGGGCCACTGGGAGAGCGAGGACCTGGTGAGCTGGCGCTGGTGCGGCTCGCCCATCATGCCCAGCTGCACCATGGACAAGAACGGCTCCTACTCCGGCTCGGCCACCATCCACGACGGCCAGATGTGGTGCTACTACACGGGCAACCAGCTCCTACCGGGCAAGCACGACTACGACTACTCCGGTCGCCTGGCCAACGAGATTCTGGTGGTGAGCGACGGTGAGCACTACGGCGAGAAGCGCCTGGTCCTGGGCAACGAGAGCTACCCCTCCTACTGCTCCTGCCACGTGCGCGACCCCAAGGTCTGGGAGCAGGACGGCCGCTGGCACATGCTCCTGGGCGCCCGCGCCAAGGGTGACCGCGGCGCCGTCCTTCTCTACGGGGGCGAGGACGGTCTGAGCTGGAAGCTCGAGGGCTCGGCCACGAACACCGGCGAGGGCACCTTCGGCTACATGTGGGAGTGCCCCAACCGCATCTGCCTGGACAGGCGTGAGTTCCTGCTCGTGTGCCCCCAGGGCGTGTCCAAGCAGGACTTCGCCTTCCAGAATGTGCACGACTCCGGCTACTTCCCGCTGGAGGGCACCGTGGTGGACGCCCTGGGCGCCGACCCCGCCCTCATGGACGCGGACGGGCCTTATCCCTGCATCGACGCCTCGACCTTCGTGGCCTGGGACTATGGCTTCGACTTCTACGCCCCGCAGAGCTTCGAGGACGAGAAGGGCCGCACGCTCCTTGTGGGCTGGGTGGGCCTGCCCGACATCGAGACCCAGTACGACAACCCCACCCGCGAGTGGACCCACACCCTCACCGTGCCGCGCGTGCTCAGCCTAAACGAGGCCGGTCTGGTGTGTCAGTGGCCGGTGCCCGAGATCGATGTCCTGCGTGACGAGCCCGTCGAGCTCGTGGGAGAGGGTCTGCACGGCACCACCGGCACCGTGGGCTCCGCCAAGAACGACGAGTACGACCTGACGGGTGCCATCGGGGCCGGCTTCGCGGGCGGCGCCTGCGACCTCGAGGTCACCGACATCCAGGGCGACGGCCGCATCCTCCTCAACGGCGACCTTGAGCTCATGGTCTCGGACGGCCTGCTCGAGCTGGCCTTCCTCTCCCCCGCCGGCGCCTACCGCACCGTGCGCCGACTGCGCGTCTCCGACCTCTCGGCCGGCCGCGTGACCGACCTGCGCGTGCTCGTGGACACCTCGGTGGTGGAGATCTACGTCAACGGCGGCGAGAAGACCCTCACCACCCGCTGGTATCCCGAGAGGATCGACCTACTGCACGTCGCGTCCACCCTGCCGGCCACGCACCGCGCCTGGACCATGCGCGCCGCGACCTTCGAGGGCACTGGCGAGTAGCCGGCACCAAACACAGGGGGTACTCCCCCATGTTTGCCCCCCATGTTTGGCCCATGTTTGGTTCCCTGTGTTTGCTTGCGCGCCGTGGGCGCCAGGGGTACTCCCTGGCGCCCACGCTATCGTGCGGGGGGCTTGCCTCCGACGGCATGCGAGCGGATAAACTGGCGCTGCCTACCCGATGCCGAATTCCCGAAAGAGCCTCTCCCTTACAGCAGAGTCCTGCATCGCCAAGGCCAGCTCGTCCGACCTCCCCGCCTCAGAAAGCCGAGTCGAAAGACGGGCCATCTTCTCGTAAGCGCTTTCCTCACCTTCGGCCCTTCCTTCGGCCCTTCCTTCGGCCCTTCCTTCGGCCCTTCCCTCGGCAGCCGCAGAACGGCGGGCACTCATCAAATCAGCCTCGTACTTCATGAAGTCCCTCCTGTTCGCCTCCGACGAAAGCACCTCGCTCACGGTACTCTCGATGTCTTTGATGAGGTCTCCCTCACGGTCATTATGCCCCGCCAGGTAGTCGAGCACGCCCTGCAAGTCCTCGCTCACCGTGCCTGTCCTTCCCTTCGCATTCAGGAATATCCGGGTGGTTTCGTCCCAGGACTCAGTCGACCCGTCCTCGATGCAAGTCTGGCGATACGTGTATTTCCGCAGTCCACGTCCGAAGGGATCGAAGGTGCAGAAGAAGATCACGTAGGTTTCGGGCAGGTCGTCGAAGCCCACGCCCTTGTCGAGCTGCTCCGTATCCATGATGGACTGGTAGTAGCGCGCACGCTTGGGAAGGTGGACCTCGTTGTTCCTCTGCATCTCCACGTCGAACACCCTGCCAGAGCCATCCTCCACATACGCGTCCAGCCGGACCGACTTGGCCCTTTGCGAAACGCTGAGGTCCCTCTGTGTCGCGACGAGCTCCACACGGTTTATCGGGACTTCCAGGACTGCCTCAAGCAGCCTTCTGCATACCTCCAGATTGGTCCTCAAGACAGCGCCGAAGATGTAGTCGTTGTCAAACGTGAGGCCTGCCCAACGAGCCTTCAGCAGATCCTCGTCGTACTTGCTGCAATGCAGTTCCTCGGTCGATCGCCCCATAGTCACTTCTCCCCTCTGCTTGACAAACGAAACTGCTGGACCGCCGAGGGCTATGGAGATAGGGATCGCGGCATAACAACACCTCCAATCACAAAACAATCCAGATGGATGTCTTGCTACGGAGGCGTTCACTGCGGAGTTGAAACCCTCTCCCGAACGAGGGCACCTTATAGCCGCAGAGTTGTTACGCCAAAGGATTGAGACCCGCGCACGTCAAGCAGCGTCCTGACTCGTCTTCAGACGGCCTCGCACCTTGCAGCAGATGCAAGTGTAGCACAACCAAAGGAAGAATGGAACAGTAGTTCTTGCAGTTCTTGTCCAATGCTTCACTGCACTCGGCACAACGAGACGCCTATGACTCGTATTTATCGTCTCCTGATAAGTTATTAACGTTTCACGATAATTTTCTATTGCCTTACGATAATTCTGATACTAGAATGCGAGACAGAGGCAGCGCGGATACCAACGACCGGAGGGAGACAGGCCATGATCGACGAGGGTGAGCGTTTGCGCAAGCTGCAGGAGACGGCGGGCTACATCTCGAAGGGGCTGCGTGCCCTAGAAATCGTCGCTGGCGCCATGGGACTGCTCTTTGTGTTTGGGTGCCTCTACAAGGTTCGTGTGCTCGAGATCCTCGGCTTCGACATGGACGCGCTCACGAGCTTCGCAGCCAAGGTCGCCCAGGGAGACCCCCAGGGCACCGAATTGTGGACCAAGGTCATCGGGGCCTCGGCGTCTGCGCTTGGAACGTTCCTTGAGGTCATGACCTTCGAATACATGCGCGTCACCTTCCGCGACATGGCTTCGGGGACCTCACCGTTCAACGATAAAACCGCGACCCGCCTGCGCTTCATTGGCGCCATAATGCTGATCCTGCTTGTTTCCAGCACCGAAGAAGCTCCCGCCGTGGTCATCGCGCTGGTCCTTCTCGTCTGCTTCGACCGGCTCTTTGCCTATGGCTGCGCGCTGCAAGAGCTCTCCGACGAGACGCTCTAGGGCCTGCCATGGGAAGGATCATTCTCAGGCTCGACCGCGTGATGGCGGACCGCAAGATGAGCCTCAAGGAGCTCTCGGCAGAGGTGGGGGTCACGAACGTCAACCTCTCCAAGCTCAAGACCGGAAAGATCAGCGCGGTACGGCTCTCCACCTTGGCGGCCATCTGCAAGGCGCTCAACTGCCAGCCCGGCGACATCCTGGAGTACGTCGACGAGGATGAGTCCCAAGACTAGGGCCAGGGCTTGCTGGATGGACGGTCATGCACCCGCGATGCGGGGACACCTCTGGCCCACCTGCGACTTCTTGCTATGTAGGATGTGCTACTGCCATCGCGGGTGCAGATTTTGGCCTGTATACGCCCTTTTCTGCACCCGCGACATTACCGAGCCACAGCTCAACTGCCCTTTTTCGTCGCGTCGCTCATCGCGGGTGCAATCCTGCGCTAAAGGGGCGGGCACCAAGGGGTACTCCCCTGGTGCCCGCTCGTCTACATGTGGCTCAAGAGTCTCGATTTTACCGGTCGACCACGTAGTTGATCGAGATGGGATCCATGGGATACCAGGTGCCCTTGGCACCCGGCAGGTCGGCCGTCACGGCCAGCTCGTCCGCCTCGGAGAAGTAGCGCGTGCCAAAGACCGTCTCGCCGCCGTTGAGGTAGATCTCCAGCACGGAGGTGTCCACGATCACGCGGATGTCGTGCACGCTGCCGCAGAGGGTGCGACGGGCCTTGCGGCCCTGACCGACCTTGTCGTCCGTAAATACAAGCTCGGCCACGCCCTCGTGCACACGCAGCTCAAGGGCATCGTCGAAGCGCAGCACGCCGTCGCCCGTGATGCCCTCGAGCGTGAGGTCCGCGCACTTGGGCATGGTGGCCGCAGTGCCGTCGAAGGCCTGGGCTTCGCCGCGCAGGGCCGTTATCTCCTCGGCGGGCCACTGGAGGATGCGGCCGTCCTCGCCCAGCGAGAGGACGCGCGGCACGGTGAGGCAGCCGCGCCAGGTGTCGGTGGGGTTGTCGTAGGGACGCACGTCGTACTTGTCGTGCGGCAGGCTCATCCAGCCAATCAGGAAGAGGCGTCCGTCCTCGGCGGCCAGCGTCTGGCAGGCGTAGAAGTCGAAGCCGTGGTCCCACTCGACGAAGGTCTCCTGGTCGATGGCCGCGTGCGGGGCCTTGGCTGCCATGAGCTCGGTGTCCTGGTGCAGGAGGTCGAGAAGGTCGCCCTCCAGCGGGAAGTAGCCGTTGCCATGGACGTTCTGCAGCTTGTAGGGAAGCCCCAGCTCGTTCGTGCCCTGGGGGCAGGTTGCCAGGAACTGGTGCTCGGCGCCGGCCGCATCCTTGAGGACGATGCGGTCCGGGCACTCCCACATGTAGCCGAAGGGCTCGGCCCCGGTGTTCGTGACGGAGCCCTCGAGCGCCCACCTTACGCCATCGTCGGAGCCGTAGCAAAGGATGGAGCCGCGGGAGTCCTCGCGCGTGCGGGCGCCCAGCAGCATGTGCAGGCGGCCGTCCTGGCGCCAGACCTTGGGGTCGCGCACGTGGTTGGAGCAGTAGGAGGGATAGCCGGAGTTGTCGAGCACGACCTCCTTGGGACCCATGTTTATGCCGTTGTAGCTGCGCATGCGGGTCTGGTTGGCCAGGCGGCCGGCGTAGGTGCCGTCGCCCGCGGGCCAGCGGATGTTGCCCGTGTAGTAGTACCAGACCTCGCCTCCGTGCGGGGCCTCGTCGGGGCCGGCCACGTAGGCGCCGCCGGAGTAGGAGCCGTCCTTGTCGCTGGGGGCATCGGGCATCACGTGGCAGCCCAGGAAGACCCAGTTGACAAGGTCGCGGCTCACGAAGTGGCCCCAGCCGTGGGGGCTGTCGTAGTTGCCGGGATACTCCGGCGCGTTCTGGCAGCAGATGTGGTAGGTGCCACGGAACTGGCAGAGACCGTTGGGGTCGCTGATCGAGCCGTTGTAGGGGGCCAGGTGTAGCTTGGGACGCCAGCTGTCGTTGCTCATCGTCTTCTCCTCACGCGCCACGTGGCGCTGCCGAGAACTGAACCATGCTGGTTCTATGGTATGAGGGAACGATTCCACACCATCCCACAACGCGGCGAGCGGCGCATGGGCATGGTGAGCGGCGATCCCACCGTGGATGAACACTGGGGGTACTCCCCCGTGTTCGGAAAACACTGGGGGTACTCCCCCGTGTTCGGAAAACACGGGGGAGTACCCCCTACGTTTGCTGCGCTTGGCCCTAGAGCGCGTAGTAGCTTCCCTCGCAGGCAGCCTCCAGCCACTTGGCCACGCCGTCGTCCCAGATGGAGTCCACCACGCAGTCCGCCACGGCCTTGACCTCGGCCGAGGCGTTGTCCACGGCCACGAAGGTCCCCACCGCCGGCCGCATGGGCAGGTCGTTGCCAGAGTCGCCAAAGGCCACCAGCTGGTCCTTCTCCAGCCCCAGGTGCCGCATGACCCACTCGACCCCGGAGCCCTTCTCCACGCCCAGGATCGTGATCTCGATCTCGGTCGGCGTGACCACGGCGATCTGCAGGTCGCCGCGGGCCTGGAGCTCGGCCACGTCGCGCTCCAGGTCCTCGTGGGTGTCAAAGCAGGCACCCATCTTCTCCACGAAGTTGGTCTTGCCGTCCACGGCCTCGAGCTCGGGCGTGATGTCGTCCACCGTGAACTTGTTTGGCTGGCTGGTGATCTCCTCGGTGAGGGCCTCGTCGGTCAGACGGTCGCTGTTCTCCACACGATGGACCGCCTGCGTCATGTAGCTCACCAGGCGGTTCTCGAAGTAGGCTCCCGTGGAGGTCAGGCAGTTGAGGCCGGCCCCACGCCCGTGGAGCCAGGCCGCGAGCTCCAGGGCCTTCTCGCGGGGGATGGCCTTGCTCAACAGGTGGCGCCCCGCGGCGTCCAGGATCTGGCCGCCGTTCACGGTTATGTAGTAGTCCACGAAGTCGCCCTTGACCACCTCGGGCACGATGGGCAGGTTGCGGCCGGTGCAGACCACGTTTACGAGCCCCTCCTCGTGCGCCCGCCTCATGGCGGCGATCACCCGCGGCGAGACGTAGTCGAGGTTGAGGATGGTGCCGTCCAGGTCGTAGTAGGCGGCGCCGATGCCATGCGGGAACCGCTCGTTTGCAGGCAGCATGTGACCTTCTCCCCCTTCTCCGCAGGAGCGGGCTTACGAGTGGGTGATCGTGTAGTCGTGGGTGGCCAGGTTGGCGTCCAGCTGGGCCCAGGCGTCGCCCGAGGTGCGGCGGATGCGGAAGGCGCCGCCCTCGCCGCAGGTGACCTCCATCTGGCCCTCGATGTCGAAGGCCGGGTGGTTGTTGCGCAGCTCCATCATCCGCACCAGCTCCCGGACCACCGGGCGCTCCACCTCGCCCGCGATCTCGTCCAGCGAGTAGTAGTGACGGTTGATGTTGCGCCCCTCCTTGGTGGACTCCAGGAGCTTGAGGTCGTTTGCGCCGGCAAGAAGGCCCACGTAGTAGACCATGGGGACGCCCGGGGCAAAGAACTGGATGGCGCGGGCCAGGTCGTAGGCCTTGTCGTCGTTGCCCAGGGCCGAGTAGTAGGTGGTGTTGACCTGGTAGATGTCCAGGTTGTTGTAGGCCTCGGTGTTGTAGATCTTCTTCACGTTGGCACCCTCGGAGAACATCTTCTCCTTGGTCCAGTCGATCTGGTCGTCGGGCAGGAGGTCCTTGACGTCCACGATGCCCAGGCCGTCGTGGGTGTCCAGGGTGGTGAACTGGTGCTTGGGGCTCATCTCCAGCCAGCGCTTGAGGTACTGGCCGTCGCCGGAGTAGAGGGCGTGCAGGGTGAGCACCGGCAGGGCGAAGTCATAGACCCAGTAGCCCATCTGGGAGACCTTCATCTGCATGGTGTAGTGCTCGTGGATCTCCGGCAGGACCATCACGTCCGCGCCCACCACCTCCTGCATGGCGTCGAGCAGGTCGGAGGTGTCGGGCTGCTCGAAGAAGCACGACCCGCCTGCCCGCTTGCAGGCGTAGGCAAAGGCGTCCAGGCGGATGATGGCCGCGTTGTTTGCCACCATGTTCTGGAGCGTCTCGGCAAAGAATCGCTGGGCGCGCTCGCTCTTCACGTTGATGTCGATCTGCTCCTCGCCAAAGGTGCACCAGACCTTCTCGGTGGTGCCGTCGGCGAACTGGGCCTCCACATAGGGCGCGCGGGGCTTGCGCTTGTAGATGGCGTCCACCTGCTCCTGCGTGGGGAAGCCGCCCTCCTTGGCCCAGAAGTCCTTGTAGCGGATGAAGAAGTCCGCGAACTCGCTGGCATCCTTCTTGGCCAGGAAGTCCTGGAAGTAGGGGGACTGGCGCGAGATGTGGTTGATCATGAAGTCGAACATGAGGTAGCGCTTGTCGCCGATGCGGCGCACGTCGTCCCAGGTGCCAAAGGCCGGGTCCACGACGTCGTAGCGCATGGGGGCAAAGCCGCGGTCCGCCGAGGAGGGAAAGAAGGGCAGGATGTGCACGCCGCCCACGGCATCCTTGAAGTAGGTGTCGAGCACCTGGTCCAGGTCGGCCAGGTTCTTGCCCAGGCTGTCGGCGTAGGTGATGAGCATGATCTTGTTGCTGAACTTCATGTGCCTTCCTTCCCTGTGGGACGACCTTGCGTGTGCTTTCCGGCAGCTTGGCCGCTGCCGGCGAACCTGCGACTCCGGATGGCCCTGAGGCTCCGGACGGCCCCGGCTAGAGGCCGATCACGGTGATCTCGGCGTTGGCGTCGGTGGTAAAGGACCCTCCCAGGCCATAGACGATGTTGGACACAACGTACTGGCCGTTGTTCACGTATATCTCCACCAGGTGGCCGTGCACCAGGATCTCCACCTTGTTCGTGTCGCCTACCTCGGGCGTCACGGAGAGCACGTGCTCGTAGCCGGGCTTGGCGTGGTAGACGCTGGAGCGGTCCACGTGGATGCGGTGGCCCTCCTGCCAGATGCGCAGGCCGCCCACGTTCGCGTGGTTGCCCTCGGAGAGCTGCAGCGAGAAGAGGTAGGGCCGGTGCGTGGTGGTGGCCAGGGTCTTCTTGATAAGGGCCTCACGGACGTTGGGGTGCAGGCTGGTGTACACGTGGCCGTCACGCACCTCCACCACGCGTGGGGCGCAGAACATGCCGATCCACTTGTTGTCCACGGGTTCCGGCATGCGCATCCAGCCCATCATCACCCGGCGGCCCGCCTCGTCCGTGGTGGTCTGCGGTGCATAGAAGTCGCAACCATAGTCCACCAGGCGCGGCTCGCTGAGCAGCTTGAGGTCGCAGGTGGCCTCGTCGAATCCCGCGGTAAAGCAGACCGACTCGTCATGGCCCTGCCCCATGTAGTCCATCATCGAGGCCAGAAGGACGGTGTCGCCGCCTGGCAGGGCAAAGAGGTCCGGGCACTCGCACATCCAGCCGTAGCCCGGGTCCATCAGCTTGCGGTTGACGAAGGTCCAGTGTGCCAGGTCGTCGCTCCTGTAGAAGAGGATCTCCCCCTGCTTGCGGTCCACGTTGCTGCCCAGCACCATGTACCAGCCGTCGCTGCCGCGCCAGACCTTGGGGTCGCGCGTGTGCACGCGGTCGCCCAGCGCGGGATCGCCGATGGGCGGGATGATCACGGCCTTGTTTGCGAAGTTGTCAAAGGTGTAGCCATCCGGGGAGCTCATGGCAAGCTGCGCCGAGGTCAGGTGGTCGGGAACGCACTTGTTTATGTTCGTGGGGTCCACCTCGTCGTAGTGGACGCCGGTGTAGAAGAGGCGCAGCTGGCCGTCCGCCTCGACCGCGCTGCCCGAGAAGCAGCCGTTCTGGTCCTCCGGCAGGGTCGGGAAGAGCGCTATCTCCTGCTGGTCCCAGTTGACCAGGTCCTTGCTCACGGCGTGGCCCCAGCAGATCGTGCCCCACTCGGGCGCGTAGGGAAAGTACTGGTAGAAGAGGTGGTACTCGCCTTTGTAGTAGATGAAGCCGTTGGGGTCGTTCATCCAGCCCTTTGTGATATGGAAGTGGACGCTGCGTGCCATGGGGTCCTCTCTGCCGTGCGCGTGACTTGGCATCTATCCTAACGGTCGGCAACGCCAGCCATACTGGTCTCATGATATGCGAGAACGATTCCACACAGAACGCGACCGGCCGGCTTGGCGGCAGACGGGGCTTTTCGTACGCGAACGGACGGCCGGCGCGGCGCGCGACCCACCGCGCCCTACAGCCCGCCCGTGATCATGTCCTTGACAAGCACCACGCACTCGCGGAGACCCGCCTGCGCCAGGTAGAGCGGGTTCGACGGCGCAGCCAGGCCCCAGGCCTGCGGGAACCCCTGCTTGCGGGCGATCGCCAGCGCCCGGTGCATGTGGAAGTCGTTGGTCACCACGGCCACGCTCGCGTCCTCGGGGACCAGCGCCCGCGAGTTCTGGAGGTTCTCCACGGTGGAGGTGCTCGCCGCCTCCTTGATCACGCGCGTGGGATCCACGCCCTTCTCGCCCGCAAGGTAGTCGGCCATGGCATCGGCCTCGGAACGGACCTCGTCTGCCTGCTGTCCTCCGGACACCACGCAGCGCGAGCCGGGGTTCTCCCCCAGGTAGGCTGCCGCCGCGTCTAGCCGCAAGGCCAGCGCCTCGCTGGGCGTACCGTCGTCCTCCAGGCCCGCGCCCAGCACGATCACGTAGTCGACCCCCGCAGGCGCCACGTCGCCAAAGTCGGCCGCCATGAGGCCCGCCCCAAAGCAGACCCAGGCCAGCACCGCCACGCACACCACACGACAGACCGTGCCAGCCACCCCCGGGGCCCATGTGGCCGCAGCCAGGAGCCCCGCGAGCACGAACCAGGCCACAAAGAAGCCGCCGGCCGGATAGGCGATCGCCATGCCCACGCCATATGCTGCCAGGATCGCAGCCACGACCGTAAGGAACCGCTGCATCAGGAACCTCCGCTCCGTCCATCGGCCAATGGGTACCGACCACCAGAATCGTTGGAATACCGACCCCAAAGCTGGGTATTGCTCTACCTCGGTGGTACCCATCCACACATTACACGAAAGGATGAGCGTCATGGATATCAAGGACGTAAAGAAGGTCGTCGTTGCCGGCGGCGGCGTGCTGGGCTCCCAGATCGCCTTCCAGAGCGCCTACATGGGCTACGACGTGACCATCTGGCTGCGCAGCGAGGGCTCCATCGGCCGCTGCCAGCCCAAGATCGATCGCCTGCACAAGATCTACCTCGACACCCTGGAGGCCATGAAGACCGACCCGCGTGCCTACGCCTACGGTCTGGTGGCCAAGGAGGAGTGCACGCCCGAGAAGTGCGAGGCCCTCAAGGCCAACGTCGAGGCCGCCTACAAGAACCTCAAGCTCGTCACCGACTGGGACGAGGCCTTCAAGGACGCCGACTACGTGATCGAGGCCGTGGCCGAGGACCCGCAGCAGAAGAAGGACTTCTACACCGAGCTCCAGAAGCACCTCCCCGAGCGCACCGTCATCGTGACCAACTCCTCCACCCTGCTGCCCTCCACCTTCGCCGAGTACACCGGCCGTCCCGAGAAGTTCCTGGCCCTGCACTTTGCCAACGAAATCTGGAAGATGCCCACGGCCGAGGTCATGCGCCACGCCGGCACCGGCGACGAGGCCTTCGAGCTCACCGTCGCCTTCGCGGCCGCCATCCGCATGGTCCCCGTCAAGGTCCAGAAGGAGGTTCCGGGCTACCTGCTCAACTCCATGCTCGTGCCCTTCCTCTCCGCCGCCATGGGCCTCTGGGCCGCTGGCGTGGGCTCCCCCGAGGACATCGACCTCGCCTGGAAGCTCTCCACCGGTGCCCCCAACGGCCCCATGCAGATCCTCGACATCGTGGGCCTGCAGACGGCCTACAACATTTCCATCATGAAGCCCGAGGCCAAGCAGCCCGGCACCATCCAGAACATCATCGCCACCAGGCTCAAGGAGAAGATCGACGCTGGCGAGACGGGCGTCAACGCCGGCAAGGGCTTCTACGACTACACCAAGTAGCCGGTAGGGCTTCTTCCTGGGCTCGTGCGAACAGCACGCACCACCAGTCCGCAAAGCTGACTCGCGAAGGGGCGGCTCCGCACACACGGGGCCGCCCTTCTCCCTGCCGGTGGGCAGAAAGGGGTGCTCCCCTTCTGCCCACCGATACAAACTTCAGGTTAGTAGAGTGCTACTTGCGAAGTCGCAATTTTTCTACCTGCGGTTATATAAGTTCGAATCGTCTGCGGGCTCTACTAACCTGAGGTTCGCCCGGCGGACAATCCGCGCTGGCATCGGCAGGGGACCCGTAGCCAGAAATAACGGACAGAAGTTGGGACATGACAGCGTTACGCGCCAGATTTTCCTGCGGTTATATGCTGTTGAACCAACATCTGTCCGTTAATCCGATACCGCGCAACGGTGGCGCGATGCCGCGACGCGCCGCGACCCCCGCGATCCGCACCCTACTCCCCGGGCAGCAGCCCCACGTTGGGCGTCGGCGGGTTCTTGGACGCGTCGCTCCATCCCTGGACGTCCCACACCCGACCCGTCAGGTGCCAGCTGGCGATGTCGTCCGCGGGACCCTCCACGTGGTACTCCGTCACGTTGACGTCGCGGTCCCAGTCGCTCGTAGTCATGTAATAAGTGCGCGTGCGCTCCGCGTCCTCGGGGATCTGCCACACGGGCACGCCCTCGTAGCCAGCCAGCATCTGCTCGTCGGCGCCGGCGGCGGCCAGGACCGTCGCCTGCACGTCCGCCGCCCACACCGGGGCCTGGCTGACCTGCAGGGTCCCGTGGGCGCCTGCCGGCTTTACCAGCATGATGGGGCTCACGGGCCTGGTCAGTGGCTCCGCCGTGTAGTACCACTCGCCGTGGTCGGCCGTCACGATCACCGTGGTCTGGTCGTAGACGCCTGCGTCCCTCAGCTTCTGCAGGTAGGTGGCCACGATGTTGAGGGCGCCGATGGACTGGTCCTCGGGATAGGTGCCCGCCGCCACCCGCGTGCCATCACGGTAGAGCGTGTAGGGCGGGTGGGAGCCCATGAGGTGGATGAAGCGGTAGGACCCACTCACGCCCGTGTCGGTGGCGCTCACACCCGTCTCCTGGAGCTCGGCCATGTACTTGGCGTCGTCCATCACGTAGGGCTTGGAGGCGAGGTCGGCCCGGCGCTCCTCACGGTCATGCCGTTGTTTATCTCCTCGGTGCTAAACCAGAAGAAGGGCTTGGCAGGCCAGGGCAGGTCCCGGTAGCAGGCCGCCTTGTAGAGGACTTGGAGCGACCCCACCGGGTCCACGGCGGCGCGGGCGTCCTCGCCCACGGGGTGCACGTTGATGGTATGGGTGCTCAGGTAGGCCATGGAGTGCTCGTCCCAGGCAACGGACTCGTCCGAGTACACCGCGGCCGAGAAGCCCAGCGAGCCCAGGTCGTCGAGGAAGGTGCTCCGGTCGTAGGTCTGGGCCCGGTAGTCCGCAAAGGTCTCCCCCACCTGCGGGAACTGCCCCGCCAGGAGGTAGGTGGCCCCGTAGCGGGTGGGGATCATGGACCCAACGGAGTTCTGGTACCAGGTAAAGCCGTCGTAGGCGTCGAACATGGTGGGGTTGCGGGCGTAGTAGTCCTTGATCTCCCTGGTCTCCATGGTGTCCAGGACGAAGACGACCACGTTGTTGGTCGGGCTCACGTCGTAGAGGCCCTGCTCCGTCATGATGGCGGGGTTCTCCTCGGGGATGGCGTCCCCCTCGGCAAAGAGGCTGCCCACGCCCACCGCCTGTACCACCAAGAGGACCCCCGACGCCGCCACGAGGGCGCGGCGGGTCTGGCGCGGGAAGTGCTTGGCGGCCTTCATGAGGCCCACCACGAGGCCTACCCACACGAGGGCGGTCACGAGCGCCTGAATGCCGTACTGGGTCCAGTTGACGCTGTTGCCGTCGGCCAGCGGCAGGCCCCCGTTCATGAAGAGGGCCTGCAGCCAGGAGGCCACGCCCAGCGCGGCCAAGGCCGCGAGCGCCTCGTGGAAGACGCGCCCGCGCAGGGCGGAGAGCACGAGCGCCACGGCCAGGGCGATGCCCACGGCAACGGCCAGGAGGAGCTCCCACACGCTGCTCAGGCCAAAGGTCAGGCTGTCCTTGTTTGCCGCGACAATCTCGTAGGGGGCGACCACCAGGAGGGTGAAGGCCACGAAGGCCGCCACGGCCAGGGCGAGGCCCAGCCGGTGGGACCAGGGCTCCTCGTAGCGCCGGTCCCTCTCGGCCGGCCCGCCGCCCGAGAGGTGCCCCATCTGAGTCAGGTAGGCCTGGTCGGCCATGCGCTTGTTCTGCACGTCGATCCGGTGGACCGCAGGCTCCACCACGCGATGGGCATCCGGGTTCACGTGGAGGAAGCGCAGGATGGCCTTGCGCGAGCGGCGGAAGGCCACGCCCATCACGGCCGAGAGGGCCACGGCCACGCCGGCCAGGGCCTGGATGGTGTAGGTCATGACCGAGGGGTCCACGTAGGCCAAGGCCGGCCGCACGGCAAGAAGGACCACGCAGCCGACCATGGCCGCCAATCCGAGCCTCTTGACCCTGTCCATCGGAGCGGACCCCGATGCCGCGCCCTTATCTCTCATTCGTCTTCCAAGACGTGCCCGTGAGCTCCCAGGACCGCCAGTCCTCCACGGGACCCGCGACCTTGAACTGGTACATGTCCACAGTGTAGTTCCCATCCCAGGTGGGGGCGTCGAAGTACCGCTCGCGCGCCGGATCGTCGGCCAGCGCATAGACCGGCGTACCGTACTTGGCCACGGTCGCCTGGTCGGCACCCATCTGGTCCAGCGCGGTGGCCAGCACGTCGGGCGTCCACACGGGGGTGGTGGCGTCTATCGTCATGGGGCCGTGGGCGGCATGGGCGGGCTTGACCATCAGGATCGGGCTGGTAGGCCGCGTGATGGGGCCGTCCTCGGGCTTCATGAAGTCGATGCGGCCATGGTCGGCCGTCACGATCACCGTGGTCTGGTCGTAGACTCCCAGGTCCTTGAGCTGCTGCAGGTACTCGGACACGATCTTGAAGGACCCCAGCAGCTGCTGGTCGTAGGTCGTCTCGCCCACTACCGGCGCGGCGTTGGCGTCCATCACATAGGGGAAGTGGGCTCCCAGCAGGTGGATGAAGCGGAAGGAGCCCTTCTGTCCCCTATCCTCCACCGAGAGGCCCCGCGCCTCAAGGCGGGCATGGAAGGCAGGGTCGTCGAAGGTGTAGGGCACCGAGGCCAGGTCGTTCTGCTGGTCCAGGGGGACCGTCATGCCCTTGTTTATCTCGTCCGTGTAGTACCAGAAGTATGGCTTGAAGGCCCAGGGCAGGTCGCGGTAGAGGGAGGTCTTGAGCAGGATCTTGAGGGTGCCTCGCTCGTCGAAGTTGTCGAGGCCGCTGCCCACGAGTGGATGGACGTTGAAGGCCTTGCCTGCGAAGGCGTCACGGTAGGCGTGCGAGACCGAGCCGGAATCCGAGTAGATGCCCAAGTCATAGCCTTGGGCGGCCACGTCGTCCACGAAGTTGCCCGGGGCCAGGGAGCGACCCAGGTAGCTCTGGAAGTCCTCGCCGTCCTGCGGAAGCTGGCCCGTGAGCAGGTAGGAGCAGCCGTAGCGGGTGGGTGCCATGGAGCCCACGGAGTTCTGGTACCAGGTGAAGCCGTCGAGCGCGTCGAACATCTCGGGGTTGTCCTGGTAGACCCCCCGGACCTCGCCCGTGTCGGTCATGTCGAGTACGATGACCACGACGTTGGACCTGTCGGAGACGTCGAGCATGCCCTCCTCGGTATAGGCGTTGAGCTGCGAGGATTCCGCAGGACGCGTGGCATCGCTGGTCCAGATGGACACGAGCCCCACCGCCTGCACCAGCACCAGCACGAGAGAGACCGCCACGCTGGCGGCGCGGGAGGCGCGGGGACGGTGCAGGGCAAGAACCACGGCAGCCACGATCACGGCCAGCCACACGACCGTGCTCACCAGCATGGCGGAGCGGTGCTCCACCCAGTTGACCAGGCTGCCGTTGGTAATTGGCAGGCCCCCGTTCATGAACATGACCTGCAGGTAGGCCGCCAGGCCCACGGCGCAGGCCAGGGCGAGCAGGACGTCGAAGACCCGCCCGCGGAAGACCGAGAGCAGGAGCGTGCACACGGCAAGAAGGGCGAGCGCGGCCCGCAGGATGACCGGCCAGGCCGTGGCCAGGCCAAAGACGAGGTCCCCTGCGTTGCCCGCCAGGAGCTCGACCGGAGCCACCACGAAGTAGGTGAGGACCACGAAGGCCACAACGACGAGGGCGACCACCAGGCGGCGGTGCCAGGGCAGGCGCTCTCCGGGCTGGACGGCCCGCGTGGTGCCCGCCGCCATGCCGCCCAGGGTCGCGCGGGCCTCGGCGTCCGCGCGGGGCTTGTCGGCCGCGGCCATGCGGGCCACGGCCGGCTCCACGATGCGGTTGGCGTCGGGGTCGATGTGCAGGAGCCTCATGATGGCCTTGCGCGAGCGGCGGAAGGCCACGCCCATCACGGCCGAGAGGGCCACGGCCACGCCGGCCAGGGCCTGGATGGTCTAGGTCATGACCGAGGGGTCCACGTAGGCCAGGGCGGGACGGGCGGCGAGAAGGACCACCGCGCAGGCGGCGGTCGCGGCCAGGACGGCGTCGCGACGGGCCGTCGCGCGCCCGCCGGTCACGCGCCCGCCGGTCACGCGCTTGCTGCTACGCATCGGCACGCACCTCCCCCGCGGGCTGGGCGTCCTTGTTGCCCTTGTCGTCCTTGCTGCCCTTGTCGTCCTTGTCGCCGCCCTCGCCGCGCTGGGCCTCTATCTGGAGCAGGCGGTCCAGCAGGTACTCGCCCGCCACCTCGCCGCCGTGTCCCAGGTTGAAGATCATCTTGGAGCGCACCTCGCGGATGCGGTCGCTCCAGGCCTCGGGGTTGGCCAGCATCTCGTCGATGGTGGCTGGCAGGGTGGTGAGGTCCTTGGGGTCGAGCGAGTGGCCTATCTGGTCGCGCAGGGTGATGTCCGTGGGCTGGCCGCAGATGCCCTGGGCGCACACCTGGTCCCACTCGGGGTTCTCCACCTTCATCGCGGTGTTGATGAAGACGCAGGGTCTGAGGGTGGTAAAGGAGAACTCGCAGGAGATGGACGACCAGTCGGTGATCAGGACGTCGGCCGAGAGGATGGAGGTCGAGGTGGAGAAGTCGTCCTCGAAGCGCAGCTCGCTCTCGGGCACGCCCTGGTGGCGCTCCACGATGGCGTCCCAGCGGCTGCGGTAGCGCTTGAGGTACTCGGGGTGGGGGCGCAGGACCACGCGGTAGCCGTGGCCCAGGAGCTGGTCCAGCATGTCGTCCACGCAGGAGTCGCAGATGTTGTCGTAGTTCCAGGTGGGGGCTATGAGGACGAGGGGCTTCTCGCCGGGCTTGCGCGCCGGGCGACCCTCGGACCCGAGGCCGGCCTCGTAGTCGGCTATCTCCTGGTCCAGCAGGTCGTAGCCCACGGGCGGCAGGTTCTTGCGCTTGGTGTGGTAGAAGGCCTCGAGGGCGCGCAGCTCGTCGTGCTGGTGGGGGCCCACGCACATCACGGTGTCGTAGTTGTCGTACTCCGTACGGGTGGAGGTGAGGGGCATCGAGGTCATGTGGTGGCACATGTACACATACTCGATGTCCTTGCGCACGTAGGACCGCTTGATGTAGTAGGTGTCCAGGTTGCCCAGGGTGGTCACCACCACGTCGGCGTCCATCTTCATCATGCAGGTGATCAGGCGGCGCTGACCCAGGTAGTAGGGGATCAGGCGGGGCTCGCGCTCGGCGATCTTGAACACCTGGTCGTTGGGGTCGGACGTGATGTAGTGGATGCGGACGTTGGAGTTGGCCAGGAGCCACTCGATGGCGCCGCGGAAGTACTTGTAGAAGCCGGAGCCCTCGGAGTAGAAGACGAGGTGCTTGTTTGCCACGTTCATGAAGCGCTTGTAGTCGGTGCGCTCGCGACCGGCGTTGGGGTCGCGGTGGAGGGGGCCGCCCTCGGTCTTGGTGGCGTCGTTCATGGCGTTGTACTCGTCGCGCGCGGCGTTGAGGTCGTCGTAGTCCACGTACTTCTTGGGGTTGATGATCACGTTGCAGAGGACCTGCACCAGGATGGAGAGCAGGTTGGAGCAGACCCAGTAGAAGGCCATGCCGCACACCACGTACACGCCCAGGAAGAAGGACAGGGCGATGGAGATGCCGTTGGTCATGTTCTTCTCGGTGCGGGACTGCTCCTTCTGGAGCGGGTTGATGAGGTTGGACATGCCGCCCATGACCACGGCGGAGAGGGCCGCGGCAAAGGGCATGATCCAGGCGGTGCCGCCGTCGGTGGCGGGGACGAGGCCCAGGTACTCCGTGCCGGGGGCGCCGGAGTCGGTGATGGAGTGGATCACGTCCACCAGGCCGAAGAGGATGATCACCTGGATGGCCAGGGGGATCAGCGAGAGGAGCGCGTGGTAGTGGTGCTCCTTGTAGAGCTTGTTCTGCTCCTCGTCGATGGTCTCGCGATCGCCGAAGTACTTGGTCTTGATGCGGAAGAGGTCCGGCATGAGCTGGACCATGACGATGGAGTTCTTCTGGCACCAGAGGGAGAGCGGCATCAGCACGACCTTGGAGAAGAGCGTGAAGAGGAAGATCGCCGCCCACCAGGAGCCGGTGAGCTGGTAGCAGGGCTGGACGATGAGCTGGAAGAAGCTCGCGAGGGCCTCGAACATGCGCGCACCTTACTTAAGCTGAGTTTCAGTTTACAAACTCATAACAATAGCAGGTGCGCGTGTAGGTTTGTCCCGCAGCGGACGATAGGCGCTAAATCACCAACTTCCCCCGGACCCCAGTCGCCGTGGCCCGGTCGCCATCGCCGCGGTGCCCGGCCGGCGCGGCGCCCCGGCCGGCGCGGCGCCCCGGCCG
>CADAUA010000004.1 GCA_902791035.1 uncultured Coriobacteriaceae bacterium | reverse complement strand
TGCCGCCCGTGTGGCGGGCCAGTGAGAAGAACCGCAGGTAGGAGCGCTGGCACCCCCGGGGCTGCGGCAGACGTTCGGGGGTGGCGCCCCCTCTGACCGGAGGGACCCCCAATAGTCTGCCGCCCGTGCGACGGGACGATTCGAAGAGCCGCAGGTAGAAGGGCCGGTGCCCTCGGGCGCGCGGCAGACGTTAGGGGGTGGCGCCCCCTCTGACCGGAGGGACCCCCAATAGTCTGCCGCCTGTCTGGCGGGACGATTCGAAGAACCGCAGGTAGAAGGGCTGGCGCCCCCAGGGCTGCGGCAGACGTTCGCGAGTGGCGCCCCCTCTGACCGAAGGGCCCCCCGATCGTCTGCCGCCCTGCGCCCGCCGTCCGCCCTGCGCGCATCCACCGTCCTACCCGTGTCTGCCACCGGCCGCGTTGGGAGGACGGGCCCTTGTCCCCGCGTCTGGCGCCGCTGGCGGAAATAATGCCGCGTTCTGGGTAACAATTCCCTCCGGCGGGGTATAACGGCAACAGCGCCCCAGGGAGGCGCACCCCGGCGCCCAGGCGCCCTTACGAGAGAGGAACCGAACATGGCAGAGGTCAAGTTCTATCGTTGCAAGCACTGCGGAAACCTCGTGGCAGTTGTTGAGGAGGGCAAGTGCGTGCCCCAGTGCTGCGGCGAGCCCATGGAGCTGCTGGTTGCCGGCTCCACCGACGCCGCCACCGAGAAGCACGTCCCCGTGCTGGAGTCCGACGGCAAGACCCTGGTGGCCAAGGTCGGCTCTGTTGAGCACCCCATGACCGAGCCCCACTACATCCAGTGGATCGCCATGGCCACCGACAAGAAGCTCGTGATCAAGCACCTCACGCCCGCCGACAAGCCCGAGGCCAAGTTCCACATCGCGGGCGAGACGGGCGTGACCGTCTACGAGTACTGTAACCTGCACGGCCTCTGGAAGGCCGAGCTCTAGCGGGCCGCGCGCGGCAGGCTCGGGGCGCGGGGCCGTACCCCGCACCAGCCGGCCCGGCGCGAAGAAATGACGCCATCGGCCAAACGTCCGCCCCTCCTGCGGCAGCGCCCCCCTACACTGGGGGAGGCGACCAAGGGAGGGGCTTCTCATGAAGATCGCAATCGCACAGATGAACACCGTGCCGGGGGACTTCGACGTCACGGTGGAGCGCATGTTGGAGTTTGCGCGCCAGGCCCAGGGTCAGGGGGCGCAGCTGGTGCTCTTCCCCTACGTGGCGCTCACGGGAGACGAGCCCGTGCCCCAGGCGGACCAGGAGGGCTTCCTGCTGGATGCCGCCAAGGCGGTGGGCGCCCTGGCGGACCAGCTTGAGGTGGACGCCCTGGTGCCGGTGGTCGCCACCTATGGCCGCGATCCCATGCCCGAGGTCATGCTGGTGCGCGACCACCAGGTCACGCCCCTGCGTCTTACCGCCTACGTGAGCGGCCTCATGGCAGACGACGACGCGGACAAGGACGAGCCCTCCTCCATTCCCCAGCTTGAGCTGGGAGGATGCAAGCTGGCCGTCTCCTTTGGGGACGACGACCTGGACGAGCTGCGCGACTACGAGTACGACGCCAACGTGATCGTTCACTTCAACAGCTTCCCCTTTGCCTTGAACGACACCTCGTCGGCCATGGGCTGCGGTCTCTCCAACAACCGCTACGTGGACGACGCGGACCAGACGGGCGCTTGGCTGGTGGGCGTGAACGGCGTGGGAGGCTACGGCGACGAGGCCTTCATCGGCTCCAGCTTCGTGCTGGCGCCCTGGGGGGAGGTGGCCGCGCAGGCGCCCACCCTGGAGGAGGCCCTGCTGGTGGTGGACGTGGACCCGGCGGAGGAGGGACCGCTGGCCCACCCCCTGGAGCGCGAGGTCTATGACCCGGGCCTCACGGGCTGGGGCGCGCTTTCGCTCTGCGTGCGCGACCTGGTGGCCAAGTCCGACCGCACGGACGTGGCGGTGCTCTTGGACGGCACGCTGCAGTCCGCCCTGGTGGCAGCCCTGGCCACGGACTCGGTGGGCCCCGTGCGGGTGCATGCGGTCCTGGTCCGCCCGGCGGACGCCCGCATACTGGCGGCCACGCGCAACACCGCGCGGGCGCTCCGCATCCAGGACGTGCGCGAGGTGGACCTGGGTGCCGCGGGTGACGCGGGGCGCCGGGAGGCGCTCGCCCAGGTGGAGCTGGCCTCACTTGCGCGCCAGACGGGCGCCCTGGCCCTGGGCAACCGCGACAAGACCTCGCGCGCCCTGGACGACCTTGCGGCAGGGGTGGGCGCCGCCTGCGTGGAGCCCCTGGGTGACGTCTACCGCACGGACGTGCTCTGGCTGGCCCACATGAGAAACACCATGTCCCCGGTCATAGCGCGAGAGCTTCTCTCTGCCTATGCATGCCCGGACATCCCGGGCCTGGACCAGGTGGGAAGCACCCCGGAGGCGCGCCTGGAGTTCGTGGACAGCGTGATAGAGAACCACGTGGACTGGGGCCGCTCCGTCACGGACGTCTGGTCCTACGCGGGTGGCCGCACGGCGGCGCTGGAGGTCATGCGGCGTGTGCGCGACCACGAGTTGGGGCGCGCCATGGCGGGCGGCTGCCCCATCGTGCTCTCCCGCACGGCCTTGGCAGACGACCCGTCCGCCTTGGTGGGGCCTTGGCGCGACCGACCGCGCACCGAGGAGGAGCTGGGCGAGATGTCCCAGCTTGAGGGCCTGGCCATGGGCCTGGGACAGGACGGGGAGCCCACGGGCGCGGGCGACCAAGGCTCAAGCCCGGAGCAGGCCCGCGGCATAGCCGACTTCCTCCGCGACTACCTGGGAGGTGCCTACGGGGACCCGCAGGCCCCCCAGGGCCAAGGCGACAAGGGCCAGGGTGCCCCGGGCGGCCAGGGGGAGGGCTGGAATCCCTTCTCGGAGAACTAGGGCGGGGTCGGGCGCCGGCGGACGGAGCGGATTTCATACTTGTTTCGTGTGCCCGTACCTTTGCGCCCCCCGCTCCACTTACACTCTTAGAGACTATGCGTGGGGCACGGGAGGGAACGATGAAAGGCATCATTTTGGCTGGCGGCAGTGGCACGCGGCTCTATCCGCTCACCACGGTGACGAGCAAGCAGCTTCTGCCGGTGTATGACAAGCCCATGGTCTACTATCCGCTCTCCACCCTCATGCTGGCGGGAATACGCGACATCCTCATCATCTCGACGCCCCAGGACCTGCCCAACTTCCAGCGGCTCCTCCGCAATGGCTCGGACTTCGGGGTGTCCCTCTCATATGCCGAGCAGCCAACGCCCAACGGGCTCGCCCAGGCCTTCGTCATTGGGCGGGACTTCATAGGCGGGGAGCCCTGTGCCCTGGTGCTGGGAGACAACATCTTCTATGGCAATGGTCTGGGGGAGCTGCTCACCGGGGCCAAGCGCAACGCCGAGGCCAAGGGTCGCTCCACCGTCTTTGGCTACCGCGTCGCAGACCCCCAGCGCTATGGCGTCGTGGAGTTCGACAAGGACTACAACGTGGTCTCGCTCGAGGAAAAGCCAGAGCACCCCAAGTCCAACTACGCGGTGACCGGCCTCTACTTCTATAACCAGGACGTGTGCGACCTGGCGGCCAAGGTAAAGCCCTCGCCACGTGGCGAGTACGAGATCACCGACCTCAACAAGCTATACCTGGCGGAGGGCCTTCTCGACGTGGTCACGCTGGGACGTGGCTTCGCCTGGCTGGACACCGGCACCATGGAGTCGCTCTACGAGGCGTCCGAGTTCGTGCGCTCGGTGGAGCGTGCACAGGGCCTGCCCGTCTCGGTGCCAGAGGAGATTGCCTACGCCAACCACTGGATAGACCGGCAGACGCTGCTGGCCTGCGCCGAGCGCTACGGCAAGTCCACCTATGGGGCCTACCTCAGGACGGTCTATGACGGCCAGGTGATGCCTGGCGGTCGCAGCGTGTAGGTGGCAATGCTGGGAGAACGCGAACACAAGGAGAAGCGCTTGAAGACCTTTCTCGTGACCGGCGGTGCCGGCTTCATCGGTTCGAACTTCGTGCTGCACCTGCTGGGCACCCGGGATGACGTGCGCGTGGTCAACGTCGACGCGCTCACGTATGCCGGCAACCTGGAGAACCTGGCCAGCCTGGAGGGCAACCCCAACCATATCTTCCTGCATGCGGACATCCGTGACCGCGATGCCATGGCGCAGGCGCTTACCCAATACCAGCCCGACGTGGTGGTCAACTTTGCCGCGGAGTCCCATGTTGACCGCTCCATAGAGAACCCCGGCGTCTTCGCAGACACCAACGTCATGGGTACGGTCAACCTCCTGACCTGCTGCCGCGCGGCATGGGACGACGGCAAGGGCGGCTTTGGCGACCACCGCTACCTGCAGGTCTCCACGGACGAGGTCTACGGCGCCCTGCAGATCCCGGAGGCCGTCAACCCCGATGGCAGCCCGGCAGACCCTGCCGGTGCCACCTACTTCCACGAGACGACGCCCCTCTCGCCGCACAGCCCCTACAGCGCCTCGAAGGCTTCGGCGGACTTCTTCGTTCGTGCCTGGCACGACACGTATGGCTTTCCCAGCGTGATCACGCGCTGCTCCAACAACTACGGTCCCTACCAGTTCCCCGAGAAGCTCATTCCGCTCATGATTCACAACGCACTTCTCCACAGGGAGCTGCCCGTTTACGGCGATGGCCTCAACGTGCGCGACTGGCTCTATGTGGAGGACCACTGCCGTGCCATAGAGCTGGTGGCAGAGCATGGCCGCCTGGGCGAGGTCTACAACGTGGGCGGCCACAACGAGCGCAGCAACATGTACATCGTGCGTACCATCATCAGCGAGGTGCGCCAGGCCACGGGTGACGCCGCCATCACGGAGAACCTGATCCGCCACGTCACGGACCGCAAGGGCCACGACCGCCGCTATGGCATCGCACCCAACAAGATCCGCGAGGAGCTCGGCTGGGAGCCGCAGACGCGTTTTGAGGTGGGTATCAAGAAGACCATTCGCTGGTACTTGGACAACCCGGAGTGGGTGGAGCATGTGACGTCCGGTGCCTACCAGCAGTACTACGAGCGCATGTACGCAGGCCGCTAGGCCGGAAGGGGAGTCCCAGACATGATTTACTTCAACGTGCCGCCGTTTGTCGGCTGCGAGATGGACTACGTGCGGGAGGCCGTGGAGCAGAACCGCAAGATCAGCGGCGACGGTCCCTTCACCAAGCGCTGCAACGCCTGGATCGAGGAGCGCTTTGGTGCCCAGAAGGCCCTGCTCACCACCAGTGGCACCACGGCCCTGGAGATGGCGGCCCTGCTCTGCGGCATCCAGCCGGGTGACGAGGTCATCCTGCCCAGCTTCACCTTCTCGTCTACCGCGACGGCCTTTGTGCTGGCGGGCGCCAGGCTGGTCTTCGTGGACGTCCGTCCCGACACCATGAACATCGACGAGACCAAGATCGAGGAGGCCATCACCGATCGCACTCGCGTGATCGTGCCTGTGCACTATGCCGGTGTGGCCTGCGAGATGGACACCATCATGGACATAGCCCGCCGGCATGGCCTCATGGTGGTTGAGGATGCCGCCCAGGGCGTCATGAGCACCTACAAGGGCCGGGCCCTTGGCACCATTGGTGACTTTGGCTGCTTCTCGTTCCACGAGACCAAGAACTACTCCATGGGCGAGGGCGGTGCCCTTCTCATCAATGACCCCGCATACAACGAGCAGGCCGAGATTCTGCGCGAGAAGGGAACCAACCGTTCGCGCTTCCTGCGCGGTCAGGTGGACAAGTACACCTGGGTGTCCTACGGCTCGTCCTACCTGCCGTCGGACATAAACGCCGCCTACCTGTGGGGCCAGTTGGAGCACGCCGACCAGATCAATGACAACCGCCTTGCCTCCTGGCATGCCTATGACGAGGCCCTGCGGCCCCTGGCGGCAAAGGGGCTGGTGGAGCTTCCCTGTGTGCCCGAGGGCTGCGTGCACAATGCCCACATGTACTACGTCAAGGCGAGGGACCTTGAGGAGCGCACGGCGCTCATCTCCTACCTCAAGGAACGCGGCATCATGTCCGTCTTCCACTACGTGCCGCTGCACAGCTCGCCCGCGGGCCTCAAGTATGGTCGCTTTGACGGCGAGGACGCATACACCACCGCCGAGAGCAATCGTCTGACCCGCCTGCCAATGTACTACGGGTTGGCCCCGGAGGACCTCAACGCCGTGGCGGATGCCATCCATGGCTTCTATGGCCAGGCGAGGGACTAGCGTGGCGGACAAGAACAATGGGGCGTCGGCAGGTTCGGGAAGGCAGAAGGAGGCTCCCACCCGGCAGTCCTCGCGGGCGGGCGCCCTTCTCATGCTGCACGGGGTGCTCCTGGTGCTCTCCCTTTCCGGCATCATGAGCAAGATGGCCTCCAAGCAGGAGCCCATGAGCCTGCCTTTCATAGCGTTCTATGGGGCCATGCTCGTGATACTTGCCTTCTATGCCCTGGTGTGGCAGCAGGTGATCAAGCGCCTGCCGCTCACCTTGGCCTATGCCAACCGCGCCGTAACCGTTGTGTGGGGCATACTCTGGGGCTACCTCTTCTTCGACGAGGTGGTCACCCCGCCCATGCTGCTGGGCGCGGCCATCATCATCTGCGGCATCGTGCTCTATGTGACAGCACCGGAAGGGCAGGACACAGACTCCGAGGGCTCCGGTGGTATCACACGGGATGCGGGGGACGGTGGGGTCCGTGAGTAGCATGGTGCCCTACGTCCTGCTCTACCTGGGCAGCGTCTTCATAAGCGCCGTGGCCCAGGTCCTGCTCAAGAAGTCCGCCGGCAAGACCTACGACTCGCCCATCAGGGAGTACCTCAACCCCTACGTGGTCATGGGCTACACCATCTTCTTCGCCTCCACCGTGCTCACCATGCTGGCATACAAGGAGGTGCCTCTCTCGCTGGGGCCTGTGCTCGAGGCCACAAGCTATGTGTACGTCACGGTCTTTGGCGTGACGATCTTCCACGAGAGGGTCAGCCGCCGCAAGGTGCTGGCACTGGCCGTCATAATCGCCGGCATCGTCGTGTACTCGCTGGGCGTGGCCGCGTAGGCCATGCACCGTACGGATTGGAACATGAGCCACATGTCAGAACCCATAGTCAGCACCGCTTCCCAGAAGGTGGCCACGGCCACGCCTGGCCGGCACATAGTGGTCTCGGTGGTCATTCCCTGCTACTACTCCGAGGCAACCATACAAAAGGTGGTGCGCCTCACGCGCCAGGAGCTCCTGGCCCAGGGGTACGACTACGAGTTCGTCCTTGTCAACGATGGCTCCACCGACGCCACCTTCGAGCGCATCCGCGAGCTCTCGCAGGAGGACCCCAAGGTCATTGGTGTCAACTTCGCAAAGAACTTCGGCCAGCACAGCGCGATCATGGGCGGCCTGCGCCATGTGCATGGTGACTACGTCATGCTCATGGATGACGACATGCAGACCCACCCCTCCCAGTGCAGGCTGCTCCTGGATGCCATGGGCGAGGGCTGGGACGTGGTCTTTGCCAACTACCCCTCCCACAAGGAGGCCTGGTGGCGCCGCATGGGCTCCAACTTCACCCTGTGGACCATGCGCGTGCTCACCAAGCGCCCCAAGGACATCACCGCAAGCAACTTCCTGGTCATGAAGCGCTTTGTCTCGGACGAGCTCATCAAGTACGAGGGCCCCTATGTGTACATCCAGGGCCTGCTCTTCCAGACCACCCACAAGATGACCAACGTCACGGTCAGGCACTTCGACCGCGAGCAGGGCAGCTCTGGGTACAACCTCAAGTCCCTGGTCAAGCTGTGGTCTACGGTGCTCAACTTCTCGATGGTGCCCCTGAGGCTGGCGGCCATCGTGGGGGCCATGCTTGCGCTCGTGGGTTTTGTCGCGGTCATAGTCCTCATCGTCCAGCGCCTGGTTGACCCGGGCGTGCAGCAGGGCTGGACCTCGCTCATCTCCGTGATGCTCCTGTGCTCCGGCTTCATACTCACCTTCTTGGGAATCATCGGCGAGTACCTGGGGAGGCTCTTCATGACCGTCAACCGCTCCCCGCAATATGTCTTGCGCGAGGTAATCAACGACAAGAGGGAAGACAATGAATAGCAGACGCTACGAGGGCCGCACGCTTGTGGTGCTGGGCTCCATGGACGAGTTCGTGGCGCTAGTCCGCATGGCCCAGGGCCTGGGCGCCCATGTGATCGTGTGCGATGGGTATGCTGACGGCCCTGCCAAGCGCATAGCGGACGAGGCCTACACGATGGACATCCGCGACGCGGAGGGCATCGCCCGGCTGTGTCGCGAGCGTGGGGCCGAGGCAATAGTCACCTCCTTCTCGGACCTGCTGGCAGAGTGCCAGGCGGCAATTGCCACCAAGGCAGGCCTCAGGTGCCCCCTGCCGCCAGAGCGCCTGCGCTACCTGCGCGACAAGACCCTCATGAAGCAGATGTTCTCGCAGCTGGGGGTTCCCTATCCCGCAAGCGTGGAGGTGCACCGCCAGACGGCCGCCCAGGACCTTGCCAAGGTGGGCTTTCCCTGCGTGATCAAGCCCAGGGACGCCTATGGGTCGCACGGCGTCTACCTTCTGGACAGCGTGGACGAGGTCCTGGAGCGGTTTGACGAGACCGCCTCCTACTCGGACGGCGACGCGATCGTGGCGGAGCAGTACGACGACGGCCACGAGTTCAACATGATGAGCTGGGTGGCGGCCGGCAAGGTGCACGTGCTCTCCATCGCGGACCGCGAGAAGTCCCACGAGATCGAGCACGTGACCCCGCACGTGAGCCGCATCGTCTATCCCAGCCGCCTCACCGAGGTCGTGCTGCAGGAGGCCACGGAGATCCTGCAGAAGGTCGCGGACTTCACGGGGCTTGTCGATGGCCCCCTGTGCATGCAGTTCTTCTGGAGCCCCAAGCGGGGGGTCAAGGTGTGCGAGTGCGCGGGCCGCATCTTTGGCTACGAGCATGAGCTCCTGGAGCTCTCCTCGGCTGGCAGGGTGAGCATCGAGCGGCTCCTTCTGGCCTGGGCCTTTGAGCCCCAGTCCATCCCGCAGCTGCTGGAGGGGCACACGCCGCTCCTGCCCCGCTGTGCCGCCGGTCTCTACTTCCACGGCTACGAGGGCACGGTCAGCGCCATTGAGGGTCTGCCCCAAGAAGGTCAGCCAGGCGTTGCGGAGGTCATCCGCTACTACGCGCCAGGCGACAAGATCTCGCATGCCGTCGGGGCCAAGCCCTATGTGGTGCGCGTCTACCTTGAGGGTGACACGCGCCAGGAGGTGGACGAGGCGACCCAGGAGATCTTCTCGTCTGCCTGCGTGCTGGACGAGAACGGCAAGAACCTGCTCTACAACGACGAGATAGGGACCTACGAGGTGTAGCCCCGCGCAAGGTCGAGGTCGGGCATCGGAAGAGAGGCGGAAGGCATGGAGAGGAACAAGGTCGTGGTCTTTGGCGCCACGGGTACGCTGGGCATCTACTTTGTTGACCATCTGGCGCAAAGCCTGGGAGACGACTGGGAGGTCATAGCCACCGGGCGTCGCGACGTCCGCTTCTTTGACAGCCACTACCCCGGCAAGGTCACCTACGTCAAGGTGAACATCGATGACGAGAGCGGCTTCCAGGACCTCCCCCAGGAGGGCGTGCGCGTGGTGGCCCACTTTGCCGGCGCGCTTCCCGCCTACATGAAGGGCTACGATCCCAGGGCCTATGTGCGCTCCAACGTGATGGGCACCCTCAACGTGCTGGAGTTCGCGCGCAGGTCAGGTGCGGAGCGCGTCCTCTTCCCGCAGACCATCTCGGACTACAACGGCTATTTTGGCCAGATGCGCGAGCTCATGGACGACATGCCCAAGCGCGTCCCCCTTTCGGGCGACCACGCGGTCTATGCCATGACCAAGGTGTGCGCAGAGGACCTGTGCCGCAACTACGAGGCCGAGCACGGAATCCTCTCCTTTGTCTTCCGCCTGCCCAACATCTACTGCTACATGCCCGAGGCAAAGGTGCTCTACCATGACGGCGTCCCGGCGGTGAGCTCGTATCGCCTCATGATCGAGCGCGCCATGGCGGGGGAGGACCTGGAGGTGTGGGGTGACCCCACCAAGGGCATGGACCTCATCTACGTCAAGGACTTCTGCCAGATGCTCTACAAGGCCATGTGGGCCCCGGCCTCGGCCTCCGGCTGCTACAACATGGGCACGGGACGCATGACCAGCCTGGACCAGATGGTGGACGTCATCATCAAGACCTTCTGCAGCCCGGACCACGTGTCGCGCAAGATCTATCGCCCCGAGAAGCACGACTGCGTCGACTACTTCATGAACGTGGACAAGGCGCGCAGAAACCTGGGCTACGAGCCCGAGTACACGCCCGAGCGGCTCTTCGCAGACTACAAGCGCGAGATGGAGGAGAACCGCTTTGCGGACTTCTTCCTGGAGCGCTACGGCACTTCCACCGCATACGAGGGACGGTAGGATCCATGGACTTCACGAGGGACCAGCTGGAGGGCCTCAGGACCCCCTGCTTCATCTTCGACGAGGCGGAGCTCAGGCGCAACTTCCTGGACTTCGACACCGCCCTCAAGGCCTCTTGGAGCAAGGGCGCCCATATTGCCTACTCCGTCAAGACCAACCCCTTCGCCCGGGTGCTGGACGTGGCGCGCGAGTGCGGCTGCCTTGCTGAGGTAGTGAGCGACGACGAGTACGACCTGGCGCTCTCCAGGGGCTTCGCGCCGGACCAGATCGTCTTCAATGGTCCCGTGAAGGGCCGGGAGTGGTTTGCCTATGCTCTGCAGAAGGGTTCCTATGCGAACCTGGACAGCCAGCGTGAGCTGCGCTGGGTGGAGGAGCTTGCCCCAGCCGCCCAGGGCGTGCTCAAGGTGGGCGTTCGCGTGAACATCGACCTTGACAGCTTCATTCCCGGCGAGACCATCACAGGCGCGGACAAGGGCCGCTTTGGCTTCTCGTACGAGGGCGGCCAGGTGGCAGAGGTGATCTCGCGCCTCAGGGCCACCCCCAACGTGCAGGTGAGTGGCCTGCACATGCATGTGACCACCCTCAGCAGGTCGCTCAGGGCCTACGAGGTGCTGGCGGAGCATGCTGTCAAGGTCATCCAGGAGTGCTGCCTTGCCGACCAGCTTGAGTATGTGGACATGGGGGGCGGCTACTATGGCGGAGGCCCCCTCAACGTGGGAAAGTACGAGGCCTACGCCAAGGTCATGAGCGACGTGCTGCGCCGAGCCTGCGACCCCGCGCGCGTGCGGCTGCTGGTGGAGCCCGGCGGCGCGGTCGTATGCACGCCCGGCTACTACGTGGGCCGTGTGGTGGATGCCAAGGACGTGCTGGGACATCGCTTCGTGGTGAGCGAGCTCTCGCGCCTCAACATCGACCACGAGATGAAGAAGACCAAGTACGTGCACCAGCTGTACACGGCGTCGGGGCGCACCCTGCCCGAGCAGGTGCTCTGCGGCTTCACCTGCATGGAAAGCGACAGGCTCTGCAAGCTCTATGACGAGCCGGAGCTTGCCGAGGGCGACTTCGTGCTCATTCGCAACGCCGGTGCCTACTCCATGAGCTTCACGCCGGGGTTCTTCATCCAGAATGCCCCTTGGGTCTATGTGGCAGGCGGGGACGGCTTCCGCCTGGTGCGTGCCGGCTTCGACAAGCTCCCGCCCAGGGAGTAGGCAAGGCATTCAACCGGGAGGGGTCAGCAGATCTTTGGGCCGGGCTGAGGGGTGCTCCCTCAGCCCGGCCTTCCATTACCGGCGGCTCCGCGCCAATCGCGGACCCAAGACCTTGGCAACGACAAGGCCCACCACGCAGGCCGCGCACAAGGCATAGCCCGCATAGAGGGGCGTGTTGTCGTAGACGAAGCGGACGTGGTGCGTGCCGGCGGGAACGGCGGTGCCAAGGAAGCCTATGTTGGCGCAGAAGACGGGGCTCTCGGAGCCGTCCACGTAGGCCCTCCACTGGTTGTCATAGGCTATGGGGCTCACGGCATATCCGTCCTCCGCTATGGTCACGTCAGCCTCGAAGGAGTCGTTGGACCATGACGCCAGGCCCGCGCAGGTGGCACGGCGCTCCTCGCATGCCTGCACGTAGGGGTCGAAGTAGGTCTTGTCCATGTACCCAACCGAGAGGTTGGAGACCTGGATGTCCGTGGTGTTGTTGACGGACTGGATAGAGGTCACCAGCCTAACGAAGCCCTGGTCCTCAAGGGGAATGCTCGCGTGCTCGTGGCCCGCGGCGGTGCGGTACCGCACGGTGAGGGCCGCATGGTCGGGGTCCTGGCTGGTGTAGAAGTCCAGTACCAGCACGTAGTTGCCGCTCACGGTGACCTGGGCGGAGAGGTCGGCGTCCACCAGGAGGTAGCCCTGGCGTCCCTCCTCCGGAAGGTCGACCGTCTGCGCTTCCGCCTGCGTCACTGGCGCTGCCGCATGCGCGACCTTGTCTGGAGCGGCTGAGACGGCGATCTGCGGACTGCCGTCCGAGGTGTCCGCCTGGAGGTAATCGGGCAGGACGACCCGCTGCAGGAGGGCGTCGTCGCGCAGATCGCGTTCCAGGGAGTAGTAGGCGGCCTTGCTCATGGACTCGCTCTGCGGATAGGCGTAGATGAGGGGAAGGGCGTAGTCGTTCTTGAGGAGGGTCCAGTCCGAGGGACCGGAGAGCTCGGAATAGCCAAAGGGGGCATACTGGGCTGGCGTTCCGGCGTCCCTTGTTCCCCAATAGGTGCGATATCCCACGCCAAGCATGGCGTTGGTCTCGTTGCTGTTGAAGCCATAGGCGTAGCGGGTGTAGCCGTCGGCCTCCACATAGTCGCTGCCCTGGGACCTCAGGAAGTCCGTCGTGGCCGTGGTCATGCCCACCCCGCCGATGTAGGTCTTGGTGCTCAGGCAGTTGCCCACCATGCCAGAGGTCAGGAGGTCCCCACGGTCGTCTATGCGAGCGCCCCTCGTGTCCTGGCCGGCGCTGGCCAAGGCCTCCACGGCGTTGTTGCCAAAGCTGGCCTGGTAGGCGCCGCCGTCGATGGTGGGCACCTGCTGCGCCTGGTTGAGGGTGCTCGCCATGACCTCCAGCGGCACCAGGGCCAGGAGCACCAGGGAGGCCTTGCGGAGACGCTGGCTGCCTCTGGATACGACAAGCACAAGAAGGTAGAGGCAGACCATGGCTCCCGCGAGCGCTATGTACCTCTTGAAGACGTGGTCCCAAAGCGCCAGGCTTGCCAGACAGAAGGTGGCCAGCGGCAGGCCGAACCCCAGGACCAGCTCGCCAGGGGAGGACTCCTTCCACATCCTGTCGATGCCAAGGGCGCCCAGGTACGAGAGGACCAGCACGACCCAGAAGGAGGAGTTCCTGTAGTCATCCGGTGCAAGGGCAAAGCCGTTCATGACAGAGCGCAGGGCGGGGAGGAGCATGTAGGCCAGCGCCGCCACGAGCGCGATCGCAAGGCCCAGCCGCTGCTGGCGCGTCTTGCCAAAGAAGGAGGGGATCACGCCGCATATGGTGAGGATGCCGCAGTAGTAGTAGGGCGTGTTGAGGATGTTGAGGACGCCTATGTAGCCCGCCATGTAGCCCATGCCAGAGACGGAGAAGAGCTTGACCACCTCCTCCGCAAGGATCCTTGGGTCGGTCAGGGCAAGTATGAAGCGAAGGTCAAGCGCGGCCTGCGTCGTGCCCACGCGGGCGCTTTGCGCATAGCTATGGATGAGGGGCAGAAGCGCAGGCGCCGCGAGCAGGGCGGAGCACAGGTAGAGCAGGGTGAGTTGCGCGACCAGCCGGCGCGTGGTGCGCACGCCGTCCGGGCAGCCGCCAAGGTATATGAGCCGCACCAGCGTGTAGGCGATGAGAATTCCGGTGTAGAGCACCATGCCATAGATGCTCAGGAGACCAATCATGAGCGCAAAGGACACGGGCAGGCCAATGAACCTGCGGCGGTCATGGAAGAAGCGCTCCAGGCCCCAGAGCAGCATGGCGGCTATGGTGACCTCGGTCGCATAGGCGGTCCAGCAGGCCAGTGCGATGATGCGCCCGCCAAAGGCGTATCCCACGGCGGTCACGTATTGCGTCTTGCGGTCCACGCCCAGCCATCCCGCGTACAGGTAGAAGAAGACGCCGGCGAGGACCACCTTTGCCACCTGCGACACGGCAAGGCCAAAGGGGAGGGCGTCTGGCCCAAACAGCGAGACAAGGTACTCCGGGTTGGATGTCTCAAAGGTGCTGGCGCCCAGGAACTGGGCCGGGTTCCAGCTGGATATGGTGCCCTCGCGGAACCTAAGCGCCGCGTTTCTGAAGAAGGGCACGCTCTGAGCGAAGGAGTCGGAGCCCACGTCCACGAATATGAGCTCGCGCGCCCCGCTCAGGAAGGGCCAGTACATGATGCAGCCCATGATGACGAGCGTGGCCAGCACGGCGCAGAACCAAAGGGTAGCCTTGCGCTTGTCGTTGGGGTGCCTGGGGCTGCGCGTCACGTCCTCTGCCGTGCCGGGGTCTGGCTGGTTATAATTCACTCTCATGTGCTTGGCCACGCCGAGTCTCCTTCATAGTGCCGTTACGTGCTGGCAAGTAGATTCTAGGGCATATGGATTCTGCCACGCGGCCGCGGTCCGGCATGCTATAATGGAACAGAAGTTCGTGCATACAGATGGAGGCGCATGGTCATCCTTGGCATAGACCCAGGGCTCGCGCACACGGGCTGGGGCGTGGTTGAGACGCGCGGCGGCGAATGCCGTGCACGCGCGTACGGCTGCGTGACTACCCATGCGTCAGACCCCATATCCCTTAGGCTGGGACTCATCTACGACGAGCTCACGGCAGTGATCCGGCGCTACGAGCCCAGTCAGATGGCCGTGGAGTCAATCTACTTCGGCGAGAACGTCAAGTCGGCCATTCCCACGGCGCAGGCGCGAGGCGCCGCCATCGTGGCGGGTGCGAACGCGGGACTTCCCGTGGGGGAGTACACCCCCATGCAGATCAAGCAGGCGGTGGTGGGCACGGGCGCGGCGGACAAGCGCCAGGTGGAGTACATGGTCCGTGTGGTCCTGGGGCTCGACCACGAGCCACGGCCGGACCACGCGGCAGACGCCCTGGCGGCGGCAGTCTGCCATGCCAACCTCAGCCGCACCAAGAACCTCGGGACCCAGAGGAGGGCGAGCGCATGATAGTGCAGCTCACGGGGACGCTCGTGGAGGTGCTCCCCACCACGGTGGTGATGGACGTAGGGGGAGTGGGATACGAGTTGGGGGTTCCCACGACCACGGCGGCAGCCCTGCCGGGGGCAGGCGAGGCAGGGGTGACGCTCCTCACGCGTCTCATCGTGCGCGAGGACGCCATGGAGCTCTACGGCTTCGCTACGCGGGAGGAGCGGGCCCTCTTCGACCAGCTCCGCGGCATCGCGGGGGTGGGACCCAAGCTGGCGCTCTCCGTCCTCTCCACCTTCACACCGGCCCAGCTGGCCACGGTCGTCTCGACCCAGGACGCTGGTCGCATGGCGCAGGTTCCCGGCGTGGGGCGCAAGAAGGCCAGTAGGCTCCTGGTTGAGCTCTCGGACGTCTTCTCGAAGAACGCTGAGCTCAGGCACCTCGTAGGGCTCCAGGAACCCGGTGCGGTCCAGGCCCCGCTGCCTGCCGGCGCGGGTTCCCTCGTGGCCGAGGCCACGGACGCCCTCCTCTCCATGGGCTTTACCTCCCAGGAGGCGGAGCTCGCCTTGGACGGCGCCGAGGATGCCGGGGCAAACACCATCGAGAAGCTCGTGGCCTACGCGCTGCGGCGCCTGGGGAGTGGTAGCTGATGTGGGAGGCACCTGAGGGGGACCTCTTTGCCGACAAGGACAAGGGCAGGGCTGCCGCTGGGGCAGGGCGTGGCCGTGCGTCCGACCGCGTGCCCCGCGACGTGACGGGCGAGCTCACGGCCGAGGACCTGGAGCAGGACAGGAACCTCAGGCCCAAGACGCTCGACGAGTACCTGGGCCAGTCCCGGGTGCGCGACAACCTGCGCGTGCTCATCCAGGCCGCGCGAAGCCGCAACGAGCCCTTGGACCACGTGATCTTCTCGGGCCCCCCGGGCCTGGGCAAGACGACGCTCGCGGGCGTGGTGGCAAACGAGATGGGGGGCAAGCTCCATACCACGAGCGGTCCCGCCATCGAGCGCACCGGGGACCTCGCGGCCATCCTCACAAACCTCGGCGAGGGCGACGTCCTCTTCGTGGACGAGATCCACCGCCTCAACCACCAGGTGGAGGAGGTCCTGTACCCTGCCATGGAGGACTTCGCGCTGGACATCATCATCGGCAAGGGGCCTGCGGCGAGGTCCATCCGCATCGACCTGCCCCACTTCACCCTCATAGGAGCCACCACCCGCACGGGCCTTCTCACTGGGCCGCTCCGCGACCGCTTCGGCATCTCCTACCGGCTGGACTACTACACGGTGGACGAGCTCATGTCCATCGTGAGGAGGTCCGCTGGCATCCTGGGTGTGGACATAGACGAGCAGGGCGCCCGGCAGATCGCGAGCCGCAGCCGCGGCACCCCGCGCCTGGCCAACCGCCTGCTCAAGCGTGTGCGCGACTACGCTCAGGTGCGGGCCGACGGCAGGATCACGCGCGAGGTGGCCGAGGAGGCGCTGACCTTCTTCGAGATCGACGAGCTGGGTCTCGACGTCATGGACGTGCGGATCCTCACGGCACTCTGCAGGACCTTCCACGGCAAGCCCGTTGGCCTCACCACTGTGGCGAGCGCGGTGGGGGAGGACCCGTCGAGCCTGGAGGACGTCTACGAGCCCTACCTCCTGCAGCAGGGGCTTCTTGTGCGCACGCCGCAGGGCCGTCAGGCCACGCCCGAGGCCTTCCGGCACCTGGGGATTCCCCTGCCGGCAGGCAAGTAGGACCGACGCCGGCGGTACCGTCTACCGGCCCGGCATGCCACGAGGGCGCGCGCGGCGCTACGATGGCGCAGACGAACACGACCGGCCGGGAGGCACCCATGCTGGAGCACGACTACATCCTTGAGATCATCCGCCAGTTCTGCGACGCGGTCACGCACTCGCTCAGGCACGCGATCGACCACCACGACCAGGAGTCCTGCACCGAGGTGGAGCGAGAGGTGGCGGACCTCATCGAGCTCGACCCCGAGACTGCCATGCAGCTCTCGCCGGACTCGCTGGTCACGATGATGCTGCTCTCCGGCATGGGCCAGAGCCTGGGCGGGTACGTGGCATTCTCGCTCGGGCGCCTGGCCACGGTGTACGACGAGATGGGTCAGGGAGACGTGGCCGCCATCCGCAGGGTGCAGGCCCGTGCGGTGGCACAGTCCTTCGACGCGGACCTCTCCGAGGCACCCGAGGGCCTGGAGAGCCTGGCATAGGAACCGTCCGGTCGTCGTTCGGTATCCCGCTCCGCTGGCGCCCATATGTGAGGGACAAAAGGGCGCTCGCCGCCGCAGCCCATTTGTGGCCCACAAACGGGCACCGATGGCGCGCTGGCCGTACCGCCCGCCCGGCCATCCCGCTAGCCGATCCCCAGCCCGGAGGTGAAGGGCTCGAGCGCCCCTGCCACCTGCGGGTCCGCGCTCGCGTATGCTGCCACCAGGTCACGTACCTCGGCGCGCAGGCGGTCCTCGTCCTGCGGCGTGAGGTAGTCCGCAAGCACGCTCAGGAACCGCAGATAGCCGCAGCCAGATTCGTGCCCGGCGCCGCTACCACGGGCCTTGCCCTCGTCGTCCGTGCGTCCTTGGTAGTCGAAGAGCCGCTCCTCGTGGGCGCAGATGTTTCGTACCCCGATCATCTCCTCTAGGTCCTCCGCAAGCCCCAGGCGCGTGAGCGGGGAGGCGCCCTCTCGCCCGCAGGCCTCCCACACGCGCCGACAGACCTCCTGCTGCTCGGGTCTTCTCATGAGGGCGTAGAAGTACTTGAGGTTGCCAAAGGTGAGCTCGTCGAAGAGGACCCATAGGGGCACGTAGGAGTACTTGTCGCGATAGTGGGCCACGCGGACGTCCTTGCCCACGTGGGGGTCGTCCCCGGCGATGCCGCGTGCGTGATGCTCCAGCGTGCGGATCATCCAGTCCAGGTCGCCTGCGTGCTCCTCTCGCCTGCGGATGTAGGCCTGCTCCGTGCAGTAGGAGTTGCGGTCAAGGTAGGACTCCACGGCCGGGTGGTGCTCGCAAAAGGTGTAGGAGAGGACCGAGCGCATGAGGGACTCGACGGCCATGAGATGGCGGAAGGTGATGGCCCGCAGCTCCCGGTCAAAACGGAAGAGGGCGTACACGTCCTCGAAGCTCGTGCCGGCAAGGAAGCGGTCCTCGTGCGCACGGGCGGTCGCCGCGGTGTCCAGGAAGGGCTTGCGGTAGCCGTTGATCACCGCATAGTAGCCCTCGCGGAGAAGGACCTGGCGGGTGCGGGCGTCTGTCTCCATGCCGCGGCGGCGTAGGATGGACACCTGCTCGTCTAGGTCGCGGAAGCGCTTCTCCATGTGGGGCCACCCCTCGATTGTTCGGCAACTTATGGTTCGCACTAACTAGGGTCGTGCATACTCTACGGCAGATGGCAAGGGATTGTTTGTTAGCGGCTGGAAATGCGCCGCTCATCCGGAAAGAGTGCCGGAAGGTGATTGAGGGGATTGCCCGCGGGCGTTTGGGGTAATATATCCCTCGTGGCTCTTCGGGGCTACAAGGTATCGCGCGCAAGCGCAGTGTTTTGCCCTGCGGGGCAGAGAAAGAAAGGCACGTTCATGGCAAAGGGCACTGTTAAGTGGTTCAACCCGGACAAGGGCTATGGCTTCATCTCTCGTGAGGATGGCGACGACCTGTTCGTCCACTACTCCGAGATCCAGATGGATGGCTTCAAGACCCTGGATGAGGGCCAGGCCGTCGAGTTCGACATCACCACTGGTCAGAACGGCAAGCTCCAGGCTTCCAACGTCCGCAAGATCTAGCTTCAACTCAAACGTTGACTCGGGGAGGGGCTACCGCAAGGTAGTCCCTCCTTTGTTGTGTGGGTTATGTGCCGCAACCGCGGGGATTCCGCGCTGGTTGCACCGGAGGTGCAGGGATAGCGCGCTGGTTGCATCGTTTTGGTTCCCTCTGGGGCCTCTTCTAGGTGCATCCGGCGCGCTATTGCGGCGGCGGTACATCCGGCGCGCTATGCCGGCCTGGTTGGAGACTACCGCATGACCTCGCGCCAGTCGCGGATGGCAAGGTCCGCCTCTGCCGCCACCAGACGGAAGTCCTGTGCGGGGTCCTTGCAGGCCACGGCGCAGGTGGCCATGCCCACGCGCCGGGCCGACCGGATACCGGGCACTATGTCCTCGAAGACGATGCAGCGGGCAGGCTCCACGCCCATCCGCCGCACCGCCTCCAGGTAGATGTCCGGCTCTCGCTTGGGCACGGGCACCTCGGTGCCGCTCACAACCACGTCGAAGAGCTTCTCCACGTCCACCTGCTGCATGGAGAGAAGGACCGTCCGGGCGTTCGTGGTTGCCAGCGCAAGCCGCACACCACGCTCGCGCAGGGCCTGCAGGTAGCGTTCGGCGCCGGGGCGCAGCTCCACATCCGTTGCGTAGAGGGCGGATCCCATGCGTTTCCACTGGTCGCAGATCTCCTCGGGAGTCTCGTCCAGTCCGTAGCGCTGGATGACCCACTGGGCCCCGTCCGTGAAGCCTCGCGTGGTCAGCTCAAGACGCGCATCGTGCGTGTAGGGCAGGTGTCGCTGCGAGAAGAACTCCACATCCACCTGCTGCCAGAGGCCGCTCGTCTCGGCCAGGGTGCCGTCGAAGTCGAATATGGCGGCATCGAAGCTTGGTGGCCAGAGGGTTGGGGTCGATGACGTGGCGTGGGGCAAGAGGGGCTCCTTCAGGGTCGAACGCGTATGCCGCTCGATTTTAGTCTGTTCACTCCGTGAACGGCGCGTATGCCAGAACACTTATCACATATTCTTAGGGCACAAGCGGCTCAAACGTAACATCACGCACCACATTGGAGGCACCCCATGCCTGGTTCCATGCCCAAGATGACCCGCCGGACCTTCCTCGGCCTGGCCGCCGGCGCGGCCACGAGCGCCGTGCTCTGTCGTCCCGAGGCTGCGATGGCGGCCGACGTGGACTGGTCCGGCGAGCCCGTGGCCACGGACGCCGCTGGCGAGGAGACCCTGGAGCATGCCCGCTGGCGCATGGAGAACGACCTCCCCTCGAGCTTCCGCTATGACGAGGGCAAGCCTGTCGCGGAGCCGGACTCGGGAGCTACCACCACGGTCAACGGCCCTCGCCACGCGCCGTCCGCATCCGGCACTCCCGCTGTCTCGCGTACCGGCATTGACGTGTCCTACGCCCAGGGAACCATCGACTGGGACAAGGCCAAGGCGGACGGCGTGGAGTTCGCGATCCTTCGCAGCTCCTACGCCTTCTGGCGTGACAGCTCCGCATCGTATGTGAAGAAGGCCGACGACCAGTTCGTCCGGAACGTCCAGGAGTGCGAGCGCGTGGGGATGCCCTACGGCGTGTACCACTACACGTACGCAGAGAATGCCGCCCAGGCCAAGGCGGACGCCCAGCTGGTGCTCGACCTGCTGGGCGACCATGTGCCGTCCCTCCCGATCTTCTACGACATAGAGGACCAGTACCTGCTCACGGCCAAGGTCGACATGGACGTCATCGCGTCGGGCTTCTGCGGGTACTTGGAGGAGAGGGGCTACGAGGCGGGTGTCTACGCCGCCATGAGCTGGTTCAAGTACTACATGACGGACCCCATCCACGAGCAGTGGGTACGCTGGGTGGCGCAGATCCCCAAGCTCACCTACGAGGGCCGCTGCCGCTACTGGCAGCACAGCTGGGAAAGGCATGTGGACGGCATCGTCGACTGGCAGGGCACGTCCATAGACGTCGACGAGGACTACGACCTCTCCACCATGTCCTTCTCGCGCGTGGCCGGCATGGGCGCGCTCGACACCATGGAGGCCGTTGTCTCCAAGGACGACGTGTTCGCGGCCAACCGTGGCGGCAACGTGATCGTGGCCACCGCAGATGGCTACTGGGACGCCCTCTCGGTGGCGGGCATGGCAGGCATCCTCGATGCGCCGATAGTCACCACCAGCACCAGCGCGCTCTCGGACCAGGCCAGCCGTGCCCTCCAGCGGCTCAAGCCCAGCAAGGTGGTGGTCGTGGGCGGCGTGAACGCCGTCAACGACCGCGTGCTCGAGGGCATCAAGACCGTGACGGGCGTCAAGCCCGAGCGCGTATGGGGACCTGCAGCGGACGATACTGCCGTCGAGGTGTACAAGAGCGCCACCGGATGGTCCGAGACCTGCATCGTGGCCACCTCCAAGGACTATATGGACGCGCTGTCGGCCGCCCCATACGCGTATGCCAAGCACGCCCCCATCTTCCTCACCAACTGGACCACGAACACCCTGAGCGATGCGACCCTGCAGGCCATGGCTGCAGGCAAGTTCACACGCGTGCTGGTCGTGGGCGGTCCGGACGCGGTGCCCAAGAGCGAGTACGAAAGGATTCGGACGGCCACCGGGACCGACCCCAAGGTCATCTATGGACAGAGCGCGCTGGACACCTCGCGGGAGTTCGCCGCCTTCGAGCTCTCCGAGGGCATGGGCATCGACCACATGGCCATCGCGACGAACAACGGCTACTGGGACGCCCTGGCCGCCGCCCCGCTCGTGGGCAAGCAGAACTCCATCCTCGTGCTCGTGGATACCCGCACGGCCAACTACACGGCCCTCGACGCGGTCTTCTCGCGCAGCACGGGCGGCGTGACCTCCGGCTACGTGGTCGGCGGCACGGCGGCGGTCCAGAGCGGTGTCTGGAACCGGCTGTAGACAAGGGCGTGGAATCCGGGGCCGCCTGGCGTACTATTCGTCCGGCGGCGCCTCCATGCTGCGCGCCATGCCATAGTAGATGTCGCTCATGGTGGCGCGGCAGAGCTCTCCCATGAAGGCTCGTGCCACTGGGAAGACCTCCGCGTCGAGCGAGGCCTTGAGCCCGTCGAAGAAGACGTCCGACACCTCCTCGGAGGGGGCCACGGGTATGCCCTCCTGCATGAGGAGCTCCTCCACGGCCGAGTTCGAGAGGTCCTGCGAGAGGATGCCCGGCACCTGGATGGCAAGCATCTGGAGCTCGGTCCCCACTATCTGCACGGAGGCCGGCAGGAAGCGCATGGCCCGCTGGTAGCAGGCCTTGGCCACGTCGAAGTGCTGCGCCTGCCACTCGAAGAAGGCCATGCGGTAGTAGGCGAAGCCGATGGCCTGGGGGTCGTGCGCGTAGCGGAGGGCCCGGCAGAGCTCGTCGCGCGCCTCGTCGGCGCGCCCCAGGCCCTCGAGGCAGTGAGCCAGGTGGAAGCGACACTGCACGCTGAGGGGAGCCACCTCCACGGCGCGTCGGGCATGGACGAGGGCGTCCTCCGCGCTGCCCGACATGAGCTGGGCCACGCTCAGGGTCAGGAGCCCCTCCAGGTAGGCGTTGGGTACCAGCCTCACGATTTTGTCGCACGAGGCCAGGAGGCGGTTGTAGACCACGCGGTCCACGGGCGAGCCGAAGGAGCGCCATTCGGTGAGGGCGTCGTCGGCGTAGGTGCCCGCCACCTCCAGGGGCTCGAGCTCCGCCTGGAGGAGCTGGATGGCCCCCGCGGGGTCCTTGGCCTCGAAGCGCTTGCCTGCTGCCTGGACCGCCTGCGTGAGGGTGTCGCCGCGGGCGAAGAGGTCCTCTATGGCCTGGGCATCGTCGTCGGACAGGGTTCCGTCGATAAGGGCGCGTGCGGTGCGGTTGGCGGCGTCGCGGACCGTCTGGTCGGCGTCGTCGCGCGCCAGGGAGAGGATCGTGCGGACGTTCTCCTCGGTGGAGGACGTGAGGCGGCGGGAGATCTCGGTGGCTATGGCCTCGCGGTGGGCCGCCTCGTCGATGCCCAGGTCGCGGACGCGCCTTGCCCCAAGTGCGCGGGCCAGGTCCTCGGGGAGGGTGCGCTCCGAGGTCTCAACCGTGTCGTAGCGGGACCTGGGACAGAAGCGCTCCTCCTCGAAGCGGAAGGTCTGGTGGACGGGGGAGAGGGTGCCCGAGGTCTCGTCGAGCGTCGCGCCGGCGCGGGCGTACACGGCCAGTGGGTCGTCGATGCGGGTGAGGTCGAGCATCTCGAACTGCTCGCGTTGGAACTTCACCGAGAAGTAGCAGGCGTGGCTGGAGGCGGTGTCGGTCACGCCGGCCACGCACACCCGTCGCACCTGGCGTGAGCAGCGGAAGGCCAGCGCCGCAAGCAGGACTCCTACGCGCAGGTTGTACTCCGTGGCCGTGCGGCGGCGCATGGATGCGGTGGATGGCACGAGGCCCAAGGCATCCACGTAGGAGGTCTTGGGCAGGAGGTCGGGTGAGGTGAGCGAGAGCTCGAAGGCCACGTTGCCCGCCAACATGTTCACGCGGAAGCTAGCGTTCAGGCGATAGGGGAGCTGGAAGTCCTCGATGGCGGTCGCGATTCCCTTGCGGACGGCCCACTCGCCGTCGGGACGCTCCTCGTCGCGGGTGGGCTCGCCGTCCTCCACCGTGGGGACCTGTGCCGTGACGGAGCGCATGATGCGTTGCTCCAGGCGGGTCAGCTCCTCCTCGGTGGCGCCGTTGGCGTCCGAGAGGTAGTCGTCTGCCAGGAGCGCCGCGTTGAGGGCGGCCTCGATTGCTATGACGCGCTGCTTGGCCAGGTAGGGGATGGTCTGGTCGGGTATGCGCAGGTAGAAGAGGTTGCTCGTCTGTGGACGGATGGCCTGCACCGTGGGGAGGGCCACGTCCGTGGCGAGGAGGCCCGCCTCGTCGAGTCGGCGGGCCAGGTAGCGCTCGAAGCCGCTTGGGGGACGCACCGCCGACGCGGTACCGGTCGCCGTGAGGGCCACCTCGCGCGACTGGATGTCGCGCACACGGTTGCGCAGGTAGGCCATGGGGTCCTTGGACGAGCCCAGCCGCATGGAGAGGGCCTGGAGGTCGAGGGAGGTCGGGGCGGGGCCGGGCGCGGGGGCGGGCAATGCGGCCGCGTCTTCGGTCTCGGGCGTCGCTGAGCCGGTCGCGGCATCGTCCGGCTGGGATGTCGGGTCGTCCTCCGACCCCACGAGCGAGAGGAAGAGGCTGGAGAGAAGGCCGTGGCGCTCCTCGTCGGGCTGGTCGCTCTCGGGTGTGGCCCCTTCTGGCGTGTTCTTGTCCTTGCTGGCCTTGTCATCTGCGTCAGGCATGGCAGACCTCCCCTCGTGGTTCCCTTCCCGCGCAACTCCCACCCTGCCTGCTGTGCTGCCTACTATAGGGCAAACGTGCCGTTCTGCGCCGCAAACGGGCACCGGCGGCGGGAGCCCTTTTGTGGGCCGCAAACGGGCACCGGCGGCGGGAGCCCTTTTGTGGGCCGCAAACGGGCACCGGCGGCGGGCATACGTGCTGTCCCACGTGGCATGCGTGCTGAATCGCGTGGTATACGTGCAATTCCGTGTGGCAAGTGTGCTCCCGCGACCGCCGCCCGTTTGTGTGGCGCAAACGGGCGGCCATGGCGGGCAAACGTGATGTGCCGCGTAGCTAATGTGCAGGTGTGCGTGGCAAACGTGCGGTTCTGCGTCGCAACCGTGCTGTCCCGCCCGAGGAGTGTGCCCGGGCCTGCGGCTGTCGGATCCTGTCTTAGAGTCCCTAGGCGGAACCTGCTTACCAGGCGGACTGCGTCAAATCAATTCGCCGTCTGCCGGTTGAGATTGACCGTTTGCCGAACATAAAATTTGATCTTTGAAATGCTTGACAAGTGCCGCGCTTCTTGTTCCACCTTCCAGACCACGGATGGAGATTCCGCCGCGGGTGGACTTGGAAGATTGCTGGAAGATGGCTGGAAGACTCGTGGAAGCGTCTGCCGAGCGGCGCCCTGGCTCCTTCTGCTTTCATACCCTCACCAACGGATGGGAGGAAGCATGGGAAAACGTGGACTGGGGATTGCGGCGAGCGAGTACGTGGAGCGGCTTGCGGATGCGGCCGAGGCGGAGGAGCTCTGCATAGACGCCAGCAAGGACCACCGCCTCCACCGGCTCATGGAAAGGCGGGTCAAGCGCGGGGGTTACGTCATGCCATTTCCCCTGGCATACGTGCGTGCTTCGACCTGGAAGCGCATGCCCTTCACCCGGAGGAGCAGGTTCGTGGTGCGTACGGTCGCGCGTCGGCATCCAGGCTGGGTCTTCTGCCTCGACTCGGCCGCGGTCCTCCATGGCCTTGAGGTGTCGGGGGTGGACCCGGGGGTCGTGCATGTGGTAACGAGCCGGGAAGCACACACAAAGAGTTCGCCACACGTGGTGAGGCACCTCATGGACACACCGGACATAGTGAGCTGCAATGGGGTCCTTGCGACCTCGCTCTGGCAGACGGCTGTGACCTACATGGCCTGGAACGACTTCCGACATGGCTTGGTCGTGGCAGACTCCGTGCTCAAGGCCGCCGGGGCGAACGTGAACGAGCTGCGTGACCGCATTCGCCAAGAGAGGCTCGGTCCCCTGGAACGCGAGAGGGCCCTGTGCTGCGCGGGATGGGCGGATCCCAGGAGCGACAACGGCGGTGAGTCCTTCTCGCGTGCGACCATGATATTGCTGAACTTCGAGGTGCCGGAGCTCCAGGTGCCGTTTGATGACGAGATCCGGCCTGGGAAGAAGCACTACGCGGACTTCTGCTGGCGAACGGATAGCGGGATCGTGATCGGAGAGCTGGACGGGTTCGACAAGTACAACAACGAGGACATGACCCAGGGCCGTTCCGTGGTGAGGGTGATGGCGGACGAGCGGATACGTGAGTCGCACCTCACGCTCTCGGCCGCCCGCATCATGCGGTTCAGGTTCTCGGATGCCGAGGACATGGAACCGCTCCGCCAGCTGATGGAGAAGTTCGGTATTCCCCACCGGATGCCGATACCCGTTGCGACTGAGGCCGTGTCTGCCGCGTGACCTCGGTCCTGATGGCACGTATGCGGGTAATGAACGCACGTTTGCGCCGCATCCTGCCCCATTTGCCCGCTAGCGCTGCCCATTTGCGGGTCACAAACGGGCACCCGCGACCGAGACACGTTTGCGGGTCACAAACGGGCAGCCGCGGCGGAAGCCCGTTTGTCCCCCGCAAACGGGCACCCACCGCGGCTGCCGTCGTTGGCCCGCTCTCCTACTTGCTAATGCCGTGCTCTATGTCGTGCTGCAGCCAGCGGTAGGAGTCGATCACCCGGACGAAGAGGCCGCTGCGGAGCTTGGGTTCGAACCAGGTTGACTTGGGCGGCATCAGGCCTTGGACGTCGGCCACGGCCATGATCTCGTCCATCCGGGTGGCGGAGAGGGAGAGCGCCACGCCCTTGTCGCCAGCCATGGCAGCAAGCTCCTCGGGCGTAACGGTGCCGCCCACGTAGCTGATGCGCGGGTCACGCGTGGGGTCGTGGATTCCCAGCACGGGCTCGAGGACCAGCTCCTGCACCTGGCTCACGTCCAGCGCGGCCACGGGGTCGTCGGCTGGCTTCTCCGGGAGTCTCAGCTGCCGCCAGGCGCCAAAGGCGTGTATGCCAAGCGTGCCGGGAGCTTGTACCACCGGGGCCGCGTCCTCGCGCTCGCCCACCTCCACACCGTTGCCACGGAGCAGCGCGACAAGGGCCTCCTCGTCGAGGTCGTTCGTGTCGGCCACGATGCGCTCGTAGGGGAGGATGGTCAGTTGGCTTGCCGGGAAGAGTACGGCAAGCAGGTAGTCCGAGGCAGCGTTCGCGTCGGTCGCCTCGCCCTCGGCTGCACGCTTCTCGCGCATCTCGCGGCACACGCGGGCGGCCGATGCCGCGCGATGGTGCCCATCTGCGATGTAGGCGCAGGGGATCTTGTCCCACATCACGCGCAGCGCCTCGACGGCTGCGGGGCGCGCGATCCGCCACACCGTCTGGCGGATTCCCTCGTCGTCGGTGAAGTCGTAGAGGGGGTCCGAGGCCATGGCCATCGACACTAGGAGGTCCATGGTGGGGTCGTCACGGTAGGCGAGCAGGATCGGGCCCGTCTGGCAGCCGGTGGTGCGGATGTGCCGCACGCGGTCCTCCTCCTTCTCGGGCCGGGTGAGCTCGTGGCGGCGGATCGTGCCGTCCAGGTAGTCGTCAAGCGCGCAGGCAGCCACGACGCCCACCTGGGCGCGACCCTCGCGGACGAGTCGGTAGAGGTAGTAGCAGGGCGTCCCGTCGTGCACCAGGGTGCCGTCGTGGGCGCGCTCATGGAGGATGTCCTCCGCGTGGGCATAGACCTCGGGTGCGTACATGTCATGGTCAGGGGGGAAGCCGGTCTCTGGCCGGTCGACCTCGAGGAAGGAGCCTGGGTGGGCGGCCACGTAGTCGCGAGCCGCCGCGCGATCGAAGACGTCGTAGGGCGGCGCGGCAAAGGTCGCGGCGTGGTCGGGGCTGGGACGATAGCACACGAAGGGCTCTACCCGCATGGCAACTCCTCAGGTTGATTGCGTTAGAGGCGATTCTAGCAGCGCTGCGCGTGCTATGTTTGTACGACCGGCTCGCAACCGTCCGGCAACGACCGACCGGGCTACATGGGGGGAGCAGCATGACTAGGCCATGCGACCGCAGGCTCGTCATCTTCGACTTCGACGGCACCATCGCGGATACCGTGGATGGCATCCTTCGCACCGCCCGGCCGATCCTCCTGGCCCACGGCATCAAGGAGGAGGGCCTGGGCGACATGCGCCGCATCGTGGGGCCACCCTTCCCACAGGCCTTCTCGATGGTGTACGGCTTCTCGCCCGAGGAGGCCGACCAGATAACCGCGGAGTACCGCAGCGTCTATGGCGAGGGAGGCATCGAGCTCTGGCCCACCTACCCCGGCATCCCCGAGCTCCTGGCCAGCCTGCGTGCCTCGGGGCGGCTCCTGGCCGTGGCGAGCTCCAAGCGGGATGTCCTGGTGCGCCGGGCACTCTCCGACGAGGGCATAGCCGAGGACTTTGACGTCGTGATGGGCAAGCTGGACGACAAGGGCGACACCAAGCCGGCCACCATCCGTCGCTGCCTCGAGGCGCTCGACGTGCCGCCTTCCGACGCCATCATGGTGGGCGACCGCTTCTATGACGTGGACGCGGCGCGCGAGGCGGGGATTCCCTGCGTGGGCGTCCACTACGGCAGGACCTGCGAGCGCGAGGAGCTGGAGCGGGCTGGCGCCTGCGCCGTGGCCGAGACGGTGGGGGAGCTGGGCCGAGTCCTCCTCGGCGGCTCGGTCTAGGTGCCGCGGCACCCGAACCCGCGAACGTCGCGCTTCCGGCGTAACTCCGCGGGTCAAGTGGGGTAGAAGAAACCCAACATCCGGCCGGGCAGAGGGCCCGGACGCCAGGAAGGAGCACAACCATGGCAGACTTCGACTTCACCGATCCCTTCAGGAAGGTCTTCCTTGCCAGCGTGGGTGCCGTGGCCACCACGGCCGAGAAGTCCCAGGAGGTCGTCAACGAGTTCGTGAAGAAGGGCGAGCTCACGGTCCAGCAGGGCAAGGCCCTGAACGAGGAGCTCACCCGCAAGGCCAAGGAGGTCCTGAACGGCACCACCGACGATGCCCTCAAGGCCAAGATGTCGGCCATGACGCCGGAGGAGCGCGCGGCCTACGCGGAGAAGGTCGCCCAGATGGCCAAGGACCTCGATGCCACGACCGTGGAGGTCGAGGTCGAGGAGGACGAGAAGCCCGAGGACGAGAAGTAGCGCCTCGTGTCAGAAGGGCAGACGACCGACAGGCAAGCGACCGGCACCAGGGGCTCGTCCACGATGGACGGGCTCCTGGACGACTGGTACCGCGAGGTTACCGGCGAAGAGGCCAGCGCGACGGAGGCGGCACGGGAGCCCGCGGACGACGGTGGCAGCGGCAATGACGACCAGACCATAGGACTGCTGGGTGGGCGCATGCAGCTGGGCGACTCCAGCCTCTCGCGCTCGCAGCGCAACGCCCGCGTGCGCCAGATCCTGGGAATCGTGCGTAGGTACGACATCCTGCATGGCCTCACGCCCAAGAGCCTGCGCCGGATGCTGGAGGAGCTGGGCCCGACCTTCGTCAAGGCGGGCCAGATCCTCTCCATGCGTTCGGAGATCCTGCCCGAGAGCTTCACGCGCGAGCTCACGAAGCTCCGTACCGACGTGGAGCCCATGGATCGCGAGACGGTCTTGGCGGCCCTGCGCGCCGAGTACGACACGCCCATCGAGGACATATTCGACGCCATAGACGACCATCCGCTGGGCTCTGCCTCGGTGGCTCAGGTGCATCGGGCGCGCCTCGTAACGGGTGAGGACGTGGCCATCAAGGTGCAGCGTCCCCACGTCCAGGAGGTCATGGCGCAGGACATCTCCATCATCAGCTCGCTCGTCCGCCACATGGATCGCATCATGGGCGATGAGCAGTTCCTGGACCTCCAGAGCGTGGTGCAGGAGCTCTGGGCGTCCTTCCGCGAGGAGACCGACTTCCTCGTGGAGGCACGCAGTCTGGAGGAGTTCCGGCGCAACAACGCCGACTGCAAGTTCGTGGACTGCCCGCGACCATACATGCGGCTCTGCACCAAGCACGTGGTCGTGATGGACTACGTGGACGGCATCCCCATCGACCAGACCCGCCGGTTGGTTGCCGAGGGCTACGACCTGGAGGAGATCGGGACCAAGCTCGTGGACAACTACGCCCGGCAGATGCTGGACGACGGCTTCTTCCACGCCGACCCCCACCCGGGAAACCTCGTGGTCCGCGGAGGCAAGATCGTCTACCTGGACCTGGGCATCATGGGGCGGCTGTCCGCACACGACCGCTCGGCACTCACCGACATGGTCTATGCGGTGGGCAGGCAGGATGCCAACGCCCTCGAGCGGGGGCTCCTGCGCTTCTCGATAAGCGACGTGGGTGAGGTGGACCATGCCCATCTGCTCGCGGACCTCGATGCCATAATCGACAACTACGGCCGTGCCGACCTCTCCGAGCTCGACATGGGCGCCTTCGTCAACTCCCTCATAAACATGGCGCGCAAGAACGGTGTGGAGCTTCCCGGCACGGTGACCATGCTGGCCCGCTCGCTCGTGACGCTCGAGGGCGTGGTGAACGAGTTTCTCCCCGGCGTCTCCATCGTGGAGATCATCATGGGGCACCTGCGGGCGCACCGCGACATGAAGGAGATGGGCAAGCGGGAGGTCAGGCGGCTGGGTCGGGAGGGAGTTGCCGCCACGCACGGCCTCCTAGGTGCCGCCGCCCAGGCCGACCAGGCCATGCGCATGCTCACGCGCGGCCAGCTCCGCGTGAACCTAGACCTGCCGGGTACCGAGAACCCCATCAGCGACCTTGCCCATGCGGCAGACCGCCTGACCATGGGCATCATCATCGCAGGTCTCTTCATCGGGTCGTCGGTCGTGTACTACGCGCGCATCCAGCCGGTCGTCTTCGGCATCCCCATCATCGGCTTCGTGGGCTACTTCATCGCGCTGATCCTGGGCCTTTGGGTCGTGCGGCAGATCATGCGGGAGTCCAAGGGCCGGCGGCGCTAGGTCCTGTCACGCCACCTCATCGTGTCACGCCACCTCTCACGCCACCTCGGTCCTCACCCGTCACGCCACCTCTCACGCCACCTCGGTCCTGCCTGTCACGCCACCTCGGTCCTCACCCGTCACGCCACCTCGGTCCTCACCCGTCACGCTTTGCCTGTCCTGCAGGGGCAGGGCGGGCAATCCCCGCACGGGAGTCGCATCTTGCGACATCCGAGCGGATGACCGCTCTCCCCGCACGACTTCGCGACCTCACATGTCGCGCAGAATCGCGGCCACCACATCGTGCGTGAGCTGCCAGACCCCAGGCATCTTGGACTCCCGCGGCCCTGCCACGTTGAGCGTGAGCGCCCGCTGACCCAGGGTGCGCAGCCACGCGATCGCCTCCTGGGCACCAGCCGAGGCATCGCGTCCTTCGAGCACCAGCACCGGACGCCCCATCCGCTCGGCGAATATGACCGTCATCTCCGTGCCAGAGAGCGGCTCCAGGCCCCCGGGAGACACGATGAGGGTGGCATGCGCGTCCCGCACGTTCCAGGCCGTGCGCTCCACGTAGCCCTCCGCGTGTCCCTCCCGCAGCTCCGGATAGATGGCGAGAAGGCCGGGCGGCTCCGGGAGGTCCTCGGCCAGGCCGCCGGGCGGACACCAACCGCAGACGGGGATGCCCGCCTCGCGCGCGGCATCGAGGCCCCCGCGGTCCGCACCTGTCTGCCCACCAGAACGCACGCGGGCCACGAGGGGGAGTGCCGCCACGAGGCGCGAGGCCTCCGCCTGCTGGCGGCCGCGGGTGCCGGCGTCCGTGGGGTCGGCTGCCATGGCGCGCTCCCACTCCGTCCGGGTGATGCGGTTCATCGTGGCATGGTGGACCTTCTCGAGGAGATCCACCTCGTGGGGAAGGTCGTGGTGCCTGAGCATGCGAGCCTTGGCCTGCACGCGGCTGCTGCGCCTGTTGCCTTCGTAGTAGTCGGCCCAGAGGGCGTCCAGCCCCAGGTCCAGGAAGGCATGCCGCTCGACGGCAGCGAGGGCCTCTGTCATGTACCCGTGGCTCCAGAAGGGCCGGCCTATCCAGTAGCCTACGTTGGCGTCGCGTACCCCATCCCATGCTCGGTCGTCCAGCATGTGACCGGAGGCATCGCAGGGCCGCAGCGCGATGGCGCCCACCGGCTCGTCGGGTCTCTCGGCAGCCCGGACGGTGATCGCAAAGGACTCACAGGCCAGAAGGACATCCCACAGCACCCGCTGGCTCTCCTCGACGCTCGCGTGCGGTGCCCAGCCGGCGGCCGGCCCCACCTCGGGGTCGCTCGCATAGCGGAAGAGCGCCGGGGCGTCATCCATACGCCAGGGACGCAGGACGAGGCGGTCTGTGGTAATGGACGTGGGCCACTGCATGATGGATGCCCTTCTTTGCGTGGGTGTAGAGGAGTCCAACGATAGCGCACCCGACGATGAGTTGGGGCTAGCGGGTGGCTCTCGCGCAGGCCCGGTTGGTAGCCGCGAGCGTCAGGGCGAATCCCGCCAGGAGGGCGAGCAGAAGCCAGGGGTAGGCACCAGGGGCCACGTGCTGGAGCACGAGTCCGGTTATGGGCGGGAAGCTGAGAGATCCCACGTAAGCGCAGGCCATCTGGGGCCCCATGAGGGCCTGGGAGGCGCCGTCACCAAAGCGCGAGGGTGTGAGCTGGATGATCGTGGGGTAGATGGGGGCGCAGCCTATGCCTACGAGCACGAGCCCTGTCGCGCAGGCGGTGGCGCCCGGTACGGCAACGAGGAGGACCAGGCCCACAGCGATGATGGCTACCCCGAGCCGCAGGAGCTGGTTGCCGCGGAGGCGCAGGGTAAGCACCCCGGAGAGGAAGCGGCCGACCGTGATGCCCAGGTAGAAGAGGGACACCAGGAAGGTGGCGGTCTGCTCATCGATGCCACGGGCCTGCACCATGAACGTGGAGGACCACACGCCCGTGGTGGACTCGAGGGCGCAGTAGAGGAAGAAGGACAGGAAGGCGGGCACGACGCCGGGGAGCCTCAGCGCCTCTGCCCGGGATGGGATGGACGTGTCTGCAGCTCGCCGGTCGCCGTCTCCTGCAGCCGCGGCGGGTGTGGCCGTGTCCCAGGAGCGGAGCGTGAGTACGAGGAAGGCGGTGAGGGCCACGAGCATGAGGCCGACGGCCACGTAGCCCCCGCGCCAGCTGTCGCCTGCGCCCATCCGCCAGGCCATGATCATGGGGCCCACGGAGGCGCCGATGCCCCAGCAGCAATGGAGCCAGCTCACGTGCATGGGCTTGAGGTGGACCGCGGCGTAGGCGTTGAGTGCCGCGTCGACGGCGCCGGCACCAAGGCCGTAGGGCACCGCGATGGCCACGAGCTGCCAGAACTCGGTCACGCGCGAGAAGCCCAGGATGCCTGCCGCCGTGAGCGCGACGGAGGCGGTGGTGAGGCGCGCCGTGCCCAGGCGGCGCTGGAGGGCGTCGCAGGCGAGGGAGGAGACGATCGTGCAGGCGCAGATGGTCATGGTCACGAGTCCCGCGGCAGAGGTCTGGGCGCCGAGGTCGCCAGACATCTGGGGCCAGGCGGAGCCAAGCAGCGAGTCGGGCAGGCCGAGACCTATGAAGGCGAGGTAGATGATGGCGAGAAGCACGTAGGTCTCCTGTGTGGGTCGAAAGGGAAGGGCACCGAAGGGCACCTCGGTCCTAACTGTCACGCCAGGGCTTGGCAGAGCGTGACAATCAGGACCGAGGTGCCGTGACACGAGGTGCCGTGACAATCAGGACCGAGGTGCCTACTCGAGCTCGAAGGCACCCGTGTAGAGCTGGTAGTAGGTCCCGTGCTTGGCGATAAGCTCGTCGTGCGTGCCACGCTCGATGATGCGGCCGTGGTCAAGCACGATGATCACGTCGGAGTTGCGCACGGTGGAGAGTCGGTGGGCGATCACGAAGGTGGTGCGGTCGGCCATGAGGGCGTCCATGCCGCGCTGCACGATCTGCTCGGTGCGGGTGTCGATGGAGCTCGTGGCCTCGTCGAGGATCATGGCGGGCGGGTCGGCCACGGCGGCGCGGGCGATGGAGAGGAGCTGCCGCTGGCCCTGGGAGAGCTGGGCGCCGTTGTCGGTCAGCATGGTCTGGTAGCCCTCGGGCAGGCGCTGGATGAAGCTGTCGGCACCCGCCAGCTTGGCCGCGCCGATGCACTCCTCGTCCGTGGCGTCCAGGCGTCCGTAGCGGATGTTGTCCATCACGGTGCCGGTGAAGAGGTTCACGTCCTGGAGCACGATGCCCAGCGAGCGACGCAGGTCGGCCTTCTTGATCTTGTTTATGTTGATGCCGTCGTAGCGGATCTTGCCGTCGTCTATGTCGTAGAAGCGGTTGATCAGGTTGGTGATCGTGGTCTTGCCGGCACCCGTGGCGCCCACGAAGGCCACCTTCTGGCCGGGCTTGGCGTAGATGGAGACGTCGTGCAGGACCATCTTGCGGCCGTCGTAGGAGAAGTCCACGCCAAAGAGCCTCACGTCGCCCTTGAGCGGCGTATAGGTGATCGCGCCCGTCTCCTGGTGGGGGTGCTTCCAGGCCCACTGGTCGGTGCGCTCGGTGGTCTCCTCGAGCTGGCCGTCGGCGCCCTTGCGGACGTTCACGAGGGTCACGTATCCGTCGTCGACCTCGGGCTCCTCGTCCAGCAGGTCAAAGATGCGCTCGGCGCCGGCAAGGCCCATGACCACGAAGTTGATCTGCTGCGACACCTGGCCGATGGAGCCGGCGAAGCGCTTGGTCATGTTGAGGAAGGGGATGACCACCGAGATGGTGAGGGCATAGCCGCCGATGGAGGGGTTGGGGATGCCTGCGGCCAGGAAGACGCCACCCATGAGGGCCACGATCACGTAGGCTAGGTTGCCCATGTTCATGAGGATGGGGCCCAGGATGTTGCCATAGGTCGTGGCCTTGCGCGAGGCCTCCCAGAGCTCGTCGTTGACCTTGTCGAAGTCCGCCTGGGTGCGGGCCTCGTGCGTGAAGACCTTGATGACCTTCTCGCCTGCCATGGACTCCTCGGCAAAGCCCTCTGCCTTGGCCAGGGCCACCTGCTGGGCCAGGAAGTGCTTGGCGGACCTGCCGCCAAAGAAGCGCGTGAGCCAGGCCATGACCGCAACCATGACGAGCACCACGCAGGTTAGGGGCAGCGAGTACCAGAGCATGATGACAAGGACCGACCCCATGGCGATGGCCATGGTGAGCAGGTTGGGGAGTGCCACGCCCACGAGCTGGCGCAGGGTGTCCACGTCGTTGGTGTAGTGGGACATGATGTCGCCGCGCTGGTGGCGGTCGAAGTAGCTGATGGGCAGGTCCTCCATGTGATCGAACATCTCGTCGCGGACCTTCATGAGGGTGCCCTGGGTCACCGTGGCGCCCAGCTGGCCCTGGACCAGCTGGCAGGCGATAGATATCACGTACATGGTCAGGAGGCCGACCAGGATCTGCAGGATCCTTGGCTGGGCGGCGGCCCAGTCCCCGCCCTGCCAGGTGTCCTCCACGACCGTGATGGCCTGCTGGAGGAAGACCGAGGGGAGCGATCCCATGATCGAGCTTCCCACGATGCATGCGATGATGACCCCCGTCTGCACGGGGTAGTACTTGAAGACCATCCTTATGGTGCGCTTGACGACCTGGCCCGGGTTGCGGGCACCCTTGCCGTTGCCACTCTTTGCGCGCGGTCCTGGCATGCTAGGCCTCCTTCGGGGTGTCGGTGGCTTCGGTGGTGCCGCGCAGCGCCTGGCGGTCCATCTGGCCCATCTTGACGTCGTGGGACTGCTTGTTCTGCGTGGTGTACGTCTCGCGGTAGATCTCGTTCGTCCGCAGGAGCTCCTCGTGGGTGCCCACGGCGTCGATGCGGCCGTCCTTCATGACCACGATGCGGTCGGCATCCTCCACCGAGCTCGTGCGTTGGGCGATGATGATCTTGGTCGTCTCGGGGATGTAGCTCCTGAAGCCGGCACGGATGAGCTTGTCGGTCTTGGTGTCCACGGCGCTCGTGGAGTCGTCCAGTATGAGGACCTTGGGCTTCTTGAGAAGGGCGCGCGCGATGCAGAGGCGCTGCTTCTGGCCGCCGGATACGTTGGTGCCTCCCTGGGTGATCCAGGTGTCGTACTTGTCGGGCAGGAGTTGGATGAACTCGTCGGCCTGGGCCAGCTTGCAGGCCTCCTCGAGCTCCTCGTCGGTGGCGTCCTGGTCGCCCCAGCGGAGGTTGTCCTTGATGGTGCCAGAGAAGAGGACGTTGCGCTGCAGGACCATGGCTACCTGGTCGCGCAGGGTGTCCAGGTCGTAGTCGCGCACGTCCACGCCGCCCACGCGCACCGAGCCCTCGGTCACGTCGTAGAGGCGGCTCACGAGCTGCACCAGCGTGGACTTGGAGGAGCCGGTGCCGCCGATGATGCCGATGACCTCGCCGCTCTTGATGTGCAGGTCGACGTCGTCCAGGGCCACGCGCTCGGCCTGGGCGTCGTAGCGGAAGCTCACGTGGTCGAAGTCTATGGAGCCGTCCTTGACCTCCGTCACGGGGTCCTCGGGGTTCTTGAGGTCGGGTTCCTCGAGCAGGACCTCGCAGATACGCCGGGCGGACTCCTCGCTCATGGTGATCATGACGAAGAGCATGGAGAACATCATGAGGCTTATGAGCATGGAGAAGCCATAGGTGATGAGCGCGGACATCTGGCCCACGTTCATGTTCGCGCCGGCGCTCGACACGATGCTCATGGAACCGAAGTAGACGACGAAGGCGTAGATCGTGTCCACGGCCAGCGTCATGAGGGGGCCGTTGAAGGCCAGGATCTTCTCCACGTGGCGGAAGTCGTGATAGAGCGAGCCCGAGGCCTCGTTGAACTTCTGCTTCTCATAGTCCTCGCGCACGAAGGACTTGACCACGCGGATGCCGCGGACGTTCTCCTCAACGGAGTCGTTCACGTGGTCGTACTTGCGGAAGATCCGTCGGAACATGGGCATTGTCTTGACGGCGATGCCAAAGATTCCCGCCGCAAGCGCGATGGACACGAAGACGTAGACCACCGCCATGGGCCCGCCCGTGAGGAAGGCCATGATGATCGAGAAGGTAATCATCATGGGGGCGCGGATGGCGCCTCGGGTGATCATCATGAAGGACTGCTGGACGTTGGTGGTGTCGGTGGTGAGGCGCGTCACGAGCGAGCTCGTGGAGAAGCGGTCGATGTTGGAGAAGGAGAAGCGCTGGATGGCCTCGAAAATGTCGTGGCGGAGATTGCGCGCGAAGCCGGTGGCGGCGTTCGCGGCCGTGATGCCGGCCGCCGTGCCCACGGCCAGCGAGGCGAGCGCGAGCGCGATGAGGATCAGGCTGTAGCCGCCGATCACGTCGATGCCGGCGCCCAGGTTCATCTGGTCGATCAGCTGCGCCGTGATGAAGGGGATGATGCACTCGATCACGACCTCGGCCGTCACCAGCACGGGGGTGGCGATGGCCGGGCGCTTGAACTCGCGGACGGACCGGCCGAGGACGCGGAGGATCTCGCCGAGCTTGAGGTTGGGGAGGCTGCGCGCCTCCTCGTCGGCGGCGATAAGGGCGTTGATCTCCTTCTCGCGCTTCTCTATCTGCTCCTTGGTGGGCATCTTGGTGGGCTCGCTCATCGGGCGACCATCTCCTTGCTGCGTGTTTGGGGGCTGCGCTCGGATTCCTCGAGGGCCGTCCAGTGCTTGCGGACCACCTCGAGGTCGGCGAGGAACCGCTCGCGCTCCTCGGGCGCGAGCGGGGCGAAGGCCACGCGACGGAAGGCCAGGTGGTCCTCGAGGCACTGGTGGGCGACCTTGTCGCCCTTCTCGGTGAGCGCGATGTCCAGCTGGCGGCGGTCAACGTCCGACCGGGTGCGCGCGATGAGGCCCTCGGCCTCGAGCTTGGAGAGGACCTCCGAGAGCGCGGCCGACGAGAGGTCCGTGTGTTCCGCGAGCTCGCGCTGGGTCAGGTGGCCGCCGTTGGCGAGGAGCTTGCGGAGGATGTGCTGCTTGCCGCTGCGCCCCCCGGCATGCATGTGGAGGAAGTGCCCGAAGTAGCCGAGGTCGCGCAGGATCTGCCGCTCCGTGTCCATCGGCTCCTCTTTGGCCGGCTCCCCTGATGGGGTGGGTATGTCTTTGTCCATATGTTTCCTTTCGTTCCGCTAGCAAATGCTAGGTACCGAAGCATCTGATGTCAAGGTACCGAACAAATTCTTGACGGCCTGGCGCGGCCCTGCCAGCCCTACCACCTCGGTCCTGCCTGTCACGCCACCTCTGTCACGCCACCTCGGTCCTGCCTGTCACGGTTTCTAGCGAGGCATTTCTTCGCGTACCTTACAGGTAGCTTGCACTTATCTCTATACGAGTCTTTCGGCCACCTTTTCATAAGCAAAGATTTCAACAAATACCAGCTAAATGGCTCGGCAAGACAGGACGTATGACCTGTCGAATCTTCCACGAATCTTCCGCCAAAATTACGGGAATTGATGCTGTGGAACTAGTCCATCAGTGCTCTAATACCTATCACCGATGCATGGGTGGGGATAGGGATGCGGGGGGCGTTCATGGCAAATAAGCCGCGAGAGCTGAGTGAGTTCGATTTCTACCACGTCATGACCCGTGGGGTCGGCCGGATGGTGCTCTTCGAGGACGCGGAGGACTGCATGCGCTATCTCGGTGCTGTCGTTCGCTACAGCGCTGACTTGGACATGGACATATATGCGTGGTGCCTTATGGACAACCACGTCCATATGGTGGTTCGCGCTGCGATGCCGGTGCTCTCCGGCTTCATGCGGAAGCTCGATACGTGGCATGCACGCTACTTCAACGACAAGTATGACCACGTCGGCCACGTATATCAGAACTCGTTCAAGAGCGTCGCAATCCATGGGGAGGTGCAGCTCCTCGAGGCCATCAGGTATGTAAACCGTAACCCAATCGTGGCAGGGCTCGTGGCCAGTTGCCTGGAATACCCCTGGAGCGGCTACCGGGAGTGCCTTGGCGTACCGGTGCTTCGCAAGGGGTTCGTGTGCGATGCGGAGAAAGCCTTGGGCCTCTTTGGGTCGCAGGATGCGTTCACGCAGTTCCACGCGCAGGAAGGCGATGACGAAGCGGACGGACTGCCGGCGGATGCCGATGCAATGGGGCTTGGTAGGGACGAACGAGCCCGAAGCGTCATCGAGGACGAGTTGGGGTGCGAGGTGGCGCATGCCCTGGGAAGTCTGCCACGGCCTCGGAGAAACGAGTGCTTGAAGCGCCTGAAGGGTAAGGGTGTCTCCGTTCGTCAGGTCGAGCGGATCTGCGGCGTGAGCAGGGGCGTCGTGCAGAGGGTGTGGGGTCGGGCCGACGAGACGTGACGAGGACTGTGGCGTGACAGCCAGGACCGAGGTGCCGTGACAGCCAGGACCGAGGTGGTTCAGAGACCTGAAAGTTGTGTAAGGCCGCAGGTCAGGATAGGTGTTTCGTACGTCAAGAAATGTAAAGGAAATGTAATGCGGCGTCACGGGAGGGTAAGGCTCGCCCGACCGGGGGTGTTGCGAGGACGTGTCCGCCTAGAGTTCAACTCGAAGCGGCCCGGCGGGACCAACCTGCACGGACCACAACCTCTGAAAGGAGAACCATGCAGGACATCTCTCGTCGTAAGTTCCTCGGTCTCATGGGCAGCGCGGCGGTGCTCGCCGGCCTTGGCGTCGCTGGCTGCGGCGGCTCCGGCTCCTCGAGCGACTCCGGCTCCGCGGACGCGGGCGCTGGCGACTCCGGCTCCTCCAGCCTCTCCGGTACCATCGTGTGCTCCGGCGCCACCTCGTTCCAGGCCCTCGTCGAGGACGCGGCAAACAAGTTCATGGACGCCAACCCCGACGTCTCCATCTCCGTCACCGGCGGTGGCTCTGGCCAGGGCCTGTCCGACGTCAAGGACGGCAAGGCCCAGATCGGCCGCTCCGACGTGTTCGCCGAGGCCAAGCTGGAGGCTGCCGACGTGGAGAAGCTCGTTGACAACCAGGTGGCCGTCGTGGGCATGGGCCCGATTGTGAACTCCAATGTCGACGTCGACGACCTCTCAACCGAGCAGCTCAAGGGCATCTTCACCGGCGAGATTACCGACTGGTCGGAGGTGGGCGGCACCGCCGGCCCCATCCAGGTGATCAACCGCAAGCCCGGCTCCGGCACCCGCGCCACCTTCGAGGCCGCCGTGCTCCAGGGTGCCACCGTGCCCGACTCCTGGAAGCCCGTGGCCGAGGAGGACTCCTCCGGCACCGTCGTCGAGAAGGTCCAGCAGACCGAGGGCTCCATCTCCTACCTCGCCTTCTCCTACTACGACGACTCCAAGTTCAAGGCCCTCTCCGTCGACGGTGTGGCGCCCACGGCCGAGAACGTCGAGTCCGGCGACTTCAAGATCTGGGCCTACGAGCACTGCTATACCCCGGCTGACGCCGACGAGGTCACCAAGGCCTTTATCGACTACATGCTCTCCGACGAGGTCCAGGGCGAGCTCGTGGAGAAGGACGGCTTCATCCCCGTCTCCGGCATGAAGGTCCAGAAGGACGCCGACGGCAACATCTCCAACAAGTAAATCGTCGCAGGGCTCTTGCCCTGATAGGGGGCGGGGCGCCGTGGGACCCATGGCGCCCCGTCTTTCGTAGAAAGGTTCTCCATGGCTAAGACCAAGGAGGAGTACAAGGACAAGAAGATGATGCCCAAGGGCCAGCTCGAGAGCGTCGGCCTGGGCCTCACGGGCGCTTGCGTGGCAGTAGTGGCCATCGTCGTAGTCGCCCTCATCTTCATGGTGGCCCAGCAGGGCCTCACGACCTTCTTCGCGGACGGCATCGGCTTCGGTTCCTTCATCACGGGCCAGAACTGGATTCCGTCGGACGGCCGCTTTGGTGCCCTCCCGCTGATCGTCGGGTCCTTCTCCGTCACCCTCCTCTCCACCCTCTTCACCCTCCCCATCGCGCTCGGCTCTGCCATCTTCGTGGTGGAGATCCAACCCGGCTTCGGCCGCAAGATCTTCCAGCCCCTGGTGGAGCTCCTGGTGGGCATCCCGTCCGTCGTCTACGGCCTCATCGGCCTCACCGTCGTGAACGCCGCCATGCGGTCCATCTTTGGCGCTGCCGCCGGCACCGGCGCGGGCATCCTCTCCGGCGCCATCGTGCTCGCCGTCATGATCCTGCCAACCGTGACCACGCTCTCCATCGACGCCCTGGCCGCCGTTCCCAACGCGTACCGCGAGGGCTCCTACGCCCTGGGCTGCACCCGCTGGCAGACCGTGTGGCACGTGGTGCTCAAGTCCGCCATGCCCTCCCTCATGACGGCCGTGATCATGGGCATGACCCGCGCCTTCGGCGAGACCCTGGCCGTCCAGATGGTCATCGGTGGCGTGGAGAAGTCCATGCCTGCCGGCCTGCTGGACCCCGCGGCCACGCTCACCACGGCCCTGACCTCGGGCCTCTCCAACGCCACCACCGGCTCCGTGGAGTACCACGCCCTCTGGTCGCTCGGCCTGATCCTTCTGGCCATGTCGCTCTTCTTCATCCTCATCATCCACCTCATCGGCTCCAAGGGGGCGGCAAAGCATGACTAGAGACCTTGACGCCCATGCCGCAAAGATCGGCAAGCAGGACAAGATCGCCACGGGCATCCTGACCCTCATCGTCGGTCTCGTCCTGGCCCTGCTCGCGGCCATCGTCGTCTACATCCTCTTCCAGGGCCTTGGCAAGATGCTCACCCCCGGCTTCCTCACCAACTCGCCCTTGGACGACGAGAACCCCGGCATCTCCTTCGAGCTCTTCGACTCCTTCTACATGCTGCTGTGGACGCTGCTCTTCTCTGTGCCCATCAGTCTGGGCGCGGCCATCTTCCTGGTGGAGTACGCGCCTGAGAACTGGGTCACAGCGGCGGCCAAGACTGCCATCGAGACCCTGAGCTCGCTGCCGTCCATCGTCGTGGGCATGTTCGGCTCGCTCTTCTTTGTGGTGGTGTGCAACTTCCACGTCTCCATCCTCTCTGGCGCCCTGGCGCTCACCATGTTCAACATCCCCATCCTGGTCCGCACCATCCAGCAGGCCCTGGAGGACGTCCCCCGCAGCCAGCGCGACGCCTCGCTCGCCATGGGCCTCACGCGCTGGGAGACCACGACCAAGATCCTGCTGCCCGCGGCCATGCCGGCCATCGTCACTGGCGTCGTCATCTCCGCCGGCCGCGTGTTCGGCGAGGCCGCAGCACTCATCTTCACCTCCGGCTCGGCGCCGGCGCGCCTGAACTTCGCCTCCACGAACTTCGGCTCGCCCACCAACCCCTGGAACATCTTCCGTCCGGCCGAGACCATGGCCGTGCACATCTGGAAGCTCAGGATGGAACCCTCCCAGGGCAACGACGTCATAGCCTGGGGCTGCGCCGCCATGCTCATGATCTGCATCCTCCTGTTCAACGTCCTCGCCCGCGTGCTGGGCAAGGCCCTCGCAAAGAAGATGACTGCCGAATGACGAACACTAGAGACATCATCCTCACGACCGAGGACGTGACCGTCACCTACGGCACGCACGAGGCGCTCCACCCCACCAATCTGACCTTCGCGGCGGGGGAGGTCACGGCCCTCATAGGACCCTCCGGCTGCGGCAAGTCCACCTTCCTGCGCTGCCTCAACCTCATGAACCGCGAGATTCCCCATTGCGCGGTGGGTGGCCACATCAACTACCACGGCCATGACATCAACACGCCCAAGGAGAACCTCTACGAGCTGCGCAAGTCCATCGGCATGGTCTTCCAGCAGCCCACGCCCTTCCGCAAGTCCATCCGCGAGAACATCCTCTTTGCCCCCAAGCGCCACGGCCGCATCCGCAGCAAGGAGCAGGCAGACGAGCTCGTGGAGACCTCGCTCAAGCAGGCGGCTCTCTGGGACGAGGTGAAGGACAAGCTCGACCGCTCCGCCTACGCCCTCTCCGGCGGCCAGCAGCAGCGCCTCTGCATCGCCCGCACCCTTGCAATGAAGCCGGACGTGATCCTCTACGACGAGCCCTGCTCGGCGCTCGACCCGCTCTCCACCATGAGCGTGGAGGAGACCATCCGCGACATCGCGAGCACCGGCATCTGCGAGGCCATCGTCACGCACAACATGGAGCAGGCCACGCGCGTCTCCGACCGCACCGCGTTCTTCTACGTGGGCGACATGGTCGAGACGGGCCCCACGAAGCAGATCTTCTCCAACCCCAAGGACCAGAAGCTCGTGGACTACCTTACGGGGAGGTTCGGATGAGTCAGGACAGGGTATTCGAGCAGAGCGAGCATCGCTCCGTCCAGGGCGTGGAGACCGAGATCGAGGTCAAGGACTTCGACCTCTGGTACGACAACGGCGGCTTCCAGGCACTCAAGCACATCAATCTGGACATCCCCAAGTCGCGCTGCACGGCCTTCATCGGGCCCTCTGGCTGTGGCAAGACGACGCTGCTGCGCACCTTCAACCGCATGTGCGACTTCACGGAGGGGGTAAAGACCGAGGGCACCCTCAAGTTCGAGGGACAGCAGATCTTCGAGATGGACGCCAACGCCCTGCGCGTTCGCGTGGGCATGGTCTTCCAGCACCCCAACCCCTTCCCCATGAGCATCCGCGACAACATCCTCTACGGGCCTGCCCGCATGGGCAAGCTCAGCAAGGAGGAGGGCGACGAGATCTGCGAGCGCACGCTCACCGAGGCCGCCCTTTGGGACGAGGTCAAGGACAACCTGGCCAAGAGCGGCCTTGCCCTCTCCGGTGGCCAGGCCCAGCGCCTCTGCATAGCGCGTGCCCTGGCCACGGAGCCGGAGGTTCTTCTCATGGACGAGCCCACCTCGGCCCTGGATCCCATCTCCACCTCCATCGTGGAGCAGCTCATGGTCGAACTTGCCCAGGAGCACACCGTGGTGGTCGTCACGCACAACATGCAGCAGGCCACCCGCGTGGCCGACAAGACGGCCTTCTTCTACCGTGGTAACCTTATCGAGTCGGGCCCCACGGTAGAGGTCTTCTCTAACCCCAAGGAACAGCGCACCCAGGAATATCTATCGGGGAGGTTCAGCTAATGCCCATCACAACCCGTACCAAGCTCACCGAGCAGCTCAACAGCATCGAGACCCTGCTCAAGAGCTACTCCCGCAAGGCCGCTGGCGACATCCGCGGCATCTCAGAGGCGGCCAAGGGCGACAAGAGCGTGGCCGAGAAGGTGCTCGGCGGCCGCAAGACGGAGGACCGCCTGCGCAGCCAGCTGGAGGACACCTGCTTCGACGTCATGCTTCTCCAGCAGCCCCTCATCGGCGCGGACTTCCGCTTCGTGACCGGCGCCTTCCGCATCGTGAGCGACCTCTCGCACATCGACGACATGACCCGCGACGCCACCTTCCTCCTGCAGGAGATGCCGCAGAAGTCCATCGACAAGTTCGTGGACGAGTTCGCCCAGATGGCCGAGATCTCGGCCAGCATGGTGGAGGACTCCATCACGGCCTTCCTGGACTCCGACGTTGAGAAGGCGCAGGTCGTGATCGAGACCGACGACAAGGTCAACAGCCTCTATGGCGAGGCGACCGACCGCCTGGTGGGCCTTATCCGCGACGGTAAGGGTTCGGCCAAGTACCTGCCCGAGCTCCTGATGGTGGGCAAGTACTTCGAGCGCATTGGCGACCTTGCCAAGTCCATCGCCGACTGGGCGATCTTCCGCTCGACCGGCGCCTATCGCGGGCACGTCTTGGGGGAGAACGAGTAAGCCGTGGTCTACTACGTCGAGGACGACAAGAACATCCGTGAGCTCACCATCTACGCGCTCTCCCAGGCCGGCATCGAGGCCAGGGGGTGCTGCGACGACGCGGAGTTCCGCAAGGCATGCTCGGAGCGTACGCCCGACGCCGTCCTTCTCGATGTCATGCTGCCTGATGCGGACGGGCTCCAGATCCTGGCCCGCATCAGGCAGACTCCTGGGCTCTCGCGCGTGCCAGTCATGATGCTCACGGCCAAGGACGCGGAGCTCGACAAGGTCCGTGCGCTCGATTCCGGGGCAGATGACTACCTGGCCAAGCCCTTTGGCATGATGGAGATGGTCAGCCGTACGAGGGCCCTCCTGAGGCGTGCCGGGCGCGAGCAGCGCCATGCCGAGGAGGTCCTCACCGTGGACGGGGTGAGCCTGTGGCCGGACCGCCGTGAGGCCACCTGCAACGGCAAGGCCCTACAGCTCACGCTGCGCGAGTTCGACCTGCTGGAGTTCCTGATGAGGGAGCCGGGCGTGGTCTTCACTCGCGAGCAGCTCCTCCAGCGCGTGTGGGGCTGGGACTTCGACGGCGGCTCGCGCACGGTGGACGTTCACGTGCAGCAGCTGCGCGCCAAGCTGGGCAAGCACTCCGACCTCATCGAGACGGTGCGTGGCGTGGGATATCGCGTGAAGGGCTAGGCGCCTCGTGGGCGTGAGGAACGGCATACCATCGCTTCGCAACAGGCTCTTTGCCACCATGGCGGCCTGCATGAGCGTGGTAGCCGTGGTGGTCACGCTGATGGCTGCGGGCGTATACCAGCTGGCGGCGGGCGCCGATGCCCGCCGCCAGCTTTCCCATGAGTGCCAGGCCCTGGCTTCGATACTCAACCAGACCGACAACGACGTGGCGCTCCTGAGCGGGGCCGAGCTCGGGGACTTCCGGGTGACCCTCATAGCCCACAACGGAACCGTCCTCTACGACTCCGCCGAGGACGCCACACGGCTTGGCAACCATGCGGACCGGCCCGAGGTGCGGGATGCCCTGATCAACGGCGAGGGCTGGAGCGAGAGGGACTCCACCTCTCTGGGCAAGGTCCAGATGTACGACGCGCGGCGCTTGGAGTCTGGCAACGTCGTGCGCCTGGCCTACTTCCGGGAGAGCTTCCTGGGTGTCCTCCAGCGCGAGCTGGCAGTGCTCTTGGTCGTGCTGGCTGTGGCGCTCATGGCCACGTGGTTCGTGTCGCGCTGGCTGTCGGTGGCGCTGGTGAGGCCCATCGCGGGGATCGACCCCTCGTCGGGGGATGCCGCCGCGCCCTACGAGGAGCTGGGACCTCTGGTGGAGCGGCTCAACGAGCAGCATGCCGCCCTCATGCAGCGCATGGAGGCCATCCAGAACGCGGACGACATCCGCCGGGAGTTCACCTCCAACGTGACGCACGAGCTCAAGACCCCCATCGCCTCCATAAGCGGCGCCGCTGAGCTCATCCGCGACGGCATCGTGAAGCCGGAGGACGTGAGCGGCTTTGCAGGCCGGATCTACGACGATGCCCAGAGACTGACCTCGCTGGTGAACGACATCCTCATGCTCTCCAAGCTGGACGAATCGGAGCGCACGAACTCACGAGCCCTCTTTGGCGAGATCGAGACCTGCGACCTGCTGTCCATAGCGAACGACGTGGCCTCGCGCTACGAGCAGAAGGCAGCTGAGACCGGCGTGAGGATCCGCGTGCAGGGTGTGAGCTCAGTGGTACAGGGCAATGCGCGCCTGCTGGACGAGCTTGTTGCCAACATAGTGAGCAACGCGGTGCGATATAACCGGCCCAACGGCAAGGTGTTCGTGTGGGTGTACCCGCGAGACGGGCGGCCGAGCGTGCGCGTGAGCGACACGGGGATCGGGATTCCCGAGGAGGATCAGGCCAAGGTCTTCGAGCGCTTCTATCGCGTGGACAAGGGCCGGTCGCGGGCGCGCGGCGGCACTGGCCTGGGGCTTGCCATCGTCAAGCATGCGGCTGCCTTCCACGGTGCCGACCTGGACCTCAAGAGCACGCCCGACGTGGGGACCAGCATCACGGTTACCTTCCCGGCGCAGCAGGTCGGCGCGTAGGGGACGCGGCGGGCGTTGGCGGGCTTTGGCGGGCGTTGGCGGGCAGTTGTGCGCATTTGTGACGTTGACTCACACGTTTGTCCCGCGGGATTGCACGTTTGCGACGCTACGCCGCACGTTTGCCCGTCACAGCTGCCCATTTGCGGCGCACAAAAGGGCACCGGCGGCGGAAGCCCTTTTGTCACGCGGGATTGCACGTTTGCCACGCAGTTCTGTACATTTGCCCGCCGGCAATGCCCGTTTGTGCCTTACAAAAGGGCAGCGGTGGCGGAAGCCCTTTTGCCACGCGGGATTGCACGTTTGCCCGCCGGCAATGCCCGTTTGTGCCTTACAAAAGGGCATGGGTGGCGGGGGCACGTTTGCCGCGCAGTCCCGCACGTTTGCCCGTCACAGCTGCCCATTTGCGGCGCACAAAAGGGCACCGGCGGCGTCGGCCAACCGGTGGCGTCGGGCAAGCGGTGGCGTCGGGCAACCGGTGGCGTCAGTAAACCAGCGGCGTCAGACCTCCAGCTGCCAGAGGTTGGTCCAGGCGGAGATGTCCAGCCCTGCATACGGAAGTCGCAGCGGCCGGTGCCGCTCGAAGCCGAACCCCTGGTAGAGGGCGTTGGCAGCCACGTTCTCGGGCGAGGTGTTGAGACGGATGAAGCGCTTGCCCTGGGCCTGTGCCTCGCGTACGGCATGGTCGAGCAGCGCCACGGCCACGTGTCGCCCGCGCGCGGCGGGGTCGACCGCAAGCAAGTGCACTCCCAGCTCGGCGCCGGGGGCATCCTCCCAGTCGGGCTTGCCCTCGCAGTCGATTCCCGTGTCCCCATCGAGCGAGACGGCACCCAGGACCCGTGCGCCCCAGACTGGTACGCCGTCGACCACGTCGGTCGTGTCGAAGGCGCACCAGGTGCTGCCCTGCGCGAGCAAGCTGTCCGCCAGCCCTGGCGGCGGCCATGCGCCGGCATGCCAGCCGGAGGTGTCGCCGGGGACGTCGACCACGCGTGCGTACAGGCCGTCGATGGCGTCTGCCCACTCCGAACCCACATGGCAGACCACCACGTTGCCGGGGGGCAGACGGCGTCCGCCGAGCGGTCGCCTGAGGTCGTTGCGCCCGATTGTGGCAAGCACCATGCGGGCGACCTCTCCCGGCGCGTGCTTGGGGAGCGAGTGCCCGTTTCCGGGGCTCACATAGGCCCGCGCACCGGGGATCGCACGGGCGATCGCTACGGTCTCCGTGGGCTCGATCACGTCCTTCTCGCCCACCATGACCGTCACGGGGCACGTGATGGAGCCGAGGGAGGCGGGGTCTATGTGCGGCTCCTCCATCATGAGGCGCATGAGGTCGGCCGTGGCCTGCGCCTCGTCCACCCTGGGGGAGAGAAGTCCTGCGTCCAGCGCGCTGGACTCCGCCCGCCGTGCCCAGGCGGCCCAGGAAGCGTTGACGTCCGCTATCGCGGCCATGTCCCAACCATCGTCGATCACGCCGTCGGGGGTGAGGTTGGCCCCGATCGAGGTGAGCGAGAGCACGCGGGGCCCGTGGTCGCGGGCAAGCAGGAGGCCCTCGATCGCGCCATCGGAGAAGCCCACCACGTGTGCCTGCGTCACGCCCAGACGGCTTAGGACCTCCAGGGCGTCGGCGGCCATGAGCTCATAGGTCAGGCGCGCCGTGCCACGGGACGACCTGCCCTGGCCTCGCGAGTCCACGCAGACGGCCGACCTGCCGCCGGCTACCACGGCATCGACGATCGGCCCGAAGATCCCGTGCTCCTCGCCGTTGCCGTGGAGGAAAAGGACCGGCGGCACCGTCACGTCCACGCCAAAGGGCGTGCCGGGGGCGTCCGACACACCGTCCGGCGCATAGACAAAGGCGGCCACCTGGGCGCCGTCTGCCATGGGTACCCTGAGGGCAGCCACCGGTGGGCGGCTGGGCCTTGCATAGGGAGAGGGAAAGTGCCCCTCGGGAACGGGGGGCACCTCCTGGTGGTCGGACTTGTTCGCAGATGCCATGGTGCACCTTCCGGCTGATGGGCTTCTTGCCTGCGTGTGGCCCCTTGCCCGCACTACGCCTGGCTGGGGTGCTTCTCGAAGAAGTCGTAGCGGGGCGGCAGCTCCACGCACAGGTGCTGGGACGGGTCCTCTCCGAGTGCGGCCGCAAGCTCTGCCGGAGACTCGAAGGCGTGATCCCACGAGAAGAACGCTTCCGCCGGGAAGGCCAGGTACTCGCAGATCTTCTCGCAGCCAAAGGGCGCAGCGGGGTGCATGAGGAGCGTGACCGTGCGCAGGGCGGCAAAGGCGTTGGCGAGCGCCTGCTCGTAGGCGGCAGCGTCGTCCCTGGCGGCCTTGGACTCGGCGCCCCAGCGCTTGTTTGCCTCGCGGCAGAAGTCCTCGGCAATCGCGAGCGACCCATGCGCGTCGAAGACGTAGGCGTGCTGCTCGTAGTCGAGTGTGGCCTTGCGGCAGGCCTCGGCCACGTCGTCCGTGGCCGCCACGCCGGGCAGGTGGCCGCCGAGGGCCTTCTGCGCCCCGTAGAAGCAGCTGCGGGCCAGACGGTTGAAGATGTTCGTGAGGAAGGCGGACTCCTTGAGGGCGGGGTCGACCACGCGCGGGTCGTCCTTTACGAGCACGACCTCGCCGGTCTTCTTGTCCTTGTGGCTCACGGAGGTGTCGTAGGGCTTGGGCGCGAAGCTCACGGCCTTGGCGTCGAGGCCAAGGGAGAGCCAGTGGCAGCGCAGCTGCTCTGCGGTGTAGTGGTCCAGGAGCTCGCCCGCCATGGGCGGCTTGATGGCGCCCGAGCTGGAGGCCTTCTTGTTCATAAAGAGTATGTGGTAGTTGGCCACGGGCGTGTCCTGGAAGAGACCCCAGTCCAGGGCATTCCAGAGCGCGGGCTGCGCCACGCAGTAGAAGTAGATGTTGTCCTGGCCGATGAACTGGAAGACCTTGGCGTCCTCGGCACACCACCAGTCGCGCCAGTCGTCGGAGGAGTAGCGATGGGCGCCCGAGGCGGCGTCGAGCTCGAGCGCCGTGCGGACGAAGGAGATGGGGGCCCAGAGGCTCTCGGGCCAGCACCAGATGGTGAGGTCGTGGGTGCCGTCCATGTCGGGCGCGGGGACGCCCCAGTCGATGTTGCCGGTGAGGCGGAAGGGCAGGAGGGTCTTGCCGGTGCGGAAGCGCACGCCAGCGCCCTCGAGGACCTCGCGAGCCTTGTCGCGGGCCTCCCAGTCGGCGAACTCCACCGAGAAGGACTGCGCGTTGCCCTCCGCCTCGTGGGTCGTGTGGGCGGGAAGGTCGGCCTCAATGGCGTCGAAGGCCTCGCGGAACTTGCCCTGAATGTAGATCACGGGGGCGGCGAGCGACTCGCGCACGGTCTTGGTCACGACGTCGCGTACCTGGGGGTCGAGGTCCCACTCGTCCATGAGGGACTCGAGGTCGTCGCGGAAGGCGGGCAGGTCGAAGTACCAGTTCTCCGCCGGGCGAAGCTCGGGCTTGGTGCCCGTGAGCTGCGAGACGGGGTCGATGAGCTCCTCGGGATCGAACTGGTGGCCAAGGTCGCATTCGTCGGCATAGGCCTTCTCGGACTTGCAGCCGCGCACGGGGCACTTGCCGATGACCTGGCGGCCGTTGAGGAACTGGCCGGCCTTGGTGTCAAAAAACTGCAGGGTGGACATCTTGCGGAGGTAGCCGCGCTCGTGCAGACGCTCCAGAACCTCGCGGGACACCTCGGCGTGGACGGGCTTGGCCGGGTCGAGGCCGGAGCCGGCGTAGAGGTCGAGCGAGATGCCGTAGGCGTCGAGGGCCGCCTTCTGGGCGTCGTGGTTGGCACGGACGTAGTCGGTGATAGTGCCGTCGTAGCCCTCGGCCTCGACCTTCTTGCGGTAGCCCTCCATGATGGGGGAGCCGTAGCAGTCGGTGCCGGAGACGAAGACGACGTTCTCCTTGCCGATGCGGTCGCGCAGGAAGCGGGCGAAGAAGTCGGCCGGCACGAAGACGCCACCGATGTGGCCGAAGTGGAGGTTCTTGTTGCCGTAGGGCATGCCGCCGGTTATGACGGCGCGACGGGGAAAGTGCGGGCGGTTCTCGTCAGACATGTGCTGCCCCTCTGGGTGGTGAGCGTTCGTAACGGGCCGATTATCCCACAACGCCCCGCCGCAGGTGTTACAGGCTCGTGGCCCGTTGGGGGTCGTGGGGGTCTGACCCCAGGCACCAAGGCAATGCCGGCATCAAGACCCCGTGCAGCGGGCCCCGCCTGTGGGACAATGGGGCTATGGACGTGGTGGAGGACATAGACATCCTGGGCGACGAGGCCCTGCGCACCCGCGTGGCCACATGGTCCGCGGTCAGCCTCGCGGCGACCCTGGCACTCGTGGCGGTGCCCCTCGCAGCCGGCGTGGGGGAGGGGCTCAGCCTGCGCTGGGCCGTCCTGCTCGGTGTCGTCTCGCTTGCGGCCCTGCCGGTCCACGAGCTCGTGCACGCCCTCGCGGCAAAGGCTCTGGGGCCGGCGGGCACCAAGGTCTCCTTCGGCTACCAGACTGGCATGCTCTACACCCGCATGGAAGGCCTCGTGCTCCCGCGTGCCCGGATGACCGCTGTCCTCCTCGCGCCGTCCGTCCTTGTTTCCACCGCCCTCCTGGCAGTCCCGTGGGTTCTCGGCGCGCCGTGCCTGGGCCTTGCCCTCTGTGGCGTCCATCTGTCGGGATGTACGGGCGACATCGCCATGGTCGCGGAGATCTCCCGCCACCCGGAAGCAACGCACGTCCGCGACACGGACTGCGGCATCCAGCTCCTGGCGGAGCCCGTTCGGCCATAATGGCATGGGCGGCCCGCAGCGGGGCCCACACCACGATCACGGTAACGACCACGGAGGCTGCCATGCTCAGGGCCAACTACCACCAGCACACCACGTTCTGCGACGGACGCGACTCGGCGGAGGACATGGTGCGCGCGGCCGTGGCCAGGCGCTTCGAGCACGTGGGCTTCTCGGGCCACATGGACCCAGACATCCACATGGACTGGCCCGCCTACGTCGCGGAGGTCACCCGCCTCCGTGCTGCCTATGCAAACAAGGTCGACGTGCTCCTGGGCGTGGAGCTGGACGCGGTGTACGACCCTGCCTGCTGCCCGGGTGCGGAGTATGTGATTGGCTCCGCCCACTTCATGCCAGGACACGTGCCGGGCTCCATCGACACGAGTGCCGAGCAGACCCAGGACATCTGCGACGAGCTCTACGGAGGCGACTGGTACGCCATGGCCCGGGACTACTTCGCCCTGCAGGCAAACCGCTGGCAGGCGGGCGACTGCACCTTCATCGGGCACTTCGACCTGGTCACGCGCTTCAACGACCAGACCCACGCCCTCGACGAGCTCGACCCCCGCTATCTGAGTCCCGCCAAGGAGGCCATGGAGGTCCTCGCTGCGCACGGCATACCCTTCGAGATCAACTGCGGGGCCGTCAACCGTGGTCGCAAGAGCGAGCTCTACCCTCGCCGCGAGCTCCTGCGGCACCTCCATGACGTGGGCGGCCAGATAGTGATAAGCGCGGATGCCCACCAGGCCGAGCTCATCGACGGGTGCTTCTCGCTTGCGGTGGCCACAGCGATGGAGTGCGACTTTACCCATACGAACATCCTGGTCCACGAGCAGGACGGCTCTGTGGGCTGGCGCCAGCTCGCCCTCGACACGCTGTAGGGCCGTGTCACGGTGCCGCGACGCGGGGTCTGACCTTCTGTCATCTTCTCGGGGTCTGACCTTCTGTCATCTCTTGGTGCAAGCGCCGCGTCCCTACCCCTCCCGGTAGCGCCCCATCATCTCCTTGAAGAGCTGCTGGGCCGTGGGTGGGGTGTAGGTGATGGCGTTAGCACCCGCGCGGATGGTGGCGCGGATGTCCTCGGGGGTGCCGCCGCCGGTGGCTATGATGGGGACCTTGGGGTACTCGGAGCGGATCTTTGCCACGAGCTGCGGGGTCTGCCTGCCGCCGGCCACGTTGAGGATGGCCGCGCCGGCCCGAAGGCGCCCCTCCACGTCGGTCCTCTCGGACGTCACGGTGATCACTGTGGGGATGTCCACCGAGCGCGAGACGGCCAGCAGGTTGGCGTTGGTCACGGGGGAGTTGAGGACCACACACATGGCGCCCTGGGCCTCGGCATCCTTTGCCAGCGAGACGGTGCGCATGCCGTGGGTGGTGCCGCCGCCCACCCCGCAGAATACCGGGACCGAGGCGGCGGAGATGATGGCCCCCGAGATGGACTGCTGCGGCGTGAAGGGATAGACGGCAAAGACCGCGTCCGCGTCGCAGTTCTTGATGATGGCAAGGTCGGTGGTGAAGACCAGGCTCTTGATTCGCCGACCGTAGATCACGATGCCCGAGGCCTCGCGGATCTCCGGCGGCATCTTGAGGATGTTGTGGCGCAGGCGGGTCTCGATGTAGGGCATCACGCGCTCGGGAGGGACGCCGGCGTCGCCCGGCTCGGGCGCGGGTGCGGGCGTGGCCGCGGCTGCCACTCCATCGGCACCCGGCTCGTCGGCCATGGGCTGCAGGGGAGACAAGGACGCGGGCTGGCGGTCGCGGCGCAGGGGCTTTTCCATTCGGGCTCCTCTCGTGCCTGGCGGCGGCGCATGCCGCGGTCGGACTGGTTGGGGTGAACGCGTGAGTTATACCCAAAGCCACGCCTGCTCGGTCGGGCGAGGCCATAGAATCGGATGAGCGACCGGCCGACCCCAGCAGCCGGGCTTGCCGTTCAAGGCAAACAGGGACGTGGGAGGAGGCCCTCGTGGCACATCGCCTGGCTTTGCACGCATGCTGCGGCCCCTGCTCGCTCGAGCCGGTGCGGCTCCTGCGCGAGGAGGGCTTCGAACCCACCATCCTGTGGTTCAACCCGAACATCCAGCCCCAGGCGGAGCACGACCATCGCCTGCGGGTGCTGCGCGACTGGGCGGCGCGGGCGGCGGTGGAGGTCGTGGAGGTGCCGGGCTACGAGAGGGGCTGCGAGGCCTGGGAGCGGGCCTGTGCGCCGGCGGGCTTCGACCGGCCGAGGCGCTGCCGGGCCTGCTACGCGCTTCGGCTGGAGGCCGCGTGCGCGGCGGCAGAGTCCATGGGCTTCTCGCACGTGTCCACCACGCTCGTGGTGAGCCCCTACCAGCTCTTCGACGAGTGCCACGAGGTGCTGCGTGCCTTGGCGCTGCGCCACGGGCTCGTGCCCGTTTGGCGAGACTTCCGACCCTGGTACCCCCAGGCCACGGACGAGGCGCGGTCGCTGGGCATGTATCGCCAGTCCTACTGCGGCTGCCGCTTCTCGGCCGCCGAGGCTGCGCTCGGCCGGGAGGTCTCGCGCGACCAGCGCAAGGCCGAGCGGGAGGCTGCGCGAAGGGCCTAGGCCTGCTGCGCGCAGACCTGGCGTGCCAGCGTACAGGATGCCCGATGCCCATGTAACGCCTGACCCGCGCCGCGCTATCATGGACGACCGGCCACACACGGCCGACCCAAGGAGAGGACCCCATGCGTACCGACGACTTTGACTACGACCTTCCGGACGAGCTCATCGCCCAGGCTCCCGCAGAGCCCCGCGACTCCTGCCGCCTGCTCGTGCTGCATCGCGACACGGGCGCCCTGGAGCACCGGCACTTCTCGGACATCGGGGACTACCTGGACCCGGGCGACCTCCTGGTTGCCAATCGCACGCGCGTGATGCCGGCGCGCCTGGTGGGTCGCAAGCGGGGGAGCGACATCCTAGCCGAGACCCTCCTCCTCAAGCGCCGCGAGGACCTGGATCCCATGGGCTCCGTGTGGGAGTGCCTGGTCAAGCCGGGCCGTCGGCTCAAGCCGGGCGCGGTGGTGGAGTATCGGGCAGGCGGGGCCCACGCGCCCCTCTCGGCGCCTGTGGTCCTCAAAGGCGAGGTCGTGGACTTCCAGGACGACTCCCGCGGTGGCCGCATAGTGCGCTTCTCGCCTGCGGAGGGGCTCTCGCTCGATGCCGCGGTCCATGAGGCGGGGCACGTGCCCCTGCCGCCCTACATCACGCAGTACGAGGGTGACCCCGAGAAGTACCAGACGGTCTACGCCATGCACGAGGAGCACTCGGCGGCGGCGCCGACCGCCGGCCTGCACTTTACCCCCGAGCTCATCGAGCGCCTGCGCGACAAGGGCGTGGGCTGGGAGACCGTGGAGCTCGAGGTGGGCATAGACACCTTCCGCTTGGTGGAGGAGGATGACCCCACCCAACACGTCATGCATACGGAGCGCTACCACGTGCCCCAGCGCGTGGTGGATGCCGTGCACGCCACCAAGGCCGCAGGGCACCGCGTGGTCGCAGTCGGCACGACCTCGGTCCGCTCGCTCGAGAGCGCGTACGATCCGGCTGCGACGCTCTCCGACCCGCCCATGGTGGCTCGCCGCTTCGAAGGGGCACCGGACTCGGCGGCCGTGACCGGTGCCGGCGACCTTGTGGAGCGGCTCGACGCCACTACCAACCTCTATCTCATGCCCGGTTCCACATACCACGTGGTGGACGCGCTCGTGACCAACTTCCACGTACCGCGCTCCACGCTCATGATGCTCGTGTCGGCGCTGGCCACCCGCGAGGGGATTATGGCGGCCTACGAGGAGGCCATCCGGGAACGCTACCGGTTCCTGTCCTTTGGCGATGCCATGCTGATCCTCTAGGTAGCCGACGATTCGCCAAGTCGCCGACCCCTCGGGCGGCATGCGAGGCGGGCGGGCCCTCGCAGCTCGCCCCTGCGCCTGCCGTGTGACTCCTACGAGAGGACCGTGAGCCAGAGGACCAGTGCCACCACGACGACCACCGCCACCGCTGCCACGACCACGAACGCCGCGCGTGACCCACGGGTGCGGGCGCGCAGGCTCTTCTCGTGGTGTGCGAGCTCCTGGATCTGGGACTGCTGGTCGGCGAGGTCCGCCGTCTGGCGCGCGACCGAGGAGCGCAGGCGCTCGGTCTCCTCGGTGTTGGCGTGGATGTCCTCCGCCTCGTCCACCAGGGCCTGGGCGGCATCGTAGCGGTCTGCCGCCGCGTCGTGGGCCGTGCGCTGCTGCTCGATCTCCTCCTTGCGCTTGGCGATCTGCTCGGCGATGGCGTGCTGACGGGCGTTGGCCGTCTCGGCCAGCCTGTCGTACTCGGCCTTGCGCTGCGAGTAGTCCCTCTTGGCCGTGTTCGCGCTGCGCTGGGCGTCCTCGAGAGACTGCCGTTGGGTCCACAGGTGCGTCTGGGCGTTCTCCAGGCTCGTTTGGGCGGCCTTCATGGACGCGTCGGCCTCCGCTCTGGCCGAGGCGGCATGGGCTTGTTCGGTCTCGAGCTCCGCCTGCATGTTCCTCACTGCGTTGGCGGCGGCGGACGGGTCGGCCTGGAGGTGGCGCAGCTCTTCCTGGACCTTGCGGAGGCGCTCGTTCGAGGCGTCCACGCTGCGGTTGGCGGCCGTCGTTGCCTGGTCGCGGCGGTCGGTGGCCTCACGCACCTGCCCCTCGGCCACCTTGAGAGCGCGCTTGACCTCGGCCACGGTGCGCGTGGCGTCGTCCAAGCGGCCCTTGGCCGCCTCGGCAATCTGACGGTAGGGGCGCAGGGACTGGTCGTCCTCTGCCTTGGCCGCAGCGAGCTGGGACTCGAAGGCCGACCTCTCCTGGGAGAGGCGGGCTATCTCGGCGTCGGCCTCTCGCATCTGCCAGCTGGCTGCAGAGGCCAGTCGGCCCTGCTCGGCCACGATGCGGGCGTAGTCGCGGGTCACCTGGTCGCGGTGCTCCAAGGTCGCGGTGTCCGCGTCGAGGGCCTCCCGCATGGCCTTCATCTGGGCGCGGGCAGAGGCGTGCTCGCGGGATGCCGCACGGACGTCGCGCATGGCGGTGAAGCCCGTTGCCACGGCGTCTGCCGCACCCTTGGCGGCACCGCCCACGGTCCCGGCCGCCCTCTTGGCGGTCCCGGGCTTCTTGGCCTTGTCTGCCTTCTTGGAGGCCCTTGTCTGCGCGTCTAGGGGCTGGTCGTCCAGGGGCCCTTCGTCTGAGACGGCCTCGCCCTGCCCCAGGGCCTGCCCGTCCTTGGCCTCCGCGGCCTCGCCCGCCTCCTGCGCGTCGGCCTTCCTGCGTATGTCCCAGGCCATGACGGCTCCTCTCGATTGCGGCCCCTGCCCCATCCGGCTGTGTCCGGCACCCATTTTGCCGCAGACGGCACGCTTGCCCCAATAATTCATCGTGTTCGAACGGAAAGTGGCACCAGCGGGGTTTCATGGGGTATAGTCTGCATATGTTGGGTTACATCCCGTCGCTTCCCAAGGGAGAGGTCCTTGGCGTCGGGCAAGTACAAGAAGGGGAGTCCACATGGTTTCCAAGCAGACTACGATCGTCAACGCCACCGGCCTTCACGCGCGTCCCGCGTCCGTCTTCGTGACCGAGGCCAAGAAGTACGCCAACACCAACGTCACCATCAAGAACGTCGACAAGGACACCGCCCCTGTCAACGCCAAGTCGATCATGATGATCCTGGCCGCTGGCCTCGGCACCGGCACCAAGATCGAGATCGCCTGCGACGGCCCCGAGGAGCAGGCTGCCCTCGACGCCCTCGTTGCCCTCGTTGACTCCGGCTTCGGCGAGTAGCTTAGGTCTATCATGCACTTGTGGCCCGACGCCCCGGCGCCGGGCCTTTTTTGTAGGACTTGGAGGCACGTGGGCAGAGGGGGGTACTCCCCTGATGCCCGGTAGGCTGGGCAGAGGGGGGTACTCCCCTGATGCCCGCTCGAAGGGCCTCCGGCCACGGGCACTGGGAGGAAGCTTGGCAACGGACGAGAAGCGCTGGTTCACCTACGACATCGTGGCGGAAGACCCCGGAACGCACGCGCGGGCGGGCGTGCTCCACACACCCCATGGCGACGTGCCCACGCCCATATTCATGCCGGTGGGCACCAAGGGCACGGTCAAGGGCATCACGGTGCCGCAGCTCGAGGAGGTGGGTGCCAAGATAATCCTGGCAAACACCTACCACTTGGCCATGCGTCCCGGCGACGCGCTGGTGGCCGAGCTCGGGGGCCTGCACGGCTTCATGCGCTGGCCGCATCCCATCCTCACCGACTCGGGCGGCTTCCAGGCCTTCTCGCACGAGGAGTTCTTCAGGCTCTCTCGCGACGGCGTGCGCTTCCGGGCCGTCGACTACGATGGCCGTTGGATCGAGTGGACCCCCGAGGAGAACATGGCCATCGCCCAGAACCTGGGCTCAGACATCTGCATGCAGCTCGACCAGTGCGTGGGTTATCCCGCGCCTCGCGAGAAGGTCGAACGGTCGGTGGAGCTCTCCGCCCTCTGGGCGGAGCGTTGCCTCGCAGCGCACACCCGACCTGACCAGGCGCTCTTTGGCATCGTGCAGGGAGGGATGCACTGGGACCTGCGTCTGAGGTCGCTGCGGCACCTGCTCGACGCCGGCGACTTCCCGGGCTTCGGAATCGGGGGCTACTCGGTGGGCGAGGACCACGAGGTCATGTTCGAGACGCTCGAGCCCCTGGTCTCTCAGGAGATGCCGCACGACAAGCCCCGCTACCTCATGGGTGTGGGCAACCCGGCCACGCTGGTGCGGGGTGTCGCCTGCGGTATCGACATGTTCGATTGCGTGCTCCCTACGCGCACGGGTCGTACGGGTACGGCCTTCTCGAGCGAGGGCAGGCTCAACCTACGGCACGCGCGCTTCGTGCACGACGCGGGGCCGCTGGACCCCGAGTGCACCTGCCCCGTGTGCCGTGCGGGCTACAGCCGGGCCTACCTGCACCACCTGGTGCGCCAGAACGAGATGGTGGGAGCCACGCTCGTCTCGCTGCACAACGTGTACTACCTCCTGGACCTCATGCGCAGGGCGCGCGAGGCCATCATCGAGGGCCGTTACGCGGAGTTCGCGGCACGCTTCGCGGACTCTCCCGCAGCAAAGGACTGGTAGGGGCCGGGTAGGAGCGGGCCACAAACGTGCACCAGCGGCGGGCATAAGGGCTTCCGCGGCGGGAGCCCATTTGTGCGCCGCAAACGGGCTCCGGCGGCGGGCAAACGTGCAGGTTCGCGGAGCTGACGTGCAAGTTCGCGTAGCAAACGTGCACAAGTGCGGAGCAAACGTGCAGGTCCGCGGGGCATAAGGGCTTCCGCGGCGGGAGCCCATTTGTGCGCCGCAAACGGGCGCCGGCGGCGGGCAAACGTGCAGGTTCGCGGGGCTGACGTGCAAGTTCGCGTTGCAGACGTGCAGGTCTGCGTCACAAACGTCACTTCCCGCGATGAGTCCCATTCACGGCCTCCCCACCAGCGGGCGACCATCCTGCAGACGGCCGCCCGTCAGGTCCCTGCAGCAAGGTGCTACCGGCAGGTAACCGATGCGCGAAGGGACCGTCCTTGTTTGCCGCGGGCGTCATACTGTACCCGCGCACCCGCGCACCCGCGCACCTGTACCCGCATCCCAACGATGGGAGCCCATCATGGCAAGCAACTTCACACACGCCATCGTCCGCCGACCGGCACGCTCCGTCATCGATGGCATCACCACCTCCCCTGAGCTGGGCAGGCCCGAATACGGGCGCGCCCTTGCCCAGCACGACGCCTATGTGGGCGCCCTGCAGGAGGCCGGTCTCGAGGTCACGGTCCTCCCGGCCCTCGAGGCCTACCCAGACAGCGTGTTCGTGGAGGACACCGCGGTGGTCACGCCCAAGGGCGCGATCATCGACCTTCCCGCCACCGCCTCCCGCCACGACGAGGCCGCCCTCATGGAGCCTACCCTGCGCGAGTTCTTTGCGGACGACCAGATCCGTCGCATCGAGGCGCCGGGCACGCTGGAGGGTGGCGACGTGATGATGGTCGACGACCATTACTACGTGGGCCGCTCCAAGCGCACCAACGACGAGGGCTTCCGCCAGTTCGCGTCGCATCTGGCTGCGTGGGGCATGACGGCCGAGCAGGTACCCGTCGAGCACATCCTCCACCTCAAGACCGGCGGGACCTACGTAGAGGACGGGAACCTCCTGGTGAGCGGCGAGTTCCGGACCGCTCGCGCCTATCGCCGGGGGCAGTTTGCCCAGGTGTTCGAGGTGCCCGACGAGGAGGCTTACGGCGCCGACTGCGTGCGGATAAACGACAAGGTCATCATGGCGGCGGGCTATCCCGTGGTGCAGGCGCAGCTCGAGGCGTGGGGCCGCCGCTACGGCTATGACGTCATCACTGTGGAGATGAGCGAGTTCCGCAAGATAGACGGCAGCATCACCTGCCTCTCCCTGCGTTTCTAGCTAGATGCTCCGGCCGCTGGGGCATTTGTGCGCCATGGCCAGCCAACGGAAGCGACACGTCCGTCGACCGCGCGTCTGTCCGTGCTAGACTGGACGGGTTAAACACGCGGGGACGCATGGCGCCCCATGGCGGACGGCCTGGCCGTCTGCCACATAACGGAAGGCCAGCCTATGGCTAAGAAGGAGTCGTCAGACGCCCGGAAGACGGGCATGGACCGTTGGGACGAGATGACCAAGTCCCAGGCCAAGAAAGCCGCACCCAAGCCCAGGGGGGCCTCGATCCAGGGCCCCGCGCGCAGCTACGTGGGCGCCCTCGTGGCGGTGCTCGCACTCTGCGTGGCCTGTGTCATCGGCTTCACGCCCCTTGGCGAGAAGATCACCCAGGGCCTGGACATCCAGGGCGGCGTGTCGGTGATCCTCACGGCTACCAAGTCCGATGGCAGCCAGCCGAGCTCCTCGGACATGGCCACCGCCACCTCCATCGTGCAGAACCGTGTGAACGCCCTCGGTGCCTCCGAGGCCACGGTGCAGCAGCAGGGCTCCAACTCCATCCTGGTGCAGATCCCGGGAGCCACGGACGCGGAGTCCGCAGTCGAGACGATAGGCCGTACCGGCCACCTGGAGTTCGTCCGCCTGGACGAGATAGGCGATGCCGAAGCCCTCGCGAAGATCTCCGTCGGCGGGACCGACGGGGTCGAGCTCAAGGAGGGGACCTACACGGCCTTCATGGACGGCTCCTACATCAAGAGCTGCCAGGTGGCGCAGTCCTCCTCCGCAGGTGCCTATGTGGTCAACCTCTCGCTCACGGACGAGGGGGCCAAGATCTTTGGCGACGTGACCACCGAGCTCGCGCCCACGCACGGTCAGATAGCCATCGTGCTCGACGGCGTGGTCAACTCCGCGCCGGTGGTGAACGAGCCCATCACGGGCGGCCAGGTGTCCATCTCCGGCGGCAGCTCCAGCCCCTTCACGCTCGACGAGGCCAAGGCCCTCAAGACGGTCCTCGACTCCGGCTCTCTGCCTGTCACTCTCACCTATTCCGAGAGCCGTGTGGTCGGCCCCACGCTGGGTCAGGACTCCCTCACCGCGGGTGTGCTCGCCCTCGTGGTGGGCATGGCGGTCGTCATCTGCTATCTCTTCGTCTTCTATCGTGGCCTGGGGCTTCTCACCCTGGGGTCGCTCGCCGTCTTTGCGGTCATCTACCTGGGCCTTCTCGCCCTCCTCTCCGCGAACGGCCTCTTTGCGCTCACGCTGCCGGGCCTTGCGGGCATGGTCCTCACCACGGGTTCCGCGGCCGACTCGTCGATCCTCGTGCTGGAGCGATTCCGCGAGGAGATCCGTATGGGCCGCACGCCCAAGAACGCCTCGGTGAGCGGTGCCAAGCACGGCATCCGCACGTCGCTCGACGCCGACATCGTCACGCTCGTCACGGCACTGGCGCTCTTCTTCGTGGCCGTGGGCCCCGTCAAGGGCTTTGGCCTCACGCTGGCACTGGGCGTGCTCTGCGACATCGTGACCATGTTCGGCTTCAAGGCACCGGCGCTCCGTCTCCTGGCGCTTGGCACCATCCAGCGCCACCCCAAGTTCTGGGGCATCGACCAGGACCTGGCCGAGGGCGAGGGCAAGACCACTGGTACCTCCAAGGTGGCGGGTCCTACCACCGTCACGCGCGTCTCGAAGGGTGGTGAGTCCCGTGCGTAGCCACTTCTCGTTCGAGATTCCCTTCATCCCGCATCGCAAGCAGTTCCTCACGGTCTCTCTGGTGCTGGTCGTCCTTTCCATCGTGGGCCTCGTGGTGCGCGGCCTCGTGTTCGGCATCGAGTTCCAGGGTGGCACCGAGATCGACTTCCGCGACACCGGGGACATTACCATCGAGCAGATGAGGGATGCCCTCACGCAGGCGGACGAGGGCTCCGCCACGGTCCAGACGGCCGTGACCGAGGGCCAGAACGGCTTCCTCGTGCGCTCGGACACCACCGACCCCACCCTGGCCAACCAGCATGCCGCGGCCACTGCCGAGAAGCTCGGCCTCACCACGGAGTCCTACACGGTCACGACCATAGGTCCCGACTGGGGTGCCGACATCACGCGGTCCTCCGCCCTGGCCTTCCTTGTGGCCATCGCGGCGATCATCGTCTACGTGTCGGTCCGCTACGAGTTCAAGATGTCCATCACCGCCGTGGTGGCGCTCATCCACGACCTGGTGATCACGCTGGGCATCTACGCCTGGTTCCAGATCCCCATATCGCCCAACGTCGTGGCAGCCCTCCTCACCATCATGGGCTACTCGCTCTACGACACGGTGGTGGAGTTCAACCGCATGGACGAGAACGCCAAGCAGCTGCACGACGGCGTCCACAGGACCTACTACCAGATCTGCAACTTCTCTATTAACGAGGTCATCGTCCGCTCCATAAACACGACCATCGTGACCATCGTCCCCGTCGTCTGCATGCTGCTCATGGGCGGTGCCACCCTCAAGGACTTCGCCTTCGCGATGCTGGTGGGCGAGCTCCTAGGCACCTACTCCAGCTTCGCCGTGGCAAGCCCGCTCCTGGCCATGTGGAAGACCCGCGAAGACAGGTGGGCCAAGCTCGAGCAGCGCTATGGCAAGGGGGCCGCTCAGCCGGCGGCGGGCGAGTAGGGGATGCCTGGCCTCCGGGAGAGCAGACGCTGGCGGGTCGTCCCGCGCGATCCAGCTGTCGAGTCCACCCTCGTGCGGGAGCTCGGGGTGTCACCTCTGGTGGCGCGCGTCCTCGTGTCGAGAGGGGTCGCCACAGTCGCGGACGCGCGCGACTTCCTGGCACCCTCCCTGGCGCGTGACTGGGCAGACCCCCTCTGCATCCCCGGGATGGGGGAGGCTGCTGACCGCGTGGAGCGGGCCCTGCGTGCAGGCGAGCAGATCGTGGTGTTCGGCGACTTCGACGTGGATGGCCTGAGCGCCACTTGCCTACTCACCCTGGCCCTCAGGCGCCTGGGCGGGCATGCGCACCCCTTCATACCCCGCCGCTTCGGCGAGGGCTACGGCCTCTCCAAGGCGGCCTTCGACCGGGTGCTCGGCTCCTGCAGGCCCGACCTGGTGGTCACGGTGGACAACGGCATCTCTGCGGCCGAGGAGGTCTCGGTCCTTCGTGCGCAGGGCATAGACGTCGTGGTCACCGACCACCACGAGCCGGGCCAGGACGTGCCCACGGGCGTTCCCGTGGCGGACCCCAAGGTGGTGGGGGCTTGTCCTTCACGGGAGCTCGCGGGGGCCGGCGTGGCCCTCAAGCTGGTCTGCGTGCTCGGGGCCCGCATGGGGATGCCCGACCTCTGGCTCGACTACCTGGACGTGGCCACGCTCGGCACCCTCTCCGACATGATGCTCCTTACCGGCGAGAACCGCGCGCTCGTGTCTGCCGGCATCGTGCAGATGCGACGCACCTCGCGTCCCGGCCTCGTGGCGCTTGCTGCCACGGCCGGCCAGGACCTGGCGCAGGTCACGGCCGACAGCCTGCCCTTCTCCCTCATCCCGCGGCTCAACGCGGCCGGGCGCATGGGCACGACCGAGGTGGCGCTCGACCTCCTGCTCACGGAGGACCCCGCCGAGGCGGCCGTGCTCGCCGGCAGGCTGGAGGAGACGAACACCGAGCGTCGCCAGATCGAGGCCGCCCTCACCGAGGAGGCCCTAGCCAAGGTGCGTGAGACCTACGACGGTGGCCGCGTGATCGTGGTGGGCGGCGAGGGCTGGCACGAGGGCGTCAAGGGCATCGTGGCTTCCCGCATAACCAACCGCTACCACGTGCCCTGCATCCTCTTTACCATCGCGGACGGCATGGCGCGCGGGTCCGGCCGGTCGGTGGGGTCGGTGGACCTCTTCCATGCGGTCGAGCAGTGCGCGGACGTGCTGGTGCGCTTTGGCGGGCATGCGGGTGCCGTGGGTGTGACCTGCGAGGCGGCCCGGCTCGACGAGTTCCGCGACCGCCTGAGTGCCGTCCTGGCCGAGCTTCCTGCCGAGCAGTTCGAGGACCGCGGGGAGGTCGCGGCCATCGTGGGTCTGGGAGAGATAAGCGTGGCCTCCCTCGACGAGCTTGAGCGCCTCCAGCCCTTTGGCCAGGGCAACAAGCGCCCCCTGCTCGCGGCTCGCGGCGTATGCATGCGCGACCGCGCCAGGGTGGGTGCCGATGGGTCCCACCTGCGCTTCTATGCCACGGATGGCGTGAGCGGGGTGCCGGCCATCATGTTCCGGGCTCCCGACATCGAGCGGGCCGCGGACTGCGACGGTGCCGTGGACCTCGTGTTCGAGGCGGTCTGCGAGACCTGGCAGGGCCGCACCAAGGCCAAGCTCATGGTGAGGGACATCCTCTACCGCGATGGCCACGCAACCCCGCAGGAAACGGAGGGAAACAAGGGCGCCAAGGACCCCAGGGGCACTGGAGACAAGGGCCTGCCCACCGCGTTGCCCGCCAAGCCCTCGGGAGCCTCGGTGGTGGACGAGGTCTTCTCGCAGGCGGAGGAGTGCCTGCAGGAGAAGGACGCCTATGCCGGGGTCGCCCGGGAGGAGCGCTTCAACACCAAGGTCGTGGGAGTCTCCTTCGAGGGGCGTCAGGAGGTGGTCCGCAGGCTCGAGGTGGGCCAGACGCTCCTCGTGTCGCACGACGCCACGAACCCCGTGGACCCGGACGCCCTGGCCGTGATCACGCGCGAGGGCCTGCAGGTGGGCTACCTCAGGCGCCAGATCGCCTCGGCCCTTGCGGTAAACGTGGCGGCCGGCGTGTCCTACACGGCCTGCGTGACGGAGGTCACGGGGGGTGGCGAGGGACGTTCCCTCGGCGTGAACGTTGAGGTGGCCCGCACGGACGCGCGCCGCGAGGGCCCGTCGGCCCTTCCGGAGGCAACGGGTGAGCGGGCGCGTCTGGCCTCGCTGGACGCCTCCGCCCTCACGGACGAGCTCCGCCACCGCATGATAGGCGACCATGGCCTCTTGCCTGCCCAGGCGGCTGCGCTCGACGCCCTGGCCGCGGGACGGTCTTGTCTCTGCGTCATGGCCACGGGTCGCGGCAAGTCGCTCATCTTCCACATCCACGCGGCGCGCGAGGCCATAGCCCGCGGTCGCGCCAGCGTCTTCGTGTACCCCCTGCGGGCCCTCGTGGCCGACCAGTCGGTCCACCTGGCGGAGGAGCTGGCGCCCTTGGGAATCCGGGTGGAGGTCCTCACGGGCGAGAGCGCAGACGACGAGCGTACCCGAATATTCCAAGGTCTTGCCGAGGGCAAAGTCGACGTGGTCCTTACCACGCCCGAGTTCCTCGTCATCCATCGTGAGCGCTTTGCCCAGACGGGCAGGGTGGGATTCGTGGTCGTGGACGAGGCTCACCATGCGGGGCTCTCCAAGTCTGGCGCCCGCAGCGCCTACGCCAGCATGCCCGAGGTCCTGGCGGCGCTGGGCCACCCCGTGGCCCTGGCCGTGACGGCCACGGCGGCCGACGACGTGGCCCGCGAGGTGTGCCGTCTGCTCTCCATCAGCGAGCAAGACGTGGTCAAGGACCTCTCGGTGCGTGCCAACCTCTCGCTCGAGGACGACCGTGGCCTGCGCGACCGCGAGTCGGCGCTCACCAGTCTGGTGGCCACGGGCGATAAGTGCGTGGTCTACGTCAACTCCCGCGACCAGTCGGTCTCGCTGGCCCGCATGCTGCGCCACCGCATCCCCGAGCTGGGCAACCGGATCGCCTTCTACAACGCTGGCCTCACGCGAGAGGTGCGCTCTCGCGTGGAGGGGGCCTTCCGGTCCGGCGAGCTCACCTGCATCGTGTCCACCTCCGCCTTTGGCGAGGGGGTCAACCTGCCGGACATCCGCCACGTGGTCCTCTACCACATGCCCTTCGGGCGCGTGGAGTTCAACCAGATGAGCGGCCGCGCCGGCCGCGACGGTGGGCCGGCCTGCGTGCACCTCTACTTCGGCCCGCGCGACGTGAGGCTCGACGAGCGTATCGTGGCGGGTTCGGCCCCCACGCGCGACGCCCTGGCGGCGCTCTACCGGGCTCTGCGGGCCATGTCGCGCCAGGCGGGCTCCGTGGGCGAGGGATCCTTCCAGGTCTCGAACGCCCAGCTCGCCGAGGGTGCCCTTGCCGTGGACCCGCGCTGCGGGATGGACGAGCACTCGGCATCGGCCGGTGTCGGCATCTTCCGGGAGCTGGGCTTCCTCACCACCTCCGGCTATGGGACGGCACGCAGGATCTCCATGGTGGAGAGGCCCGACCGTATGGCGTTGGAGAGCTCGGTGCGCTACCTTGAGGGCATTCGTGCCCGCCAGGAGTTCAAGGACTTCTCGGATTGGGTACTCTTGTGCCCTGAGGAGGAGCTTCTCGCACAGTTGAACCGCCCCATCGCGCCTGGCTTCGGTACGGTGGTCGACGGTTAGGAAAAGGAGGGGCCATGAGCGACGAGGTCTCGAGGACGCGTGAGGCGTTTGGGGTGGAGCCCGGCCAGGGCGCCGAGGAGACTGGCGCGAGGGTGGCCTCGGGAGCGGGGGAGGCTCCGGCCAAGGTTGCCGCTGCGGTGCCGCAGGACGCTCCCGCTGCTCCGGCTCCCGCTCCGGCGGCCCCGCGCCCGCGCAAGCCCAAGGTTCCCGACGCGGCCAACTACCGGGCCCTCCAGTCCGCCTGCCGCGCCTACCTGGACGCAGACGCCATCGAGAAGGTCGAGCGCGCCTATCGCTTTGCCGCGGAGTACCACAAGGACCAACGCCGTCGCTCGGGCGAGCCCTACATAAACCACCCGGTCGAGGTGGCCCTCATCCTCTCCAAGGACCTCCATATGGACGAGGACACGATCTGTGCCGCCCTCCTCCACGACACGGTAGAGGACACCCAGGCCACCCTCACCGACCTCTCGGACCGTTTTGGCGAGGGGGTGGCGGAGCTCGTGGACGGCGTGACCAAGCTTACCTCCATCGAGGTCACCTCCATGGACGAGAAGCAGGCCCTGAACCTCCGCAAGATGTTCCTGGCCATGTCCAAGGACATCCGGGTGGTCATCATCAAGCTGGCCGACCGCCTGCACAACATGAGAACCCTGGCGGCGCTCGCGCCGGATCGCCGCATCTTCAAGGCACGCGAGACCATGGACGTCTATGCGCCGCTGGCGGACCGCCTGGGCATCTCCTCCATGAAGTGGGAACTCGAGGACCTGGCCTTCTTCTGGCTGGAGCCCGAGGAGTACCAGCGCGTGGCCCGCATGGTGCAGGACTCTCGCGCCCAGCGCGAGCAGGACACCCAAGCCGCAATAAAGACCCTGGATGACGAGCTCCATCGCGTGGGCCTTACGGGCTACCAGATAACCGGCCGTCCCAAGCACCTCTGGTCCATCTACCAGAAGATGACCCGCAAGGGGCGCGACTTCTCGGACATCTACGACCTTATCGCCCTGCGCGTGATCACGCAGACGGTGGGGGACTGCTACAGCGCGCTCGGGGCCGTCCACCAGCTCTGGCACCCCATGCCCGGGCGCTTCAAGGACTACATCGCCACGCCCAAGGCCAACCTCTACCAGTCGCTCCACACCACGGTGATCGGTCCCGATGGCAAGCCCATCGAGATCCAGATCCGCACGCTGGAGATGCACGAGCAGAGCGAGTACGGCATCGCCGCCCACTGGCTCTATAAGAAGAACGGCAACTCCAAGGGCAAGATGAGCGCGGACGACCGCGCCGTGGACTCCACCATCAACTGGATCCGCCGCAGCCTCGACTGGACGGTCGAGGAGGATATCGACGACCCCCACGAGTTCCTGGACAACCTGCGGGTGGATCTCTTCGAGCACGAGATCTTCGTCTTTACCCCCAAGGGCGAGGTCATGAGCCTCCGGCGCGACTCCACGCCGCTCGACTTCGCCTATGCCGTGCACACCGAGGTGGGCAACCACTGCGTGGGCGCCAAGGTCAACGGGTCGGTGGTCCCGCTCACCTACACGCTGCAGATGGGCGACCGGGTGGAGATCCTGACAAACAAGAACGCCCGTCCCTCGCGCGACTGGATGGACATCGTCACCACGCCCTCCGCGCGCGCGAAGATCCGCAAGTACTTCTCGAGCGAGACCAAGGCCGACGACGCCGAACAGGGCCGCACGGAGCTGGCCCACGAGCTGCGTCGCCGCGGCTACGGCATCTCGACTCAGCGGACCCAGAAGGCGCTCGACAAGGTCTATCCGCTCTTTGACTACCGCAGCGTCGACGACCTCTTCCAGGGGATCGCAAACGGGCGGGTCACGGCCAAGCAGGTGGCCAACCGCGTGAGCGAGGTGCTGGAGGAGGGCTCGCCAGAGCAGCTTGCCCAGGCGGCCAAGGCCGCAGAGAAGGAGGCCCAGAAGGCCCAGGCCCTGGAGCAGAACAAGCCCCTGGTGCAGGCCTACGCCATAACCCGCACGGCCGCCGGCAAGAAGAAGCGGGCCAACTGCGGAGTGGTGGTCAAGGGCGACCCGGGCATGCTCGTGCACCTGGCGGCATGCTGCAACCCCGTGGCCGGAGACGACATAGTGGGCTTCGTGACGCGGGGACGCGGCGTGTCGGTGCACCGTTCCACCTGTCCCAACGTGACCGACCTCATGCGGCATCCCGAGCGCATGATCCCGGTGGAGTGGGACACCTCGGGCGCCACGGAGTTCCGGGTAGAGATCGTGGTGGAAGCAACTGATCGCATGGGCCTTCTCAAGGACGTGACCGTGGCCATTGGCGACGCTGGGGCAAACATCCTCTCTGCCGCCACCTCGACCTCACGCCAGGGCGTGGCCCGCCTGCGCTTCCTCGTGGCCATCAGCGACGCCTCCCTGCTCGATGCCCTCCTGGCCAGCGTGTCGCGCGTGCCCAGCGTCTACGACGCACGGCGGATCATGCCCGGCGAGGGAGCCAACCAGATGAAGCAGCGTACCAAGTAGGGAGGACCGTGATGTCACAAAGGTGTCAGACACTTTTGTGACACGAGGGGAGATACATGAGCGAGAAGGACAGCATCCAGGTCTTCGTGGTGCCGCCGATAGACACGAACTGCTATGCGTACGAGTCCGCGGGCGAGGTCATGGTCGTGGACCCTGGCAACTGCGGCGACCGGATCGCCGAGCAGCTGGCGGGCAAGAAGGTCCGCTGGATCGTGGCCACGCACGGTCATGGCGACCACGTGGGCGGCGTGGCTGCCCTCAAGGCGGCCACCGGCGCCCCCTTCTGCATCCACGCGGCCGACGCCGAGCGGGCAACGCATGCGGGTGAGGTGGCCGAGAGCGGACGGTCCTACGACGCAGATGCGCCGCTGCCTGACCGGACGCTCGCCGAGGGCGACGTGGTGGAGGTGGGGACCGCCCGCTTCCGCGTGATGGAGACCCCTGGCCACACACCGGGCGGGATCGTTCTCGTAGGCGAGGGGACCGCCAAGGGCGTGGCATTCGTGGGCGACACCCTCTTCCCAGGCTCCCACGGCAGGACGGACTTCTCGGGCGGTGACGAGGCGGCCATCCTGGCGTCGCTCCGCCGCATGGGGGAGGAGATCGCGCCCGACACCACCCTTCTCATCGGCCATGGCCCCTCCACCACCATGGCGCGCGAGCTGGCGACAAACCCCTTCCTGCGGTAAGGCACCGGTGTCCCATAAGGCGCGGTGCAGCCGTTGGGCCGCCCGTCCGGTCGGAGGGGGTTCGACCCCTAACGCCTGCGGGTACGTGCAGACGAACGCCCCTTCCTTCGTTGGGAAGGGGTGCTTGTCGTAAACGCCTGCGATCGTTCCAGACAAAACCGCAGGTCAGCGTGTTGGCCCCCTGCAGGCATTGGGCTCCGCGCTCGGTCGGAGGGGGTGCCTGCCCCCAACGTCTGGACGTCTCTTGCAGACGTTAGGCCTAGTGCCCGGTAGGAGGGGTTACCTCCTCCCAACGTCTGGGCTACCGGATGATGAACCCCAGCCAGCCGCCCTGGCCTCCTGCAGGCGCTTGTTGCCCGCTCCTTCGGCCGCGTACCCGCTCGTGCCTCGGGGCGCGTCATCTGGTATAGTCTCCGTGTGTGTGTACGCAGCTCAGGCCCGAGTGGCGGAATGGCAGACGCAGCGGACTCAAAATCCGCCGTAGGTGACTACGTGTGGGTTCGACCCCCACCTCGGGCACCAGAAGAAAATTGGCTCATCTACCTGCAGGAACGCAAGAGTAGATGGGTCTTGTGCATAGAGCGTCGCAGGTGGTGCATAGCCCCGTGCAGCATGTTTCGTGCACCACGACGCCGACCACATCGCGCAGGTGCTTCGAGTATTTGTGTGCGAGCCGTGCGGGCGAAGTCCGCGCGAAGTTCTCCTTGCGCAAGCGTCCTTTCCGCGCTAAAGTACCCCTTGTGTGTTTATGCAAAGCGGGGAGGGTACCACATCCCCCACCTGCACGGCGCCTGCGGGCAGCCGTCTGGTCAGACGAAGAGAAGCACATCTCACACCCCATGGGCACATGGGGGTTCGTCTCCCGGCGGCTATAGGCGTCGGGAGTTTTGACATGCGGCGCCGAGCCGCACGGAAGGGAAGGTGCTTAGAGATAGCTAGGAACGACGGCCCTCGCGTCAACGAGGAAATCACGTCCCGCACCTGCCGCCTCATCGGCGTGGACGGGTCGCAGCTCGGTCTCTTTGGAGTCAAGGACGCGCTTCGCATCGCGCGCGAGCAGGGCATGGACCTGGTCGAGATCGCGCCCAATGCCGAGCCCCCCGTTTGCAAGGTGCTCGACTACAGCAAGTACAAGTACGAGCAGGCGCGCAAGGCCAAGGCGGCCCGCAAGAACCAGGCCAAGGTCGAGATCAAGGAGATGAAGTTCCGTCCCAAGATCGACGTTGGCGACTACGAGACCAAGAAGGGCCACGTGATGCGCTTCCTCAAGAAGGGCGCTCGCGTGAAGATCACGATCATGTTCCGCGGTCGTGAGATGGCCCACCCCGAACAGGGCCGCATCGTGCTCGACCGTCTGGCCGAGGACCTCAAGCCCTACGCCACGGTGGAGCAGAAGCCCATCATGGAGGGTCGCAACATGCACATGCTCGTCGCCCCCATTAAGGGCGCGTTCGACAACGTGCCGGACGAGCAGGACGACGACAAGGACACGAAGGAGTAGCAGCATGCCTAAGATGAAGACTCACAAGGGTACGGCGAAGCGTTTCCGTCGCACCGGCACCGGCAAGATCATGCGCGGCAAGGCCTACAAGAGCCACATCCTCACCAAGAAGTCCCAGAAGCGCATCCGCGGCTTCCGCAAGGAGACCGTCGCCGCCCCGGGTGACGTGCACGTGATCTCGCAGCGCATGGGCCAGTAGGCAAGCAGACCTCGCACAACAGCAACTAGGAGTTGATCAGATATGGCACGTATCAAGCGCGCGGTCGCCGGCCGCAAGAAGCGCCAGACCCTCGTCGAGCGCACCAAGGGCTACTACGGAACCTCCTCCCGTACCTTCCGTGGCATGAAGGAGCAGGCCCAGCACTCTGGCCAGTATGCCTACCGTGACCGCCGCAACAAGAAGCGCGACATCCGCGCCCTCTGGATCCAGCGCATCAACGCGGCTGCCAGGATGAACGACCTGTCCTACAGCCAGTTCATGCACGGCCTCAAGCTCGCTGGCGTCGAGCTCGACCGCAAGGTCCTCGCGCAGATCGCCTACGACGACGAGGCTGCCTTTGCCGACCTGGCCAACGTGGCCAAGAAGGCCATCGCCGACGCCCAGTAGCCTTCGGCACATTCGACGTTCAAGGGGCGGGACATCCTAGGGTGTCCCGCCCCTCCTCTTGCGCGTGGGTGGGCACCAGGGGAGTACCCCCTAGCGCCCACCCACTGTCATCCTAGAGGCCCAGGTGGTGATGCTCGTGCTCCTCCTCGAACCTCTCCGCCTCCTTGATGAAGGCGGTGTCGTCGGGGGAGACGAGCTTGTCTTTGCCGGTCTTGGGGTCGCGGTGGTGGAGCAGGACCGGCTCGAAGAGGTGCAGGTGCCGAGCGAAGAGCGTGGACCCCACGAGCAGGGCAAGGAAGATGACGATGCGCGGCACGGTCTGGACTTGCGTCATGACCAGTGCGCCCACGCAGAGGAGTGCGGTCCAGGCGTACATCACGAGGACGGCCTGGCGCTGGTCGTAGCCCTCGGCAAGCAGGCGGTGGTGGATGTGGCCGCGATCTGCCTGCCCCACGCTCACGTGGGCACGCGTGCGTCGCACGATGGCTGAGAAGGTGTCGATGATGGGGATCCCGGCGATCACGAGGGGGACGATGATCGTGGTGAGGCCGGCAAAGCGGGTTACCGAGAGGAGCGAGATGGTCCCCAGGGCAAAGCCGAGCGTGAGGGATCCTGAGTCACCCATGAAGATCGATGCGGGATGGAAGTTGTAGCGGAGGAAGCCCAGCGCGGCACCGCAGACCGAAACGGAGAGCGCCGCGGCATCGAGCCTGCCCGCCCACACGGAGAGGACGAACATGGTGGCGCTGGCAATCGTGCTGATACCTGCCGCCAGGCCATCGAGCCCGTCGATGAGGTTGATGATATTCACGTATGCCACGAGGTAGACCACGGTCGCGGGGTAGGTCAGCCAGCCGAGCTCGATGACAGCGCCAGGCTTGGTGGGGTCGGCGATGGCACCTATGACGAGGCCACCGGCTGCTGCCACGGTCGCGGCCAGGACCTGCCCCAGGAGCTTTGCCCTGGGGGAGAGGGAGTAGCGATCGTCCAGAAGGCCCGTCACGAAGATAATTACGAAGGCCACGCAGACGTAGGCATAGTCCACGTCCAGGCGCGGGGACGACTCCAGCACGCGCGGCCAGCCCAGGAAGCGCGTGCCCAGATGCTGGAGCAGAAAGGCAACGGCGATGCCGGCAAAGATCGCGATGCCACCCATGCGGGGGATGGGGCGCTTGTTGACGCGCCGGGCGCCGGGCTTGTCTACGGCACCCACGCGGATGGCGAACCTGCGCGCCACGGGGGTGAGGGCGAGGGCTGTGAGGAGCGCTGCCGCGAAGAGGCATGCGTAGGGGAGCCACATCCTCGGACAGACCTCCTTCCGCGTTGCGTCCTTCAGGTGTCCGCAGACCGGTACGCTACCAGCCGTATCCCAGAGATAATACAGTAAGTCGCAGCTCATCGCGCCATCCGCTGCACAGCCCATGCATACCTTATGCGGCGTTCGCGGCGTGCCTGCGGTCGCACACCGAGCGCCCTCATGTCAAGACTGGAATCCGCTGCCGGTTGCCCCATAATGGGCTTGTCGTTCCCCTGCGGTGAAAACTGGGTGAACCGACAAGCGTTTTGAGGGAGCCCGATATCTCGTGTTCAGTACGGGGATCCTCCGTTGTTGAGGAAGCCGGAACGCGCGATGAGGGCACCCACCTTATGAGAGGTGGGTTCATTTCTACCACCGCAGGGGGCGGCTTTCCCTTCCTGGACAGCGGGCCATACCCATTACGTTCCAGCCTGCCTGAAGCCTAGCTGAACCGCGCTATAATCGCCCCTACGACGGTGTGCGGGAGAGTTGTGGGTGAAGATGGCAAGAAGTGCTCGTTCGGTTCAAGGCAAGCCGGTTGTGAACAGGTCGTCGGTCCAAGGAGGGGCGCGTCAGGCGAGAAGGCCACAGGGGAAGAAGCCCGCAGGCAGGCATGTGACCTCGCTTGACGGCCTGCGCGCCATCTGCTGCGTGGGCGTGGTCCTCTACCACATGGGACTCTCCTGGTGTGGGGGAGGCCTCTTGGGCGTGACCGTCCTCTTCGTCCTCTCCGGCTACCTGGCAACGGCGGGCCTCATGCGCGAGATGGGCTCGACTGGCTCCATCGACCTGCCGGGCTATTGGAAGCGCCGATTCTGGCGCCTCATGCCGCAGGTGGTGGCCTTTCTGCTGGTCACGGCCTGCGTGCTCACGGCGAGCAACCATCTGCTCCTCACGAAGTTCCGCCAGGACCTCCTGCCCGCCCTCCTCATGGTGCTCAACTGGTCCAAGATAATCCGTCAGGAGTCCTACTTCGCCGCGGCCGAGGCCCCCTCGCCGCTCACGCACTTCTGGTCGCTTGCCATCGAGGCCCAGTTCTTCCTCCTCTGGCCGCCTGTCCTCTACCTGCTCCTGCGCCGCCGCACGCACAGACGCAGCCTGGGTCTGGGGCTCCTGGTGGCCATAGCCGCCTCCGCGGTGGCCATGGCGGTCCTCTACACGCCGGGCCAGGATCCCTCGCGCAGCTACTACGGTACCGACACCCGGGCCTTCTCGCTCCTCATAGGCGCCCTGCTGGCCATCGAGGTGCCCTTCGGGCGCACGTCGGCGCGGCCGCTCTCCGCCTATTCGCTCGGCGCCCAGACGGCCATCCAGGTGGCCGCGGTGGCAGCGCCCGCGGCGCTCGTGGTCATGATGGGTGTCACGGACGGCTACTCCAACTTCTCCTACTACGGTGGTACGGTCCTCTGCTCCGTCGTGGCGGCTGTCGCGCTTGCAGCCCTGCTCGTGCCGGACACCCTGGCGTCTCGCGTGCTCTCGTGGAAGCCCCTTGCCTGGATAGGATCGCGCTCCTACGCCATCTACCTCTGGCACTACCCGATCGTGGAGCTCCTCAACCCGCGCAACGCGACCCTCCCCAAGGCCTGGTGGGAGGTGTTGCTGCAGCTGGCGCTCGTATTCGCGGTGGCCGAGGCCTCCTACCGCCTGGTGGAGCACCCGTGGCGCAAGGGTCCCTCGGGGGTGGCGCCCCTTGCCGCCAGGCTCCTTGGCCGCGGCCAGGCGAAGGACGCCCTGCCCGCGGCCAGTGGCCATCGCGGCGGTCGCCCCGATGGCCGTGGCCCGCACGACCGGGGTCCCGCTCGGCGCCCAGCTGCCTCTGGGGGCACCTGGCAGCTCATGGCGGGTCGTGTCTGCGTCCTTGCCTTCCTGGTCGCGGCCGTCGTGGGTGTGGTGGGCCTTGTCACCGTACCCGACGAGGGCGCGGACGCCGGCGACGCGCCGCGCGTCATGCAGGCCAGCCTCAAGAAGCCCCTGGTGGACGGCGTCTACGACGTGATGCTCGTGGGCGACTCCGTCTCGCTCGGGGCCAAGGACCAGTTCTCCGCTGCCTTCCCGCACGGGCAGATGGACTCAAAGGTGAGCCGCCAGCCCTCCGACGCCCTCGCGGTCTTCCAGAGCTACGAGAGCCAGGGCGTGGTGGGGGACACCGTGATCTTCTCGGTGGGCACGAACGGTCCCATCACGGAGGACTTCATGGCGCAGGTGCATGACTCCGTGGGCGAGCGCCAGGTGTGGTTCGTAAACGTCCGCACGCCCGGTGCCGTGACAGACAAGTCCAATTCCGCCATCAGCGCCGCCGTGGACAAGTACGACAACTTCCACGTGATCGACTGGTACGACGCAAGTGCCGGACACAGCGAGTACTTCTGGGACGATGGCACCCACCTGCGGCCCGAGGGCGCCCAGGCCTTCGTGGACCTGATCGTGAGCACCACGGGCTACGAGGTGCCCACGGAGGAGAACACGCACTACGCAGTGACGATCGTGGGCGACAAGGTGGCCATGAGCGCGGCGGACGTGCTGGCGACCACCTTCCCCGGGGGCCTCGTGGACACGGCGGAGCGGCCCCTGCCCGACACACGGGTGTCCCTGCAGGCCTACCTGCAGTCGGGCCTCGTAGGTGACGCCATCGTGGTCGTGCCCGGGAGCGCTGATCCCCTGGCCCGAGAGGACCTGGAGGGAGTCGTGTCCGACGTGGGGGAGGGGCATCACCTGTGGTTCGTGAACGGCCGGTCGGCCGCCCCCTACTGCAAGGACAACAACGACCTCATCGCCGAGGTGGCCGGACAGCACGACAACGTGGACGTGATCGACTGGTATGGGGCATCCGAGGGACACGATGACTACCTGGCCGAGGATGGCATGAGCCTCACCGAGGCGGGCGCCCAGGCCTACGCCCAGCTCGTGAGCGACGCCGTGGGCAGTCTGGCGCAGGAAGACGGGGAGGCCCAGGCCGAGGGCGAGGGGCAGGCCGCGGAGGCCACCGCGAACGAGGGCAACGCCGCGGGAGAGGCCGCCTAGGCGTCTGACGTCGGGCCTGGTGCGGACCTAGTGTGCCTTGCGAGAGGGGTCCAGCTCCGGCCCCTCCACGCCCGTGGCATCGAAGGCAGGCACGAAGCTCTCCGACACGGTTCCGCCCTGCTGCCACCACATGCGCTCGAAGCCCAGGTCGTCCGCGTGGTCGAGCACGAGCTCGTACTCCTCGTCGGTCACGGCACGGGCCAGGTCGCCCCCATGGGCCAGGCACTCGGCGTTGGGCGTGTACTGGTTCATCACGGAGAGGTCCACGTCGTTTCCGCAGAGCTCCCACACGCGGTCGAGAACGCGCAGGGAGTCGTCGGCGTGGCCAGGGAGCACCAGGTGGCGTACCACGATGCCGCGGAGCATCCTGCCGTCAGCGCCGAGCGTGCGACCGCCCGCCCTGCGCACGGCGTCCAGCATGTGGGCCAGGGCCTCATGGGCCACGCGTGGGTAGTCCGGGGCCTTGGAGAGCATGCCCGCGAGCATGGGGGAGGCGTACTTGTAGTCCGTCAGCCACACGTCCACCACGTCTGCCATGGCATCCACGAGCTCGGGGCGCTCGTAGCCGGAGGTGTTGCATACCGTGGGGATGGCAAGGCCCGCCTCGCGCGCCTCCACCACGGCCTCGCACACCTGGGGGGCAAAGTGCATCGGCGTCACCAGGTTGATGTTGAGTGCGCCCTGGTCCTGGAGCTCGAGCATCATCCGTGCCAGCCGAGCGGTCGTCACGGGCAGGCCGAAGCCCTCGTGCGAGATGTCGTGGTTCTGGCAGAAGACGCAGCGCAGGGGGCAGCCCGAGAAGAAGATCGCGCCTGACCCGGCCTCGCCCGAGATGGGCGGCTCCTCCCAGTAGTGCAGGGCGCTCCTGGCCACGCGCAGCTGGGAGGTGGCCCCGCAGAGGCCCGGGTGGCCCTTGGAGCGCGCGGCCCCGCAGCGGTGGGGGCAGAGCTCGCACTTGTCGTAGGCCGATGCCGTCACGTCCATGCCCATGGAGGCCTCCCGCAGGTGCGCCGGCACGGTGTCGGCGCACAAAAAAGCCCGGGTGCGGACACCCGGGCGAACCATCATGGTGGAGATGAAGGGATTCGAACCCTCGGCCTCTGCCTTGCGAAGGCAGCGCTCTCCCAGCTGAGCTACATCCCCAGGCGCTTTTGCGCAAGAGCTAGTATTGCAATCCTCGGCGAGCGTGTCAAGCGTGCACAAAAAGCAGACCTCGACCCTGGGGCGTCCCGCGTGTGCCCTGTGGTCTGGCTTTTGCGTGTCGTGGGACCACGGGGGCAGCGCGTACCCCGGAGGCGCTAAACTCTTATCCCTGAAGAAGGGGACGGGCCGCAAGCTGGCTCCGTCCTACGGAAGCCTGAGGAGGCTCACACATGGCAGACCAGGACGCGCCGCTCTCCGACGAGGAGCGCGCTGAGCTCGAGAGCCTGCGTGCCGAGAAGGCCGCGCGCGAGGAGGAGGCCAAGGCTCGGCAGGAGCGGGAGGAGATCGCCCGCCTGCGCGCGGAGAAGGCCGAGGCCGAGCGACGGAAGGCCGAGGACGAGCGGGTGGAGCGTGCACGCGAGCATGGTCGCGAGCTCATGGAGCCCGACGACGACCTCTCCATGCCCAAGGGCCAGAAGCTCGTGCTCCTGGGCATAGCCGTGCTGGCCGTTGCCCTCGTGGTCATGACGCTCCTCTAGCGCGTCGGTGCCCCGCGCCCACGAGGCGTGTGGCCCATGACGTGCCGTGATACCCTTACATGCACCACCCGCAGGGGTGGGCAGGTCGACGGACGAAGAAGAGGGATAGCGATGTCGCTCACCGACAGGACAAAGCCTACAGACGTAAGCCTCAACACGGACCTCTACGAGCTCACCATGGCCCAGGGCTTCTGGGAGTCCGGGCTCGTGGGAGGGGAGGCCTGCTTCAACGCGTTCTTCCGAGAGAACCCCTTCCACGGTGGCTACGCCATCGCCTGCGGCATGGGCCAGCTGGCCGACCTCGTGGAGAACTTCGTCTTCGATGACGAGGACATAGCCTACCTGGGCTCCATCAAGGCCCCGGGCGGCGGCCCCATGTTCAAGCAGGGCTTCCTGGAGTACCTGCGCGACCATCACCTGGACCTCACGATCCATGCCGTGCCGGAGGGCGAGGTAGTGTTCCCACGCGAGCCCATGGTGCGCGTGGAGGGTCCCCTCATCGACTGCCAGCTGATCGAGACCGCCCTTCTCAACCTGGTCAACTTCCAGACGCTCGTGGCCACCAAGACCGCGCGTGTGGTCAAGGCGGCGGAGGGGCATCCCGTGTCCGACTTCGGCCTGCGTCGCGCCCAGGGCCCGGACGGCGGCCTGGCCGTGGCCCGCGCCTCCTACATCGCCGGTGCCGCCTCTACGTCCAACGTGCTCGCCGGCAAGATCTATGGCATCCCCGTCTTTGGCACGCACGCCCACTCCTGGGTCATGGCCTTCCCCTCCGAGGTCGAGGCCTTCCGCGCCTTCGCCAAGTCCAGCCCCAAGAACTGCGTCCTGTTGCTCGACACCTACGACGTGCACCAGGGCATCAAGAACGCGATCACCGTGGCCAAGGAGATGGAGGCCGCAGGCGAGCGCCTGGCTGCCATCCGCATAGACTCGGGCGACCTGGCCAAGCTCACCAAGGAGACCCGCAAGGCTTTTGACGAGGCCGGCCTGCCCTATGTGAAGATCTCGGCCTCGAACGACCTGGACGAGTACACCATCCAGTCGCTCTTTGCCCAGGGTGCGCCCATCGACTCCTTTGGCGTGGGTACCAAGCTCGCCACCTGTGACCCCCAGCCCTCGCTGGGCGGCGTGTACAAGCTCTCCGCGGTCCGCGACCAGCCGGACGAGCCGTGGACGCCTGTCATCAAGCTCTCCGAGCAGGCGTACAAGCGCACGATTCCCGGCGTCCAGCACGTCCTGCGCTATCGCGACGCCTCGGGCTGCCCCACGGGCGACATGATCGTGTGCGACGATGCGTGCGGCGGCAGGCCCTCCGGCGTTGCCTACGACATCCTGGACGCCTATTCCTCCTACGAGATGCAGGGCACGCCCCAGGAGCTGCTGGTTCCCATCACCGAGCACGGCCAGGCCGCCGACCACCAGACCACCATCGAGGAGAGCCGCGAGCGCTGCCACGATGCCATCATGCACCTTGACCCCTCGATCACGCGCTTCCTCAACCCCCAGGTGTATCCCGTGGGCCTCGAGGAGGGCCTGGCCAAGCTCCGGCACGACTTGGCGCATGCTGAGCACGCAGGCTCCGGCCGCCCCACCGTTGCCTAGCAAGAAGACCGCACCACCCACGAACCACACCCACCGACCGAACGGAGATACCGCATGTCCCAGAAGATCAGCTCCCTCGTAAGCGAGGCCATCGCCGCCGCCCAGGCTGCTGGCGACCTTCCCGCCTTCGAGGTGGCCGACCTGGGGGTCGAGCGCCCCGCAGACCCGTCCAACGGCGACTGGACCTCCACTGTGGCCCTGCGTTCCGCCCGCCTGGCCCACATGGCCCCGGCAAGGATCGCCCAGGCCATCGTGGCGCACATGCCCTCCGACCCCGAGGTCTCCTCGGTGGAGGTGGCGGGCCCCGGCTTCATCAACTTCCGTCTGTCCACCGCCGCAGGAAACGAGGTGTTCCGCACGGTGCGCGAGCAGGGCTCGGACTTCGGCCGCTCGGACCTGGGTGCCGGCACCAAGGTCCAGGTTGAGTTCGTGTCCGCAAACCCGGTGGGCCCCCTCCACATCGGCCACGGGCGCTGGACGGCCTTGGGGGACTCGCTCTGCCGCGTGCTCGAGCACACCGGCTACGACGTGGAGCGCGAGTACTACATCAACGACCACGGCAGCCAGATGGACGTGTTCGGCCACTCCATCTCCAAGCGCTACCTGCAGGTCTGGGAGGTCGTGGACACGCGTGGGTGCACCCCCGAGGAGGCGCGCGACACCCTGCTGGCAGACCGTGCGGCCTATGTGGCGGACGAGGCCGACGAGCGCCCCGAGACCCACCCCTACATGGACTCCTTCAACGAGTCGCTGGGCGGCAACGCCTATGGTGGCGACTACATCATCGACCTCGCCCTCCACTTCGCGCAGGAGGACGGCCGCGCGGACGTCGAGAAGGACGAGCCCGCCCGCATGCTGGACTTCCGCGAGCGCGGTTACCAGCTCATGCTGGCCAGCATCCGCAAGACCTGCCACGACGCACGCTGTGACTTCGACGTGTGGTTCTCCGAGCGCTCGCTCTACGTCAAGGGCGAGGACGGCAAGTCCCCCGTGGACCGCGCCCTGGACAAGCTCGACGAGATGGGCTACCTCTACCGTGGCGAGGACGGGGCCCTCTGGTTCCGCTCCACCGACTTTGGGGACGACAAGGACCGCGTGCTCATCAAGAGCAACGGCGAGTACACCTACTTCGCCTCCGACGTGGCCTACCACTGGAACAAGTTCCAGCGCGTGGACCACGTGATCGACATCTGGGGCGCCGACCACCACGGCTACATCCAGCGCGTCCACTCGGCCTGTGACGCCCTGGGCTATCCCACCCAGTTCGAGGTCCTTCTCGGCCAGCTCGTGAACCTCCTGCGCAACGGCGAGGCCGTCCGCATGTCCAAGCGCAAGGGCACCATGATCACCTTCGACGAGCTGTTGCGGGAGGTCGGTGCCGACGCGACGCGCTACACCCTCATCTCCAAGTCGTCCAACCAGGTGATCGACTTCGACATCGAGAAGGCCAAGCTCCAGGACAACACGAACCCTGTCTACTACGTGCAGTACGCGCACGCGCGCATCTGCTCCATCCTGCGTCGTGGCGCTGGCGTCACGCTCGAGGAGGCCCAGGCCCTGGGCATGGACGAGGTTGCCGCGCGTGCGGTGGGCGATGACTACGACCTCGGGCTTCTCTGCGATCCGGCCGAGCTCGCGCTTGCTCGCAAGCTCTCCGAGTTCCCGACCCTCGTGGAGGCCTGCGCCCGCGACCGGGCGCCCTTCCGCCTCACGCACTATGCCGAGGAGCTGGCGGCGGAGTTCCATTCCTTCTACGGGGTGTGCCAGGTGCTGAGCGCACCCGGTCGTCCGGTGGACGCTGAGCTCAGTCGTGCCAGGCTCGCCGCCGTGGACGCGACCCGCATCGTGCTCGCGCTGGCGCTCGAGCTTTGTGGCGTGAGCGCTCCCCAGAGCATGTAGGGAGGACGCCGCCCGGGGCAAGGCTCGCGGGCGGGAGAAAAATGGGACTCTCTTATTGCGAATTATGTTACATATCTAACGATTTTTGGTTTTGTGTGCATAATGGTATTTGATGACGGCAAGGCCGCGACCACCTCGAACGAGAAAGCTGGTATGTCGCTGTGGACACTCGCGAGTACATGTCTATACGTCGGGCGTACAACATCGTGCGGCAGAAGGTCGAGTCGGACAGGCGGCTGACGTTCGAGGAGTTCGCCATCCTGTGCAGGCTCGAGCTCTCGGGCCAGCCCATCAAGACCTCGCAGATCGCCGAGTACCAAGGGGCGCTGCGGCCAACCATGACGCACCGCACGAACCACCTGGCCGAGCTCAGCCTCATCGAGCGCGGGGAGGGCACGGAGGACCGGCGCAACGTGGTCTGCTCCATCACGGACGAGGGCCGCAAGGCCGTCAAGGAGCTGAGCACCCTCACCTGCGCCCAGATTCCCAACGGCAGGGCCTTGTCGCGCACGTCGCCTGAGCGCTTGCTACGTTACGTGGATGCCATGGGGGCGGTATTCTGCAAGGCGGGTGACCTCATACTCCTGTGCCTGGCACAGACGGAGGACGGATCGCTCACCATCACGGAGCTGGTCAACGAGCTGGGCTTCCTGCAACCCACGGTCTCCATGTCGGTGAGCAGCCTCGAGGACGACGGCATGGTCTGGCGCGATGCAGCGGGCATGCGCCACATGGTCGCGGTAAAGATAAGCGATGCCGGCAGGGAGTCCGCACGCCAGACGGTCGCGACCATCGGCTCCCTGGTGGTGCGCAGGAGCCCGAGGACACGCTCCTAGGCTCCAGATGGTGCTCGCCGGGCTTTTGTGAACGGCATGACCGCGGGCTGTACGTTTCTCGACCGCTCCAGGCCTCAGGAGTGCTATAGTTCGCTAAACAGCTGCGATTCTCGTGGCTGTTATGAGTTTGTTTTGCGCGGCGACGAGGTCAGTCCCGTTGCCTGCGCTGTACCAGCATCAATGAAGCCACAAACGTAGAAGCCATGCCCGTAAGGGCATTTGTGCGTTGACGTCATGACAAGAAGGGACCATATGTCCGAAGAGTCACCCATGTCTGCCGAGCCTGTCGAGCAGTCCGGTCAGCCTGTCGACAAGCCCGCCGAACCCGAGGCGGCCCCCAAGCCCAAGAGGCGTCGTCGCACGAAGGCGCAGATAGAGGCCGACCGTGCGGCGGAGGCCGCAGCCCTCGAGGCCGCCAAGGCGGCGGCGCTCGCGGCAGGGGAGCCCTGGCCGCCCAAGCCCAAGCGAACCCGGCGCAAGAAGGTGGCTGAGCCCCAAAGTCCCGAGGCAGAGAAGGAACCCATGGCGCCGGTGGCGTCTGCGGAGGCTCCCGTGTCGGGTGTCGCTGCGGTTGCGGCGGAGCCAGTTGAGAAGGTGACCGAGGGCGCCCTGGCCCGGAGGGCGGCCGAGGGAGCGCCCAGGCGGCGGCGCCGCGCGCCCAAGGCGACACCTGTTGATGATCCGACCATGGTCGAGGCCACGCCGCGGGAGCCGGAGGCGCATGCAGACCATGGGGACGTGGCGGAGATGAACCGCGTGACCCAGGAGGCCACGCACGCGAGCTCGATCCCCTCGCCCATGCCACGCACAACGCTCGAGGCCTCGACTTCCGAGGGTCGCGAGGAGCAGGGACGGCATGCGGAGCATGCCGGGCGGGAGCAGGATGCCACGGAGGCGTCCCAGTCCCCGGAGGCTGCGCAGGAGCCAGCGGGCGATGCGGGAGACCAGTCCCAGCACGGCGGAGAGCAGCACAACGGCGAGGGACACCAGCGCCGTCGCCGCCAGCGCAACCGCAACGGCAACGCCCAGGGCAATGGCCCCCAGAGCGGCCAGCAGGGCAACCAACAGAACGGCCAGGGCAACCAGGGCCGTTACGACAACCGCAACGGGCAGGGCAACAACCGCCGTCGTAACCGCAGGAACAACCAGCAGGAGGCGCCTGCCCAACCCACCCTCACTCGCGAGGAGCTGCAGGCCATGAAGGTGGCAGAGCTCCGTGCCAAGGCGGGGGAGCTCGGGATCGACTACATCGGCGTGCACAAGGGCGACCTCGTGGAGGCCATCTATGCCGCCGCGGCGCGTGCTGAGGGCTTCCGCACCGTGGACGGCATCCTGGAGATCGGCAACGAGGGCTTTGGCTGGGTGCGCACCGGTAACTACATGCAGGGCGACGACGACGCATTCGTGAGCCAGCAGATGATCCGCCAGAACCAGCTGCGCCCGGGCGACCGCCTGGCCGGCAACGTGGGGCCCGGCCGCGCCAACTCCAAGTACCCGCCCCTCATTTCCATCTCTACGGTCAACGGCCGCCCCCCCGAGGAGATGCGCAACCGTCCGCGCTTCCGCGACCTCACGCCCATCTACCCGAACGAGCGCCTGGTCATGGAGCATGGCAAGGACTCGATCACCGGCCGTGCCATCGACCTCGTGTCGCCCATCGGCAAGGGCCAGCGCGGCCTCATCGTGAGCCCGCCCAAGGCCGGCAAGACCACCGTCCTCAAGAAGATCTGCCAGTCCATCGCCGCGAACAACCCCGAGGTGCACCTCTTCTGTCTGCTGGTGGACGAGCGCCCCGAGGAGGTCACCGACATGGAGCGCTCCATCAAGGGCGAGGTCGTGGCCTCCACCTTCGACATGCCGGCAGAGAACCATACCTCAGTCTCGGAGCTCGTGATCGAGCACGCCAAGCGTCTCGTGGAGCTGGGGGAGGACGTGGTCGTCGTGCTCGACTCCATCACCCGTCTGGCGCGTGCGTACAACCTGGCCCAGCCCGCCAGCGGCCGCATCCTCTCGGGTGGCGTGGACTCCGCGGCGCTCTACCCGCCCAAGAAGTTCCTGGGTGCCGCGCGCAACATCGAGAACGGCGGCTCACTCACGATCATCGCCTCGGCACTGGTGGACACGGGCTCCAAGATGGACGAGGTCATCTTCGAGGAGTTCAAGGGCACCGGAAACATGGAGCTCAAGCTGGACCGCGACCTTGCCGACAAGCGCATCTTCCCGGCCATCGACCCGGTGGCCTCCGGCACCAGGAATGAGGAGCTCCTGCTCCAACCGGAGCTCACGCCCTTCATCTGGGGCATCCGTCGCGTCCTGGCAAACATGAACAACACGGAGCGGGCTGCCACGGCCCTGGTCAAGGGCCTCAAGGCCACGGGCTCCAACGAGGAGTTCCTTATCCGCAGCGCAAAGAAGGCCCAGCAGCAGGAATATACCCTCTAGCAATACCACCTCGGTCCTGCCTGTCACGGCACCTCGGTCCTGGGTGTCACACCCACGCGTGACACCCAGGACCGAGGTGCCGTGACAGGCAGGACCGAGGTGCCCTCTATCGGTGCTCTCTATCGGCGTGAGGCCAGGTCGAAGAGCAGGTCCTCGCCCGCCATGACCCAGGCCGAGGGCAGGAGCTTGGTGGCCACGTGGATGGCCTTGACGTCCCAAGATGGCACGCAGGTGGCGCGCCCGCGGATGGCGGCTGCAAGTGCCTTCGCAACCACGGCGTCCACGGGCTCGAAGCCTATGGTGGTCATGCGGCGGACCTGCTCGGCGTTGCCCGGATCGTCCAGGAAGCCTGTGCGCATGAACTTGGGACAGACGGCCGTCACATGGATGCCCGAACCGCCTAGCTCGTGGTCGAGCGTGCGCGAGAAGTCCAGCACGAATCGCTTGGTGGCCGAGTAGACGCTCAGGTAGGGCTGTGGTGCAAGGGCCGCCACGCTGGACAAGTTGATGATGCGCGACCCCGCCACCATGTGGGGGAGGGCGTGGTAGCAGCATTCCACCACGGCCAGGCAGTTGAGTCGGACCATGTTCGCGTTGGCCTTCTCGCCAATCTCCCCGAGCCCACCAAAGCGCCCGAAGCCGGCACAGTTGACGAGCCACTGGACGACCAGGCCCTCCTCGCGGTCGAGCTCGTCGCGCAGGCTCTCGTAGGAGGAGTCGAGCGTGAGGTCGAGCGCCAGCACCCGCGTGGGAGTGGCGGTCTCGGCCGCCACTTGGGCGAGGGCCGTGGCATCCCTCGCGACGAGCCAGATCTGGTTCAGCGGGCCACCGTGGCCCTGGTCCAACTGTCGCACGAACTCCCGCCCGACGCCCGAGGTGGCGCCCGTAACGATCGCTATGCTTTGCATGTGCACTCCCTTGGCTTGCATCCTTGAAATTCGCTGGATTAAAGATAGACTAGCAAGCGATTGAATAGAAACGCTGTGTCGCGACGGTACACGCAGATCAGACGAGAAACGCCGTTGCCCGCATGCCCGGCCTTGGGGTCGGGCGCTACGCATAACGAGGCATCTCCTCTGCTGCAGCCCGCCGGACGCGGATCCGGGAGGTCGGAGCAACATGCAGGTACGCAGGAACCCCGCGGTCTATGCCGGGCTGGCGCTGGTGGCGGTTGCCGCGGCGCCCAGGTGCGCGTACGCTGAGGCACCCTCGTGGGCCGAGGGACTGGAAGGCCTGCGCGTCGCAGCGGGCACTTTGGGTGAGCTTGCCGCCTCTCACCCCTATGTGGTCACTGTGGGGGTCGCGGGCCTGGCCTGCGTCGTGGCGGGTACCGTCGCCCGCTCGCGCTGGAACCGTGGGCATGCCGAGGTGGCGCAGCCGAGGGCGGAGGGCGAGTCGACCGACATATCCTCTGGCCGGGAGGAGCGGCCTCGCAGCTCCGCCACCACCTACAGACCCCGCCACATGAGCGCGGCCGAGTGGGAGCGCTCGGGTGTCATCCGTGTGCGCAAGGGCGCCTGGGAGACCGATGCCAGCCAGGACGAGGCTGAGGAGCCCAAGGCCGTCTCCAAGGGTGTGCCTGTGACCGGCGCGGGGGAGAAGAAGCCCTACCAGGCTCGCCACTTCGCCACGAGCATCGAGGACCTGGCCACCAACTACGTGGAGCGGGTGACCTTCTCGCAGCGCATGGCGCGGCGGGCAGAGGGCGTGGCGGAGGTGCTCCGGGACCGCCTGGGCTCCGACATGATGGACGGCCTTCCCGTGATTGAGCGCGCGGATGGCTCCGTGGGAGACGTGGGCACCGAGTGGTGGAACAAGACGGTGGGCTTCGAGGCCATCGAGAAGAACCCCGGCTACGTGGCAGAGGGCCTCGATGCCATCCCGTCCGACTTCACCCAGCCGGGGGTGGCCGCTGCCTGGGAGATCCGCGACTCCATCCCGGCCATCCAGAGCGTGGACACAAGCCGCAGCGTACCTGCCTCGGCCGATGCCGCAGAGCGCAGCCGTCAGATAGCGGCACGGCTCCCCTTTGTGTTCGAGGGGGTCTATCCGGAGCAGCGCACAGTGGAGGAGGTCTCGGAGGACCCCTGGTCGCAGGCCCTCAAGGCCATGGACGACAGGCTTGGCTCGGTGCCGGAGGTGCCGGCGGCATTCGAGGACGCGGCTGGCGGCGAGGAGAGCATCGACGACCCGGATGGCATGGAGCCCGACACCCTCGTCATGGCCTTCCGCGTGCCGGCTGGCCATCCGGAGGTCACGGACACGGCCTCCTACGTGGACTACCTCATAGGCCAGGAGTTCTCGCACAACGAGTCCTCGGCAGCCCGGCGGAGCTCCCGCGAGTACCTCACGGTGCTCGATGGTGGGGCCACGGGCAGGCTGGGCGGCGAGCAGGAGGGCAGGCACTTCGCAAAGGCGGCCGAGGCCTAGTCCCCATAAAAAAGTCCTCGTGTAGGCGGCGGCTGGCGACCGCTTGCGGAATGTTTCAACCCGTATCGGAGTGTGTTACAGTCCCGCTAACGATAGGCCCCCGCGGTTAGTTTCCGACCGCGGGGGCCTGTATGGTCTTACACACAATATCCCATGCGGGATCTACGAAGCTCTACGGGAGGGAGAATCTCATGGGAACGATTTCCAGGCGTGACTTCATGAAGATGAGCGGCGCCATCGCCGGTATGGCTGTGCTCGCGGGCTGCGGTGGCGGTTCCGGCTCCAGCTCGTCCGATGGCGGCTCCGAGGGCGGCTCCATCAAGGTCGGTCTCCTTGGCCCCTACTCCGGCGACGTGGCCCAGTACGGCCTGGCCGTCCGCAACGGCGCCGAGCTCTACGTCAAGCAGGTCAACGAGGCCGGTGGCATCAACGGCAAGCAGATCGAGCTTGACACCATGGACGAGAAGGGCGACTCCACCGAGGCCGTCAACGCCTACAACAAGATGGTCGAGGACGGCGTCGTGGCCATCCTGGGCGACGTGACCTCCACCCCGTCCATCGCCGTGGCCCAGCAGTCCCAGAACGACAACATGCCGCTCGTCTCCGCCTCCACCACCGCCGCCGCCTTCGTCGAGGCCGGCCCCAACGTCTTCCGTGCCTGCATCACCGACCCCTTCCAGGGCAAGCTCATGGCCGACTTCGCGGCCGACCAGGGCTACAAGAACGTTGCCACCATCTTCAACTCCGGCGGCGACTACGAGGTCGGCGTTGCCGACGCCTTCGTGGAGGAGGCCAAGTCCAAGGGCCTGACCGTGACCACCGAGCAGGGCTATGCCGCGGGCGACGTGGACTTCAACTCCCAGCTCACCACCATCCTGGCCACCAACCCGGACGCCATCATGTGCCCCAACTACTACCAGGATGACGGCAAGATCGTTACCCAGGCCCGCCAGCAGGGCTACACTGGCGTCTTCCTGGGTGCCGACGGCTGGTCGGGCGTCCTTGACTACGCCTCCGCCGAGGACCTGGAGGGCTGCTTCTACGACTGCTCCTTCACGGCTAACAACGACGACGAGAAGGTCCAGAAGTTCATCGCCGACTACAAGGCCGAGTACGACGCCGACCCCGGCAACTTCGATGCCCTTGGCTACGACGCGGCCATCGTGATCCTGAACGCAATCGAGACCGTCGAGAAGGACGGCAAGGCCGAGTACGGCACCGACGACTACAAGCAGGCCATCGTCGATGCCATCGCCTCCGGTACTGCCGATGGCGTCACCGGCACTATCAAGTACGAGGGCACGGGCGACCCCGTCAAGCCCACCTTGGTCCTCACCTTCGAGGGTGGCGTGGAGAAGGTCTTCACCACTGTCGAGGCCTAGTTTCGGGGCTCGGTACTCCGAGGACGCCGAGGCTCCCTGCCCCGGCGTCCTCTCTGTGTAGGGGGCGCCAAGCCCAAAGTCCGTTGAGGAAGGGAAGTGTTTGACGTGACGTTCGTGACGCAGCTGCTCAACGGGCTCCAGCTCGGAAGCATCTACGCGCTGATCGCCTTGGGCTACACGATGGTGTACGGCATCATCCTGCTGCTCAACTTCGCCCACGGCGACATCATCATGGTCGGCGCGTACATCTCTTGGATCGTGATGTCCCAACTGGGGATGTCGCCGGTTCTGGCGATCATCCTCTCGGTGGCGGGCTGCACGCTCCTGGGCGTGCTTATCGACAAGGTCGCCTATGCGCCCCTGCGTGACGCACCGCGCCTCTCCATCCTGATCACCGCCATCGGCGTCTCCTACTTCCTGGAGAACGGTGCCCAGCTGGTCTTTGGCGCCGACGCCAAGGTCGTCCCCCAGTACTTCGAGATGGACAACCTGATGCTTGGCGACGTCCAGCTCTCCAGCGTGTCGCTCCTCATCATCATCGTCACGGCGGTCTCGACCGCAGTCCTCACCTACGTGGTCAACAGGACAAAGCTGGGCAAGGCCATGCGCGCCGTGTCCGAGGACATGGGCGCCGCCCGCCTCATGGGCATCAACGTGAACAACACGATCTCCTTCACCTTTGCCGTGGGCTCCGCGCTCGCTGGCATCGGTGCCGTCCTCTACTCCATGGCCTACACCCAGGCGTCGCCCACCATGGGCATCATGCTGGGCACCAAAGCCTTCGTGGCCGCCGTGCTGGGCGGTATCGGCTCCATCCCCGGCGCCGTCATCGGCGGCCTTCTGGTGGGCCTGGCCGAGACCTTCGTCTCTGCCATCGGCCTCTCCGTGTGGAAGGACGCCGTCGTCTTTCTCATGCTCATCATCGTCCTCGTCGTGCGTCCCACCGGTATCCTGGGCCGTCCGATGACAGAGAAGGTCTAGGGAGGCTCACATGGCTAAGAAAACTGCGACCGCAGCCTCCCCCAAGGTCGAGAAGGGATACAAGTCCCTCTCCATGCCGGCCAGGTACGTGATCAACCTCGTGCTGGTGGCCGTCTTCATCTTCGTGGGAGAGGCCATGATCGACGGCGGCATGATCAGCCGCTACCAGACGGGCGTGCTCGAGCAGGTGGGCATCTACATCATCATGGCCGTCTCGCTGAACATCGCCACTGGCTACCTGGGCCAGCTGCCGTTGGGACATGCGGGCTTCATGTCCGTGGGTGGCTACTCCTGTGCCATCTTCATCATGCGCAACATGGAGGCCTTTGGCGTCACGGCGCGCGACTTCGCCACCGGCGCCCCGCAGGCAACGCTCCTCTTCGTGGTCGGCCTCATATTCGGCGGCATCATGGCGGCCATCTGCGGCCTCATCATCGGCATCCCTGCCCTGCGCCTCAAGGGCGACTACCTGGCCATCATCACCCTCGGCTTTGCCGAGATCATCCGCGTGGTCATGCAGAACATCGATGGCGCCATCGGCATGGACCTCACGGGCGGCCAGAAGGGCCTTACGGGCATCCCCAGCTACACCAACTTCGTGAACACCTTCGTGGTCGTAGCCATATCGCTCTTCCTCATCCACACCATGATGAAGTCTCGCCACGGCCGTGCCATCCTGGCCATCCGCGACAACGAGATCGCAGCCGAGGCCACGGGCGTGAACGCCACCTACTACAAGACCCTGGCCTTCGTGGTCTCGGCCTTCTTCGCCGGCATCGGCGGCGGCCTCTACGCGGGCTGCATCGGCGTCATGATGCCCGCCAAGTTCGGCTTCATGAAGTCCGTGGAGATCCTGGTCATGGTGGTGCTGGGCGGCATGGGCTCCATGCTGGGCTCCGTAATCTCCGCCACTGTGCTCACCATCCTGCCGGAGGCCCTGCGCGCCTTTGCGGACTACCGCATGCTTGCCTACTCGATCGTCCTTATCGTGATGATGATCTTCCGTCCCGAGGGCCTTCTGGGCTCCTATGACTTCTCGCTCTCGCGCATCATCGAGAAGGCCATGAACGGCCAGCTCTTCAAGAAGAAGGCCAAGGCCGCGAAGGAGGCGAAGTAGCATGGCGGACACCCAGAACCGGCCCACCACGGGCGACGAGCTCACGGCAACACAACCCAAGAAGAACCGCCGTCCCGTCCTCGTCCCGCTGGAGACTCCCAACCTGGTGACGGAGCGCGACCTGGGCAAGCGCCCGGTCCTGCAGGCAGAGCATCTGGGCATCGACTTCGGTGGCCTCACGGCCGTGGACGAGTTCAACATCGCGATGGGCCCCACGGAGATATCCGGTCTCATCGGTCCCAACGGCGCAGGCAAGACCACGGTGTTCAACCTGCTGACCAACGTGTACAAGCCCACCCGCGGCACCATCCTGCTGGACGGCGTGGACACCGCGGGCAAGAGCGTGGTAGAGGTCAACAAGATGGGCATCGCCCGCACCTTCCAGAACATCCGCCTCTTCTCCCAGATGACGGTGGAGCAGAACGTGCTTGTCGGCTTTGGCAACTCCATGCGGTCCAACCTGGTGACGGACATCCTCCGCCTGCCCGGCCACTGGAAGCAGGAGGCGGAGTTCCACGACAAGGCGCTGGAGCTTCTGGACATCTTCGACATGCGCAAGTTCGCTGACGTCCAGGCGGGCAACCTCCCCTACGGCGCCCAGCGTCGCCTGGAGATCCTGCGCGCCCTTGCCACGCACCCCAAGGTGCTTCTCCTCGACGAGCCTGCGGCCGGCATGAACCCCAACGAGACCGACGAGCTCATGGAGAACATCCGCAAGATCCGCGATGAGTTCCACATCGCGATCCTGCTCATCGAGCACGACATGAACCTGGTCATGGGCGTGTGCGAGGTCATCGGCGTGCTGGACTACGGCAGGATCATCGCCAAGGGCACACCCGAGGACATCCAGAACGACCCCAAGGTCATCGAGGCCTACCTCGGCAAGCAGGGGGTGAAGTAGCATGGCCACCATGCTTTCCGTCAAGGACCTTCACGTGTCCTACGGTGCCATCAAGGCGGTGCGCGGCGTCTCCTTCGACATCAACGAGGGGGAGATCGTCACGCTCATCGGCGCCAACGGTGCCGGCAAGTCCACCACGCTGAACACCGTGGCGGGCCTCATCAAGCCCGAGAGCGGCACGGTGGAGTTCCAGGGCAAGTCCATCGTGGGCGTCAAGGCGCACAAGATCGTTGAGCAGGGACTTGCCATGTGTCCCGAGGGGCGGCGCGTCTTCACCCACATGACCGTGGCCGAGAACCTGGAGATGGGCGGCTACACCCGCACCGATGCGGAGAACGCCGAGACCATCGAGCTGGTCTATGAGCACTTCCCCCGCCTCAAGGAGCGCATGAGGCAGGTGGCGGGCACCCTCTCCGGTGGCGAGCAGCAGATGCTGGCAATGGGCCGCGCCCTCATGAGCCGCCCGCAGCTCCTCATGCTCGACGAGCCTTCCATGGGCCTGGCCCCCATCCTGGTAGAGGAGATCTTCGACATCATCAAGACCCTCAACCAGAACGGCACCACGATCCTCCTGGTGGAACAGAACGCCTCTATGGCCCTCTCCATCGCAGACCGTGGCTACGTGCTGGAGACCGGCAAGATAAACAAGACCGGTACCGGCCAGGATCTGCTGCACGACGATGACGTGCGCAAGGCCTACTTGGGCGGCTAGACCTGACCCGACCGGGGGTCTGCCTGCTTGGGGTCTGACCCCTTGTCACCGTCTGAGGACCCACCTGCAAGTGACATGTCACTTGCAGGTGGGTGTGGTTTGGGTGGCGATTGCAAAAGCGCAGGTAGATGGCTTGCTCATTCTCGGATCTCCTAACACGAGGCACCTGCAACTGACGTGTCACTTGCAGGTGCCTCGTGTGCCGAACCGACGACCGCGACATCGGATGAAGAGAACTAGCCTTCCACCACCACGGCCCCTTGGGTCCGCGCCCCGAGCACCCGCACCCAAAGGCCCTCGATGTGGTTCTCAACCATGCCCTGGACGGCGGCAGCCACGCGTGCGGCCAGCTCCGGGCTCTCGCAGATGGCGAGCATGGTGGACCCGGACCCGCTGATCACGTAGGCCGTGGCGCCAGCGGCAAGCGCTGTGCGCCGCAGCGGTTCGTAGTCCGCGATGAGCGCCGACCGGTAGGGCTCGTGGAGGAGGTCTTGGCAGCTGGTGGTGAGAAGGTCGGCGTCGCCCGACTCCAGTGCGTGGACTGTGGCCACCAGGTGTCCCATCTGCCACACGCAGGTGGAGGTGGAGACCTCCTTGGGCATGACCTTGCGGGCATCGGCCGTGCGCACCTCGTATGGAGGCGCAATTGCCACGAAGCTCCAGCGCGGCGACACGTCGAAGCGCACCGAGTGCGTGCGATGGCCGTCCACGTAGGAGCTCACGAGCCCGCCCATGAGTGCCGGCGCCACGTTGTCGGGGTGTCCCTCGAGCGCGCAGGCCACGTCCAGCGCGGCTGCCGCACACAACCCATTACCGTGCAGGACCTGCGCTGCCACCACGCCGGCCACCACGCAGGCGGAGCTGGACCCCAGCCCGCCCGAGAGCGGGATGGGGGAGTCGATGGTTATGTGGAGCGGGCACGGCCTCGTGTACATGCGCCGGCAGGCCTCCAGGTAGCTCGTCCACACGAGGTTGTCCTCCCCGCGGAACTTCTCCAGGCAGCCGTCGATGAGAAGGGCGTCCGCCGGCTCGAAGCGGAAGCGCGCCACGAGGTCGAGCGCCAGTCCCAGGCAGTCGAAGCCCACGCCCACGTTCGCCGAGGTGGCGGGCACCTCGACCACGAAGGCACCGTGCTTCTCGCCAGCCACCTCGGGCCCGGCGGCTTCGCGCGTCCCCGCCGTCACAGGAAGACCCTCGCGCACACGGACTCCACGAAGCCGGGCATCCTGTCGGTGTCGCAGACGTCGTCGTGCAGGAGCTCGGACTCGCGCAGGCTGGAGAGCTGGCGCGGGGCCTCGGTGCCGGTGAGGTGGGCGAGGGCGTCCATGCAGGCGAATCCGTTCATGCCGGACGTGTCCACGCCCAGGGCGCCCAGCACGTCGGAGCAGAACTTGTAGGGCGAGGCGGTGGAGAGGCACACGCGCGGCACCCCCGCTGCAGGCTGGTCGGCGCTCACGCTGAGGGCCACCGCGGTGTGGGGGTCCACGAGCTTGTGCTGGTCCTCCCAGGCAGAGCGGATCGTGGCGCGGGTGCGGCCGTCGTCGGCAAAGCCACACGAGAAGGTCTCGCCGATCCTGGCCTTAAGCGCGGCGGGCACGGTGTAGCAGCCCTTGTCCGCAAGGTCTGCCATGAGGGAGGCCACGAGCTCGCAGTCGCCATCGCTCGCATAGTAGAGCAGGCGCTCAAGGTTGGACGACACGAGGATGTCCATGGAGGGCGAGATGGTCTTGACGAAGGGGCGGCGCCTGTCGTAGGTGCCGGTGGTGATGAAGTCCGTGAGCACGTTGTTCGCGTTGCTGGCCACGATCAGCCGCGCCACGGGGAGGCCCAGGCACTTGGCAAAGTAGCCTGCCAGCACGTCGCCGAAGTTGCCCGTGGGCACGCAGAACTCCACCGGGGCGCCCAGACCCACCGCACCCGACCGCACCAGCTGGGCATAGGCGTCGAAGTAGTAGGTGACCTGAGGGGCCAGCCGGCCCACGTTGATGGAGTTGGCGGAGGAGAGTACGACGTTGCGGGCGGCCAGGCGCTCGGCCAGGGGCTCGTCGGCAAAGATCTGCTTGACCTCGGTCTGCGCGTCGTCGAAGTTGCCCCGGATGCCGCAGACGGCCACGTTGTAGCCCTTCTGGGTGACCATCTGCAGGTGCTGGATGTCCGAGACCTTGCCCCAGGGGTAGAAGACGCACACGCCGGTGCCCTCCACGTCGGCAAAGCCGTCGAGGGCAGCCTTGCCCGTGTCGCCGGAGGTGGCGGTCACGATCATGACGTTGCGGCCGTCGCCCTTGCGCGCCCGGCTCATGAGCTGGGGCAGCATCTGGAGCGCCACGTCCTTGAAGGCGCAGGTGGGGCCGTGGTAGAGCTCGAGGAGCCAGGAGTCGCCCAGCTGGGTCACGGGGGTCACGGCCGGCGTGTCCCACTGGGCGCCGTAGGCCGCGGCCACGCTCTCGGAGAGCTCCTCGGCGGAGTAGTCGTCCAGGAGCTCGCCCAGCACCATGCGGGCGTTGGCATGGAAGTCCTGGCCTGCCACGCGCCCCAGGTCGAGCTTGCGCTCGCCAAGCGCGTCCGTCACGAAGAGCCCGCCGTCGGGGGCCAGGCCCTGCAGTATTGCTTGCTTGCTTGTTACGACATCGCTGCCGTTCCGGGTGCTGTGATAGAAATGTGACACTTGCGCTCCTTGCTCGACGGGTGCATGAGCCAACTGCAGCTATGATAGCGGCGAACGGTCTTAGGACACGTCGGCGTCACACGTTTGAAAGGAACCAGATGAAGATTGCCATCCTCGGACACGGAACGGTGGGGCGCGGCGTGGACCAGATCATCGCCGAGCGCGTGCCGTCCCTCGAGGTCGCACGCATCCTCGAGCTGCCCGACCGCCTTACCGACCCCCGTATGACCGCAAGCTACGATGACATCCTGGCCGATCCCGCCATCGAGGTCGTGGTGGAGTGCATGGGCGGCGTGGAGCCAGCCCACACCTTCATCTGTCAGGCGTTGGACGCGGGCAAGTCCGTGGTCACGTCAAACAAGGCCGTCGTTGCCGCCCACTTCGCCGAGTTTGCCCAGAAGGCCGAACGTTCCGGGGCCAAGCTCCTCATCGAGGCCTCGGTGGGTGGCGGCATCCCCTGGATCGCGAGCATCGCCAAGGCCCGCCGCATCGACGACGTCCAGTCCTTCCAGGGCATCATGAACGGCACGACCAACTACATCGTCTACAGCATGCTCAAGGACGGCTCGGACTTCGCCGAGGTCCTCTCCAAGGCCCAGGAGATGGGCTATGCGGAGCGCGATCCCTCGGCCGACATCGACGGCATCGACGTGCGCAACAAGACCATCATCACGGCCTCGGTGGCCTTCGACGTGGCCTGCACGCAGGACCTGCCGGTCACGGGCATCCGCACCCTCACCAAGTACGATCTGGATCTCTTTGGCTCCCGGGGCCTCACGGTCAAGCTCCTGGGCCGCGGCGTCCAGCGCGAAGGCCGCTACGCCGTGGCGGTGGAGCCGGTGGCCCTGCCAACCACGACGCTCGAGGCAAACGTCCCCACGAACTTCAACCTCGTGACCCTCGTGGGACAGACCATCGGCGAGCTCAAGTTCTACGGGCAGGGGGCAGGGTCGCTGCCCACGGGCAACGCCATCGTGCAGGACGTGCTCGACGTGGCCGAGGGCCGTGACATGACCTACCGCTTTGCCGCAGGCCTGACCTACGACCCGGCCCTTCTCACGGGAGACTACGTCTACCGCACCAAGGCGCGCGTGGGGGGCTCCACCTTCTATGAGCCGGGCGCCTGCCTGGTGCGGGGCATCACGGCGGCGGCGGCGCGCGAGCTCTTCCAGAGGGCCCTCGCCGAGGATCCCTCCAGCTTCATGGCAGCACTCGTCTAGGAAGGCAAGACCACACATGATCAAGATCTGCAAGTTCGGCGGTTCCAGCGTGGCCTCGGCCGAGCAGTTCCGCAAGGTCAAGGCAATCATCGACGCGGACCCGGACCGCAAGTTCGTGGTGGTCTCCGCCATGGGCAAGCGCTTCTCGGGCGACAACAAGATCACCGACCTGCTCCTTCTCGTGAACGCCCACATCAAGTACCACGTGGACTGCACCTCGCTCCTCCAGGACATCGAGGCGCGCTACGTGGAGCTGGCCCAGGAGCTGGGGCTCAAGTATCCCATCTCCGAGAAGTTCGAGGCCTTCTCCGCAAACATAAAGAAGCACTCGCCCGAGTACATCGTGAGCCGCGGCGAGTGGTTCACGGCACAGCTGCTGGCCGAGTACCTGGGCCTGCCCTTCGTGGACGCGGCCGACGTCATGGTCTTCCACCACGACGGCACGGTGGACATGGAGCGCACGGCATCCCGCCTGCGCGAGGTCGTGGTCCGCAACGGCGCCTTCGTCCTGCCCGGCTTCTACGGCGCCACCGTGGACGGCGCCATCAGGCTCTTCCAGCGCGGCGGTGGGGACATCACGGGCGCCATCGCCGCCCGCTGCATCAACGCCGACCTCTACGAGAACTGGACGGACGTCTCGGGCTTCCTCTCGGCCGACCCCCGCATCGTGGAGAACCCCCGCTCCATCCGCCGCATCACCTTCGACGAGATGCGCGAGCTCTCCTACATGGGCGCCTCGGTCCTGCAGGAGGAGGCCATCTTCCCCGTGCGCGAGGTCAACATCCCCATCCAGATAAAGAACACCAATCGGCCGCAGGACGCCGGCACCACCATCCGCGAGACGGCGACCGAGGGCCAGGACGAGCACCTGATCACCGGCATCGCGGGCAAGCGGGACTTCCTGGCCGTCCACGTGAAGAAGGCCCACATGTCCAACGAGGTGGGCATCGTGAGCCGGGCCCTCTCCATCTTCGAGCGCTACGGCGTGTCCATCGAGCACATCCCCACGGGCGTGGACTCCTTCGGCGTGGTGGTGCAGGCATCCGACGTGAAGGACAAGATCTACTCCATCGTGGCCGACATCCGCCGCGAGCTCAAGCCCGACGACATCACCATGGTGGACAACCTGGCCCTCATCTCCGTGGTGGGCCGAAACATGTCCAAGCGCTCGGGCACCTCGGGCAAGATCTTCGGCGCCCTGGGCAACGCCGGCATCAACATCCGCATGATCACCCAGAGCTCGGAGGAGATCTCCATCATCCTGGGCGTGGACTCCTCGGACTTCGAGCGCGCCATCAAGGTCATCTACGAGAGCTTCGTGCGCGACGAGCTCGTCTAGCGTCGCATACGAGGACAGGGAGCTACAGGGGGCAGGCATGAGCGACAAGGTCGTAGCAATACTCGGTGCCACGGGCGTCGTGGGCACGCAGATGATCCAGTGCCTGGAGGAGCGTGACTTCCCGGTGGCGCGTCTGGTGCCGCTGGCGTCGGCGCGCTCGGTGGGCAAGAAGGTCTCCTTCCGGGGCCAGGAGGTGGATGTCGCCGAGGCGAGGCCGGAGGCCTTCGAGGGCGTGGACATCGTTCTGGGGGCGGCAGGCGACGGGATTGCCAAGGCGCTCCTGCCCGAGGCGGCGGCCCGCGGGGCCGTGTGCGTGGACAACTCCCACGCCTTCCGACTGGATCCCGACGTGCCGCTGGTGATTCCGGAGATAAACCCGGGCGACATCGCGGACCATCCCCGCAACATCATTGCCAACCCCAACTGCGCGACCATCATCGGGCTCGTGCCCACCTGGCCGCTCCACAAGCTTGCCGGGCTCAGGCGTCTCATCGTGTCGACCTACCAGGCGGCCTCGGGAGCCGGCATGCCGGGCCTTACGGAGCTCCAGCGCGAGATGGGCGTCGTGGCCAATGGCGGCGAGATGGGGGAGACCTCGCCCTTCGCCTACCAGCTGGCGGCAAACCTGATCCCGCAGATCGGTGGGTTCAAGGACGAGGCCTACACCTCCGAGGAGCTCAAGATGCTCAACGAGGGGCGCAAGATCATGCACCTGCCCGACGTGCGCGTCAACTGCACCTGCGTGCGCGTGCCCGTCATGCGGTCACACTCGGAGTCCATCACGGCCGAGTTCGAGCGGCCCATCACGCCCGACGAGGCCCGCGAGGTCCTGGCCGCGGCCCCCGGTGTGAAGGTCGTGGACGACCCGGCAAACCTCCGCTATCCCATGCCGCTCGACACCTCAGACCAGGACCTGGTCTACGTGGGCCGCATCCGGCGCGACATGTCCGCGCCCGACGGCGTGAGCGCCCTCACCTTCTGGTGCTGCGGCGACCAGATCCGCAAGGGTGCGGCCACGAACGCCGTCCAGATTGCGGAGTACCTGCTCTAGCTGGGAAGACGGACCCCACCGTGCCGGCGCGCGGTGGGGCTTTTCTTGGGTAGCCAAACTTTTTTTCAAATTCCCACTTGCATTCCTAGGAAGTTGGGACATAATAATCAAGCGCTTCAGAGGTGGGCCAGATGGTGGGTGTAGCTCAGTTGGCAGAGCGACGGACCGTGGCTCCGTAGGTCGAGGGTTCGAGCCCCTCTACCCACCCCATCCAACCGAATATGCACCGGTAGCTCAGCTGGTAGAGCAGGGGACTCTTAATCCCAAGGTCCAGGGTTCGAACCCCTGCCGGTGCACCATCGCAGAGTCAGAGCCGGGCACTTGTTGTCCGGCTCTTTTCGTACGTGTGGGTTTGGGTCGTGAGGAGGCAGCCATGGGATGGGACGATTCGCTCGAGCAGGCACCGGGTCCGGTCCGGCACGCCCTAGAGTCGGGCAGCAATCTCACGGAACGGGTCTGCACCTGCAACGAGGAGTGGCAGGGGCGGATCTTCTCAGTCCAGACGTTGGACGTGGAGCTGCCCGACGGGAGCCATGGCTACCGGGAGGTGGTGCGGCATCACGGGGGAGCGGCCGTGGTGGCCGTGAGGGACGGTCGCGTGTGCCTCGTGCGCCAGTATCGGGTGGCACAGGGCCGCATGACGCTGGAGATTCCCGCTGGCAAGCTGGAGCCGGGGGAGGCGGGCGCCTCCTGCGCCGCGCGTGAGCTCATGGAGGAGACGGGCCTCGTGGCCGCGCGGCTGGAGCCCCTGCTCACGACCCTGGGGTCCCCGGGCTTCACGGACGAGCACACGGAGGTCTTCCTGGCCACAGGGCTCTCGCAGGGACCGGCGGCTCCCGACGAGGGGGAGTTCGTGGACGCGGTGTGGCTGCTGCTCGCGGACGTGCGGGCGGCCATCCGCTGCGGCTGCATACAGGATGCCAAGACCGTGGCCGGCGTCCTCGCCCTGCCGCATGGCGACCTGCGCTAGAATGATTGCCTGCCCCAAGGGGCACCACATAGGCTCCCTTAGCTCAGCTGGATAGAGCATCGGTCTTCTAAACCGCCGGTCAGGCGTTCGAATCGCCTAGGGAGCACCAATTCCTCGCGGCCGGGTCCACACCCGGCCGCTCCTCTTTGGCTCGTCTCTCGCATGTTCGACACCTCCGTGCGATGCCGCCTGCAAGTGACAAGACCATTACAATCCGTTCACCGAGGTGACGTGCACATACGGCCCAGATACGTCAACAATCAAGCATGATGGCAATGTTCGGGGTTCGTAGTCCCCATGGCGGAGTGTCACGCAGAGCCTGACGGTTGTGGTGTCCGTTGGGTCCGCGTTGTGCCAAACTATGGGAGACCCTGCGAAAGGAGCTTGCGTTGATTTACACGATGACGTTGAACCCTGCGCTCGACTATGTGATGCACCCGCTGACCCTCGACATGGGCTACACGAACAGGTCCTCCTCGGAGGAGATCTATTGTGGTGGCAACGGCATCAACGTGTCCACCCTCCTCAACGAGCTTGACATCGTGAACGTGGCCATGGGCATCGAGGCCGGCTTTACGGGAGACTACCTCGTGTCCACCCTCCAGGAGAAGGGCATCGCGAGCAACTTCGTCAGGCTCGACAAGGGCTTTACCCGCATCAACATAAAGCTCAACGGCATCGTCATGACGATCGTCAACGGCATGGGTCCCAAGATTCCCAAGCAGAAGATCGACGAGCTCCTGGATCGCCTGGATACCATCGAGGCAGGCGACACCCTGGTGCTCACGGGCTCCATCCCCAAGTCCCTGCCCGAGAACACCTACACCCAGATCATGAAGCGCCTGGAGGGCCGCGGCGTCCAGTTCGTGGTCGACGCCCCGGGCCAGCTCCTCATGGAGTCCCTGCCGGCGCATCCCTTCCTCATCAAGCCCAACAACCACGAGGTCGGCCGCATCTACGGCGTTGACCCCCTGCCCGAGCTCCCCGAGGAGTGCATGCCCTACGCGCACAAGCTGCAGGAGGAGGGCGCCCGCAACGTCATCATCTCCTGTGGCGGCCACGGGTCGCTGCTGGTGGACGAGGACGGCGAGGAGCACGTGGTGCCCACGGCCCGAATCAAGCTCGTCAACGCCACCGGCGCCGGCGACTCCATGGTCGGCGGCTTCCTTGCCGCGGTCACGCATGGCTTCGCCTACGAGGACGCCCTTATCTTCGCGTCCGCCTGCGGCACCGCCACGGCGGCCAGCAGGGGCATCGCCAAGCGCGCCACGATCGACCGCGTGGTCACCGCGCTCTACAAGAAGATGGGTCTCGAGAAGCCCACGAACCTGCTCTGCAACCCCAAGCCCGAGCTTCCGGGCATCGACATGGAGTAGCAGGCGCTCGACACTTGTCGGCATCAAACCGCCGTCGGGGGACGAGGGCGGTCGAACAGTTGGTAGGCCGCTTGGGCGGCACGATGGATGGGGGCACTAGCATGTTTGAGGGAGTCAACGCATCTGACGGCATCGGCATTGGCGTCGCGCGCATCGCGGTCGAGCCCGACCTTTCGTTCACGCCGCACGCGCCGGAGGACGCCGAGGCCGAGAAGGCGCGCTACGCGGCGGCGGTCGAGAAGTTCATCGGCCAGACCAACGCGCAGATCGAGAGCATGAACGCCAAGGGTCTCGACGGTGCCGCTGCCATCATGGGCGCCCACATCGAGTTCGCCGAGGACGAGGGCATCAAGGACATGGTCAATGGCTCGATTGACTCCGGCATGTGCGCCGAGCAGGCGGTCTCCGAGGCCTATGGCACCTACTACACGATGTTCTCCAACATGGACGACGAGCTCTTCCGCGAGCGCGCGGCCGACGTGCTGGACGTGCGCACGGGCCTTCTTGCCGACCTGCTGGGCAAGGAGGTCGTGGACCTCTCCACCCTGCCCGAGAACTCCGTGGTGGTCGTCCACGAGCTCACCCCGTCCATGACAGCCGACATCGACCGCGACCACATCGTGGGCATCGTCACCGAGACCGGTGGCCGCACCTCCCACTCCGCCATCATCGCCCGCGCCCTCGAGATCCCGGCCGTCCTCTCCGTGCTCGATGCCACCAAGAACCTCAAGGGCGGCGCCATGGTCGTGGTCGACGGCTCCAAGGGCAAGGTCATCTCCGAGCCCACCGACGACGAGCTCGAGCACTACCGCGCCAAGGCCAAGCAGTACGCCGAGGAGAAGGCCGCCCTCGAGGCCTATCGTGGCAAGGAGACGGTGACGGCCGACGGCACCAAGAAGCTCCTCGTGGCCAACATCGGCAACCCCGACGACGCCAATGCCGCCGTCGAGCACGACTGCGAGGGCGTGGGCCTCTTCCGCTCCGAGTTCCTCTTCATGGACGCCAAGGAGCTCCCGACTGAGGACGAGCAGTTCGCCGCCTACCAGAAGGTCGCCCTGCGCATGAAGGGCATGCCGGTGATCATCCGCACGCTCGACGTGGGCGGCGACAAGGAGATCCCCTACCTCAACCTCCAGCATGAGGACAACCCCTTCATGGGCTTCCGCGCTGTGCGCTACTGCCTGAACAACCCCGAGCAGTACAAGGTCCAGCTGACCGCCCTCCTGCGTGCCTCCGCCTTCGGTGACATCAAGATCATGCTGCCGCTCGTCACCACGCTGGACGAGGTCCGCGAGGCCAAGGCCCTCATCGAGGAGTGCAAGAAGGAGCTCGACGCCCGCGGTGTCGCGTACAACAAGGACATCGAGGTCGGCACCATGATCGAGACCCCGGCTGCCAGCCTCATCGCCGACGACCTGGCCGCCGAGTGCGACTTCTTCTCCATCGGCACGAACGACCTGATTGGCTACACCATGTGCGCCGACCGTGGCAACGACCGCGTGAGCTACCTCTACCAGGTCTACCAGCCGGCGGTCATCCGCTCCCTCAAGCGCATCATCTCCGAGGGCAACAAGGCCGGAATCATGGTGGGTATGTGCGGCGAGGCTGCGGCCGACCCGCTGCTCATCCCGCTGCTGATCTCCTTCGGCCTGGACGAGTTCTCCGTGTCCGCGCCGTCGATCCTGCGCACCCGTCGCATCATCTCCGAGTGGACCAAGGAGGAGGCGGACGCCTTGGCCGAGAAGGTTCTCCAGCTCCACACCGCCGCCGAGGTCAAGGCCGCGCTCCAGGCTGCCGCCAAGTAGTTCCAGTTCTTATCTCCGTGCGAGGGCGCTCCGGTTCCGGCCGGGGCGTCCTTTTATTGTGCGCGGGCACCAGGGGTACCCCTAGTGCCCGTTTTCTGGCAGCAGGGGAGTACCCCCTAGTGCCCACTACAGGTCGCCTGATGTGGCAATTCCATCCTGATGGGCGAGCGGCAAGGTCCTTCTCGTCAGAGCGACCCATACTCTTGCGTGGCAGCTAGCCAAATCCGGCAGAAGGGAAGTCCGTTATGAGGAAGATGCTCAGGGCCATGCGCGAGCCGCTCAAGTACGTGCAGGGCTACGACGCCACGCTGCAGTTCCAGAAGGAAATGGGCTACATGGGCCACAGGTGGCTCTTCGTGTGCTCGAAGAGCGGATACAAGGCGACCCACGACAACATCGAGGCCAGCTTCGGGGACTCCGCCGACTACCGTCGCTACGAGGTCTTTGGCGGCATCTCCAGCAAGGGCGAGATCCAGAAGATGATGGCGATCGTGGAGGAGGACAAGATCGACGCCGTCGTGGCTTGCGGTGGCGGCTCCGCCGTGGACACCGCAAAGGCGACGGCCTTCTACACGGGCAAGCACGTGGTCATCGTCCCCACCGTGGCCGCCACTGACGCCCCCTGCACTGGCCTCTCCGTCATCTACAACGATGACGGGAGCTTTGACAAGTACCTCTTCTATCCCACCAACCCCGACGCAGTCATGGTGGACACGAACGTCATCGCCCATGCGCCTGTGAGGTTCCTGGTGGCCGGCATGGGCGACGCCCTGGGCACCTACTTCGAGGGCAGGGCCTCCATCCGCACCGAGTCTACCAGCCTCGAGGGCACGGGCATCACGCGCGCCGGCATGGCGCTTGCCGAGCTCTGCTACAAGACCCTGCGCGACTACGGCAAGATGGCCATCAAGGCCTGCGAGCAGCACGTGGTGACGCCGGCCCTCGAGAACATCTGCGAGGCCAACGTGTACCTCTCCGGCGTGGGTGCAGATAACGTCAACTGCGCGGCGGCCCACTCCTTCTACAACGGCCTGACCTCTCTGGGCGGCCACAGCGTGCCCCACGGCAACTGCGTGGCCTTCGGTACCCTGGTGCAGCTGCAGCTGGAGGGTGCGCCCAAGGAGGAGTTCGAGGACGTGCAGGGCTTCTGCCTGGAGGTCGGCCTGCCGGTGACGCTCGCCGAGCTGGGCGTGACCACCAAGGAGCAGGTCAAGCAGATCGCCGAGGCTGCCTGCGTGCCGGGCGAGACCATCCACAACCTGGCTGGCGACGTGACGCCCGAGGAGCTCTATGCGGCCATCATCGCCACCGACGAGCTCGGCAAGGCCCGCGTAGCCTAGTCTGGCGTCGGGCCTGACGCGGGGTCGGAGCTCGTGTCACGCGGGGTCTGTCACGCGGGGTCGGAGTTCGTGTCACGCACGTGCTACAGGGGCCTGACCTTTAGTCAGCTCTTCTCTGGGGCGGCGCCTTGGCCTGGGCCGGGGTGCCGCCCCATGCCTCCCTATGCCCTGCGCTTGCACTAAGATGGTTCCTGTCGCAATCATTGATGCTCGCTCGGGGTAGGGGGACGCATGGAGGAGAACGAATCGCTGGGCATGGGTACCAGGTGCGTGCAGGCTGGCTACACGCCGGAGAACGGTGGGCCGCGCCAGATGCCCATTGTCTACTCGACCACCTTCAAGTACGACACGAGCGAGGACATGGGCAAGCTCTTCGACCTCGAGGCCGAGGGCTACTTCTACTCCCGCCTGCAGAACCCCACCTGTGACTACGTGGCCGCGAAGATCTGCGCCCTGGAGGGCGGGTCTGCGGCCATGCTCACGAGCTCCGGCCAGGCCGCGAACTTCTTTGCCCTCTTCAACATCTGCGAGGCCGGTGACCACATCGTGGCCTCCAGCTCCATCTACGGCGGCACCTACAACCTGATCAAGGTGACCATGGCCAAGATGGGCATCGAGTCCACGTTCGTCTCGCCCACGGCGTCCGAGGAGGAGCTCGCGGCCGCCTTCCGGCCCAACACCAAGGCCATGTTCGGCGAGTCCATCGCCAACCCCGCGTTGACCGTCCTCGACGTTGAGAAGTTCGCCCGCGTGGCGCATGCACACGGCGTGCCCCTCATAGTCGACAACACCTTCCCCACGCCGGTCAACCTGCGGCCCTTCGAGTGGGGCGCCGACATCGTGACCCACTCCACCACCAAGTACATGGACGGCCACGCCTCGGCCGTGGGCGGTGCCATCGTGGATTCGGGCAGGTTCGACTGGATGGCGCATGCCGACAAGTACCCCGGCCTGACCACGCCCGACGAGTCCTACCACGGCATCGTCTATGCCGAGAAGTTCGGTCAGGGTGGGGCCTTCATCACCAAGGCAACATCGCAGCTCATGCGCGACTTCGGCTCCATCCAGCAGCCCATGAGCGCCTACCTGCTCAACCTGGGCCTGGAGTCCCTACACGTACGCATGCCACGCCACGTGGCAAACGGACAGGCGGTGGCGGAGTTCCTGGAGGCCCACCCCAAGGTCGAGAAGGTCCAGTATCCTGGCCTGCCGAGCAACCCCTACTACGGGCTGGCGCAGCGCCTCATGGGCAACGGCGGCTGCGGCGTGGTGTCCTGCGAGCTCAAGGGCGGTCGCGAGGCTGCCTCCAAGTTCATGCGGAGCCTGCGCCTGGCCTCCATCGAGACGCACGTGGCGGACTCGCGGACCTGCTGCCTCAACCCAGCGAGCTCCACGCACCGTCAGATGAGCGACGAGGAGCTGGCCGCTGCCGGTGTGCCTGCAGGCATGATCCGCATCTCCTGCGGCCTCGAGGATGCCTCGGACATCATCGCCGACTTGGACCAGGCCCTCGTCCAGTGCTAGCGCTCTGTGACAGGGGGGTCGGTGTGACAGGGGGGTCGGAGCTCGTGTCACGCAGGGTCGGAGCTCGTGTCACGCTCTGCGCGGGGTCAGACCCTGTGTCACGCTAGGCGTCATCTCGCGATTCGGGTACGGTCCGCTGCACCCTAACTGGACTTTGGAGGGTGCTTGGATAGGGAAGGGCCCAGTTGGGTGCAGAAAACCGTCCCGATGGCCGGGATTCTGCACCCTATCGGGTTTCTTGCGAGACTTGGGAGCCCGACAGGCTGGGTAGGGTGCAACTTGATGGCATGCGTGACACGAGCTCCGACCCCGTGTGACACGAGCTCCGACCCCGCGTGACACGAGCTCCGACCCCGCGTCAGGCGGGCACGATGACGCGCAGGGTGGCGGGCAGGCTGCGTACCTCGAAGTGCTTGCCGGTGACCTTCTCGCCATCTGCCTGACAGGGCGGCTCCTCGTCGAAGTCTATCGCGGCCTCGCGCATGCGCAGGTTGCGGAGCACCCGGCTCCCCGTGTGCCTGCCAAAGCGCGCAAGGCCGAAGAGGGCAAGGACACCCGGCACCGGCGGCAGGATGTGGTTGTAGCACACGTCGAGAAGGCCATCGGTAGGGGAGGCCTCGGGGCAGATCCTAAAGCCCGCGCCATAGGTGGGGCCCACCTGGATGGCGAAGATGATGGTGTTCGACGCGGTGTGCCCCTTGCCGTCAAAGGCGCCATGCCAGCTCCAGCCCTGCCGTGCCTGGGCCATGATCCGCAAGCCCGAGGAGTAGAAGAGGTTCTCTCCCTCCATGCGCGTGCCGGCAGCGCGTCGGTCGCTCGTGTCGAGCGCGATCGCGGCGTCCAAGCCGAAGGAGAGGGTCTCCATGAAGGGGATCCCGTTGACCTCGCCCAGGTCCGTGGCCTGGGCATGCCCACGTACGAGCTGGGCCCAGGCTCGTGCCGGGTCGTTTCGGGCCATGCCAAGCGTACGGGCATAGTCGTTGCCGGTGCCGATGGGTATGATGCCCAGCTGGGGTCGACGTGCCACCGGTATCTGCATGAGGCCGCCCACGACTTCGTGGATCACGCCGTCACCGCCCAAGGCAACCACGGTGTCGAAGCCGACCGCGCTGGCGGCCATCTGTGTGGCGTCACCCGCCGCGCGCGTGCGCAGGAGCTCGTGCCCGGTCGTGACAGACTGGTAGCTTGCCAGGAAGGACCGGCTGAAGTCCGCGGCCTCGGCCCCCCTGCCACTGTGGGCGGTTGGGTTGGCTATCACGAGCGTTCGCCCGAGCGGAGACTGTGGCATGGGACCTCCCTACGTCCTCGTCCTGCGTGCCACTCTACCGCAGCCGTGCTAAGAGTGTCCGGCACTATTGGCGCGCGGCGGCATTGGGACCGTTTGTGCGAAGTCCAACGCCGTTGGCCCGCCACGGGGCCGGCCTTTGTTCCCGCGCATGATGCACGATCGCCCGCCGAGCCCGATACTGCCATCTGTTGACTTGTGACGCGAGCGAGAAGGGCGGCATCATGGCACGGAAGGCGGACGCCAAGGGCAGGCTCTACGCCCTCAACTTCCTGGTGGGTGGCATGTACGGCGTGATCGGCCAGCTCATCGGCGTGGCCCTGGAGCCCGTCGTGGGAGCGGCCTTCGCGGCCCCCATGACGCTCGTGTGCCTGGGAGTGCTCGCCGTCTGCCTCTACACGCCCGGCATCCACCAGCGCCTGGCGGCCGTCTCGGGCTTTGGCTCCATCCTGCCCTTCAACGGCTTTGCCTGCGGAATCGCCGATGCCTTCCAGGCGGGCTACGCCGAGGGTGGCTTCGCGGGTGGCATGCGGGGCGTGGGCAAGCTCTTCTTCCACGTGATCGTGCTGTCGAGCATCGTGAACATGCTCGCCGGCGCCCTCGCGGCCTTCGTCGCGCTGCCGATGGTCCCCGCTCCCGCCGCCGTCCCCATGCCCGCGGCCATCGCCTGCGGCTTTGCGGTGGCTGGTCTCGTGTGCCTGGTCTGGCAGGCCCTCTACGACGCGGTCGGCCAGCCCAAGATGCCGGACTTCCTCCTCTTCAGCCAGTCCCTGGGCGGCATCCTCTCCCTCTTCGGCATCACGGACGTGCTGGGCGCCCTCGGCGGCTACAGCTTCAAGATCCTGATTCTGGGGGCTGGCCAGGCGGTAGAGGCCACCACGGCCCTTGCCTTCCAGCAGGGTCCCCTCATGTTGCTCGTCACCTGGGGGACCTTCTTCGCCCTGGCCTTCTTTGGCATCGTGAGCGCCCTTCTCAACCTCAAGGTGACCGGCAGGAAGTAGCTTGCCAAAAGGAAGCTATGGACGACCCGCGGAAGCAGCTGGCCAGCGGGAAGCAAGGGACCGACCGCAAGCTGCCCACCGATCGAAAGTAGCAGGACCAGCGACGTGGTAGCATGTTCCGGCGTGCAGGGGGAGAAGCGTCGGAGAGGAACTAGAGCATGGGTGAGAAGGGCCTCAGCCAGAGAGGCGCCACGGCGGTCGGGGCGCTCTCCATGCTCTTCTGGGGCATGATGGCTGGCTTCGAGCGCCTGACCAGTCAGGCCTTCGGCGCGCAATTGGGTGTGGGCGTGATCTACCTCTTTGCCGTGCCGCTCGCCTTCCTGCTGCGTCGTCCGGAGCGCCCCTCGGCCTACGGCTGGCGCTACCTCCTGGTGAGCGGTCTCCTCTTCGCGGGCACGGACGTGCTCACGGGCCTTGCCATCGGCCTCGCCTCCACCCCCACCCAGGCGGTGCAGGTGACCATCGTCAACTACCTCTGGCCCACGCTCACGGTGCTGGGAACGCTGGCCGCCAACCGCGGCGCGCACGCCAACTGGCTCATCGTGCCGGGCACGCTGATCGCCACGCTGGGCGTGGCCACGGTCGTGGGAGGAGACGCGGGCCTGGACCCTGCGGCCATCGCCGCGAACGTGGCCTCGAACCCCCTGCCCTTCGCCTGCGCGCTGGGCGACGCCCTCTGCTGGAGCACCTACTCGGTGGTCACGCCCCGCATCTCGGGAGGCAAGGACGCCCTGGCCTACTTCTTTACCATGAGCATGCTGGCCGGCTGGGCGGTCTGGGCGGTCACCTCGCTGGTCGCGGGGCCGCAGCTGCCCCGCGAGGCGCTCACGCCCCTCTCCTTTGCCATGCCTCTCGCTGCCGCGGTGGTGCTCGTGCTGGGCTACTACTGCTGGAACGTGGGCATCCTTCGGGGCAACGCTGCCACGCTCTCCATGGTCTCGTACGTCACGCCCGTGTGCTCGGGTGTGGCCAGCGCCATCATTCTGAGCCTGACCCTGGCCCCGTCCTTCTATGTGCGGCTGGCGCTGGTGGTGGCGGGGTCGCTGATCAGCCTCCTGTCAACGAGAGGGGATAAGAACAATGTTTGATGTGAATGCACTGTGCTGGACCAGGGAGCCCAGGAGCTGCGCGATAAGCGCCGGCAAGATCGAGGTCGTCACCAGCCCCCACACGGACCTCTGGCAGCGGACCTACTATCACTTCCGCAACGACAACGCCCCCGTCCTGCAGATGGAGCTGGCCGACAAGTACTTCTCGTTCGTCGTGAGGACCGCATTCGAGAGCAAGCACCGCTTCGACCAGTGCGGTGTGGTCATGTACCTGGACAGCGAGAACTGGATCAAGGGCTCCATCGAGTACGAGAACGGGGACTTCCAGCACCTGGGCAGCGTGGTCACCAACCACGGCTACTCCGATTGGGCCACCACGGAGATCGATGCGTCGGTCAGGTCCATGTGGTACCGGCTGAGCCGCCGCGAGGACGACTTCTGCATCGAGTGCTCGCCGGACGGGACTCACTTCGCCCAGATGAGGGTCTGCCACATGTGGGAGGCCACGGGCCCGGTCCGCTTTGGCGTCTATGCCTGCAGCCCGGAGGACTCCTCCTTCAAGGCGACCTTCACGGACATGGACGTCACGGAGTGCAAGTGGCTGGCCCACGACGGCCAGCAGCCCGACGAGGACTGATAGACTGTCGGGTGCCGAGCGAAAGTCGCCCGCGGGTATGGCCGTGGGTGATTGCCACTCGGTAAGCCACGAAGGGCCAGGACACTCCGGTTGCCCCCGGCTGTAGGCGGGGGCAACTCGTGCGCCCCGACGCGACGCCGTACGGTCGTCTGCAGGCCATCGTCGACCCAAGGAGCACTGTTGCAACCTATCTCCATCAGGCCCTACAGCGACAAGGACTTTCGGCCTGCCGCCGACCTTGTTCGTGTCCTCTGGTACCCGCACCTGGAGGACCCGCTTGCCAGTGCCTGCGCACGGGCGGAGCTCATGCACCATCTGGAGCCCAGTACCGTGCGGCTGGTGGCGGAGTGCGGGGGAGAGTTCGCGGGAATCGCGCTTGCCGGCCCCTCCAGCCATTCGGAGATTGCTCGACCGATGGAGCTGGGCGAGGGGCTGCAGGATGACTTCGACTCCGAGATGCGCATCGTTGCCACCGAGCAGGTGGTCTCCGACCGCTTCCAGATCTCGGAGGATGCTCGCGCCGGTTGGGAGGCCACGCTTCTCTACGGGTTCCTCGAGTCTGCCTGATGCTGCGCGTTTGGTACCGTTCAGACGCCATCCACCGACAAGAGCATCGGGCGGGTGTCGCACGGGTATACTCCCGCTAACGAATAGAACCGCGCCCTATGGATGTGCGGCGGCCGGAGGAGGTGCGTTCCGATGGGCGAGGACGAGCAATTCGACGGGTGCCTGTCGGTTGGTGCCTGATTCGACGCAGGTAGGTCTCTGCTCTTCTGGTCTTGCGGGGGGTGGGAACATGAAGCGGTCGTCTACGAGTTGCGCGACGAGCACACAGGAGCCCGAGCGCATGGCGGTCGGTCCGGAGCGGGCCGCGGACCTGCGCGAGTCCGCAAGGCAGGGTGGGGAGGCTGAGGCGAACATCGGGCTCGTCCTTCTCCTCTTCCTGCTTGCCTATGCCGTTTGGGTGCTCATGGGTGGGGCCGTCTAGAAGGTCCTGCGCTCACGCCAAAGAGACTGGTTTGGATTCAGTGGTGGCGTCTCCGCGACAGTTTGCGAGGACGCCACCCTCGTGTTCCCTGCTGGCCCCTGCAGTCCTCGATGGTGCACAATCGATGCGTTGACAGAGCACGGAAGGGGAGAGGCGATGAGGGGTATGGGTAGGTGCCTTCTTGCTGCCATCGCGGCTGTGGGGGTGGTGCTGATGGTTGGCTGTGCGCAGGCTGGAACGCCCAACGCGCTGGGAGGCACCCAGCAGGTGGTGATCGAGGGCTGCGACTGGGGGCCTGCCGTCACCAAGGCCATCCTCTGTCTGGACCAGGAGGTGGACGCGTCGACCGTGCGACCCGGGGACTTCCAAGTGGTGGAGACTCACGAGCCGTCGGGCGTTCGGACGGGCGGTGCCCATCAGGAGGAGTCCGTCCCCCGGATGGTGGCGGACGCCTATGCCTGTGACGCGCAGGGGGAGCGGACGGAGGCCGCCAGCTCGCGCTACGTCGCTTTGGAGCTGGCCTGTGGGCCGGAGCTGGGCTCTCCCTTCCGCTATGACTTCGCGACGAGCCAGGTCACCTGGAGCGACCCCTATGAGCTGCGTGTTTCCCTCCTGGATGGCGCGGGGCTCAGGCGGCCAGACGGCGCGCAGGTGCGGGTCCTCGACATCGCGACCGACGTCGACCTGGACGCGGCGCTGATTCCCCAGCTGGAGGGCGTGGAGCTCGACGAGAGCTTTACGGGGACGGATGGGCAGTCGCTGACCTATGCGTCCTTCTCGCCAGCCGAGGACGGGGAGGAGGGCGGTGCAACGCATCCCCTGGTCATCTGGCTGCACGGCGCGGGGGAGGGTGGCACGGACCCGCGCATCGCCGTCCTGGGGAACAAGGTCTCGGCCCTCCTTGGGCGCGAGTTCCAAGAGTCGATGGGCGGGGCCTACGTCCTCTGCCCGCAGACCCCGCTCTTCTGGATGGTCTACGACGCCAGCGGTGACTGGCAGGACAACCCGGGCACGGACTCCATCTACCTGGCCACGCTCAAGGAGCTCATAGACAAGTACGTGGCGGACCACCCTGGCATCGACCGGTCGCGCATCTACGTGGGCGGCTGCTCCAACGGCGGCTACATGACCATGGACCTCCTGGCCAACTACCCGGGCTACTTTGCCGCAGGCTTCCCCATCTGCGAGGCCTACCTGGACGCGGGGCTCGACGATGTCGAGCTCGCGGCGGTGGCCCAGACGCCCACCTGGTTCACCTGGGCGCGCAACGACACCACGGTGGACCCCTCGCGGTTCGAGGAACCCACGGTCGCGCGCCTGCGGGCCCTGGGAGCCGACGTGCACACGTCCGTCTTTGACGACGTGCACGACACCTCGGGGCTCTACGCGGGTCCCGATGGCGCTCCCTACCAGTACCAGGGGCACTTCTCGTGGGTGTACTTCTTCGATGGCCTCTGCGAGGAGGACGGTGTGAGACTCTGGGACTGGCTGGCTGCGCAGAGGTTGGGATAGGAGTCGCGATGCTATGAGCGAGCGCGAGGAGAGGTTCGAGGAGATGCTGCGGTCCGTCCTGGGAGAGTATGAGGACACCGTGACCAGGATGGAGAGGATGAGGGCGGAGGGGAAGGTCAAGACTGCCACCTACCGGCAGCTCACGGGCAACAAGCTCAGCCTCCAGGCCATGCTGGCACGCTATGAGGAGTTCGGACTGTTGGGCGGCCTCCCCAAAGGGGAGCTGCCAGTGCGCTAGTGCTCGTTCGTCATCACTAGGCCGGAGATCACCGTAAGGGCGAAGCAGACGACGGTGAGGCAGGCAAAGTACCTGTGGGCATCAAAGGTGTTCATGGGACCCTCCTTGCGGGCGGTAGGCAGCGGGCATGGCTCGGTGCCAAAGAGTCTAGGACAGGGCCGCATCGCGCGTGGCCGAGCGTCTCCATATCCGTCCGTTTGGGCGCGAGTACATCAAAACGCGAATGAACTTGACCTGAGCGGCAATGCACATTAATTCCAATTGTGGCAAGCGATTCGACGCCGGACGCAGAGTAGGGTGCAGGAAAGGCATCAAATCCCATCCTTCTTGCACCCTAGTGCCACGTGAGAAGGAAAGGCTCGCCTGAGACGCTCGATAGGGTGCACCATCTGCGCCGACTCCTGCGCCGGCCCGTAGGCTGGGGCAAATTCCACCATCAGGCAGATCGTTTGCAGGCACAGGAAAACATGGTCACCAGCGACGATGTTTAGTGCAGCCAAGATGGTAACAATTCAAAGACTAATACAACTTGTGCCATTCGCGACTGCAGGCGAACCAGTTGCCGACAGTAGAATATGAGCCGTGCGGAAGATTGTACAGTAAGAATACGAATAGCTTTCTAAATCCCTGCTTAACACTATGTGTATTTGCCTTGCTTGTTCTCTCGGGTTGCCGCTTGCAGTTGTCGGAGTTGAGGCCGCGACGGATGGAGGAAAGATGGGAGGGCATATCAGGAATCTGATAGTTAGCCTTGCGATAGGCATCTTGCTTGTGCTTGGCGTGGCGACTCCGTCGCTTGCGGCTTATCAAGGGCGGTATGGGAAGTCGGTGTCTAACCAATATTCGACAAAGCTAATCACGGGCGAGCATAGCTCATCATATGGGCGTGCCACGGCTTCGGTTGACTATGACTGTGCAGGTGGCGGCATCTTCTGGGTCGAGGTCGTTGGAGGCGGAAGGTGCACCGATTTCGTGGCAATAAGCCCGCGTACAACACAGACCATGACGTACAGGTCGAGTTTCACTGGATCAGTGCAACTCTTTGCGCAGGGTTCCAACGCTGCTGCGTCACCCTACTACATGAGGGGCAATTACTGCTTTAACGTCAGGTAAGACATTTCTTGCATACAAACTCCAGGGTGAGGAGCGTAGCCATGGGGCTCAAGAAGGGTGTGTTGCGACTCCAACTCTGGCGGGCCTTCCACACAAAGCTCCTCCCCTACGTGGTGCTGATCTCAATGGTGGTCGTCACGGCTTGCTTCGTGCAGACGTGCCTCATGTTCTGGGGACACGACGCGGGAGAAATGCCCTCTGCCGCCACGGCGTGGATGGGCAACGGCTTTCGCGCCAATGCGATGCTCTTCGTCTTCTACGTGGGTTACTTCCTGTTTCCTCTTACGGCGTCCCTCTTCGGCGACTCGCTCAACCGCGACCAGTCGTCCGGCATGAGCGCCGTTATCGCCTCGAGATGCTCCCTCCACAGCTATGTTCTCTCCGGGGCATTCGCGGCATTCTTGGTGGCCTTTGTATGTGCGCTGGCGGTACTCCTGGCCTCACAAGCTGTAGCGCTCATCGCCTTCCCACTCGATGCGGCTCCAGATGCGTTTGTGACCTTGGGTTTTGCTACCACGCGGCAGGACGAGTTCTCTTGGTTGGAGGTAGTTCCCATGGCGCCCCTTCTGTTCTCCAACCGGTACGAATATAACCTCCTCTATTGCCTCTACGATGCACTCTGGGCGGGAACCCTCGCGGCGCTTTCGTATGCCGTCTCGGCCAACGTGCGGACTGGTAGGGTCATGGTCATCGGCATACCCACGGTCCTGTACATTGCCCTATCCGCAGCGCTTCCGGCACGTTTCAACGCAAGTGCCATGCTCCTGCCGCCCATGAGTGCCATGGCTGGTGGAGTGTGGGACGCTCTTGTGGTGCTGGCGCTGGGAGCGGCATCGGTGCTTGTCCTACTTGCTCGTGCCTTGCTTGGCCGAGAGGACTTGGCGGTATGAGGGGGAGAGCGCCTGCATGGCTCGTGGCAGACCGCACCCCGTTAGCTACTGTCGCGGTGTTGGCTGCCTTTGGATGTGCCAGGTTCCTCACGACTGATAGGCAGGTCCTTGTTTCGATCGTCCAACAGCCAACTATTGGCGCGGCATATCTTGATTTGGTGCCTTCCACGCTGGCTGGTGGCCTATTCGTGCCTCTCTATGCCTTTGGCGTCGCGAATGTGCAGGCTGGGGCGCTTGCGCCTCAGAGTCTCGCTAGGATGAAGTCGCGACGCCGGGCAATTGCGCGCCTGACTAGGCTGACGGTGCAGTGGGCGCTTGTCTTTGCCATTTGCACGGCCGTCCCCTCGGTGACCCTTCTTGCCTGCGCTCCCGTGGAGCCTGCTTTGGATACAGGGACTGTTGCTGCCTTTTTGGCGGTACAAATAGCCTACCAGAGCACGTTCTTTGCGGCCGTTGGGGCCATCATGGCCATGGTCGGGCAGTTGGGAGGTTCCCCGGGACTTGCCATGGTGGCCGCTTTTGCCTACGGGATGCTGGACCCGCTACTCTCGTCCCTTCCGGCTAGCCACCAGGGGGCGCTATGGATGGGTTGGAACTCGCTGGCTTGGGCTTCGCCTGAGGATCCGGTGATGGCAGCCGCGGGGCTTGCCCGTCTCGTGTGCGTCGCGGCCATACTCTGGGTCATCGACCTCCGGGTCTTCAGGCGGGCGGACTTCTTGGGGGCGGGAGGTCCCAGGGATGCGTCGTCGTGACCGAGGCGATACCGCGGTGGGCGTTCTGCCGCGTCCGAGGCGTCGGGATGTGCTGGTGGTCTTTGGATGTGCCGCCCTCAGGGGCTTCGTTGCCCTCTGTCTGAGGGGCCTGGGAGCGCAAGAGCTCCTCCTGGCCGTTCTGTGGGGAGGCGCGTTCGTGCCACAGGCATGGGGACAGGCGCAGCCTCTGCTGGGTGTGATCACTTACATGCCAAACCTCGCCCTGGGGCTTGGTCTTTCCGACTACGTCAGTCGTTCACTTGCGCAGGACGCGTCATGCGTGCTGCCCAGAATGGGACGGGCGCGGTGGATGGGTCAGAGGTGTCTGCGCGCTTGGGCTGCTGCCTACATCTACGAGGCCCTGTCGTGCTCGCTGGTCGCTGCGGTGTCCTGCCTGGAGCCCACGGTGGGACCCTGCGTGGGCAGCCTGGGTATGGGGTGCCTGTGGACGGTGGCACTGGAGGGGACGCTGCTGGGTGCGCTCGTGCTCTGGTGCAATCTCGTTGCCGTACGCACGGATGCCATGGTTGGCTTTGCAGCGGTGTGGGGCCTGCACCTTGGGATTCTGGCGCTGGCCGGTACGGGATCTGGCACGGTAGCCGAGGCACCGTGGGCGTGGGCTCCGTCGTGTCGCGGCCTCGTGGCGTGGCATTCCTCTCTGGGCTGGCTGTGGGGCACGGAGGGTATGGCGGGAGCGAACCCCTGGGTGTCGGTGCTGGTCCTTGGGCTTGCGGCTGCGTGTGCGATGGCCGTGCTGATCCGTGGTTTTGGGATCACGGACGTGATGTGAGGGGTGGAATTCATGGCAGGCGGTGCAGTGAGGATTCTTGGCGCGACGAAGCGGATTAGGGGCCGCACGGTCCTCGATGACGTGACGGTCGAGCTTCCCCGTGGGGGCGTGTATGGGTTCTCCGGTGCCAACGGATCAGGAAAGACCATGCTCTTCAGAGCTGTCTCGGGCCTCATACACCTGACATCGGGATACGTCGAGGTGTTCGGTCAGCGCTTGGGACGCGATGTGGACTTTCCGCCCAGTATGGGGCTGGCGTTCGACAGCACGGGCTTCTGGGGCGAGTGCACGGGCAGGCAGAACCTGGAGCTCCTGGCCTCCATACGGCGCGTGGCCGGTGCGGAGGAGATAGAGCGGGCCCTTTTGCGCGTGGGGCTTGACCCCCAGGATACCAGGCCCTTCTCGGCGTACTCGCTCGGGATGGGCCAGCGGTTGCTCATAGCACAGGCCGTCATGGAGTCGCCTGACCTTCTGATACTTGACGAGCCGACGAACACGCTCGACGTGGACGGCATCGACCTCGTGCTCAAGTTGGTGTGCGAGGAGCGCGCCCGTGGTGCCACCGTTCTGGTGTCGTGCCACAACATGCCGGAGCTGGAGGCCCTCTGCGACAGGAGATACCTGATGGCCGAGGGTCGCCTGGTGGGGGAGGTGGGCGATGGCATATAAGGGTTTCGCACTCCCCAGAATGCGGCCGCGGACCTTCTGGATCCTGATGGCGTGCCTCCTGGCTGTGTGCGCCGGGGCCGGCCTTGGACTGAGGGCCAGCGCGACCGGGTACGCCAAGGACCCCACTAGTCTGGCTGCGATAGCCTTCGAGGCCATGCCCTCCTCCGATGCCGTCTTGGAGGAGGTCGCGACGGGTGACCTTGAGGGCATGTCGTCTCTTGTCGTAGTCGGGCGGTTCACGGGACAGAGGACCTACGTCTACCAGGCATTGAAGAGCGAAGTCGAGATCGAGGGGGTCGTCCGCGGTATCGGACCCGGAGTCGGGGAGACGATCTGGCTCTACGAGCCCTACGCCATCGGCGAACCGGGAGCCTTGCGGGCCGAGAGTGGTGGCTACTTCTCGGATGGCCGGGTGCTGCGCTCCACGGCGGACTGCCTCGCGTGGGGGACTCCTCCCATGAGGAAGGACCAGAGCTACCTGCTCTTCCTCAACGAGAAGGCCTATCCGGCGGAGCTGGAGGGAAGCCTCCCGATGCAGACCTATCTGCTGGCGGAGAGCGCGTATTCCCGCATCCCCACGGACGTGGACAACGTGGCGAGTCGCGTGGAGGTCATACAGATGGACGAGCTGGACACGATCGAGCGATCGTGGGGCACCGAGTTCGTGCTCCCCAGCATGCCGCTCTACGAGGCAGAGAAGTACGACCAGTTCGTGCAGTCGGAGGAGGGCGCCGGGACGTACGAGGAGACGTGCAGGAAGATCTTGCGCGACGAGCTGGGCTAGGGTGATGTGCGGGTCGAAATAACGGACAGATGTTGAGCTTGCGTCTTTCGGCTTGGAGAATATCCACAGGTAGATGACCCGTTGATTACTTGGCGGCACAACTTCTGTCCGCTAAATTCGGCATGGACGGTGTGACTTGAAGTTGAGGTGTGGCACGAGTTCCAACTCCGCCTTCCATTCCGTGAGGTTTGGCGCGCTGGAGGAGGCGTAAATCTCCAGGCTGGCTGTAATGCCGTATGAACCATAAGAGCTTACGGGCTTCTATGGAAAGCAGGCCCGCGTTGTCCGATCGCGGCAGGCTAAAGGTGATTCCGCCATAGAGTGGATGTTTAATTTGCCGAGCTGAACCTGCCTGCGCTTGCCGAATGAGCAGTACCGCCGACCATGGATTACAAGATTCTTACTGTATAATACCTTATTCTCGAAGTGAGAATTCAAGAAACATACTTTGATAAGTAGTTGGTGAGCATCATTAGTGTTCTCTGGCTCCTTCATAGGATGAATAAACGCTCCGAATGCCTGAGGCATAGAGGTGAGGGGTTGTGCGCGTGCACTTCCGCGAGCCACTACGCCTTTAACAGCACGGATATGCTTCTCTGCCTGCCAACCGACAGAAAGGTGTTGCCATGCCAATCGGAGCGAAGCGAATAGTAATCGCAGCTATCACGGTGCTCGCAATTGTTGTCGGGCTTGCCATGCCAGTGCTTGCTGGTTATACGAATAGCTTTGGCGTGACCTTTGGCCCAGGAGTGACGACTGCCAAACAACTTTGCAATGCCGACCATGACCGGAGCTACGGGTATGCAACGGTAAGCAATTCTACTGGGAGCAACCGGTCGGGTAAATTCATTGTCTATTTGCCCTCGATAGGAACGTGCTCGAGCACAGTTACCGTCGCGCCAAGGGTAACGGGTCGGATGACATATAACACTCAGTTCTCCGGATCCGTCTCGCTGTACGGTAGCCCAGCGAGCTGGAGCGGTTCCAATACCTACCTTTACGGAACGTTCGTCGCCAACGTCAGGTAGGCCACTAGCCCCGGTGCGATGGTCTCGCGCCGGGGCCCGAAGGCGGGTGCAGCCATGGGAATCCTTAAGGTACAGATCCGGAGGGCGTTTCGTTCCAAGACGCTCCCATATGTCGCACTTGTCTCCCTGTTTGCGATGGCAGCGTGCCACGTGTGGGTGTGTCTCGGGTTCTGGGGGCACGACATGGGAGAGCTGCCGGATGCGTCTGCCATGTGGGCGGGTAACTACCAGACCACAGGCAGCATGTTCGTGTGCTTCTTCGTGACCTATCTGGCACCGCCGCTCTCGTCCGCGATCTACGGTGACAACCTCTATCGAGACATCCGAACCCATTCCGCCCACTACCAGGTGACGAGGGCCTCACTCGGTTCCTATGTGGTGGCAGGTGCGGTCGCGGCCTTCCTCGTGTCGTTCGTCACCTTCTTTCTCGTGTACATGTCGTCATTGCTCATGGCCCTTCTCGCGTTTCCGGTGCAAACGGGGTGGGAGAGCTACAGGATTTTGGCTACTTCCGCTGTCACGAACAGGGAAGGTCTCGACGTCGTACGGGGGATGCCCTTTGGGGGCCTTTGCCTTGCCAACCGATACCTCTACGACCTTACCTACTGTGCCTACGACGCGCTCTGGGCGGCAATCATGGCCCTGGCCTCCTACGTGACCTCCCTCTTTACGCACGGGAACCGCCTCGTAGTGGTGGGGCTTCCGACGCTTGTCTTTCTCGTCTCGTGGCTCGTGGTTCCCTCGGGATACAACGTCGTGGTACTGCTGCTGCCGACTGTGCTGGACTCCGTGTCGATGTCTGCCTTCGTCCTGACTCCGATATTTGCAATGGCCCTGCTCGCTTTGCTTGCGGCGACGAAGCTGCGCTTTGACAAGGACATCCTGTTATGAGTGCGAGGTGGAGCCAGCTCCATGACCGCACCTTCGTTGTGGCGCTTGCTGTCATTACGGCAGTGGGCCTCGCGCGGCTAGTGAAGGCTGGGCCAAGGGACTTCGTGGCAGATCCGGCGGACATAACCGCCTGTTACATGAGCTTCGTGCATGCTGGGGTGGCTACATGTCTGTACGTGCCACTCTTCGCGATGGGGACTTCGCGGGCCCTTGCCGGCCTCGACTTCTCGGCTCGGCTCGTCCGGCGCGGAAGTCGCCGTGCGACTCTGGCCGGGAGCGTTCCTGGTTTGCTGGCGCGCTCGGTGCTCTTCTCGGTCTCGGTCGTGGGGTGTGCCGTGGCAGCGCTCGTGCTGCGCTCCGGAAACGCCTATACGTCTGGGGCCGTCGTGAGGCTGGCTGCCTTGCAGACGCTCTTCTCTACGGCATTCTTCTTGGCGGAAGCCTTTCTTGTGGTGGACGTGCAGCTGGCGATGGGATCGAACGCACTAGGAATTGCCGCTGCTGTCGTGTACGGGGCGCTGGACACTCTCCTGATGACGTTGGCCCCTGCAGGCATATCCACCTTCTGGACTGGGTGGATGCTCCTAGGCATGGCGGATCCGGCGAGGCCGGGCCTTGCCGTGGCAGGTGCTGCGCGGGTCGCTGCGCTTGTGGCTGCTACATGGTTCGTGGCGTGCGTACTGGTCGCCCGCGTGGACTTCATGGATGGCGACGGCCATGATGGCTGAGCGGAAGCACCGCAGATCTCATTGGCTGGAGAGGGGATGGGGGCGCCGGCTCGCGTTGCTCGTTGCACTCAAGGTGGGCGTCGTCCTCTGGGTGGGCATTGGCGACGCTGACCGCGCGATCTTAGGCTGTGTGAGGGGAGACTGCTTCGTGCCGTCGCCCTATGACCTGCCAGACGTCATGGTCATGTTTTTCTGCCTCCTGCCACCGTCGGCCTTCAGCCTCACCTGGTCGGACATGGTTGGTCGCGGACTCGCACGGGAGGGCGCGACGGTCCTGCCAAGAGTCAGCTCGAGGGTGAGCTGGGCCTGGGGTCGGGTACGCTCGCTCGCGCTTGCGGCGCTGTCCTTCTCGTTGGTTGGCAACCTCGCCGCGCTGCTTGCGCTTGCCGTGGCGAATAGGGGAGTGGTGAGCGTGCACGCCTTGGGGACGGCGCTTGCGGCGGCTCCGCTCGAGGCGTTGCTCCTTTTGGCCCTGTCCCTTGCGGTGAACGCGGCCGCGCTGGTCGTGGACCCCGTGGTTGCCTGCGTGGCCGCTGTGGGTACCCATGCCGGAACGCTCGTGGCGCTCCGTATGTCATCGGCATCCCTCGCTTTGGCTGCAGCTCGATGGCTCCCCTCTGCGTGGGGGACACTGGCTTGGTGCCGCGAGTGCGGGCTGCCATATCCAGCTGCGCTTGCGCTGCTCGCCTTGCTCGCACTTGTTTCTGTGCGTGCGCTCGTGGGTGCCGTGGAGCGCTGCGACATCCTCTGAAACCCCCGTCCGATTGGAGGGAACATGAATGATTCCATAGTTGTGAGCCATGCGACCAAGGTTCTGGGCGGGCGTAGGGTCCTCGACAACGTGACCTTCGAGATCCCCGGCCCAGGCGTCTACGGCTTCAGCGGCGTCAATGGGTCTGGCAAGACCATGCTCTTCCGGGCCATCTCCGGTCTGGTGCGACTCACTTCCGGGAGCGTCGAGGTGTTCGGCCAGGTGGTGGGGCGAGACGTCGACTTCCCTGTCGCCATGGGAATCGCCTTCGAGTCCTCCGGCTTTTGGGACGAGCTCACGGGACGGGGAAACCTGCTCTCGCTCGCCGACATCCGTGGGGTTGTGGGGGAGACGGAGGTGGATGAGGCGCTGCGCCGCGTGGGGTTGGACCCGAACGACACCAGGCCCTTCTCGTCCTACAGCATGGGCATGCGGCAGCGCCTCGTGGTGGCCCAGGCCGTCATGGAGAGTCCGCGCCTGCTCATTATGGACGAGCCGACGAACTCCCTTGATGTGTCCGGTATCGATCTCGTGGCAGGGATCGTGCGCGAGGAGGCCAAGCGTGGCGCCACAGTGCTCGTGGCTAGCCACAACGAGCCTACACTCGAGGCGCTCTACGAGAGGCACTTCCACATGCGCGATGGCAGGCTGACCGAGGAGGGACCGGGCGAGGGGGCAATGAGCGATGAGGGCTAGGCAGCTCGCGCTCAGACCCATGCCGAGTCGGGTCTTCTGGGGGCTCGTGGCCGTGATCTTTGCGGTGTGCATCGTCGTTGGTGTGGCGATGAGAGCGAGCCTCACAGACTATGCGAACAAGGGCGACGAAGTCGGGCGTCTCGGTTTCAAGCTCTCGGGCTCGTCAGTGGGGCTGATCAAGCCCTACACGAGGGACGAGGCCGATGAGGTCTCTCGAGAGCTTGGCTGGACCGGCGACGGAAGTGCGCCGGTCAAGTCGATGGAGGAGTTGGAGACCGAGTCGCCGGTCGTCGTGGTGGGGACCTTCACGGGGAGGCGCTCCTATGCGAACAGGGCCTTCGTGTGCGATGTGGAGGTCAGCCGTGTGGTGAGGGGCGAGGGCGTGGTGGCGGGCGACACGATCCGCGTGCTTGACCCCTTCCTCATCCAGGAGGCGGGGGACTTTCCCACAGAAGGGGCTTGGTTTGGCAAGGAGCGTGCAGTCCAGGTCAACGGGGACAGCCCGGTCGCCGGCATGACGCCGATGAGGGCGGGGCAGGAGTACCTATTCTTCTTGGAGCCCAAGAGCTATCCGGAGCAGTGGGCAGTACCGGCACCGGAGCGTGCCTACCTCCTGGCCTCGAGCGCCTATGCGAGGGTTGCCACGGACATGTCGCGCGACCGGGTGCTGGTTGTCGACGTAGACTCCCTACCACAGGTGGGCTACGACACCGATGGGGATGGCACGGATGACGGATGGGTTCTCGTCATGCCCGAGCTGACCGTGGACGAGGCCTCCGACTACGACATGTGCGTGTGGGAGGACGACGTGGCGGACCTCTACGTCGAGACCTGTGAGGGGCTGCTCGCGAGGGTGCTGGGGGACGGTCCCGCTGGGTGAGGCTCTTCTGGGTAGGCCGCAAAAGCCTGGTTGGCGTAGCAGAAGTGCACCTGCGGATGGCGTGGTGCGAATTGACGGCGAGTTCTTCGGCGCTTTGGGCGGGATGTCGTTGGCGTTGTCCCAGGATTTGCCTGCTGCACCGCGGCCAGCAGCTCGGCCTAGACGGGAGATTGGTGGCGGGCGATGGATGCCAAAGAGATGGAACGGCTGATGGGATTCGCCAGCGGCGAGCTCGAGGAGACTGCGGCGTCCTCCTCTCCGACGCCCAGGAAGACCGGCGGCCTCGCCCGTCAGGAGCCGTGGGGCCGATCGTCCGCCAGGCCGAGGCCGGCCACCCCACCTTCGAGGCTGCGTACGTACGCGGCGTGGCCGACGGGAGCCTGCGCCACGTGACTGATTTCCGGGTCGTCTTCTTGGCTGTGGTGCACGGACTTATTGGTGCGAGCCAGCATCCCGTGCCGTTCCATGACGCCGCGGGCGATGCCGACGTGCCCGACTGCACGATTGCGGTGGCAGTTGTCGAGATGGCCCTGGCCTACCTGGACGCCCAGCCATGCCAAGTCAGGAGAGAAGCACCCGGCATAGCCAAGTACTCCGCCAGCGACCCGAGAGCCACCGCAAACCTGGCCATACCTACTACGAGGGACTACGCCGCGTTTAATAGCGTGGCGATTTAGCATTCCAAGTGCAACGTGGCGCACCCCAAATCGGGGCGTGGCGAAATGGCAGACGCGCGTGCCCCAGGAGTACGTGACCGCAGGGGCGTGCGGGTTCGACTCCCGCCGCCCCGACCACGACGATAGGCATTCTCGTACTAGCGGAAGACGATAACGCGAGGGGCGAGGAGGGTTTGACGACCCTGCCAAACGGCGGGGTCGTCAAACGGAAAAGAACGGAAGGGATGGGGATGCCCAGATGGGGGACCGCCTGTCGGCAGGAGGTCTTCTCGCCTTACAGTGCGCTGACACGGGCCTCCTATACTCCCTAGGCAGTTCCACCTTGGAGCGGCTTCGTGGCGAGGAGGATGGATGCGGGGGGAGAAGAGCGGGGTTCGCCCCACATGTCTGGTGAGCGAACGAGTGTGGTTCAGGGTCCTGGTGGCCCTCCTCTTGGTGGCGCCCGTGGTAGCCACCCGTCAGGTGCCTCCGGAGGAGATTTCCCTCGCCATAAGTCAGGTCTTGTCGCACCCCTTGGCGACGACCTTCCCCGCATTGCTGGTGGTGGCAAAGGCGGCACTGGTCCTGGCCTTCTTCGTGCCCCTCCTTCTGCGATCGGACAAGGCTGGAGTGGCCCTTCTAGCCTATTACGGTGTGATTCTGCTTGTGGTGGGGCTCTTCCAGAACATGTCCGTTTCCACGGACTACGGCTTTGTGTGGGTTATAGGGAACACGGCGGCCCAGTGGATTGTTGCCGGGTTTGTGGCGGCCGCCTTGGGGCGTGTGCGCAAGGATGGTATGTCCCTTGAACTGCACCCTGAACGCACATGGATGATTGTTCCCATAGCCCTAGCCTTACTGGAACCCTATGGGGTGGGGGAGGCTGGCAACCTGGTGCCCGCCTTTGACCTGGGGGTGCTGACCAACGACACGGGCGTGACCTACTGCATGATCACCCCAGTGGTGCTGGGGACCATGCTGGTGTGGGGCATGGACGAGGGTCCCGCGCGCGAGGCCGTGAGCCTGGCGTCCTACGTGGGGCTGCTCTTTGGCATCCTCAACCTGGCCACCTGGTTCGTCTTCATGCCGGCCAGCTGGTGGATGGGGGTACTTCATCTGCCGCTGGTGGTGGTGAGCGTGGCGGGGATGGCGGAGACCCGCCGGAGGCGGGGGCTGAGGTAATTGACCCTGTCGCCTACGTCTACAACCGTGGGTAACTCGATCTTGTCGCTTGCCTTAAGGACGTGGGAACAAATCGCCTACGTGCAGAACCGCGGGTGACTTGGGCCTGCTGGCAATTGTGGGCCCAAGCCGCCAAGTTGCCTACGGCCGGAGCCGCGGGTGACTTCTTCTTGTGGGGTCATTCAACCTTGGTGGCCCTCGGTGCCAGCCGCCCTATTTCCTGAACGAGAGACCAAACACGGCTGCGGAGAAGACCGCGCAGCAGGCTAGGACAATCGTGATGATTGTCCTGTTGGAAGCCAAGTCCTGCCTGGTGCCGAGTTCCCATATATCCTTGCCGTGTGCGTCCTTGGTCACGGTCAAGGTCACCGTGTCATCGACCTTGGGGAGCGCGCTCTCCTCGTTGGCCTTGGCCTCTATCTCGACAGACCTATATTCGTTCTCCCATGTCGACCGCGATGGTGTCTTTCTGCACGTATTCCGTGCTGTCGCTGCTGTGTTTGACGACCCTGTCAAACGGCAGGGTCGTCAAACACACAGCTGGAGAACCTGCTCGCCAGTGTGGGCGATGACTACCTGAAGTACTCCGACGACGCCAAGAGCGTGGTGTTGGGGTCCGCCACGATGGCCGGTTCCGTGAAGTCGCTGCTGGACACGCCCATCCTCACGGATGATGGTGCCCTTACGGAGGAGTCCGGACAAATTCTGACGCTCAATGGAGCAACGCCTAATGCGAGTAGCGCACAACATTGCAGCGGAACCGCAACGTAATGGCCCCTTGCGCCCTCTTGTTGAATGGTCCCGCTGCATGACTGGGCATTCAACATGTGGGTGCTCGGAGACGCTCGGGTTCGTTGATTGGCATCCCACCGTCTCTCGGTCGAAGGACGGGAGAGACCATGCTTGGTAGGTGCGTTGTAGCCAGGAGGGCATACCTAAGCGGTGGTGGCAAGCGTCTTTGAGAACTTGCTCGTGGCAGTGAGCCGCACTGTGGCCTCGGGAATGTATCAGTATGCGTCGCGTGACTGACACGCGTGGTACGTAAGGTCCGACGCTGCAAATGTATGAAGTGGCTGAGATGGTGAGACACGATTCTGCCTGCAATCCGAATCCCAAGCCTCAACCGCACATAGAACCCTACACCATCAGGCGGCCTCCGCGAC
>CADAUA010000003.1:153646-169608 GCA_902791035.1 uncultured Coriobacteriaceae bacterium | reverse complement strand
CGTCGACCACGATGTCGGCGAGGCGGTTGTCCACGTCCACGTCCGCACCGTCGAGGTGGAGTCGGACGGTGTTCCAGCTCAGGTCGCCCCGTGCCACGATGACGGCGTCGACTGTGAGGAGCTCCCTGCCGACCATGTCCCTCAGGATCGACCTCTCCTCGGGGGAGAGGCCCTTGTCTGTCGAGGTCATACTGGTGTCCCTTCCCGGACAGTGAGTCGGTCGGCTCTTTGCCGCGGCGTGCTTAAGGCCCTGCCTGAGCCCCGGGACCGTATTGGGTGCGCCGCAATGTGGTATAGTGAGTACGAACAGTTCGTATTCTACTCTCGTAAAGGAGGCCGTCATGCCACAGGCCAGCGTGCTCAGGGTGGGGAACAGCGTCGCCGTGTCCCTCCCCAGGTCCTTCCGCGAGGAGAACGGCATAGAGGCGGGCGACAGGGTGGAGGTCGAGTACCCGGCCCGGGGCGTCATGGTCATACGGCCGCTGCGCAAGCCGGCCGGCGAGCGGCTGGCGGCCTTCCGGGAGATGTGCGAGCTGGCGGACGCCCACGGCGTGGAGGGGCCTGCCGGCGACAGGGGGTCGGTGCGCGACGCCCTGGAGGGCCGCTATGCCTAGGGTCCTCCTGCTCGACACGAACGTCATCATCGACGCCCTGGCCCCTGGCAGGCCGGAGGGGGCGGCTGCGAGGGCACTCATCGCCGAGGCGCTGGGCCGTGACGACGTGGAGCTCGCCGTGCTCGCCTCCTCCCTCAAGGACTTCTACTTCATATACGAGCGCCACTACGGCAGCGAGCCCGAGGCGAGGCGGCAGGTCCGGCTGCTGCGGACGCTCGCCACCCTGGTGGACCTGACCGGCGGCGTGGTGGACCGGGCGCTGGACTCGGACGAGCCGGACTTCGAGGGCGGGCTGGTGCGCGCGGCGGCCGAGGGCATAGGCGCGGACCTCATCGTGTCGCGCGACGCTGCGGCCTTCGCGGGCTCACCGGTCTCCCGCACGGACGCCGCGGGCGCCCTCGAGTGGCTCCGGGCGAGCCGGTAGGCCTCGCCCCGGGCTCGCTCAGTGTGAAGTGCCGCGCTTGGCCATCAGCGACTTTGCGGCATACAACGCGGTCTCGCAGGGCCCCGTCGGCAGCGTCAGCTACTCCAAGGCAATGGCTACGACCACATCCTATGGCGCGAAGATGGAAATAACGCATGCCGACACCACCCATCCCGTCTCATCATCTCCATCTACAGCAACGGCGAAGACACCTCCGCGATGCGTAGCGCCTTCGTTGACGCAGTGCTGGCCAACGGGTCTGCCATGAGCGCGGAAGACGCGGGCGCTTTGTTCGACCAGAAGGGTGGCTGGGAGCCCGGGGAGGGGTTCCTCGAGCCGGCCGAGGGCGAGGGGCGCAAGCATGTGTCCCTCTACCTCCCCGACGGAACCCACTCGCGCCTCAGGCGCACGGCCGTCGACCGCGCGTGTCGGGGTCTCCCGTACTCGACCTGCCTCGACCTGGTCTCGCTCGCCATCCTGCGCCACGTGCCGGAGGAGGGGGACGGGGGCGCGTGAGTCCGAGCGGCCCTGCCGCCTGGCGCACCTGCGTTGGCGCGCTTGGTGGGATGCGTTGGTCTGGCTGGCGCCATTATTCATGCTGGCGGAAACGTCTACGCCGCACCCTCGTCCCCGTGGGCCACGACCTCGAAGCCGTGGCCTTGGGGGGCTGGACGAGCCTCCCGCTCGACTGGGGCGCCCGGCCGACCGTTGCGGTCGCCGAGTGAGTTGGTCGCTCGCACGGACGGCCGCGCGGCGACGCCTTCCCTACTGGGCCCCCGGGAGGGTGGGCGGCCACATCCGTCAGGGACCGCGCGGCGATCGTCCGCCAGGGCGGGACCATCTATGCCATCTGCGTGGCTGCGTACCTGCGTGGCGTTGCCGACGGGAGCCTGCGCCTCGTGTCCGACTTCCGGGCCGTGGCACATGGTTTCTTGGTGCGAGCCAGCATCCCGTGCCGCCCAATGGCGTCGATAGTGATGCTGACGTTCCCAGCATCACGGTTGCGGCCGCTGGTGTCGAGATGGCCCTGGCCTGCCTGGGTGCCCGGCCATGGCAAGGCACGAGGGAGGCTCCAGACATGGCCAAACGCTCCGCTGGCGGCCCGAGGGCCGCTGCAAGCTTGCCGTAACCCTTCTCATGATCCGCCGCGTTTACGGCCCCCGCTTGCTCAGGGGGGGGTCAGTCTCGGGGTCCCCTGTTCGCTGCGCGCCGTCGAAAACGCGGCGGGAGGGAGGCCGACGAGCTGGCCCGGCGCCCCCTCATGGCCCGCGCCCGTGCCTTTGGTGCACGCGCCCGGGTTGGCCCGCTCCGTCTTGCGCCTCCGCGCGTGGGTCCGCCTTGCTCCTGCGGCTGTCGGTCACCCCGTCTGCGGCCTCACCCACCGGGCGAACTCCTTGTAGCCCATCTCCCCAGAGGCGACGCCGAGGATGGCATCGAGGAGCTCGCGGTGCCCGGGTGCGAAGGCGACGCCGTTCGCCCTGAGGAAGGCGCCGAGCAGGGCGGCCCCCGTGCGCTTGTTGCCGTCGACGAAGGGGTGGCCGGCGACTATTCCGAAGCACAGCCTCGCGGCCTTGTCGGCGACGCCGGGGTAGAGGTCCTCGTCGGCGAACGCCTGGAAGGGCTGGGCGAGGGCGGACTCCAGCACTCCCGTGTCGCGCACCCCCGGCGCGCCGCCGAACATGCGGATCGCCGCGTCGTGGACCGCGAGGGCCTCAGCCACCGAGACCCGCCGCGGGGTCACTTCGCGAGCTCCTCGAAGACGTCGCCGTACTCGCTCATGAAGTCCACGGCGACGTCCTCCAGGGTACCCGTCGCCCCGGCGGGCTGGATGACGACCCACGGCCTGTTGTTCTTGAGCACGGTCACGGGCCTGCCGGTGCGGTTCACCTCGGCCGTGACCCTCGAGAAGTTGTTCTTCGCCTCGGCGAGGCCCATCGTGACAGCCCCCATGCGGTCTCCCTCCGATTGCCTATGCGCCAAAATTATAGCCAATATATAGGCTATCAATACGAACGGGCACGGGAGGGGCGAGGCGGCGCCCCGTGCGTGGGTTCTCCCCTTGGCGCAAAGATGCGCGATGGGTCTTCTCCCGCACCTTCCGCCCCCTCCAAGCCCTGCTCCGCTCGGGGGTTTGGCAGGGTCCCCGGTCGCTCCGCGACGTCGACAGGCATCCCGCAGCGGCCCGATGGGAAAAATGTGTGTATCGAGAGACATGCGGTGCCCGGCCGGCAGTGCGACTAGTGCCGGCGAGATTACTGGAAGTGGTGCGACCGGAAGCATCCCGAGGGAAAGGACCAGCGATGAATGCCGAGATTGCCAGGCTAATCGACGAGTACTCCGACCAGCAGGACTTCTCCCGCGCGGCCCCGACGCGGGAGGCCCTCACGGCGGCGCAGCGGCAGCTCGGCGTCGAGCTGCCCGGGCAGTACATCGAGTTCCTCCAGCGGTACGGAGACGGGGGCTTCGAGGGCTTCGAGATCCTCGGCGCCGACCTCGACGGCTCGATGAGGTTCGTGGAACAGACCGTCGAGTACCGCAGGCTCGGCCTGCCCGACGGCCTGGTGGTCGTGGAGGACTGCGACGAGTGGGTCTACTGCGTCGACTGCGGCGACGGATCGGTCGCGTCCTGGAGCCCGGTGGACGGCGCGCGCACCGACTACCCGGACTTCGACTCGTTCCTGCTCCAGCGGATCAGGGACTCGGTCGAGTAGGTGTGGCCGTCCCGCCTCATATGTGTGACTCGTAATCGCGCCGGCCCGAGGGACTGGGGCCGGCGCCTTCTCGTCTGGGAGGCAGCGTCCGCCGGCAATGCCTGGCCGGCCAGTAGGGGCTGCATGCCATGGCAGTATTGAAGTGGTTGGGCAAGTGAGGCTCGTAGCCTTGCTTGTCCACCAGCCGTCCATGGTCGGGCGGGCACGCCCGGTCGCACGGGCGAGGGGAGGGCAGGCCTCCTACGCAGGGCCGGAGAATGCTGCTACAGGGCGTAGAGCTCTGCATAGATCTTGTCAACGAGGTCTTCGGAATCGTCGCAGTCCATGGCCTCGAGGCACTCTATGAGTGCAATCAGGGTGCCCAGCTCATGCGCGCGGATCGAGCCGCTCTCCGTGGCCTCCTGCTTTACGTACTCGACGAGCTCGCAGATGTGTCGGCGCGGAGCCGCCGATGACATCCAGCCCATCCCTCACCTGGGCATAGAGGCAATCTTCGCCTTCATCCAGGAACGACCTGAACTCGTTGGCATCAAACATGGCTTTGTCCAGCCTCTCGCGGGATGCGGCCTGTGCCGCACAGGTTCCAGAGTAGCCCAATGGACTTGCCCAGCGCAGGGGTTCCTCGATGGAAAGATGCTGGGGGTGTGGTGGGGTGGCATCCCTAGTGGGGGAGGATGCTTCGGAATGGCGCTCAGCGCTTGTGTCTACAACTCCTCGACGTGTGAGCTGAACTCGTAGTGCGTGGTCGGGTCCTCGTCCGGGTCGTCCTCCCAGTCGGCGGCGCCGTCGTAGGCGAGCGCCAGGGGGTCGGGCCCCGCCTTGACGGCTATCATCTCCGAGAACCAGGTCTCCTTGTCGAGTACGAGGCACTCGTCTCCGAGGCCGACGAGGATCGCCTGCGGGTACGAGAGGCTCGCGACGGGCGTGCCCCCGCCGTGGATGCTGACGTCGTCCACGAGGACCGAGACGCCCGTGACCACCTTGTGGACGGGCCTCGTCGTGGTGTCCGCCCCGACGTCGGGCAGGGCCAGCGTCTCCAACGAGGAGCGGCGGACGGAGAGGAGGCCGTCGACCACGATGTCGGCGAGGCGGTTGTCCACGTCCACGTCCGCACCGTCGAGGTGGAGTCGGACGGTGTTCCAGCTCAGGTCGCCCCGTGCCACGACGGCGGCGTCGACTGTGAGGAGCTCCCTGCCGACCATGTCCCTCAGGATCGACCTCTCCTCGGGGGAGAGGCCCTTGTCTGCAGCGCCAATCACAGCGTCACTCCTCCCAAGAGCCGCACGCTCCGTGAGACGAAGGCAGGCACGCTACGGCCGAAGATCCACCGCTATTGCCTATTCCAGGCGAGTGGGAAAAGTCCACCTTAGGCTCCGAGCCGCTCAAGGAACTGGATGGTCGTCACTATCTCGGTGCCCCGGAACTCCCCGAGCGTGAGGAGGTCCTTGTCACCGCTCACTATGTAGGACGCCCGCGCCTCCGAGGCGCAGGAGAGGAACTTGTCGTCCTCGGGGTCGCGGCAGGCGTGGAGGTCCTCGGCGGGCTCGACCACCCGCACGCACCGCAGGAAGGTCCCCAGGGCGTCCCTGCGGAGCCGACCCTGGCCCCTCGAGAGCATCTCCTCCACCACATCGTCGTACTCGCGGAGTATCTCTGGGCTGGCGTAGGCCGTGGCGTGCCCGTCCCAGGCGGCCTCGAGGACCTGGCGGGGCCTGCCGCCGAAGAAGATCCCCGACACGAGCACGTTGGTGTCTATGACGACGTTCACTTGCGGCCGCCCCTGCGTGCTCGGACGGCGGCGACGGCGTCGTCCACGGAGCCCTCGCCCAGGCCGTTGCCCCGTGCCCACTCCTGCGCCTCGTCGAGGGCGCGCGAGAGCTCCTCGCGCGAGGGGACGTCGATCTTCGTCAGTATTATCATGCCGTCGTGGGCGTATACCGCGAAGCGGTCGCCCGAGTCGAGCTGGAGCTCCCTTCGTATGTCCGAGGGGATTACCACCTGCCCCTTGGAGGACATCGTGAGCACGTCGGTCGCCATGGCTTTGCCTCCTTGCGTTGGTAAGCATTTCTTACGCCATTGTACCCGATTGCGCGTCTCGCCGCTCTGGCCACTACCACTGGTTCGCCAAGGCATGGAAGAGGTACTCCCGGTTCCTGAGGGGTGGTGGAGAGTAACTTGCATGATATGGCTTGGCTTGGTGCCGATAGCCTGCGACCTTGCGCCGGCCGCCCGGCTCGTGTAGACTGGCGTTTGCTGTCGGGGCGTGGCGCAGCTTGGTAGCGCATCTGCTTTGGGAGCTCTCGACCTCCTGCCCGGGGCAGATGCGCGGTTTCGAGAAACGCCAGCTAGACGTGGGTGCCGCCTTCCCCTGGAATGGCCTGTGCAACAGAATCGCGCCTCCCCCTGCCCTCCGTGCAACAGGATCGTACCCCCCTGACCAGAGCCTGTGCAACAGGACGGGGGCACGCTAAGAGCGGGCGTGCGGATTAGCGATATAAACAACGGAATGTTATAAAAATCTGATAAAAATCAAAGTGGCAATGATAAAGCGCCGTCGACACCCTTTTTGCTGGTAGGGGGCATGACTGGTTACCCCCTGAGGGACAATGTGCATATGGGCAATTGCCCACTCGCTGCCACAGGCTAAGGGGGCATGGCATGGCGGACAGGCCTATAGTCGCCGTCGCGAACGTGAAGGGCGGCACCGGCAAGACCACGACGGCCGCGGCGCTCGCGGACGGCATGCGCAGGATGGGGGCGAGGGTGCTCGCCGTGGACTGCGACCCGCAGGGGGACCTCTCCCGCATCCAGGGGGATTACATCGCCGAGGGGACCTGCACGACGACGGACCTCATAAAGGGGGCGGACGTCGTCCCCACGGCCGAGGGCCAGGCGACCGTGCCCACCACGGACGAGCTCGAGTACGTGGACTCGGAGCCGGACCCCAGAACCGGCCAGCCACTGTCGTACTACGCGCTCGCGGAGGGCGTCAGGCGGGCCATGGACGCCCACGGCTTCGACGCCTGCGTGATAGACACGCACCCCGAGAAGAACTTCCCCACGACCTCGGCGCTCATCGCCGCCACCCACGTGCTCATACCCTCCGAGGCCGAGGCCTTCGGCGTGCAGGGGGTCGTCGCCATGGAGTCCTACCTGGACGCCATCGCGGAGGACCTCGACAAGGAGTGGGAGGGCGTGGGCGTCGTCATAACCAAGTACCGCCGCACCACGACCATGCACAGGCGGGTCGCCGACTCCGTCGCCGCGCAGTTCGGCGCGCAGGGGGTGCGCGTATTCGACCAGCGGATCTCCCGCACGATACAGATACCGGAGGCCCAGGCCGAGGGCCGCTCCGTCTACGACGAGAGCTACCTCCACGGGGCGGCGGCCCAGTACATGTGGCTCACCCAGTCCGTCGTGGCGTGGGCCATGGGCGGCGAGGACGGGGAAGGGGGGGAGTGATGGCACCGGCCAACTACGAGGACGTCGTGTCCTCCGCGATGGAGCGCGGGGCCGCGCGTCCCGCCGCCAGCCCCATCCGACACAGGTTCCTAGCCTCCCAGGAAGCGCAGGAAGCGGCGCCGGCGCAGGTGCCCGTGCCAGCCAAGCCAGAGGGTCCTCAGGCGGCTGCGAAGGCAGGCGCTGCGTCGGGACGGGCGCGCCTCAACCTCAACCTGCCCCCTGACCTCTACCGCCGGGTGCGTACCAGGTCTGTGGACCTTCTCGTCGAGGGCCGACCCCGCTCCGAGTCCTCGATGTCGCGCGTCATCGCGGCCGCCGTGGGGGAGCTCCTCGACGAGATCGAGGGCGGCTGGGAGCCGGGGGAGGGCCTGCTCGCCCCCGCGGGAGGGCAGCGCGCCAATGTCTCCGTGTACCTGCCGCGCGACCTCCACGCCAGGCTGCGCCGCCTTGCCGTGGGCAGGGCCTGCGACAGGCTGCCGTACTCCAGCTGCGTGGACCTCGTTTCGCTCGCCATCCTGCGCCACGTTCCGGAGGGGGGCGGCGATGAGTGAGCCGAGGCTGCGCCCGGGCGTCGAGTTCCTGTGCCAGAGCACTACGGCCCTGCCGTCGAGGGGCCGTGGTTCGTCCGCTGGATGACGAGCAGCTCGTCTTATGGCCGACGGACGCCGAAGGAGGCGTTGCCGGATGAGGTGTATCACAGCGTTCCGCCAGTGAGCGCTGGAATGTGCGTGCGGTAACTGACCGATTCTTGCGTTGGTATGGGATGCCTCCGCTTGCCGCATGACAGGCACCTCTCATGCAGGATGTCATATTACAAATGGATGTGTATTAACATATAGTTAATATGTGCCCGCCAACGGGAATGTCTGTATCGGCCATCCAGGTGGTTGGTTCTGAGGAATGCGGCGCAGCGGTGTCTAGAGAGTCTTCGCTAGCTGCGGAGGATGACATGGATCTCTACTTGGTGCTGCAGGTGATTAAACGTATTCGATTGCGCACCTAGGCTAGTTGTCAAACCATTTCCTTAAGGAGCGAAGATGAAGCCGAAGGAGACTCGCGGTATTGGGCTGTTGTGCTTCTGGACGGCACTGCTGGTTTCTGTGCTGCTGCTTGTCCCTCGCACTGCTGGAGCGGCCGAGCTGACAGAGCAAGAAGTCGCTGTGCGGTTTGAGGAGATCGCAGACAGGTACTCGATGGGGGATACGCTTTCTGAGGAGGATGCCGCATTCGTCCGTCAATATGCCAGACGTGCAGACTTGAGAGAGCAGCTCCCGCCCGGTTATGTGCCCCGCCGCGCGCAGAACGGCTCGGCGAACGTCAATACCAGCAGGACGATGTATGGGGTGGCGGCCACTCTTACCGGGAGCGTATGGCATACCGGCACCGTTGCATATACATGGGGCGCAACCCTAACTGGCAGGATAGCTTCTGGCTCCACGCCGAAGAAGATGACCGTGTCTGCGAAGGTGCAGGCCTACGGGCTGGCCTCATCAGACAGTATTACCCTTGCATACACGAAGACGCTGAGCAATACGACCTACGGCAAGAGAACGGTTCAGATGAGCAAGAGCGACTCCTACTCGGGAGTCATACTTTACTACTATGTTACCTCCCAGCTTGATGTTACGACGGCTTCAAGCAGCGCTTTCACGGTGCAAAGCAATTGGTAGATTGGTGCGGCGAGCCACTCTGGGACTGGGGGTGTGGGCCATGCGTAACCTGAAGGCGCTTTTTCCGCTCGGTCTGGGAGTCCTGGTGCATGCGTGCGCGACGGTGGGCGGGCTGGAGTCCGGGTCCCCGCTCCACCAGGCCATGATCGGGATCCCGTGGACCAGCTACGAGTGGGTCGTGCCGGTCTGCGAGCTCCTGCAGAGAGTCCTCTGCGCCTACCTCTTCTTCCTCGTGCTGGCGGTGCTGCGGGACACTCGCCCGCTCCGGCGGGTGCTTGCCGCGGGAGCGTTCACGTGGCTGTGGCTGCTCGTGAGCTGCGGGGCCATGGCGCTCAACGCCCTGCCGGCGGTCCGCGCGCCCCTCTCGCTCCTGGCCCCGGCCGTCCTCCTCGCGCTGACCGTCTGGCTTGCCGTGACGTACGCGAGGGAGTGCGCCTGATTGCTTTACGTCGAGTGGGGCGATGGAGACCAGACTGGGCGTCCGTCCCACCCGCACGTCCGCACCAGACGGGGTGTGGTCCATGCGGGCGGCAGAGGGTGGCCGAGTATCCTGATCACATTCTTGGTTGGGCCACAAGAGGGCCACGTTTCGTCTAGGCTGCAGGGCACGGTGGCCACTCTGTGTGCGGCTTCGAGGGCGTCTAGGCAAGTGTGGCCAGTCAGTGGACCTGACGCATCTTGGGTGGCGTCCCGGATAGCCGAGATGGGGACGTTCCAACGGCCGGTGCGCGAGCATAAGAAGTCGGGTCGAGTGGAGTCATGAGCTCCCGGTCACCCCTAAGGCGCGCGCCTGGAACGGGGATATGTCTTGATGTGGCTGGCCTGATTGAGACACCGGCTTGACCGGCGGTCCGAATCCCGCGACGATGTGCCCATACGGGGCACGGATTGCGCGGTTCGATGTCAAAGACCACGAAGAGGAGCCACGCGCCGGAGTCCGAGATGGCCGTGGCCCTGGAGGCGGTCAGGGGCGAGAAGACCGTCTCCCAGGTCGCGAGCGAGCACGGCGTGGCGCCGTCGCTCGTGTGCGAGTGGCGCGACCGGCCCGAGCGGTCCGCTGACGACGTGTTCGGCAGGACCCAGCAGGACCGCGAGAGGAAGAGGTCGGAGGAGGCCGCGCGGCAGAGGTACGACGAGGCGCTCAGGACGATCGGGCAGCCCGCCGTCGAGCGCGACGGCCCCCGGCGGTTTTGCGAGCGGAACGGATATGACCCCCAGAAGGCTCGCGACCGCCTCTGAACTGCCCGGGGGGCTCACGCGCGAGAGGGCCTGCGGGCTGCTGGCGGTGCCGCGAAGCAGCAGCCACGGGCCCCTGCCGGAGAGATCCGACACATGGTCGGAGGGGGACGAGGCGCTCGCCCGCGAGATAGACCGCCTGCACGTGGAGTGGCCGCAGCACGGCGCCAGGAAGATGTCCCGCGCGCGCTCCGCGCGGGGCGTGCGCGACGCCACGAGGTGGAGGGTCGCGAGGCCCATGCGCATGATGGGCATAAGGCCCCCCTGCCCGCTGCCGTCCCTGTCGGGCCCGGCCGCCCACAGGCCGGGGTTCCCGCATCTGCTGGCCGGCAAGCTCGTCTCCTTCCCCAACCAGGTGTGGGGCACGGACATGACCTACGTCCAGATATGGGGCGCCACACGTGCCTCACCGCCGTCATCGACTGGCACGGCCACTACGTCGTGGCCTGGAGGCTCTCCGACACCATGAGGGCCTGCGAGGTGGTCGCCTGCTCTGAGGCCGCCCACCGCGGGCACGGCACGCCCGCCGTCCAGAACTCGGACCAGGGCAGCGTGTTCTCGTCCGACGAGTACGTGTCGCTGGTGAGGCCCCGCGGCATACGCCAGTCCATGGACGGCAGGCGCAGGTGGGCCGACAACGTGATAGTGGAGAGGTGGTTCAGGACGCCCGAGAGCGAGTGCCTCAGGAACAGCGAGTACGAGACGCCCGCCCGGCTCAGGGCCATAATCGCCAGGTTCGTGGACCAGTACAACAACGAGCGGGTCCACCAGTCCCTCGGCTATGAGACTCCGGCGCAGTGGTAGCTCGGCAGCATCGCCAAGGCCGCCTGATGGTGTAAGGTCCTATGCGAGGTTCAGGCTTGGGATTCGGATTGTCGGAAAATCTGTGTCTCACTTAGTCAGCCACTTCATAACGCTTACATATCGGTGCCAATGGGGGAGCGAGACTAAGTTGACCTTGTGATTCTTGGACTCGGAGAAAGGAAGGAAAATGAAGCGTCGAAACATGCGTGGTCTGGTGGTCTTCGTTGTGGTTGCGGTAGTCGTCGCGCTCTGCCTCCTTCCCACCGGGGCCCTGGCAACCCCCGTCGGTGACGGTGGGGACGCAGCCGACAAGGTCGTGCTGCAGGCGCTCGGAGGGGCCTGCCCGGCGTCGCTTGAGCCGGTCGAATACTACGTGCCAAGCGAGGTCGTGTACGACTCGCGCTACGACGAGGAGGCCGTGCTCCTGCCGTCGCTGGCGGCGTCGAGCTACAGCTACTACAAGACGATCCGCTCCGCGGTTACCTGCAGCGGGACGGGCAACGCCTCATCGAGCATCCTCAGAGAGAACATCAACTTCTACGTGAACGCGTACTTCGACGCGAGCGGCAACTGCATCAGCTGCGACAAGCCGGTCGTCACCGGCCTCTACAACGGCTATGGCGTCACCGGCTACTCCAACGCCGCGGTGACGGTGACCTCTCGGACGAGCCACCAGATCCGCGTCAGGGGGACCTGCACGCTCACCATCGCCCACATCGGGTATGCCATGAGCGGGACTCGGGCAATCTCCGTCTAGGCGGGCTGTGGTCGGTCCGGTACCGCATCTGCGTTAGGGGGAGAAAATGAAGAAGTCTGAAGAAGTTGCCGGGGAGCGGGCGGAGGAGGCCGAGCGAATGGACGTCGGTCCCGAGCACGCCGAGTACCTCCGCGAGGGCATGAGGCAGAAGGGGGAGGCCAACGCGAACGTGGGGCTCGTCCTGCTCGTCTGCCTGGCCGCCTACGTCGTGTGGCTGCTCCTGGGCGGGTCCATCTAGCCTGCGCGGGTGAGCGCAAAACCTCGAGCGAATGCTGTTGGTGCCGTCGCGGTCCTTCCGCGACGGCACCCTTTCTTACTGTCCCAATACCCGGCACAAATCTGTCTTGTGTGGCGGCCGCGGAACGCGTTGGTCCCCGCCTGGGACCTGGGCGTAAGCCCCTAGAGCGTGACGACGCGCGAGCTGAACTCGTGGTGCGTGGTCGGGTCCTCGTCCGGGGTCCCTAGGCACCTTCCCTGCGGGCGACTCCGCGGTGATGCTGGCCGCCGCCAGGTGCAGGCGCGTGGCCGAGGGCGACTGGGGCCAGAGGACGTACCTGGACACGGAGAAGTTGGAGGGCTGGGACGAGCGGGCGGTCCTGGCGGGAAAGGAAGGAGGGGCGGCCAAGACGGCCAGCTGGTTCACACTTTCATACCTGGTCTCGAGGCCGTGGGAAAGTGCGAAAGATGCTTGACGGTACCTCACAGGAGTTGCGAGATTGCGCGGCGCGGGGCCCGGTCGCTGACGGTGGTTCGCATGGGCGTGGGAGGGGCGATTGCGGCGCCTGGGGGACATGGGAGAACAACTTGCATACATGCCGATGCGTAGGGCTGCGTAACCTGCAACCTTGCGCCAGCCGCCCGGCTCGTGTAGACTGGCCTTTGCTGTCGGGGCGTGGCGCAGCTTGGTAGCGCATCTGCTTTGGGAGCAGAGGGTCGCTGGTTCGAATCCAGTCGCCCCGACCACGCACGCGGGTGTAGTCCAATGGTAGGGCCTCAGCCTTCCAAGCTGAAGACGCGGGTTCGATTCCCGTCACCCGCTCCATAGGGTCAAAGAGGGCCGGTTGCGTTTGCAGCCGGCCCTTCCTATTCGATGCCGGCCTCCGGCGTGGCGTTCTTGTTGCCTTGGGGGCTTATGTACTGGCCTTGCGGGCGGAGCTATCGTGACGCTTGCAACAAGCGGAGTCAGTGCGGCCCTGTCGACGTTTGCCCAGTTGGCGATGGGGCATCTCGTACTGACCTTATTAACGGACAATAGAAGCGGCACGCGATGGGCGAGGTCAGTACGGCAGCGTACTGACCTTGTTGCCGAGGCTGATTGTTGAGGGCGGCGCGTGCGAGTCAGTACGGCGAGGACGGCGTTTGCGCAGGTAACAGCTGGACACTCCGTACTGACCCTGTGAGAGGCAGCGGCGCCCTGCTAACGACGCTCAGAGTCAGTACGCCCTCCCAGGCGGCAACTCCGAGAGAAGCGCGCCATCTGTTTCCGCCCGGCCCTTCGCGCCCGGCCTGTGACTCCCCGCTGTGTGCCGCCCTATAATCTTCCCAACCAACTGGCGCGCCCAGGTAAGCTGCGGCGCTGCAGAGAGGGGAGCCCTCATGAAGATCGTTGAGTCCGCCGAGGTCTACGAGCGCCTCACTACCGACAAGTGCCTGGACCTGATGCGCGAGGCGCTCGTTCTCCTGGAGGAGGGCAAGGCAACGCAGCCGGTTCGCGCGTCCGACTACCTGCCCCAAGGCGAACTCTTCGCCTTCATGCCTGCCTACCTGGGCCAGCACGACTACTTTGGCGCCAAACTCCTCACCAGCTTCCCCCAGAACGCCGGCACCGGCTGGCCCTCATTCATGGGCTACATCGTCCTATTCGAGTCTGAGCACGGATCATTCGTGGGCATGGCGGACTCCACGGCCGTGACGGCCATCCGCACGGGCTGTGTGTCCGGCGTCGCGACCGACCTTCTTGCTTGCAAGGATTCCCACGTGCTGGCCATCCTGGGTGCCGGTACGCAGGGGAGGAGCCACCTGCCCGCCATGCTGGCCGTCCGTCCCGGCATCGATGACGTCCGCATCTACGACATCGACCCCCAGGCGGCGGAGCGCTACGCTGCCGAGCAGGGCGAGAAGTACGGCGTGCCCATTCGTGCTTGCGCCACCGTGGCGGAGGCCGTGGCCGACGCGGACATCGTCTGCACGGTGACCCTGGCGGCCGATCCCATCCTCACGCGGTCCATGGTCAAGCCGGGCTGCCATATCAATGCCGTGGGTGCCTTCGAGCCCCAGAAGCGCGAGATCGCGACTGACCTCGTGGTGGCATCCAAGCTCTACGCAGACCAGCTCGAGGCCTTGAACGCCGAGGCGGGCGACTACCTGATCCCGCTTGCCGAGGGCGCCATCACAACGGAGCACGTGCGCGGCACCATCGGCCAGCTCCTCCTGGGGCAGGTGCCCGGCCGCGAGTCCGACGAGGACATCACCATGTTCGAGGCGCTGGGCTTGGCCGTGGAGGACGTCATCTGCGCCCGCTACCTGGTGGCTGGCAAGTAGCCCTGCTCGGGAAGAAGGGCGGGCATCAGGCCGAGTGGCACCTAATGTGACGAGAAAATTACCAACGACACACGTTTGCATTTCGCCATAGTGACCACGTGTTTCTGCGGCTCCCAAGGCTGTAACATCCCCGGTTGGAAGTTACGGCACGGGTGCCGTTCACGTTACGAGGGGAGACACGATGTCCTATACCCAGAGGGTCCTGGCGGACTTGCAGGAGCGCTATGCCGACCAGCCCCTGTTCATCCAGGCGGCGAGCGAGGTCCTCACCACGATCGAGCCGGCCGTGGAGGCCCATCCGGAGTACGAGGCCGCGGGGCTTCTCGAGCGCCTGGTGGAGCCCGAGCGTGTGATCATCTTCCGCGTGCCCTGGGTGGACGACGCCGGCAAGGTTCAGGTCAACCGTGGCTACCGCGTGCAGTTCAACTCGGCGATCGGACCCTACAAGGGCGGCCTGCGCTTCAACCCCACGGTCAACCTGGGCATGCTCAAGTTCCTGGGCTTCGAGCAGATCTTCAAGAACTCCCTGACCACCCTTCCCATGGGCGGTGGCAAGGGCGGCTCCGACTTTGACCCCAAGGGCAAGTCCAACAACGAGATCATGCACTTCTGCCAGTCCTTCATGAACGAGCTCTATCGCCACATCGGCCCCGACACCGACGTCCCCGCCGGCGACCTGGGCGTGGGCGGCCGCGAGATCGGCTACCTCTTTGGCCAGTACAAGCGCCTGCGCAACGAGTGGTCAGGCGTGCTCACGGGCAAGGGCCTCTCGTTTGGCGGCTCGCTGGCCCGTACCGAGGCCACCGGCTACGGTCTCGTCTACTTCGTGGACGAGTACCTCAAGTGCCACGGGGACTCCTTCCAGGGCAAGACGGTCGCCGTCCACGGCTCGGGCAACGTTGCCATCTATGCCATCCAGAAGGTCACCCAGCTGGGCGGCAGGGTCGTGACTGCCTGCGACACCAAGGGCTGGATCTACGACGAGGAGGGTGTGGACTACAAGGTCCTCGAGAAGATCTATGCCAAGAAGCGCTCCGGCCACGACCAGGGCGTGAGCCTCAAGCTCTACCTGGAGGACCGTCCCGGCGCCGTGTGGCACGAGGGCGACGGCCGTGGTGTGTGGACCGTCCCCTGCGACATCGCCCTGCCCTGCGCCCGCGAGAACACCCTGCTCCTCGAGGATGCCAAGGCGCTCGTGGCCAACGGCTGCAAGGCCGTGGGCGAGGGTGCGAACATGCCCACGACCGCGGAGGCCACCGAGTACCTGATGGACAACGGCGTGGCCTTCTTCCCGGGCAAGGCGGCCAACGCAGGCGGCGTGGCCACCTCCGGACTCGAGATGAGCCAGAACGCCGGCCACATCTCCTGGACCTTCGAGGAGGTCGACGCCAAGCTCGAGGGCATCATGCGCGGTATATACCACGCCTGCGACGACGCCGCAAAGCAGTACGGCGAGGAGGGCAACTATGTTGCCGGCGCGAACATCGCGGGCTTCGTCAAGGTAGCCGATGCCATGATGGCGCAGGGCGTGTGCTAGGGGGAGCAGCCGGAAGCTCGGCTGTGTGAAACGCGGCTCGTGTGAGGCGTGCCTCAGGATTCGTTGCGAGGGCCCGGATCTCGTCCGGGCCCTCTTCTTGTGGGTGCCGGTTGCCCGCTCGCCCCAGGGGGGTGTTCCTGCACCCGGGATGCTCGTTGCCCGCTCGCCAACAGGCCTTTCTTGCGGAGAGGGCCATCGCGGGTGCA
>CADAUA010000003.1:0-153580 GCA_902791035.1 uncultured Coriobacteriaceae bacterium | reverse complement strand
GCCCCAGGGGGGTGTTCCTGCACCCGGGATGCTCGTTGCCCGCTCGCCAACAGGCCTTTCTTGCGGAGAGGGCCATCGCGGGTGCAACCCATACCCCACCCCAATCACGACCTGCGGATTCTATCCAAGACCCAACTTTATGCAAGCATGGCAAAAAACTTGTTAGATTATGCAGATGTGTACATTGCGTTGCAGTTCCTGAAAGCCGGGACCCTGCGGGACGCCCACCCCTACAATCGTCCCAGCCTTTAAGCCCGGTACGAGATACCGAAAAGGACCCGAGAGCCGATGCCGGGCATCCGCCCCGATGGGGGAGGGTGCCCGTTTTTCTGGCGGAGAGGAGCGCGCGTGAACCTTCTGGTGGACGGCGGCAAGCATCCCAAGGCACTTCTGGCCTTGGAGGACGGCACGGTCTTTGAGGGGAGGTCGTGCGGAGCTGCGGGGGAGACCTTTGGCGAGGTCGTGTTCAACACCTCCATGGTGGGCTACCAGGAGATCGTGAGCGACCCCTCCTATGCCGGCCAGATCGTGACCTTCACCTATCCCCAGGTGGGCAACTACGGCATCAACGCCATCGACATGCAGCGCGATATCCTGCACCTGCGCGGCGTCGTGGTGCACGACATGTGCTACACCCCCAGCAACTGGCAGTGCGTCCAGAGCTTCCCCAACTTCCTGGCGGAGCGCGGCGTGGTGGCCATCGAGGGCGTGGACACGCGTGCCCTCACCCTGCACCTGCGCGAGCACGGTGCCATGCAGGGTGCCATTTCCACGGTGGACACCGACCCCGAGAGCCTGGTGGCCCGCGTGAAGGCCGCCCCCCGTATCGGCGACCACAACTACGTGGCCGACGTCTCCACAAAGGAGCTTAAGAGCTTCCCCGCCAAAGACGGCAAGGCCGCCCACCGCGTGGTGGCCTACGACTGCGGCGAGAAGGCCGGCATCGAGAAGCGCCTTGCCGCCGTGGGTTGCGAGGTCACCATGGTGCCGTGGGACACCCCAGCGGAGAAGGTCCTGGCCATGGAACCCGACGGCGTCTTCTTCTCCAACGGCCCAGGCGACCCGCAGACGGTCCCGCCCACCGTGGAGGCCGTGCGGGCGGTCCTGGGCAAGCTCCCGGTCTTTGGCATTTGCCTGGGCAACCAGGTGATCTCCATGGCGGCTGGCGCGCAGATAGAGAAGCTCAAGTACGGCCACCACGGCGGCAACGAGCCAGTGATGAACCTCCTTACCGGCAAGGTGGAGATCACCGCCCAGAACCACAACTACGGCCCGGTCTTCTCGACCTTCGGCCCGCTCGTGCCGGAGCTCTCCGGCGGCTTCTCCGAGCACGCCGGCGACCTGCGCTTCTGGTCCGAGCGCCGCATAGCGCCCGTCGTCCAGACGGCCCATCACGGCCGCGTGCGCCTCACCCACGTGAACCTCAACGACGGCACCCCCGAGGGCCTGCAGTTCCTGGACATCCCGGCCTTCTCGATGCAGTACCACCCCGAGGCCAAGCCCGGCCCCAACGACTCGACCTACGCCTTCGTCGCGTTCATCCGGCTCATGGACGGCCGTGACGACTACCTTGCCATCGACGTCCGCGAGGGGAGGCGCTTCTAGATGCCCAGGAGAGACGACATCAAGAAGATCCTTATCATCGGCTCCGGCCCCATCGTGATCGGCCAGGCCTGCGAGTTCGACTACTCCGGCACCCAGGCCTGCAAGGCCCTGCGCGAGGCCGGCTACGAGGTCGTGCTCGTCAACTCCAACCCCGCCACCATCATGACGGACCCGCAGACCGCCGACCGCACCTACATCGAGCCCATCACCGTGCAGTCCGTGGCCAAGGTCATCGCCAAGGAGCGGCCGGACGCCCTCCTGCCCAACATGGGCGGCCAGACCGGCCTCAACTGCGCCGTTGGCCTGGCTCAGGCGGGCGTGCTCGAGAAGTACGGCGTGGAGGTCATCGGCTGCGACATCGACTCCATCGAGACGGGCGAAGACCGCGAGCTCTTTGCCGAGGCTATGCACGATATCGGCCTGGAGGTGGCGCGCTCCGGCATAGCCCACTCCATAGAGGACTGCGAGCGCGTGGCAGAGGAGATCGGCTACCCGGTTGTCATCCGCCCGGCCTTCACGCTGGGCGGGGCCGGCGGCGGCATGGCCTACGACCACGACGACCTTCTCCGCATAGCCCGCGAGGGCCTGGCCCTCTCCGCAAACACCGAGGTCCTGGTGGAGCAGTCTGTGGAGGGCTGGAAGGAGATCGAGATGGAGGTCATGCGCGACACCGCCGGAAACGGTATCGTCGTGTGCTCCATCGAGAACCTCGACCCCATGGGCGTCCACACCGGAGACTCCATCACCGTGGCTCCCTGCCTGACCCTCAACGACTTCGAGCTCCAGCGCCTGAGGGACTACTCGCTGGCCATCCTGGAGCGCGTGGGCGTTGCCTGCGGCGGGTCCAACGTGCAGTTTGCCGTGAACCCCAAGGACGGCCGCGTGCTCGTGGTGGAGATGAACCCCCGCGTGAGCCGGTCCTCCGCCCTGGCCTCCAAGGCCACGGGCTTCCCCATAGCCAAGATGGCGGCCCTTCTCTCCGTGGGCTACACCCTGGACGAGATCACGAACGACATCACCAAGGCCACGCCGGCCTGCTTCGAGCCCTCCATCGACTACTGCGTGGTCAAGGTGCCGCGCTTTGCCTTCGAGAAGTTCAAGGGCGCCTCGGAGCGCCTGACCACCCGCATGAAGGCCGTGGGCGAGGTCATGGCCGTGGGCTCCACCTTCGAGGAGGCGCTTCAGAAGGCCATGCGGTCCCTGGAGCAGGGCCACGCCGGCCTGGGCGCGGACGGCCGCACCAGCTACGACGAGGAGAACTTCGACGAGCGGGTTGCCACGCCCACGCCCGAGCGCATCCTCTACCTGGCCGAGGCCATGCGCCGCGGCTGGAGCCTGGGGCGCCTGCACGAGGCCACGGGCATCGACCCCTGGTTCCTCTCCCGCATCGCGGACATCGTGGCCGCCGAGGGCAGCATCAGGGAGCTTGGCCTGCGCGGGATGGATGCCGAACACATGCTGGCCGCCAAGGAGATGGGCTTCTCGGACACCCAGATAGGCTATCTCACGGGCCAGCGCGAGGAGACCGTGCGGGCCATCCGCGAGGTGCTGGGCGTGACCCCGCTCGTAAAGACCGTGGACACCTGCGCCGGCGAGTTTGCCTCCCACACCGACTACCACTACCTCACCTACGAGCGTGGCGGGGCCGACGAGCACGTGGACGCGAGCAAGCCCCGCGTGGTCATCCTCTCGGCCGGCCCCAACCGTATCGGCCAGGGCATCGAGTTCGACTACTGCTGCGTGCAGGCGGCCTACGCCCTCGAGCGCGAGGGCTACGAGACCGTGATGGTCAACTGCAACCCCGAGACCGTGTCCACCGACTACGACACCTCCGACCGCCTCTACTTCGAGCCCCTGACCTTCGAGGACGTAATGAACGTCATAGAGGTCGAGAAGCCCGTGGGCGTGATCGTGACCCTGGGCGGCCAGACCCCCATCAACCTGGCGCGTCGCCTCAAGGAGGCGGGTGTTCCCATCATGGGGACCCAGCCCGAGGCCATCGACCTCGCCGAGGACCGCGACCGCTTTGCCTCGCTGCTTGACCGGCTCGACATCGCCTATCCGCCCTCGTCCACGGCCGAGACCCTGGACGACGCCAAGCGGGTGGCGCGCCGCATAGGCTACCCGCTCCTCGTGCGGCCCAGCTACGTCCTGGGCGGTCGCGGCATGGCCATCGTCTACGACGACAACGACCTCCAGACCTACATGGGGGAGGCCACCAAGGTCTCGCCCGACCACCCCGTGTACCTGGACTCCTTCCTCGAGGACGCCATCGAGCTCGACGTGGACGCCCTCTGCGACGACGACCAGTGCTACGTGGGCAGCGTCCTCGAGCACATCGAGGAGTGCGGCATCCACTCGGGCGACTCTGCCTGCTGCTTCCCGCCCTTCTCGCTCTCCGACAAGATCGTGGCGAAGATTCGCGAGACCACGAGGCGGCTCGCCCTCTCCTGCCACATCAAGGGCCTCCTCAACGTCCAGTACGCCGTCCGCGACGAGCAGGTCTTCGTGATCGAGCTCAACCCGCGCGCCAGCCGCACCGTGCCCTTCTCGTCCAAGGCCTCGGGCGTGCCGCTCGCCAAGTACGCGGCCCGCATCATGGCGGGGGAGCGCATCTGCGACCTGGGGCTGCCGGCCGAGGACCGGGAGCTTGGCTACTACGCGGTCAAGGAGGCCGTTATGCCCTGGTCGCGCTTCCCGGGCGCGGACGTGACGCTCGGCCCCGAGATGAAGTCCACGGGCGAGGTCATGGGGATAGACACGACCTTCCCCAAGGCCTATGCCAAGACCCGTGAGGCCATCAACTACGACATCCCCATGTCGGGCAAGGTCTTCGTCTCGGTGTGCGACCGCGACAAGCGCAACATCGGCCCCGTGGCACTCAGCCTCAAGAACCTGGGCTACGACCTCGTGGCCACGCGCGGCACGGCCAAGACCCTGCACGCGGCGGGCATCGACTGCGAGGTGGTCAAGCCCGTGAGCGAGGGGCACCCCAACGTGGTCGACCTCATGGTGGCGGGCGACATCAGCTTCCTGGTGAACACCCCGCACGGCCACAGCTCCCGCGGTGACGGCACCAAGCTCCGCAGCGAGGCCGTAAACCGCGGCATAGACATGGCGACAACCATGAGCGGCGCCACGGCGCTGGTGCAGGCCATAAGCGCCCTGCGGCAGGGGCCGCTCGACGTGTACGCCCTCCAGGACCTGGGGCATCGCTGGTAGTAGGCCTTTGCGCTCGTCGGGTTTCTTGGCGTTTGCGAGTCATTTCTTGCGTGCAGGGGGCCGCCAACTCGGGCAACCGGGCTGGCGGCCCATGTTTTTCGCTACGTGTCCCGCTGCTGTGATATTGCGTGGAAAGACCCAGCCTCGTGGGGGTATACTGCGAACGTTTGGTATCATGTCAAGGCTATGTGCGAGTACGCGGGCGTGGCGGAACTGGTAGACGCGCTGGATTTAGGTTCCAGTGGGAGAAATCCCGTGAAGGTTCGAGTCCTTTCGCCCGCACCACGCGCATCGCATGAGGGAGAAGTCCGTCGGAGAGCCGGCGGAACGTGGAAGCACAGGAGGAACGTTGAAGATCACCGTCACCGCTGAGAAGCCTCAGGACGAGAAGCTGGCCGCCAAGGTCACCGTCCCCGCCAAGGACGTGGACGCCGCCATCAAGAAGGCCTACAAGGACATCGCGAACAAGTACAACTTCCCCGGCTTCCGCCGCGGCCACGCGCCACGTCCCGTCATCGACTCCATGCTGGGCAAGGATGCCGCGCACGCGCAGGCCACCGAGGACCTGGTGAACGCCGCCGAGCCGCTGGTGCTCGAGGAGCTCAACCTCGTGCCTGTGGGCCAGGCCGACTACGGCCAGGACCCCGCGCTCGTGGCCGATGGCGCCGACTTCGTGTACGACGTCGTCTTTGGCGTGCGTCCCGAGTGCGAGCTCGAGAGCTATGACGCCCCCGAGATCAACATGCCGCCCGAGGAGGCCACCGAGGCCGAGGTCGAGGCCCAGATCAAGCAGTACCTCTCCTACGGCAACGCCGAGGGCGAGGAGGCTCCCGAGCTCACCGACGAGGTCGCCAAGAGCCGCTTTGGCTTCGACACCGTGGCCGAGCTCCGCGACGCCATCAAGGAGGAGATCGAGTCCGACAAGAAGGCCTCCCTGCCCAACCTCAAGGAGGACCGCGTGGTCGAGGCCATGGGCGAGCGCCTGAAGCTCGAGAAGGTCCCCGAGGCCTACGAGGAGGAGATCTTCAACGAGCTGGGCAACGAGTTCCTGCAGCAGCTCCAGCGCCAGGGCATCACCCTGGACCTCTATCTCAAGGTTCGCCAGATCGACCCCAAGGACTTCATCGCCGACCTCCACGAGCAGGCCGAGGAGCGTGCCCGCCAGTCCCTGGCGCTCGACGCTGTGGCCAAGCAGCTCGGGCTCGAGGTGACCGAGGAGGACGTGCACTCCGAGTTCGAGAAGGCCGGCGTGGACGACGTCGAGAAGGCCATCGCCGAGTGGCGCGACAACGGCCGCCTGCCTGCCGTGCGCGACTCCATCAAGCGCACCAAGGCCCTCGACTGGCTGACCGAGAACGCCGTGGTCACCATCGTGGACGAGGCCGCCGAGGCTGCGGCTGCCGCCGAGTCCGCCGAGGAGGTCGCCGAGGCCGTGGAGGAGGTCGCCGCTGCCGAGGAGGCTCCCGCCGAGGCCCCTGCAAGCGAGGAGGCTCCCGCCGCCGAGCCCGAGGCCGCCGAGCCCAAGGCCGCCGAGACCCCTGCCGACGAGCAGTAGTCCCACGCAAGTGCTGTAGTTTCTGCCCCGGGCGACGAATGTCACCCGGGGCGTTGCATAAAGTTGGGTACAAGGGCTTCGACTAGAAGCAAGAGGGAAGGAGACCCCCACATGCACAACCCAACGAACATCCCGCTGATCCCCTACGTCGTGGAGCAGACGCCTCGCGGCGAGCGCAGCTACGATATCTACTCCAGGCTGCTCAACGACCGCATCGTCTTCCTCGGTGAGGAGATCACGCGCGACTCCGCCAACCTCGTGATCGCCCAGCTCCTCCACCTGGAGAGTCAGGACCCCGACAAGGACATCTCGCTCTACATCGACTCCCCTGGTGGCGAGGTCTACGCCGGTCTGGGCATCCTGGACACGATGAACTTCATCAAGCCCGACGTGTCCACCATCTGCGTGGGCATGGCGGCCTCCATGGCGTCCGTCCTTCTCGCCGCCGGCGCCAAGGGCAAGCGCCTGGCCCTTCCCAACTCGATGATCCTCATCCACCAGCCCTCGAGCGGTGCCCAGGGCCAGCAGACCGACATCCAGATCGTGGCCGACGAGACCAAGTGGATCCGCAACCACCTCAACGAGCTCCTTGCCCAGTACACCGGCCAGCCCGTGGAGAAGATCAACGCCGACACCGAGCGCGACAATTACATGCGTGCCCAGGAGGCGGCGGACTACGGTCTGGTGGACCGTGTCATCACCTCGCGCGTCGACCAGACCGCAGAGCAGGAGTAGCTAATGGCATCAAGCAACGGAAGGCGGGACGGCCGCGAGGAGCTGAGGTGCTCCTTCTGTGGCAAGACCCGCAGCCAGGTGAGCAAGCTCATCCAGGGTCCGGGCGGCGTGTACATCTGCGACGAGTGCGTGCACGCCTGCGCCGACATGATCGATGGCGCGGAGGCAGACGTGGATGAGGTGGAGGAGGACGAGGTCGAGGAGGTTATGCCCCTTCCGCTCAAGGACCTGCCCACTCCCCACGAGATCTACGACGAGCTCTCCGAGTACGTGATGGGCCAGGAGGCTGCCAAGCGCGCCATGGCGGTGGCCGTGTACAACCACTACCGGCGCATCATCTCGGGCAACGACGAGGTGTCCGAGGACGAGGAGGACGTGGAGATCGCCAAGAGCAACATCCTGCTCCTGGGCCCCACGGGCACGGGCAAGACCCTCCTGGCGCAGACCCTGGCGCGCTTCCTGGAGGTTCCCTTCGCCATCGCCGACGCCACGACCCTCACCGAGGCGGGCTACGTGGGCGAGGACGTGGAGAACATCCTGCTCAAGCTCATCACTGCTGCGGACGGTGACGTGTCGCGCGCGGAGCTGGGCATCGTCTACATCGACGAGATCGACAAGATCGCGCGCAAGGCGGAGAACCTCTCCATCACGCGCGACGTGTCGGGCGAGGGCGTACAGCAGGCCCTGCTCAAGATCCTGGAGGGCACCGAGGCCAGCGTCCCGCCCCAGGGCGGTCGCAAGCACCCGCAGCAGGAGCTCATCCACATCGACACCACGAACATCCTCTTCATCTGCGGAGGTGCCTTCGTGGGGCTCGACAAGATCGTGGCCGATCGCATAGGCAAGAAGGGCATCGGCTTCAACGCCGACATCGTGCGCTCGCAGGACCAGACCGAGGACGACCTCATGGCCCAGGTCATGCCTCAGGACCTGCACAAGTTCGGCATGATCCCAGAGTTCATCGGCCGCATCCCCGTGATCTGCTCCACCAAGGAGCTCACGGAGGACGACCTGGTGTCCATCCTCACCGAGCCCAAGAACGCTCTGGTCAAGCAGTACAAGCGCATGTTCGAGCTCGAGGGCGTGGACCTGGAGTTCGAGGACGAGGCCCTGCGCGAGATAGCCCGCCAGGCCATCGAGCGTGGCACGGGCGCGCGCGGCCTGCGTGCCATCTGCGAGGCCACGCTGCAGGAGACCATGTTCGACGTGCCCAGCGACCTGGACGTGACCAAGGTCGTGGTGACCAAGGAGTGCGTGGGCGGTGGCCAGAGGCCCCGCATCCTCTACAACTCCCACGGCGTCCATGGCCTGAGCGAGAAGGCCAGCGCCTAGGAGCGCGAGCGAGCAGAAAGGGGTACTCCCCTGGTGCCCACTATGGGGCACCAGGGGAGTACCCCTTTCTGCCCATGATCAGCCTATGTTGCCGCCCAGGAACTGGTAGCCCTTGATCATGCCACGACGCCTGGCGGATCCCACCGGATAGCAGAGGTCGAAGGTGGGCATGGCACCGGTGTAGAAGACCAGCGCCTTGAAGCGCGTGAGGATGCCGTCGGTCGAGTGGTGGGACTCCTCGAGCTCGGCGCGGAGCTCCTCGAGGTAGGGGGAGTCGCTGGCGTAGCGCCAGAAGAGGCCGGCGAGGTCGCAGCGCGGGTAGAGCCAGGGGCGGTTGTCGGGGCCGGCGTAGTGGGCGATGCGGACGTCGCGCCGTGCCTCGTCGTACTCCGCCTGCACGTCTGCCGGGGCATGCACGACGATGTGGCTGCGCCGCATGAACTCCCAGTCGTAGAGGTAGTTCCACTTCATGTGAATGCGGACGTAGTGGCCGTCGGCCACCTTGTTGAGCACGTCCTGGTCGAGCCAGCGCCACATGCGGGTGGTGGAGAGCTCCAGGAGCTGCTGGGGCGTGGTCTGGCGGCGGAACTCCTCGAGGTTCATGAGGAGGACGCCCGCCTGGAAGTAGGAGTCGGGGTCGCTGAGCCCGAGTTCGTCTTTGAGGTAGCCGCGCACCGTCACGTCGTAGCCGTGCGACTGGCCGATCGTGTCGGCGTCGCGCGTGGCACCCAGGAGGCAGCCTGTGACGTCGGTGTCGTAGAGCTCGGCCAGGTCTGCGTTCACCACGATGTCGGAGTCCAGGTAGATGGCCTTGTCCACATTCGCCAGGAGGCTCGGGGCCAGGAGGCGGAAGTAGGTCTCGGGGCGGAAGTGGCCATGGTGGGGGAGCTCGAGGTCGCCCAGCGCGGCGTCCACGTCGAGGAAGCCGATGAAGACGTTGGGCACGTCCGCCTGGCGGGTGATGGTGAGGATGCTTGCGGGCGTGATGTCGCGCGTGAGGACGATGATGTCGTAGCGGCGCTCGGGGCTCGCGTTCTCGATGATGGACTGGAGCGCCACGGAGAGGTAGGGCACGAAGCGCTCGTTGCAGGCGAAGACAACGACGACGTCGTCCAGTGCGAGTCCCAGCTCGTCGGAGGAGGTCGCGAGCATGGCGCCGCGGCGGCTGCCGTGGCGGGGGTTCGACTTGCGGAGTGGTCTCATGGTCACCATTGTTCGACGGATGCGTTCGTAACTGGTTCACTGTAGCATGCACGGTCGTCGGTTCCGCGACGGTGGGGCGGGTCGCGCCAAAGGTTCAGATAGGCGGGCAGCCGGCGGCGTGGACAAGGTCTTCGCTATGCGATGCCTCCCAGCAAGGCCCGGCCATTCTCGGCCACCTGGGGACGGACGTCGTGGCCGCGCAGGTCGGAGATGACGGCCACCGCCCGCTCGAGCGAGGCGGCGATGGCGTCCGCACTGCCCGGGACGCCGAACTCGGCCGGCTGGTCGGTCTCCAGTAGCAGACGCCCCTCGGGCACCTGGCGGGCGTACTCGCGCCCGCGGCGCGTGGCGAGCGACATCTCGCCAAAGGAGAACCAGCATCCTGCTAGGACGGCGCGGTGGAGCTCGTCTCCCGTGCCGGTAAACCAGTGGAAGACGCAGCGGCAGCTGCGGGTGAGCCCGAACTCCTCGAGCAGGTCGAGCAGGGTTCCGGCAGATCTGACGCTGTGGAGCGACAGGACCTTCTCGTCATGGGCTGCCGCGCCCTCGGACGTGGCCGCGAGCACCTTGCGAAGTGCCGCCACCTGGATGTCCCAGGAGCCCTCGGGCACATGCTTGGGCGAGGCGTCGAGGCCTATCTCGCCCACGAGCGCGGCGGTTCGCGCGAGGCCCGCCGCAAGGGCCACGTCACCCCGGCCACAGCGGCCGTCGGCGACCCACCAGGGATGGAGGCCTGCGGCCACGCGGACGTTCTCGAAGTCCGCGAGTTCACGGGAGGCGGTGCCGTATCCCTGCGGCGTCACGGTCACGTCGACCAGGGAGAGGCCGAGCTCCGCCGCGCGGGAGGCCACCTGCCGCGGGTTGCCCATGAGGTCCACGTGCACGTGCGCGTCGAGGAGTCCCTCGCCAGGGAGGCGTGCGTCAGCCATCGGTCCGTCCCAGTCCTGTCAGGGAGAGGATCACGTCGCTTGCCAGCATCTGGCCCATGATGGCTGGGAAGTAGCTCATGGTGCCAAGCGTGGCCGACTTGCCCTCGGTTCCTGCGGGGGCGCTCACGCTCGTGGGTTCCTCGGGGGACCAGAGGACGCGCAGGTGGTCTATGCCCCGCCTGCGGCACTCCTTGCGGATGATCTTGGCCAGCGGGTCCACGCGGGTCTCGGAGATGTCGCCAAAGCGCAGGAGCTCTGGGTGGAGCTTGTTGGCCCCGCCCATGGAGCTTACGAGGGGGATGCCCCTCTCGTTGCAGTACTGGGCCACCACGAGCTTGGCCGTCACGTTGTCGATGGCGTCAACAACACAGTCGGGGCGGGGGAGGGCCTCGAACTCCTGGGCGATGTTCTCCCGCGTGAGAAAGACGTCGCGCCGAACCACCTCGCAGGCAGGGTTGATGTCTGCGACCATGCGGGCCATCACCTCGGTCTTGGCCTGTCCCACTGTGGAGAGGAAGGCGACCGCCTGGCGGTTCATGTTGCTGGGCTCCACGACGTCGTGGTCGAAGAGCACCAGGTGACCAATGGCTCCACGGACCAGGGCCTCCGCGCAGTTTGAGCCCACGCCGCCCACGCCCAGGACGAAGACCCTGGCGTCCGCCAGGCGCTGCAGGCCCTCCTCGCCTAGGATGAGCCTGAGGCGTGCCGACGCGTCGTCGCACTGGATAAGCTCTGCCATTCGTGCCCCCTTGGTTGATGCTGTCAGAGAGTATGCCACCTATCGCGGCGCGGGACTGAGGGGGACTGGCGCGCATGCTGTCGCCCGTGTCGGCTCGTGGCGCAAGATGCTCCAGGAGTTGCGAAGGCCGCATACCCGCTGTGGCCAGCAGACCCCTCCGGATGGCCTCGTGTCAAACAGCGGGTTCGCCCCTGGGCGGTGGCGACAGCCCGGCCTGAAGGAGCTTTCGCTTTGCGCTCGAGGCTTGCCTTAACTGCGCACCTTCGCAAAACGCGCTATGCTGATACGGCTGTCGCTACCGGCGGCAGGCCCGCAGCAGCCCCATCGACGGCGCGCGCTCAAGACACGAGTGCCCACACCGCAAAGGGCCCGAGGAAAGGAAGTACCAGAGTGGAAGAGATGCCCAAGACCTACGACCCCCAGACCAAGGAGCCCGAGCTCATCCAGCGGTGGATCGACGCGGGCTGCTACCAGCGCAGCAAGGGCGTGGGCGACTGCACCGTCGTAATCCCGCCTCCCAACGTGACCGGCATCCTGCACATGGGTCATGCCATGGACGACTCCATCCAAGACACCTTCATCCGCTACAACCGCATGCGGGGTCGCTCCACCCGCTGGATCCTGGGAACGGACCACGCAGGCATAGCCACCCAGACCAAGGTGGACAAGAAGCTCAAGGGCGAGGGCATCTCCCGCCTGGAGATGGGCCGCGAGAAGTTCATCGATGCCTGCTGGAACTGGACGCACGAGTACGGTGGCACCATCGTGAGCCAGATCAAGCGCATGGGCTGCTCCATCGACTTCGATGACGAGAAGTTCACCATGGCGCCGGAGTACGCGGGCGCCGTGCGCAAGGTCTTCTGCGACTGGTACCACGACGGGCTGATCTACCGTGGCAAGCGCATCGTCAACTGGTGTCCCACCTGCGGCACCGCGATCTCCGATGACGAGGCCGAGTACCAGGACGAGAAGGGCCACCTGTGGTTCCTGCGCTATCCCCTCAAGGAGCCCGTGGGCGACCGCACCTACATCGTGGTGGCCACCACCCGTCCCGAGACCATGCTGGGCGACACGGGCGTGGCCGTGAGCCCGCAGGACCCCAGCAAGGCCGCCCTGGTGGGCAAGACCGTGGTACTGCCCATCGTGGACCGCGAGATCCCGATCTTCTCCGACTGGCACGTCGACCCCAAGTTCGGCACAGGCTTCGTCAAGGTCACGCCCGCCCACGACCCCAACGACTTTGCCATGGGGGAGGCCCATGGGCTCGAGAAGATCAACATCTTCGACGAGCACGCCGTGGTGGTTCCTGGCTATGGCGAGTTCTCCGGCATGGATCGCGACCAGGCCCGCGAGGCCATCGTGGCCTGGTTCGAGGAGCACGGGCTCCTCGACCACATCGAGGACCTCGAGCACTCCGTCATGCACTGCTACCGCTGCGGCACGGCGCTGGAGCCCTGGCTCTCCGAGCAGTGGTTCGTGGCGGTGGACAAGCTCAAGGGGCCTGCCACCAAGGTCGTGGAGGACGGGGAGGTGACCTTCCACCCCGCCCGCTGGACTCAGACCTACCTCACCTGGATGGAGAACCTCAAGGACTGGTGCATCTCCCGCCAGCTCTGGTGGGGCCACCGTATCCCCGTGTGGTACTGCGACGACTGCGGCTGGCAGGACGCCCTCATGGACGACCCCACCGAGTGCCCCAAGTGCCACGGCCACCACGTCCACCAGGACGAGAACGTGCTGGACACCTGGTTCAGCTCCCAGCTGTGGACCTTTGCCACGCAGGGTTGGCCTGACCACCCCGAGCACATGGAGGGCCACCACCCCACCAAGGTGCTGGTGACCGCCCGCGACATCATCGCCCTCTGGGTGGCGCGCATGGTCATGAGCTCCCTCTACTTCACGCACGAGGTCCCCTTCCACGACGTATACATCTACGCCACGATCCTGGCCAAGGACGGCAGCCGCATGTCCAAGTCCAAGGGCAACGGCGTGGACCCCATGGCCCTCATGGATAAGTACGGCGCGGATGCCATGCGCTACAACCTGCTCACCCTCATCACCACCAACCAGGATGTCAAGTTCGACGCCAACATCGACAAGAAGACCCACGAGCTCATCGACTCGCCCCGCACCGAGCAGTCCCGCTCCTTCGTGACCAAGATCTGGAACGCCAGCCGCTTCGTGCAGATGAACCTCGAGGGCTACACGCCGGGCGCGCCCAAGGCCTCCACGCCCGAGGACGCCTGGATGCTCTCCCGCCTGGCCAAGGTCTGTGCCCAGGCCACCCAGCAGCTGGAGACCTACGACTTCGGCGAGTATGCCCGCTGCATGCAGTCCTTCTTCTGGGGCGAGGTGTGCGACTGGTACATCGAGCTCTGCAAGGGCCGCCTGCTGGACGGCACGCCCGAGGCCAAGCTCCAGGTGCAGCGCAACCTGGTCTACGTGCTGGACGTCTCCATGCGCCTGCTCCACCCCGTGATGCCTTTCGTTACCGAGAGCGTGTGGGATGCCCTGCCCGCCTCCGGGCTCGATGCGCACGACGCCCAGTTCCTCATGGTGGCCGCCTGGCCCGAGCCCGACCAGCTCGCCGGCTTTGTGAACGACGCCGCCGAGAACGAGTTCGAGCTGGCCAAGCGCCTGATCTCCGCCGTGCGCTCCACCCGTGCCCGCTACAGGCTCAGCCCCAAGGCGGAGCTCGACGTGGCGGTGCGTGCCTCCCAGGAGGACGTGGCCACTCTCGAGAAGCAGCGTGACTTCGTGTGCCGGGTGGGTCACGTGGACCAGCTGGCGCTGGGCGCCCAGCAGGAGAAGCCCCACGGCGCCGTGACCGTGGTCGACGGCGGGCTCGAGGTCTTCGTGTGCTTGGGTGGCCTCGTGGACCTCGACGCCGAGCGTGCCCGCGTGGAGAAGGACCTGGCCCGCGCCCAGAAGGAGCTTGCCGGCGTGGAGCGCACCCTGGGCAACGCCGGGTTCGTGGCCAAGGCCGCGCCGGAGGTAATAGCCAAGAAGCGCGAGCAGCAGGCCGACCTCAAGACCCGCATCGCGCAGCTGGAGTCCCAGAGGGCGGACTTCGCGTAGGGGGTTCTCGGTAGGAGAGGGGAGGCGGTGCCGGATGCGCTGCCTCCCCTGCATTTCCGCGCCGGATGCAACGCCCCACTCGGGATTCCGCGCTTGGTGCACCGAGAACTGCCCTGAAGGATGCACTTTTCGGCGCATCCGGCGCAGGATCCGGAGTCGGCTGGTGCATCCGGCGCCATGTCCGTCCAGGAGGCTGCGGGGACCAGACCTGACTCGTGGGGGGAAAGAGAAGTTCGCTACCAAATGGGCAAAGGTCCCCAAAGGCGCGTACCATGGAGAAGTACTTGCTTGCCGCCCTCATATGGGGGCGGCTCACCATGTAAGGAGGCAACATGACCACGCAGACACCCCAGGCGCCGCTCTCGGCTGCCGAGGTGAGGCTCGTTGCGAACGCGATGCGCCACGACATCATCCACATGCTCGAGCTTGCCAAGTCCGGGCATCCGGGTGGGTCCCTCTCTGCGGCGGACGTTATGGCGACGCTGTACTTCTCTGGCGCCATGGATTACGACCACGCCAATCCCGACGATCACTCGCGCGACCGCTTCTTCCTGTCCAAGGGCCATGCGGCGCCCACGCTCTATGCCGTGTTCCACCAGCTCGGCTGGCTCACGGACGCGGACATGGACACCTGCCGTCAGCTGGGGTCCAAGCTGCAGGGTCACCCAGACAACCACGCGTGCCCCGGGCTGGAGATCTGCTCCGGGTCGCTTGGCCAGGGCCTCTCGGTGGCGGCTGGTGCGGCGCTGGGCATGAGGCTCGACGCCAAGCGCAGTGGTGTGGACCCCTACCGCGTGTACGTGCTCTGCGGCGATGGCGAGATGCAGGAGGGCTCCAACTGGGAGGCCCTTATGTTTGCCGCCCACATGGGGCTCGACAACCTCACCATGTTCCTGGACCTCAACAACCTGCAGATAGACGGTCACGTGACGGACGTGTGCTCGCTGGGTGACATCTACGGCAAGCTCTCCTCCTTTGGTTGGGACGTCCAGGCCATCGACGGCCACTCCGTCGAGGCCATCGAGGGAGCCGTGGCCAAGGCCAAGGCGGTGCACGGACGCCCGCAGGCCATCGTGTGCACCACGATCAAGGGCAAGGGCGTCTCCTTCATGGAGGACAAGCAGAACTGGCATGGTGTGGCTCCCAAGCACGACGAGGCCGAGGCCGCGATCGCCGAGCTCGACCAGGAGCGGGAGCAGCTCCTCAAGGAGGTTCGCAATGGGTAAGAGGGCAACGCGCGAGGCCTACGGAGAGACGCTCATCGAGCTCGTCAACGAGGGCGTGGACATCATGGGCGTGGACGCCGACCTGGCGGGTTCCACCAAGCTGGCGGAGCTGGGCAAGGCCTTCCCCGACCGCATGGTGGACGTGGGCATCGCCGAGCAGGACATGATCGGCGTGGCGGCTGGCCTCTCGCTTACGGGCAAGATCGTCTTCACGGGGTCGTTCGCGGTCTTCGGCACTGGCCGCTGCTACGACCAGATTCGCAACACCGTCTGCGACTCGGGCCTGAACGTCAAGGTCTGCCCCACGCACTCCGGCGTCACGGTGGGCGAGGACGGGGCCACGCACCAGGCGCTGGAGGACGTTGGCCTCATGCGCGGCCTGCCCCAGATGCGGGTGCTGGTGCCGGCGGACTACCGTGCCGCCAAGGCCGCCATCCGAATCGCCGCCACGACCGACGGCCCCTTCTACGTGCGACTGGGGCGCCACAAGGTGCCCGAGGTCTACGACGAGACCTTCAAGGGGGGCCTGCCCTTCGCAGGCGTGGTCCGCGAAGGAACCGATGTGACGCTTGCCGCCTGTGGCGTGGAGGTCGCCATGGCGCTTGACGCCGCCGACCTTCTTGCCGCCAAGGGCATCTCGGCCGAGGTCGTGGACGTCTTCTCCGTGGCACCGCTGGATGAGGCCGTAATCTGCGCCAGCGCCGCCAAGACCGGTCACGTGGTCACCTGCGAGGAGCACAACGTGATGACGGGCATGGGCGCGGCCGTAGCTGAGCTCCTGGCAGAGAAGTGCCCCACGCCCATGCGCTTCGTGGGCACGCGGACCTTTGGCACGAGCGCAAACGGCGACGTGCTGCTCGAGCACTTTGGCCTCGACGGCAAGGGCATCGCGGCCACGGTGGAGGACTTCCTCCGCTAGGTCTCACCACAAGGATGACTTCCGGACGGGCAGCCTTCGGGTTGCCCGTCCCTTTGTGGACGGCGATGGCATGAGATGGACGGGGGAGTCCCCTAGTCGATCCCCTTGACCTCCACGTGGCGCTGCAGGACTAGCCACAGCACCATCATGGCGCCCTCGGCCCCAGCCATGAGAGTGCCCAGGCCCCAGATGTAGTCGGGCCAGGGCGCCATGATGGCGGCAGACCCCACCACGCCCAGCATGGAGCAGGCGAAGTTGTAGAGCGAGCTCACGGTGCCGGAGTCGCCCTCCTGCTGCTCCAGCAGGACGTTGGCGGCGAAGGGGCGCATGGATGCCTCGAGTACGGCAAAGACGGCAAAGGCCAGCCAGAAGGCGAAAGGGCCCGCGTGGCCGATGAGGAGCATGAGGACTCCCGCGAGCGTGGCAGCTGCCAGCTGTGTGGTGGCATAGCGTCTACCGCTCACGCACTTGAGCATGGCCACCGAGAGGGAGGGGCCAAGAGCCGCCGTGAGGGCCGAGGCAGCAAAGAAGTACGTGTATTCCTGCTCGGTGAGGCCAAAGAGGTCCACGTAGATGTAGGACCCGGCCGCCAGATAGGCCATGAAGGGGAGGTTGACCATAGCCATGACCACGAGGAAGAGGGCAAAGCCGGGCCGTCTGCCAACCACTTCGAGGCGCCCGAGCGCGTGGGCCACTGTACCCTCGAGGCGCTCGTCCGCGGGCAGCGTCTCCTGGAAGAGGAAGGAAAGCACGAGGCAGAGCACGCCCGCCAATCCCTGGAAGACGAAGATGAAGTGCCAGGGGAGGGCGGAGAGGATGAAGCCGCCCAGGAGCGGTCCCACGATGGGAGCGATGACGAACATGGTCTGTATGACGGAGAGGGCCTGCTCGCGTCGGTCGTCGTGGAAGCAGTCCTTGGCCAGGGCAGTGCACATGGTGTCGATGGCGCCCGCGCCTAGGGCCTGCACGATGCGGGAGGCCACGAGCAGACCCACGGTGGGGGCCAGTGAGCACAGGAAGCATCCCACCATGAAGAGGGCAGAGCCACCGATGAGCACGGGGCGGCGCCCGTACTTGTCGCTTACGGGTCCAAAGACAAGGAAGCCAACGGCATAGGCGGCAAAGAAAGCCGTGATGGTCACGCTGATGGCTGCCTGGGTGGTACCGAAGTAGGCGGGGAGCTCGGGGACCGCGGGCGTGTACATGTCCGATGCGATGGAGCCGAACACCGTGGCCAGTACCATAAGGGCGATGAGTCCGTGTGGCCCCAAGCGCGGCTGTTCCACGCAGACCCAGCTGGCGATTCCTTTGCCCTTCGAAGTGCCTGCCGTATGGCCTTCTCTGCGCTTCATGACGCCTCCCCAACGAGAAGGGCGCCCGGATGCCAATGGCAAACCGGGCGCCCCCGACACCTTCTCCGACCGTGGCGGCTGCGGCCGCCAGTCCTCCGGTGACTTCGTATGTTTACGGAGCTGCATCATAGGGTCAAGGTCCCATAACAACAAGCGTCTTCTTTCGTAGCTTGGTGTTTACACAACATCAGCATGCACGTAGCAACGTGATGTTATGCTCGCACCGTTATGTACGCGACAAGACCGAGGCCAAGTACTGAGACCTTGGATATGGGGGCGATGGGGATGCCGTACGACCTGGAGCGGTTCCTCAGGGCACAGGAGCGCGACTATGAGGGAGCCTTGCGTGAGCTCCGCGCGGGTCGCAAGCGCTCGCATTGGATCTGGTACGTGTTTCCCCAGCTGAGGGGTCTGGGCTATAGCCGTATGAGCGAGTACTACGGCATAGACGGGCTGGGCGAGGCGCGGGCCTACGTGAAGGAGCCGACGTTGCGGGCGCGGTTGCTGCAGGTCACGAAGACCCTGCTCGACCTTCCCGGAAATGACCCCACGGTCGTTATGGGACACCCCGACGACCTCAAGCTGCGCTCCTGCATGACGCTCTTCTGCCTGGCGGCGCCTGGCGAACCCGCCTTTAGGCAGGTGCTGGACAAGTACTTTGGCGGAGAGAAGGACCCCCGGACCTTGGAGCTTCTTGCGGATCCGCCGGAGGAGTAGGCACCACCAGGAGCACCTTACCGAGGTACGCCCCAGGAGAGCGGCGCTGCGTCCACCGAGAAGAGCTCACCCTCGCGGCCCTGCTCGGCGAGGCGCCGCCATGCCTCGTACCAGATGCAGAGGCGCTCGCCGGGATGGACCTCGCACCAGCCGTCGCGACTGCCGCCGCAAGGGCCCACACCCTCGTGCTTGGGGCAGTCGACGATGGGGTAGAGGCCGGCTATCGTTCCCAGGCCTACGCCGGCTGTGTCACGCGGATCGAAGCCCGTCACGCGCCGGAGCATCCGCAGGGCCTCCATTCCACAGCGTGGCGGGAAGTCCTGGGGAGGCAGCTGGTCTGCGCTGTCGCGGGAGGGCGGAGTGGCGGTGCCGAGCTCTGCCGTCACATCGGCCGCAGCGCGCCTCCAGTCGCCGTGGTAGGCGTCTGCCACGTCCAGCACATACGACACGACCTGCCCAGAGAGGGGAAGCCCAGCTAGGTGCACGCCGTTGAACCCCATGCCGCGCAGGGCTGCCATCGTCTTGCCGGCGCGAGCATAGTGGGCCTCGCGCCAGTCCGTGGGGTGGACGTCCTTCTCTACGGCCAGGCGGGCTGCCATCTGCGACGAGACGTCGCACCCAGGAATACGACCCTGGGCCATCACCTGCGCAATGGCAGGGGTGAGCACGTAGACGTTTGCGATGAGGGGGATGGCAACGCCTTCCCCGCGGGCCTCGCGGAGAAACTCCTCCAAGCGCGTGAGGTCATAGCCAATCTGGCATACGGCAAAGCGCGCCCCAGCCTGCTGCTTGCGGAGTAGCTTCATGATCTGGAGCTCGCGTTCCGCCTGAGTGTGCTTGAAGGGGCTCACGGCGCATCCGGGGAAGAAGTGCGCCGGCGCGAGACGCTGCATGCGACCGCGCTGGCCCGGCACGGCAAGTCCCTGGTCCATGGCATTAACAAGCGAGAGGAGCTCCACGGATCCCAGGTCGTAGACGGCGCGGGGCACACCGGACCAGCCACGTGTGGGGTAATCTCCGGACATGCAGAGGACGTTCTCCACGCCGGCGCGCTCAAGTGTCCAGAGCCGGGCCTCGAGCTCGTTGCGGTTCTTGTCCTTGCAGGTGAGGAAGTTGATCGGAGTGATGCCCTGGGAGGCGGCAAGGGCGGAGAAGCCCTCGGGCGCGCACGACGCGCGACCAGAGGGGGAGTCTGCGAAGGTGAGGGCATCCAGGCGGTTGCAGGACCACACGTCTGCCATGCCGCGCTCGAGCTCGCGCTGCTCCCGCTCGAAGGCACCGCGACCCGGAACGCATTCGAAGGTGACGACGAACTGGTCTGCCTCGAGCCTCTTGCGGAAGCGGTTCTGCGCCATGGATGCCTCCCGTCGCTGATTACGTCATATGTTATCTCAGCTCGCAATCCGTGCCAAAAGTGTCAGGCACTCTTGGCATGCGAGCCGGTGACGCTGAGGGGACATCTTTGCGCCGCCTGACGATTGGTGCATGGCGTCATGTGGATAACGATGCCGTCGAGGGGGAATATGCGCCCCATGGGATGCCGCTCGAGGCGGTCGTGGAAAGAGGGGGTTTGCATGGAGGGCTTTGCCACGGGGGATGACGCCGCCTTGCGCAAGTCTGCCTTGCGCAAGCAGGCTAAGGATGTGCGTAGGGGGCTGGGCGATGAGGAGCGGTCTGCCGCCGACCTCGGTATCGCAGGCAAGGTCCTCATGACGCCTGAGTGGGGGTCGGCCAGGCTCGTCCTCACCTATCTGTCGTTTGGGACGGAGGTTGAGACGCGGCGGCTCATCAGCCTCGCATGGGCTGCACGCAAGACGGTTGCCATCCCCTGGTGCGTGCCGGGGACGCGGGACATGCGCTGGTTCCGCGTGGCCCCGCCAGACTTGGCGGGACATAGCGGCCTGGATGACCTGGTAAGGAGTCGCTTCGGCGTCGAAGAGCCCGTACCGGACGACACCAAAGAGGTTGACCCAAACGGAGGGCGAGCCATTGCGCTCGTGCCCGGCCTTACGTTCGACTTGCGTGGCTATCGCCTGGGCTACGGGGGAGGCTTCTACGACACGTTCCTCTCGACCTTCAAGGGCCGTTCGGTCGGCCTGTGTCGCGAGGCACAGCTCTGCCGGGAACCGGGCGGCTTGGAGGCGCTTGGGGTCATCGATTCGCACGACCTCCCTGTGGACGTGGTCGTCACGGAGAGCAGCATAATGCGTCGGTGATTGGCTGGCCGTTGGTCGCCCTGTGTCTTCCCTGCCTAACCGAGGTCTAGCCGTTCCCGTTGATGAAGGCGTTGGCGTTGGCCATGTCGAATTCTGAGATGATCTGTGCCGTGCGCCCCAAGAGCCGGATGAACTCCTCCGTGTCGTCCGGGCCCAGGAGCAGGAGGTAGTTCTCGATGAGCAGGAGGAACTTCTCGGTTCGTTCTGCGCACTGCTCGTGCCCGGCATTCGTGAGGGTGAAGCAGACCTTGCGACGGTCCCTCTCGTCGGGATGGCGCTCAATGATGCCGCGACTCTCCAGGCTGTTGCATATCTGGGTGACGCGGGCCTTGGTCACGTTGATCTCTTGTGCGATGTGGGCAGGCGTGCAGTCAGCGCCCTCAAAGTGCTCTATGTAGCTAAGGACGTTCCACTCCGTCTGGGTGGCAGCCCGCAGGAAGGGCGTGGCGGCACGCAGACAGGTGAGAAGGTCATCGCTGGTCTGCGAGGTGTGGGCCTCGAGGGCTTCGAGCTGCTCGGGTGTGAGCTGGGACCTCTTGGGGGCAACGGTCGTGCCCGCCAGGGACGACGTGAAGAGGATCCTCTCCGCCTGGTCCACGAGGCTCTTGTCTTCAAGTGGCGTATCAGTCATCTGCTTCCCCTCCAACGATGTTCCATCTCACACGATATACCTCGCGGCGCTGCCGAGGCATTGCGGTTGGCGGTCCCTTCACCGGCACGTTACCGTTCGCGGTTTCGCGAGAGCCGTTTGTCTGAAATGCTGCCAACTTCAGGTAGTTAAGCGGCTAAACGGATATTATCACAATCGTTAAGGCAATAAACCAACGGCCGCTGGTTGCCATCCTTATGCGTTCTGAGAGGAGTGGGGATGGACGAGGAGTCGCTGTTCGACATGTCTGCCGATGGGCTCGACGACGTCGAGTCCTGGAAGGACGTGTACGACCTCTCTGGCAAGGTGGCCGTGGTGAGCGGTGCCGCGGGACTTGCCCTCTTTGTGGCCAACCGACTGCTGGAGTGTGGAGCCAAGGTCGTGCTGGGTGACGTGAGCGACACGTACGGCACGATGGCTGTTGAGTGCCTCAAGGACCGTGGATACACGGACGTGGCCTTCAAGCATTGCGACACCAGCAAGGTGGCGGACGACTATGCCCTGGTGGACTTCGCAGAGAGGACCTTTGGGCCCGTGGACATCGTGGTGCCCGTGGCTGCCACGTGGTTTGCGCGTGCCTTCCTGGATGTGACCGAGGTCGAATACGACAAGATTGTGGACACGGACATGAAGGGCCAGTACTTCCTGGTGCAGGCGGCTGCCCGCTCCATGGTCAAGGCCAAGCATGGTGGCAAGGTCGTTACCATAGCCTCTGTGGCACATCGTGGCGACGATATTTACGAGGTCGCCATGATGACGCCCTACAACGCAGCAAAGGCTGGCGTGGTGGGCATGACCAAGGGCATTGCCAAGGAACTCAAGCAGTACGGCGTCAACGTCAACTGCGTGGCCCCGGGCGGCATGCTCACGCCGGGCGCCATTGTGAACAACACGTCCACGGGCGAGCTCTATGGGGCCGAGTGGAAGCAGGCCCAGATGGCCAGCGGTGGCCACACCCCTGTTGCGGGCTCGCCCGATGATGTCGCACGAATGGTTGTCTCGCTGTGCACATCGGTCTCCGACTTTATGTACGGCAAGGTCGTTGAGGTGGATGGTGGCTCCGATCTGAGCTTCCAGAAGGCTCCGTGGAGCGTGACGTTGCCTGGGGGCAGGCCGGGTCCGAGGGCCAAGCTGCCAATTTGGAAGAACGTGGGATAGGCCCGCCGCTTCTGCGGCGGTAGCAAGCAAAGACAGGAAAGAGGAGGAAGTAGTATGGCTATCAACAGCTCAAGCAAACTCTCCGAGGTCATCAATGCGGCTCCTGCGGCCGAGGCCCCCAAGGTGGCGCCTAAGGTGGAGGCCGCGGCTGCGCCCAAACCTGCGGAGGAGAGCCACGAACACGCGGACATCAAGATGTCCACTGCCTCCAAGTCCCGCAAGAACATGCGGTACCTGCAGAACATGAAGAAGAAGGGCGAGAAGATCGTCCAGATGTGCCCGGCTGAGCTGGGTCCTCTCTTCGCCATGGCCGCCGAGAAGGTGGGCTGCGACATCTGCCGCATACCCTCCATGATGTCGCTCCGTGCTGCCAACCGTCTTGACGACGAGCTCCTTTGCGGAACCCTGACCATCCAGAAGTTCCGTGAGTACGTGAAGATCATCCACATCAACTTCTACATGCCCACTGCCACCTATGCCACCAAGGACCAGGCGGTGCGTTGGGGCGCAGAGTGGACCTTCGACGGCGCAGACTCCATGCTCCCCATGGGCATCAGCAACGAGGTCCTCAAGCACATGACTGACAACTATGTGCCCGTGTATGGCCACATCGGTGCCATTTCCGGCTGGCAGACGAACGCCTACGGCTACAAGCGTGTGGGCAAGACTGCCGAGGATGCCTTCCGCATCTTCAAGTGGGGCTATGAGTACCAGGAGAACGGCATGGGCGGCATGACCATCGAGCTCACGCCCATGGAGGTCAGTCAGAAGATCTCCGAGAAGCTCCGTGTGCCTGTGGTCTCCATCGCCGGCGGCGCTCCCTGCGACGGCTCCGAGATGGTAGACATGGACACCTTTGGCGTCATGCCCAAGCCAGCCTCCCACTCCAAGACCTATGCGCAGCTGATGCCCTTCCTCTGCGACGCCTATGCCGGCTGGGCGGATGATGTCCGCGAGGGCAAGTACCCCGAGGAGAAGCACGGCTACCACATGGACCCGGCCGAGCTTGAGAAGTTCACCGAGATGATGGACAAGTTCGAGGCCTAGCCATCGTGCCAAGAGTGTCAGACACTTTTGGCACGCGACACCAAGGTTTGCGGCGGCGCGCCCACGGGGTCTGTGGGTGCGCCGCCCCAGTGGGGAAGCGGGGAGTGATTGCGATGGCGCGGTTGGTCAGCATGGGCGAGGACTCGCGCGCAAGGCTCGTGGCGGGCGTGGACCAGCTGGCTGATGCCGTAGGCTCCACCTTGGGACCCCGAGGTCGCTACGTGATATGCGAGCGCGAGAAGGTGCTTCCGCGAGAGCAGACCAAGCAGATGTTGGAGGGGCTCGGCCCGATCGTCTCCAACGACGGCGCCACGGTGGCGAACCACATGCACTTCTCGGACCCCGTGGAGGAGATGGGCGCGGACCTGGTGCGGGCCATCACCTCCCAGGCCGACAAGGCGGCCGGCGACGGGACCACAACGGCCACGGTGCTCGCCCGCGCCCTCGTGGATGGTGCGGTGCGGCTCATAGCGGCCGGCGCGAACCCGCTGGCACTGCGTCGTGGCGTGCAGGGTGCCGGGCAGCTGGCAGCCTACTCCTTCAAGAAGATCGCCGCGGACGTGACCAACAAGGACCAGCTGGCTCACGTAGCTGCAATCTCCTCCAAGGACCCGGAGATAGGCCGTATGGTTGCCGATGCCCTCGACCACGTGGGCAAGGAGGGCCACGTCAAGATAGACGACTCCAACACCGTGCACACGGAGCTGGAGCTCACGGATGGCATGACCTTCGAGCGCGGTCTGCGACATCCGGCCATGGCCACTGACCGCGCGCACGGGGTGGCGGAGCTCGAGGAGCCGCTCGTGCTTCTTACCAACCTGGAGCTGACGGAAGCCTCACAGGTGATTCCCGTGCTCGAGATCGCCCTTGCCCAGCACCGGCCACTCCTCATCGTGGCCGAGAAGCTCGATGACGAGGCCCTGGCCACGGTGGTACGCAACGTCACGGCAGGCGTGGTGCAGGTGGCGGAGGTCGACCCGCCGGCATATGCCGAGGGACGCCGCAAGTGCATGGAGGACCTAGCCATCTTCACTGGCGCGACCTACGTGGACCACGAGGTCATGGGCTACACCATGGCGGATGTGACCCCAGACATGCTGGGTTCTGCCGACCGCGTGGTGGTGGGTCCCAAGTTCACGCAGGTCATCGGCGGCCATGGGGACGTGGTGGAGATTCGTAATCGCGTGGCCGACCTGCGCCGCCGCATAGCGGACTCGGACTACGAGTTCAACCGCGACCGCATGGTGGAGAGGCTCTCCCGTCTCACGGGCGGCACGGCGACGATACGCGTGGGAGGCGTGAGCGAGGAGAATGTCAACGAGCAGAAGCTCCGCTTCGAGGATGCCATAAATGCAGGGCGAGCCGCCCTGCAGGAGGGCGTGGTGCCGGGTGGCGGGGTGGCCTACCTCGAGGCGCAGCGGGCCGTGCGCATGTACGAGGAGACGCTCGCGGGTGACGAGCGAGCGGGTGCGCACCTGGTGGAGCTGGCGTTGGAGGAGCCCTTGCGCCAGCAGGCCAGAAACGCCGGCGAGGCACCAGGCGTGGTGGTGGAGAAGGTCCGCGAGCTGGGCTACGGTACCGTCTTTGACGCGCAGGGCCTGGGCTATGCAAAGGCATCCGAGGCGGGGATTCTGGACCCGGCCAAGGTGTGTCGCGTGGCCCTGCAATGTGCCGTCTCCGTCGCGTCGGCCCTACTTGCTACGGAGGCCTCGGTCGTGGACGCCGAGACGCCCGATCGCACCATCCGCGAGCTGGTGGATGCGGCTGCGGGCATGGGGAGGTAGCCATGAGGGCAGAGCTTGCGGGGGAGGACACCGCCGGGCTGCACGTTGACCTGACCTTCTCGCGGGAGGAGCTGGACGACCCGGGTTTCGCTGTCCTCCTGGTTGCCAAGGTGCTGGGGTGCTGCGGGCCCAGCGAGGAGCCTTTGCCGCAAGGGAAGGCCGCGGAGGAAGAGGTGAGCCCTCTGGGCTTCGGCACCATTGCAGAGTTCATGTCCCTAGTGGAGGCCGCCCGGGCCGCCGGCGTCACGGTAGACGAGGCCCAGGTGGATGCCGAGGCCCGCGAGGACTTCGTGGGCTGGCGCCAGCAGCTCAAGTATCGCGCCATGGCCACCGGCGACTGGAGCTACCAGGATCAAGACCAAGAGGCCGCCTGGGGGCAGATGCTTGCACGCACGCGGGATCTCATGTGTGGCGAGAAGTACCTGGACCAGGTGATTGCCGAGAAGGGGATGGGGGTGTCTGGGGCGGAGCTGGAGGCAGAGGCCGAGGCCGTGGCCGCACGGCAGGGCACCACGGTCGCGCAGCTTAGGATGTTCCTTGGCAGCGGCTTCGAGGGACTGCGCCGCGACCTTCTCCGCAAGAAGGCCATGGAGCTCGTGGTGGGTGGGCACTAGGGGGTACTCCCCCAGTGCCCGCGGGCAGCAAGGGAGTACCCCCTAGTGCCCACCACTCGCCGTTCGTCATTTTGTACGGTGCCAGGCCGTGGGAATTGGAGCTCTTGCCGTTGAGGCCCCCATGGGAGGACCCTACACTTGCAGACAAGAGAGGCATTTGGATTTGGCATGGACTGATGCAGGCAATGAGGGGTTAGGGGTTGGGAGCCTGTTTCACAATCCCTAGTTGAGGGACAATACGGGACATGGTCATTCGTCCCGTGCAACTCGGTAACCATTGGCCCCGGGGAGGGTCCAAGAAGCGAAAGGAAGTCCATTTATGGCAAAGTCAGACATCGAGATCGCCCAGGAAGCCCACATGCTCCCGATCTCCGAGGTGGCGGCCAAGGCCGGCCTCAGCCAGGACATGATCGAGCCCTACGGCTACACCAAGGCCAAGGTGGACATCCACTCCCTCAAGGACAAGCCCATGAAGGCCAAGCTGGTCTTGGTGACGGCCATCAACCCTACGCCCGCGGGGGAGGGCAAGACCACGACCTCTATCGGTCTGGCGGACGCCATGAACCGCATCGGCAAGAAGACCATGCTCTGCCTGCGCGAGCCGTCCCTCGGCCCCGTCTTTGGAGTCAAGGGTGGCGCAGCCGGCGGCGGCTACGCCCAGGTGGTTCCCATGGAGGACATCAACCTGCACTTCACCGGCGACTTCCACGCCATCGAGAACGCGAACAACCTCATCGCCGCCATGCTCGACAACCACATCAAGCAGGGCAACGCCCTCAACATCGACCCGCGCCGCATCGTGTGGAAGCGTGCGATGGACATGAACGACCGCCAGCTCCGCAGCATCGTGGACGGAATGGGCGGCGTGGCCAACGGCGTGCCGCGCGAGGATGGCTTCGACATCACGGTGGCGTCCGAGGTCATGGCGGTCTTCTGCCTGGCCACCGACCTCATGGACCTCAAGGCGCGCCTGGGCCGCATGGTCATCGCCTACACCTACGACCGCAAGCCCGTGACCGTCCACGAGATCAAGGCCGAGGGGGCCTGCACCGCCCTCCTCAAGGATGCCATCAAACCCAACCTGGTTCAGACCCTGGAGAACAACCCGGCCTTCGTCCATGGCGGCCCCTTCGCCAACATCGCCCACGGCTGCAACTCCGTGGAGGCCACGACCACGGCCATGAAGCTCGCGGACTACGTGGTCACCGAGGCTGGCTTCGGCGCGGACCTGGGCGCGGAGAAGTTCCTGGACATCAAGTGCCGGGCGACCGGCCTGGCCCCTTCCGCCGTGGTACTCGTGGCCACCGTGCGCGCCCTCAAGTACAACGGCGGCGTGCCCAAGGCCGAGCTCACCACCGAGAACCTCGACGCGCTGGAGAAGGGCATCCCCAACCTGCTGCGCCACGTGTCCAACATCAAGGATGTCTATGGCCTGCCCGTGGTCGTGGCCATCAACGCCTTCCCCACCGACACCCCGGCCGAGCTCGAGTTCGTGGAGAAGAAGTGCAACGAGCTGGGCGTGAACGTGTGTCTGTCCGAGGTCTGGGCCAAGGGCGGCGAGGGCGGCGAGGCCCTGGCCAAGGAGGTCGTAAAGCTCTGTGACCAGCCCTCCGAGCTGCACTTCGCCTACGATGCCGAGGCCCCCATCGCCGAAAAGATCGAGGCCATCGCAACCAAGATCTACCATGCTGATGGCGTGGACTACACCACCAAGGCGGCCAAGCAGCTCAAGGAGCTCACGGAGCAGGGCTTCGACAAGCTGCCCATCTGCATGGCCAAGACCCAGTACTCCTTTACGGACGACCAGACCAAGCTGGGCGCTCCCGAGGGCTTCCGGATTACCGTTCGCAACCTCAAGGTCTCTGCCGGCGCCGGCTTCGTGGTGGCGCTCACGGGCGACATCATGACCATGCCCGGCCTTCCCAAGGTGCCCGCCGCCGAGAAGATCGATGTGACGCCCGAGGGCAAGATCGTGGGCTTGTTTTAACCGTGAGGGTGAGTGCTGGGGTTTGCAGGGGAGCAGCGCTTTGCGGATGCTCCCTTTGCAAACCCCAGCACTCCCGCGAATCGGAACAATACAGGTAGCTTCTTTTGTGACCCAACCTTTCTTGAGGAGGTCGTCGTGGTCTCTGATCAAACACTCGCTGAGTTCTCTGCAGAGCTAACGTCCAAGGCGCCTACACCTGGTGGCGGCGGGGCCTCCAGCGTGTGCGGTGCGCTTGCCGCGTCGCTTGGCGCCATGGTGGGCAACCTCACGCTGGGCAAGAAGAAGTACGCCGAGGTGGAGCCCCGCGTCAAGGAGATAATCCCGCAGCTGGAGGCTTTGCGCGACCGGCTGCTCGAGCTGTCTGATGCGGACGCCGCGGCCTTCGAACCCCTGTCGCGCGCATACGGCCTCCCCAAGGCCACGCCCGAGGAGCAGACCCTCAAGGCCGAGGTGATGGAGGCGGCTCTGCGCACCGCATGCGAGCCTCCCTTCCAGATCATGGAGACGACCTGCCAGGTGGTGGACCTTCTCGCTGAGCTCGCCCAGATAGGCACCCGCATCGCCATCTCGGACGTGGGGGTGGGTGCGGCCTTCGCCTCGGCAGCCCTCAAGGGCGCCAGCCTCAACGTCTTCATCAACGCCAAGTCCATGGGGGATCGCGAGTACGCAGACGACCTCGTGGCCCGCACGCAGGCCCTCCTGGACGACGGCTGCAAGAAGGCCGACGCCACCTACCTTGCCGTTGAGAGGGGGATCAGATGGCCCAAGCGCTAAGGGGCAAGCCCGTGGCCGATGCCCTCACCGAGGAGCTAAAGGCCCGCGTGGCGGCGCTTACGGAGAAGGGCGTGACGCCCAAGCTAGCGGTACTTCGGGTGGGGGAGCGCGCCGACGACCTCTCCTACGAGCGCGGCGCGACCAAGCGCGCCGAGAAGTGTGGCGTTGCGGTTGAGCGCGTCATTCTCCCGGAGGACTGCGCGCAGGAGGACCTCATGGCCGCTATCGGCCGCATCAACGAAGACACCTCCATCCACGGATGCCTGATGTTTCGTCCGCTGCCCAAGACGCTGGACGAGGCCGCTGCCTGCGCTGCCCTCGATCCCGCCAAGGACGTGGACTGTATCACCGAGGGCTCGCTCTTTGGCGTCTTTGCCAACCGGCCCAAGGGCTTCCCGCCCTGCACGGCCGAGGCCGTCATGCAGCTTCTCAAGTTCTACGAGGTGCCCCTGCGTGGCGCGGACGTCACGGTGGTGGGCCGCTCGCTCGTCATAGGCAAGCCGGTCTCCATGATGCTTCAGGCGGCCAACGCCACTGTGACCATGTGCCACACAAAGACGCGTGACCTGCCAGGCAAGTGCCGCCAGGCAGACGTCCTTGTAGCGGCCGCCGGCCACGCCAAGACCGTGGGCGCCGGAGCCGTGAGTCCGGGCCAGGTGGTGGTTGACGTGGGCATAAACTGGGACGAGGAAGCCCAGAAGCTCGTGGGCGACGTGGACTACGATGCCGTGGAGCCTATCGTGCGCGCCATTTCCCCCGTGCCAGGCGGCGTGGGTTCCGTGACTACGGCAGTGCTGATGGCGCACGTGGTGGAGGCTGCGGAGAGGACGGTGGCCTAACGTGGCCGAGGAGTTCCAGTACAAGCAGATCGACAAGCCCCGCATCGAGGCGGCGGTTCGCGAGTTCCTGATCGGTATCGGCGAGGACCCCGACCGCGAGGGCCTCCAGGGCACTCCGGACCGCGTGGCGCGCGCCTGCGAGGAGATCTTTGGCGGGCTGCAGGAGGATCCCGCAGCCTACCTGCGCAAGCAGTTCCACGAGGAGCACAACGACGACATGGTCATCGTGCGCGACATCCCCTTTGCCAGCATGTGCGAGCACCACATCCTGCCCTTCGTGGGCAAGGCGCACGTGGCCTACATCCCGCGAGACGGTCGCATCACGGGACTCTCCAAGATAGCTCGCTGCGTCAACGGTTACGCGCGCAGGCCCCAGCTCCAGGAACGCCTGACCCAGCAGATCGCCGACGCCATGGTGCGGGAGCTCGACCCGCAGGGGGTGCTCGTGGTCCTCAAGGCCGAGCACACCTGCATGACCATCAGGGGCATCCGTACGCCGGGAGCCCAGACCGTCACCTCGGCGGTGCGCGGTGTGTTTCGGACGGACATCCGTACGCGCGAGGAGGCCATGCGGCTGCTCGGTCTCTAGTAGACTGGGCGTATGGCAGGCACGAAGGAGGAGGTAACCATGGCAGAGCCCAATCCCGTTGACGCGCTGGCTCCCGGGCAGATCGAGGAGAAGGCCGAGACGATAGGTGTCGGCAAGGCCCGAATGCCGCGTGCCAGGCAGTTCATCCTCGCCATGATGGCTGGCATCTTCATCGGATTCGGCGCCCTGAGCATGATCTTCGTCAAGGCCGATGGGACGCTCTCCTTTGCCGGGTCGCAGTTCTTTGGGGGTCTGGCCTTCTCCGTGGGCCTCTTTCTGGTGCTGTGCGCTGGCGCCGAGCTCTTTACGGGCAACAGCCTCATGATCTGCGGGCGGCTCTCTGGACGCTACTCCTGGGGCGAGCTTCTCTCCAGCTGGGGAGTGGTCTACCTGGGCAATCTGGTGGGGTCGCTCCTGCTGGTGCTGGTCGTGGCGCTCAGCGGCGTGGCCGGCATGGGCGACGGTGCCGTGGGTGCCGCCATGGTCAAGGTGGCCTCAGGCAAGGTGACCATGGGTTGGGGGAGCATCTTCTTCCGCGGCGTGCTCTGCAACATGCTGGTGTGCCTGGCCGTGTGGATGGGCTTTGGCGCGCACAGCACGGTGGACAAGCTCTTATCGGCGATGCTTCCCGTCACTGCCTTCGTGGCATGCGGGTTCGAGCACTGCGTGGCAAACATGTTCTTCATCCCCATGGGCATTGCCGCCTCGGCCATGGGCTTCGCGCCGGAGGGGGCCGTGGCCGTGGACCTTGGTGGCTTCCTCTACAACCTCTCTGCGGCCACGCTGGGCAACCTCCTGGGCGGCGTGGTCCTGATCGGCTGCATGTACTGGTACGCCTTCAAGGGCGGCAAGAAGTAGGGCCAGAACAGGGACGGGCGGCGGCCGCGGTCACGCTTGTGGCTGCGGCCGCTCTCATGGACAAGGCGGACGGCATGCGTGCGGGACCCGTAGCCACACTCGACAAGCACCCGCAAGATTTGCGATTGGATGACCTTCTCATGTACCAGACCCCATTTGAGGTTCCGACCATAAGCTATCAGGAGTCGCTCGACCTCCTGCACTCGGCTCTGCGCTTTGGCATCCAGCCCATGCTGGAGAGCGTGGAGGACATGCTGGCCGAGCTGGGCAATCCCGACCTTGGCTTCCGGAGCATCCAGATTGCCGGGACGAACGGCAAGACCTCCACTGCCCGCTATACGGCAGCCGTCCTCATGGGGGAGGGCCTGCGCTGCGCCCTCTATACCTCGCCCGAGCTCGTGAGCTACACCGAGCGCATGGAGGTGGACGGACGGCCGGTGGGCGAGGAGGCCTTCGCGCACGGGATAAGCGCCGCGAACGAGGCCGGCCGTCGCGTGAACGAACGGCGTGCGGCAGGGGGCGAGCGTCCATACGACATCACGGAGTTCGACACCCTCACGGTGGCAGCCGCCGTGATCTACGCCGAGGCAGGCGTTGACGTGGCGGTTCTGGAGTGCGGCATGGGTGGGCGCTGGGATGCGACCAGCGCCTTTGGGTCCATCGAGTCCGTTGCCGTCACGGGTGTGGGGCTCGACCACATGCGGATCCTGGGTGACACCCTGGAGGCCATTAGTGGCGAGAAGGCCGCCATCATCAAGCCCGGCCGTACCTGCGTGCTTGGCGTGGGCACGGCCACGCCAGACAGCGTGGAGGACGTCTTCCTGGGGCAGTGCGATGCGGCGGGCGTGACCCCGGTGCTCCTGCGTCCTGCTCGGCTGGCCGATGCCACGGGCGAGATGCACCCAGGCGTGCCGCGCACCCATGAGGAGCTGCCGCACGCGAGCTATGTGGTGGAGCAACGTCCGGATCGCATCGGCGGGCCGCTCATCCTCCGCGTGAGCACCCACTCGGGGACCGTCTACGATGGCATCTCCGCCCTCAAGCCCGGCTACCAGGCGGCAAACATCGCCTGCGCGGTCGAGCTTGCGGAACAGTTCCTAGGGCGTCCGTTGGACGACGAAGCACTCTTCGACTCAGTGGTCCGCTGTCCGACGCCGGGGCGCTTCGACGTGGTGCGGCCGGATCCCGTGGCCCTCATCGACGCATGTCACAACCCCCAGAGCGTACAGACCTTCCTCACGGCCGTCCAGGGCGTAGCTCCCGACGTGGCATCCCGACCGGCGCTCCTGTGCGCGGTTCTCGCCGACAAGGACGTGGAGGGCATCGTGCGCCTCTTGGCCCCGGAGTTCCCGCAGGTCTACGTCACGCAGACGGCTTCGCCTCGCGCACTCGCCGCCAATGAGCTGGGCAAGCTCTTCTCTGCTGCCGGCAAGGAGCCTGTGCGGGTCTTCCCTTCGGTCGGCGAGGCGGTGGCGGCACTCGCGGACGAGCCCTTCGTGGCCTGCGGATCCATAACCACGGCGGGCGAGGTGGCAGGCATCCTGCGCCCGGGCGTGCAATACGCGCGAGGCGGGGAGGACCTGAGCAAGGACCTCCCGCGCGAGGAGCTGCGGGGCTAGGCGCTCTGACGTGCTGGGCCCTACGACGGGACGGGCCTTTTGCGTGTGCTGAGCGCTATGGAGCTTTGCGCGGAGAGTGCGGGGCCTATGCCACTTTGCTACAATCTTCTTGTTACATCCGGGGCGGGCCGCAGGGTTCGCCTCCTATCACAGCTTAAAAGGAGCAGGGATGCAGGAGCTTATCGACCAGATTCTTACGCCCGAAGTGCGCATGGTCCTCTACCTCATGGTCATTTGCATCGTGATGCTGTACGTGCTCTCCATCGTCTACGTGATCCGCGATGCCCAGCGTCGCGGTGCCGAGCCCTGGTGGATGTGGGCCATCATCTCGGTCATCCCCATCGTGGGGCTTCTGGCCTACGTGATTCTGCGGCCCAGCTCCTATCTTATCGACCGCGAGGAGCAGGACCTGGACATCGCCCTGCGCGAGCACCAGCTCTCGCACTACGGGATCTGCCCCAAGTGCGGTGCCCCCATCGACCGCGACTTCGTGGTCTGCCCCATCTGCAACACCCAGGTGAGGAACGTCTGCCCCACCTGTCACAGGCCGCTCAACGCGGACTGGAAGGTCTGCCCCTACTGCCGCACGCGCATCCAGTAGTACAGTGACAAGGACGTCATGCCAGGGAGGCCGCCTTCGGGTGGCCTCCCTTGTTGTGGCGGCCGTCTCTGGGGGTGCACCGCTGGGCCGACAACTGGCAGACATTTGGGATGCATGGCCCCTCTTACCGAAAATGGTGACAATCGTCTGCAGGCCTTCAGTTCGATGACCAGCGCTTTTGTGTGTAGCGGCGGCAGACGTTTGGGGGTGGCACACGGCTTGACCGAAAATGGCTTCTGTCGTCTGCGCGCTCTTTCTTGCCTGCAGGCGTCTGACCTGCGATTTTGTTTCTTGGCTGCGGCAGGTGTTTGGGGTTTGCGGGCTTTCTGACCGAAATTGGCTTCTATCGTCTGCAGGCTGGGGCCGAGCCGTCGACGTGACCTTACGCATGTATAACAAACCTGACAACCGCATAACTCATGGCTTTCAGATTCTATTCAACCGTCTTCTAGGCTGGATGACGAAGTGGGCGAGAGCCCTGAGTCCAGCCCAAGGGGGATGGTTTCATGAACGTACACGGCAGGATTGCCGCTGCCGCCATAACGGCGGCCCTATCGCTGAGCGTCGGCGCGGTTCCCGCGCTGGCCGAGGACGCAGCCACCGCTGCCGACGTGCGGCAGACCGCCGTCGTGCAGCAGAAGGCGGAACCCCAGCACATGGCAGAGGCACAGGATGCCGACCAGGCGTCCGATGCGACCGACAAAGCCGACGAGGCAGCTGACGTGAACGGCCAGGCCGCTGGCGAGGCCGATGGGGCGTCTGCCATGGTAGCTGACGCTGCAGCTGCTCCACAGGCCACCGTGTCCCAGGCGCCCGGGGCGGCGTCTGCCGCCGATGAAGCCGCGATCGCCCCGACCTTCTCTGTGGAGAAGGACCTGGCGGGCAAGGAGCTCATCCAGCTGAGCATCGACGATGGCAAGACCTACAGCACCGTGGCCGTCAAGGCGGACACGGTGGACTATGTGAGCAAGGTAACGCAGTCCAACGGCACCTACCAGGTCATGGTCAACCTGGACTACGCCGACGAGGCCAAAATGGCGGAGTACCTGCCTGCGGGAGCCAACGCGGCCGACTACGAGTTCCGCATGGGCTACTCCAACCAGCACATCTATCTGCAGTGGGACGCTTCTGCCCAGCAGTGGGTGGCCAGCCCCAACAACAAGTGCAAGCTCACCTTCAAGGGCCCCGAGGCCCCCGAGGTAGTGACGGCACCCGATGCCGCCACCGTGGCCCTGCAGGCCCGCGTTGGCTTCTACGTGGACGGCACCTACCAGGGCTATCTGGACCTGGAGGAGGGCCACTACACGCCTGGCAAGGTGGAGCAGGGCGCGGACGGCTCCTACACCTACTACGTGACCGTCTCCAAGGATGACCTCAAGTACTATGCGGCCAAGTACGCCAAGCAGACGGGCAAGGACTACTACGCCGTTGATCCCAGTCCCGCCTGGCTCACCATGTTCTGGAACACGAGCACCAACCCCCACCAGTGGATTGCCGGCGAGAACGCCTCGGATAGCGACGTGTCCCACTGGGTGGCTAAGGTGAACCTTGCCGAGGTGGCAGAGCCCACCGACGAAGAGGTCGCCGAGAACTGCTACGTCAACGTCTACGCCGAGGGCTCCGAGGACCCCGTGGCCCAGTACGACCTGGAGGCCGGCCACTACACCCGCCAGAAGCTGACCCGCGGCAAGGACGGCTCCTACGGCTACGCCGTGACCCTCTCCAAGAAGGACCTGGCCTACTATGCCGAGAAGTATGGCAAGGAGAGCGGCAAGAACGTCTACGCGTACAAGGCCAAGCCCGCCTGGCTCTACATGTACTTCGACGCCGACAACCCCACGCCCCAGTGGATGGGCGGCAAGAGCGCCGACGACTGGGACGGCACCTGGGTGGCCGACGTGAACGTCCGCGAGATCGCGGAACCCACGGACGCCGAGGTGGCCAAGTCCTGCTACGTCAACGTCTACGAGCAGGGCTCCGACAAGGTCGCCAAGAAGTACAAGCTGGAGGCCGGCCACTACACCCGCTGGAATCTCGAGAAGGCTGCGGACGGCACCGTCACCTACAAGGTGAGCGTCGACGCGGACGATCTCAAGTACTACGCGTCCAAGTACGCGGGTGAGACCGGTCGCGACCTCTACGCCGTCGACCCCAGGGCCCAGGTGCTCTACATGCACTTCGACGCCACCAACCCCACGCCCCAGTGGATGGGCGGCCAGAAGGTGGGCGACTTCTCCGGCGACTACCGGGCGACCGTGACGGTGGCCGAAGTGGCCGAGCCCACCGACGACGAGATCGCCGAGAACTGCATGGCCGATATCTACCTAAACGACACCGATGGCGACGCCGTGGCGGAGTACCCGCTCGAGGCCGGTCACTATGCCCGTGGCAAGCTCGTCAAGGGTGAGGATGGCGTCGTGGGGTACACGGTGACCCTCTCCGCCGACGACATTGAGTACTACGCCAAGAAGTACGCCCAGGAGACGGGCAAGCCCTACGCCGCAGTTGACACCACGCCTGTGACGCTCTACATGTACTTCGACGCCGATAACCCCACACCCCAGTGGATGGGCGGCAAGAGCGCGGACGACTGGGACGGCACCTGGGTGGCCGACATCTCCGTGAAGGACATCGCCCTCACCACCGACGACGTGAACGCCGCCATGGGCGAGCCGGCCGTCTACGTGACCGACCGTGACGGCAATCTGATCAAGGCCTATGAGATTCTGGATGGCACCTACACCGTGGAGTACGATGGTACCCACGCCCACCTCACCATTGTGGGCCAGGGTCAGCAAGCCTACATCAACAAGCTCAATGGCGAGGACGCGTCCAAGTTCTACGTGAGCGAGAATGGCCTCACCACTGTGCCGCTGAGCTACGAGCTTGAGTACGCCAACGGCAAGTGGGGTCTGGAGTCCGTGGGCCAGTACCAGATGGCGGTTTGGGACGTAGCGCCCGTGACGGGCCAGGTCAAGGTGCACGACGAGAAGAGCGGCACCACCAGCCAGTACGACCTTGCGGACGGCACCTTCGACCACAGCGCCATTGTCTACGATGACGCGACGGGCACCTGCCGCACGACGGTGACCCTCAAGGACTACGAGACCTACATCGCCAAGTTCAGTGCAGAGCAGGGCAGGGAGTACCGTCTGGCCAAGGACTCCAAGGACGTTGCCTTTGACCTTGTGTACGACATGAACGCACGTCCCGGCAAGCGCGGTTGGAAGCTCGCCGAGGACGCTGGCTCAAAGAAGGCCGCGCCCAGGCATATGCGCCTCATGGCCGTCGAGGCCGCGGCGTCTGATGCGAAGGCTTCCGGCAACGACACGATCGACGTGGTACCGGTCTATGCCGTGACTGTCGATCATGGCTACGATGCGGACGGCGACGGCAAGAACGAGACCGATCAGGTCCAGGTGGCCTACGGCGACGCGGCGAAGCTCCCCGAGCTCAAGCGCGACGGCTACACCTTCAAGGGGTGGAAGACCGCCGATGGTGCGGACTTCGACCCCACGGCACCCATGAGCGACGACACCACGGTGGTGGCCCAGTGGGAGAAGAACCCTGAGCCCAGCAAGCCCGCAGAGCCCGCGAAGCCCGCGACCAATAAGGCTGCTAAGCCCGAGCACATGAAGACTTCCGAGGCCACCAAGGCTGCGACTCCCAATACGGGCGATCCCACAAGCATCGCTGGCATAGGCGCACTTCTTGCCGGTGGCCTGGCTGCGCTCTTTGGTTCCAAGAGGAAGCACGACCAGGACTAACCCCCATCCTCCTGAGCGTGTGACTCTGGGCCCCGACGCCTCGCGCGCCGGGGCCCTCCCTTGCGACAGGCAGCCAGACCTTCTTGCCACGTTCGGCCAGCAGGCACACTGCCGGGCGTGGCCGTGCACCCGCGATGTGCTGGTAACGCCTTGCGGAGGTCCGAAACCCCATTCCGGGTGCAGAAAGCCGCCCAATAGCGGCCTGTTTCTGCACCCGGGATGGGGTTCGGGACCGTGCGGGCCCCTCCCAGCGCACTCGCGGGTGCAACCGTGGGCGTCAGAAAGGCTAGGCCTCCGTTAGGTAACACGGGGCCCGACCTCGTGTGACATGGGACCTGGCTGCGCGTGAGGCCCCGGCGACGTCCATCCCAGAGGTTGGTGACAAAAGGTCTGACCTCGGTCTAGACTGCGGGCTAGACTGGGAGTGAGGAAGGGGAGACCATGACCACACAGGAGCTTCTGGCCAAGGCGCGCGAGTACGTGCGGGACCTGCGCTACCTTGAGTTCTTCGACAACGTGACCTACTACGACCGCTGGTGCGCCTGCCCGACGGCGGGCTTCGACTGGGAGTCCGAGGCCGGCGCCTACGTGGAGCGCCTGCGCGGAGAGCTTCTAGACAGGTGTGACGTGCGCGACGTCGTAGAGGGACTGCGCGCCCTAGCTGACAAGGACTTCCCTTCCGACCTCGACCGCGGTGTGGCCCGCTACCTGGTGCGTCGCTATGACGATACGCATACCCTGCCGGAGACCCTGCGCTCCGAGCTGGGTCGTGCAAACGCGGAGTGCCAGCGAGGCTGGGAGGAGTGCTACCAGGCAGATGACTTCAAGGCCTTCCTGCCGTATCTGCGCCGGGAGTTCGAGGTCTTCTCGCGCATAGCGGATGCGCTCGACCCTGCCGCCCGCCCCTTCCAGGTGCTGCTGGACCGCTTTGGCACCGGCTACGCAGTGGAGCAGGTGGACGGCTTCTTCTCGCAGGTAAAGGCTGCGGTACCCCATATCCTTGAGGAGTCCGCGGCCTTCTGGGAGGGCGTGGACGAGCATGTGCTCGACCTTGCGGAGGCTGACCGTACGCGGCATGTGGAGGACGCCCTGCTGAGAGCGGCCCAGCGCGCGATAGGCGCGGATCCGGCCCGCATCACCAACTTCCGCGTGCACCACCCCGTCTCGGTCATGATGGGCCCCTCGGACTCGCGCGCCTCTACCTTCTCGGATCCCGCGGTCCCGCTCTTCCATCTGGTCACCACGATCTGCCACGAGTCGGGCCACTCCATGTACAGCTACTCATCGTCGCCCGAGGTGCAGGCCGCGGGCATCTGGGGCGGTATCGACGGCACCATGCACGAGAGCCAGTCCCGCTTCATGGAGAACCACGTGTGCCGTTCGCCCGAGTTCTGGGAGGCCATGGAACCTGCCCTTCGGGAGCTCCTGCCCTCGCTCGCCGACGTGCCCATCGAGCAGGTCGTCCTCGCTCTCAACAAGCCAGCGCCAGGTCCGCTCCGTCAGCTGGCCGATGAGCTCACCTATCCCCTCCACATCATCGTGCGCTACGAGATGGAGCGCGACTACTTTGATGGCAGGCTGGCGCTGGAGGACTTCGAGGACGCCTGGGATGCACGCTATGAGGAACTCCTGGGCGTGCGTCCGCGCGACCGGCGGGAGGGGATCCTCCAAGACGTCCATTGGTCCAGCGGGTGGATCGGCTACTTCCAGGGCTATGCGCTGGGGGACATGTACGGCGCCCAGTACGAGCATGCCCTGCGCCGTGACGTCCCCGACGCCTTCGAGCGACTGGCGGCAGGCGACCCCACGGGCGTACGGGGCTGGTTTGAGGACCACATCTGGTGCAACGGCCAGACCTACACCGCCACCGAGCAACTGCGCTTGGCCACGGGCGAGGACCTGAACGTGCAGTACTATCTGGACTATCTGCGGGCCCGCTACCTCCGGTAGTCCCCATTCCGGGCCAAGGGTGTCAGACACTCTTGTGCGCCGGCGCACGGGAGGGCGACCTTGCGGTTTCGTGCGCGTTTGTCGCTTGGCGGGCGCGTCCTCCCACGCTGTTGTACACTGGAACGGCTTCTGCCGCATCATGGGAAGGTCTTATCACATGAAGGTTCTGTACAACGACGGCCACGTTGCTGAGTGCGCCCCCGAGGAGGAGCTGCACGTCGTCCGTCACTCCGCCGCCCACATCATGGCCCAGGCCATCGCGCGCCTCTATCCCGGCACGGACTTTGCCTTTGGCCCCGCCACCGAGAAGGGCTTCTACTACGACGTGGACCTTCCCGAGGGCGTCAAGATCTCCGAGGAGGACTTCCCCGCGATCGAGGCCGAGATGGCCAAGATCTGCAAGGAGAACCTCAAGTTCACAACCTTCGAGCTCCCTCGCGACGAGGCCGTCAAGCTCATGGAGGAGCGCGGCGAGAAGTACAAGGTCGAGCACATAGGCGACCTTGACGCGGATGCCCGCATCACCTTCTACCAGCAGGGCGAGTACATCGACATGTGCGTGGGCCCGCACATCACCTACACGAAGGCCCTCAAGGCCTTCAAGCTCACGGGCGTCTCCGGCGCCTATTGGAAGGGCGACTCCTCGAACAAGATGCTGACCCGCATCAACGGCGTCGCCTTCCTCTCCAAGCAGGACATGGAGGCCTACTTCAAGCTGCTCGAGGAGGCCGCCAAGCGCGACCACCGCAAGATCGGCAAGGAGATGGAGCTCTTCATGTTCTCGGACTTCGGTCCGGGCTTCCCCTTCTGGCTCCCCAACGGCATGAAGGTCTACAACGCGCTCAAGCAGTACTGGATCGAGATGCAGGACGCGTACGGCTACGAGCAGGTGGACACCCCCGTCATCCTCTCCCGCAAGCTCTGGGAGACCTCGGGCCACTGGGATCACTACAAGGAGAACATGTACACCACGTCCATCGACGACGAGGACTTTGCCATCAAGCCGATGAACTGCCCCGGTGCCTGCCTCATCTACAAGTCCCGTCCGCGCTCCTACCGTGACCTGCCCCTCAAGCTGGCGGAGGCCGGCAAGGACCACCGTCACGAGCTCAAGGGCGCCCTGCACGGCCTCTTCCGCGTGCGCTCCTTCACCCAGGACGACGCCCACCTCTTCATCCGCCAGGACCAGATCACCGAGCAGGTCACCGACGTGGCGCACCTGATCACGGCCTACTACAAGCAGTTCGGCTTCCCCTACCGCGTGGAGCTCTCCACCCGCCCCGAGAACTCCATGGGCTCCGACGAGGACTGGGAGGCCGCCGAGGCCGGCCTCAAGCAGGCCTTGGAGACCATGGGCGTGGACTACGTGCTCAACCCCGGCGACGGTGCCTTCTACGGCCCCAAGATCGACTTCCACCTGCAGGACTGCCTGGGTCGCGAGTGGCAGTGCGGCACCATCCAGCTGGACTTCCAGCTCCCGCAGAACTTCGAGCTCGAGTACGTTGACAAGGACGGCTCCAAGAAGCGCCCCATCATGATCCACCGCGCGGGCTTCGGCTCCTTCGAGCGGTTCATCGGCATGCTCATCGAGCAGTACGAGGGCAAGTTCCCCACCTGGCTGGCTCCCTGCCAGGTCAAGATCCTGCCCGTGTCCGAGAAGACCCGCGAGTACTCGTACAAGGTGGCCGACGTCCTGCGTGCGCACAAGATCCGCGTGAAGGTCGACGACCGCGACGAGAAGATCGGCTACAAGATCCGCGAGGCCCGCTCCATCGACCGCGTGCCCTACATGCTGATCCTGGGCGAGAAGGAGGTCGAGGCCGGCAACATCTCCGTGCGCGACCGCTCGAACGAGACCGTCCAGCGCGAGCTCGACGACTTCATCGCGGACATCACGGCCGAGATAGACGAGCGCCGCGGCTAGGTCCGAAGGTTCGATAGGGATCGCATGACAGGGGAGGGGCCGCTTGGTCCCTCCCCTTTGGTAGAAGGGCGTTCGATACCTTGGTGTCAGCGCCTCAGTGTCGGGGAGGGCGGATGTTCAGGCCGAAGTCGATAGGGGCGCGGGGCGTGTGGGCGGTTGTGCCCGAGGCCTGGTCTCAGGCGCGCGACCTTCTTGCGGCGGAGGGCGCTGTCTTCGGCAAGCTGCTTAGCGGAAATCCCATAGGCTGCATCAATCCGCGGGGGCTTGCGGCTGGCGGTGTCACCGTGGTGCTCGACGTGACAGCCTGCGGTGTCACGGGGTCGGAGGCCCTCCGGCATGGGGCGACCCTTACCTACGTGGCCCGCGAAGGGCACGTCCTCGTGGCCTCGGCGCGCGGCCGCGAGCACGCGGCGGAGCGGCTCCTGTGGGAGCAAAGCGACGAGCCGCTCCTGGACGACCTTCTTGCCCAGGAATTGGAGGACCACGTGCGCTGGTCGCGCGCGAGCGACGTGGCCCACGTGGTCGCCAGCTACCTCTCCTGCCATCCGGCGGTCTGTGAGGTCCGCTACCCGGGCCTCGCGGGCGATCCTTCCAACCAGCCTGCGGCGGACATCCTCCGTGACGGCTTCGGACCTTGGCTGGACTGGTGCGATGCCGGCGGTACCTGGCATCGGGTGACCTGCCTGGCCACGGACGATGCCCATGCCAAGGTGCTTGAGCTCGAGGGGACGATCAGACGCAGCTTGTGTAGTCGCACAATTGTCGTGCGGAGATAGGGCGTTAACTTGTGTTATGAGCACAGAGGACATCCATCCTGCCTTTTCGCGGCCTTGCAAATCAGATATGCTCTTGAGTAGGTGAGGCTGGGGCCTGCACCCTGGCATCGTCGTGTCCTACCGTGGCGTTTCATTTCCCCGCAGGAGGGGACCGAGCTATAGGAGGCAGCATGGCAGAGGAAGAGACCAAAGTGCCCACGATCGACTCCGTGGACGCACTGGTCGAGCGCATCAAGGAGATGCGCGCAGCACAGGCAGAGTTCGCCACGTTCACCCAGGAGCAGGTGGACAAGATCTTCTACGAGGCGGCCATGGCCGCAAACAAGGCCCGTATCCCGCTCGCCCAGATGGCGGTCGAGGAGACCGGCATGGGCCTCATGGAAGACAAGGTGATCAAGAACCACTTTGCCTCCGAGTACATCTACAGCAAGTACAAGGACATGAAGACCTGCGGCGTGATCGAGGACGACCCCTCCTTCGGGTACAAGAAGGTCGCCGAGCCCATCGGCATCGTGGCGGCGGTCATCCCCACCACGAACCCGACCTCCACGGCCATCTTCAAGACGCTCATCTGCCTCAAGACCCGCAACGCCATCATCATCTCCCCGCACCCGCGTGCCAAGAAGTGCACCATCGAGGCCGCCCGCATCGTGCGCGAGGCCGCAGAGGCCGCCGGCTGCCCCAAGGGCATCATCGACTGGATCCCGTCTCCCTCCCTGGAGCTCACAAACGAACTCATGCACGACGCCGACATCATCCTGGCCACCGGTGGTCCGGGCATGGTCAACGCGGCCTATAGCTCCGGCAAGCCGGCCCTGGGCGTCGGTCCCGGCAACACGCCCGTGATCATCGACTCCTCGGCCGACATCAAGCTGGCCGTGAACTCGATCATCCACTCCAAGACCTTCGACAACGGCATGATCTGCGCCTCCGAGCAGTCCGTCACGATCCTGGACGACGTGTACGAGGAGGCCAAGGCCGAGTTCAAGGCCCGTGGCTGCTACTTCCTGGAGGGCGAGGAGCTCGACAAGGTCCGCAAGACCGTCATCATCAACGGCTCCGTGAACGCCAAGATCGTGGGCCAGTCCGCATACAGGATCGCCCAGATCGCCGGCGTCGAGGTGCCCAAGTCCACCAAGGTCCTCATCGGCGAGGTCGAGTCCGTGGACCCGTCCGAGGAGATGGCGCACGAGAAGCTCTCGCCCGTCCTCGGCATGTACCACGCCAAGGACTTCGACGAGGCCCTGGCCAAGGCCGCCCGCCTCGTGGCCGACGGTGGCTACGGCCACACCTCCTCGCTCTACATCGACGTGAACGAGAAGGAGAAGATCGCCAAGCACGCCCATGCGATGAAGACCTGCCGCGTGCTCATCAACACCCCGTCCTCGCAGGGCGGCATCGGCGACCTCTACAACTTCAAGCTTCCGCCCTCGCTCACCCTCGGCTGCGGTTCCTGGGGCGGCAACTCCGTCTCGGGCAACGTGGGCCCGCAGCACCTCCTCAACATCAAGTCTGTGGCAGAGAGGCGTGAGAACATGCTGTGGCTCCGTACTCCCGAGAAGGTCTACTTCAAGAAGGGCTGCATGCCCGTGGCCCTGCGCGAGCTCTCGCAGGTCTACGGCAAGAAGCGCGCCTTCATCGTGACCGACTCCTTCCTCTACAAGTCTGGCTTCACGAAGAAGATCGAGGCCTCACTGGACGAGCAGGGCATCGCGCACTCCTCCTTCTGGTCCATCAGCCCCGACCCCAAGCTGCAGGACGCCGAGCGCGGCGAGGAGCTCCTGCGCGCCTTCGAGCCCGACTGCATCATCGCCATCGGCGGCGGGTCCGCAATGGACGCCGGCAAGATCATGTGGTCCATGTACGAGAACCCGGACGAGAAGTTCGAGGACATGGCCATGGACTTCATGGACATCCGCAAGCGCGTCTACGACTTCCCCAAGATGGGCAAGAAGGCCCTGTTCGTGGCCATCCCCACCTCCTCCGGCACCGGCTCCGAGGTCACGCCCTTCGCCATCATCACCGACGCGAACACCGGCATCAAGTACCCCGTGACCGACTACGAGCTCATGCCCAACGTGGCCATCGTCGACACCGACAACATGATGACCCAGCCCAAGGGCCTGACCTCCGCCTCCGGCGTGGACGTGCTCACGCACTGCCTCGAGGCCTATGTTTCCATGATGGCGTCCGACTACACGGACTCCTTCGCCCTCAACGGCATGAAGCTGGTCTTCGAGTACCTGCCGCGCGCCTACGACAACCCCAACGACGTGGAGGCCCGCGACCACATGGCCAACGCCTCCACGCTGGGCGGTCTGGCCTTCGCCAACGCCTTCCTGGGTGTCAACCACTCCATGGCCCACAAGCTGGGCGCTTATCACCACATCCCGCACGGCTGGGCCAACGCCGTCATCCTGCAGCGCGTCATGCGCTACAACGCGGCCGAGCGTCCCACCCGCATGGGCACCTTCCCGCAGTACGACCATCCCAAGACCCTGCACCGCTATGCCACCGCGGCGCGCTTCTGCGGCGTGGAGGGTGCGGACGACCAGGAGGTCTTCGAGAAGTTCCTTCTCAAGATCCAGGACCTCTTCGACCACGTGGGCGTCAAGCACACCATCGCCGAGTACGGCGTGGACGAGCAGTACTTCCTGGACACCCTGGACGAGATGAGCCTCAACGCCTTCAACGACCAGTGCACCGGCGCCAACCCGCGCTACCCGCTCGTGTCCGAGATCAAGGAGCTCTACCTCGACGCCTACTACGGCCGTCCGGCCAGCTCGTACGAGGACTAGTCCACACCATACGGCCATCTAGGAGGCTTACAAATGCAGCTCTCTGACAACAAGGTCGCGCTTGCCCGCAGGCACAACAAGGTCGTGTACCAGGACGGCTACCGCATCGTCAAGGTGTTCGTGCCCACCAAGCCGGCCCAGGACGTCTTCCGCGAGGCGCTGAACCTGGCCCGCATCGCCACGACCGACCTCAACACTCCCGAGGTCCTGGAGGTCTCCAAGACCGACGAGGGCTCCTGGGCCATCGCGATGAAGTACTTCCCCGGCACGACGCTCCACGAGCTCATGGAGGAGGCCAAGGGCACCGAGAAGTTCGATGAGCTACTCGAGACCTTCGTGGACCTGCAGCTCAAGGTCCAGGGCACCAAGGCCCCGGCCGCCCTCAACCAGCAGTCCGACAAGCTCAAGCGCATGATCGGGCGCGTGAAGGAGCTCGATCCGTCGCAGCGCTATGACCTGCAGATGCGCGCCGACCGCATGCGCCACGGCCATGCCGTGTGCCACGGCGACTTCAACCCCACGAACATCGTGGTGGGGGAGAACGGCGACTACTTCTTCTGCGACTGGACTCACGTGACCGAGGGCCTGCCCGAGGCCGATGCGGCCATGACCTACATCCTGCTCACCCAGGAGTTCCCGGAGGCGGCCGACAAGTACCTCGACCTCTACTCCGTCAAGGCGGACATCCCCAAGCAGAAGATCCAGTACTGGCTGCCGGTCGTGGCGGCGGCCGAGCTCTCGCGTGGTCGCAAGGCCCAGGAGGAGTACCTGCGCTCCTGGATTGACGTCGCCAACGACTTCGAGTAGTCGCGACTAGCGGCAGTCGCGCAGGCTGACAAGCGCGAGGGGCGCCCGGGGAAAGTCGGGCGCCCCTCTCTTGTTTCGACCGCCAGCTTAGTCGACTGCCAGCCTGGCAGGGCTTGTCGTCCCTTGGCCGCCCCACATGTCGGAGGAGCCTGCCGAGGCTGCGCGTTCACCCTACATGTGGGGGCACCGTACTGAGGTTAGGAGTTCCGGCGATACTTGCCGTCGGGTGGGCGAAGTCAGTGCGACGCCTGACTTCGTTACCTGCGGTTATGCCGCTAGGACCGTTCCGGGGTTGCGGATTGTGGCGGATATTCCCTCCCAGCGTGCGGAGTCAGTACGCCGCCCTGAGCTGTTAGCTGGGCAAACACCGCCATGACCGTACTGGGGTTGGGGATTGTGGCGGATATTCCCGCCCAACGTGCGGAGTCAGTACACCGCGGCATGCTAGCTCAGGTCAATCAGTGGTCTGAAGGGTATGGCTACCAGAGTGCCAGTGGGGTACGGGGGCGTGGTGCCCCGCCCGCCCCTGCACTGCCTACCGCCCGCCCGGCTGCCCGCCCGGCGCTGGGGCCCGCGTAACAGTCCCGCAATGCGGGGGGGGGGGGTAGCGTCTTGGCGACCCGCGCCGACGGGGCGCGGATGACGTGACTGGAGGGAACATGGGCAAGGGGTACGGGAGTCGGCTGAGGGCGCTCGTGGCGCTCGCGCTGGCGGTGCTCGTGGCGGCGTCGCCAAGGGCGGCGCTCGCTGAGGGCGCGAGCTGGGACAGGCTCTGGGGGCAGAACGCGTACGGGACGATGGAGAGGGTCCTCGAGGCGGACGGCGCCTTCCCGGACGGGCGCGGTGGGACGGTCTGCCTGGCCACGGGCGACGGCTACTGGGACGCCCTCGCGGGCTCCGGCCTGGCGGGACTCGACGGCGCACCCGTGCTGATCACGCCGACGTCGTACCTGCGCGACGAGACGGCCGAGCAGCTCGAGAGGCTGGCCCCGAGCAGGGTGGTCGTGCTGGGCGGCCCGGCGGCTGTCGCCGACTTAGTGCTGGACGAGGTGCGTGCCACGTGCGGAGAGAAGTGCGAGGTCACCCGCGTCTACGGAGACACCGCGCGCGACACGGCACGCGAGGCCTACGAGTCCAGGGGCGGCTGGGGCGACACCTGCGTCGTGGCCACCTGGACGGGCTACTGGGACGCCCTGTCCATAGCCCCCTACGCCTGGGCCAGGCACGCCCCGATCTTCCTCACGGACGGCCGCAACATGCTGGACGACGCCACCCTGGCTGACGTCCAGGGGTTCGACCGCGTCGTGATCGTGGGGGGCACCGCGGCCGTCTCGGGCGAGGTCGAGGGCCAGCTCGCCGGCAAGCAGGTCGTGCGCCTCGCCGGCGAGAACGCCGTCAAGACCTCCGCGGAGATAGCCAAGTGGGAGCTCGGCGAGGGCATGACCACCTCCCACATGTGCGTGGCCACGGGCGACGGCTACTGGGACGCCCTCTGCGCCGCGCCCCTCGCCGGCGCCTTCGACTCCGTCCTCGCCATCATGAACCCGGGCCAGACGCAGGCCGTGGACGCGGTGTACAGCGGCTACCAGGACTCCCGCGTCACCTCCGGCCACGTGATCGGCGGCCCCGCCGCCGTGAGCGAGGCTGAGTGGGACCACCTCACGGCCGATCCCGGGACCCCCTCCGACCCCGGTCCCTTCGCGGACGACGCCGGGACCTGGACCGTCTGGGGCACCTGCGAGTGGCGGATCGCGGACAATACTCTCTACGTGAGGCCCGTTGACTCTTGGCGCGGCGAGGGCACGCTGACCTCCATCGAGATTCCTGATGGCACAGACAACTGGTGGGCTAGCTTCGACAAGTCCGGAGTGACCAAAGTGGAGAGCTCGGGCACTATCCACATGGCACCAGACTCATCAGAGCTCTTCGCAGGCTTCACGCATCTCACGGATGTCTCCGCCCTGGCGGGCTGGGACACCACGGCTGTGACCAACATGGAGGACATGTTCGGCGGCTGCACGTCCCTCGTCGACCTCTCGCCCCTTGCGGGCTGGGACACCTCGCACGTGATCAACATGGGCCATATGTTCGTCACTAACGGCGGGAGACGCGGCGACCTATCGCCCCTTGCGGGCTGGGACACCTCGAATGTTACTAACATGTCCGGCATGTTCCAAGGCTGGGCGTCCCTCACTGATCTCTCGCCCCTTGCGGGCTGGGACACCTCGCACGTTACCAACATGTCCAGCATGTTCTACGGCTGCGCATCCCTCACTGATCTCTCGCCCCTTGCGGGCTGGGACACCTCGCACGTTACCAACATGTCCATCATGTTCGACGGCTGCACATCCCTCACTGATATCTCGCCCCTTGCGAGCTGGGACATCTCGGCTGTGACCAACATCGCCGGCATGTTCGAAGACTGCACATCCCTTACTGACGTCTCGCCCCTGGCGGGCTGGGACACCTCGCACGTGGTATATATCGGGGGTATGTTTTATGGCTGCAAATCCCTCAAGGATGCGACCGCGCTCGAGGGCTGGGACGTGTCCCAGGCTGACCTCAGATATATGGTGTTCGACACCGACTTTCCCACCGAGGGGAGACCAAGCTGGGCGGTGAATGGGTAGACGGCCCGGTGTCGGTTGGCCTATGGGCGGGGAGCCGCGTGCTCCCCGCCCCTTTTGCTAGACATGCCGGTAGGTCACGAACTCGAAGGGGATGCCGCGCTTGGTCGTGCCGCCGAGCTCGACCGTCTCCACCTGCCAGGCGGGGTCAGCGTCAAGGTCGGGGAACCAGGCGTCCGCGGGCAGAACCACGTCGTTCTTGGTCACGTAGGCGCGGGCGCACTCGTCGATAAGGGCCTTGTAGATGGAGGCGCCGCCTATGAGCCAGACCTTGTCTGGATCCTCGCCGGCCACGGCCGTGAGGGCGTCGTCCATGCAGCGGTAGCACTCGGCACCCTCGGGGCAGAAGTGCGGGTCGCGCGAGAGCACCACGTTGCGGCGGCCCTTCAGTGGCCCGCCCGGGAAGCTCTCGAGGGTCTTGCGCCCCATGAGGACGGTGCCGCCCATGGTGAGCTCCACGAACCTATGCATGTCTGCTTTGCCATGCACGAGTAGGCCACCCTCGAGTCCGATGGCCCAGTCGCGCGTGACGGATACGATGGCGTTCATGGTTGCCTCCAGGTTGAGAGTGGGCAGAAAGGGAGTATCCCTTTGTGCCCACTAGATGGCGATGGGGATATTCGTGACCTGGGGGCCGTGCTCGTAGCCCTCCACGATCAGGTCGTCGGTCGTGAAGTCGTAGAAGTCCCTGACCTCGGGGTTGAGGCGGACGACAGGTGCCGGATGGGTGGGGCGGCCGATGAGCTCGCGCACCACGTCCACGTGGCGGTCGTAGATGTGGGCGTCGGCAATCATGTGGACGAGCTCGCCCGCGATCATGCCCTCCACCTGTGCGACCATCATGAGGAGGATGGCGTACTGGCACACGTTCCAGTTGTTTGCGGCGAGCACGTCCTGGCTGCGCTGCACGAGCAGCATGTTGAGCGTCGGACGGCCCTCCCCGGGATCCTGCGTCACGTTGTAGATGGCGTTGTAGGCGCAGGGATAGAGGTGCATCTCGGAGAGGTCGTGGAAGTTGTAGAGGTTGGTCATGATGCGGCGGGAGTAGGGGTTCTCGCGCAGGTCCTTGAGGACGCGGTCCATCTGGTCGTAGTCGCCGTCGGCATAGTGGCTCACCTGGGCCACCTGGTAGCCGTATGCCTTGCCGATGGAGCCCGTCTCGTCCGCCCACTCGTCCCAGATGTGGGGCTTGAGGTCGTGGACGTTGTTCGACTTGCGCTGGTAGATCCACAGGACCTCGTCCATGCAGCTCTTGAGGGCGGTACGGCGCAGGGTGAGCGCGGGGAACTCCTCGCGCAGGTCGTAGCGGTTGCACACGCCAAAGCGCTTGATGGTGTAGGCGGGGGTGCCGTCCTCCCAGTGGGGGCGAACGCGCTGACCCTCGGTGGTGGTGCCGTGCTCGATGATGTCGGAGCACATGGAGATGAAGATGTCGTCTGCCTTGCTCATGGGTCTCCCGATGTGGTCGTGGCGGGTCGCTGCTAGTTGGCCGTGGAGTCTATCAGGACGTAGGTGATGGCGGTCGTGGCGTCGTCGGAGGCGGTGCGAGCCTGGGCGTCGGCATCGCTGAGGTCTGCGTACGACAGCTCATCCGTGGTATCCAGGAGGCTGAGCTCCTGCGAGATCGCCGCCCAGCGGTTTGCCGCACAGTCGCGTGCCGCCTGCATCTCGGTGGCAAGAAGGTCGGTGTCGCCCTTGGTGGCTACCGGTGCCTCGAGTGCGGCGATGTCGCGCTGTGCCGCGTCCGCGGCCTCGATGGCGGCTCGGATGCTGTGCGAGCGCGTGGCCTCGTCCCGCGCGGCCGCCCTCAGGCATTGGACGACGACCGTGGTAGCCTGCTCGTCCACGGAGAGGATCGAGCGGACGTAGTCCGTCACGGCCTGCTCGGTGCCCGCGTAGTCCGATGCGGACACATACGATGAGAGGGGCCCCTCGTAGACGCTCAGGTTGAGGTCCAGGGCGTCTGTCACCGAGACGGTCTCAGGCTCGGTCGTCTGGCCCGAGTCCGTCCTCTGGTTCTGGCGGTCCTCGATGCCATAGGGGTCGGAGGTGCCTGGCGCGTCGGTGTAGCCGTGGCCTGACCAGTAGTCGTCTCCCACGGCGTCCAGAACCGAGGTGGCGCACGAGCCGAGGCTTCCGGCCAGGAGGAGCAGGACAGCGAGTACGATGGCCGTGACCACATAGGCCATGGGGCCGGAGTTGCTGTTGTCCGGCGAGGTCGTGGCGCTGGCGCTCTGTATGACGGGCTGCGCGGGCACGATGCCCTTGTCGTTGCTCGTGGGTGTTCCGTATTCTGCCATGATGCGGTGTCCTCTCAGGTATGCCGGGGGGTCACAGGGTCTCGGCAAAGAAGGCCGCGTCCCAGAACTGCCCCAGGGAGCGGGCGACCACAAGGTCGGCCGGCAGCCAGTCCACGTCCAGGAGCTCCGACTGGGAGAGCCATCTCAGGGCCGAGTGGACGCGAGGCTCGGGCTCCGTCCCCGCCGCGAGGGGACACACGAAGAGGTCCATGGAGAGCCGGAAGTCCGGGTAGTCCATCTCGACCTTGTCGTAGGGCCAGCAGGTGGAGACGCTCAGGTCGAGCTCCTCGGATAGCTCGCGGCGCAGTGCCTGCTCGGCCGTCTCGCCGGCCTCCACACGCCCACCGGGGAACTCCCACTTGCCGGCATTTCCCTCGGCGTCGCGCTGGCATGCGAGGACCTTGTCGTCTTTCCAGAGAATGCCCGCCGCCACGGGCACGACCTTCTTGCTCATCTCGCCTCCATCTTCACGCAGGCGTAGGTCTCGCCCTCGTCGGAGACGAGGTCCACCACGTAGCCCCTGTCGCACTCGTACACGCGCGGCTGGATGGTGTCGCCCAGCCAGGCCATCTTGCGGTATTGGACTGTGATGCGGTAGAGGTCGAGCGTGAGCCCGAGAGCCGCCAGCGACTCCTGAGCGATCAGGACGTACTGGGCGTTGTTCATGTGGTGGTTGGTGTCCAGGTGCTGCTCGGACACGGTCACCGCCGGGGCCTCGCGGAAGTCGCCCTCCGTGGTCAGCCTGCGGGGCAGGGGAGGCATGTCGAGCCGGGGCTCGCCGGTGTAGTGGACGAGCTCGGACTCGGGAATCCGGACCACGCGGCCCTTGTCGGCGTCGTAGATGAACCACTGGGAGTCGGCGCGCACGAGCTGGTTGCCAGCCTTGTCGCTGATGGTCACGCAGCGCATGGCCTGCAGGCGCTTGGTCTCGTAGTTCCAGGTGCTTATGCGGATATCCTCGCAGTAGCGGGGAAGACGCTCGATCTCGATCTCCCAGATACCCACGATCCAGGCGAGTCCCTCCTCGGAGAGGGTCTCGACGCCGCGACCGAAGTCCTGTATCTGGAAGCAGGCGCAGTCCTGCAGGTAGTCCATGAGGCCGAGGATGGAGAGGTCGCACTTCTCGTCGCACTCGCTGTAGCGGACCCGGCTGTCAAAAGAGTACATGGGGCTCCAATCGTCTCGTATGCCACAAGACTCTAGCAGTTTGCCGACGTAAGGGCACATGCCGACTGCCAAGTGTGACCGTGCGATGTACCCTGAGGCTGGTTTCCGGCAGAGGGAGGAATATGGACAAGGTCAGGTTCGCCACCATCGGCACGAGCGCCATATGCGAGCGCTTCCTGGACGCGCTGGGCGGCTACGAGGGCGCGGAGCTCGTGGCCTGCTACTCGAGGGACCTGGCTCGGGCCGAGGCCTTCGGGCAGAGGCACAGGGCGCGGCTTGCCTTCGACTCGCTCGAGGCCTTGGGCGCCTGCCACCAGGTGGATGCCGTCTACATCGCCTCTCCAAACGCTGTGCACGTGCCGCAGGCCATGGCCCTTGCAAGGGCGGGCAAGCATGTGCTCGTGGAGAAGTCCCTGGCGCCAAACGAGCGCCAGGCGTGCGAGGTGTTCGGTGCGGCACACCAGACGGGGGTCGTCGCGTTGGAGGCCATGCGAAACCTGCACGTCCCCGCCTTCGAAGCGATACGTCGCGAGGCGGCCGACCTAGGCCCCGTGCGCTCGGCTACGATTCGCTTTGCAAAGGTGACTTCCCGTATGGCGCGCCTTCGTGCGGGGGAGCGCGTGAACGTGTTCGACCCACACCTGGCGGAAGGTGCCCTCATGGACATCGGCGTCTACTGCGTGGAGCCGGCGGTGGCGCTCTTTGGCGTGCCTGCGGAGGTGCGCGCCCTGGGGGTGACCTGCCGGGTGCCGGGCAGTGCCGACGACGACCCCTGCGGCATGGTGGACCTCTCGGGCGAGGCCCTGCTTGGCTATGGAGACAAGGTCGTCTCGCTCGCCTACGGCAAGGTGATGGACGACGTGCTGCCCTCCCAGGTGGCGGGCGAGGAGGCCACGCTCACCTGGCAGGACACCTCTGGGCCACACGACCTCGCGGTCCATCGCCATGAGGGTTCGGCCATGGTCTACCACTCGGAGGCTGGTGCGGGTGAGCCCGTGGCCTGCGAGCCCACGCCCGAGAACGACATGGCCTGCGAGCTCGACGACTTCTGCCGGGCCGTGCGCGGAGAGACCCAGGCACTGGAGGCCGTGGCGGGGTGGGAGAAGGTCACCCTGCAGTCCCTGGCGGTCATGGACGAGATCCGCCGGCAGGTGGGGGTCCGCTTCCCGCAGGACGCAGAGTAGCCCGTCCGAGCCTGGAGCGTCCTGCTAGACATCAGCCTATGGGTGATCGCCTATCCCTCGGGGTAGGCGATTTCGTCCGTGCCAGAGAAGCGCGGGGCTGCGTCGTCCTTGGGACAGTAGGGGCTCATGGTGTCCACGATCACGCGGCAGGCCCTGGGGAGTTCCTCGGCAGAGAAGCTCCGTACCAGGTCGGCCGTCTGGTTGCCGTCGATGCAGAAGGGCATGTCCTTGCTCACCTGTACGTCCACATGGCGGCCTCGTAGCGTCCGCAGGATCGGGCGGCCCACGGGGTTGCCCTCGTCGTCTATGAGGCCGCGACGGTTGGGGGACTTGGTGTCCTCGCCCGGGGCCTCCAGCACGATGACGTCCAGGAGGGCGTCGTCCAGGCGGTTGCCGGGGACGGCCTGGACGTCGCCGGGGAGCAGAGTGTCGTGGGCCACCAGGCAGGAGATGCCGCGGTAGGAATGCTCCTGTCCGTCCACCGTAACCTGGATGCTTGCCACCGTGGGATGGGTGCTCTGCAGCGTGGTGGCAAAGAAGAACGCGTTGCCAAAGGTCCCCGGTGCCGTGAGCGACGAGTGGAGGAGCTGCATGTCGTACCCCACGCCGGCGAGAAGCCCCACGCCGCTGGTGTGCCGAGTGCCGTCCGTGGCGAGCCATGACGTGCGGGTGAGATCCAGGAGGGCGGTCTTGCCCACGCGGCAGGCGCGCGCCAGGGCCGCTGGCTCCGGCGCGTTGCCTATGGTGGCGCTGAGGAGGTTCTCGGTGCCCGAGGGGAACACGCAGACGGGCACGTCGGTGCCGATCAACGCATGCATGAGGCTGGTAACCGTGGAATCGCCGCCCGAAAGGACCACCACGTCGTAGCTGGCGGCGTCGGCCACGGCCTCGCGGGTCCGGAAGTCGCGAGAGAGGATGCGGACCGTGCACTCGTCGCCCTCGCGAAGGAGGGAGCGCTCGAACTCGAAGACGGCGTCCGAGCCAAAGCCAGACCTTGGATTGTGGATGATGAGGGCGCGCACGGCCTGCCTCCCGGGAGATGCCTACCGTCATGCATGTATCATGACGTGTGGCGTTTGAGTGACATCGTGATGGTATCCCAATGGGTGGCTCCCACGGCACCCCGAGAGGCAGACGGCTTGTACATATCCACAGATGAGGGCCTGCGCGCCTACTGCGAGCGCGCACGGGCGGCCAAAGTTCTGGCGGTAGACACGGAGTTCCTGCGCGAGAGGACCTATAGGCCTAGGCTCTGCCTCGTGCAGGTTTGCTATGGCGACCAGTCCGCAGCCATCGATCCCATCCTCATCCACGACCTCTCGCCGCTGGCAGAGATTCTGGAGGACCCGAGGGTGACCAAGGTCTTCCACGCCTGCGGCCAGGACCTGGAGGTCCTTCTCGACGGCATGGGCTGCGAGGTGGCCCCGGTCTTCGACACTCAGCTGGCGGCGGGCTTCCTGGGCATGCGCCACCAGGTGAGCTACGGGACGTTGGTGGAGGAGTACTGCGGAATCCGCCTGCCCAAGGCCGAGGCCCTCACGGACTGGTCGCGTCGACCGCTCGACGACGAGCAGCTGCGCTATGCCGAGGACGACGTCCTCTACCTGCCGGGCATCTACGAGCGACAGATGCGCCGGCTCGTGGAGCTGGACCGGCTCTCCTGGGTGCGGCCCGAGATGGAGGAGGTCGCTTCTGTGGAGAAGGTCAAGCGTGACCCCAGGAAGGCCTACCTCAAGCTCAAGCGCTCGGGTGCTCTCACGCGCCGGCAGCTCGCCGTGGCGCGAGAGGTCTGCGCCTGGCGCGAGGAGGCCGCGGCGGACCGCGACGTGCCCAAGAAGTGGGTCTGCTCCGACGAGCTCATCGTGGAGATAGCCAAGAGATGCCCGCAGAGCGGCGAGCGCCTGAGGAGGGTCCGCGGCACGGAGCAGATGAGCGCCCGCGACGTCTCGGCCATCGTGGCGGCGGTCTCGCGTGGCCTGGCGGTGCCCGCCGACCAGTGCCCCGCGGTGGAGCATCACGCGCACGCCTCGGGCGACGCCGAGGCCGTGGTGGACCTCATGTATGCCTTCGTGCGGGTCGTCTCCGATAGGACAGGGGTGGCAAACGCCCTGCTGGCCTCTCGGGAGGACCTGGCGCAGTTCCTGACCAACCGCAAGCGGTCGCGCCTGGCTACGGGCTGGCGCTACGAGGTGGTGGGGCGCGACCTGGAGCGCCTGTTGGACGGTGAGACGGGGCTCACGGTCAAGGGTGGGCGCGTAGAGGTGCTCTAGGGCCTGCCCCTTCGACCCCTTGGCTGACAAGCCTGCCTGCGAGCCGGATTTGTGTCCCGTCGCTTGGGTAGAATGTCCCCAATCACTCACGGAAGGGGGACCTCATGGGTTATGGGTACGGCTACTACGGCGGGGACATGGGCTATTGGCTCATCGTGATCGTCTCGCTGGTGCTGGGTGCCCTCACGCAGGGCTACATCAAGCGGATGTACGCCAAGTGGTCCAAGGTGCCGGCGCGCATACAGGGCACGGGCGCCGAGGTGGCGCGCCGCATGCTCGATGAGGAGGGGGCCTCGGCCGTGGGCATAACCCATGTGGCGGGCACCCTCACGGACTTCTATGACCCGCGGGACAACAAGCTCCACCTGTCGCCTGCCAACTACGGGCAGGCCTCCGTGGCCTCGGTCGCCGTGGCCTGCCACGAGGCGGGGCATGCCGTGCAGACGGCCCAGGGCTACGGGCCCATCAAGATCCGCACGGCGCTCGTGCCGGCTGTGAACTTCGCATCGCAGTCCTGGATGATCCTCTTCTTCCTGGGCGTCTTCATGAACCTCGCAGGACTCATGCGGCTGGCTGTGTGGATCTTTGCCATCACGGTCATCTTCCAGCTGGTGACCCTCCCCGTGGAGATAGATGCCTCGCGCAGGGCCGTGGCCTATCTGGGGGCCAACGGCCAGGGCCTGGACCAGAAGGGCGCCAAGCAGGTGCTCACGGCCGCAGCCCTGACCTATGTGGCGGCGGCGCTCGTGTCCATCCTGCAACTGCTCTACTACGCCAACGCCACGAGGAACCGTGACTAGCGTGCTGGGCGACATGGAGACGAGGGGTCGCGAGCCCCTTAGCGTGGCCGATGCCGTGCTTGCCGCCAAGGGTGCCGTGGAGGAGCTTCCGCCCATGGCCGTGCGAGGCGAGGTTTCCGGCTTCCGCGGACCCAATGCCCGCTCCGGCCATTGCTACTTCAACGTGAAGGACGACGCCTCCTCCATGGCAGTAATCGCCTGGAAGGGCGTGTACCAGACCTTCCTGCGCGAGGGCTATGAGCTGCGCGACGGCTTGGAGATCGTGCTCCATGGCGGTTTCCAGGTGTACCAGGGCACGGGCAAGCTGAGCTTCGTGGCCAGGAGGCTGGAGCTGGCGGGAGAGGGCGCCCTCAGGCAGAAGGTGGCCGCCCTGGCGCGAAAGCTTGAGGCTGAGGGCCTCATGGACCCGGCACGCAAGAGGCTCATCCCTCCCTTCTGCACCAGGGTCTGCGTGGTCACGTCGCTCTCCGGCTCCGTGATCGAGGACGTGCGACGCACGCTGGCGCGTCGCAACCCCCTGGTGGAGCTGGACTGCGTGGGGTGCAGCGTCCAGGGCACCGAGGCGCCAGCCACGATAATCCGGGCGCTGGCCCGAGCGGCGGCATCGCGGCCGGATGCCATCCTCCTCGTGCGCGGCGGTGGATCCTTCGAGGACCTCATGTGCTTCAACGACGAGGCGTTAGCTCGTGCGGTCGCGGCCTGCCCCGTGCCGGTGATCACCGGCATAGGCCACGAGCCGGACGTCTCCATCTGCGACATGGTGGCCGACCGTCGCTGCTCCACGCCCACGGCGGCAGCCGAGTCCGTGGCGCCCGACATGGCGGACCTGCAGAGGCTCACCGAGCAGAGGGCGCGCCGCCTGGCCAAGGCCGCCCAGGACGCGGTGGTTGCCAACGGCCAGGGTCTGGATGCCCAGGAGCGGCTCATGAGGAAGTCGCTCGGCGGGGAGGTGGCCCGGATGAGGCAGAGGGTCGAGTCCCTGGCCTCGCACCGATGCATCCAGGATCCCCGCTACATGGTGGACCGGCGGGGCGAGGAGCTTCTCCAGACCGAGCAGCGCCTGGTGGACGCCCTGCCCCGTCTGTTCGAACGGAGCGGTAGGGACCTGGACGACAAGGGCCTGCGGCTGCGGCGGACCCTTCCCAGGGTGGTAGCCCGGCGACGCGAGGACGTGGGTCGTGATGAGAGGCTGGTTGCGGGTGTCGGAGCCAGGCTCCTGCGTCCCTATGAGGAAGGTCTGGGGCGTGCGGCGGCCAGCCTGGACGCCCTCTCGCCTCTGCGCGTGCTGGGGCGTGGCTATGCCCTCGCGAGGGATACCCGGGGTCATGTGGTCACGGATGCCGCGAAGCTTGCGGTGGGGGATTCGGTGAGCGTGGCGCTTGCGCACGGCGGCTTCCGTGCCAGCGTGACGGGGCTTTTGGATGACGAGGGGCAGTCCGGCGTGGCTGCCCGGGGGGAGGACTGATGGCGGAGGCATATCGCGACGTCAACGAGATGACGTTCAAGGAGATGTCCATAGAGCTGGAGCAGATCGTGCGCGCACTGGAGGCAGGCGACCTAGAGCTCGAGGAGTCGCTGGAGCGCTACGAGCGCGGGGTGGAGCTCCTCAAGACCCTGCGGGCGCGTCTGACCACGGCCGAACAGAAGGTACGCGTCCTTCTCGATGAGACCGAGGGCGGGGAGCCTACCATAGACACGGTGTCGGCGCCGGCAACGGCGTTTCTGGACGAGCGGCCCCAGGACTAGGGAGAAGGACATGTCTGACTGCATCTTCTGCAAGATCGCGAACCATGAGATCGAGAGCGACTACGTCTACGAGGACGACCAGGTGACGGCCTTCCGGGACATGAACCCGCTGGCGCCCGTGCACGTTCTGGTGGTGCCCAAGAGGCACTACGCGAACCTGGTGGACGGCGTGCCGGCAGAGACGCTGGCTGCCCTCGTGCACGGCGTGGATGAAGTGGCCAAGGCCACGGGCGTTGACAAGACGGGCTTCCGCGTGATAGCCAACACGGGAGATGACGCCGGCCAGACAGTCCATCACCTGCACCTGCACGTGCTCGGTGGCCGCAAGCTCACCGACGAGGGGCCTGAGGGGGCCGGCCATGCAGAGTAGGGTGGCGGAGGCGGACGCCAGGCATCGCAGGGGCTACAACTGCGCACAGGCCGTGGCCTGCACCTACGCCGACCTCGTGGGCGTGGACGAGCCCACCATGTTCAAGGCCTGCGAGGGCCTGGGGTTGGGCATGGGCGGCATGGAGGGTACCTGTGGCGCGGCTTCCGGCGCCTGCGTGCTGGCGGGATTCGCCAACTCCACAGGCGACCTGGAGAGGCCCAACAGCAAGGGCTCCACGTACAAGATCTCGCGGGAGCTCGTGGCGGCCTTCGGCCAGCGGGTGGGTGCTACGCGCTGCTGCCAGATCAAGGGTCGCGACACGGGCGTGGTCCTCATGCCCTGCAACGACTGCGTCAAGACGGGCGCACACGTAGTGGAGGAGACACTCTTCCACGGGCGCTTCGAGGACTAGACCTCGCCTGTAGCCACGTCCTTCTTGCCCGAGGTTACACCAAGCCCGCGCGCCGAGGACTTCTGGGCACGCGGGTTTGGTGTGTCTCGCGTGTGCTACCACCTGCGGGGTTATGATGGTCATGCTGTGTGTAGTGAGGTCGGGCGTAGGGACGCCCCTCGAGAGGAGACACATGAACGTTCTGGTCATCAACGCCGGCAGCTCGTCGCTCAAGTTCCAGCTGCTCGACACCAAGACCCGTGAGGTCTACGCCAAGGGCAACTGCGAGCGCATCGGCATAGACGGTTCCTTCATCGGCTACAACGTCCACGGTGGCGACAAGCAGAAGATGGAGGTCGCCCTTCCGGACCACAAGACGGCCGTCAAGCACGTCTTCGACATCCTGGCCGACGCCGGCTTCGACACCGACAAGATCGAGGGCATCGGCCACCGCGTCGTTCAGGGTGGCTGGTACTTCCCCGAGTCCAAGGTCGTGACGGACGAGACCCTGGGCTGGGTCCGCGAGGTCGCCCCGCTGGCGCCGCTCCACAACTACGCCGAGGCCGACGTCATCGAGATCTGCCGCGACATGTTCCCCTCCATCGGCAACGTGATCGTGGCCGACTCCTCCTTCCACTACAACATCCCCGAGAAGGCCTGGCGTTACGCCCTCCCGCGCGACGTCGTGGACAAGCTGCACATCCGCAAGTACGGTGCCCACGGTACCTCGCACCGCTACATCTGGCGCTCCACCAAGGCCTTCCTGGGCGACGACGTGCACAAGCTCGTGAGCTGCCACCTGGGTTCCGGCGCCTCCCTCTCCGCCATCGAGGACGGCAAGGAGCTCGATACCACCATGGGCCTCACCCCGCTGGACGGCCTGATCATGGGCACCCGCTGCGGCACCATCGACCCTGCCACCGTGTGCTACCTGGTGCGCGAGGGGGGCTACACCATCGACGAGGTCGACACCATGATGAACAAGCAGTCCGGCCTGCTCGCCCTCTCCGGCGTATCCTCCGACTCCCGTGACATCGAGGAGGGTGCCAACAAGGGCGATGCCAACTGCCAGATGGCACTCGACATGTTCTACTACCGCACCTCCCAGCTCATCGCCGAGATGGCCCAGTCCATGCACGGCTTCGACACCATGGCCTTCTCGGCCGGTATCGGCGAGAACTCCGACACCATGCGCATGGGCGTGGCCAAGGAGCTCGAGTGGCTGGGCGTCAAGCTCGACCCGGAGAAGAACAAGGTCCGCTCCGACGAGCCGCGCGTGATCTCCGCCGATGACTCCAAGATCAAGGTGCTCGTGGTTCCCACGAACGAGGAGCTCATGATCGCGCTGGACGTCGAGGAGCTTCTGGGCAAGTAGTTGCTGAGACAGGTTCGGCTACCGGCGGGCACCAGGGGGTACTCCCCTGGTGCCCGCTAGCATAAGGGCGCCCCCGGTCTCCCAGGGGCGCCCTGTCACAAAGGTGACTGACACTTCTGTGACACTACTTGCTGACGGAGGCGAGCTCCTCGGCGTCGAGTGTGGCGTCCTTCTCGGCCAGCATCTTGGCCTTCTGGTCCACGGGCATCATGGAGATGTCGTCCTCATAGACCTTCTTGCCAGTGGGGTGCTCCTCCAGCCAGATCTTGTCAGCGTGCTCCTTCCAGACCTTGGCATAGGGGGCGGTGCGCTCGCACAGGTGGTCGACGCTCTCGGGGGTCACGTACTCGGTGCTCTGGGCGTTTGCCTCGTGCACCATCACCGGCAGGACCTCGGGGTTCTCCAGCATGGGGCAGGGCTCCAGCATGTTGTCGTTCCAGGGCCAGTGCTTGCGGTAGGCCTGGAACATGGGCTGCTGCAGGCACTCGATGAGGGACTGCTCCTTGATGTTGGCGTTAGAGTAGTGGATAAAGACGCAGGGCTCCACGTCGCCACGGGCGGTGATGTGGCAGAAGACGCGGCCGCCGGCAATGCAGCCGCCCACGAACTCGCCGTCGTTCTGGAAGTCCAGCGACATGACGGAGTAGCCGCCCTCGTAGTCGCGGATCTCGCGGATGCGCTTGATCATGTACTCGCGCTGCTCGGGCGTGGGCATGAGGTCGGCGTTGGCGCCCTCGCCCACGGGCATGTAGTGGAAGTACCAGGCCCAGAGCACGCCCTTCTCCTCCAGCATCTTGTAGTAGGCGTCGGAGGTGATGGACTCCACGTTGTTGCGGGTGTAGGCGGTGGACACGCCGAAGGGCACGCCATTGGCGCGCATGAGGTCGAAGGCGGCCATGACCTTGTTGAAGCAGCCATCGCCACGGCGACCGTCGTTGGCCTCCTCGAAGCCCTCGAGCGACACGGAGAAGAGGATGTTGCCCACGCGCTTGCAGTCGTCGCAGACCTTCTGGTTAATCAGGGTGCCGTTGGTGTAGAGCGAGAAGATGCAGTCGTTGTGCTTCTCGGCCAGGCGCACGACGTCCTTCCAGCGCACCATGGGCTCACCGCCGGTCATCATGAACCAGTGGGTGCCCAGCTCCTTGGCCTGCGAGACGAGGCTGTCGCACTCGTCGAAGGTCAGGTTGAGGGACTTGGAGTAGTCCGCGGCCCAGCAGCCCACGCAGTGCATGTTGCAGGCTGAGGTGGGGTCGAAGATGATGATCCAGGGCACGTTGCACTGGTACTTCTCGGCGGACTGGGTGGTCTGGCGGAGTCCTCGGAAGGCAGCCTCGTAGGCACCGTTCACCACGGCGGTGCGCAGGATGTTGTGGTCCACACGCTCGGGCAGGGAGAGAACGAGCTTCTCCCACTTGGAGCCCGGATAGAAGGCCTTGCGCAGTGACAAGCCCATGTCGGGCGCGGTGTCGGCGAGGAGCTTGCCGCCCATGTCTAGGAAGCGCTCGAAGACCTTCTCGCGCTGGGGGCCCTCGGGGGCATTGATGAACTGGTCGAGCACGACCTCGAAGGCCTTGCGCTCGGCCGCGTGTGCGAGCTTAGACTGCATGCGGTGTCCTTTCCTCTCACTGAAGCGGGTTGTGTACGCTGCACGCGACCCAACCCTATTGGACGTAGTCAGTTTTAGACCCGTTTCAAAAAAAGTCAACCCTGTATAGAAAACTCTTCAAAGGGGTTTACAAAGGGGAGACAAAACCGCCCTCCCGAGGGACGGGAGGGCGTAGCGTGAAGGCTTCTGGAGGCGCGACCAGCGGGAACGGCCACTAAGGGAGTACCCCCTTCGGCCCTGTGGCGAGACGTTAGTCCCGCGCGTAGTGGTAGGCGATTCGCGGCGTGCCGTCCGCTATGTGGATGATCCCGCGCCGCTGGAAACCGGCGCGCTCCAGTACGCGCTGCATGGGCAGGTTGACCTCGTGGGTGTCGGCCCGGACGTTGGGGGCTTGCGCCGCCACCCAACGCATGCAGGCACCTCCCACGCCCCGGCCCGAGACGCCCACGGCGATGCGGTGCATCACGAGGTAGGGATCGTCGTTGAGCCAGGGCAGGCCCTCGATCTGGGCATACGTGGGCTCGGGCCCGGGCAGGAGGATGAGGACGGCGAGGATGGCGCCCGCCTCGTCGTGGCAGACCCAGAGCGCGCCGGTCGCTAGGTCCGCAGCGGCGTCCGCGCGGCTGGGATAGCCGCCGACCCACTGCGCCGTGTTGCCGTAGGACCGCATGAAGGACCGTGCGCGGGCATAGAGCTCTGCCGCGGCATCAAGGTCAGCTTCCGTGGCTAAGCGCATGCTGAGCCCAGGCGCGATGGGCCCGGGTTGTCCGCAGGGGAGTGTGAGCTGTGGGAGGGCGCCACACACGCTAGAAGGGCCTTATCGTGAGGGCATGCGTTGCAGACTCGCCCGGCTGGAGCACCATCATGCCGCGCTTGTCCTCAAAGACGTCGGACTCGTCGAGGGCGGTGGCGCAGCCCACCCAAGGCTCCACGGCAACGAAGGGGGCCGTCTCGTTTGCGGACCAAACACCCAGGTAGCCGAAACCCGGGAACTCAAGCGTCACGCCGTGGCCCGCGGGTCCCACCAGGGTGGCGGTGGAGTCCGGCACGTCCACCAGGGTGACGGTGAGAAGGTCGGAGAAGAGCTTGTGGGAGAGTGGTAGGCTGTCCGTGCCGTCGACCACGCGGTGGGTGTGCTGGAAGTCGTGGTAGCCCTCCGGGGTTATGCCGGGGGCGTCGCAGGTCCAGGGACGGGTGAAGCGGAGCTCGTACTGGTCGAAACCGTCTTCGCAGCCCGGCATGGGCACGTTGAAGGCGGGGTGGGCGCCCAGGGTGTGGGGGAGGGGCACGCTCCCCGTGTTCGTGACGGTGAAGGCCTGCTCCAGCTTGCCGTCGGCAAGGGAGTAGCTCATGTTCAGCCGGAAGTCGTAGGGGAACTTCTCGCGTGTCTCGGGCGTGGACGCGAGCTCGTAGGTCACGCTCGAGGGGGTCTCCTCCACGATCGCGTGCTCGTAGTTGCGCGCCAGGCCGTGGCGGCCGAGCGTCACGTCCCCCTGGGCGCTCGTGGCGTGCCCGTCGCGGATTACGCCGACGATGGGGAAGAGCACGGGGGCACGACGCGGCCACCAGCGCTCGTCGCCCTGCCAGAGGTACTCCGCCCCGCCGAGTGCGAGGCCCATGAGCTGGGCACCCTTGGAGTCGACGCGTGCCGTAAGGTTTCCGTCCGAGATGGTCGTGATCGTGGACATGTTGGGTCCCTTCGTCTGTGCTTCCCTTGGCTTAGGGTAGTACAGGCAGGTACTTCTTGGTGCAGACTACCGTTCCCCGACTCGTAGCCTTCGTTCGCCCTTTGTTAACAGTCAGGTGATGAAGGTGTGTGGATGCGGTGAGGGCCCATAAGATGGGTATGCAAAAGGAAACTGTGAGAAGGGCGTGAACCTGCGCCCTAAGCGATCGGAGGTTCCAGTGATCGTCGAGGAGCTCAAGAAGTACGGAATCCACCATACCGACGACAGGACTGTCATCGACGCGTCTCCTGCCGTGCTCGTGGAGACGGCCGTCTCGCGCGGTGAGGGTGTGCTCACCAGCACCGGTGCCCTCTCGGTGACCACGGGAAAGTACACGGGCCGCTCGCCGCATGACCGCTTTATCGTGGACACGCCCGACGTGCACGATCGCATCGCGTGGGGCAACGTCAACGTGCCCTTCTCCGAGGAGAACTACATGCGCGTCCGCGAGGAGGTCATCAGCTACCTCTCCGAGCGCAGGCTCTTCCTGGTGCACGCGCTGGCCGGTGCCGACCGCCGCTACTCGCGCAAGATCTTGGGCATCTGCGAGCTGGCCAGCCAGGCCCTCTTCATGCGCCAGATGCTGGTGCGTCCCACGGACCGCGAGCTCCTGGACTTCGGCCAGGCGGACTTCGTGGTCATGGCGGCCCCGCGCCTCAAGCTCGACCCGGCGATCCACAACACGAACTCCGAGGCAGCGGTCCTTATCAACTTCCGCCGTCGCGAGATCCTGGTCGTGGGCACGCAGTACTCGGGCGAGATAAAGAAGTCGATCTTCTCGGTCATGAACTACCTGCTGCCCACCGAGAACAACGTCCTTACCATGCACTGCTCCTGCAACATGAACCCGCGCAGCCACGGCACCACGGTCTTCTTTGGCCTCTCGGGCACCGGCAAGACCACGCTCTCGGCCGCCGAGGACCGCATGCTCATCGGCGACGACGAGCACGGCTGGTCCGACGAGGACGTCTTCAACATCGAGGGCGGCTGCTATGCCAAGACCATCCGCATCAAGCACGAGACCGAGCCCCAGATCTGGGATGCCATACGCTTCGGCTCCGTGGTGGAGAACGTCGTGCTTGACGAGAGGACCCGCGTGGCCGACTACGACGACGACGCCCTCACGGAGAACGGCCGCTGCGCCTACCCGGTGGAGTACATCAGCAACGCCGTGGCCACGGGCAAGGCAAAGCGCACGCCCGATGTCGTGATCTTCCTCACGGCGGACGCCTTCGGTGTGCTGCCGCCCATCTCCAAGCTCGACAACAACGCCGCCATGTACCACTTCATGACGGGCTTCACGAGCAAGGTCGCCGGTACCGAGCGCGGCATCAAGGAGCCCACGCCCACCTTCTCCAGCCTCTTCGGCGAGCCCTTCATGCCGCTCGACCCCAACATCTACGCCCAGATGCTGGGCGAGCGCATCGAGAAGGGTGGCACCCGCGTCTACCTGATCAACACCGGCTGGTCCGGCGGCCCCTATGGCGTGGGCAGCCGCATCAAGCTCGCCTACACGCGCAAGATGGTGGAGGCGGCCCAGTCCGGCCTCATCGACGACTGCGACTTCGTGCATGACGAGCGCTTCAACCTCGATGTGCCCACCGCGTGCCCGGGCGTGCCTTCCGAGCTGCTGAACGCCCGCAACACCTGGGCCGACCGTGCCGAGTACGACAAGACCGCCGAGAAGCTCGCGCGCATGTTCGAGGAGAACGCCGAGAAGCGCCTCCAGACCATGAGCCCGGAGGTCCGTGCCGCCGGCCCGCACCCACTGGGATAGGGTTGCGGACAAAGTAGCGCCGGGGTTCTAGCTGCAGAGATGCGGCGCCCGTCCTTCTCTCTGGCCATGCGGCAAGGCCTGGGGGAGGGGCGGGCGCCTTTGCGTCTGCAGCGGAGGGGGCGGGACGGGAAAGTCGGGACGCTTAGGCGGGCCTAACCGTCCGAAGTGTCCCGGTTCGGGAAGGGCGGGACGCTTAGGCGGGCCTAACCGTCGCTAGTGTCCCGGTTCGGGAAGGGTGGGACGCTTAGGCAGCTCTAACCGTCGCTAGCGTCCCGGTTCGGGAAGGGCGGGACGCTTAGGCGGGCCTAACCGTCCTAAGTGTCCCGGTTCGGGAAAGTCGGGACGCTTAGGCGATCGGTTGGGTGTACTTCTCGTCGATCGCCGCCACCTTGTCGCGCCGGCGCACGTACTTGTCGGCAGTGAGCGGGTCGGTTGTCATCCAGGTCTTGACCACGGCCATGGCGAGGACGGGGCCTATGAGCTTGCCGCCGATGCAGAGGACGTTCGCGTCGTTGTGCTGGCGGGCGAGCTCGGCGCACACGGGATCCTGGCAGACGCAGGCAAAGATGCCACGGACCTTGTTCGCGATCATGGCGGAGCCGTAGCCCACGCCGTCCACGAAGATGCCGCGGTCGCACTCGCCCTTGGCCACAGCCAAGGTCGCGGGAAGGACGAAGTCCGAGAGGTCGCAGGACTCGTGGTCGAACGTGCCGAAGTCCACCACCTCGTAGCCCTGGGACTCGAGCCACTCCTTGATCTGGTCCTTGAGGTCGGTTCCGGCGTGGTCGTTTGCCATGGCAATCTTCATGGGCCCTCCTTGGCCGAGGTTACGTTGAGAAGAACATAGCAAAGCTGCGAGCCTGTGGAGAGGGAAGGCGGGCAACGGCGGAAATCAGCCGAGGGCCGCGCGGCTGGTCTAAGCGTGGCTGAAAGCTCCGACACATGCGAGTGATCACGTATAACCGCACCTAAGCGTGGACGGATGCTCAGATAGATGCGAGTGATCACGCATAACCCCGCCTAAGCGTGGCCGGAGGCTCGGCCCGGAGCCACACAAAAAGGGGACGGTGCCGAAGCGCCGCCCCCTAGTGTGCGATGCGAGTCGTGCGATGCGTGCAGGCTTACGCCATCTGGGCCTGAACGGCGGTGATGGCCACGACGCCCACGATGTCGGCGGCAGAGCAGCCGCGGCTGAGGTCGTTGACCGGCTTGGCGATGCCTTGCAGGATGGGGCCGTAGGCCTCGGCGCCGGAGAAACGCTGAACCAGCTTGTAGCCGATGTTGCCGGCCTCGAGGTCGGGGAAAACGAGCACGTTGGCGTGGCCGGCCACGGTGGAGCCGGGGGCCTTGAGGGACGCGACCTCGGGCACGAGGGCGGCGTCGAGCTGCAGGTCGCCGTCGAGGGCCAGCTCGGGGGCCTTCTGGTGTGCGAGCTCGGTGGCCTGCTGGACCTTCTCGGGCACCTCGCCCTTGGCAGAGCCCTTGGTGGAGAAGGAGAGCATGGCGACCTTGGCGTCGGTGCCCATGTAGGTCTTCCAGGAGGCGGCGGAGGCGATGGCGATCTCGGAGAGCTCCTCGGCGCTGGGGTCGATGTTCAGGCCGCAGTCGGCAAAGAGGAGGGTGCCGGCGTCACCGTACTGGGTAGCAGGGGTGCACATGATGAAGAAGGCCGAGACCAGCTTGGTGCCGGGGGCGGTCTTCAGGATCTGCAGGGCGGGACGCAGGGTGTTGGCCGTGGAGTGGCAGGCGCCGGACACGAGGCCATCGGCGTCGCCCATCTTGACCATCATGGTGCCGAAGTAGGTGTTGTCGTCCATCTGGGCGCGGGCCTGCTCGATGGTGACGCCCTTCTTGGCGCGGAGCTCGGCGAACTTCTCCGCATAGGCCTCGTGCTTCTCGGCGGTCTTGGGGTCGATGACGGTGACACCGTCCACGTGGATCTGCTCGGGGTCGCCCAGGATCACCAGGTTGGCGATGCCCTCCTCCACGATGGCCTTGGCGGCCTCGATGGTGCGCGGATCCTCGCCCTCGGGGAGGACGATGGTCTTCTTGTTGGCCTTGGCGGCCGCCTTCATGCGGTCTAGAAACTCACTCATCCCAAAACTCCCTCTCTGTGCACGAATTGTGTCCAAGACTTCGGTTGGCTTGTGTGAACGGTGCTCTTCCGCTCCCCAACGCGAAGCCCATCGCCCATTATAGGGGCGCGTGCTAGAATCGCACAGAACATCGACGCGTGTGCGGCCTTCGCGCACAAATCGCCGCTTGAGTGCGCAAGGACCGCGGTCGTGCGCAATACCGGAAGGAATGTAATGGGTATCGTCAACGGTCTGCCCGCAGGCTTCAACCCCGATTCGTACGACGCGATCGTGGTGGGTGCGGGTTACGCCGGTGCGGTCTGCGCACGCAGGCTCGCGGAGTCCTGCGGGATGAAGGTCGCCATCCTCGAGCGCCGGAACCACATTGCGGGCAACGCCTACGACTGCCTGGACGACGCGGGCATTCTGATCCACAAGTACGGCCCGCACATCTACCACACCACCAACGACCGCGTGCATGAGTTCCTCTCGCGCTTTACCGAGTGGACTCCCTACCAGCACAAGGTGCTGGCAAACATCCACGGTCAGCTGATGCCGGTGCCCTTCAACCATACCTCGCTCAAGATGGCCTTTGGCGACGAGAAGGGCGAACGCCTCTACCAGAAGCTCGTGGCGACCTTTGGCCACGACAAGAAGGTCCCCATCATGGAGCTCCGCGAGAAGAACGACCCGGAGCTGGCCGAGGTGGCGGACTTCGTGTACCAGAACGTCTTCCTCTACTACACCATGAAGCAGTGGGGCAAGACGCCGGACCAGATCGATCCCTCCATCACGGGTCGCGTGCCCGTCTTCGTGGGCGACGACGACCGCTACTTCCCCCAGGCGCCGCATCAGGGCATGCCTGCCGAGGGCTACACCAAGCTCTTCGAGCGGATGCTGGACCACGACCTTATCAGCGTCTTCCTGGGCGTGGACGCCCGCGACATCGTGTCGGTCCGTACGGGCGAGCTCGTCGTGTGCGGCAAGCCCTATGGCGGCGAGGTCGTCTACACCGGTCCCATCGACGAGCTCTTTGACCTCGACCTCGGGGCCTTGCCCTACCGTACGCTCGACATGGTCTTCGAGACCCTGCCACAGGACCAGTTCCAGCCGGTGGGCACGGTCAACTACACGACCACCGAGGACTACACGCGCATCACGGAGTTCAAGAACATGACGGGCCAGGTGGTGCCGGGCCGCACGACCATCATGCGCGAGTACTCCAAGTCCTATGAGCCTGGCAGTGGGCAGACCCCCTACTACGCCATCCTGGAACCCGAGACCAAGGCCCTCTACGCCAAGTACCGCGAGCGCGTGAGCGGCATCCTCAACTTCCACCTGGTGGGCCGTCTGGCCGAGTACCGCTACTACGACATGGACGGTGTCACGGCCTCTGCGCTCGACCTCTCGGACGAGCTCGTGGCCCAGCACAACTAGGCGCGGAGGACGGCAACACATGAAGAAGACCATCACCTTCGGCATTCCCTGCTACAACTCCGCGGAGTACATGGACAAGTGCATCACGTCCATCCTGGAGGGCTCGGGGTACGCCGAGGACGTCCAGATCGTGATCGTGGACGATGGCTCGCAGAAGGACGAGACGCCTGCCAAGGCGGACGAGTGGCAGGCGCGCTATCCGGGGCTCATCAAGGCGGTGCACCAGGAGAACGGCGGCCATGGCGTGGCGGTCATGAAGGCCGTGGCAAACGCCGACGGTGCCTACTTCAAGAACGTGGACTCCGACGACTGGGTGGATGCCGATGCCCTCCAGGCCCTTCTCGCCACGCTGAGGAGCTTCCTCAAGCTGGGGGAGCGCGTGGACCTCGTGATCACCAACTACGTGTACGAGCACGTGGCGGATAACACAGAGAATGCCGTGGGCTACCGCAAGGTCCTGCCCGTGGGCCGTGTGTTCACCTGGAACCAGATCGGCCACTTCTCTCAGTCGCAGTTCCTGCTCATGCATACGCTCACGTATCGCACGGAGACCCTGCGCGAGGCCAACCTCCAGATGCCTGCCCACACGTTCTACGTGGACAACGTCTACGCCTACGTGCCCTTCCCCAAGTGCAAGACGCTCTACTACCTGGACGTGGACCTCTACCGGTACTTCATCGGCCGCGACGACCAGTCCGTGAACGAGAAGGTCCTCACCAGCCGCATCGACCACTACTGGCGGGTGGCGCGCGTGATGATGCAGGCCTACCACGTGTACGACGACGTGGAGTCCCAGAAGCTGCAGAAGTACATGATGGACTATCTCACGGTCATATGGGGCATCTGCATGGTCTTCTCGGACCTGAGCGACCGTCCGGATGCCCAGGACCAGATGAGGGCGCTCTGGGACGACCTCAAGGCCTACGACGAGCGCATGTACCACGCGGTGCGGATGAGCCCCATCGGCATCGCCGGCACGCTGCCGCCTGCCGTGGGCGTGGGCATCTATCGCATAGCCCAGAAGGTCGTCAAGTTCAACTAGGGCTGGCTTGATGGCGGGACGACGGAGGGCCTCCTCGGGGAGGCCCTCTCTTATTTGTACAAGTGTGGCGAGAATTGACCATCTTTGAGCGTTATTCTCGCAGGTCGGCGGGGTAGCAGCTTGGTCATGGACACGACTCTGGACGGAGGCCATGATGGAAGTGCCGCAGAACCCCTGTAGGAACATGTCACGTCGGTCTTTCTTGGGGACGGTAGCCGGGGCCGCGACCCTGACCGGACCGGTGGTGGCGCTGGGGGAGGACGGTCTGGACGCGCTCTCGCAGACCATCACGATCGACTCCAAGCTACGCGTGAGGAAGGCCGACCTGGCACTCCTCGACCCGATCGCGGACCTTGCGGAGGAGCTTGGCAACAAGGTCGATCTCTCCCGCGGCGTATCGTGGGAGGTCACGGACTCGCAGGGCAGGGCGGTCGCCTGGACACGCGAGGAGGTCGCCAACCTCGGCGAGGGTACCTACACGCTCACGTACACCCTGGAGGACCGACTGGGCAACAAGGTCATCGTCAACCGCTCGCTGGAGGTCTATGCCGACGAGCCTGCACGTGGTGAGGGTGAATGGGTACGTCTGTGGGGCCAGACGGCGCTCGACACAATGCAGAGGATAGTCCGGGCCGACGGCGTCTTCGCGGACGGGAGGGGCGGCTATGCGGTCGTGGCGTCGAGCGAGGGCTACTGGGATGCCCTCTCGGCGGCGGGGCTTGCCGGGCTCCTCAAGGCTCCGGTCCTTATCACCCCGAGCAAGAGCCTGGCTCCCCAGACGAGGGAGGAGCTGGAGCGCCTGCAGCCGGAGCACATCGTGCTCATGGGAGGGACTGCGGCCGTGTCGGAGGGCGTGGAGCGCGAGATCGGGGGCTATGCGACGAAGGGTGACGTGGTGCGCGTGTGGGGCCAGAACGCCCCTGCCACCGCCGTGGACGCCCTCGATGCCGCGAACGAGATGGGATTCCGTTGGAACGACACCTGCATCGTGGCCACGGTGAGCGGATTCTGGGACGCCCTCTCGATCGCCCCCTACGCATATGCCATGGGAATGCCCATACTGCTGAACGAGGCCAACGGCGCGCTCTCCGACGCGACGGCGGCGGCCATCAAGGCCCATAGGTTCAAGCATTCCATCATCGTCGGCGGTCCTGACTCGGTGCCCACGGGCGTGCGCGCCCAGCTGATAGGGGCAGGTGCCGGGATTCCGCTTCGCCTGGCCGGCGACACGGCCATCGACACATCGGCCGAGATAGCCAGGTATGAGATCCTGAGGGGCATGGAAGTCACGAACATGTGCGTGGCGGACGGTCGCGGCTGGTGGGATGCGCTCTGTGGGGCGGCCTTGGCTGGCGCGCAGAACTCGGTTCTGGTGCTCTCGAACCCAGACAACTACACGGCCGTCGACGCGGTCTACGCGCCTGGAGACAAGGCCCTCGAAGAGGGACACATCCTGGGCGGGCGAGATGCCGTGCCTGCGACAACGGAGGACTACCTCAACGGCAGGTAGTTGCTGGTGGGCACCAAGGGAGTACCCCTTGGTGCCCACTCTGCCGGAGGGCTAGAGGTCGCGGGCTGCGGGGAGCCCGTAGGCACCTGTGGCGCTTCTGGCCGCGTCGGCGATGGCGCGCTCCAGGGCACGCGTGGCCAGGACCCCCACCACGTCCACGAGGGCATCGACCTCTCCCGTGGCCATGACGAAGACCGTGTCGCCGTCGTTCGTGGTGTGGGTGGGACGGATCGCGTGCGCGTAGGCATCGGCCGCCATCTGGGCCACCTTGGTGGCCTGGGGCTTGGTCAGGCGGGCGTTGGTGACGATGCAGCTTATGGTCGTGTTCGTCCTGTCGAAGCCCGTGGGATTGCTCGTTAGCGCGAGAAGGGCTTCCGTGGTGCTCGCGAGGCCACCCTGGGGCGACCTCATACCCGCGATCTGCTCGCCCGTGTCGGGGTCCACGACGTCTCCTGCCGCGTTGACCGCCGCGATGGCCCCGCACACGAGCTGCCCCGCGGACTCCACGTCCTCGCCGAGGCCGCTCTTCATGGCGAGCGATGGCCCGCCCAGCTTGCCCACAGTGGCACCGGTCCCCGCACCCACGTTGCCGCGGGCCAAGGGTACCTCGGGGCTCTCGAGCGCCGCTCGGGTCGCTTCGGCCCCGTCAGCTGCCGTGGGTCGTGCATGCGGATCGCCGCAGGGGAGGTCGAAGAGGCAGGCGGACGTCACGATGGGAACCACACCAACTCCCACGTCAAGACCGATCCCGTGGCGCTCCAGCTCTTCCGCCACGCCGCAGGATGCCGCGAGGCCATAGGCGCTGCCGCCGGACAGGACGACCGCGTGGAGCTGCTGGACCGTCTCCTCGGGCCGCAGGAGGTCCGTCTCCCGCGTTGCCGGGGCGCCTCCGCGCACGTCCACGCCACCGGTGGCACCCTTGGGACAGATGATGACGGTGCAGCCCGTGCCTCCCTCGGAGTTGGTAGCATGTGCGGCAAAGACGCCGGGTATCTGGGTGATGCTGACGATTCGCTGGTCGATTGCGTGACTCATCGCACGCTCCTCTGTATGACGCTGGCAACAAGGTCCTTCTCGCCAAGCAGCTGGCCGAGCTCGCGAACCGTGCGGGAGACGGGGAGGCCCACCACGTTGAAGTAGTCGCCCTCTATGCGGCTCACGAGCAGGCGGCCCTCTCCCTGGATGCCGTAGGCGCCGGCCTTGTCGAGCGGCTCGCCCGTGGCAACGTAGGCGGCGATTTGGGCGTCGGTGAGCTCATGGAAGGTCACGGCCGTACGCTCGACGAAGGACGTGGTGCGCAGCTCGCCCTCCACGAGGGCCGCACAGGCCACCCCCGTGGAGACGTGGTGGGTGCAGCCCGAGAGCGCACGGAGCATGCCTGCCGCATCCTCAGGGCCCTGCGGCTTGCCCAGCACCTGTCCATCGGGTGTCCACACGATGGTGTCCGCCGCCAGGGCGGTGCGCTCCTGGGGCTGGGCGAGGAGGTGGGGGAGGGCGACCTCGAGCTTGCCCTCCGCCAGACGCCTTACCAGGTGCTCAGGGTCCTCGCCCTCCTGCGGGGTCTCGTCGATCGTGGAGGGCATGACCGTAGGCACGAGCCCCACGCCCTCCACGAGCTCCCTGCGCCTTGGCGACGCCGACGCCAGAATCATCGCTGTCCTCCAGCCGGTCGAAGTCCTAGCCCAGATGCAAACCGGGCGGTAGGGGAGTAGCCTCTAGTGCCCACGCCCCGCGCCCATAAAACTAAAGATGGGGACCCCTTGGGCCCCCATCCCTTGGTACCGGTGTGCCTGTGTGCTACTCGACGGTGATGGCGGAGACGGGGCAGTTGTCCGCAGCCTCCTGGGCGGCATCCTCGGCGTCAGCCGGGATCTCGTCCTCGACGGCAACGGCGACACCCTCGTCACCGATGGAGAAGACGTCGGGGCAGGTGCCCTCGCACATACCGCAGCCGATGCAATCCTCGTTCACAGAAGCCTTCATGGTTGTTCCTCTCTCCAGTCTCGGGCCCCTTACCCAAGTCCATGACTCTTTTTACACGTTTGGCGCGCGGTGCGCAACGGTGAATCGAAAGAGGACGGAAAGTGTCCGTTTGGGGCCTCTACCTGCGGCTTATTCCCACTGTCGTGCTATGAGAATGGATCCGTGCCCACCTGCCCTCAGCACCTGACGAGCTTGGTTACCGTCTCCACATGGAAGGTCTGCGGGAAGAGGTCCACGGGAGTCACGCGTACGGGTTCGAAGGCCCCCTCCGCCGAGAAGCGCTCGAGGTCGCGGGCCAGGGTCGCTGGGTCGCAGGACACGTAGGCTATCGTCCGGGCGGGTTGCTCGGAGAGCCTCGCCACGACGTCTGCGGCAAGGCCCGCCCGGGGCGGGTCGACCACGATGACGTCGGCATCGGTATCAGGGAACTCGCGTCCCGCGTCCCCGCCGATGGGGTCCACGTTGTCGAGCCCTGCGGACTCGAGGTTTCGGCGCAGGTCGCGGACTGCCGGCCCATAGGACTCCACGGCCGACACGAAGCCCGTCCTGCGCGCGAGCGGCAGCGTGAAGGTGCCGGCACCGCAGTAGAGGTCCATTGCCTCGTCGTCCTCCTGGGGCTCCAACGCGTCGAGCACGAGCTCCACGAGGCGCTCCGCGCCCTTGGTGTTCACCTGGAAGAAGGACGGCGCAGACACCCGCATGAGCTCGTCGCCCACGCGCTCGCTCCAGAAGCCGTGGCCGGAGAGGCACTCCACGCCAGCGATCTTGCGGGCCTTTGTGGGCCCCTTGGTCATCACGCGCACGATGGAGCTGTTGCGCGTGCTGTCCGAGATGATCTTTGCGGCCTGGTTGCGAGGGAAGGCGCCCGGCTCCGTCCAGAGGGCCACCTCGACGTCCCTGGTGCGCCTGGAGGCGCGGATTGCCAGGCGCTCGAAGTCCAGCTGATGCGAGGTGGCAAGATAGCTCACTGCCCCGGAGACGCTCTTGACGGTCCCGGCGTGCGCCTTGTCGAGGAGCAGACAGGACTTCACGCGTACGAGCCCAGAGCCCCCGATGGCGTGCATGCCGATAGCCGTGCGCCTGGCAGTGCGCTCGAAGCCCAGTTCGACCTTGTTGCGATAGCCCCAGTCCTCGCTGGGTGCCTCGCAGGGCGCCACGAGGGCCTCCGCGCGATCCCTTTCCATGTGGCCGATGCGGGCGAGCGAGTCCACAACCGCAGCCCGCTTGGCGGCCAGCTGCGCCGGACGCGAGAGTGCGGCCCAGGGGCATCCGCCGCACATGCCCGCATAGGGGCATGCGGGCACCACGCGGTCGGTGGAGGGCTCGATCACACGTGTCACGTGGGCATGAGCCACGCGAGGCTGGTCGGAGTCGACCTCCGCCTCCACCAGGTCGCCGGGCACACCGCCGGTGAGAAGTACCGCCTTGCCGTCCTCGGTATGAGAGACGGCCTCCGGGCCGTACGCCATGCGCTCGACCCGGAGGCTCAGTGTCTGTGCTGCCATATGTCGCTCTCTGTGCTAGTCCTCGTCCATAGGTCCGCCGAAGAGTGTAGCAAAGCCGCGCCCGATGAGCGAGAAGGCCACCTCCAGGCGGCTGTGGTGCTGCTTTGGTGCGGTGGCTGCAGCAGGAGCCTTCGCAGGTGCAGTCGGAGCTGCAGTCGCAGGCGCGGGCTTGGGCTGCGTCGCCGGCTCGGCGGCAGGCGCGGAAGCCTCGGGTGCGGGCGTCTGCTGCTCGCGTGCGGCCGCGTCCACGACGGCCTGGGCGCGCTCCACGCGGGCCGCCTTGGCTGCCGCCACGGCCTTAGCCACCGGGCGTGCGTCGGGCTCTGCAACGCGCACCTTGGCCCGCTCCGGGACCTTGTCGCGCGGCGCCTCGGGCTCGGACTCGGGCAGGGCGATGAGCTTCTCGAGCTCCTCGCGGTTCATCTCGGGGATGATGCGGGAGACAGGCGTGATGGCCTGGGCGTACTGGGAGCCAAGGTTCGCGCGATGGTAGGCGATGGCAAGCAGGAGCTCCTGGGCGCACACGCGGGGGGCGCCCTCCTCCACGGGGATCTTCTCCCAGGTGCCCTCGGCGGTCAGGCGGCGCGCCTTCACGTTGTCGGCCAGCTGGAGGTTGACGAAGGTGAGCACGAGCGAGCGGCACACGGGGTCGAGCACGGGGTAGGCGATCTCCACGCGCCGCTCGGTGTTCCGCGTCATCATGTCGGCCGAGGAGAGGTAGACGGTGTCCAGCTGCTCGCCAAAGGCGTAGATGCGGGCGTGCTCCAGGAAGCGGCCCACGATCTCGCGCACCTCCAGGCCGTCGGTCTTTCCGGGCACGTTGGCCTTGATGCAGCAGATGCCGCGCACGATCATGAGCACGCGGACGCCCGCCTCGCATGCCTCGGAGATCTTGTCGATCACGTCGCGGTCGGTGAGGGAGTTCATCTTGAGGAAGACCTGGGCACCCTTGCCGGCGCGCGCACGCTCGATCTCGCGGTCGATCCCTCGCATGACGAGGGGCTTGAGGCTGGTGGGGGAGACGCCCAGGAGCTGGTAGGAGCCGCGCAGGTTGCCGATCGAGAGATTGCGGAAGAAGGTGTTGCCGTCCTCGCCGATCTTGGGGTTGGCCGTGATCAGCATGAAGTCGGAGTAGAGCTTGGCGGTCTTCTCGTTGAAGTTGCCCGTGCCCAGGCAGGTCACGCGCGAGAAGGACGACCCATCGTGGTAGGTGATCTGGCAGATCTTGGAGTGGCACTTGTAGCCCTCCGCACCGTAGATCACTGTGCAGCCGGCATCCTCCAGGCGCTCGGCCCAGGCGATGTTGTTCGCCTCGTCGAAGCGGGCGCGCAGCTCCATGAGGACGGTCACGTCCTTGCCGTTCTCGGCCGCGGCAATCAGGCTCTCGCAGAGGTGGGAGCGCTTGGCCACGCGGTAGAGGGTGATCTTGATGGAGATGCAGGCGTCGTCGGCGCTGGCCTCGCGCAGGAGGCGGAGCAGCGGGTCCATGGACTCGTAGGGGTAGGTAAGAAGGACGTCGTGGTCCTCGACCTGCGGATGGATGGGACGGGAGAGGTCCACCATCGGAGAGGGCTGGGGCTCGAAGGGCTGCTCGACGGACTCCGCATGAGCCCAGTCGGGTATGCAGCCCTCGAGGCCGAAGACGTAGCCAAGGTCGAGCGGCATGCCCACGCGGAAGACGCGGCGGTCCTCCAGCCCGAGCTCGCCTGCGATGAAGGCCTCCGCCTTGCGGCCGAGCTCGCCCTGGATCTCCAGGCGCACGGGCTGGAGGCGCTGGCGGAGCTTGAGGACCTTCTTCATGTGCTGGCGGTAGTCCTCTTCCTCCTCCACGCCCTCGCCGTCGGGGTCGATGTCGGCGTTGCGGGTCACGCGCAGGGTAGCCATCTTCTTGGGCGTGTAGTCACCGAAGCACTTGCCCAGGAAGGTCCTGAGGACGTCCTCGATCAGGGTGTAGCGGTAGGTCTTGGCGGTGGTGGAGAGGGGGACGACGCGCGCCTCGGTGGCGGGCACCTCCACGAGGCCGATCACGCCCTGCTCGGCCCCACCCTCGAGGGAGCAGGCCACGAAGAGGCGGCCGTTGCGGAGGTTGGGGAAGGGGTGGCGCGGGTCCACCACCATGGGCGAGATGATGGGTGCCAGGTGGTTCTCGAAGTACTTGGAGAGCTCGCGGCGGTCGTCGTCGGTGTAGTCGGCCGGGCTCACGCGCACCAGGCCCTTCTCGGCCAGCTTGCCCTCCACGAGGTCGAAGGCCTCCTCCTGGCGGGCGATGTAGCCGGGGAGCTCCGAGAAGATCTGGTCGAGCTGCTCGGAGGGGGTGAGGTTGGACTTGTTGTCACGGGGCTGGGCCTTGATCGAGGCCAGGTCGGTGAGGCCGCCGATGCGGATCATGAACCACTCGTCAAGGTTTGAGCCGAAGATGGAGACGAAGGTCAGTCGGTTGAAGACGGGGACCGTATCGTCGAAGGCCTCGTCGAGCACCCGGTTGTCGAAGCGCAGCCAGCTGAGCTCGCGGTTCTGGGTGTAGCTGAAGTCCCGCTTGCGGACCTTGCCGCCCTCGTCGGTCTCGGTTGCGGTGTCGGCGAACTTGGCCACCGCCCGCTCGAGGGACTTGGCGTGCTCCGCGTCCTGGGACGCCTGCGCATCCTCAAGCGCCGCTCCGGCCTTCTCGGTATCGCTCATGAGATTCTTCCTCCCCACGTCAAGCGGGCGCCGCCCGCGACCTTACACGCCTTCCAATGATACCAGCGTGAAACGACGTGGTGTGTAAGCGCTCATGGAACTGGGGTATGGTGTTAAGGTGAGCAGGACATAACGGGAGGTAGGAAATGCCAAAGGGTCTGCACGTATGCTCGGAGATAGGCAAGCTGCGCAAGGTCATGCTTCACCGTCCGGGTGAGGAGCTGCTCAACCTCTCGCCAGACAACCTCATGCCGCTGCTCTTTGACGACATCCCCTACCTGCGCGTTGCCCAGGAGGAGCACGACACGTTCGCCCGCATGCTACGCGAGCAGGGCGTGGAGGTCCTCTACCTGGAGGACCTGGTGGCCGAGGCGCTGGAGGCACATCCTGAGGCCCGCCCGGAGTTCACCGACCGATGGATCGCGGAGTGCCACGCCTCGGGCCGCCACGTGATCGATGCCGTGCGCGAGCGCCTGGACTCCATCGAGGATACGCGCGAGTTCGTGCAGAAGACCTTCGTGGGCATCCGGGCCGACGAGCTCGACCTTACGCCCGCCCAGGCTGGGTCCTTGGCCGACTTAGTGAGCATCGGAGACGGCACCTCGGGGTCGCTCGTGGTGGACCCCATCCCCAACACCTACTTCACGCGCGACTCCTTCTCGATCATCCGCTCTGGCGTGAGCATCAACCGCATGTACACCAGCACGCGCCGCCGCGAGACGCTCTATGGCGACTTCGTGTTCCGCTACCACCCCGAGTACGCGGACACCCCGCGCTGGTACGACCGGTCGAACCCCTACCATGTGGAAGGCGGCGACATCCTGGTCCTCAATGCCTCCACCATCGGGGTGGGCATGAGCGAGCGCACGGAGGCCGCGGGGATCGACCTCCTGGCCCATGAGCTCCTGTGGGGGGAGATGCCCTCGGGCATCGAGCGGGTCTATGCCTTCTCGATCCCGCGCAAGCGCACCTTCATGCACCTGGACACGGTCTTCACCCAGGTGGACGTGGACACCTTCACCGTGCACCCCGGCATCCTGGGAACCCTGCGGGTCTTCGAGCTCACGCGCGGGCGCCGCGAGGGGGACGTGCGGATCCGCCAGATGGAGGGCGACCTTGACAACATCCTCGCGCGGGCCCTGGGGCTTCCGGCCGTGCGCCTCATCAAGTGTGGCGGTGGCGACCCCATCGCGGCCGCTCGCGAGCAGTGGAACGACGGGTCCAACACGCTGGCTGTGGAGCCGGGCAAGGTCTTCGTGTACCAGCGCAACAGCGTGACGAACGACATCCTCTACAAGGCGGGCATCCAGCTCCTGGAGGTGCCCTCGGCGGAGCTCAGCCGCGGCCGTGGCGGCCCCCACTGCATGAGCATGGCGTTTTGGCGAGACGACCTCTCGTAGGAGGGACGGGGCGGCCGCGCTGGTACCATGGGCGTTTGGTAACGTAACGATGGCAGCGCGGCTGGCCGCGCACGCGAGAGAGGAAACGCATGGCTGTCGACCTTTCGGGTAGGGACTTCCTCAAGCTCCTGGACTTCACGCCGGAGGAGATCCGCTATCTCCTGGAGCTCTCGGCGGAGCTCAAGCGCAAGAAGCTGGCGCGCGAGCCTCACCGCTACCTCGAGGGCAGGAACGTGGCCCTCATCTTCGAGAAGACCTCCACGAGGACCCGCTGCTCCTTCGAGGTGGCTGCGGCCGACCTGGGCATGCATGCGGTCTACCTCGACCCCTCGGGCTCCCAGATCGGCAAGAAGGAGTCCATCGCTGATACCGCTCGCGTCCTCTCCGAGATGTTCGACGGCATCGAGTACCGCGGCTTCGGCCAGGACCGCGTGGAGACGCTGGCCGAGTATGCGAGCGTGCCGGTATGGAACGGCCTCACCAACGAGTTCCACCCCACCCAGATGCTGGCAGACGTCCTGACGATGCAGGAGGTCTTTGGCGACGTGCGTGGCCGCAAGCTCACCTTCATGGGCGATGCCGGCAACAACGTGGGCAACTCCCTCATGGTGGTGTGCGCCAAGTTGGGCATCGACTTCGCTGCCTGTGGTCCCGCCGAGCAGATGCCGTCCGCGGATCTCGTGGAGCAGTGTCGCGCCATCGCTTCGGAGAACGGCTCCACGGTCACGATAACCGAGGACGTGGACGAGGGCGTGGCTGGGGCCAGCGCGGTGTACACCGACATCTGGGTCTCCATGGGCGAGCCGGCAGAGCTCTGGGCGAAGCGCATCGAGCTCCTTTCGCCCTATCAGGTGACGGCCGAGGTCATGTCCAAGGCCGCGCCTGACGCCATCTTCATGCACTGCCTGCCCAGCTTCCACGACCGCAACACGGCCATCGGCGAGCAGGTCTACGAGAAGTTCGGCCTGCCCGAGCTCGAGGTCACGAACGAGGTCTTCGAGGGGCCGCGCTCCAGGGTCTTCCAGGAGGCCGGCAACCGCATGCACACGATCAAGGCAGTGATGTACGCCACGCTCAAGTAGCGGCGAGGTAGCGGAGGGGCGATGGACGCGGTTTCGATGCTTGCTGGCGGCAGCCTGGTGGTTGCCGTGGTGGGCATACTCTGGATGCACAGGCAGCTCAAGGTGGATCGATGCAGCCCCTATCTGGGCATCGCGTTCATGACCGCCCTCCTGGCCTTGGGCGTCCAGCTCACCTACACGCTCCTCATGGCGCCAAACGCGACCGTGGGCGAGCTCCTCGCCCTCATCGTGATCCTGGTGTACGCGGGGCTGGTCGTGATGTTCCCGGTCCTCATGGTCGTCACGTCGATCGCGGGGGCCTTCCATGCGGTGCAGACCGAGGGGACGAGCCCAGGGCGAGTGGCTTGGCTGGTGGTGTCGCTTGCCTACCCTGCCTTCCTCTTGCTCTGGCCCCTCCTGCGTGGCAGCGGGTCCGACGGCATGAGGAGCCCCGCCTATCTCGTGGTGGCGGGCCTCTTCCTCGTGGCCAGCGTCTGCTTTGCGGTCTATCTGGTCACGTGGTTCCTCAACTTGCGTCAGGGGGAGGGCCACTATGCCTACATCGTGGCCATGGGGGACCGCCTGGAAGATGGGGAGGACATTACCCGGCCTGTCCTGCATAGGCTGGACCTGGCGCTCGACGAACACCTGGAGGACCCCTCCTCCCATCTGGTGATCCAGGGCGGGCGCGACCTGGGCGACAAGCACGACGAGTCGGAGCTCATGCTGGAGTACATCACATCGGCGGGGGAGGTCCAGCGCAGGCAGGTCTTGGTCGAGACCACGCCCGGCCCCGTGGTGGAGCGCGTGGCTGGCATCTCCAGACTGCTCGCGGCGCGGCGGACCCAGGGCAGGGTCCTCCTCGTCACGAACACCTTCGCCACCCTCTCCACCTTGGACGCCGTGACGGAGCTGGGGCTGGATTACGACGTGGCAGGGGCACCAGTGGGCTTTGGTGCCTTCCTTGCGGGGTTCGGCCCCGAGTGCCTGAGGGGCATCTGGCAGTGGAAGGTGCTCCTCCTGGTCTTTGCCGCGCTCTTGGTGGTCTTTGCGCTCGTGGTGCTCAAGGCATTCGGGATGATCTGAGCCAGGTGCGGGCGGCTTGGCCGCTGCGACTGGTCGACGGGTACAAGAAGGGAGGCGCCCCTCGCCGCTGGCAGGGACGCCTCCTCTGTGTAGCCAGGCGTTTCCGGTCGGACCCAGGGCCTAGTAGACCATGCCCATGGCCTCGCGGACCTCGTTCAGGGTGTTCTCGGCTATGGCGTTCGCGCGGGCGTTGCCGTCGTGCAGGACGTCCTTCACGTAGTCCAGATCCTTCTCGTACTGGCGCCTGCGCTCGCGGATGGGGGCAAAGTAGCCGTTGACCGCCTCGGTCACGTACTTCTTCAGCTGGCCGGAGCCGCCCATGCCTATCTCCTCGGCTATGTCCTGCTCGGTGCGACCGGTGCAGATGGCAGCCGTGGTGAGGAGGGCGCTCACACCGGGGCGGTTCTCGGGGTCGAAGGTGATGTTGCGCTCCGGGTCGGTCTTGGACTTCTTGATGAGCTTGGCGGTGTCCTGCTCGGTCATGCAGAGGGAGATGGCGTTGCCGTAGGACTTGGACATCTTGCGGCCGTCGAGGCCGGGGAGGAGCGGCGTGGAGGTGAGGAGCCCCGCCACGTCCGGGAATACCTGGCCGTAGCGCTCGTTGAAGCGACGGGCGATCTTGGAGGTTATCTCGATGTGGGGGAGCTGGTCGCGGCCCACGGGGACGATGTTGCCCTTGCAGAAGAGGATGTCGCAGGCCTGGTGCACGGGGTAGGTGAGGAGGAGCCCCGTGAGCGTGTGGCCCGAGGCGGCCTGCTCGGCCTTGACGGTGGGGTTGCGCTCCATCTCGGCCTCGGAGACGAGGGAGAGGAAGGGGAGCATGAGCTGGTTCTCCGCGGGCACGGCGGAATGGGTGAAGATCATGGTCTTGGCAGGGTCGATGCCGCAGGCCATGTAGTCCATGACCATGTTGTAGACGTTGTCCTGGATGTGCTCGGTGGTGTCGCGGTCGGTGATCACCTGGTAGTCGGCGATGATGATGTTCGTCTGCACGCCCAGGTCCTGCAGGCGCACGCGCTCGCGGATGGTCCCGAAGTAGTGGCCTAGGTGCAGCCGGCCGGTGGGCCTGTCGCCGGTGAGCATGGTGTAGTTCTGTGGATGCAGCGGCAGGTCCGCGTTTATCTCGTCACTGCGCTTGAGTGCCGCCTCGTAGCTTCCCTCGTTGGGCATGTGTGCTCCCGTGTGTCTCGACAAGGGCGTGGATGCGCCCACTTGCAAACCTACATTCTAGGGCAAGCGGGGAGGCGATGGGCGCGGCGGCCAGGCTGCCAGGATGGCGCGGACCTCGCGTCGGTCGGGAACGAGCGCGTCCATGAGGTGGTTGAAGCGCTCGTCGTGGTGGGGGTCCAGGAGATGGCAGAGCTCGTGGGTAACCACGGCGTCCAGGCAGCGGGGGTCGCGCTCCCCGAGGTCCAGGTTGAGTGTGACGGCCCCGGTCCTCACGTTGCAGGAGCCCCAGCGGGAGGTCATGCGGCGCAGGCGTACCCGCGTGGCGCTGCGGCCTACCTGGGCCTGGCGTCGGGGCAGGATCTCCCGCAACCGGTCCCTGATCTGGTCCGAGAGAAGGACGTCGAAGGCGTGCGATCGCTGGTAGGCGTGGGCAGGGTCGTCCTCGTGGCCCGGTGGGGCCTCGATGACGAGAGCGTCGTCGCGAACCATGGCACGGTAGGTGGTCCTGCCGACCGATGTAGCGGTCTGGATGGTGAGGGGCCGGCCCCAGAGGCGGACGGTCTCGCCCGTCCGGAAGGTGGTCGGGAGGCCCTTGGTGGAGTTTTCCACCTCTGCGAGCTTGCGGACGACCCACGCCTCCCTCTGCAAGAGGAAGTCACGCGCCTGGGCATCAGGGAGGCCAAGGGGCTGCGTGAGTGCTACCGTGGCATCGGGCCTGACCCTGAGCGTCAGGCGCTTGACGTTTCTTTTCGCTACGTGAACATCGATTCCGCAGGGTAGGGTGCACACCCACGTGCGATAATGTGGACGATAGGTCACGGAATGCCTCCAGGATGGTCACGACTTGTGATTTCTGGCCACAAGCACCATTTGCGTGGGATAGAGTGTTCCTACGATACCTGAAAGGGGCACTATGGGAAGCACATGCGGGGCCGATGCTGACAAGTCCGCGTTGCGGGCGGAGTACCTGCGAGCGCGCGAGAGGACCGGTGCCTTCGGCGCCCTGAACCTGGACGAGCGCATCCTGCAGCGCCTGCGCTCGCTTGATGTGTTCGCGTCGGCGGGCATGGTGCTCCTGCACGTGAGCCTTCCCGGGGAGGTGGACACGCGTACCTTGGCTGAAGAGCTGTGGGCCCAGGGGCGCAGGGTGGCCGTGCCGCTTGGGCAGCTGGGCGAGCTGCGCTTCTGCGAGGTGTCCTCTTGGGACGACCTAGAGCCTGACGGCCTAGGTGGGCTGGTGGCCAAGGGCTCCGAGGCGGACGTGCTCACCCCCGGTCAGCTCGTGGGGTCGGTGTGTCTGGTGCCGGGCCTCGTGTTCGACGCGGATGGCTATAGAGTGGGCGAGGATGACGGCCTCTACGACCGCTTCCTGTGGTACTACCCTGGAGAGAAGATCGGTCTGGCCCGCTCCATGGAGCTCTCGAGCAACCCCCTGCCGCACGGCGGCCAGGATGTCCCCGTGGACGTGCTCGTGACCGACGCGATGGTTTGGCACTGCCGATAAGGTACTTTAGGGATAAATGGGTACTCCCCTGGTGCTGGGAACTGGGCATCAGGGGAGTGCTTGTTTGTGGTGACTTGGCCTATTGCTGGCTGGCGATGTGGTCGTAGAGGTCGAAGATGGCCTTGCGATATCCTTCGATGCCCATGCCGGTCACGGTCTCGAAGCAGGCGTCGCGGATGTAGGAGACCTGGCGGAACTCCTCGCGCTCGTCGATCTTGGAGATGTGGACCTCCACTATGGGCAGCTTGACGGCCTTGGCCGCGTCGAGAAGGGCCACCGAGGTGTGGGTGTAGGCGGCGGGGTTGATGACGATGCCGTCAAAGGTCCCGAAGGCGTCCTGGATGGCATCTACGAGGTCGCCCTCATGGTTGGACTGGTAGCAGATGCACTCCGAGAAGCCCGCGTCGGCTGCCGCCTGCTTGCAGAGGGCCAGAAGGGCCTCGTAGCCCTTGGTGCCGTAGATCTGGGGCTCGCGGACGCCCAACATGTTTATGTTGGGGCCATTGATCACGAGCACCCGCAGGCCAGGCCCATGCACGGTGGGCTCGTCATCGTCTTCGAAGTCCTCCGATGGGTCGTCAGTTGACGGATCGTCCTTAAGGAGGTCGGAGTCGAGTAGCTGGGAGAGCTCGCTGAGCTCCTCCTCGTTGGGCTGGCGTCGTGTGGTCTTCACGGGGGTGGCCTCCTTGGTGGAGTTGATGCTGCCGTTGATCTGCACGTTCATGGGGTGAACGGATTCGCGTCCCAGGTCAAGCAGAGCCCGGTCCGTGCCATCCACCCCCGTCAGGTGGGCGAGCTCGTCATGCACCCCCTCCACGCGGCCAGGGCCGAACACCACCTCGATGCTGCGCGTGCCGCGGCGCACGATGCCGAGGACGCCGGAAATCTGTGTGAGCGTGGGTATGTCTGCCTGTGCGGGATCGTTCATGAGGATTCGAAGCCTCGTCATGCAGATGTCGTTGCCAATGACGTTGGCCTTTCCTCCGACGGCCCCGAGCACCTGGTTGGCGATGTCCTGCTCATCCATCTGCTTTTACCTTCTCATCCTCTCGGCAGATAGAGCCCCGTCTCTACCCAGCGCTGGAGTCCCGTTTAGGTTTGTCCTGTGCCCAGTCTAGGGGCTGGTGGTGCCGCGAGTGGATTACGCGCGTGTGAATCTGGTGGACGAGGGGCTCCTATTCGTAAGTGGACGTTTAGGTCGGGCGTGTTTCGGTTGGACGTAGGGATGCAGGCGCCTAGCGGTTGGGTCTCTCAGAGGCCAAGAAGCCCGCGGATAAGGTCGGCATCGCCCGTGGGTGTACCGGTGCAGGAGACCTCTACGTCTGCCCATGCGTGATAGGCCGGCATCCTCTCTTCGGCCAGCCTCTGCACGCCCTTCGCCTGGGACACGGGCCTCCCGCTGGTGCCGAGCTGGTCGAGGGGCCGCTGGAGAAGGACGATCGTCCCGTTCTGGTGGAGGAGTGGAAAGTTGCGCTGACGCGTCACGACGCCCCCGCCACAGGCGATGACGAGTCCGGAGCGGGCCCCGTAGGTGGCCGTCACGCGCGTCTCGACCTCTCGGAAGGCCGCCTCACCCCGCGTGCGGATGATGTCGCCTGCGGGTAGGCCCTCCTCGGCCTGAATCGCGGCGTCGATGTCCACGAAGGGTCGGCCAAGCATGCGGGCCAGGGCACGGCCGGTCGTGGTCTTGCCCACACCCGGCATGCCCAGGAGTATGACGTTCTGGGTCTGGCTGGATATCCGCCGCTCTATGGCCTCCACCAGGGCCTCGTCCAGGCTGCGACCCTGCCAGAGGCCTGAGGAGTACCAGGCCTGCGAGACGAGCATGCCGAGCCCGCTTGCCCAGGGGATGCCCAACCGCTCGGCCTGGAGGCAGATCCCGGTGCGGCGGGGGTTGTACACGACGTCGAGGATGGCCTGCAGGTGGGGGAGACTGGCCAGCGTCTCGTCCGTAAGGGGTGATGCCGGGCACTTAGGGAACATTCCTACGGGTGTCGTGTTCACGATGAGCTCGGCGTCGGCGTGGCGGGTGGGGATGCTCGCGTAGTCGTCCCTCCCCGTACGGGAGATCGCCGTGACCGGTACGCCTATGTCCGCGAGGGCCGCCTGGACTGCCTGCGATGCGCCGCCGCTGCCAAGGACAAGTGCCGGACGGCCCGGGAGCACTTCGGACGCAGGTCCGCCCAGGGACTGCCTGCACAGACGGTCGAGCATGAAGGAGAAGCCCAGCACGTCGGTGTTCTCGGCGTAGATGGTGCCGTCAGGGCGGCGCATGAGGGTGTTCGCGACTCCGAGCCGCTCGACGCGGGGGCTGCGCTCGTCTGCCAGGCGGGCGGCATCCGACTTGTAGGGGATGGTGACGTTGAGACCCAGCCAGTCGCCCCTGCGCACGAAGGCTCCTACCTGGTCTGGCTCCAGCTCGTGCAGGACGTAGGGGGTGGTGCCCAGCCGTGCGTGGATCTGGGGCGACCAGCTGTGGCCCAACTTACTGCCCAGGAGCCCATAGGGGGCAAGGCCCTCCAGCTGCAGGGCGGCCATCAGATGATCTCCGAGTAGGAGCCCAGGTAGCGGAACTCCTCGCAGACGTCGGTGAGGGAGTTCATGAGGGTCTGGAACTCCGGTGCCGCGGCTGGGCAGTCCACGTCGAAGTAGAACATGAAGTCGAACTCGCGCTCGGGGATGGGGCGGCTCTCCAACTTGACGATGTTAATGTCCAGGGCATAGAAGCGGGCGAGGACCTTGTAGAGGGCACCTGGCTCGTGGCGGGTGGCGATCATGAGGGTGGACCTGTCGGCCCCGGGGTAGATGGTCAGGTCCTTGGCGATGCAGGCAAAGCGGGTGTAGTTGTTCTTCATGTCCTGTACGGTGCGGTCCGCGACGTCCAGGCCGTAGAGCTCGGCACAGCTGGCCGAGGCAAGCGCCGCCACGTCCGCGCGGTCGGACTCGGCTACCATCTGGGCCGCCATGGCGGTGTTCTCCGTGACGTGCACACGCACGTTCTTGAACTGGGCCAGGTAGTCCGCGCACTGGCTGATTGCCTGCTGGTGGCTGTAGACGATGTGGACGTCCTCCTTGCGGGTGCCGGGCTTGACCAGTAGGTTGTGGTCTATCTTGAGCCGGCAGGTGCGGACGATGTGGAAGTCGTGCTGCATCATGAGGTCGAAGACGTGGTTCACCGAGCCCGCCGTGGAGTTCTCTATGGGCAGGACGCCGAATTTGCAGACGCCGCGCTCCACGGCCTCGAAGACGTTCTCCCAGTTCTCGAAGTAGGCGATGTTCGCGTGCTTGAAGAGCCTGTCCACGGCTATCTGGGCGTAGGCGCCCTCCACGCCCTGGCAGGCCACGAAGGCACGCTCGGGGAAGTAGGGCGGCTGGGAGGCCAGGGCCGCCGCGACCACGGTCGCGGAGTCGCTGCTCATTCCAAGCTGGCGGTACTGCTGGTCGCGGGAGGCCTCCATGAGAAGGGACTCCAGAACGGCGGCATAGTGGGCGCGCTCCGGTGCCACGCGGTCCGACGCTCGCTGGATGTTGTCGCGCTCGCGGGCGGCGTCGTAGACGGGCTTGCCTGTGCCACGCTTGTACTCGGCCACCTGGCCAGCGCAGGCCATGCGCTCCTCGAAGAGGGTGCTGATGGTCGTGTCTATATCGTCGATCCTCTTGCGGATGTCCTTGAGGTCCTGCATGTGGGTTCCTTCTCTCGGGTTGGTGCTAGAGCTCGAAGGGTTGGCCCTCGGGAGGCCAGGCGAGCCAGGAGTCCAGGATGGCCAAGGCGCAGACCGCCTCTACCACGGGGACGGCGCGCGGTACGACGCAGGGGTCGTGGCGGCCATGCACCTGGAGCTCGGCTGGCTGCATGGTGGTCAGCTCTACCGACTGCTGGGGCCGCGCGATGCTCGACGTGGGCTTGACGGCCAGGCGGAAGAGGAGGGGGGCACCTGATGTGATGCCGCCGAGGATCCCTCCCGCGTTGTTCGTGGTGGGGACGCACGAGCCCGCACGCACCTGGTAGGGGTCGTTGTTCTCGTGGCCCAGAAGCCCTGCCACCTCGAAGCCGCGGCCGAACTCGATTGCCTTGACGGCGGGGATTCCAAAGGCCGCGCGGGCTATGGTGTTCTCCATGCCGTCGAACATGGGCGACCCGATGCCTGCGGGAAGCCCCGTGGCAACGCACTCGATGGCACCGCCCACGGAGTCCAGGTCTCTGCGGGCCGCGTCGATCTGGGCCAGCATGGCCTCGGAGGCGGCAGGGTCGACGGTGGGCAGCACGGACGTGGCGCCCACCGCCTCCATCTGGGCCGCCAGGTGAGCTTGGGCCGCGGGGGAGTTGTCCAGGGCGTCGAAGCGTTCGTCGAGGGCAGACCCCACCTGGCAGAGGTGGGCGCGCACGCGTACCCCCTTGGAGGCGAGCATCTGGAGGGCTATGCCCCCCGCGGCACAGAGCGGCGCCGTCAGACGCGCAGAGAAGTGCCCGCCGCCGGGGACGTCCTGGTTGCCGTGCCACTTGGACCAGGCGGTGAAGTCCGCATGCCCCGGACGGGGCACTGCCATGAGGTTGTCGTAGTCGTGGGACCGGGTGTTGGTGTTCTCTATCACCACCGCAAGGGGCGCGCCGCAGGTCGCACCCAGGGGGTTGAGGCCGCCCACGATCCGGGGCTCGTCGGCCTCCTTGCGGGGCGTGGTCCAGACGCCCTGGCCGGGGGCTCGCCGTGCCATGAAGCGGCTGAGCTCCTCCCGGTCCACGACGAATCCCGAGGGCAACCCCTCCACGACGCAGCCCACGGCCTCGGAGTGGGACTGGCCGAAGAGCGTTAGCTTGAGTGCGGTTCCCATGGTGGAAGGCATTGTGGCTCCTAGGATGCGATGGAAAGCTGGCCGCCCAGGGCGCGGAAGTCGTCAAAGAAGCCCGGATAGGACTTCTGCACGCATTCCGCCCCCAGGATGGTCGTGGGACCTGCGGCCTGGGTTGCGGCGATGGCTGCCATCATGGCGATGCGGTGGTCGTTTGCCGCATCCACGGTGCCGCCGGCAAGCTGGCCCACACCGCGGATCAGGAGGCCGTCGTCTGTGGGTGTGACGTCCGCGCCCATGGCATCGAGCGCGGCAGAGACAGTCTGCAGGCGGTCCGACTCCTTGAGTCGCAGGCGCGCCGCACCGGTGACGCGGGTCTCGCCGGGGCAGAGGGCGGCCACGGCGGCGAGGGGCGGCACCAGGTCCGGGCAGCTCCTCACGTCGAGCGTGCGTGCCCTGAGGTCGTCCTTCTCCACGGTCACCCTTCCGTGGACGCGAGTGACGGCTGCGCCCAGGAGGGCCAGTGCCGCCATGATGGCGCGGTCTCCCTGGGTGGAGGCGAGGTCGAGGCCCGACACGGTAATGGGCTTCTCACCGAAGGCGCCTGCGGCGAGCCAGAAGGCGGAGTTGGACCAGTCGCCGCCCACGGTAACGGTGCCGGGCGAGACGGGCGCGTCCGGACCAACCGTATAGACAAGGGCATCTGCCGTTGACTCGCAGGCTACGTGGACGCTAAAGGTGGCCAGGGCCGCAACGGTCATGTCTATGTAGGGCCTGGATTCCACGGGCTTCTGTACTACGACCTCCACGGGGCCGCCCATGACAGGGGCGGCCATGAGGAGGCCGCTCACGTACTGAGACGAGACGTTGCCCGGAAGGGTGTAGCGTCCGGGCCGCACCGTGCTAGACACATCGAGCGGGAAGGCCCCTTGGGGGGAGAGCGTGGCACCGTGAGCCGCCAGCTCCTCGTAGAGGGGGGAGAGGGGGCGCTCGGCCAGGCGGCCGTGGCCGGTGATTGAGGCGCCGCGACCGAGGGCAGCCACCAGGGGTAGCATGAAGCGCAGGGTGGAGCCGGACTCGCCCACGTCGAGGACGGCGTCGGCGGTCGCCTGACGGAGGTTGTCCGTCTCGGGTGTGCCGGGTATGGGTACCACGCGGAAGCCCGTCCGGGTGCGGGCGACGCGCGCGCCAAGGGCGCGCAGGCAGTCGGCAGTCGCGTCTATGTCCTTGGAGGTGGTGCGGCAGTCGAGGTTGGTCGTCCCGGCGCAGAGGGCGGCCACGATGAGCAGGCGGTGGGCCTCCGACTTGGAGGAGACCGCCTCCACGGTGCCGTGCAGCTCAGACGGGTGGATGGTCACGTCCATGGCTAGGCCCCGCAACCAAGGTCGATAAGTTCGCGGAGCTCGGGCAACGTCACCCGACGCACGACCACGTCCTCGATCCCGCGCGGCACGACGATGTTCATCGTGTCCCCGTGGCGCTTCTTGTCGTGCGTGGCGTAGTGGAAGAGGGTCTCGTGGTCTATGTGGCTGTTTGTGGGGAGGCCGTGCGCGTGGACGGCTGCCGTGATGCGCTCGACCACATCCGGGTAGGTCCAGCCCTTGGCCTCGCAGGCGCGGGCCATGCAACAGAGGCCGGCCGCCACGCAAGAGCCGTGGCCCATACTGAAGTCGCTCGCCGCCTCGATGGCGTGGCCGATGGTGTGCCCCAGGTTGAGGGTCTGGCGCAGGCCCCGCTCGCCCTCGTCGGCGCTCACGACATTCCGCTTGATCCGGACGTTCTGGGCCACTATGGTCGCGACCTCCTCGTCCGAGCGCGTGGGGCCGTTGAGGGGACTGATGGCAAGCTCGTCCAGGAGCGCGCCATCTGCCAGCACGGCATGCTTGATCACCTCGCCACAGGAGTCGGTGAGCAGGTCATGGGAGATGGTCTTGAGGCAGGCAACGTCTGCCACCACAGCGCGGGGCTGGAAGAAGGCCCCCGCTAGGTTCTTGCCGGCCCTGAGGTCCACGGCCACCTTGCCGCCCACGGAGGAGTCCACCATGGCGAGGAGCGAGGTGGGCACCTGCACGACCTTGCAGCCTCGCAGGTAGCTGGCGGCGGCGAAGCCTGCCATGTCACCCGTGACGCCGCCGCCCATGGCCACGACCACGTCGTCCCGCGTGAGCTGGAGGCCCGCCAGGCCCTCCAGGAGGTCTCCCAGCGTGCTCAGGTTCTTGGACCGCTCGCCGGCCGGGAAGGTCAGATGCGACACGTCATAGCCGGCCTCGGTGAGGGAGGCCACGACCTTCTCGCCATAGAGAGGCCAGACGTTGGAGTCCGCTATGATGCAGGCACGCTCGCCACCCGCGGCCTCGCGGGTAATGGCGCCCACCTCGGCGAGGATGCCCACGCCCACGTGCACGTCGTAGGCTCGCGAGGGGGTATCCACGTGCACGAGCTTCTCTGCGTTCTGGCTCACTTGCCCTCGACCTCCCTCTTGCGGCGGTCACCCTCGGCGAGGAGGTCGTGGAGGCGCTCGGCATCGCGCTGGTCGATGGCATCCTTGTACTGCTGCAGGTTATCTATGAGGGTACCGATCTCCTGGGAGAGGAAGTCCGCGTCGTCCAGGAAGAGCTCGGTCCACATGGTGGCGTTGAGGCGCGCTACGCGGGTGAGGTCCTTGTAGGACCCTGCGGAGAAGCCCTTGTGGGTCGTGGCCTGGGGGCTCTTGACGTAGGCATTTGAGACCACGTGCGCCAGCTGCGACGTGAAGGCTATGACAGCGTCGTGGTTGGCAGCGGTGGTCACGGTGAAGGTGCCGAAGCCGCAGGGGGAGAGGAGGCGCTCCAAGCGGTCCAGCACGTCGAGGCGCTCGAGGCCCTGGAGGGTGTCCGGCGGAACAACCACCATGGGGGCGTTGTGGAACATGTTTGCCCTGGAGTGGGCGTAGCCAGAATACTGGGTGCCCGCCATGGGGTGGCAGCCCACGAAATGCCAGGGGCGCCCCTCCGCGATTGGGAAGCACTGCTCGCATATGGCCCGCTTGACGCCTACGGTGTCGATGACGATGGCGCCCGGCGAGATGAGGTCGGCCTTCTCCTGCAGCCACTCGACGGTCATGGCGGGGTAGCCGGACAGGATCAGGAGCTCGCAGGTGGGGATGGTCTCGTCGGTGAGCTCGCCGTCCACCGTGTCGATCATGGCGAAGTCGAGCGTGGACTTGGTGCGGTTCCAGGCATAGACCTCGTGGCCGCCCAGGTGCTCGGCGCGTGCGAAGGAGCCGCCCATGAGGCCAAGGCACACGATGCCGATACGGCCGGGGACGAAGGTGGCGCCCTCGGGTACGGAGACGGCCTGCTCGGGTGGCACTGCGGGCATGATGCCCTCGGGCACCTGGGTCAGCTGGACGTCCTTGTCGCTTGGGGAGGAAGGCATCAGCGATCCTCCTCCGAGATGTCGGCGGTCACGGCTTGGCGGATCAGCGCGACACGCCGCATGGCATCTGCGAACTGGCTGGGCGTGAGGGCCTGGGCGCCATCGGACCAGGCCTCGGAGGGCTTGTCGTGCACCTCTATCTCCAGGCCGTCCGCGCCGGCTGCCGTAGCCGCATAGGCCGCGGAACGCACGTAGCGCGTGTAGCCGGTGGCATGGCTGGGGTCGCCCACCACGGGCAGGTGCGAGAGATGGTGAAGCACCGGGATGGCGTTCACGTCAAAGGTGTTGCGCGTGCGGGTCTCGAAGGTGCGGATGCCGCGCTCGCAGAGGATCACGTTGGGGTTGCCCTCGCTCATCACGTATTCGGCGGCCATGAGGAACTCGTCGATGGTCATGGACATGCCGCGCTTGAGAAGAACGGGCGTGCTCGTGCGACCGACCTCCTTGAGCAGGGGGAAGTTCTGGGCGTTGCGGGCGCCGATCTGCATGACGTGTACGCCCTTGTCGAGGAAGAGCTGGACGTCGCGGGGATCCATGACCTCGGTGACGACGGGCATGTGGAGCTCTGCAGAGGCCTCCATAAGGAGGTCGAGGCCCTTGGGACCCATGCCTTGGTAGGAATAGGGGCTGGTACGGGGCTTGTAGGCACCGCCACGGAGCATGGTGGCGCCGGCTTCCTTGACGGCGCGGGCGATGGTCAGGAGGTTCTGGCCCTCCACCGAGCAGGGGCCGGCCATGACCTGGAAGTTGCCGCCGCCGATCCTCACGCCGTAGCCGCAGTCGACCACGGTGTCCTCGGGGTGGAACTTGCGGTTAGCCTTCTTGAAGGGCTCGGAGACGCGCTGGACGCGCTCGATGATATCCATCTGCTCCAGCAGGAAGGGGTCGATCTGCGTCGTGTCGCCGATGATGCCGACGATGGTCTCGTTGTCGCCTTGCGATACGTTCGTCTTGAAACCGCGGCCCTCGATCCATTGGATGAAGCTGTCCAGCTGCTCCTGAGTGGCTGTTTCCTTGACTACTGCGATCATGAGGGCTCCTCCGCGTTGCGATTCGGTCATGCGATGGTAGCACGCACGACACGGCTGACGCCGTGCGCGATGCAGTTGGTAGCGAAGGGGTAATGAAGGGTTTGGATGCGGCGCTAGTGCATCCCGTCACTAAAGTCGACCGAATCTGCAGTCGCCATATAGATCGTTGCCTAGGCCGCCTGGAAGAGCTCCGACTGGAGCGCGGCGGTGCGGCCAAGCCGGGACTTGAGGCTCGACTGGTCCAGCTCGGCCTTGCTGATGCGCGCGTTGAGGAACTGGGCCACGGTCTGCGTGGCGTCCTTCTTGTTGACCAAGGCCCTCAGCGTCTTATCGGCCACGTCGTAGCACTCTTGTGCCAGCTCCATCTTCCTGCCGACGGCGTCGCGGTCCGACTTGGCGGCGTCGTACTCCTGCTGAGCGTTGGTGAGCTTGTTAGAGAAGAGCGCCGCGAGCCTGCTCTGAGCGGCAGCGTCGGGCCTATTCATGGCGACGGCGCAGTAGACGTCGAAGAGGGCCTTGAACTCGTCGTAGGTGTAGTCGACGCCGTGGGTCGTCTCGCGTCCGAATTCCTGCGCATAACGGTGGTCGAGGTATTTGCCGGTGGCACCACTCTCCGCCGTGTTGACGCCGAAGCCTGTAGTCTGGAACTCGCCGTTAACGATATTCTGGTAATGCTTTATGTTTGTACCATCCTTCTTGAGGTGGTGCTGGCGCTCGGCCGTGTACCACCCGTCGAAGGGGTCGTAGGTGCTTAGCATGAAGCTGCCAGCGATGTTCTCGTTGGCATAACTCGCCTCGCCGGCATACACGGCATGGGCGTAGTTGGCGCTGGTGATGCCGCTCGTCATCGTCCAGTTGGCGTTGACCTCGCCGAGCGCCATGAGGAATGTGTTGAGCCTCAGCGGCTGCAGGCCGGGGCACTGCGGATCGGACTCGCGGAGGTCGTTGCACTCCTTTATGTGCTCGATGGCCTTCCTAACGTTCTCGAGCGACGTCGCGTCGTCATCGGCCCCGATGCTCGTGAAGGAGAGAAAAGTGCGCGACGTGTACTTATCAGTGCCGGTCAGCGAGGGGTCGTTCAGGAGCTTGGCGGCTTCTTGGTTGCCGTCGACGGAGGCGAGCCACTCGAAGAAGCCAAGGCTGCCCTGCGAGGCGTTGGCCTTTGTGGTGTGAGGAGGCTGGGTGGCGGCGAGGAACGCCTGGGCGTTCGCCAAGTTGTCCCGCGCAGCCTTCAGCGCCTCCTCTTGGGCCGCAAGCTCGTTCCAGTACAGATCCATAGCGTTCTGCGCCTTGATCTTGTCCTGGGTAGCGCTCGCGATTCTCTCTGAGTAATTGAGGCCGGTGGTCTCGTGGGGCAAGATCTTGCCGTATACGTCCCTGGCGTCCCGTTCGGCCTGCGCGGCATCGTTGAAGGCCTTCTGGGCGCAGGCATCCTCGCACTGCGCCTCCTGGGCGGCTTCGGCCGACTCTTGGGTGTCGCCGGCGTTGGGCTCGGCTTCCTCGATGCCGGATGCGGGTATGGCTATGGCAGTGCCGGGCACTATTGCGGACGCCATGGGGCCGACTGTACGTGCGACTGGGCATTGTGACGAAAACTCTGGTGCAGCATATTGCGCGGACAGGTACCTGGGTGAGTGCTTGTCCATCTTCTTGCTCCGCCCTCCATCCGGAACTGGCACCCTGCGTGACGTGCTTCCTCAATAGAGAAGGTAGGGCGGCCCAACGGGAGTTTGTTGCGCAACAAATTCTTGCAGCACTCCAACCGTCTTCTGGCGGCTCTAGGGAGGACGCGAGCTGCATGGCGCCCGTCAGCACGGCAGCGGTTCCGTGCAGGGCGGCGTAATCGCCGGGTGGACGTGCTTCTGGGTGGGCGGTGCAACTGCCGAGTGGGTGGTTGCCGGGATTCCGGTTCCCGCGCCCTTCTCGCGCCTGGTCCCGGCCGTCCTTCTCTCGCTGACCGTCTGGCATGCCCTGACCTATGCGAGAGAGTGTGCCTAGCCGCGGTGGCCGGGCGCGCTGGCGGTCGGCGCGCGGCCCAGGCGCGTGCGTGTCGGTTTGCGATGTGCGGCCCCCCGTTCGGGAAAAACCGCTATACTGTCTCCCGCACGGCCCCGTAGCTCAGTGGATCAGAGCGTCTGCCTCCGGAGCAGAAGGTCCTGGGTTCGAACCCCAGCGGGGTCACCATGTTGACTCGGCGTCCCGGGGGCCTGCGCCCTCGGGACGTTATGTCTATTCAGCGGGTACGAATTGGGCTTGGGTCCAAAGGATTCTCCATACCGTTCTGTTAGAGTCTCCGCACCCTTAGAACCCATGACAGGAGCCTCCTTGACGGACAGTCGCATGCCAGAGACAGCTCACGTGACCGGCCTCACCGCAGACGAGGTGGCCCTGCGGGTGGAGCAGGGCAAGACGAATGCGAACACCGACGTCAAGACCAAGTCGGTGGGGCAGATATTCCGTAGTAACATCTGCACACTCTTCAACCTCGTGAACGTCTGCATGGCGGCGCTTGTGGCCATAACGGGCCAGTGGCGCAACATGCTCTTCATGGGTGTGGTGCTCTGCAACGTAGTGGTTGGCATCTGGCAGGAGCTTCGGGCCAAGAGGCTCGTGGACCGCCTGACCATCCTCACCCAGAAGCGCGTGCTGGCGGTGCGCGGTGGTGCCGAGGTGGAGCTCGCGCCGTCGGACCTGGTGCTGGACGATGTGATACGCCTGGCGCATGGCGATCAGGTCCCGGCGGACTGCGTGGTGGTGAAGGGCAGCGCCTATTGCGACGAGAGCCTGCTCACGGGCGAGAGCCGCGCTGTGGAGAAGGACCCGGGCGACGAGCTCCTCTCGGGGAGCTTCATCGAGTCCGGGAGCCTCTATGCGCGCGTGACGCGGGTGGGCATGGAGGGGTATGCCGCAAGGCTGGGTGCCGAGGCCAAGCACGCCAAGCCTGTGAGGTCCGAGATACGCCATACCCTCGATGCGATCATTCGCCTAGGGACCTATGGTCTGGTGCCTCTGGGCCTGGCGCTCTTCCTCCGCACCTACCTGCAGGAGGGAGCCACGCTCAACGACGCCATCCTGGGGACGGTGGCTGCCGTCGTGGGCATGATCCCCCAGGGGCTCGTGCTGCTGACCTCCTCCGTCCTGGCCATAGCCACGACGCGACTGGCCATGCGCAAGGTGCTCGTGCAGCAGACCTACTGCGTGGAGACGCTTGCTCGCGTTGACGTGCTCTGCCTCGACAAGACGGGCACGATCACCACAGGCGACATGGAGGTCTCCCGCGTGGTGGGCGAGGGCGCGAGTGAGAGGGACGTGCTCGCAGGTGCAGCCACCGTGTGCCAGGCCAACGCCGAGGACGCCAACGACACGGCCAGGGCCGTGCTGGCGCGGGCGGAGGAGATGGCAGAGGCTGGCCAGACGAGCGTTGAAGCCACGGTGCGCGCCGTGCCCTTCTCGTCGGCTCGTAAGTATTCGGGGTGCGTAACCGCCTCGGGTCGGGCGCTCGTGATGGGTGCCGCACAGTTCGTCCTGGGGGAGGATGGCCTGGCACGCTACGAGGAGCTTGCCGGCCAGTTCGACCGGTTGGAGCGCGTGCTCGTGGTGGGCGAGGTCGCAGGCTTCGATGCCGAGGGCGGCATCGAGGGGCCGGTGCGGCTCCTAGGCCTGCTAGGCATCCGCGATCAGGTGCGCTCGACTGCAGCCCAGACCATCGAGTACTTCCGGGAGCAGGGCGTCGAGGTGCGTGTGATATCCGGTGACGACCCCCGCACCGCGTCTGCGATCGCTGGGCAGGTGGGCATCGAGGGCGCGGACCGCTGGGTGGACGCTTCGCGGCTGAGGAACCCCGAGGACCTGCGCGCCGCCGTGCGCGAGAAGCGCGTCTTCGGGCGCGTGACGCCAGAGCAAAAGCGCGAGATCGTGAGGATGCTCCAGGCCGAGGGGCATACCGTCGCCATGACGGGTGATGGCGTGAACGACGTGCTGGCCCTGCGAGAGGCGGACTGCTCCGTCTCTGTGGCGTCCGGCTCGGCGGCCGCGCGCAACATCGCAGAGATCGTCCTTGCCGACAATGACTTCGCCCACATGCCGGAGGTGGTCGCTGAGGGCCGCAGGTCCATAAACAACCTCCAGCGGTCGGCCTCGCTCTTCTTGGTAAAGACGGTCTACACGGCGGCTCTGACCCTCATCTGCATTGTCATGCCTCCCTATCCCTTCATCCCCATCCAGATGTCGCTCATCTCGTCCGCGATCATAGGCATCCCGTCCTTCGTGCTTGCCCTCGAGCCCAACCACGAGCGGATTCGCGGCTACTTCCTGGCCAACGTCATGGCGCGTTCGCTGCCGGCCTCGGTCGCGATCACTGCGGCGCTCTTCGTGGAGCTCCTTGCCTGCCGGGGCCTGGGGCTGAGCTTCGCGCAGACCTCCACGGTATGCATGCTCGTGACCTGTGCGGTGGGCTTTGCCCTCATCTGGCGCATCTCCCAGCCGCTCACGCCGCTGCGTATGGCGCTTCTTGCCTTCGTTGTCGGCTATGTTGCCGTGGGATGTACGGTATTTGGCGATTTCAACCGAGTGGCACCACCCACCGCTACGATGGTTGTGCTCGTGTGCACGGTCGGCACTGCCGCCGTCGTCCTCTTCAACGGACTGTTCGGGCGGTCACTTGCGGCCTACGAGCACAACGAGCGCTTCAATGGGTTCCTGAGGAGGCTGGAGGGTCACGATGGCGACTGACGAGGAGTTCCAGAGGGCGGTTCGTGCAGCTCGCACACCTAGGCGCATCGAGGCTGGCGCAGTATCGCGGCTGGTCTATGACGTGTCGGGCATCCCGGGGGCCGGCCGTCTGCCCCGCGCCCTGGTCGAGCTGCTGGAGAACGTGGTGAGAAGGTCGGCTTCCGACGAGGATGCCGTGCGGCAGGCGGCCACCATCGTGGAGGCCGGCTTGGCTGGCGAACAGGGGGCGGAGATCGAGTACATGCCCTCCAGAGTGCTCTTCCAGGACTTTACCGGCGTGCCCGTGTTCGTGGACTTCGCTGCCATGCGCGATGCCATGGTGGAGCGCGGTGGCGACCCGGCGGAGGTGAACCCCCACATCCCCTGCACGCTCGTGGTGGATCACTCCGTGATCGCCAACTGTGCCGGCGAGGCGGACGCCGTGGAGAAGAACCAGGAGATCGAGGCCCAGCAGAACCGCGAGCGCTTCGCCTTCCTCAAGTGGGCGGGCCAGTCCTTCGACAACGTACGGATTGTCCCGCCCGGCAGCGGCATCTGCCACCAGCTGAACATCGAGCGCTTCTGCAGCGTGGTGGGCACAGACGCCCTTACCGAGGGAGACGAAGTCGCGTGCTTCGACACGCTGGTGGGCACGGACTCGCACACCACCACTGCCTGCGGCCTGGGCGTGATGGGCTGGGGCGTGGGTGGTATCGAGGCGGAGGCGGCGGCCCTGGGCCAGCCCATCTCTCTCCTGGTTCCGCCGGTGGTGGAGCTGCACCTTACCGGGGCACTCAAGCCTGGTGTCTCTGGCATGGACCTGGCGCTCACCGTGGCGCAGGTCCTGCGCGCCGCCGGCGTCGTGGGCTGCCTCGTCGAGGTCACGGGCCCTGGCGTGGCCAGCCTCACAGCCACCCAGCGCTCCTGCGTGGCAAACATGACCCCCGAGTACGGCGCCACGACCACGCTCTTCCCGGTGGACGACGTGACCATAGACTTCCTGCGGCTCACGGGTCGCGATGAGGGGGAGGTGGCCTTCGCGAAGGCCTACCTGGAGGCTCAGGGGACCTATGGAGAGACGACGGGCCGCACCTATGCCCGCACCGTGGAGCTCGACCTCTCGAGCGTGGAGACCTCGCTGGCAGGCCCCTCGCGTCCGCACGACCGCGTGGCGGTGGGTGGCCTCAAGGGTCGCTTCGAGGAGTCCGCGCACAAGAACGGCCGCACCGACCTCTCCGAGACCTTCGATGCGGGCCGCTACGGAAAGCTCAAGCACGGCTCGATCGGCATCGCAGCCATCACCAGCTGCACCACCGCCACCGACCCTGCGATGATGTTGGGGGCGGGCATACTGGCCCGCAAGGCGCGCGAGCGCGGCCTCGAGGCAAAGCCCTGGGTCAAGACCATCCTCGCCCCCGGCAGCCATGCGACGGAGCTCATGCTCCAGCGTGCCGGCCTCAGCCAGTCCCTGCGCGAGCTTGGCTTCTTTACCTGTGGCTTTGGCTGCATGAGCTGCATCGGGAACTCGGGCGCCATCAAGCCCGAGCTGCACGAGCTGGCCAGCAAGGTGGAGCTCACGAGCGTGCTCTCGGGCAACCGCAACTTCGACGGCCGCATCTCGCCCGACGTAAGCCAGAACTACCTCTGCCAGCCGGCCCTCGTCGTGGCGTATGCTATCGCCGGCACGGTGGACGTGGACCTCACCCAGGAGCCCCTGGGCTTCTCGCCTGATGGTGCGCCCGTCATGCTCGCCGACGTGATGCCCACGGCAGAGGAACTGCGCGAGGCGCTCTCGGTGGTGGATGGGGACGTCTATGCCAAGGGTGCGGAAGGCATGCTGGAGGGCTCGGCCGCTTGGCGTGCGATCGAGGCGGAACCCTCCGAGACCTTCCCGTGGGACCCGGACTCGACCTACGTGAGGCGTGCCCCCTACTTCGACATAGCCAGGCGCGAGGATGTCGTCGAGGTGAGCGATGCCCGCTGCCTTGCGCTCCTCGGGGACTTCGTGACCACCGACCACATCTCTCCCGCGGGCTCGATTGCTGCGGACTCGCCGGCGGCGCGCTATCTGCGCGAGCACGACGTGGACGACAAGGACTTCAACACCTACGGGAGCAGGCGCGGCAACCATGAGGTCATGGCGCGCGGCACCTTTGCCAACGTAAAGCTCAGGAACGCCCTGGCAGACGGCCGAGTGGGCGGCTGGACCCGTGACCAGCTCACGGGCGAGGTCGTCTCGGTCTTCGACGCCGCGGAGGACTACCGGGAGCATGGCGTGCCGCTCGTGGTGGTGGCCGGCAAGCTCTATGGGTCGGGCTCCAGCCGAGACTGGGCCGGCAAGGGGCCGCTGCTCCTTGGGGTGCGTGCCGTGATCGCCGAGAGCTTCGAGCGGATCCACCGCTCCAACCTGGTGCAGATGGGTGTGCTGCCCCTTCAGCTGCCGGAGGGCGTGAGCGCGCAGTCGCTTGGCCTTACCGGCAAGGAGACCTTCGACGTGAGCCCCGTGGACCTGAGCGATGGCCTGCCCAAGGAGCCAAAGGCGACCGTAACCGCCAAGCGTAGCGACGGCACGCAGGTCACCTTCGAGTGTGTGGTCCGCGTGGACACGCCCATGGAGGGAAGGTTCCTGCGCAGTGGGGGCATCCTTCCATACGTTCTCGACGAGCTGGCGCCCAAGGAGCGCTAAGCTGTTCTCCCCTTTGGACTGATGTGCTGGGAGTGAGCCGTACTTGAGGTGTCCGAACTGCGGAAGACAAGTGCCGGACGGTGCCTTCGTGTGCCCGAGTTGCAACTTCGAGCTCGGGCTCACACAGCGCATACCGGTGACGCGTGCTGACTGGTGCCCTCACTGCGGGGCATTGGTGCCGTCCGGAGCTAGGGAGTGCCCCAAGTGCGGCATGCCCCTGCCCTCGGCGGCCCAGCCGCCGAGGCACCTCGCCGTGCGAGACCTCAAGCTCCCGAAGATCGAGGACGAGCCCAAGGTCGAGGCGGCGCCAGACCCGGACGCGACCACCGTTACGGTCCCGCGCATAGAGTCTGCCATACCGTCCGAGCCCAACCCGTCATCCCCGAGCGCCGCCCGCGACCGCATCCCGCATGCCAAGGTCTTCCTGGTGGCAGCCCTGGTCGCCGTGGCAGTCATCGGCGGTGCGTCGCTCGTCATAACCCATCCCTGGGACCCTGCGGCCTACATGGGGGCACCCACGCAGGATGCGGACCTGTCGAAGGTGGGCTATCCCGGGAGCGTGGAGAGCCTGTCGGGACAAGACAAGGACGCAGCCCAGGACTCCGGTGTCGCAGGCGACGACTCGCAGGACTCGACTCTCACGAGTTTGCAGGCGGACTACGAGTCACTCAAGGTCCTTGCCGATCGCATCGACGAGAACTGGTCGACCTTCCAGGCCAAGGCGACCACGGGAACCCTCGGCGAGAGGCGCGCTGGAAGGGCGGAGGCGCAGTCCATTGCGCTGGACGTGTCCAACCTCATCGAGGACGTCTCGTCCCTCGACGACGGGGCGGGTATCTATGCGGAAGACAAGGAGCACCTGGTGACCCTGGGCAACTGGCTGCGCAACCGCGTGGACGCCCTCACGAAGGGCTGGGAGGCCTCGGCATCGGCAACCGACCTCTCTGCCGATGCCCGGACGATACGGTCCTACGTGCCATCGGGGACCAACGACTACAAGACCCTCTTCGACCAGAACTACGAGGCCTGGGCCCCCGGCGGCGAGTGAGCGCATAGGCGTCTGCCGAATGTGTGAAAGGGAGAGCATCCTGCTAGAATCAATAGGCTAGTAGGAAGGATCACCGGGCGCGTAGGCGCCTTTGTCATCGGAGGGCCCCATGTCGTTCTTCTCGAGGAAGCTGTACACACCAACGTACGAGGTCAAGGGCGACGAGGTCGCTGTGTTTTCCACGAGCAAGGGCACAATTCGCGTCCGCTTGGACGGCGATGGCGCGCCAATCCACGTGGCGAACTTCTGTGAGCTTGCCAACAAGGGCTTCTACGACGGGCTCACGTTCCACAGGTACGTTCCCGGCTTCGTGATCCAGGGCGGGGATCCCAAGGGCAACGGCACTGGCGGCCCTGGCTACTGCATCCACGAGGAGTTCAGCACCAACCCCCGCAACTTGCATGAGGACGGCGCCCTTGCGATGGCCCGTGCGCAGGATCCCAACAGCGCAGGCTCGCAGTTCTACTTCTGCCTAGGCCCGCAGCACATGCTGGATTCTGGGTACACGGTCTTCGGCCAGACCGTCGAGGGCCTGGACGTCATCCGGGCGCTGCGCCAGGGCGACGTGATGGAGTCCGTGACGATCGAGCACGTGAACCAGTAGTCACGACGATTCGAGGGGGAGGTTCATCGTGAACCAGCAGGCATACGAAACCGGTAAGTCGGCCTACCAGCATGGCGACTGGCTCAGGGCAGTGGCGCAGCTCTCGCAGGCAAAGCAGCCGGGCGAGATAGGCGGTGGCATCGACCACCTCCTGGGCAACTCCTACATGAAGCTCGGGCAGTACGAGTCCGCTGTGAGTGCCTATCAGGATGCCCTGCGCGACACCTCCTACGGCAAGCAGGGGGCGCTCTCGTGCAACCTGGGCCGTGCCCTCATAGCAGCGGGTCGGCCCCAAGAGGCCGTCCGTGCCCTCTCCGCGGCTGTGCAGGACGCGACCTATGCCACCCCGTACAAGGCTTACATGGCCCTTGGAACGGCCTATGAGCGCATCGGTGACGTGCGCAACGCGGGTCAGGCATACCGCAACGCCTCCATGGACCAGAGCAACCCCAACCCATCTGCCGCCCTGCGCTCACTCGGCTCCTGCTTCATGCGTCTTGGCCGCCCCGCGGATGCCGTGGAGGTCTATCGGACCGCGCTGGACTTCTCGACCCCGCTCGAGAGCCAGAACCAGATCTGGTGCGACCTCGGCCTGGCCTATGTGGCTGCGAACCGCATGAGCGAGGCCGTCGATGCCTTCGTGCACGCCACCTCCGACGGTACTTATCGCCTGTCGCCGGAGGCCCAGGCCTCCTATGACGCCGCGCGCAAGGCCGTGGCACAGATCCAGGCAAAGCATCCGAGCGAGACGGATGCCTTCCTGGAGGCAGCGGGGTATGGCAGCATCGACCCGCTCGATCCCACCGGCGAGTCCGGCGAGCTCATCCCCTCAGCGGAGGACACGGGCTTCTTCTCCATAAACGAGGAGGACCTCGTCAAGCAGGAGAAGCAGAACCGCAAGGTCCGCCGCAAGCACAACCACACCGGCCTCAAGGTCTTCCTGGCGATTCTGATCATCGCGGTTGTCGCGTGTGGGCTGGGCGGCTTCGCATATTACCGTGGGTATGGCTACCCCACGCAGGAGAGCGTGGTGCAGTCGCTCTTTGATGCCAAGACGTCCGGCAGCGATGTTGCCCAGTTCGTGACCGACACCGCAGCCTCCTCGACCCTCCAGCAGATAAACGACGCAATCCCGAGTGGGGCGAACATCGAGGTCAAGGGCATCGATCGCAGCATGAGCGACTCGACGGTCTACCTCACGGCCAACCTGGCCACCGGCGGCGAGCAGGACTTTACCATCAAGCTCGTCCGCGACGGGATCGGCTGGAAGGTGAGCAGCGTGGAGACCACGTACGCCTCGCAGGGCAGCACGGGGACGACCACGACCAGCTCCACGTCGGGCAGCACGTCGGGCAACTAGTGCCCACGGCGCCGAGCTCGGCTAAGGAAACGCACATGCGCCATCGGGCGCCGTTACTTGGGTAGGAGACATGTCGATCTTCGATTCGCTCTTCGGGGAATACGGTGGCGACCTGGCCATCGACCTCGGAACCGCAAACACGCTCGTTGCCGTGCGCGGCCAGGGCATCGTGATAAACGAGCCCTCGGTGGTCGCCATTGACAAGAGCGAGAGCCGCGTCCTGGCTGTGGGCGCGGACGCCAAGCGCATGATCGGCCGTACGCCGGGCTCGATCATTGCCGAGCGCCCGCTCAAGGACGGTGTCATCGCGGACTTCGACGTGACGGAGGTCATGCTCCGTTACTTCATAGAGAAGGCCCGCGAGCGCCGCTATCCTTGGTCGCCGAGGCCCAGAGTGGTCGTGTGTGTCCCCTCCGGCGTCACCTCGGTCGAGAAGCGCGCGGTCTTCGAGGCCACGATATCCGCCGGCGCTCGGCAGGCCTACCTCATCGAGGAGCCCATGGCGGCCGCCATCGGGGCGGACCTTCCCATCGAGGACCCCACCGGCTCGATGGTCGTCGACATCGGTGGCGGAACCACGGAGGTAGCCGTCATCTCCATGGGCGGCATCGTGGTCTCCCAGTCCATCCGCACGGCGGGCGACGAGTTCGACCAGACCATCCTGGAGCACGTGCGCGACGCCTATAACCTCTCCATCGGCGAGCGCACCGCGGAGGACATCAAGATCAAGGTCGGCTCGGCGGCGCCACTCGCAGAGGAGCTCGACGTGGAGGTGAACGGCCGCGACGTGATGAGCGGCCTGCCCAAGACGGTTCGTATCGAGAGCGAGGAGATCCGGCGCGCCCTCGATCGTCCCCTCGACGAGGTGACCAAGGCGGTCAAGGACGCACTGGACGTGACGCCTCCCGACCTGGCCTCCGACCTCATGTACTACGGCATCCTCCTCACTGGTGGTGGCGGGCTGCTCCGCGGCCTGGACCAGCGCCTGCGCGAGGAGACCGGTGTGCCCGTCAACGTGAGCCCCACGGCCCTCGAGAACGTCGTGACGGGGTGCGCCAAGGTGCTCGAGGCCAACGCCCTCAACGGCGGCTTCGTACAGAGCTCCGGGCAGTAGGCACCGTGGCCAGCTCTGGGAAGATCTCCGCTCCCAGCCTTGGGAACAACAACCATGGAAGCGGCGGGCGAGAGGCCCTCATCTGCGCGGTCATCTCGGTGGTGCTTTTCACGGCCAGCGCACGTGCGGGGGAGGGCGGTTTCTTCGGCGCGGTTCGTGGGGGCTTCCAGACCGTGACGTCTCCGGTGCGCTACCTGGGGGCGACGGTAGCCATGCCATTCCAGGGACTGGGGAACATATTCGTCAACCTCACGACCGACCAGGAGACCCTCTCGGAGCTCCGTGCCGAGAACGAGGCCCTGACGGCCCGCAATGCCGAGCTGGAGGAGGCCGAGAAGACGGCGAGCCGGCTCCAGCAGCTCCTGGATCTCCAGGATACCTACCAGCTGCAGTCTACGGCCGCCCGCATCATCTCGGGACCCACGGACTCCTGGTCGTCGACGGTGACCATCGACAAGGGCTCCACATCCGGCCTTGCCGTGGGAATGCCGGTGTGCGAGGCACAGGGGGCCATCGGCCAGATAGTCGAGTGCGGGCCCACGACGTCGGTCGTGCGACTGGTTACGGACGAGAACTCCTCGGTCTCGGCCATGGTGCAGTCAACGAGGGCGCAGGGCATGCTCACGGGGTCTGCGACTGGCCAGGTGACGCTCAAGTTGATCCGGTCTGACCAGACGGTCAACGTTGGGGACACCATCGTGACGAGCGGACTGGGTGGCGTCTTTCCCAAGGGACTCCCTCTGGGCAAGGTGACGAGCGTGGAGAACAACCCCGGCTCGATGTACCTGAACATAGTGGTGGAGCCCCTGGTGCATACGGAGAGCTACGAGGAGGTCGTGGTTGTGACCTCGCTCACGGACGAGCAGCTGGCCACGAGCGAGGACATAGCGGCGGCAGACGCGCAGGAGACGGCGTCGACCACGACCGAGGGCACGACGGACTCGCAGGGAGGGGAAGGCTCCTCAGACGAGAAGGGCACGGCCGACGATTCGGACTCGGACAAGCAGTCCGGAGATGCTTCAACCGGCACGGTTAGTACCACTGCAGGCGAGTAGGGGAGGTGCGGCATGGCATTCAACGACAAGAACCGAGACAAGGGCGGGCTCGTAGGGCTAGCCGTGCTGTGCGGCGTCCTCCAACTTGCCGTGGCCCCCTACGTGGCCCTTGGCAACGGTCGGGCGAACTTCGCCATGGTCTTCTCCGCACTCATCGCGATGCTGGTGGGTGGAAGGCGCGGGGTCATCTGCGGGTTTCTCTCCGGGCTCTTCTTCGACCTCTGCACGACAGGTGCCATCGGCGTCATGGCCTTCTGTCTGACTGTCAGCTCCTTCGTGCTCGGGGGCGAGGAGAGGAACCGGCTGTCGGGGGATTTCGGTGCGGCCGTCATGTCCTTTGCGGTGGCAGCCTTCTTCGTGTCGCTCGGGTACCACTTCTCCATGCTGCTCCTGGGCCAGGCTGACGGCATAATCGACGTACTGGTGTTTCGCACGCTTCCGACCACCCTCCTCACCGTCGTGGGGTTCCTTCCCTTTGCGTACCACTACTCCCGTACGCATGTGACGGGTGCCGGCATGGTTTCCGGCGGCCAGCACGGGCGCCGGGGGGCCGCTCGGGGAGAGATGTACGTCGGACGCAAGCGGTAGGGGGCTCGTATGGACCTTACCGCGCTCATAGTGGTCCTCTGCATCGCGGTGGCAGGGGTCCTCATCGTCGTCTTCCTGCGCTACGGCAGGAGCGAGGCCAACTACACCTTCGACATAGGCGGCCAGACACCGCAGGCCCAGGGCGGCAACGACAGCTCGGCGGATTCCACGGTAACGGGTAGGCTCACGGGGCTGGCAGCGACCATTGCGGGTGTCTTCGCGGTGCTCCTGGCAAAGCTCTGGTCCATGCAGCTGGTGTCCTCCGAGGACTACGCGGCCGAGGCTGACGCCAACCGCACCCGTGTGGTGCGGACGGCGGCCCCACGGGGCCGCATACTGGACCGCAACGGCAGGGAGATAGTCACCAACCGGCCGAGCCTGACGGTCCTTGCGGATGCCGACGTGGTGGACGACGAGGTGGAGGTCCAGCTGCTTGCCAATCTCATAGGCATGCCCTACCAGGCCGTACGGCGCAAGATCCAGGACACGAGCGCCGGGGCCCAGAGCAAGCGCACGGTGGCGGTCGACGTGTCGCGGCGCGTGGTCGCCTACATTGGTGAGCATCCCGCCCTCTTCGAGGGAGTCTCGGTGGAGGCCAGGACCGAGCGCTCCTATCCGTATGGCTCGCTCGCGGCCCACGTGGTGGGCTATACAGGTACCGTGACGGCCGATCAGCTGGCACAGAGCGACTCCTCCTCCGATGAAGAGGAATCCGACGGCGGCGGGATCACCTACTCCTCCGGCGACGTCGTGGGACAGACGGGCGTGGAGGCACAGTACGAGAGCGTTCTGCAGGGCGTGGCCGGCGAGCAGACCGTGTATGTGGACGCAAACGGCAACGTGCTCGACTACTCGACGAACATAGAGCCCCAGAGCGGGTCTGACGTGCTGCTCACGCTTGACCTGGATGTGCAGAAGGCGGCGGAGGAGTCCTTGGTGAGGGTGAGCAAGCTTGCCCAGGACTCTGGCTATGCAGCGACGGGCGGCTGCGTGGTGGCAGTGGACTGCACGAACGGAGAGGTCATAGCCATGGCCTCCTACCCGACCTTCTCACCAAGCATCTTCGTGGGCGGCATCGCGAACAGCGACTGGGACGCCCTCTCCTCCGAGGACGCCCACTACCCGCTCATGAACCGTGCCGTGGGAGGCCAGTACCCATCCGGATCCACCATGAAGGCCCTCACGACCTTTGCGGCACTTGATTACGGCATCGCCAACGCCGGCAGCTCGTGGAACTGTACGGGCTGGTGGACGGGCTTTGGTGAGGCCTATGGCATGCACTGCTGGCAGAAGGCCGGCCATGGTTGGATGAACCTGACCACGGGCATCACCTACTCCTGCGATGTGGTGTTCTACGAGATAGGCAAGGGCTTCTTCTACTCCGACAACCCGGAGGGCATGCAGGAGACCCTGCGCAGGTACGGTCTGGGAAGCAAGACGGGCATCGACCTGCCGAGCGAGGAGGCGGGCAGGGTCCCCGACGCCGAGTGGAAGTGGAACTACTTCTCGAGCTCGCCCGACGACGCGCGTGCCTGGCAGGGCGGTGACAACTGCAACCTGGCCATAGGTCAGGGCGACGTGCTCGTTACCTGCATGCAGATGGTGGACGCCTACTGCAGCATCGCCAACCACGGCGACGTATGGAGACCGCACGTGCTCAAGAGCGTGAAGTCTCGCACCGGCGAGGGGTCGGTCATCGACTACAAGCCCGAGGTCATCTTCAGCGTGGAGGAGGACGACGACTATCGGGCCATCGTGGAGCAGGGCCTGCATGGCGTGGTCTACCAGGAGTCGGAGCGACAGACGGCGCACTGGACCAACCTGGACGTGACGGTCATGGGCAAGACGGGTACGGCCGAGCAGCCCGGGGGAGACCCCGTGGGCTGGTTCATAGGCATTGCGCCTGCGGACAACCCTAGGTACGTGGTGGGTGCGAACATGGACCGTGTGCTCTCGGGCGCGGACTCGGCAATGCTCGTGGTGCGAGACGTCCTGGGGGCCATCTACTCGCAGCCGGACGACTCGACGGCGTCGACATCGATAGCGGACTAGGGGGACACATGCCACTTGAGACGCCTGGGGTCTCCCAGGGCAACGGTTTCCTGTCGTCACTCGCTGCGCGCGTGGCCGGTGGCAATGGCGGGCGGCATGCGCGGGTGGGCGGCAGGGGAGGCCGCTTGGGCGACGTGTACGTGTCGCAGCTGATCCCCGCACTGCTCCTGGTGCTCTATGGCGTGCTCGTCATCTGGTCGGCCTCGCTCAACATCGCCGACGCGAGCTTCCCTCGTCACCTCCTGGGAATCGCGGCGGGGGCGGTGTGCGGCTCCATCATGTGGCGCTATGACTACCGACGCCTGGAGAACATGACCACCTTCCTTCTGGTGCTCGATGCCGTGCTCATGATCCTTCCCAAGGTGCCTGGACTGGGCTACTCGGCTAAGGGCATGACCGGCTGGGTTCAGGTTCCCTTCGTGCACTTCCGCTTCCAGCCCTCGGAGTTCGCCAAGATCGTCACGATCTTCCTGATGGCCTCCGTGTGCTCGCAGTTCAATGGCAAGATCGACAGCTTCCGTGACTACGTCAAGGTGTGCGGGGCGCTCTGCGTTCCCTTTGGCCTCATCATGCTCGTGCCCGACCTGGGGACCGGCCTCATCATCCTGGTCATCGGTGCCACGATCATCATCTGCGCTGGTGCCAGGCGCAGCTGGGTGCTCGCCACGGTGGGGCTCATCGTGGTGGGTGCCGCCATCGTGGTGATCACGTCGACCATCGACGGCCTACCCCACATACTCAAGGAATACCAGCTCAAGCGCCTACTCGTCTTCGTGGACTCGTCTGTGGACCCAACAGGGGACGGATACAACCTCCAGCAGGCAAAGATCGCCGTGGGTTCCGGAGGCTTCCTGGGCAAGGGGATAGCCAATGCCACCCAGTCGGGGAGCGGCTTTTTGCCCGAGGCGCACACAGACTTCGTGTTCGCGCTTCTCAGCGAGGAGTTCGGCTTCCTGGGAGACGTCGTGCTCCTCCTCCTCTTTGCCCTCACGATGTTCTCCACGATTCTCCTGGCGCTTCGCGTGGAGGGCATGTTCCCCAAGCTGCTCTTGGTGGGCTGCGTGGCCATGTGGGGCTTCCAGCTCCTGGAGAACGTGGGCATGTGCATCGGCATCATGCCCATCACGGGCATCCCCCTGCCGTTCATAAGCTATGGCGGCTCGTCGATGCTCACGCAGCTCACGGCCGTTGGTATAGTGCAGTCCGTGTGGAGGCACCGCAAGAAGGCGGCATAACTGGTGGGTAAGGAGATCGGATGGCTGGGAAGTTCCCGGTAGACAAGGTCATGCAGGTCCTGGGTGCGGGGCGTGAGGCACAGAAGGGCCAGGGCGAGCCCTTCTCCGTTGCCGTGTGGGTGGACCCGGAATCCCCGCGAGCCCTCCTGGAGGCACTGCGGGATGCGCTGCTGCCGGAGCAGGCAACGGGTCTCGTGGAGGTCCGGAGCCTCCGTGCGGGCTTCGTGGAGCGCGAGGGGCCTACGGACGCCGCCGTGGTGGTGCCTGGGGCATGCCGTGAGGAGGCCGTGGAGGCGGTCAGGGCCTTCACGCACCGGGGGACACCGGTCGCGCTGGTGGTCGAATCGGCCGTGGAGGCACCGGACGCCAGCCTAGACGAAGAGCACGCCGCGCTCGTGGAGGTCGTTGCCGCCTCGGAGCCGGCGCATGCCATGGAGCGCCTGGCCAAGTGGCTGGTGGGTGCTACGGACAAGGGCATCGCCTGCGCGGCGAACTTCCCCTTCTGCCGCGAGGCGGAGGTGAGAAGCCTTGTGACGAGCTGCGCCATTTCGAACGCGGCGGTCGGGAGCCTTTCGCTCGTAAAGGGCGCGGACATGCCCATCATGACGGCGAACCAAGCCAAGCTGGCTCTCGACGTGGCGGCTGCGTACGGCAATGGCCTAGATGCCATGCGGGCTGTGGAGGTCGCTGGCGTCGTGGGGGCGGGTCTGGCCTACCGTTGGGTGGCACGGGTCCTCTCGGCGGCACTGCCGGGCATGGGATGGCTGACCAAGGGTGCCATGGGCTATGTGGGCACGGTTGCCACGGGCCGTGCGCTGCAGCTTCGCTTTGACGCGGCAGAGGGCAAGGGCCGGGAGCGCATGGCGGACCTGGAGGCAACCATGGCTAGGGCTCGGGCGAGGGGAGAGGGGCTGGTGTCGGGCCTGCCGGGCAAGGTGGCGGACGTCGGAGGTGCGGGGGCGCATGCCAGCACCGCCGATGACTTCACCGCTGATGCTGGCTACATAGTCATTCCCGCCCCATCCGTTAGGGAGGCCTGATGAGGGCCAAGCGCGAGGACCTCTTTCCTCTCATCGAACCTCTGCTCTCCAAGGTGGAGCGTCCCTCGCGGTACCTGGACCACGAATGGGGCGCCTGTGAGGAGCAGGACGGGCCCTTCCACGTGTGTCTGGTGTACGCGGACGTGTATGAGGTGGGCCAGCCCAACCTGGGGCTGGCGATTCTCTACAAGTGCATAAACGCGGTCGAGGGCATGAGCTGCGAGCGCGCTTACCTGCCCTGGACGGACATGATCTCCCTCATGCGGGAGCGAGGCGTCCCGCTGCTCTCGCTGGAGTGCGCGGCCCCGCTCGCCTCTTTCGACGTGGTGGGGTTCACGCTCGCGCACGAGCTCGTGGCCACGAACGTGCTCGAGACCCTCGACCTGGCGGGCATCCCCCTCACGTCCGCGGAGCGCGCAGAGGACGACCCCCTCGTGGTCGCCGGAGGGCCCAGCGTGTGGAACTGCGAGCCCCTGGCCCCTGTCTTCGACGCGGTCCTTCTGGGGGATGGCGAGGAGGGGCTCGTGGACATCTGCGCCGCCATTCGCGACTGCAGGGACGTGGGCATGCCGCGCCAGGAGATACTGCTGCGCTTGGCCCAGGTCCCCGGTGTGTATGTGCCGTCCCTCTACGACGTCGTGGTGGACGAGACGACCACGCGCTGGGGCAAGGCAGTGCCACGCGAGGGCACGGGAGCCCCTGCCGTGGTGCGCAAGCGCTGCATGGGGGACTTCGCGGGCACCGATCCGCTGGCTCAGGACATCGTGCCCTACCTGGGCATCGTGCAGGACCGATTGGCGGTGGAGGTCCTGCGCGGCTGTGCGCGCGGGTGCCGTTTCTGCCAGGCGGGCATGACCTACAGGCCGGTTCGCGAGCGCCCAGCGGAGCAGGTGGTGACCGCGGCGGAGGAGGGCCTGGCGCGAACCGGCTATGACGAGGTCTCGCTTACCTCGCTCTCCACGACCGATCACTCCCAGTGCGCCCAGATACTCCACGAGCTCAACGCTGCGACGGCGGGCAAGGGGGTGCGCGTGTCCATACCCTCGCAGCGGCTGGACTCCTTCGGCGTGGAGATGGCGGGGGAGGTGGCGGGTGCCAAGCGGAGTGGGCTCACCTTCGCCCCCGAGGCAGGCACGCAGCGCCTGCGCGACGTCATAAACAAGAACGTGAGCGAGCAGGACCTGGAGACGGCTGCCACGAACGCCTTCGAGCACGGCTGGCGCCGCATGAAGCTCTACTACATGATGGGGCTGCCAACGGAGACGGACGAGGACGTGGTCGCCATCCCCGCGTCGGCCGAGCGGGTTATGCAGCTGGGCCGCAGGATCGTCGGACCACACAAGGGGGTTGCCGTCTCCATCAGCGTGGCCGTCTTCGTCCCCAAGGCACATACGCCCTTCCAGTGGTGTGGCCAGCTATGGCCCGAGGAGGTGGAACGTCGGCAGAGGATTCTCGTGGGCTCCAACCACGACCGAGCCATACGCGTGACCTACCACGATGCCGGGACGTCACTCGTGGAGGGTGCGGTGTCCAAGCTGGGGCGGCGGGGGTTCGACCTCGTGTATCGCGCCTGGGAGCTGGGGTGCCTCTTCGACGCGTGGACGAGCGAGTTCAGGCTCGACCTCTGGCGCCAGGCAGCGGCAGACGTGGGCCTGGACCTGGCGGACGTGGCCTGCGAGCAGTTCGAACTGGATGCCGTCCTGCCATGGGACCACACCTCGCCGGGGGTCTCCAAGGGCTTCCTCCAGAGGGAGTGGCGGCGGGCCATGCAGGGAGTCACGACGCCGGACTGCACGAGGGACAGCTGCCAGGGCTGTGGCGTGTGCCCCAGCCTGGGCGTGGACAACGTGGTCTGGGGTGAGCGCTCATGATGGACTCGCTCCATAGGCTGAGGGTGGAGTATGGCAAGGACGACCGGCTGGCCTACCTTGGGCACCTTGAGGTCATAGGTACCGTGCAGAGGAGCGTCCGCCGTGCCGGCCTGCCCTTCTCGATAGGCAACGGCTTCGCACGCCGCATGCGGATCCAGTTCAGCCAGGCATTGCCCGTGGGTGCCTCCTCCGCATGCGAGTACTACGACGTGTACCTGGAGGACCGGATTGATCCGGATGAGGCCCTGGAGCTCCTTGCGGCCGCCACACCCCCGGGGCTCGCGCCAGTACGGGCGGCATACGTGGACCCGCACCAGGATGCCCTGGAGGCCTGGCTCACGCGGGCTACCTGGGACTGCGTGCTGGTCGGGCAGGGGCTCGCTCCCGTGGCCTGGACCCGTGCGACAGCGGCTGTACGTGCCAAGGGAAGCCTGCGCTACCTCAGGGGAGACAAGGAGAAGACCGTCCAGTTGGCCTCGACCCTGGTGAGTGCGGACTTCTCGCCCTCGGAGGAGGGCCTGCGCCTTGCCCTGGAGACCCGCAACACTCCCGAAGGGTCCCTGCGACCGGGGGTCCTCGTGGAGGCCGCGCGTGAGCTCCTGGGTGCCGAGGCGGGCATCATGGACACCCTTAGGGTCCGCAGGGTCTGGCAGTCCCACGAGGAAACAGATGGGAGTCTTGTGGAGCCGCTGTGAGATCGCGGCAGCAAATGCCCCGCATGGCTACTATTTGTAAGGTTTCTGTTCAACACGCCTGCCATTGGAGCCGTTCTTTCCCTTTCGGCTGCGAGGGCAAGGGAGAAATCCCGTTGACGTGTTGGATTGTGGCTTGTAGGATAAGGATTTGTTGCACTCACACCAGCAATGAAGGGCACACACATGTACGCAATCGTTAAAACTGGTGGCAAGCAGTATAAGGTTGCCAAGGGCGACGTCATTGACGTCGAGAAGCTCGACGCGCAGCCTGGCGACAAGGTCTCGCTCGACGTCCTGATGCTCAATGACGGCGAGAAGACGGTCGTTGACCCTGCCGAGCTCCAGGACAAGAAGGTCACCTGCGAGGTCGTCGACCAGCACAAGGGCGAGAAGGTCCTCGTCTTCAAGCTGCACAAGCGCAAGCGCTACCACCGCACCCGTGGTCACCGTCAGAACCTCACCAAGCTCCAGGTCGTCGAGCTCCCCGAGTAGGGCTCATCTCTCAAGAAGGCAGGTACCAACATGGCACACAAGAAGGGCCTTGGCTCCTCGCGCAACGGCCGCGACTCGCAGGCGCAGCGCCTCGGCACCAAGATCTATGGCGGTCAGGCCATCAAGACCGGTCAGATCATCGTCCGTCAGCGTGGCACGCACATCTATCCCGGCGAGAACGTGGGCCGTGGCAAGGACGACACCCTGTTCGCCCTCAAGGACGGCACCGTGGAGTTCGTTAAGGGCCGCAAGCACTACGTGCACGTGCGCGTCCCCCAGACGACCGACGCCGAGTAGTCACGTCAGGATGTCTTGCCAGGACCCCGCTCACGCGGGGTCCTTTTGTATGCAAGGGTACCCTGTGTTAAGAGCTTGTTGCGTATCGACGTTCGGGCCCGACCCAGCGGATCTCGCAACGTACAGTGCACTCATCGGAAGCAGAGAAGAGGGAAGGAGGAGCGGGCCATGACGCAGCGTCGCAACAACTGGTGGTGGCATAAGCTTCTCCTCTCCGGTCGACTGTGAGTCGTTCGCTTCCGCCTGCATGTCGCGAACAGGGCTCCCGGGAAGACCGGGAGCCTTTTTTTGTGGCTTGCAGGAGCAACTGAAGGTGGAAGACCAAGAGACAAGAGCGAAGGAAACACCAGAGAAGGGAACCAACCATGGCAGACAAGGCCACCCGCACCGTCCAGTCCGGAACCCAGTCCAACGGCAAGCTCGACGTGTCCGCGCTCGTCCTGACGGCGCTGCTCGCAGCCGCCGGCTTCATCCTCAACATCACCGTCGGACAGGCCCTGGCAACCACCGGCATCCACCCGCAGTTCGTGATCGCCGCCTACTGCCTGGCGATCATCGCCATCAGGCCCAAGGTGGGCCAGTGCGTCGTGCTGGGCCTCATCTGCGCCGTGGTGGCCCAGCTCAACACCTCCATCCCGGGCCTCAACTTCCTCACCGAGGCCTGCGGCAGCCTGGTGATGGGCCTCTTCGTGAACAGCGCCTTCAAGAAGTCCAAGGCCATGCCCTATGTGGCCGCGTTCGTAACGACCATCGTCTCCGGAATGCTCTTCGCGGCTGTGGGCAACGCCATGGCGGGCTTCGAGGCCAGCATGCTCCTGGTCAAGCTGCCCGTGGTCATCGGCACGGCCGCCTTCAACACGATCGTGGTCGGCCTTCTTGCCGGTCCCATCGCAAAGGCAGCCAACCGCAAGTAGGATAGTAGGGCAGGCTCTGCCGCGACCCGTGCCAGGCGGGCCGCGGCATTCGTGCTACCTGGCGGGTTAGGGGAGCAGGTGCAGGGAGAAGACCACATGCCAGCTGCGGCAACGTCCGCGGGGGGCGACGAGCCGGTGCTGAGCCTCAGGGACGTGTCGTTCACCTACCTGGAGGGGGAGAAGCCGGCCCTGAGCCACTTTGACCTGCAGGTACCTCAAGGAGACTTCCTCGGCATCATAGGGCCCTCCGGCGCTGGCAAGACCACCCTGGCCGCCGTGCTCTCGGGTGCCATCCCCCACCACTATCGAGGGACCTTCCAGGGAGTGGCCATGGTCTGCGGCATGGACACCGTGGAGGTGGAGCTCACCGACGTGAGCCGTGCGGTGGGTTCGGTCCTGCAGGACATCGATGCCCAGATGATCTCCTCCAACGTCGAGGACGAGATGCTCTATGGTCTGGAGAACTTCGGCGTGCCTCATGCGGAGATTCCTGACCGTCTGGAGTGGGCCCTGCGCACGGTGGGGATCCAGGATCTCCTCCATCGCGAGGTCTCCACGCTCTCCGGTGGCCAGAAGCAGAAGGTCGCCATCGCGGCCATCCTGGCCATCCGTCCCCGCGTAATGGTGCTCGACGAGCCGACCGCAGCCCTGGATCCGGCATCCTCGCGCTCGGTCTTCGAGACGCTGCGCCTCCTCAACGAGGAGGAGGGCATCACGGTCGTGGTCATAGAGCAGAAGGTCGCCCTTCTCTCGGAGTACTGCCGCCATATGGCCGTGCTTGCCGAGGGGAGCCTGCGCTTCCATGGGACCCCACGCGAGGTCTTCGCTCATGGCGAGGAGCTGCGGGCGCTGGGCGTCGATTCCCCGCGAGTCACGCGCGTGTCCAACCAGCTGGCCCGCTACGGCCTCACGCCCACGAACGAGGTCTGCCTCAATGTGGAGGAGGCCGTGGAGACGGTCGCCCGTGTCGTGGGAGACCGAGGAGCGGGCTTCGAGGTGGCCCGCAGGACCGTGAGCGAGGAGCCGCCGGTGGGACGTCCGGTCCTGAACTTCGACCATGTGGGCTTCTCCTACGGGATGGGAGGGGCCTCGGTGGAGGACCTCACCTTCCAGGTGCGCCATGGCGAGCTCGTGGGGGTTATCGGCCAGAACGGTGCCGGCAAGACCACCACGACCAAGCTCATCAATGGTCTCCTGCGGCCCTCGAGGGGCACGGTAGAGGTTTGCGGCGAGAAGACCACCAGCCAGCGTACCAGCCAGATAGCGCGTCACGTGTCGACCCTCTTCCAGGACCCGGACCGCCAGCTCTGCAAGAACACGGTGCTCGAGGAGGTGGCCTTCAGCCTGCAGCTACTGGGCGTCGCCGATGACGTCGCGACGGAGCGTGCCCGTTCCGTGGTCTCGCGCTTTGCCCTTCCCGAGGATGCGGCGCCCTTCTCGCTCTCGCGCGGCCAGCGGCAGATCGTGGCCCTGGCCTCCGTGGTGGTCACGGAGCCGGACGTCCTGGTGCTGGACGAGCCCACGAGTGGCCTCGACTACAGGGAGTGCATGGAGGTCATGGCGGCTGTCGACGAGATGCGCCGCAAGGGTTGTGGCGTCGTGATGGTCTGCCACGACATGGAGGTCGTGTCCGACTTCGCCTCGCGGCTTATCGTGATGGCGAACGGCCGGATTCTGGCGGACGGGGCCCCGGCGGACGTCTTTGGAGACGAGGAGCTCCTGGCACGGGCCTATGTGTCTGCACCGCAGGTGGCGCAGCTTTCCAAGAGGCTGGCGGATGAGGTGAGCCCGGCCTTTGGCGGTATCACCGAGGTCCACGACATCGTTGAGGTAACGAGGGGGCTGGCACGCCAATGAGCAACGCAGTCGAGTACAGCGAGGGCACGTCGCCCCTGCACAGGGCCAACCCCGTATCCAAGGTCTTCCTGGCCATCTGCATCTGCGTGAGCACCTTCCTGGCCCAGGGCTACCCCATGCTCTTGGGCCTCCTGGCCTTCACGGTGGGCATGAGCTTCCTGGGCGGCGTGGGACGGCGGACGCTCAAGCTGCTGGCAGGCCTACTGGCGGTGAGCGCGGTCATGTTCCTGATTCAGACGGCCATATCGCGCCAGGGGCAGATCGTGTTCCTCTGGGTCACCGACCATGGGGCCAGTGTGGCTGCCCATGCGGGGATCAGGCTGCTGACCTTCGCCCTGCCACTCATGGTGATGCTTTGGGTGACACGTCCCACAGACCTGGCCAACGCCTTCGTGGAGGTGCTGCACGTGCCCTACAAGTACGCGTTCACCATCACGACGGCCCTGCGCTTCGTGCCCATCTTCTCGGAGGAGATGGACCAGATAGTTGAGGCGCAGACCGCGCGCGGCGTGGAGTACGACAGTGGGAACATCTTCCATCGGTTCCGTCTCATGATGCCGCTCATGGTGCCCCTGCTCATCAGCTCGGTCTCGAAGGCGGATGACACCGCCCTAGCCGCGGAAGAGAGGGGCTTCTACCTGCGCACGCGGGAGTCGTCCTACAAGCGCTACCCCATGCGTGCGCTCGATCTGGCCATAATGGGCGTGGGGGTGGCCCTGGTGGTGCTGGGAGTCCTCTTCTAGGGCTGGCGGACCAACTACGAATACCTGTGTGGGTTTGGGCAGCCCCCGGTGCCACATCGTGCCGGGGGTCATTGATGCCGTACCATGTAGGGTCGCAAGGAGGTTTACATGGAGACGTTCACCGACCTGTGTCATATAAACGTTAAGGGTGGAGACGGCGGTGCCGGCTGCATGTCGTTTCGTCGCGAGGCCTACGTGCCCAAGGGAGGTCCCGACGGCGGCGACGGCGGCGACGGCGGCGACGTGATCATAGAGGCGGACCCGCAGCTCTCGTCGCTCATCGACTTCCGCTACAAGCACCACTTCCGGGCCGAGCGAGGGACGCACGGCGAGGGCGCCCGTCGATACGGGCGCGACGGACGGGATTTGGTCCTAAGGGTGCCCCTGGGTACCGTTGTCCGCGAGCTAGACGCCACCACCCAGACCCCGGCCTACGAGATCGCGGACCTCACCCAGCCCGGCGAGCGCGTGGTCGTGGCGCCAGGAGGGGTCGGCGGCCGGGGCAACATCCACTTCGTGACACCCATCCGCAGGGCTCCCGCCTTCGCCGAGAAGGGCGAACCGGCCCTGGAGCATTGGATCGAGCTCGAGATGAAGCTCATGGCCGATGCCGCCCTCGTGGGCATGCCCTCCGTGGGAAAGAGCTCGATCATCGCCAGGATCTCGGCCGCTCGGCCGAAGATCGCAGACTACCCCTTCACGACGCTCGTGCCCAACCTTGGCGTGGCCCGGGCGTCCGACGGACGCTCCTTCGTGGCGGCCGACGTACCAGGCCTCATCGAGGGTGCGAGCGAGGGCAGGGGGCTGGGCCACCAGTTCCTGCGCCACATCGAGCGAACGGCCCTCATCCTGCATGTCGTGGACCTCACGGGCGGCTACGAGGGACGGGATGCCGTCGAGGACTATCGCACGATCAACGCCGAGCTCGCGGCATACGCCGAGGACCTGGCGTCCAGGCCGCAGATCGTGGTGGGCAACAAGTGCGACATGCCGGACACGGAAGACCAGGCCAGGAGGCTCCGCGAGGCCGCGGAAGCCGACGGCCACCAGTACTTCTCGGTCTCGGCCGTGACGGGCAAGGGGCTGGACGCCCTCGTGGCCATGACGGCGACGCGGGTGGCCGAGCTGAGGAGCGAGCTGCCGGCTGCCGACCCCAGGCAGGACCGTACGGAGCGCTGGGAGCGCGACAGGCGCACCCGCGACCGCGAGATCACCATCACGCGCGAGGAGCGTCACGCCTGGCGCGTCTCGGGCGGCGCGATAGAGCGCATGGTGGTCCAGACCGACTGGGACAACGACGAGGCCGTGGCCTTCCTGCAGCACCGCTTCGAGCGGATCGGGCTGGACGAGCGCCTGGAGAAGGCTGGTCTGGAAACTGGCGACGAGGTGCGCATCCTGGGCTTCGCCTTCGACTACGAGGGCGCTCCCAGCGAGGATGCCTACGGTGCAGACAACGACCGGGGCGACTCCGTGATCGAGGAGTTCGGCGAGGATGACGACTAGCATGGTGGACGCACGGCTGGTGGTGGTGAAGCTTGGGACTTCGACGCTCGTCGACGAGACGGGCTCGTTGGACCTGCCCTTCATCGAGTCCCTCTGCGCCCAGGTGTGTGCGTTGCGCGAGGAGGGACGCCGGGTCATCGTGGTCTCGTCGGGTGCGGCTGCGGCCGGCAGGGAGCTCCTGGGCTTGGAGCGCAGGCCCTCGGACATCCCCACGCTGCAGGCATGCGCGGCCACGGGCCAGCCCGCCCTCACCAAGGCCTGGGCGGACGGCTTCGCCGCTCATGGGACCTCCGTGGCTCAGGTCCTTCTTACCAGGCGGGACGTGGTGGATCGCGATGCCTACCTCAATGCGCGCAACACCTTGGAGCGCTTGCTGGAGCTTGACGTGGTGCCCGTGGTCAACGAGAACGACACGGTGAGCGTGGCGGAGTTCGCCTTTGGCGACAACGACATGCTGGGCGCCATCGTGGCGACCTTGGTGGGGGCCGACCTATACGTGATCCTCTCGGACGTGGAGGGCCTGTATACGGCCAACCCCGACGACGACCCCACGGCGCGGATGATCCCCCGGGTCGCGAACCCGCGCGAGATCGCGGCCAGCGTGGGCGGGGCCGGCTCGTCGTACGGTACGGGCGGCATGGCCACGAAGGTGCGTGCGGCGCGTGCCTCGGTGGCGGCGGGCATCCCCACCTGTGTCTGCATGGGGAGGCGGCCCAGGGTCCTGCTGGACGCCTGCCACGGACGAGGGGTGGGCACCCTCTTCGAGGTCCCGCTGGAGGGGAGCCACGAGACCGGCCGAAAGCTCTGGATAGGGCTCGCGGAGGTGGTGCGTGGGTCGATCACCATCGACGATGGCGCGGTGCGGGCCGTGCGGGAGAAGGGTGCCTCGATCCTTCCCGTAGGGGTGGTGTCCACGGAGGGCAGCTACGCCGCGGGCGATGTGATCAACGTGCTCGACGGGATGGGGCGTTTGGTGGGCCGTGGGGTCGCCCGCTACTCGAGCGACGACATGCGCAAGGTCCGGGGCCTGAAGCTCGACGTGATTGGCAGGTTCCTGGAGGCCTCGCGGGTGCAGCCCGCAGTGCATCGCGACGAGCTTCTCGTGTTCTAGTTGGGGGAGGCCATGGGGGAGAACGAGGCGATCGTGCGGCAGAACGACCTGCCGAAGCTTGGGGGAGACCCCAATCGCACCTACCGTCTGGGCATCATGGGTGGGACGTTCGACCCCATCCACAACGGTCACCTGGTGGCCGCCGAGCAGGCCTACGACGACCTGCGGCTGGACGTGGTGGTCTTCATGCCCGCGGGACGTCCCGCATTCAAGCAGGACCGCCACGTCACGTCTGGCGAGGACCGCTATGCGATGACGCTCCTGGCCACGTCGGACAACCCCCACTTCGTGGCCTCGCGGTTCGAGGTCGACCGCAACGGGATCACATACACGGCGGAGACGCTCCGACTCCTGCGCGAGGTCTATCCGGCAAACGTCGAGTTCTACTTTATCACCGGTGCGGACGCCATCACGGACATCGTGCGCTGGCGCGACGCGGGCGATATCGCACGTCTGGCGCATCTGGTGGCGGCAACGCGCCCGGGCTACGACCTGGACCGTGCCATGGACGTGATCGACTCCTCGCCCTACGACTTCGACGTGACCTACCTTGCTGTGCCTGCCCTGGCCATCTCTTCGAGCTACCTGCGCGAGCGGGTGCACAACGGGCAGAGCCTGCGGTACCTCACGCCGGATCCGGTGACCGGCTACCTGCACAAGCATCAGCTCTATGGGGCTTCGCGTGGGCACTACGGGCAGATGGGGGACATTGAGAGATGAGCAAGGGCACGAAGGGGCTGGGGCTGCCGGAGGCGAAGCTGGCCCCGGCAGAGCTGGAGGAACTCGAGCGCCTGGACGCGGACCTGGCCGTCCAGCTGGCCAAGAAGCCGAAGCGCCTGGCGCACTCGCGCTCGGTGGCCCGGACTGCGGAGGGGCTTGCCGTGCTCTATGGCGTGGACCCCTTCCTTGCGGGCGCGGCCGGGATCCTGCACGACTGGGAGAAGGCGCTTGGCGACGACGAGCTCATGGGCAAGGCACGTGACCTCGGGGTCGACCTGGGGGTCGACCTGGCGCTCGTGAGGCCTCTCTTGCACGGCATCGTGGCGGCCCGGGAGCTGTCCGCACGCTATCCGGAGCTGCCGGCGGAGGTGTGGCAGGCCATAAGCGTGCACACCACGGGCGGGGCCCACATGAGCGACCTGGACATGGTGCTCTTCGTGGCCGATGGCGTGGAACCGCTGAGGCCTTGCACCGAGGGCATCGAGAGGTCTCGCGCGCTGGTGGCGCAGGGCTGCCCCCTGGCGGATGTGTACTGGGACGCCTTCGTGAGCGGTCTGGTGTACGTCCTGCAGGGCGGCCGTTACCTCTACCCGGGGGCGCTTGCGACGTACAATGAGCTTGCCGCGTTGCGGCGCGGCGAGATGGTATCCAAAGACAAGGAGCATGCATGACGGTTACATCACTCGAGCTGGCCAAGGTGGCCGCGCTGGCGGCAGACTCCAAGAAGGCGGAGGACATCGTCCTTTTGGACCTCACGCCCATGACGGACGTGTGCGACTACTTCCTGATCTGCACCGGTGCCAACGCCCGTCTGGTGGATGCCATCGTGGACGAGGTGCGCGACAAGGTCCGTACGAACTGCGGGGAGAGCCCCATAAGCACCGAGGGACGTGATGGGCTCAGATGGGTTCTGATCGACTTCGGGGCCGTGGTGGTGCACGTGTTCCAACAGGAGGCGCGCGACTTCTATCGTCTGGAGCGCCTTTGGTCGGACGCGCCGAGGGTCGAGCTGGGGCTCGAGGGCGAGGCACCCATGGAGGAGCCGGACGTGGCTGTCCAGATGGCAGGCGGCGCGGAGTAGCTCGCCCTGGCTCCTTGAGAATCTAGTCGCGGCGCTTCTTGCTCTCGTCGAAACGAAGGTCGCGACCAAAGCTCACGGCCGAGTCGCCAAAGCGCTGGCGGAGCTCGTCTGTGACTATGGAGACGCTTGGCCGTCCGGCGCCCTCAGAGTGCGTGGGCTGGCCATCGTCTGAGAAGAGCCTGGCCTGCATACCCGCCTCCGTGTGGAAGCCACTCAGGCCCACGCCCACGAGCCTCACGGCGTCACCGGGCTTCCAAAGCTCGGGCAGGAGGGCGAGGGCGACCCGCCCGAAGCGCTGCTCGTCATCGCTGGGCTCCTCCAGTCGACATTGGGCCGTGTGGGTCGAGAAGTCGGAGAGGCGCACCTTGAGGGTCACCGTACTGCCCTTGAGGCCCTTCTTCCGGAGCCTGCGGCCGGTGAGTGCGGCCACATGCATGATGGCGGCCTCCACCTGGTCGCGGGTGGTGAGGTCATCGGCGAAGGTCCTCTCGTTCGAGACGGACTTGGCGTCGTCCTCCTGGGCCTGTGGCGCCACCACGCTGCGCTCCAGGCCGGCGGCACGCTCCACCATCCTGGGGCCCATGACGCCGAAGGAGCGTCGCATGTCCTGCACATCCGCGCGCGAGAGCTCACCCAAGGTTCGGATGCCCATGGTCTCGAGGCGGCGCTGGGTGGATCCGCCGATGCCGCTCATGGTAGCCACGGGGAGGGGTGCGAGGAAGGCACGCTCCGTGCCGGGGAGGACCACGGTGAGCCCGCGGGGCTTGTCGCGCTCGCTCGCGATCTTGGCCACGGTCTTGTTTGTCCCAAGGCCGATCGAGCAGGTCACGCCGAGCGCGGCTACCTCCCGCTGGACCCGACGGCAGATGGCGATGGGACTCTCCCTGGACCAGCGGCCAGGCGTGACGTCAAAGAAGGCCTCGTCTATGGAGACCTGCTCCACGCGAGGGGTCTCGGCGCCCAGGAGGGCCATCACGCGGTCGCTCAGCTCCCGGTAGCGTCGGTAGTGGCCGTGGGTCCAGATGGCCTGTGGGCAGAGCCTGCGGGCCTGTCCTGCGGGCATGGCGGAGTGGACGCCGTAGACGCGGGCCTCGTAGGAAGCCGTGGACACGACTCCTCGGGACTCCTCGTCGCCACCCACGATGACCGGTTTGCCCCGCCATTCGGGGTGATCCAGCTGCTCCACGGAGGCAAAGAAGGCGTCCAGGTCCAAGAGGCCAATGGCTGGACCCTCCCACTGGGGGAAGGGCAGGGGAGTTTCCCCTCCCATGCTCAGAACTCCACCCGGAAGGTCGTGCCGGACCCTTCGGTGCTCGTGACGGAGATCTTGGCGCCATGGGCGTCGAAGATGCCCTTTGCGATGGCAAGGCCCAGGCCAAAGCCTCCAGTGGTCTCCCGGGTCCGTGCACGGTCCGAGCGGTAGAAGCGGTCGAAGAGGTGCTCGAGCTCGTCAGATGGTATGGGGCTGCCTTGGTTGTTCACCGTGAGTACCGCCCGGTGGCCATGGCGCGCGAGGGCCACCTTGACCGTGGTGCCCTTCTCGGCGTACTTGGTCGCGTTGTCTATGAGGGTACGGATTGCCCGGGAGAGCTGGGTCTTGTCGCCAGAGTAGGTGATTCCAGGCTCGACCTCTGACTCCAGGCCGCAACCTCGCTCGAAGGCAAGGGCGTCGAACTCGAGGGCGCAGCCGTCCACGAGAGAGGAGAGGTCCAGGTCGGTCCGCACCAGGGCGCTCGTGGCAGAGCCGGAGACGGCCTCGTCCGTCCGCGCGAGGGTAAGCAGGTCCTCCACGAGGGACTTCATGTGGGTGGCCTCGTCGGCGGTGGAATCAACCCAACGGCGGGTGTCCTCCGCGAGGGACTGGTCCTTCTCCAGGATCTGGGTGTTGGCGATGATCACGGAGAGAGGTGTCTTGAGCTCGTGCGAGGCATCGGAGACGAAGCGTTGCTGTCTCTCCCAGGCATCGCGCACGGGCCGCAGGGCGATGGAGGAGAGGAGCTCCGACACGCCGAAGACCGCCGCCATGGCAGCCACGAAGATGAGCAGGTCCGCCGTGAGCTGGCTTGCGAAGGAGGCGTCGCGCTGGGACGTGTCGGCAAGGGCTATGCGCCAGCCGTTCGTGACTGCCTCACGCATCCAGGTGAGATGATACTCGTCGATCACGCCGGAGCTTGCCGAATCCTCGAGGATGCGCGTGATCACGTCTGAGAGGACGTCCACGTCCATCACGCTGGAGGACGAGTCGGAGCGCGCGAGCACCAACCCGTCCTCCGTGGTCTCCACGAGGATGGTCGTGAGCCCACCAAAGCGAGGCCCGTGGTCCAAGCCCTGCTCGAGGGTCCTCTCCAGCTGGTCGCGGGTCATCGACTCCTGGTTGGACCACATGGACCAGAGGGTGGAGCCAAGCGACAAGGCAAGGACGACGCCTACGAGGAGCATTGCTGCGGCTACGAACTGCCTGCGGAGCCGAGTGAGCACGAACCTTCCCTTCGCGTGGCCCCGAGGCTAGTCGCCGAAGTACTCCAGGCGGTATCCCAGCATGCGGAGCGTGGTTATCTGGACCTTGGACTCTATGTGGGCTAGCTTCTTGCGCAGGAAGGAGATGTAGGCCTCCACGGAGTTCTCGGAGGCGTCGGCATCTGCCCCCCACACGCGCGTGAGCAGGTCCTGCTTGGAGACCACACGGGAGCTGGAGCTCATGAGCATGCTCATGACGTCGAACTCCTTGCCCGAGAGGTGGACGGTGCGGTCGTCGCAGGAGAGGTCGTGGGTGGTAAGGTCCAGGCGAATGTCCGCGAAGGTCATCTCGTCCAGGACCACCTCGCCGTGGCGGCGGGAGAGGGCACGCACGCGGGCGAGGAGCTCGGGCGCCTCGAAGGGCTTGGTCATGTAGTCGTCGGCACCGGAGTCCAGGCCCTCGACCTTGTCGGTCGTGGAGGTTCGGGCGGTGAGCATGAGCACTGGCGTGGAATCCCCATCGCGCCGGAGCTGGTGCACCACCTCGAAGCCGTCGATGCCGGGAAGCATAACGTCCAGGACGATCACGTCATAGAGGCCGCTTCTTGCGCTGGAGAGACCCGCGTTGCCGTCGTACACCGCGTCGGCGTTGAAGCCACCGTCCGACAGGATGCGCACGATCGCATCGGCTAGGTTCCTCTCGTCTTCCACAACGAGAACATTCATGGCGTAACCTTCCCCCGAAGTGTGTCCCCACGAGCACAGGGCCAACGCAGGGACAGCTGACACCACAATCCTACCGTTACTGTGGCAGAATCCGTTGGTGGTACCTTGTGGACGGCCATAGGTTGACCATGAGCGTTCACAAAATCTGCATTCCCGACCACCCCTGCATAGTCGTATTATATGGTTTCGCTTTGTGGCTTAGCGGTGCAGCCATCCCACAGTCCACGCGCACCGCAACGTATGGAGGAGTTTTCATTGGCAGTCAAGATTCGTCTGGCCCGTCACGGTGCCAAGAAGCGTCCGTACTACCGCGTCGTCGTCGCCGACGGCCGCATGCCGCGTGACGGCCGCTACATCGAGCAGATCGGCCGCTACAACCCGCTGACCAACCCCAAGACCATCGACATCGACCTCGAGAAGGTCGACGAGTGGTTGGCCAAGGGTGCCCAGCCCACCAACGCCGTCGCCCACCTCATCGACGTCGTGCGCAACGGCCAGCCCGTGGTCGAGAAGAAGACCAAGCCTTCCAAGAAGGCCCAGGCCAAGGCCGCCGCTGCCAACAGCGCGGAGTAGAGCGGCGCCTGTCATGGAGACCACCAACGACATCGCGCCCCAGGACGAGGAGATGCCATCCGACAAGGTGGCTGACCTCGTCGAGTACATCGTGTGCGGGCTCGTTGACGACGAGGATGCGGTCTCGCTCGACGTGACGGACGGTGCCGAGGGGTCCCTCATAGAGGTCACCTGCTCGGAGAGCGACGCCGGTCGCGTCATCGGCCGCAAGGGTCGCACGATCAAGGCCATCAGGACCCTGGCTCGCGCCCTCGGGCAGCGGGTGGGCACGTCCGTAGAGGTCGAGGTCGTGGGCTAGCCCGGTGCACGAGCGCTACAGAGCCATAGCCCGTGTGGAGAAGACGCACGGGAGAAAAGGGGAGGTCGTGACGGTTCCCGTTCACGGCCTTCCCCTTCTTGTGCGCGAGGGGCTCGTGGTCTTCGTGGTGCCCCCGCACCTCAAGGGCCCCAGGTCGCTTCGCGTGACGGCAGTGGAGTCGGACGGGCGCTGGGGCCAGCTGGTCGCGTTTGATGGCGTGAGCGGGCTGGATGCCGCGGAGGGCCTGGTGGGGCGCATGCTGCTGGCCCGGTCTGCCGACCTCCCGGACGACTTGGCCCTGCACGACGCCGAGGCCCTGCAGGGGCGCGAGGTCGAGGACGAGTCCCTGGGTCGCCTTGGCACCATAACGGAGGTCATGATGGGGCCGGCAAACGACGTATGGGTGGTCGAGGGCCCTCTAGGCGAGGTGCTCCTCCCTGTCGTGGAGTCCGTCGTAAGCGATGTTCCGGAGGAGGGGCCCATCACGGTGAGGGTTCCCGGGGGCATGCTGGACGGGGGTGGGCAGGAGTGAGGTTCGAGACGCTCTCCGTCTTTCCCGAGGTCTTCGCACCCTACCTCGACGCCTCGATCATGGGTCGGGCCCAGCGCAAGGGAATCCTCGACTTCGAGGCATACGACCTGCGCGACTGGACGCATGACCGGCACCGGACCGTGGACGACGCGCCCTTTGGGGGAGGCCAGGGTATGCTCATGAAGCCTGCTCCCATCTTCGAGGCCGTGCGCGACATCGCCTCGCGGGGAGACGTGCCGCCGCACGTGGTCTTCTTCTCCCCATGCGGGCATCCCTACGACGAGGCCTGTGCCCAGGAGCTGAGCCATATGGACCGCGTCCTTCTGGTATGCGGCCGCTACGAGGGTATGGACGAGCGGGCCTATGCCCTGGCGGACGAGGTCATCTCCCTGGGGGACTACGTCCTCACGGGAGGGGAGCTGGCCGCCCTGGTGGTCATCGACTCGGTCGTACGGCTGCTGCCCGGCGCCCTGGGGGACGAGATGAGCGCGCGGGACGAGTCCTTTACCGCTGGCTTGCTCGAGTACTCCCAGTACACGAGGCCGGCCGACTTCGAGGGGATGACGGTGCCGGAGGTCCTCCTCTCCGGCGACCATGCGGCGGTCGACCGTTGGCGGCGCGTGGACGCCATCGAGCGCACGGCACGCTGGCGCCCGGACCTCATAGCCTCGGCAGACCTTAGCCCGCAGGAGCGCTCGCTCGCCGCGGATATCATGGCGGAGAGCAGTCGGCCCACACGGGCGGCTTCGGGCGTGGCGGGGACCCAAGGAGGCGGGGAGTGAGCAGCCAGCAGGGCGGCACGCACAGGGCGGAGACCCGCCTGCATGCGGTGCTGAGCACCATAGCCACGGTGGCGGTCGGCGTGGGCATAGCCCTTGTCATCCGCGCCTTCGTCTTCGAGGTGTACTCCGTGCCCACTGGCTCCATGCTGGAGACCATCCAGCTGGGGGACCACCTGGTGGGCGAGAAGATCACCTATCGAAGCTCAACCCCGCAGGTGGGGGACGTCGTGACCTTCCTGAGTCCCGAGGATGGGACCACCACCCTGATAAAGCGCGTGGTGGCCGTGGGCGGCCAGACCGTGGACTTGACGGACGACGGGGTTCTCTACGTGGACGGCGTGGCGCAGGAGGAGCCCTACACCCTTGGCAAGCCCACCTACAGCCTGAGCGACTACACTGGGAGCGCGGGAATCGCGTATCCCTATATCGTGCCCCACGGTATGGTGTTCGTGATGGGCGACAACCGCACGAACTCCCTCGACTCACGCTACTTCGGCCCCGTGTCCGTGGATGCCGTGTCGTCGCGGGCAGTCTTCATCTTCTGGCCACCATCGGATGCCCGCGGGCTTTAGCGGGCGCAGATCTGAGGAGAAGGAACCAATGAGCCAACCTTTGACGTTTCAGGACATGATCCTCGAGCTCGAGCGGTACTGGGCCGAGAAGGGCTGCACCGTCATGCAGCCGTATGACTCCGAGGTGGGTGCCGGCACGTTCCACACGGCCACGGCCCTGCGCTCGCTGGGCCCCGCCGCCTGGCGCACCTGCTATCCGCAGCCCTGCCGCCGCCCCGCCGACGGCCGCTACGGCGAGAACCCCAACCGCATGCAGCACTACTACCAGTTCCAGGTGCTGCTCAAGCCCTCGCCCCAGGACTCCCAGGACCTCTACCTCGGCTCGCTTGCGGCCATCGGCCTGGATCCCGCCAAGCACGACGTGCGCTTCGTGGAGGACGACTGGGAGAGCCCGACCCTAGGTGCCTGGGGCCTTGGCTGGGAGGTGTGGATGGATGGCATGGAGGTCACCCAGTACACCTACTTCCAGCAGGTAGGCGGCATCGAGGTGGATCCTGTGCCGGTGGAGATCACCTACGGCCTGGAGCGCATCGCCATGTACGCCCAGGGGGTCAACTCCGTGTACGACATCATCTGGTCCTACCTGCCCGACGGCACGCCCATGACCTACGGTGACGTCTTCCTGGAGAACGAGCGCGAGTTCTCGGCCTACAACTTCGAGGTGGCGGACGTGGACATGATGCGCCGCAAGTTCGACGAGTACGAGGCGGAGTGCCACTCCTGCCTCTCGCGCAAGCTGCCGCTGCCGGCTTACGATTGCGTGATGAAGTGCAGCCACGCCTTCAACCTGCTGGATGCCCGCGGCGCCATCTCTGCAACGGAGCGCGCCAACTACATTCTGCGCGTGCGTGCGGTGGCCAAGGCCTGCTGCGAGGCCTACCTGGCGGAGGTCGCCGGAAGGACCGATGGCGCAGCCAAGGAAGGGGAGGTGGCCTAGATGGCGGAGTGCAAGGACTTCCTGCTGGAGATCGGCACCGAGGAGATGCCGTCGGCGCCGCTCACGCACGCCAGCAAGCAAGTGGCGGACCTGGTGGAGAAGGGCCTCAAGGAGGCTGGCCTGAGCTACGGCTCCGTGGGTGTGATAAGCTCGCCCCGCCGCCTGGCCGTCATAGCCACGAACGTGCCTGTGGCCACAGACGAGGTCCACGAGGTCAAGCGTGGACCTGCGGCGAAGATCGCCTTCGACGCCGAGGGCAACCCCACCAAGGCCGCCATGGGCTTCGCCCGCAAGTTCGGCGTGGACGCCACGCAGCTCAGCCGTCGCGCGGACACCGACGGCCGCGAGTACGTGTGGGCCGAGAAGTCCATCCCCTCGGCGCCGGCAATGCCCATGCTCACGCAGATAAGCGAACGCACCATCGCCGGCCTCGAGTGGCCCAACTACCGCAGCCAGCGCTGGGGCTCAGAGCACCAGTCCTTCGTGCGCCCGATCCGCTGGATCTGCGCGCTTCTCGGCGACGAGGTCGTGCCGGTGAGCTATGCGGACGTCACGAGCGGCCACGCCACCCGTGGCCATCGCGTGCTGGGTCCCGGTGAGCACTACGTGGCCACACCGGCCGACTACGAGTCCGTGCTGGAGCAGGCTGGCGTCCTCTCCGCCGAGCGGCGTGCCCGGGCCATCCGCGAGGGCATCGCCAAGGTGGAGGCCGAGCGTGGCGGGGCCCACGTGGACACTCCCAAGCGGACCTTCGACGAGGTCGTGAACCTCTGCGAGTGGCCCACCGTTCTGGTGGGCACCTTCGACGAGGAGTTCCTGGACGTCCCGCACGAGATCATCTGCGAGTCCATGCTCTCCAACCAGCGCTACTTCCCCATCTACGACGCGCAGGGCAGCCTCACCCGGGAGTTCGTCGTCGTGTCCAACGCCGATCCCGCGGTGAGCGGCACCGTCGTGGACGGCAACGAGCGCGTGGTGCGCGCCCGCCTGGACGACGCCAAGTTCTTCTACGACGAGGACCTAAAGGTCCCCATGGAGACGTTCGTCGAGCGCCTTGGGGTCGTTACCTTCCAGGAGAAGTTGGGCACCGTGCTCCAGAAGACCCACCGCATGGAGGTCATCGCGCGCGAGGCGGCCTCGGAGGCTGGGGAGGACGAGCGCACGCAGGGACTTGCGGAGCGGGCCGCTCACCTTGCCAAGGCGGACCTCGTGAGCCAGGCTGTGGTGGAGTTCACCAACCAGCAGGGCGTCATGGGCGGCTACTACGCGACCGCGGCAGGGGAGGACCCGCAGGTCGCCTCCGCCATCCGCGACCACTACCGTCCGCGCTTCGCGGGCGACGAGCTCCCCTCCGGCGTCGTGGGTCGCTGCGTCGCCATCGCCGACAAGCTCGACACGGTGTGCGGCATCTTTGCCATCAACGAGCCGCCCACCGGCTCCTCGGACCCCTACGCCGTCCGCCGCTCGGCCATCGGCATCATCGCCATGCTGCGCACCATGCCCAGCGTCTCCCTAGATGCCCTTATCCGCTGCTCCCTCGACCAATACGCGGCACAGGGGCTGGAGTTCGACCAGGCTGCGGTGGCGCAGGCCGTGCGTGCCTTCTTCCAGGGCCGCCTCAAGGCCATCGCCCGCGATGAGGGCGTGAGCGTGGACGCCATCGAGGCCGTGTCCTCCGTGGGCGTCATCGACCCCCAGGAGTTCCTGGACCGTGCCGCGGCGCTGGACCGGGCCCGTGCCGAGCAGCCCGAGCTCTTCGACGACCTGGCCACGGCCTATGCCCGTGCCGCGCATCTGGCCGACGCCAAGCTGGGTACGGAGGTCGACGAGTCCATCCTGGGCGACTCCGAGCGTGCCCTCCTCGCCGCGTGCGAGCAGGGCGAGCGCGCGGTAAAGGGCGCCCTGGCGAGCAAGGACTTCGACGCAGCCACCGCCGCCCTTGCGAGCCTGCGGGAGCCCATCGACCGGTTCTTCGAGGACGTGCTCGTGATGGACAAGGACGAGCGGCTGCGCGACAACCGTCTGCGGCTTCTCAACCGCTTCACCGACGTATTCGTTGATGTCGCGGATATCGGGGTGCTTTCTCGCAAGAAGTAGGCTAGTCTACGAATGGTTGCGTTTTCTCGAGTTCCTTCGGAACCTCGGAGCTAGGAGGGCTAGACAATGGCAGACCTCGATGTAGTGGACGACATCTTCGAGCAGAGCGTGCCTGTGATCTATGTTTTGTCCGATTCCCGCGGCGACACCGCCACGAGCGTTGTCATGGCTGCGGCGGCGCAGTTCGGGGATGGCTCTGTGGACATCGTCCGCATCCCCAACGTCTCGGCGGTCGAGGACGTCCGCGAGTACCTGGACGAGCACTTCGACAGCAGCCGGCCGTGCGCGGTCTTCCACACCTTCGCCAACGGCAACCTGCGCCGCGAGATCCGTCGCGAGCTCGACCGCAGGGGCATCCCCTCCATCGACCTTCTGGGGCCTGCCGTCACGGTCATCTCGACGCTCACGGGCGAGGAGCCGAGCCACGCGATCGGTGCCGTCTACCGGGAGCACAAGTAATCACAGCCAGCTCTGGCGCAACACTGGGGTAGCAGGTTAGCAGGGAGAGGCCCTCGGGTCTTCTCCCTGCTTTTGTCTTTTTGCGTTCTTGCGGCATGTGGTTTTGGTGAAACCGGAGGGACTTTGGGAACGGGGGTTTCTCGCCAGACTTGGGGTGGAACCTTGTTACTATGTTTGGTGGCGTGAGAACGCCATTAGCCAGTCGTGTGTGCACGCAAAGGGTGCGTGCCTGGAACGCGAGAAGCAAGGGGTAACTATGGCTGAAAAGCACGTGTACCGCTTCGGAAAGGACGAGAACGGCAACAACGTCACCGAGGTTGCCGGACCGTCTGTAAACGAGGCAAAGTGGATCACGGGCGGCAAGGGTGCAAACCTCGCCGAGATGGCCAACATCGGCCTTCCCGTCCCTCCCGGATTCAGCATCTCCTGCCAGACCTGCGTGGCGTACTCCGCCAACAACGTGTGGCCTGACGGCGTGCTGGACGAGATCGACGAGTATCGCGCCGACCTCGAGAAGCGCATGGGCAAGAAGCTCGGCGATCCCGAAGACCCCCTGCTGGTTTCTGTGCGCTCCGGTGCTCCCTTCTCCATGCCCGGCATGATGGACACCGTCCTCAACCTCGGCCTCAACGACGTGTCGGTCCAGGGCCTCATCAAGCAGACGGGCAACCCCCGTTTCGCCTATGACTCCTACCGCCGCTTCGTCTCCATGTTCTCCGACGTCGTCATGGGCGTCGACAAGCAGCTCTTCGAGGACAAGCTGAACGAGGTCAAGGCCGCCAAGGGCGTCAAGCTCGACACCGAGCTCGATGCGGACGACCTCAAGGCCATCGTCCCCGAGTTCAAGAAGATCTTCGAGGAGAACGTCGATCCCGAGAAGTACCCCGAGGTCGTCGTCGACGGCAAGGTCCACTTCCCCGATGACCCCTACCTGCAGCTGCGCCTCGCCGAGCAGGCCGTGTTCGGCAGCTGGATGAACGACCGCGCCATCCTCTACCGCAAGCAGAACAAGATCCCCGATGACCTCGGCACCGCCGTGAACGTCCAGACCATGGTCTTCGGCAACAAGGGCAACACCTCCGCCACCGGCGTCGCCTTCACGCGCAACCCCGCCGACGGCACCAACGAGCGCTACGGCGACTTCCTGGTCAACGCCCAGGGCGAGGACGTCGTGGCCGGCATCCGCAACACCCAGCCCATCTCCGACCTGCCCAAGACCCCGGGCCTCGAGGAGGCTGGCAAGGAGCTCTACCACGTCTTCGAGATCCTCGAGGACCACTACGCCGACATGATGGACCTCGAGTTCACCATCGAGCAGGGCAAGCTCTGGATGCTCCAGACCCGCGTGGGCAAGCGTACCGCGCTCTCTGCCCTCAAGGTCGCCATCCAGATGTACAACGAGGGCCGTATCTCCAAGGAGGAGGCGGTCATGCGCGTGGCGCCGGAGCAGCTCGACCAGCTCCTGCACCCGCAGTTCGACCCCGCCGCCAAGTACGACGTCATCGCCAAGGGCATGAACGCGTCCCCCGGTGCCGCCGTGGGCGCCGTGGTCTTCTCGTCCGCTGACGCCGAGGCCTATGCCAAGGACGGAAAGCCCTGCATTCTGGTTCGCTGGGAGACCACCCCTGACGACCTCCACGGCATGGTCGCCGCCGAGGGCATCCTGACCAGCCACGGTGGCAAGACCTCCCACGCGGCCGTTATCGCCCGTGGCATGGGCGCCCCCTGCGTGTGCGGCGCCGAGGCCCTGGCTATCGATGCCGTCAAGAAGGAGTGCAAGATCGCCGGTACCGACGTGGTCCTGCACGAGGGCGACGTGATCTCCATCGACGGCACCACCGGCGACATCATCCTGGGTGAGGTCAAGCTCGTTCGTCCGCAGCTGGGCGGCGACCTCGAGACCATCCTCGACTGGGCCGACGAGGTCCGCAAGGACCCCGAGCGCGGTCGCGTGATGGGCGTCCGCGCCAACGCCGACAACCCCGCCGACGCGCAGCTCTCCGCCGACAACGGCGCCGAGGGCATCGGTCTGGACCGTACCGAGCACATGTTCCTGGGCGAGCGCAAGCAGCTCATCCAGAACTTCATCCTCGCTGAGTCCGACGACGTCAAGCAGTCCGTCCTCAAGCAGCTGGGCGATGCCCAGAAGGGCGACTTCCTCGGCATGTTCAAGGCCATGGACGGCAAGACCGTGATCGTCCGTCTGCTGGATCCCCCTCTGCACGAGTTCCTTGACTCCCCGCGTGCCCTCGAGGTCGAGATGGCTCATGACGAGGACGCCGGCAAGGACGTCGCCGCCAAGAAGGCCCTCCTCGAGAAGATCGACTCCTTCCAGGAGGCCAACCCCATGCTCGGCCTTCGTGGCTGCCGCTTGGGTATCGTCTACCCCGAGCTCAACGTCATGCAGGTCACGGCCATCGTGTCTGCCGCCTGCGAGCTCAAGAAGCAAGGCCTCGACCCCAAGCCGGAGATCATGATCCCGCTGGTGGGCTTCGAGGAGGAGATCAAGCAGGTCCGCGAGCTGGTCGTCAAGACCGCCAAGGACGTCATGGCCGCCGAGGGCATCGAGCTCGAGATCCCCGTGGGCTGCCGCGCGCTGCCCTCATGAGCGAGGACATCGCCAAGCACGCCGACTTCTTCTCCTTCGGCACCAACGACCTCACCCAGACCTGCCTCGGCTTCTCTCGTGACGACGTGGAGTCCGCCTTCATGCCGCTCTACATCGACAAGAAGATCGTCAAGGTCAACCCGTTCGCCACGCTCGACCCGGGCGTCGCGAAGCTCGTAGAGATGGGCGTCCAGGGCGGCCACAAGGGCAACCCCGACATCATGTGCGGTGTCTGCGGCGAGACCGGCGGCGATCCCGATTCCATCCACGAGTACTACAAGCTCGGCCTGGACTACGTGTCCTGCTCGCCCTACCGCGTGCCCATCGCACGCCTGGCGGCCGCGCAGGCCAAGATCGAGCAGAACGGCGGCGCCAAGAAGGTCGCGTAAGCTCGTTCTGTGAGTGACGTGTTCCTGGGGGAGGGGTCGCCTGTGCGGCCCCTCCCTTGCTTTGGGCGTGCCAAAGGTTTCTGACACTCTTGGCACGATAGGGGGGTGCGATGGCACGTCTGACTAGAGAGGACCAGGAACGGCGCGAGCGCGAGCTGCTCTCGCCCCATGCGGCTCTGAGCGCCCGTACGCGCGGCCGTGCGGTTCCCGAGGAGGAGGACTTCCTGCGGCCCTGCTACCAGCGAGACCGCGACCGGATTCTCCACTGCAAGAGCTTCCGTCGCCTGGCAAACAAGACGCAGGTCTTCTTGGCACCAGAGGGGGACCACTATCGCACACGCCTCACCCACACGCTCGAGGTGGCCCAGATCGCTCGGACGGTAAGCAGGGCCTTGGCCCTGAACGAGGACCTTACCGAGGCGATCGCGCTGGGCCATGACCTAGGTCACACGCCCTTCGGGCACTGCGGCGAGCGGGCACTCTCCCATGCGATGGCGGAGTACAGGGGCGTGGACCCCGAATCGCCTGAGGGACGCTCACTCTTTGCCCACAACGAGCAGAGCGTGCGCCTGGTCTCCCTCCTCGAGAAGGACGGACGAGGGCTCAACCTCAGCTGGGAGGTTGTGGACGGCATCCGCTGCCATCGCGGGAACCTCATGGCGTCGACTCTGGAGGGTCGGGTCGTGGCACGTGCCGACCGCATTGCCTACGTGTGCCACGACATCGACGATGCCGAGCGGGCAGGGCTTCTGAGCGAGGACATGCTGCCGAAAGGCCCGCGGGACCTCCTGGGTGGGACTTCGTCGGAGCGCATCGACCGCATGGTTCGCGACATCGTGGAGGCCAGCGAGGACACGGGCGAGATCCGCATGAGCCCAGGTGTCTGGGATGCCATGATGGAGATGCGCGCCTACCTCTTCGACACCCTGTACATGAGGGGCGACGCAAAGTACGAGGAGCCCAAGGCCGCTGGCATGATAGAGTGGCTTTTCGGGTACTTCGTGGACCACATGGACGAGGTCCCCGAGGAGTACCGGCGCCACGACACGGACAAACCGGACGTGGAGGTGGCGGACTACGTGAGCGGGATGACGGACCGCTATGCCATCCGCCTGTTCGAGGAGCTGAACGTTCCCAGGGCATGGCGAGCTCCAAAGGCGGTGCGAAGGTAGACCAGAGCGAGGATGGGGGCAACGGGATATGGCCAAGCACTCACGTGAAGGGCAGGCGGGCTCGCACGGTGGGATCGGGCTGGTGGTGGCCCTTGTCTTCGTGGCCTTGGCTGGGATGTTCGCCTTCCTCGTGTTCACTGGAAAGATCGGAAAGGGACCGACCTACGTGGTGGAAGTGCCGGCTGCGGGTACGCAGGGGGACGGCAACACGGAAGACACGCCCGCCGAGCTGGAGCCCAAGCCCTTTGGCCAGTACACCTGGGCGGAACTCTCGGAGATAAGTTCGCGAATCGCAGCCGCGCCAACCGACGAGGAGGGCCGTGCCATAGCGCAGGAGTTCGGAATCCTGGATGCGGACGGAAGGCTGGTGGACGCCGAGCACGAGCTCGTGCTCACGGACAACACCTTCGCCCATGTGCGGGTCATCGGGGTGCGCGCGGACTCCGCGGCGGACGGCTCGGGCGTGCGGGGCCTCACCCTGATGGCCTATCTGATCGCGGAGGAGCCCATGAACGAGACGCCTAGCTACGAGGGCGGCTGGGAGGGGAGCCGGATGCGGTCCTGGCTGGCGGACGAGGGGATGGCGCTCCTGCCGGAGGACCTCTCGAGCCTGCTGGTCCCAGTGAGCAAGCTCACGAACAACGCGGGTCGCACGAGCGAAACGGCTGACGTGACGCAGACGCAGGATGCGCTGTGGCTCCTCTCGGCACATGAGGTGTGCGGGGACGTGGCCTGGTTTACCACGGAGTACGGCGGCAACTTCGGGGCGGCAAGCTACGATGCGGTCGTCAACTCGGAGGGCACTCAGTACGAGTGGTTCCTCGAGCAGGGAGTCACCCAGGAGGGCGGCCCCGCAGGGCTCCTGGCGCTCACATGGAGGGACGCATCGAGGCCCTGGTGGTTGCGAAGCCCCTATCCCATGGACTACACCGGCCAGAACGCGGACTGCTTCTATCAGGTGAGCACGACGGGCTACCCAGCATCGGTGGGCGTGGCCGACTCAAAGGCCGGCGTCTGCATCGGCTTCTGCCTCTAGGACGGCACGAAGGTGCCTGAGGCTTCCGTTTCGGGGTGGGGAGTATGTGGTTCTTGTCGAGGGCGGCTGGCTGTCCTATACTTCGCTCTTGTGTGTAAACCTATGTGCCGTTCGCAAGCGCGTCGGCACCTCTAGAGAAGCGAGGAACAGCATGGACTACATTCGCGCCATCGAGCGCCAGCAGATCCGCGAGGACATCCCCACGGTTCTTGTTGGCGACAACGTGAAGGTGCACTACCTCATCGTCGAGGGCAACCGCACCCGTGAGCAGGTCTTCCAGGGCGACGTCATCCGCATGAGCGGCGAGGGCGCGCGCGAGACCTTCACCGTCCGCAAGATCAGCTTCGGCGTGGGCGTGGAGCGCACCTTCCCCCTGTACAGCCCCAAGATCGCGAAGCTCGAGGTCGTGCGTCACGGCGACGTGCGTCGTGCCAAGCTCTACTACCTGCGCGACCGCGTGGGCAAGGCTGCTCGCATCCGCGAGAAGCGCTAGTTTCCGCCTGCAAGAAGAGGGGCCGTCCCGCGAGGGGCGGCCCTTTTCGTTTGAACCCGTGGGCTGGTTGAGGGGAGCTGCGTCAGAACGGGCGCGCGCATTGCTGCGGGCGTTGAGCTAGGAGGGAGAAGAACGATGGATGGCGGCGGGAGGAGCCTCACGGCGCGGGAGGTCTGTGCGCTTCTTGGCAATGCTTCATACGAGGATGCCGAGGAGCTTGTGGCGCGCTACGCGGCTGACCAGCGAAAGCAGGTGCGCCATGCCGTGGAGGTGGCCTCGCGCCGTCTGGAGAGGGAGCGGGCCGAGCGGGAGCGCGTGCGGGCCATGTACGCCCTGCAGCGTGAGCTCGGAGGCACCGGAATTGTGGTAGGGGTCGACGAGGTCGGTCGCGGCGCCATAGCGGGGCCGCTCACGGTGGGTGCCGTGGTGCTGCCGCAGGAACCCATGGTCTGGGGTCTCAACGACTCCAAGCAGCTTACGCCGGCACAGCGCGAGGAGGTCGCCGCGCGCGTGGCCGAGGTGGCCCTTGCCATAGGGATCTTCCACGTCCCGCCGGAGGAGATAGACAAGGTCGGCATGGCGGTGGCGCTGCGGAGGGCAATGGCAGGTGCCATAGAGAAGGTCGGAGTGGAGCCGGACTGCGTCCTCATCGACGGGAACCCCGTGCACGTGCACCCGCGCGAGCGCACGCTGGTGAAGGGCGACGCACGAATCGCCGCCATCGCGGCGGCCTCTATTATGGCGAAGGTTACGCGTGATGCCCTCATGGTCTCCTGTGACGAGGAGTACCCCGGCTACCACCTGGCTGAGTGCAAGGGCTACGCCTCTGCCGAGCACATCGCGGCCATCCGCGAACGGGGTCTCACACCCATCCACCGAGCCAGCTTCTGTGGAAACTTCTTGGAGGCGCCGCGCCTCTTCTAGGAGGGCCACGAGGATCGTCTTGGCCACCGCTGCCGTGGGCGCTGGCGCTGAGCTGGGGTGGACATAGGACGGGAAGATTGGCGGAAGCTGGGTGCAAGACAGCTGTAACTTCCGGGGGAGATTGGTGTAAGGAGCGCTTGCGACCATTACCTGACACATCACGTCAGGGGAGGTCACATGCGGGAGGAACGTTGGCTATTCGGCGGGGTCGGTAGGGGTGGCGAGGACTTCGACGACGGCTGCGAGGAATGGTCGCGGCTGGACGACGAGGAGTGGCGCCGCCGCATAGCAGCCTGGCGGAAGGCGGACCGAGAGGCCCGCCAGGCTGGAAGGAGGCCCTTTGCCAGCTGGAGCACGCGTGAGATAGGCCGTGCGGGCGAGAGGCTGGCCGCCTCCTACCTGCAAGACCGGGGCTACGAGATCGAGAGGCTCAACTTCACCTGCCCCAAGGGCGAGGCGGACATCATCGCCCGAGATGGTGAGGACGTAGTCCTCATAGAGGTCAAGACCCGCGTGGGAGCCGAGGATGAGGCGTCCATGCCGGAGCTGGCCGTAGACAAGGCCAAACGGAACCGCTATATGCAAATCGCGGCCTACTACCAGGCCGATGTGATGCGCGAGATGAGCATGCGCTTCGACGTGATCGCCGTGAACCTCATGGCCAGGGACGAGGCGCACCTGCATCACATCATCGGCGCCTTCGAGGGTGACCAGATATGATCGGAAGTACCATGGTCCCCACCGGAACGCTGCGTGGCGTGGAGGCGCTTGCCGTGTCCGTAGAGGCGAGCTGCCACGGGGGAATTCCGGCAATCGACATCGTAGGCATGCCTGACCACGCGATACTGGAGGCGAGGACGCGTGTGCGCTGCGCCATCCGTGCATGTGGGTTCGACATACCGCGTGCCCACATCACCATAAACCTTGCACCCGGAGGCATGCACAAGAGCGGAACGGGCTTCGACCTTCCCATTGCGGTCGCAATCCTTGTGGCTTCGGGGCAGCTTCCGCCGGCAGCCGTCGAGGGGAAGCTCTTCGTGGGGGAACTGGACCTCGAGGGTATGGTGCATCCGGTGCGGGGTGAGGTCGCCTATGCCATGCTGGCCGCAGCCGAGGGCTTGCAGCTTGTGACTTCCTCGGAATCGGCCCTGCGCGGCAGCCAGGGGGAGGCCAGCCTGGGCCTGTCGCGTCTCTCCCAACTCAAAGCGGGAGTCGAGGGGCTCAACGTCCTCGACGGCCGCTTCGAACAGACGGTGGCGTCGGTGGACGTACTGAGCACGCACCTGGACTTCTCCGACGTGCTCGACCAGGAGGCGCCAAAGAGAGCCATGACGATTGCGGCTGCCGGAAGGCACGGCATGCTCATGATCGGCCCTCCGGGAGCGGGCAAGACCATGCTGGCACGGCGTCTGCCTACCATCCTGCCGCCACTAGAGGAACCAGAGGCATCCGAAGCCATACTGATCCACTCGGTTGCAGGCGAGCCCATCGACGACCTGGTGCGCGGCGTACGACCCTTTCGAGCACCCCACCATTCGATAAGCCCCGGTGGCCTCGTTGGTGGTGGCAAGCCCGTGATGCCGGGTGAGGTGTCCCTGGCGCACGGAGGCGTCCTCTTCCTCGACGAGCTGCCAGAGTTCGCAACGAACGCACTCCAGAGCCTGCGTCAGCCTATGGAGGACGGCGAGGTCAGGCTCGTGCGCGTGGACGGGGTCTATACCTTCCCCTGCGCCTTCCAGCTTGTGGCTGCGGCCAACCCCTGCCCCTGCGGCCACTACGGGGACCCAAAGCAGCCCTGCACCTGCTCCCCAGCTCGCATCCAGTCCTACCAGGCCAAGATGGGAGGCCCCCTCATGGACCGGATCGACGTCGTGTGCGACGTGGCGCGTCCCGCCGCGGGCAAGGTGATCCATGGAGGTGAGGGCACCTCCTCGGCCCAGATGGCAGACCAGGTGCAGATGGCGCGGGAGTTCCGCCACTGGAGGGTCGCGCATGGCAGGGCGCCAGATGCCAACGCGACCAAGGTCGAGCAGTTGGGGCTGGACCCACGAGCTCGGGCGGCGCTCGAGCGCTTCGCGGAGTCCCTGGCCCTGGGTGGGCGTGGAATCGTGCGCGTTGCAAGGGTCGCAAGGACCATAGCCGACCTGAGGGAATCGGAGTCGGTGGGCGTGGACGATGTAGGAGAGGCGATGGCCTTCAGGTCGAGGAGCGTGTCATGAGCATGGGTGGGAGGCTGACGGGACAGATGTGGGAGCTGGAGCGCGGGTGTGAGGACTATCCGAGGGCTGTGGAGGACCTCTCATCGCCTCCGGCCGTTCTCTACGGCATGGGCAACAAGGACGCGCTCTCCTCCCCCTGCCTCTCGGTTATCGGCGCGCGGCGGGCCACGCCCTATGGGCTGGCGGTCGCCGAGATGGCCGGACGGGTCGCGGCGGAGTGTGGGATCACGGTGGTGTCGGGCGGAGCCATGGGTTGCGACTGCGCGGCTGCCAAGGCGGCGCTCGATGCCGGGGGCAGGACGGTGGTGGTGTCGGGCTGTGGGGCGGACGTGGTCTATCCCGCCTCCTCCCGGGAGGTCTTCGAGCGGGCGGCTGCCGGCGAGGGCTGCGTCCTCTCCATGGAGAGGTGGGGGCAGGGTGCCACGAAGTTCTCGTTCCCCAAGCGCAACGTGGTGATTGCTGCCCTATCCAAGTGCCTGCTTGTGGCAGAGGCCGGGCAGAGGTCTGGGACCATGAGCACGGCAAACGCGGCCCTGGAGCTCGACCGCACCCTCTATGCCGTCCCCGGGTCGATCTTCTCGCCGGGGTCCCAGGGAACCAACCACCTGATTGCGGAGGGGGCCCACGTGATCGCGGACGAGCGCGACCTGGAGATGTCCATTTCGCTGGACTACGGCTGCCTGCGCTTCCAGGAGAGCAAGGGGGAAGGACAGCAGGAGATCGGGCGGGTTATGTCCGCCCTGGTGTCCACACCCTTACGACCGGATGAGCTCTCGGCGCGGCTGGGGGAGGACGTGATCACCACCCTGCGCACGCTCGCGGAGTACGAGGGCATGGGTCTTGTGGTGCGGCTGCCGGATGGGAGATACTCGCCTTCCGAGCGCTTCTTCCTGGGGGAGAATAGGGAGAGGAAGCCAACTCTTGAGGGGAGCGGCAAGTGACGGACACGGTAACGGTGATAGGGGCGGGCCTTGCGGGGAGCGAGTGCGCGCTGCAGCTGGCGAGTCGAGGGGTGCGGGTGCGGCTCGTGGAGCAGCGCCCCGTGCGCCAGTCGCCCGCACACCATACAGGGCTCTGCGCCGAGCTCGTATGCTCCAACTCCCTCAAGTCCATGAAGCCGGACAGCGCGGCAGGCCTCCTCAAGCGCGAGCTGCATGAGATGGGGTCCTTTGTCTTGGATGCCGCCGAGGAGACGAAGGTACCCGCAGGTGGTGCGCTGGCGGTGGACAGGACGCTCTTCTCCGAGGCAGTGACGCAGCGCATCGCCCAGGATCCGCTCATAGAGCTCGTGCGTGAGGAGGCAACGAGCCTCCCGGCGGGGCCGTGCGTCGTCGCGGCGGGCCCGCTCTGCACGGACGCTCTCTTCTCCGCCCTCGCGGCGCGCGTAGGTGGGGAGAGAATGAGCTTCTTCGATGCTGCGGCGCCCATCGTGGCCAGCGAGTCGTTGGACCGGAGCGTCGTGTTCGAGCAGTCCCGCTATGGGGAGGAGGGTACCGGAGACTACCTCAATTGCCCCATGAGCCGCGAGGAGTACGAGGCCTTCATAGACGAACTGCTTAGGGCTGAGAGGGTGCTGTCGCGGGACTTCGAGCAGCGGGACCTCTTCTGTGCCTGCCAGCCGGTGGAGGAGGTGGCACGTACTGGCAGGGACTCGATCCGCTTCGGTGCCCTCAAGCCCGTTGGGCTCACCGACCCCAGGACCGGCCGACGTCCCTGGGCAGCCGTACAGCTGCGTGCCGAGAACGCAGACCGCACTGCGTACAACCTGGTCGGGTTCCAGACCAACCTCAAGTGGGGCGAGCAGGCGAGGGTCTTCCATATGATCCCCGGGCTGGAGAGCGCGGAGTTCCTCCGCTATGGCGTCATGCACCGCAACTCCTTCGTGGACTCCCCCCGCGCGCTAGACGGGAGCTTCGCCATCCCCGGATCCCGGATCCGCCTTGCGGGGCAGATCACGGGAACCGAGGGCTACGTGGAGGCCATAGCCTCGGGCCTCCTCGCGGCGCTCAACACCTGGTGCGACCTGACGGGAGTGCCAAGGGTGCGCCTGCCTCGGACAGGTGCCCTGGGTGCGCTCGTGGCCTATGCGACGGACCCCCAGACCAAGGACTACCAACCCATGCATGTGAACATGGGACTCATGCCGCCACTGGAGGACGCACCGCGTCGCAAGGACGACCGCCGGCACGCGATGGCAGAGCGCGCGCGGCGGGACTTCGACGCCTATCTGGCATCACGGCCAGACGTGTTCGGGGGTGCGTGTGGCTAGCCTTGCGGACAAGGGCGGCGACGTCGAACTCACGGAGCAGGCCAAGGTGCGGGAGTCGGACATGAGCCTCTTTCGTACCTACGTCGAGGGCTTCCTAGGCTTCGAGGGGGACGTGCGTGGTCGTGCCGCAAACACCATCAAGGCCTATCGAGGTGACCTCGAGGCCTTCTGCGGTTGGTGCTCGCGCCAGGGGGTGGATCCCCTGGAGGCGACGCATCAGGATCTGAGGTCGTATCTGGGCGAGCTCTCGCGCGCGGGATATTCGCCGCGGACCGAGAACCGTCACCTCTCGGCCATCCGAGGGGTCTACGGGTGGATGTGCGCGGAGGGTATGGCCACAAGCGACCCGGCGGCGGCCCTTGCGAGTCCCAAGCAAGCCCGCAAGCTCCCGCACACGATGACGGACGATGAGGTTCGCGCGCTTCTTGCCACCTGCGACACCTCCTGTGCCGAGGGGCTGCGCGACCGGGCCTTCCTGGAGATGCTCTATGCCACGGGAGCCCGCATAGCCGAGGTCTCTGCGCTCGATGTCCGTGACGTGGACTTCCGGGCTCGTCAGGCCAGGCTCTTTGGCAAGGGCTCCAAGGAGCGCATAGTGCCCGTCTACGAGGTGGCGTTGGACTGGCTGCAGCGCTACCTCGAGGAGGGGAGGCCCGAGCTCTTGGTGCGTGCCAAGGTGCCCACCAGCGCGCTCTTCGTGTCCACGCGGGGAAGGAGGATGTCCGCGGCGGCTCTGCGGACGGTCTTCGAGCGTCAAGTGAGCTCTGCCGGGCTTGACCCCACTCTCACGCCGCACGCCATGCGGCACACCTATGCGACCGAGCTCCTAGGTGGCGGGGCGGACATGCGGAGCGTCCAGGAGCTCCTGGGCCACGAGAGCCTCTCCACCACGCAGGTCTATACGCATCTCTCGATCGAGCGGCTCAAGGACGCGGAACGCCTTGCCCATCCAAGGGCGGAATAGGGGGACGGTTCCATAGAAGAACCCTGTGGCGTGTGGGAGTCGTGAAGGCAGGACCTAAGCGTCACATACTTCACACAGAAGTCCTCGAGCTGTTATAATCCTCTCTCGCTGTGCATTCGCATGGCTGCTGCCTGCGGGCAGCACCAATTCGCACGCGCGACTACCCAGCCGCCGTGGTGCTCGGGGCTCCAAAGCCAGGCTCCGGGTGGCGAGCTGGGGTCGACCTCGCGCGGAGGACCAACCACAGGAGGTCACAATGGCTGCCAAGATCACTATCCAGACCCTTCTCGATGCCGGGTGCCACTACGGTCACCAGACCCGCCGCTGGAACCCCAAGATGAAGTCCTACATCTTCGGTGAGCGCAACGGCATCTACATCCTCGACCTCAAGCAGACCATGCTCGGCGCCGACGCGGCCTACACCTTCCTCAAGGAGACTGCCTCCAAGGGTGGCAAGGTCCTCTTCGTCGGCACCAAGAAGCAGGCCCAGGAGGCCGTTACCACGCAGGCCCAGCGCTGCAACATGCCCTATGTCAACGAGCGCTGGCTCGGCGGCATGCTCACCAACTTCGTGACCATGCGCTCCCGCGTGGCCCGTATGGAGGAGCTCGAGACCATGAAGGAGGACGGCCGCATGGCTGCCCTCACCAAGAAGGAGCAGGCCCTGCTGGAGAAGGAGCTGACCAAGCTCCAGGCCAACCTCGGCGGCGTGCGCGACATGGTGGCCCTGCCCCAGGCCCTCTTCGTGATCGACTCCAAGCGCGAGGAGATCGCCATCCGTGAGGCCAACCGCCTGCACATCCCCGTGGTCGCCCTGCTCGACACCAACTCCGACCCCGATGTCGTGGACTACGGCATCCCCGCCAACGACGACGCCATCCGTTCCGTCGCCCTCATGTGCGAGCTCGCGGCCGACGCCGTGCTTGCCGGCTCTGGCAAGGAGCAGATCAGCGCCGAGGAGATGGCCGGCGAGGCCGCTCCCGAGGAGTCGGCCCCTGTCGAGGCCGAGGCCCCTGCTGCCGAGTAGCACCAGCCCACTCTTAACCCGCACACCCTAGACCCCAAAGGAGGGGCACCATGGCTCAGATTACCGCAGCCCTCGTAAAGCAGCTCCGCGAGATGACCGACTCCCCGATGATGGAGTGCAAGAAGGCCCTCGTTAAGGCAGACGGCGACATCGACAAGGCCGTCGACATCCTCCGCGAGATGGGCGTGGCCAAGGCCGTGAAGCGCGCCGGTCGCGAGACCAACGAGGGCACCGTCGCCACCTACATCTCCGACGACGGCAAGACCGGCGCCATCCTGGAGCTCACCTGCGAGACCGACTTCGTGGGCACCAACCCCAAGTTCACCGGCTTCGCTGCCAAGCTGGCCCAGGTCGTCGCCGAGAACGACCCTGCCGACCTTGACGCCCTCAAGGCCTGCCCGATGAACGGCAACACCGTCGACTCCGAGCTCACCGAGGAGATTCACGTCATCGGCGAGAACATGAAGATCGCCCGCTTCCAGCGCATCGCCGTGGAGCAGGGCGCCCTGGCGGCCTACATCCACCTTGGCGGCAAGCAGGCCGACATCGTGGCCTACGAGTTCGCCAAGCCCGAGACGGCCGAGTCCGAGGACTTCAAGTCCTATGCGCACGACGTGGCCCTTCAGGTCGTGGGGGCCAGCCCCAAGCCCGTCTCCGCCCGTCGCGAGGACGTCCCGGCCGACATGGTGGAGCACGAGAAGGCCATCTACATGAAGCAGGCCGCCGACTCCGGCAAGCCCGAGGCCATCCAGGAGCGCATCGCCATCGGCAAGCTCGAGAAGTTCTACAAGGAGAACGTGCTCACCGAGCAGGAGTTCATCAAGGATTCCTCGCTTACCATCAACGAGCTGACCAAGCAGGTCTCCAAGAAGGTCGGCGACGAGATCAAGATCGCCGGCTTCGTCCGCTTCGTCTTCGGCGAGTAGACAGCTTCACTTGGAATGGGGGCCCGGTGCGCAAGCGCCGGGCCCCTTCGTGTGGCGTGCGTGACCGCAGGCGGAGCCGTTAGCTTAGCTGAATGCCGCTCTGGTAGAATGCGGTGGATGACATCGGCGGGCGTCGCTCGCCTGGATGAGTGGAGGATGGTTTGGCAGACTACAAGTACGGTCGCGTGCTTCTCAAGCTCTCGGGCGAGGCCCTCATGGGCTCTCAGGAATTCGGCATCGATGCCGCGGTGCTCCAGCACCTGGCAGACGAGATCAAGCCGGTCTGGCAGGACGGCGTGGAGATAGCCGTGGTCGTGGGCGGGGGAAACATCTTCCGCGGGATCCAGGGTGCCGCTGCGGGCATGGACCGCGCCCAGGGCGACAACATGGGCATGCTGGCCACCGTCATCAACTGCCTGGCCCTCCAGGACTGCTTCGAGCGTAACGGGATGGACAGCCGTGTGATGAGCGCCATCGAGATGCACCAGGTCTGCGAGACCTACATCCGCAGGCGTGCCATCCGTCACCTCGAGAAGGGCCGCATCGCCATATTCGCCGCCGGCACCGGCAACCCCTACTTCACCACCGACACGGCGGCGGCCCTGCGCGCCTGCGAGATCGGTGCGGAGATTCTGATGAAGGCGACCAAGGTCGATGGCATCTACGACGCCGATCCCATGAAGCACCCAGAGGCCAAGAAGTTCGACACCATAACCTATCACGAGGTTCTGGAGCGCGAGCTCAAGGTCATGGATGCCACCGCAACGGCGCTCTGCCACGACAACCACATGCCCATGATGGTCTTCGACATGGGGCAGGATGGGGTGTTCCAGAAGGCAATTCACGGCGAGCCTGTGGGCACGACCGTGGTGGAGGAGGAGAGGTAAGCATGACCAAGTACAGCGACATGGCCGACAAGAGCATGGCAAAGTGCGTCCAGGTCCTCAAGGACAACTTCAGCAAGGTCCGCACCGGCCGTGCGAACCCGCATATCCTAGATGACATAAAGGTCGACTACTACGGCGTGCCCACGCCCATCACGCAGCTCGCGGGCGTCAAGGTGCCCGAGGCCGCCATGCTGGTCATCGAGCCGTGGGACAAGTCTTCCCTCCGCAGCATCGAGAAGGCCATCGAACAGTCCGACCTGGGGATCACCCCGTCCAACGACGGCATCTCCATCCGTCTGCCCTTCCCCCGTCCTACGGAGGAGCGCCGCAAGGAGCTTGCCAAGGAATGCGCCAAGCTCGCCGAGGAGGCCAAGGTCTCCATCCGCAACGTACGTCGCGACGTCAACGGGAAGATCGAGCGCGACGAGGAGGTAACCGAGGACGTCGAGACCCGCGAGAAGAAGGCCGTGCAGAAGGTCACTGACTCCTACACCAAGAAGGTCGACGAGCTTCTGAAGAACAAGACCGCCGAGGTCATGGAGATCTAGGTGCAGATAGACGAGAAGAAGCTGGCCGAATATTACTCGGGCGCGCCAGACGACATCTCCCTGGATGACGTCGACCTGACTCGCATCCCACGGCACGTGTCCATCATCATGGATGGGAACGGGCGCTGGGCGCAGGCGCGCGGGCTCGATCGCACGAAGGGCCACGTGGCAGGCGTGGACTCGCTGCGGGAGGCAGTCACTACGAGCGTCCGACTGGGTCTGGACGTGCTCTCGGTGTATGCCTTCTCCACGGAGAACTGGAAACGCCCCCAGCGCGAGGTGGACATGCTCATGCACCTCTTTGCCACCACGCTGCTCAAGGAGCTGCCCCTCTTCCATCAGGAGAACGTGCGGCTGCGCTTCTTCGGGGACATAGAGGCCCTGCCGGCGCAGACCCGCAACGTCTTTGAGGAGGGCCTCGACGAGACGGCCGACCATACCGGCATGACCTTTGCGCTGGCGGTCAACTACGGGGCCCGCGCAGAGCTTACCCGGGCGGCCCGGCTGATCGCGCAGGACGTGGCAGCCGGCATAGTGCAACCGCAAGACGTCGACCAGGCCCTCGTGGAGAGCCATCTCTACACGGCGGGGCTTCCCGACCCGGAGCTTCTCATCCGCACGTCCGGGGAGCAGCGCCTCTCGAACTACCTCCTGTGGCAGCTGGCATACACGGAGTTCTACGTGACGCCCGTCATGTGGCCGGACTTCTCAAGATGGGACATGCTGCGTGCCATCAGGTCCTTCCAGGGCCGCCATCGGCGCTTCGGAGGAGTGGTGAGCGCGTGAGCGAGGGAGAGGAGAGGCAGGAAGCCTCCACGGGCATGCACAGTGGGGGAGATCGAACGCATGCCCATCGCAATCCCGTATCCATGGCCAAGGGTCTGGACCGGCAGATCGACCGTCTGGAGGTCCGCCGCGCTGCCAAGGCGGAGGACAGGGCGCAGGGAATCCTCAGGGGCCAGCGCATGCGCGCCGGTACCGAGAAGCTGCTTACGCGGACGACCTCCGGGGCCATCTACGCGATTCTCGTGGTGGCCTGCATCTTCGTGCACCCCTTCGCCACCGTACTCCTAGTGTCTGCCATGGCTTGGTTATGCTGTTCCGAGCTCTACCGCATCTGCCGCATGGCGGGCCGGATGCCAATGGAACTGGTGGGGCTCACCGCCGCAGTGGCCTTCCCGGTGGCAAGCTACATCTGGGGCCTTCCCGGCATAGTCCTGCTCGTGCTCCTGCTCCTCATCGCCACCGCCTGTTGGTACGTTTTCACGCCGCGGGCGAGCCTTGCGGACGTGTCAGCAACGGTCTTCGGTCCCATCTACACCTCCGTTGCCTTCTGTGCGGTGGTCTTCCTGCGCATGACCGATCCCGGAATCGATGGGGCGCTCCTTGCCTTCGGCAGCATGGCCTCCGTATGGGTGAACGACGCCTTCGCTTACTTCGTGGGCTCCCGCTTTGGGGCGCACAAGATGGCCCCGCGCATAAGCCCGCACAAGAGCTGGGAGGGCTTCGCGGGTGGCATGTGCGGCTCCATCCTCGTCTTCGTGCTTCTCTCCCGCCTGTGGGCGGGAGGCGACTCCCTCCCAGTCCTGTATGCCATCTTCATGGGGCTCGTGGTGGGCACGGTGGGGGACATCGGCGACCTCTTCGAGTCGCGCATCAAGCGCGGCGTGGGAGTCAAGGACTCGGGAAACATAATGCCTGGCCATGGCGGGCTCCTGGACCGGTCCGACTCCCTGCTCTTTGGCTGCACCACTGCCTACATCCTGCTCCTCTTTGGGGGAATCATATGAGCATATTCGAGCGCGACGGGCAGCATGCGGCCAGGCCGCACGTGCTTCGCGTCGCGGTCCTTGGTTGCTCCGGATCCATCGGAAGCCAGACGCTGGATGTCTGTCGCCAGCACCCTGACCGCCTGCAGGTGACCGCACTTGCCGTGCGTTCCTCGACGAACAAGCTCGTGGACGCAGCGCGGGAGTTTGGTGCGGGGCACGTGGCGGTGGCGGATTCCTGCCATGCACGTGACGGGGTGCTAGACGGGCTGCCCGCAGGATGCGCCCTGGGATCCGGCCCCGATGCGGTGGCCGAGCTGGCAGCCCTCGACGACGTGGACTGTGTGGTCAACGCCGTGGAAGGGGTCGCAGGGATCCGCGCCGGCTACGAGGCCCTCAAGGCGGGAAAAATCCTGGCCTATGCAAACAAGGAGTCCATCGTCGTGGGCGGCGACCTCCTCATGCCCCTGGTGGAACCGGGCAGGTTGGTCCCCGTGGACTCGGAGCACAGCGCCATCTACCAGTGCATCGTGGGCGAGGCCCCCGAGCGGGTACATCGCATCTGGCTCACCTGCTCTGGCGGTCCCTTCTTCGGGCGTACGCGCGAGGAGCTTGCTGGCGTCACGGCCGCCCAGGCCCTGGCACACCCCACCTGGTCCATGGGGGCGAAGATCACCATCGACTCCGCCACCCTCATGAACAAGGGCCTGGAGGTCCTGGAGGCAAGGCAGCTCTTCGAGGTTCCGATAGACAAGGTCCAGGTGCTAGTGCACCGCCAGAGTAGGATCCACTCCATGGTGGAGTTCTGCGACGGGGTGGTAAAGGCGCAGCTCGGCCCCTCCGACATGCGCGCCCCCATCCAGTACGCCCTGAGCTACCCGGAGAGGTGGGAGTCTCCCACCCCGCGGGTGGACTGGTGCGACGAGCCGCCGCTCACCTTCGCACGACCCGACGAGGAGACCTTCGGGTGCCTGGCACTGGCCAAGGAGGCAGGGCGAGCGGGTGGCACCATGCCCTGCGCCATGAACGCGGCGAACGAGGTGGCAAACGCCGCCTTTCGTACGGGTGCCTGCGGCTTCATGGACATCGAGCACTGTGTGCGCGAGGTAATGGGCCTGACGACCGCCGAACGTGTGGAGGACCTGGCACAGCTCTCGGAGGTTGACGCGCGGTCGCGCGCCCTGGCGCGGGAGTGCCTGGGGGTGGGTGCGTGAGCGGCCTCTGGGACGTGCTGGTGACGGTCTTCTGGGGGCTCGTGACCTTGTCGCTCCTCGTGTTCGTGCACGAGGGCGGGCACTACCTCGCCGCACGGGCCTTCGGCATGCGCGTTACGGAGTTCTTCCTGGGTATGCCCTGCAAGCTGCGAATCTCTCACAAGAGCAAGAGGTACGGCACCGAGGTGGGTGTGACCCCCGTGCTCCTGGGTGGCTACACCCGGATCTGCGGCATGGAAGGCGAGGTCGACGAGCTGCAGGGCCAGGCCCTCCACCTGCTCGTGACCCGCGGGTCCATCTGCGCCGAGGATCTCGCGCAGGCGCTGGGCTGCGACCACGACCGCGCTCTCGGCATGCTGCTCGTTCTCGAGGACTGGGCCTCATGCCGACGGCAGACCTATACCGGGGACGCGGAAGTGGACGACTACCACATCGCCTTCGACGACCTCGAGCGTGATGCCGAGCTCCGTACCGAGTACGACCGCGACCACGACTTCTCCGCCACGGGCGTGAGCGCCATTGGGGAGCCACGGCAGCTTGACATGGGGGCGGACGACCTCCTTGCCCTGGAGCGGTCGCGCACCTATCTGGGTGGCAGCTTCTGGCAGCGCGCGGTCTGTCTCCTGGCTGGGCCCACAGTGAACCTCGTCTTGGCGTGGGCGCTGCTGGTGGGCGTGCTCATGGGCTTTGGCGTGCAGGTGGGGGTAAACACGAACCAGATCGGCTCCGTGGAGCCGGGCTCGCTCGCAGAGGCCGCAGGGCTCACGGCAGGTGACGTCGTGGACTCCATCGACGGCGTCCCGGTCACGGACTGGCTGACCCTGGGGGATGCCGTGGACGATGCCCTGGCCACGGGACAGGACTTCGACATCGTCTACGAGCATGACGGCCGGGCTATGACCACCATGGTGGACGTACCGGATGGTCAGACGGTGCAGTACCTGGGTGTGAGCGCTCCGGTGCGTACCCAGTACCTCACGTTTGGTCAGGCATCCCTCGTGGCCTTCGACTACGCGGGGCAGGTCCTCTCGTTTGCCGTGCGGCTCATCGTGCCAACGCACACGATGGAGGTGCTTGGACAGTCAAGCTCGGTAGTGGGCATATCGGTCATGGCGAGCGAGGCGGCCAGGTCGGGTCTGGAGACCTACCTGGAGCTCCTGGCAGCAGTCTCCATGTCGCTCGGCTTCATGAACCTCCTGCCCATCCCTCCGCTCGACGGCGGCAAGATACTCATAGAGGTCGTGCAGGCCGCGAGAAGGAAGCCCGTCTCCCTCAAGGTCCAGAACTACATTAGCTATGCGGGCCTGGCCTTCTTCCTCTTCGTCTTCGTAATGGCACTGAGAAACGACATCCTCAACATCGTGATGGGGTGACGCAAGGTATGGAGACAAGGACGACGCGGGCTGCACGGGAGCGCACGCGGCAGGTCATGGTGGGAAGCGTCCCTATGGGCGGCGGTGCACCTGTTTCGGTGCAGTCCATGTGCACTACGCGGACCACGGACGTGGAGGCCACGCTCGCGCAGATCCGTGGGCTGGCTGCGGCAGGCTGCGAGATCATCCGCGTGACCGTGCCCTCGCAGGCGGCGGTCGAGCCCTTCGGGCGCATCTGCGAGGAGTCACCCCTGCCCGTGGTGGCAGACATCCACTTTGACCATCGGCTGGCAGTAGCGGCGGCGAGGCACGGGGCTGCGGCCCTTCGCGTGAACCCCGGAAACATCGGCAGCTGGTCCAAGGTGGACGAGGTCATCGACGCGGCTGGGGAGTGCGGGATCCCGATCCGCATAGGTGTGAACGCGGGGTCGCTCGACCCCGAGGTGGCCGCGCGCCCTGGTCTGAGCCTGGCGGAGAAGCTCGTGGCCTCTGCGGAGGCCTTCGTGGAGCACTTCTCGACCCGTGGCTTCGAGGACGTGGTGGTCTCGGCAAAGGCACACGACGTCGTGACAACGATAGAGACCTACCGTGCCCTCTCACGCGAGCTCCCGGAGGTGCCGCTCCACGTGGGGGTGACGGAGGCCGGCACCCTGCAGCAGGGGACGGTAAAGAACTCCGCTGCCGTGGGGATCCTCCTTGAGGAGGGCATCGGCGACACCATGCGCCTCTCGCTCACGGCTGACCCAGTGGAGGAGGTCCGCGTGGCCTGGGAGCTCCTGGGCTGCCTCGGCATGCGGAGGCGGGGACCCGAGCTCGTGAGCTGCCCCACGTGCGGACGCACGCGAGTGAACCTCATCGAGATAGCCAACGAGGTCGAGGAGCGCCTCAAGGACCTGGACTTGCCGATCACCGTGGCCGTGATGGGTTGCGTGGTCAACGGGCCGGGCGAGGCACGCGGCGCGGACATCGGCATCGCCTGCGGAGAGGGCCAGGGCATGCTCTTTGCCGGTGGGGAGCAGATTCGCAAGGTCTCGGAGGATCGGATGGTCGACGAGCTCTTCGCAGAGATACACCATCGCTTTGGCTAGAATCATACGCATGTGTGACACGGGGTCTGACCCCTTGTCACGGCAGGACCGATGAAGCGGAAGGTGTGTGACACGGGGTCTGACCCCTTGTCACGCAGACCCCTTGTCACCGCAGGACCGATGAAGCGGAAGGAAGCACCGTGAAGCGTTACGTCAAGATGTCCCAGCTCTATGCCCCCACTCTCAAGGAGGACCCGGCAGAGGCGGAGCTCGTGAGCCACCGCCTGCTCCTCCGTGCGGGCTTCATCCGCAAGGGCGCGTCGGGGCTCTACAGCTATCTGCCGCTTGCCTGGCGCTCCATACGCAAGATCGAACAGATCATCCGCGAGGAGATGGAGGAGATCGGCGCCCAGGAGATGCAGGTCCCCATCCTCACGGACGGGGAGCTCTGGCGCCAGTCCGGCCGTTGGGGTGCCTACGGCCCCGAGCTCATGCGCCTGAACGACCGCCACGAGCGCGAGTTCGCCCTCGGCCCCACGCATGAGGAGGCCTTCACGGACTTGGTTCGAAACGAGCTCAGGTCCTACAAGCAGCTGCCCGTGACCCTCTACCAGATCCAAGACAAGTTCCGTGACGAGCTGCGCCCCCGCTTCGGCCTCATGCGCAGCCGCGAGTTCATCATGAAGGACGGCTACTCCTTCTCGGCCGACCAGGAGAGCCTCCAGCAGTGCTACGACGAGGAGGCAGCGGCCTACGCCAAGATCTTCAAGCGCTGCGGCATCTACGCCCTGCCGGTGGCGGCCGACTCCGGCCAGATAGGCGGCAACACCTCCGTGGAGTTCATGGCCGTGGCTGACGCCGGCGAGGCTGAGCTTGTCTATTGCGACAAGTGCGGCTTTGCCGCGGACACAGAGGCGGCAACCGCCAGGCCCGTCCTCTCCGAGGGCGAGGCCGGCGACCTTGAGAAGGTTGCCACCCCCGGGGCCGGAACCATCGCTGACGTCGCGCGCCTGCTGGAGGTGCCGGAGAACGGCACCCGCAAGGCACTTGCGCTCGTTGATGGCGAGGGCAACAACGTGGTCGTGTTCGTCCCCGGCGACCACGACATGAACGACGTGAAGGCGGAGCACGCCTTTGGCAACTACCACATGATGACCGACGAGGAGCTCCAGCTGGCGGGGCTCGTAAAGGGCTTCATAGGGCCCGTGGGCCTGCCCGAGGGCATCCGCGTATGTGCCGACCAGAGCCTGCGCGATTCGCAGTGGTGGCTCGTGGGCGCCAACGAGAAGGACTTCCACTTCATGCATGCCAAGCAGGGTCGCGACTTCGAGATCCCCGAGTGGGTGGACGTGATCACCGCCAAGCCGGGCGACCTCTGCCCCACCTGCGGCAAACCCCTCAAGGGCGCCCGCGGCATCGAGTGCGGCCAGGTCTTCCAGCTGGGCACCAAGTACTCCGCCGCCATGGGAGCCACCTTCGCGGACGTCGACGGCCACGACAAGCCCTTCCTCATGGGCTGCTACGGCATAGGCGTGTCCCGTACGCTCGCGGCGGTGGTCGAGCAGCACAACGACGGGAACGGCATCGCCTGGCCTGTCTCTGTGGCACCCTTCGAGGTCGAGGTTCTGCCGCTCAACGTAGGCGACGACATGGTGTGGCCGGAGGCGCAGAGGCTGGCTCAGAGCCTCGTGGACGCGGGTCTGGAGGTCGTGGTCGACGACCGCAAGGAGCGCCCGGGCGTCAAGTTCGCCGACGCGGACCTGATCGGCCTGCCCTACCAGGTGGTGCTCGGCAAACGTGGCGTGAAAGAGGGCGTGGCCGAGGTCAAGAACCGTGCGACCGGTGAGCGCCAGGACGTGGCCCTCGACCAGGTTGCGGCAGTGCTTACGGAGAAGGTCATCGCGCAGCGGTAAGGGTTTGTTGGTCGCTGTGTCAGCTCGCAGCCCAAGGATCTGCCGGGAAGGTGGGGACGCTTAGCGGTCGCTAGGCGTCCCTTCTTTCCGATAACGGGACCAAGCGGACACTTGGCCGATCGTGTCCATATGCGTGGTGTAAGAAGGGCAAGGTGGGATCGCCCGCACCCGCGTCAGCCTGATGCTACCCCTTCTTGAGGCCGCGCCTCTCCACG
>CADAUA010000002.1 GCA_902791035.1 uncultured Coriobacteriaceae bacterium | reverse complement strand
CGCGGGTTTTGTGGCCACGTTTGTGGCCACGCTGTGGCCCATTTGTGGCCAACAACACACCAACGAGCCGTTTACCTGCGACTCCTCGGCTTTGGGAATAAGGTAGTGAAACTACGTTCCCTAGCTCCCGAACCGAGCGCTCTACCAAGCTGAGCCACAACCCGTAGCGGATGGAGATTCTAGCAGAACTTGCCCTCCGCGCCAAGGGAGAATGTGGCCCGCGCCCACCAATCGTGCACGTCGCGCGCCTCCCGGGCGATGCGGTCCGCCACCTGCGCGCTCTCGCAGATGGCAAAGGAGCAGGAGCCCGAGCCCGAGACTTGCGCCCCAAGCACGCCCGGCTGCGCATGCAGCCAGCGCTCGGCCTCGCCCATTGCCGGCATGAGGCGCTCGGCCGCCGGCGCCAGGTTGTTGCGCAGGTTGGCCGCGATGGCAGCCACGTCGCCCGCACGCAGGGCCCGACACATGGGCTCGTAGCTGCCGGGGTCCGCCGGGTCGCGGTCGAACTCGTCGTAGGCGGCCTTGGTCGACCCGCCCTCGCCCGGCGGCATCACGAGCACGATGGGCACGCCCGCAAGCTCGGGGAAGGTCTCGCGGAGCTCGTCGCCGGCACCCACCATGAGGGCCGGCCGCCCCGGGTCCAGGAAGAAGGCCACGTCCGCCCCCACACGCCGGGCCACCGCCACCACGTGTGGGTCGAGCGGATCGACCCCCCATCGTGCGGCCAGCACCCGCAGGACCGCCCCCGCATCCGCCGAGGACCCGCCCAGGCCTGCCTTCTCGGGTATCTCGCAGGCCACGCGCACGGCCACGCCGGGCTTCTTGCCCAGGGCCTCCGCCAGGAGAAGGGCGGCTCGCCAAGTGGTGGTCTTCTCGGCCGGCACCAGGAGCGGCGGCTCGTGGGTCACCGCGAGCGCAGGGGCATCCTCCACCGCGACCGTGTCGCACGGCGCCACGGCAAGCATGATGGAGTCAACGCGGTGGTAGCCCTTGGCGTCCTTCTCTGCGTGGACGCCAAGGTGCAGGTTCACCTTGCAAGGCGTGACGACCCTCTGCGCGGCGGGCATGGGCGGCTATTGGTCCTGGTACTCGGTAAAGTCCAGGATGCGCTCCCCCGTGTCCACGTCGTAGAGCTCCACCGTGCCGGTGAGCACGTCCACATACTGGTAGGACTGGCGCGCGGTACGGCCGCGGCGCTCCTCTGCCTCGATCACAAAGAGCGAGGGGTGGGCATGCACCACGGTGCCGGTGCGCTCCACGATACGGGAGCGACCCATGTTTGCGCGCACGCGCACGCGCTTGCCCTGGAGCTCAGTCAGCCGCTCGCGGATCTCGTCCACGCGGTTGACGGGCGATACGATGTTCTCCATGCAATCCCCCCGAGAGTGGGTTTAAAGTAGCGTTTTTGCAAAAACCCATGGTACGCCCCGGTGCACGGCCCCACAACCTAAGTGCGACCGACCCCATCACAAACCCACGTTGCCAAGGGCCGCCAACCCGCGAAAAGGGGCGCGCACCCTACAGGCGCCTTCCAATGTGAACACCCGTCGCCTACATGCCCCGCTGCTCCCAGCGGCGCTACACTGGGCCCTGTACCCAACGAAAGGACCGGCCAATGAACGACAACCGTCGCGAGCGCGTGCTCGCAAACCTCCGCAAGATGGGCCTCGACCAGGCCCTCGTGTGCGACCCCATGTCCATCTGGTGGCTCTGCGGCTACTACACCGAGCCCTACGAGCGCTTCCTGGGCCTCTACCTCAACGCCGACGGACGGTCGGTCTTCTTTGCCAACCGCCTCTTCCCCGACGCGACCGGCCGCGCGGCCGAGCTGCGCACCTTCGACGACACCGAGAGCCCCATCCCCCTGCTCACCGCCGTGATCGACCCCACCAAGCCCCTTGGCGTGGACAAGGACCTGGCCGCCCGCTGGCTCGTCCCCCTCATGCAGGCCAACGCCGCCACCGGCTACATGGTGGGCTCTCCCGCCGTCGACGACGCACGCTCCATCAAGGACGAGGCCGAGAAGGACCTCATGCGCGAGGCCAGCCGTGCCAACGACCAGGCCATGGCCTGGCTTGCCGCCCAGGTCCACGAGGGCGTAACGGAGCAGCACATCGCCGAGGGACTGCTGGGCGAGTACCGCAGCCTGGGCGCCGAGGGCCACTCCTTCGACCCGATCGTGAGCTTTGGGGCAAACGCCGCCGACCCGCACCATGGCCCGGACGGGACCGTCTTCCACAAGGGCGACATGGTCCTCTTTGACGTGGGCTGCCGCCGCCAGTGGTACTGCTCGGACATGACGCGCACCTTCTTTACCGCGCAGCCCACCGAGCGCCAGCTCCTGGTGTACGACACGGTGCGCCGCGCGAACGAGGAGGCCGAGAAGGTCGTGCGGCCCGGCGTGACCTTTGCCCAGATCGACCTGACCGCACGCCACATCATCGAGGACGCCGGCTTCGGCCCCTACTTCACGCACCGGCTGGGCCACCAGATCGGCCTCAACGACCACGAGCCCGGTGACGTGAGCTCCACCCACGACGAGCCCGTCCAGCCGGGCCAGATCTTCTCCATCGAGCCCGGCATCTACCTGCCCGGAGAGATCGGCGTCCGCGTGGAGGACCTGGTGATCGTGACCGAGGACGGCTGCGAGGTGCTCAACCACTACACCAAGGAGCCCACGGTCCTGAACGTCTAAGACTGCGGCATCGCGGTACGGAAGGGGCATGGCAGCCACTGCGGCTGCCATGCCCCTTGTCATTAATCAAACTTGCAATGTCACAGAAGTGTCTGACACTTTTGTGACACTAGCAGAGGGAGAGGGCGTCGGAGTCGGCCACGACCACGCAGTTGGTGTGCAGCTGCAGGATGGAGGCGGGGCAGGCGGGCGTCACGGGGCCAAAGCACATGTCGCGCACGGCCTGGGCCTTGTTCGTGCCATTGGCCACCACGAGGATCATGCGGGCGCGCATGATGGTCTGCACGCCCATGGTGTAGGCCTGGCGAGGCACGTCCTCCTCGCGCTCGAAGAGGCGGCTGTTGGCCTCGATGGTGCTCTGGGTGAGGTCCACGCAGTGCGTGCCCTTGCTAAAGACGTCATCCGGCTCGTTGAAGCCGATATGACCGTTGCGGCCGATGCCCAGGAGCTGCAGGTCGGGGTAGCCCGCCTCGTCGACCATGCGGTCGTACTCGGCGCATGCGGCCGCGGCATCGGGGTTGGCACCGTTGGGCACGTGGGTGTTCTCCAGGTTGATGTTTATCTTCTCGAAGAAGTTCTTGAGCATGAAGTAGTGGTAGCTCTGCGGGTCGTCGTGGGAGAGGCCGCGGTACTCGTCCAGGTTGTAGGTGCTCACCTGCGAGAAGTCGCAATCGCCCTTGTGGTTCCACTCGGCCAGCTGGTCGTAGGTGCCGAGCGGTGTGGTACCCGTGGCCAGGCCAAGCACGCAGTCGGGCTTGAGGATCACCTGGGCGGAGATGATGTTTGCCGCCTTGCGGCTCATGTCCTTGTAGTCGGTGGTGTGGATGATACGCATGTTCGAGCCCCCCCTTCGTGAGCGACGGGGCCCTTGGCACCCGCCGTGGCCCGCAGGCCAGATGACGTGTGCGACCACCAGGGCGAGGCCGCGACTGCGATATGAAGGACCCGCCACGTCGAGGCCCCTGCCCGTCCATGGCGACCTGGGAGCACCGTCCCAGACGATCTTATTGTCGCACGTGTGTTATGCGTGGCTCGCGAGAATTGCGGAAGGGCGGGTGGAGAGGGCGGGCACTAGTGCCCGGTGCCATTGCGCCGCTAGAGCTTGGCAGCCAGGTCCTCCAGGGCGTGGAAGCGGTGGGAGATGCGGTTCTTCTCCGCCAGGCTCAGCTCGGCCATCGTGCGGCCGGGCGTGTCGTCCGGCAAGAAGAGCGGGTCGTAGCCAAAGCCCTCCGTCCCGCGCCTCTCGTAGCCCACCCGGCCCTCGCAGTCGCCGTCGCCGCGCAGGACCTCGCCGCCCCGCACCAGGACCACGGTGGAGTGGAAGCGTGCCGTGCGCCCGCCCGCGGGCACGTCCGCCATCTCGTGCAGGAGCTTGTCGTTGTTGGCATCGTCGTTGCCATGCTCGCCTGCCCAGCGCGCAGAGAAGATCCCCGGCGCCCCGTCCAGCGCGTCCACGCACAGGCCCGAGTCGTCGGCCACGGCCATGGAGAGGCCCAAGGTCGGGCCGGTCTCGGCCAGCGCCGCTCGAGCCTTTATGAGCGCGTTCTCAAAGAAGTCCGCGCCGTCCTCCACCGGGTCGGGGAAGTCCCCCAGCTCGCCCAGGGCCACGAAGCGCACGCCGGGCATGACCGGCGAGAGGATGGCCTCTATCTCCACGACCTTGTGTGCGTTGCCCGTGGCCACGACCACCGTGTGCGCCGGGTCGAGGGTCGCGGTATCGATTGCTGCCATGATGCTCCTTCCCATAGAGCTGACAGGGGTCTGACCTTTTGTCGTACGACGGCGGCATGACAGAAGGCCAGACCCCGGTGACAGAAGGTCAGACCCCCTGTTGCGCGTAGCCCGTGGCCTCGCGCTGCAGGCCCAGGAGCTCGTCGATGGCCGGCAGACCCATGCTAAGAAGGGCACCCAGCTCCTCGCGCGTGTACGTGCTGTGCTCCCCCGTGCCCTGGACCTCCACGATGCGCCCCGCGCCCATGCCTACGAGGTTGAGGTCCACGTCGGCGTGCGAGTCCTCGGGATAGTCAAGGTCAAGCAGAGGCACGCCGCCCACCACCCCCATGGAGATGGCAGCCACCTGGCCCGCGAGGGGCAGCCGGTGCAGGGCGTCCTTCTCCACAAGCGCCCAGAGTGCCTGGTGGAGGGCCACCCAGGCACCGGTGATGCTAGCCGTGCGGGTGCCGCCGTCGGCCTGGATCACGTCGCAGTCCAGTGTGACGGTGAGCTCGCCCAGCCGCCGCATGTCCACGCAGGCCCGCAGGCTCCGCCCCACCAGGCGCTCGATCTCCATGCTGCGGCCCTTGCGCTTGCCGTACTCGCGGGGGCTGCGGCGGTTGGTCGAGGCCGGCAGCATGCCATACTCCGCCGTGACCCAGCCCAGGTGCTGGCCGCGCCGCCACTGGGGCACGCCCTCCTCCACCGTGGCCGTGCAGAGTACGCGCGTGTCGCCGAACTCCGCCAGGCAGGAGCCGTCGGCATTCTTCATCACGCCTGGCGTCAGGTGCACGGGGCGCATCTGGTCCGCCGCGCGCCCGTAGCTGCGCTGGGAGACGGAAGTCTTCGCTGCATCACTGCGTGTATCAGCCATTTTCTAACTCCAACTCGGTGCTTGTACTTCTTGCCCTACAGCCGCTCGCACGCGGCATAGAAGGTCTTTCCTCGGAAGGCGATACCCCAGGCAAGGGCTTGGGCAGGCGCAATCGTCCCATCGGGCTCCTCCCCAGGCCCCTCGGCACACGACCGCGCGTAGCCTAGCCTCTTTGCCTGCGCCAGCCCCTCTGCCGCAAGTGGCGCAAGGACCTTCTGCAAGCCCTCGCCTCCAACCCCGCGCGCCACCTTGGGACTCAGCCGCTTGGCCTCGACCACGACCACGGGCAGCCTACCCACGTTCTCCGGCAGCGGGTCCAGCCTCAGGTCGAAGCGGCCCAGGCCCTCCTCGCGGTTGGATCGCACGTACCGATAGCCCCGCACTTGATACAGAAGGCCCAACAGCAGGTCGTGGTAGGACTCCTCCAGGGTAAGGTCGTGGAAGCTCGCCGCATGGCCAAGCACCTGATCGAGGGCCTCGCCAAACGCCTCCAAGTCGCCGGCCACGACCGCGTCCTGCAGCCGCTCCAGATTGCCCCGCCCGCCGGAGATGGCCCGCGCGCGGTCAACGATCTCGATCCGATATGACTCGCGCACCTCGTGGTTGGGGATGCGCATGGGTCGCACGGCACGGGCGGCATCGGGGTTCCACACGTCATCGGTCGTGAGGTAACCCGCCAGGAAGAGCTGGCTCCAGACCGCCTCCGGGTTCGTGCGCATGTCACCGAAGACGGTGCCAAGGTTGAGCTCGTGCTCGACCGAGCGGCCATCTGCAAGCTCGACCACCTGCTCGCGGGTCTGCGCGTCGGCGTTGGCAACAAGGTCCTTCAGAATCGCGTTTCCGCTGGTGTTGGACCAGTACGACCCCGGCTGGAAGCCGCTCCGCACGTAGTTGATCACCGACCAGGGGTTATACACGCCCTCGCCGCCAAAGTTGTAGCCGTCGTACCAGGTGCGGACCTCGTCCATCGTGTCGGGTCGGCCAACATAGGCAAGGAGCTCCTCCACCTCCGCGTCCACGAAGCCGAAGCCCTCGCGGTACAGATGGTTGAGCGCCGTGTCCACGTCCACGTTGTTGAGGCCCGAGAATATGGACTCATGGCTCACGCGCTGCACACCGGTGAGACATGCAAGTTGGTAGTCGGTACCTGCCTTGAGCGCACGGCCAAGCCACATGCGCATGAAGCGGATGCAGGCGTCGTAGTAACCCTTGTCGTGCTTCTTGTCCTCGTTGTGGGCGGAGATGATGGGGCAATCGTATTCGTCGATGAGGATCACGGGCGGCACGCCGTAGTATGTGCCGAGGAAACCGCACAGGCGCGAGAGCGTGTAGCGCAGGTCGCTCTCGGGCTCTTGGGCACTCAGTACGCGATGGAAGTAGCCCCTTTGGTCACCGGCAAGCGTATCGCCTTCCAGGAGGTAGCGATGCCTGCCGTATTCGTCCGCCATCACCATGGCCAGGGCATCGCGCGTCTCCTCCCAGTCGGCGCCCTCCACCTGTGCGAGCGTTAGGAAGATGACGGGATGCGCCTGGTGCATGGCCAGGACCTCGGGTGCCGCGTCCATCACCGCCAAGCCGTCGAAGAGCCCGGGATACGCACGGGTGCGAATCCCCTCCACGGGCTTCTCGAAGTAGTAGCGGAGCATGCTCATAGCCAGCGACTTACCAAACCGTCGCGGCCTGCAGAAGAGCGTGACCTTGGCCCCGCGCGTCGCCACATCCGCAATGAGCTTGCTCTTGTCGATTACCACGCAGTTCTGGATGGCATCCGCGAAGTCGGCCACGCCGACGGGCATGCGCCTGTTTCCGCTCCTGTCGATGACCTTGCGCCTCGCATCGGAACCAGCCATGGTCCACCTCCCCGCCACAATGCCGCTCTCTGAACAAACGGGCCAGCCCGCGATGGACTGGCCCGACGAGGCTCCTGGTGGGCGATGACGGACTCGAACCGCCGACCTTGTGCTTGTAAGGCACCTGCGCTAGCCACTGCGCCAATCGCCCGTACGGTGGGATTCTAGCATAGGCCCCCGGCTCCCGCCGTGCCAAAGGTGTCTGGGCGAAAGCACGGTGTGCTTTCGCCCTTGGCACGCCACACCCGCTATACTGGGGCCCATGAATACGACACTTGCATCTCTTGTGGAGCTTCTCTCGGAGCAGAACCTCCTCGCCGCCTCGTCCAACCTCACCGACGAGGCGCTCGCCACCCCCGTGACCGGCGCGGACTGCGACTCCCGCGTGGCCGCCGCGGGACACGTCTTCGTATGCAAGGGTCAGGCCTTCAAGCCCGCCTACCTGCAGTCGGCACTGCAGAAGGGCGCTGTGGCCTATCTCTGCGACGAGGACCGTGCCCCCGAGCTCGCCGCCGTGGCGCCCGGCGTCCCCGCCCTCGTGGCCACGGACCTGCGCCTGGCCATGGCCCTCGTGTCGGCCGAGGCCTTCGGCCACCCGGACCGCGACCTCACCGTCATAGGCATCACGGGCACCAAGGGCAAGTCCACGGTCTCCTACATGCTGCGTGCGATCCTGGACGCAGACGCCGCCTACTCGCACGCTGCCGTCATAGGCTCCATCGAGACCTACGACGGCGTGGAGAACGAGGAGAGCCACAACACCACGCCCGAGGCTCCCGACCTCTGGCGCCACCTGGCCAACGCCCGCTCGGCCGGCCTCGAGTTCGTGGACATGGAGGTCTCCAGCCAAGCCCTCAAGTACGACCGCGTGGTGGGCCTGGGGCTGGACGTCGCCTGCTTCCTCAACATCGGCCGCGACCACATCTCGCCCACCGAGCACCCGGACTTCGCCGACTACTTCGAGAGCAAGCTGCGCATCTTCGACCAGGCCCGCGTGGCGGTGGTCAACCTCGACTCCGACCGGGCAAACACCATCCTGGCCCGGGCCAAGCGCTGCGAGCGCGTGGTGACCTTCTCGGCCACCAACCCGGAGGCAGACGTGTGGGCCGACCACATCGACCCCGGCTACGGCTACGTGACCTTCTACGCGCACACTCCCAGCTGGTCGGGCAAGGTGGCCCTGGCGATGCCGGGCACCTTCAACGTAGACAACGCCCTGGCGGCCATCGCCATCTGCGAGGTGCTGGGCGTCGGGCGCCGGCAGGTCTGCGACGCCCTTCTGTACGTGCGCGTCCCCGGCCGCATGGAGCTCCTCTTCTCGCCGGACCGCAGGGCCGTGGCCCTGGTGGACTATGCCCACAACAAGCTCTCCTTCCAGCGGCTCTTCCCGTCCGTGAGGCAGGAGTTCCCTGGTTGGCGCATCATCGCCGTGTTTGGCGCGCCAGGCGACAAGGCCTACGAGCGTCGGCAGGACCTGCCCCAGGAGGCCGCCAAGTGGGCGGACCACGTCATATACACCGAGGATGACCCCGCCCACGAGCGCGTGGAGGACATCTGCCAGCAGTTGGTGGACGCCACCCCGGCCGGTACCTCGTACGAGGTGATCCCAGATCGCGAGAAGGCCATCCATCGCGCGGTGGAGCTGGCCTATGCGGGCGAGGGCTCGGCGATCCTGTGCCTCCTTGCCAAGGGCGACGACGCCTACCAGCACGAGGGCGACAGGTTCGTGCCCTATCGCACCGATGGGGGCGTCTTCCAGGAGGCCGTGCGCGACTTCGCCAAGCCCGTGGAGTAGTGGGCAGAAAGGGGTGCTCCCCTGGTGCCCGTTGCGCATCGCCGGGCACCAGGGGAGTACCCCTTTCTGCCCGCAGTACAAGAGGGGCGGCGGAACCCGGAGGCTCCGCCGCCCTTTTCGCTCTATGAGAGGCGCAACTTAGAAGTTGACGGGCTCGTCGTAGTAGCAGCAGGTGAGGATCTTCTCGAAGTCCTCGGCCTTGGTCTCGCGCGGGTTCTCGGGCGTGCAGGCGTCGAGCACGGCGTTGGCAGCGATCTGCGGGAGCTTGGCCTTGAACTCGGCCTCGGACACCATGACGGGCTGCTCGTTGGCGTCGGCCTTGATGCCGCCGTTGGCGTAGTTCTTGATGCCCTGCGGGATGTTGAGGGTGTCGTTCATCTTGCGGATCTCCTGGACGAGGGCCTCAACGAGCTGCTCGTCGGTCTCGCCGGGGAGGTGCAGGATCTCCTTGGCCACGTAGGCGTAGCGCTCACGGGCACGGCCGTCACGGGAGTTCCACTGGATGGCCTTGCCGAGGTACATGGCGTTGGCGCAGCCGTGGATGATGTGGCCGTTCTCGAAGGCGGCACCGGTCTTGTGGGCCATGGAGTGCACGATGCCCAGCAGGCCAGAGGAGAAGGCGATGCCGGCGATGCACTGGGCCTCGTGCATGTGCTGACGGGCCTCCTTGTCGCCGGTGTAGGAGACGGGCAGCCACTGGTGGATCTCACGGATGCCGTGGAGGGCGTTGGCGTCGGTGAACATGGAGGCCGCGGTGGAGACGTAGGCCTCGAGGCAGTGGGTCAGGGCGTCCATGCCGGTGTGGGCGCAGAGCTTGGCGGGCATGGAGTAGGTGAGCTCGGGGTCGACGATGGCCACGTCGGGCGTGATCTCGAAGTCGGCGATGGGGTACTTGATGCCCTTGTGGTAGTCGGTGATGATCGAGAAGGCGGTCACCTCGGTAGCGGTGCCGGAGGTGGAGGAGATGGCGCAGAAGTGGGCCTTCTTGCGGAGCTCGGGGATGCCGAAGACCTTGCACATGTCCTCGAAGGTGCACTCGGGGTACTCGTACTTGATCCACATGGCCTTGGCCGCGTCGATGGGCGAGCCGCCGCCGATGGCAACGATCCAGTCGGGACCGAAGGCCTCCATGGCCGCGGCACCCTTCATGACCGTCTCGACGGAAGGATCGGACTCGACGCCCTCGAAGAGCTGGACCTCCATGCCGGCAGCCTCGAGGTCGGCCTGGACCTCCTGCAGGAAGCCGCCGCGGCGCATGCTGGAGCCGCCAGAGACGATCATGGCCTTGTGGCCCTTGAAGTTCTTGATCTCGTGGCGGGCGCCCTCGCCGAAGTACAGGTCGCGCGGGTTAGTGAAACGTCCCATAGTGCATCCTCCAATTCGTGCCGCAACCCCCGTTGCGGATAAGAGTGGCGAGGTTTCTCCTCACCGATGCAACAGGATAGCCGCTCGGCGAACGGTAGGTCGCGGACAGCCGCGAACGGTATTTCTGCACAAGACAAGTGCTTATTGGCGCAGGTAGATTTGGTTGTTCCGCGCAATCGGCGAACGGCAAGAAATCTTTTCGGCCAGCGGTTATGCGACAAATGGACGAAATGCCGCAGAAACCCGCTAGACGAGGCGTCGACAGCTGTGCGGCCTCGCGCCCGCCCGCATCCCGGGTGCGCCCATATGGGCCCCAGCCGCACCCGGGATGGGCTCGGCGGCGAGAAACCCCAGTTGGCAGTGAGCCCGCCCGCATCCCGGGTGCAGGATTGCCGCCCGAAAGCCTTGCTTTCCGCACCCGGGATGGGCTCGGCGGCGAGAAATGCCTGTTGGCTGAGGGGACACCCGCATCCCGGGTGCAGGATTGCCGCCCGAAAGCCCTGCTTTCCGCACCCGGGATGGGCTCGGCGGCGAGAAACCCCAGTTGGCAGTGAGCCCGCCCGCATCCCGGGTGCAGCGAGGCGGCGCCCTTGGCTCCGCCGCACAAGAACAGGGCCCGGCGCACAGGGTGCCGGGCCCACATCGCGTTCTTGTCGCCTGGGGCGCTCTTCTTGCCTGGGGCGTTCTTGTCGCCTGGGGCGCTCTTCTTGCCTGGGGCGTTCTTGTCGCCTGGGGCAACCGCCGCGTCACGTCCCTAGGCGGTCACGTCCCTAGGCGGTCACGTCCCTAGGCGGTCACGGCCTTCTTGCCAGCGGCGACCTTGGCATCGGCCTCGGCCTCGGCCACGTGCTTGCGGCCGAGCTCGGACCACTCGGGCTCCTCGTCGGGGATGGAGCCGGCCTCGCGCTGGAAGAGCTCCTTGAGGCAGTTGTAGGCCACGATCACGCCCAGCACGGTGATGAGCACGGCAAAGACGAGCTGGATGCCGGAGGTGGCGATGACGGCAACGCCGCCCGCGGCCAGCGCGCTGGCGCAGCCCATGATGCTCATGACCAGCGAGGTGAAGGTGCACACGAGCAGGAAGGCCACGGGCACGTAGAGCATGGCGCCCTTGCGGCCGGTGCACTTGCAGAACACGGCGATGGCGATCATGGTCATGCCGCCCAGGAGCTGGTTGGACGCACCGAAGAGGGGCCAGATGGCCAGGTAGCCGCCAAAGGTGAGCAGCAGGCCGAAGGCCAGGGTGACCACGGTGGCAAACCAGGGGTTGCCGGTGACCTTGGTGAGGCCGGACTGCTTGGAGGCGTCCACGAGGGCATCGTTGGTCTTGGCAAAGAGCTCGGAGAAGGCGGCGCGGCCCACGCGGGCGACGGCATCGAGCGAGGTGAGGGCCAGGGCGGAGACGCACATGGTCATGAAGACGGTGGCCACCGTCTGGTCGAGCCCCATCATGGTCATGCCACGGGCGATGCCGGCGGCAAAGATCTGGAAGGGCGTGGAGGCGACGCCGTTGTTCAGGGCGCCGGTACCGGCGGTGTTCATGTCGCCGAACATGATGCCGGCGATGACGATGGCGATCATGCCCACGAAGGACTCGACCACCATGGCGCCGTAGCCCACGGGCAGGGCGTCGGTCTCGTTCTGGACCTGCTTGGAGGAGGTGCCGGCAGAGACCATGCTGTGGAAGCCGGAGAGGGCGCCGCAGGCCACGGACACGAAGAGCACGGGGAAGAGCATCTGGCCCTTTGCGTTGGTGAAGCCCACGAAGGCCGGGGCGGTCATGGTCGCCTGACCGTTGAAGGCCATGAGCAGGATGCCCAGGACGGCGGACACGATCATGGTGATCATCATGATCACGGTGAGGTAGTCACGGGGCTGCTTGAGGGTCTGGACGGGCATGGCGGCCGCGAAGATCAGGTACACCATGGTGACGGCGATCCAGCCGTAGGTGTCCAGGTAGATGGGGAACTGCATGCCCACGGCGAACATGGCGAGCATGAGGGCGATGGCCAGCACGAACTGCTTCCAGCCGTCCAGGCTCCACTTGCGGCAGGCCCAGCCAAAGGCGATGGCCACGAAGGTGAAGAGGATCGAGATGGTGCCCGCGGCGCCACCGGCGTAGGACTTGGCGTAGTCGACCGCGCCGTCGGCCCCTGCGGTGGTTGCAAACGTACCGGCCACCATGGAGGTGAAGGCAGCGATCACGATCAGGCAGAAGGCCCAGGAGAAGAGCGTGAACAGGCGGCGACCCGTCTTGCCGATGTACTTCTCGATGAGCTGGGCCACGGACTTGCCGTTGTTCTTCATGGACGCGTAGAGGGCGCCGAAGTCATGCACGGCACCAAAGAAGATGCCGCCGACAAGGACCCACAGCATGACGGGGACCCAGCCGAAGGCCATGGCCACGATGGTGCCCGTGACGGGGCCCGCGCCGCAGATGGAGGAGAACTGGTGCGAGAAGACCGTGAAGCGAGAGGCCGGCGTGAAGTCCTTGCCATCCTCCATGCGCCGTGCGGGAGTGACCGCCTGCGCGTCCACGCCCCACTCGTTGGCAAGCCAGCGACCGTACAGGAGGTAGCCCAGAATTAGGACAACCGCACTTATCAAGATTACTGCCAGGCCATTCATTTCCGGACAAACCTCCTTCAGTTTCCGCACGTAGACGGGTGTCTCCCGCCTGGAACCGTGTGAAGTGATGAAGGAGGGTACACCTTTGGAATCCGTCGGGTTTTCTCATGAGAAACCGTCGTAATTCATAGAATTGAGGGAAGTTTCGCAAACTTGCATAAAGCGAGGATTTCGGCTGTTCTTATTGATTGTGAAGGCCAGGTTTTCACCGACGATTTGCCGCCGTCCGCCGAGCAGCTATTTGCAGGTCGGAAACAATGCTTAAGCGGTTCGAAACATAACTCCGCACCAGCGGTTCGCAGGCTCCGGGGGCGCCAGCGCCCGCCGCGAGCGCATCGCAGTGCCCCGTGTCGGGTACCATGTGAGGGCGAGAGGAGCTGCGATGGGATACGACGCCAAGCGCGAGGACTACCAGAGGATGGCCATACGCTACGCCCGGTCGCTCGACCAGGGCGATCCGGTGGTGGCCACGCGCGCCTTCTCCAACTTCGGGCGACGGCTGGCCCAGGAGCGCGACTCCCTCCCCCAGACCGATGCCGACCGCGCCTTCCACCTGGTGGCGGACGCGACGGACCTCATCGACTACCAGCTGCCCTTCTCCACCGACGAGCAGGCGCAGGAGATCGTCGCGCGCGCCCAGGCGCTGCTTGCCGAGGCCGTCTCGCTCGACAGCCACTGCTACGACGCCGAGCGCATGGCCTTCGACCCCACGACCTCCTTCGAGGGCCGCTACCGGCGCCTGGCGGAGCGCGAGCCCGAGGTTCTGGCAGGCTGCAGCGAGGCGCGGGACCGGGAGGGCGCCACGCAGGACGAGCGCACCAAGCTGGCGCAGGAGATCGCCATGCGACCCTGGCGTCGCTGGATGGCCTCGATGGCCGAGCTGGCCCTCATCTGCGGCCGCAACCGCACGTGTCTGCGGCTGGGCGAGCGTCTCCTGGCGGACGACCCCACGGACACCGCGGGCGTGCACCTGACCATGGCGCTGGCCTATGCCAAGCTCGAGGATGCCGCGGGGCTCCAGTCCCTGGCTGCCCGCTGCGCTGGCTGGGCCCCGGCGCGTGGGGCCGACGACGCCTGGATGCTCCTGGCCCAAGTGGCCATAGCCCAGAAGGCCATGGACCTGAGCTTGGCCAGCAAGGCCCTCGACCGCATCATCCGAACGTACCCCCAGGCCGTGCGCACGATCCTGCGGCAGACCGAGCTGCCCGACGGCGCCTTCTCGCGGGTCATCACGAACCCCTACAGCGAGGACGAGCTGATCGTGGCCGTGTCGGAGGCCACCGTCCTTCTCGACGAAGGGGCGGATCTGAGCGGGCGTGGGCCCCTGGGCCTCTGGATGGCGCAGGAGACGGCACGGCTGCGGCCGCATCTGGCAGCCCAGACCCTCTCGCAGATGGCGGGAGGTGCCCTCCAGTGAACGTACGCGACGAGCTGGTGATGCGCTGCGCGCTGCGCCGGCGCGAGAAGATCGGCGGCCTCTCCGACCAGGGGTTCCAGGAGCTCCTGCTCGCGGTGGGCCAGCGGCCCGAGGACTTCGTGGACTCGCCCGAGGAGGCGGCGCTCCTGGAGGTCGGCCGGGCGCTCGACGCCTACGCCACCTCGCTGCGGGAGGACGACGTCCGCGACGACGACGAGTACCAGCAGGAGCGCAGGCGCAGACTCGCGGCGCTCAATGCGGCCTGCGGCCACGCCCTGCAGACCGACCCCGACTGCACCGACGCCCAGGTGATCGCGGCCATCGCGGCCGAGCCCGGGCAGGACCAGCTGCTCTCGCAGCTCATGGGCATCCTGCGCGACGGCGGGGACCGCCTCGCCGTGCCCGGGGACAACGGTAAGAAGGGCGGCCCCGCAGGAAGTGGTGCCAAGGAGAGCGGCGCTTGGGCCGACGTATTTGCGCGGCCGGCCCTGCGCCTGCGCTTCGCCATCGCCAACGCCTGCCTGGCGAGCCAGCGCTACCGGCTCTGCACCAAGACCTGCCTCGAGCTCCTGGACATCATGCCCGCAGACGAGCTGGGAGCGGGCAAGACCTGCGCCATCGCCTACGCCAGACTCGAGGACGAGGCGGGCTTCGACGCGCTCGACGAGCGCCAGGGGCGCGTGGGCAACACCTGGACCCACCTCTCGCGTGCCATCCTGCTCTACAAGCTCGACCGCATGCCCGCCGCGCGACGGGCGCTGCGCGGCTACGGGAGCCTCTGCGAGGGCGCGGCCTACGCGCTGCTGCGCCCGGTCTACGTGGAGCCCTACCTGCCGGACCGGCCGACCGTGCGGCAGGCAAGCTACGAGGAGGCCATGCTCTGCATACACGAGGCGGAGGCGGTGCTCACCGACGTGCCAGACTTCTTCGAGTGGGCCGCGCAGCTGCCCGGCTTTCAGGATGCGGCGCAGGCCTTTGCCGACGAGCAGGGGCTCGACTGGTAGGTACGCGAGGGCGGGCGGCAGGGCGCGCTTCTCCGGGTCCCTCTTGGGGGCGGCAGGGCGCGCTTCTCCGGGTCCCTCTTGGGGGCGGCAGGTCGCGCGCCTCTGATATACTGTGGCCTGCGTCCCCATCGTCTAACGGTCAGGACATCGCCCTTTCAAGGCGAGAAAACGGGTTCGAATCCCGTTGGGGGCACCATGGAGCGCGCAGCGGGCCGTCCGAGAGGGCGGCCCGCTCTTGTTTGGGCGGTCTTCTCGTCCCGCGCGGAGCCCTTCTCACCCTGCACGAAGGCCTTCTTGCCCTGCGCGGAGCCCTTCTTGCCCGCGCGTCCCGTCGCTCGGGTCCGCCGCATCGAATTAGCGGACAGATGTTGGTTCGACTTCATATAACCGCAGGAAATAAGAACGCGCTCGGGACGCATGGCCCAACTTCTGTCCGCTATTTCCGGCGGGCAGCAAGCTGCCGGCCGGCCAAAGCCAACATTGAGCGCTGGTTGCATCGCCGCGGCGATGCAACCAGCGCGGTATCCCCCCAGCCCAGGCCCAGCCGACTCGTGGGACAACCGGCGGCGGGCGGCGCACCAGCGGCGGCGGGGGCCGAGAGGGTCCTTCCCACACAGAAGAGGGGCGGAGCCGGCCACCTCGGCCAGCCCCGCCCCAGCGTGCCCCGCAAAGACACGTCCGACGCCGACCGGCGCCTACTTCTTCATGAGCTTGAGGATCTTCTCGTTGGGCTCGTCCTCGCCGCGACCCATCAGATAGGCCTTGCCATCCACCAGCGGGCAGTGCAGGTCCTTGGGCGAGACGGCTGTGGCCACCACGAAGTCGGCGTGCTTGGACTTGTCGGCCACCACCCCCATGGGCACCTGGGCGATCTCGTACTTGCCCTTGTAGCCGTTCTTGTCGAGCAGCTCCTCGACCCTCTTGCGCGCGATCGTCGACGTGACCACTCCAGAGCCGCACGCTATCAGGATCTTCTTGACCTTTGCCATGACCACTTCACCCCAAGATGCCGCAGGAGAACCAACACCCGCAAGTATCGTCCTTATCTGCCGCCGGCTCAACGACGCGATGGCCAACCGGCATCCTTGGCCGCCCCCGCCGGCTGGCGCCGGCCAAGCCACCCTACCCGACGGCACCAGCAAAGCCGCCCGGCCCCAACCGCCCGTCCCGCCTAACGGCCGCCTGCCAGGCGCCCCTGCACCGCCGCCACGATTCCCGGCGCCGTAAGTCCGGCACGCTCCAGCAGCCGATCCCGCGTGTCCGCCTCCAGGTAGCGGTCGGGCATGCCCAGCCTCAGCAGGGGCGGCATGCCGCCCATCGCAGACATCTCCTCGGCCACGGCGCCGCCCAGGCCGCCCACCACGCTGTGCTCCTCCACGCTCACCACGAGGTCCGCCCCCACCGCCCCGTCGAACGCCGACAGGTCGAAGGGCTTGATGGTCGACTGGCTCACCACGCGGCAGGGCACCCCCCGCGCCACGAGCTCGCGTCCGGCGGCCAGCGCCTCGGCGGCCACCGTGCCCGTGGCAACCAGCACCACCCGCGGCGCCTCGACGTCGAGAAGGACCTCCGCCCAGCCGATGCCCGCGCAAACGCCGCCCGGATGGAGGCCTCCCGTCAGCGGCTCGCTCATCCGCACGTAGGCGGGGCGCGGGTGCGCCGCCAGCTCCAGGAGCGCCGCCACGAACTCCGCGTTGTCCGTGGGACTCACCACCGTGACGCCCGGAATCTGCCGCATGCAGCCGATGTCCTCCAGAGCCATGTGGCTCGCTCCCAGGATGCCCGAGTCGCACCCGCAGCTCACCCCCACCACGACCACCGGTGCGCCCATCATGCCCAGGGCCACGCGCACCTGGTCCAGGACGCGCGAGGTCACGAAGGTGGCGTACGACACTGCAAAGGTCGTGAGGCCCTCGTTTGCCAGGGCCGAGGCCACCTCCACCTGGTTCTGCTCGGCGATGCCGCACTGGACCACCGCGCTGGGAAGAAGGTCGCGCACGCCGTCGAGGTTGAGCCTGCGCCCATAGTCCGAGACCACCACCGAGAGCGTGGGGTCCACGGCAGCGATGCGGGCCATGGCATGGCCAAAGGCCTGCTTGTGCGTCATGCCGGCAAGCGCCTGCGCCTCCTCGGGCGAAACCAGCAGATCGCCCTCGGGCCGCCCTTCCCGCAAGACCGCCGCCTCAAGCACGCCGTCCTTGTCTGCAGCCGTAGCCCGCATCATGCGATCGCCTCTCCCTGGGCCGCCAGCTCTGCGAGCGCCTGGCGGTAGTGGGCCTCGTCGAGCGCCATGTCGTGCCACTCCACACGCCCCTCGGCAAACGACAGGCCCTTGCCCTTGACCGTGTGGGCAACCACGCAGCGCGGCCGCTCGGACCTCACGTCGAGCGCGCGGGCCAGCGCCGCCACGTCGTGGCCGTCCACCTCCTCGCACTCGAACCCGAAGGCCGCGAACTTGCGGCTTAGGGGGCCGTTGTCCAGCACGTCCACCGTCGCCCCGTCGAGCTGCATGCCGTTCGCGTCCACGACCACCGTGAGGTTGCCTAGGCGCCGGTAGCCCGCGAAGGCCGCAGACTCCCACACGGAGCCCTCGTCGCACTCGCCGTCGCCCACCACACAGAAGACGCGGCTGTCCAGCCCCTTGCGGCCAAGCGCCACGGCAAGGCCCGCCGCATAGCCGAGCCCCATGCCAAGGCTGCCGCCCGAGGCCTCGATGCCACGCGCCGGGTCGCGGCGGGGATGCTTGAAGAGCACCGCGTCGGGCCCCAGGAGCCCCCGCTCCAGGTCCTCTCGGGAGATGAGCCCGGCCTCCAGCAGGGCCGGGTAGAGCGCCACCGAGGCGTGGGCCTTGCTCACCACCAGCCGGTCGCGGGCCTCCCACGGTGTGCCGTCGCGTCCCGTGCGCATGGCATGGCCCACAAGCACGCTCACGACCTCCGCCATGGAGAGCGCCCCGCCTATGTGGAAGGGCATGCCCTCGTAGCGATGGGCGATCTCCACCACCCCGCGACGCACCGCCAGCGCCCCGCGCTCGAGCCGCCTGCGCTCCGCCGCCGTCATGGGCCCGCCCGTGGTCCCGTGGCTGGGCGCCGGGTCCACCTGGTCCTCGAGCGAGACCCCCGCCACCGACTCGCCCGGCCTGAGCCAGGTGAGGCTCCACTCCACCGGCGTGCCGTCGTCCAGGGCTATGCGCTGCTCCAGCACCAGCACGGGATCCGCGGCCTCGCAGCCCAGGTAGGCAGCGTGCTCGGCCCCCGCCACGAGCGAGAGGTAGCGCACCTCAGACTGGGCCACCCGCCTGCCCGAGCAGCGCTCCACCGCGTCGAAGAGCGACTCGTGCTCGAAGTCCGCCTCTGCGAGACCCGGGCAGGCTGCCAGGTTCTCCCAGCTCTCCTGGCACACCAGAGGCTCGCCCGCCACGCTGCGCACCCGCCGCATAAAGAGCGTGGTGCCGCCCGCCGCCAGCGAGAGCTCCGTGGCCACGGCACCCGGCGCTGGCAGGACCTGCCGGTCGAGCACGCGCGTGGAGAAGTCCAAGCCCCGGTCCGAGAGCAGCCGAGCGAACGAGAGGGGCCTGCGTACGCCGGAACGCACCAGGCCGCCCTCCGCCACGAAGGTGCCACTCCCCTTGCGCGTGGTTAGGTAGCCCTCCTCCACCAGCGTCCGGATGGCCCTGCGCACGGTCCCGCGGCTCACGTGGTAGCGCGCCATGAGGTCAGCCTCGGAGGGGATGGCATCCCCGCGGCGCAGCGTCCGGTTGTCTATGGCCTCGCGGATAAGGACGGCCAGCTGCGCGTGCAGGGGCGTGTCGAGCGTCGGGTCGAGCGCAGGGCCCGAATCGGGCGTCGGCATCGCCTCGGGCGTGGGAAAGCCTGCGACAGGCATGGGCACGCGCATCCCCTCCTAGGGCGCAAGAATGTACAACCTTGGTACAGGTTACATACAGACATCTCGCGGACAACTTTGCTGTGTACAAGCCATACCATACTAGTTGCCACAACCAAGGGAGAAGGGGTTACGTGGGCGGCCACACAGAATCGCCCCATGGGACGCGTGGCCTTCGCCATGGCAGGGCATCAACCTGCGCGTTTGCAATTGGTAGGGGCGGTGGGACTCGAACCCACAATCCTTTCGGCCGAAGATTTTAAGTCTCCTGCGTATGCCAATTCCGCCACGCCCCCAACGCCATCCCAAAGGTTAGCGCAGCTGTGCCCGCAGCACAAAGGCATCCGGCGCAAAGGCGTGTCACAAAAGTGTCAGACACTTTTGTGACACTCAGAGGGTGGGGCGCCAGCCCACCGGGGAGGGCGCGCCCTCCACCGTTGCCGCCGCCACGATGGAGAGGCCGAAGAGAAGGTCGCTCTCGCTCACCGTGAGCCGCTCGAAGCCGGTCTGCCGCATGAGCTCGCCCACGGCCACGGCACCGCCCAGGATCACGGGCGCCCGCTTGGCCTGGATGCCCGGCAGCTTGGCCCGCTCGGCCACCGGCAGGGCGGCCAGCCTGCGCTCGAGCGCCTCCACCGTGGCCGCGTCCAGCTCGTGGAGGTGCACGTAGGCGGGATCGTAGGGGTCGAGCGCAGCGTCGATGGCCACAAGCGTGGTCACCGTGCCGCCCGTGACCACCAGCCGCTCCGGCGCCTCGGCCCCGCCGGCGGCAAGGCCGCCCTCCGCCACCGTGGGACCAAAGACCGAGGCCGCGTACTCATGCGCCGCCTCCAGGTCCTCCCTGCTGGGTGGGTCCTGGCGCGAGAGGAAGCGCTCCGTGAGCCTGCGGCAGCCCACTTGCTCCGACCGCACGAAGTCCATGTGGAGCCCGTCCGCAGCCAACCGGCCCAGGGCCAGCTCCGTGGAGCCGCCGCCGTTGTCGGCCACCAGGATGCGCTTGTTGCCGAAGTCCTGGGCCACGCCCAGGAAGGTGAGCTCGCCCTCTATGCGGCCGGGAATCACCTGCGGCGCCAGCCCGAGAGACTCCAACGCCCCCACGAACTCCCGCGAGTTCTGGGCGTCGCGCGCGGCGCTCGTGAGCGTGCAGACCACGGCCTGGGCCCCCGCCTCGCGGGCCGACTGCACGTAGCCCCGCACGCAGGCGAAGACCCGCCCCATGGCCGCCTCCGCCAGGCGTCCCGTGGCGTCCACGCCCTCGCCCAGGTTCACGATCTCGGAGTGCTTGGCCAGGCGCGTCACGCGCCCGCCCTCCACGTCGCTCACGGCCAGCCTGGCCGTCACGGTGCCGATGTCGATCACAGCCACGCGCGTCATTGTGCAGCCTCCGATGCTATTGCCCGCCCTCCGGCGTGTAGCCAAACACGAGGTCCGTCACCTGCAGGTACCAGGGCACCTGGTAGGTGGTGTCCACCTCGCCAGAGTCCTCCTCGGGCAGGCCTTCCACCACCACGGCGGTCTCGCCCTCCTCCACGTAGCCGCGCTTGCGGGCCTCGTCCTCGATCCCCTCGCGCGACTGCAGACGGCTCACGTCATCCCTCACGTCCTCGCTATCGGCCACGATGGCGTCGTAGGTGGTCTGGAGCTCGAGCGACCGGCGCCAGGCGTGGTAGTAGTCGTGGGCGGGGCCGTAGAGCATGAGCACGAGGACCACCAGCACGGCGACCACCGCCACCGGCAGCCGGTGCGCCTCGATGAAGGGCATGGGGTTCGGGAGCGAGAAGCCCTTGTCCTTGGACGACGCTCCCGACCTTGCGCGGCCGGACATAGCCGGCCCCTTGGTCCGGGCTCTGGTCGACTCGCCACGCGAGCGCGAACGGCCCTCGGCTCCCTCCACGCGACTCCCGGGGCGGCCGGACGTGCGCGAGCGTCGGTCGTCGCGGGTGCGCTCCGCACGGCTGGTACGGACATGGCTGGCAGTACGGGTGCCGTCGGCCCCACGAGCCGCGCAATCCGCACGCGCCTCATAGGTCCCGCGCGCCACACGCCCCTCCACGGGCATCGTGCCGCTCGGCGATCCCGCCACGAGGGCCACCGACCGCATGCGGTACGGCACCTCGGGTGCGGCGGGCACAGCGGGCGCGCTCGGCACGCCGGGACGACCCGGGCGCAGGCCTAGGGCCGTCGTGCTCCCGCTCGTCGTGCCCCCGCTGGGATATATGGTGCTGGCCCAGGCCGCCCACGCGGGAGTCTGGGCCGTTCTCGTCCTTGTTTGGCTCATGCCTCTGGGCTTCGTTTCTGGTCGTGTTCCGGCAGAGCGGGCGTCCCTCGCGGCATGCCATGCCGCGCGCCTTGCCCTAAGGTTATACCAGACGCCGGGCCGCCAGCGCCCACCTACCCCTGTGTCTCCTCAGCCTTGGCACGAGCCCACAGGTCCTCCAAGTCCTCGCGCGAGAGGTCCGCCGGCTCATGGCCCTGGGCCCGCGCCGCCTCCTCCATGGCCGACCAGCGCCGGCGGAACTTGGCGTTGCTCGCCGCCAGCGCCTCCTCGGCGTCGATGCCCTCCTTGCGCGCGACGTTGACCAGGGCAAAGAGAAGGTCGCCGAACTCCTCGGCACGCGCCTGGCTGCCCGGCTCCTCGGCCTCGAACTCCCCGCGCTCCTCGGCCACCTTCTGCCACACGTCGGCCACGGTGTCCCACTCGAAGCCCGCCTTGGCCGCGCGCTTGGAGATCTTCTGGGCCTGCATGAGGGCCGGGAGGGAGCGCGGCACGGAATCCAGCAGGCCTGGCTCGCGACCCGAGCTTTCGCCCGCGGCCTCGCGCTCGGACTGCTTGACCTTGTCCCAGATGTCCAGGACCTGGCCCGCGGTGTCCACGGCGCCCACGGCCGCCGCATTGCCAAAGACGTGCGGGTGGCGGCGCACGAGCTTCTCGTTGAGGCCGCGCACCACGTCGTCCACGTCGAAGGAGCCCTCGTCGGCGGCGATCTGCGCGTGGAGGGCGACCTGCTCCAGCACGTCACCCAGCTCCTCGCAGAGGTGGACGTCGTCGGCGTCGCGGATGGCCTCCACTGCCTCGTAGGCCTCCTCCACCATGTTCTTGGTTATGGACTCGTGGGTCTGGACCTTGTCCCAGGGGCAGCCGTCGGGCTGGCGCAGCCGCCACATGATACGGACGAGGCGGTCGAACTCGGGATGCGTCCCGGGGGCGCCGGGACGCTCGCGGATCTGGGCGTCCACGAGGGCCACGGGGTCGGTAGCCGCCGGGGTCTCGACCGGTACCGGAGCCCTGGAAGTTCCGTCCACCGACGCCGCCTGCCGCGCGTCCTTGTTTGCTCCCGCGGTCACTGCCTCGTCCGCCATGGCTACATCTCCTCGGGATACTTGAAGTCCCAGTCCTTGCGCAGGCCGGTCATGAGGGACATGACATCGGAGCTGGTCTGGATCTGGGCACGGGCGGCCTCGTCGCCGGCAACGGCAGCCTCGAGGTCGGCCATCACGTAGCCCAGGGCCAGGCGACGCTCGCCGGCGCGGACCTCCTCCACGCGGCCGTCCTCGGTCCACACGACCTTGGCAACGTCGGCACGCGGGTACTCCATGATCTCGATGTAGGCCTTGTCGGCGGAGATCATGGCGCGCTTGGGCTGCTTGGAGTGCATGGTGAGCGAGAGGACCACCATCTGGCCCTCGGCGTTGCGCATGAGGATGCCGTCGGTGAGGTCGGTGCCGGTGGGAGCCGGGTTCATCATGGAGAGGACCTCGGTGGGGCAGGACTCCAGGAAGAGGCGCGCCAGGGTGATGGAGTAGACGCCGATGTCCAGCAGGGCGCCACCGGCCAGCTTGGGGTTGTAGAAGCGGTTCTTCATGTTCCAGTCCTTGTAGGAGCCGAAGTTCTCCTGGACCAGATTGACGGGACCGAAGTCGCCGGCCTTGGCGCGGCGGACGAGCTCCTTGTACAGCGGCATGTGGAGGATGGTGCAGGCGTCCATGAGCTGGACGTGGTTGGCGTCGGCCAGGGCACGAGCCTCGTCGAGCTCGGCGGAGTTGAGGGTGATGGACTTCTCGCAGAGCACGTGCTTGCCCGCGGCCAGGGCCTGGCGCAGGTAGATGATGTGCGTGTTGTGCGGGGTGGTCAGGTAGATGGCGTCGATGTCCGGCGAGGCGATCATGGCGTCGATGGAGTCGTAGACCTTCTTGACCCCGTACCTCTGGGCGAAGGCGATGGCCTTCTCCTGCGTGCGGTTGGCCACGCCGTCGAGCGTGCGGCCCTCGAGCGCGAGGCACTGCGCCATCTCGTTGGCGATGACGCCGCAGCCGATCACGCCCCAGCGGAGCTGCGGAGCGGTGCCGATGGTGACGTTGGTGGCGGTGCTGGCGGTGCTGGCGGGGTCTGACATGTCTGGTCCTTTCTCATGACGCTGTTGCGGATCGGGCTTGGTCGCGAGTGCTTGTACGTGGGTGCTTGTCGTGAGTAAAGAGTGCAGCTGGTCGATGTAGTTTTTATCGTTTGATATTGTTGCTTACCATATGGGCGCGGTTTACTTGCAAACACCGCGTCTCAGATACAGATTCCATAGTAACCTGAGCGCCCTGGACGCGCACGAGAGGCCTGGCAAGCGGTAGCGGCGGGTTACGTGATGGAGTCAGCCGCACAAGTCGGGTTTGCGTCGCAGCCCCGCCGCACAAGTCGGGTTTGCGTCGCCAGTCAGCCCCACAAGTCGGTTATGCGTCGCAACCTCGCCCCACAGGTCGGGTTTGGGTCGCAACCTCGCCGCACAAGTCGGGTTTGCGTCGGGGGCCCATAGCACAAGTCGGGTTTGGGTCGCGAGCCCGCCGCACAAGTCGGGTTTAGGCCGCAGCCCTGTCCCGCGCAAACCCCAGTCCCCTACCAGGACATGCGCATCAGCTCGCCCCGAAGCGCGGCCCTTCTCTTCACGAAGGCGTCGCTCATAGTCAGATCATGCCAGTTGAGCAGGCTCGCGATCTGCCGCGAGAGAACGGTGAGCTTTCCGTCGTCCATGACCTGATCCGATGTCACGGACACAACAGTCCACCCCAGCGCCTCCAACCCGTTGTCGCGGCCCGCATCACTGCGACGTTTGTCATCTCCCTCGTGGTAGTCGTCGCTGTTGTACTCAACAGCAAGCATCCGTTCCGGCCACGCCAGATCGATGTCGAAATGATCTTGTCTGACCAGCCTGCGCTGATCTCCCTCGGGGCGTACCGTGTAGTTGAGCTTCGGGAGCGGCAGATGGCATCCGCCCCGCCTTCTCCCGATGGTCAGGAGTATCGCCAACACGCTCTCCATCGGCGAACGCGAGTTGTCGAGCACCCACGGGAGAGCCTCGCGCGCGGGGCCGACCCCGTAGAGTCCATGACACCGCCCGAGGTAGGCCTCGATCTTCTTCACAGACGTGACTGGCGGCCGCTTTGCGAACCCCGTCTCGTCACCAGGAATCACGCCGTATCTGCCGCACAGCTCCATTCCCAAGGCTATGCGCTGCGCAAAACTGAGTTTTGGGGCCATCCGCAGGAAGAGCAGCTCCGGCGAGACGATACATACGTCCGAGCCCAACCTGCAGATGGATCCCGCCGGCAGTGGCGCCGAGAAGGAATGGCTGCACACCGTCTTCGTGTACAGGCGCGCCTTCGGGGAGCAGGTCAGGATGTCAAGCGGCCTGACCGGCGAGACGCTCAGCCGATACGAATGGAGGTCGACTGCCTGGAGCTCCTCGTTTGTTGGGCGGCCCCAATCCCCCGGCACGTCATCATCGCCGATCCTTCTTGGGGTAGGTAAGAAGGCCCATCGCCGCCATGCCGAACCATCCGTAACCGTAATCATCGCCACTCCTCACAACTCACGTTTGTGCTTGGGTGGGGCGGATGGTATCGGGCCATGCTTCCACGAAACTTCCCCCGCGCTTACAGGAATGTTCCACGAAGAGGTCATCTTCGCAGCTAGAGATATGTTTTTGTTCTCGGAAGCCCTTTCACGACGCGGCAATAAACCCACGAGGTAGCCATATTGCTTGGGAGAACATGCATGGGCCGACGTTTGCGTTGGAGCCCGCGACCCAAACCCGGCCTGTGCGCCGGGAGCCGGCCGCACAAGTCAGTTGTGGGCTGCAAGTCGGCCGCACAAGTCGGTTGTGGGTCGCGGGCCGGACGCACAAGTCAGGCGTGCGTCGCAAGCCCGCCGCACAAGTCAGGTTTGGGTCGGGGCCACGCCGCACAAGTCGGGTTTGGGTCGGGGCCCCGCCGCACAAGTCAGGTGTGCGTCGTAAGCCCGCCGCACAAGTCGGGTGTGGGTCGCGGGCCGGCCGCACAAGTCGGGTTTGGGTCTGGACCACGCCGCACAAGTCGGTTGTGGGTCGCGGGCCGGACGCACAAGTCAGGTGTGGGTCGCAAGCCCACCGCACAAGTCAGGTTTGGGCCGAGGGCCGGACGCACAAGTCAGGTTTGGGTCGGGGCCCCGCCGCACAAGTCAGGTGTGCGTCGCAAGCCCGCCGCACAAGTCGGTTGTGCGCCCACGCCCACGCCCACGCCCCCCGGCCGCGCCCGGCCCCGCCCGTCGGCCGACCCTACTCGTCCACCTCGTCGTCGCCGCCGACCTCCTCGAGCACGCCCAGCGCCGCAGGCATGACCTGCTCCTCCCGCGACCGGAAGGGGTAGGCCAGCCGGTGGGTCTTGGGATACACCAGCGCCCCGCGCCCCTTGAGCTTGAGCGCCACCTGTCGCGGCACGTCGATGCCCTGGTACACGAGCCGCCCGTTGGTGAGAGAGACTGCCGTGACCCCCAGCCGCTGCGCCCTTATCCGCACCCGCGCACGGTCGAAGAGGTTCTTGCCCGCCAGTGGCAGCGCCCCGTAGCGGTCCTCCGTCTCCCGCTGGAGCTCGTCCACGTCGGCCAGCTCCGTCGCCGCCGCCAGCCGCCGGTAGGCAAGCACGCGACGGTCCACGTCGGGCAGGTACTCCTCGGCCAGATAGAAGTCGGCCGGCAGGTTGAGGGTGACCTCGGGCGGCTCCACCTCGGGAGTCTCGCCGCGCGCCTCTGCCACGGCCTCGCCCAGCATCTGGGTAAAGAGGTCGAAGCCCACGCTGGAGAGGTTGCCGTGCTGCTCGGCCCCCATGAGCGAGCCCGCGCCGCGGATCTCCAGGTCGCGCATGGCAATCCTCATGCCGCTGCCCAGGTCCTGGTACTCGTTTATGGCCGTCAGGCGGTCGGTGGCCTCGGGCGTGAGCGGCACCTCCCCCGGGAACATGAAGTACGCGTAGGCCTGCACCCGCCCGCGTCCCACGCGGCCCTTGAGCTGGTAGAGCTGGGCCAGGCCCATGCGCTGCGCGTCCTCGATTATCAGGGTGTTCGTGTGGGGGTTGTCGATGCCGCTCTCGATGATCGTGGTGGCCACGAGCACGTCCACCTCGTGCAGCTGGAAGCGGAGCATCACGTCCTCCACCTGCTTGGCGCTCATCTTGCCGTGCGCCACGGCCACGCGGGCCTCGGGTGCGGCCTCCATCACGCGGGCCACCGCCTCGTCGATGGTGTGCACGCGGTTGCTCACGTAGTAGACCTGCCCCTCGCGGGCCAGCTCGTTGCGGATGGCGGCGCTCACCAGGTCGGGGTCCCACTCCCCCACCACGACCTTCACGGGCAGGCGGCCCGGCGGCGGCGTCATGATCAGACTCATGTCGCGCACGCCCGAGACGGCCATCTGCATGGTGCGGGGGATGGGTGTGGCCGAGAGCGTTAGCACGTCCACCTGCTCGCGCATGTTCTTGAGCTGCTCCTTGTGTTGCACGCCAAAGCGCTGCTCCTCGTCGATGATCACGAGCCCCAGGTCGTGGGGGTTCACGTCGGCCGAGAGCAGGCGGTGGGTGCCTATGAGCACGCTCACCGACCCGTCGGCAAAGCCCTCGAGGGCCCGCCTCTGCTGGGCCGGCGTCACGAAGCGGCTGAGCACCTCCACCCGCAGGTCAAAGGGAGCGAACCGCGAGAAGAACGTGTCGTAGTGCTGCTGGGCCAGGATGGTGGTGGGGCAGAGCACCATGACCTGCTTGCCGTCCTGGCAGCACTTGAAGGCCGCCCGCAGGGCCACCTCCGTCTTGCCGAAGCCCACGTCGCCGCAGAGCAGGCGGTCCATGGGCTTGCGGGCCTCCATGTCGGTCTTGATGTCCGCGAGCGACGATTCCTGGTCCGGCGTCATCTCGTAGGGGAAGGAGGCCTCCATCTCCTCCTGGGCCGGCGTGTCCTGCGAGAAGGCGTAGCCCTGCACGCTGGCCCGGCGGGTGTAGAGGTCCACCAGGTCGAAGGCCAGCTTCTTGGCCGACTTGCGGGCCTTGCCCGTGGCGCGCGACCAGTCAGCGGTGTTCAGCCGCGTGAGGCGCGGGGCGTCGCCGTCGGGTCCCACGTAGCGGGTGATCCGGTCCACCTGCTCCAGGGGCACGAAGAGCTTGTCGCCGTCGGCATACTTGAGGAGGAAGTAGTCCCGCTCCTTGCCGGCCACCTCCTGGCGCACGATGTCCGAGAAGAGCGCGATGCCGTGGGTGGCATGCACAACGTAGTCGCCGGGCTTGAAGGGAAACTGCACGCTCGTGGGGTCCACGCGGCGGGCGCGGTGGCGGTTGCGGGCGGTACGGGCCGTGAGGTCGCTCACCGAGAGCACGCCCAGGAAGGCCGTGGGCACCACGATGCCCGCCGGCACCGGGGCGTCTATGAAGGTGACCTTGCCGCGGTCCAGCCGCGCCGGGTCCTTGCGGGCCTCGGGCTCGAGGATCGGCAGGGCGTTCTCGCGCGCGGAGCCCAGCGACTCCACGAAGGGGATGGACTCGTCGTTCATGCGGAGCTCGAGGGCCTCGCGGGCGCCCCGGTCCGGCACGGCAAAGAGCACCGTCGCCCGGTCGGCCACCAGCTGGCGCACCCGGCCCATGAGCTTGGCGTCGGAGCCCGCCACGCCCGGCTGGCGCACGGGCAGCTCGGCCGTCACGGCACCGACCCCCGCCCGCAGCATGGACGAGAAGGACAGGCGCTGCTGACGCCCGAAGTCCAGCTCGCGCGGGGGCGTGTAGAGGCCGGCAGTCTTGGTGTGGTTGTTGCGCGCCTGGGCCTCGATATCGTCGGTGGCGTGCATGCAGTCGTCGAAGAGCGCCCGCGGCTCCGCCAGGACCACCAGGGCCTTGTCGCTCAGGTGCTCGATGGGCGAGGCCGTGCCGCCGTAGAGCTCGCCCAGGTAGCGCTCGAGCGAGGGCTCGGCCGCCCGCTGCCCAATGAGCTCCAGGTCGGCGGCCAGGTTCTTGTCGGTCTGGGCGCGCTTGTAGAGGGCGTGGGTGGCACGGGCCACCGTCTCGTCGGTGAGCGCCATCTCGCGGCAGGGCGAGACGGTCACGGAGTCCAGCTCGCCGATGGTCTGGCCCGTGGCCGGCACCATGCGGCGGATGCGGTCGATCTCGTCGCCGAAGAACTCGATGCGCACGGGCGAGGTGGCCTGCGCCGGGAAGACGTCCACCGTGTCACCGTGCACGTGGAAGGCGCCCGGGGCATCGGCATCGCCGGTGTCGGTGTAGCCCATGCCCACGAGCAGGGCCGGCACCTCGTCGAAGGGCACCTCGTCGCCCACCACGAAGGTAGACGAGGCGTAGTAGCCGGACCCCACGGGCGGCACCCTGCGGAGAAGGGCCTGCGCGCTGACCACCACGAGGCGGGGCTGGCCCTCGGCGAGGCTGGCCATGGCCTGACAGCGCCTGCCGATGACGGCGCCGTCGGGCTGCGAGGTGGACCAGGGCTTGTCCTTGCGCTCGGGATAGCGGGTCACCACGTCCTGGCCCAGCCAGGCCGCGAGCGAGCGGGCCGTACGGTCGGCCGACTCCTCGCCAGCCACCACCAGGAGGCAGGGCCTGGGGTCCTCCGCCCAGAGCGCGGCCAGGACGAGCGGGCGGGCGCTCTGGGCCACCGCGAGGGTCGTGTCTTTCCCGGCGCGATAGTCGGCCAGGAAGGGTGCCAGGTCGGGGGCGGAGAGCAGCTGCTTGGCTACGCGGTTGATGAGCACGTGGGACTCCTTGACGCAGGGGCGCTTGACACGCGAACGGGCCCGCGCGGCAGGCGCGTGGGCTCGAGGGACGGTTGGGTTTGTTGCCTGCGATTGTACCGCGCGGCATGGGCCGCTCAGGGCTCAACGCGAGCTGCATCAGGTTAGCGCGATACCCCGGCGGGAGCGACCCACGCAACAAGAAGGGCGACCCCCATCCGGAGCCGCCCATGACTTACGAACCTTCCTGCCCGACGCCCAGATCCTAGAAGACCCAGACCTTGGTCTTGGCGGGGATGTTGTAGTAGATCCACTTGGCGTTGTTTATGTCCAGACGCACGCAGCCATGGCTGCGATGGTCGCCCAGGGTTCCATCCATCACCCGGAAGCTGTTCTTGTAGTAGAGAATGGAATGGAAGAGGTACTCGCCGTAGATCTGCGTGGCGTAATAGGCCGTGTAGCCCTTCTCCTGTCCGAAGGAATAGGCCTTGTACTGCGCGCCCTCAAAGGTGCCGTGGACCGTGGGCATGCTGTAGGCGCCGGGCGAGCAGACCCAGTTGTAGAGCTGGTTCCAGGCATTGCCCGTGCCGTAGCGCTGGAAGATGATCACACGGCAGCTGTCGTAGTCCACGAAGATCAGGTACTTGGTCTTGCTGCTCATGCCCTGGGCCTGGCGCTTGTACCAGGAGGACGTGTCCATCATCACGCCGTCAGAGGCGAAGTAGTAGCCCTTGCCGCCGATGGTCACCCAACCGTTCTTGAGGGGCGTGCCCATGCCGCCCAAGTAGTACCAGTTGCCGTTGCGGGCCGCCCAGCCGTTGAGGGTCGCGGCGCCGTCGGAGCCCATGTAGTACCAGTCGCCGTCGGTGTGCACCCACTGGTTGCGGAGCTCGGCACCGTCGGAGCCCACGTAGTGCCAGGGGCCGCCGGCCTTGACCCACTGGGAGCGCACGGGACCGCCGTCGGAGCCCGCGTAGTAGCGGGAGTTGCCGCGCTCGAACCACTCGTTGGTCACGACCTCGCCCTCGTCGTCGGAGGCGTAGACGTTCTGGCTGGCCTGGTAGGTATCGTCCTGGGCCACCACGCCCGAGGCGTAGGCGTAGTACTTGGTGCCCGTGGCCGGGTCCGTGAAGAAGCCCGTGAGCATGGTGCCCTCGGCGTCAAAGAGGTAGAGGTGCCCCTGCCAGGTAACGAGGCCAGTGGACTTCTGGCCCTTCTCGTCGTAGAGGTACCACTTGCCATCCACGCGCTGCCAGCCCGTGGGCACGGGGTCCACGGCAGGCTCCTCGGTGGGGTCGGTCGTGGGGTCCGCAGTCGGGTCGGTCGTCGGGTCCGTGGTCGGGTCCGTGGCCGGGTCGGTCGTAGTGGCCGGGTCCTTCTCGCCCGCAGTTGGGTCAGTCGTGGTGGTCGGGTCGGTCGCGACCGTCGCGCCCTTCTCGTCCTTCTCACCCTCGGCGTCAGTCCCGGCGGCATCGGCCTTGGCCTCTTCAGCCTTGGCCTCGTCGGTCTTGGCCTCGACGCTCTCGTGCGTCGCGGCATCGTCAGCGGTGTCGCTGGTCGCGGCATCCGCCACCAAGACCTGCTCCTCGGCTGCCGGCTGCGTCGCGACTGCGTTGGCCAGCTCATCGGCAAAGGCTATTCCAGGCGTCGCCATCAGGCCGAGCGCCAGCCCCGCCGCAACGGCAAATCTCCCCATCGTGTGCGTCATGAGTCCCTCCCGGGTCGCATCTCGAATGGGCCTATCCTACTACGGAAACCGGCGGTTAGGGTCGCACGTCCACTGCTCGACACGGTGGGTTTCCGACACCTCGGAAAGCGTGTTTCTATAGGCACGTCTCGCTTGCAGACTGGGTCATCTCATCCGCAAGCCGCCAGCGATGACCGGGATTGTGGGGACAAGCGCGTACCCGCGATGGCGATGGCCGCCCTCCGGGCGGGACAATCGCAACAGCGGGTACAAAGCAGGGTACGAGTCTAGCTGGCTTGAGGAGGTAACAAGCCCTCTACCTGCGTAAACGCATCAGGGTGCCCGCGGCGCCCCTGATGTCGCGTACCTGCTGTCGCCTTCCACCCGCCCGCAGCCACCACAGTGCAACAGCAGGTACGCCCGTGCAGACTCTTTGGGGCCGCAATCCTCCCGACCGGCGCAGTCCTTGATCGTCTGCAGGACGGCAGGCCGCTGAGCTGGGGTTTCTTACCAAGCGGCCGCAGACGATCGGTATAGGCAACCCCTTCAACCGTCGAGAGGCCCCTATGTCTGCAGAGGCGTACCCGCGATTGGCGATGGCCGCCCTCAAGGAGACCAGGCCCCACAACGGGTACGGGCAAGGGTTCGAGCCTTGTTGGCCAGAAGTAGCAACAAGGCATTTACCTGCGGAAATGCAACGGGGACCCAGCTGCCCTCGGCCGGATGCAGGACGGCGGGTCGGGGCGTCGCGCGCGGGACCGTCGCGCTGGACGGAGCGTCAGGGCGATGACGCCGGCGCCGGCACGCACCCCGCAATCAGGACGCCTACGCGTGGACGGACGCCGCCTCATAGGCCGCCAGGACCGCGTCGAGGTACTTCACGGCATAGCGGCGGTAGCCCCGCAGCCACTCCTCCACGTCCGCGCCCGCGGCCTCCTTCACGAGCGACCAGAGGTACCAGCACCAGCCGGCCAGGGCCACGTAGGCAAAGAAGTGCCTGACGTCGCGCTCCGTAGGCTCGGCCCCCAGGTAGTAGGCGAGTGCCCGGAGGGCCCGTCCCTCGTCCAGCTCGCAGCACACCACGAAGGTCCCGTAGTCGCTGGCCTCGTCCGACATGCCGGCGTACTCCCAGTCGATCAGGCTCATGCCGCCGTCCTGACCCACCAGGAAGTTGAGCATGAAGAAGTCGTTGTGGCTCACGCAGACGGGGTAGCCGTCAGCCGCCGCCAGCTCGTGCACCCGCACGGCCTTGCGGCGTAGGTCGTCGTAGCCCGCCGCCTCGATGGGCCCGCGGGCAAGAAGCTCGCGCTCGTAGCGTATGCCCTCGTCGAAGAAGTCGAAGCGCCTCTCCAGCCTGGCCCCACTACGGTGGAGCCGCCGGGCCATCTCCATGGCGCGCCGCAGCTCGTCATCGTCCGAGGGGTCCAGCGGCCGCGCGTCGCGCACGAAGCGCGAGATCTTCCAACCCTGCTCGGGGTCCTCGTAGATGAATGTGCTGTCTAGCCCCAGCTTCCGGGCCAGCCTGAGGCCAGCCTCCTCGGACGCCCGGTCCACGAGCTTCTCGGTCCCCACGCCGGGATGGCGGTACACGTACTCGCCCTCGCCGGTGGCAAAGTGACAGGAGAGGTTGGTGAGCCCCTCGGAGAGGGGGTAGAAGTCGTGGATGCTCTGCCGGTCGCAGCCCAGGACATCCTGGATGTTGTCGAAGGTCCGCGAGTCGAAGTTGAGAAGGAAGTCGGGGTCGAAGGCCGCCAGCTGGTCCAAGGTGTCGAACTCGTGCACCATGCCAGCCGGCAGGTGGCGCGCCTGGATGGGCAGGTCGCCTATGTACTGGCGCAGGACCTCGTCCCAGAGCTCCGGAAGGGCCCAGCCGTCCTCAAGCGCCTCGCCCAGGCACCGCACCAGCCGCACCGCCAGGTCCCGGTCCAGGTAGACATGACCCAGGAGGGCCCAGGCATCCCGACCGTCGTGGTCTATCTCCGTGATGCGGCCGGACCCGTCCTCCGTCACACACCACTCCTCCGTGGGCCCCGCCTCGAAGGAGGTGGCGTAGTAGGACGCGTACACGTAGTGCTCGAAGGGGTTCTGGGCAAACCAGTCGTCCGAGGAGCAGACGTAGGTGTTGCCCAGGAGGTTGCGGGCCAGCCAGAGCGACCAGGCATTGTTCCGCGAGGCGTACTCGTCGTTCTCAAGCAGGCGCACGCCGTATTTGGCCGCCAGGTAGCGGAAGGCCTCCGCCTTGTACCCCACCACGAGGGTGATGTCCGTGATGCCGGCCTCCAGGAGCTGCTCGATCTGCCGCTCCACCAGCACCTGCCCGCGCACGCGGAGGAGCCCCTTGGGCCGCTCGTAGGACACCGGGGCGAAGCGGGTGGAGAGCCCCGCCGCCAGCATTACGGCGTTCCGCACCCGGTAGGGCTCCAGGGCAGCCAGGTCGTCTGGAGTGGCCAGGCCGTCCACCCCCACGCGCGCACGCAGCGCCTCGAACTCGTCTCTGGAGAGCGTCATGATGTCCCCGGCTATGCCTTGGCGTTGGCCTTGGCCTTCTTGCCAAGCATCTCGCCCGGGGTCGTGGCCGCGCAGATGGCGCCACAGATGATCACGATGGCGCACACCACGCCGCGGAGATCTGGCATGGTGCCCAGGAGCAGGAGCGAGAAGGGAATGGCCCAGGCCGAGTAGGTGATGTTGAGCGCCATGGCGCGCGAGGCGCCGATGGCGGCGATGGCCTTGTAGTACAGCAGGTAGGAGGCGGTGCCGCTCAGGGCCGCCAGCGCGATGAAGGGCATGGCGTCGGAGGCCATGATGTCCAGCGTGCAGCCCCAGCCGCCCAGGATGGGCAGGATCACCAGGGCGTAGGTGAGGGCAGAGGTGGTCTGGCGGATCTGCATGGCGCACTCGTCGTCCATGGAGGCGTTGCGCAGGCCCCAGTCGATGACCACGGCCTCGGTGCCCCAGCCAAACACGCACACGAGGGCACCCACGATGCCCATGGTCCAGCTGCCGGGGATGCCCTCGGCGGGCGTCCAGCCCAGCACCGCGACCGCCGCCAGGCAGGCGAGAAGGCCCGCCCACTGATAGGGCCTCATGCGCTCCTTGAGGACCACCGCGGCCAGGGCGGCACCGTACGCCGGGAAGAAGGCCGAGATGGCAGCCGTGTAGGCGGGACCGATGTTGTTTATGGCCAGGACGTAGCCCGTCATGCCCACCGGCGCGCCGATGAGGGCGGCACCCACGATCACGAGGCCCGCGCGCGAGCGCAGGGAGTCCCAGGTCTGGCGGAGCTTGCGGCGGACCGCCATGTACCCGAAGGCAAAGACGGCCGAGCAGAGGTCATGCAGGAAGGTTGAGGTAAAGGCAGCGAGCGCCACCGCCTGGGCTGTGCTCGCAAAGACGCCCTTGGAGAGGGCGATGGAGAGGATCACCGTGTCGAGCGCCCAGGTGAGCGCCGCGCCAAGTCCGTAGCCCATGCCTAGCACGCCTCTCTGGTCTCGTCGGCCTCGCCCACGGCCTCGCCGTATGCCTGGAGGACCTTGTCTATGTAGTTAACGCAGTAGCTGTAGTAGATGTAGAGCCACTCACCCACGCCGGCGCCCTCGGCCTCCTTCTCGAGCGCCCACACGTACCAGCACCAGCCGCCCAGAACCACACGGCTCCAGAAGTGGCGGCGCTCCTCGGGCGTGACCTCGCGCCCGAAGTAGGCGTCGATGGCGGCGTCGCCCTGGGCCTCGTCGTACTGGGCGCAGATGATGAAGGTGGCGGTGTCGTTGCCGGGGTCGCCCATGCCGGCGAACTCCCAGTCGATCACCGAGAGGTCGCCCTGCTCGTCAAAGAGGAAGTTGAGCGGCAGGTAGTCGTTGTGGCAGAAGACAGTGGGGTAGCCGTCGGCCTGGGAGTGCTCGGCCACGCGGGCGACCTTCTCGCGCAGCTCGAAGTAGCCCGGGATGTCGATGGGGCCATGGCCCTTGAGAAGGTCCTCGTAGCCCACGCCGTCGGCCCAGAAGTCGAACTTGGTGGGGATGGTGGCACCGGACTCGTGGAAGGTGCGGGCACGCTCCATCACGCGGCGCACGTCCTCGGGGTTGGCGGGGTCGGCGTTGCGGGCGTTGGGCACGAAGCGGGAGATCTTCCAGCCGCGCACGGGGTCCTCGCGCACGAAGGTGGGGTCCACGCCCAGCCTCGAGGCCACGGCCTCGGCGTCCGTCTCCGCCTGGCGGTTGATGAACTTGCTGGTACCCACGCCGGGATGGCGGTACACGTACTCGTCGTCCCCCACGGAGAAGTGGAAGGACATGTTGGTGAGGCCCTGCTTGATGGGGTAGAAGTCGTGCACCTCATCGCGACCGCAGCCCAGGGTGGCCGAGATGTTGTCGAAGACCTCGGAGTCCACGTTCTCGATGAAGTGGGGGTCGAAGTCCTCCAGCTCGTCGAGGGAGTCGAACTCGTGGATCTCCCCCTCGGGGTACTGACGGATCCGCATGTCCAGCTCGTCCAGGTGCTCGGCGAAGATGGACTCCCAGAGCTTGCCCTCCGTCTCGGGCCGGTCGATCTCGCGCCCGAGCAGGTCCACGAAACGCTCGGAGAAGGCCCGGTCGAAGTAGGCGTGGCCCAGCATGACCCAGGAGTCGCGCCCGCCGATGGTCACCTTGGTTATGCGCCCGCCCGCGCCCGACTCCATGCACCACTCGTTGGTGGGGCCGCTCACGTACGAGGCCGCGTAGTAGGCCCTGTAGACGTAGCGCTCGAAGGGGTTCTTCTCGAAGTAGTCGTCCGAGGAGCACACGTAGGTGTTCTTGAGCTGGTCGCGCACGAGCCAGAGGGTCCAGGAGTTGTTCCTCTGGGCATAGAGGTCGTTGACCACCAGGTGCACGCCGTACTTGGCCGCCAGATAGAAGAAGTACTCCTTCTTGTACCCCACCACGACGGTGATGTCGGTGATGCCGCGTTTGAGGAGCTGCTTGATCTGGCGCTCCACCAGGACCTCGCCGCGCACGCGCAGGAGACCCTTGGGCCGCTCGTAGGAGATGGGCACGAAGCGCGAGGAGAGCCCTGCCGCCATGATCACCGCGTTGTCCACGCGGTAGGGCTCCAGGGCGGCGATGCCCTTGGCCGTGATGAGCCCGTCCTCCACGAGCCCGGCCTGCTCGCATGATGCGAGCGCTGAGTTGACGCTCCCAAGCGAGATGCCGGATTTTCTTGCGATCCTTCGCTGGCTCACCTGCTCGCTCGTGCCGCTGAGCACGTGGAGCACCTCGAACTCGTTCCTCGTGAGTGCCATGAAACCCCCGTTGACGTTCAACAAATAAGCGTTCGGTATGATAATTGAACGCTTTGCGTAAGCGCAACGTAAGGGTGTTGTTAGCCGCGAGCGGTCTGAAATACCCCACGAGCGGTCGTGTGCTGTCACGTTCTTGTGATGCTGGGCCTCAGCGGCCCCAGCCACCAGCGGCGGGAGAGAAGGACGGCCGGGTCCCAAGCGAGACCCGGCCGTCCGGAAGCGCAGACCGTCTTGCCCGTGGCAGGCAAGGCCTAGGAGCGGAAGCGCCCACTCCCCTTTGCAAGCTCGCGCAGGTGGTCGCGGGCGGCCTCCACGGCCTCCCCGTCGGCCTTCCAGCCCCAGTTGCCCTCGGCAAAGCCGGGACGGTTCATGCGGGCCTCGTCGTCCAGGCTCAGCACGTCCTGGAGCTCCATCATCACCACGTCGTTCTCCACGGCCAGCGACCGCTCGGCCATCTCGGTGGTGAGCTCGGCGAGCTCGCGCTCGCTGGCCGGCTGGTAGCGGTCCTGCACCCAGCCCGCCAGGGTCTGGGTGTCGTGGGTGCTCGTGTACACGATGGTGTCCGCCGGCGGCACGTAGCCCTCGCGCGGGTCGGTGTCCGAGAACTGCACCACGCTCATGCCCGGGGCGCCCGTCTGGGAGATGAGGGCGCGCACGGCCGGCGTGATGGACCCCAGGTCCTCCGCGATGAGCGGCAGGGGCCCGAACTGCCGGTAGGCGGTCCGGAAAAGGTCGATGCCCGGCCCGAACTCGAAGCCGCCCTCCAGGGCGCCCTTGCCATCGGGGATCGCGTAGTACGACGAGAAGCCGATGAAATGGTCCAGGCGCACGTAGTCGTAGATGGAGAAGGCCCTGCCCAGGCGACGTAGCCACCAGCCGTAGCCGTCCTCGGCCAGGACGTCCCAGCGGTAGGTGGGGTTGCCCCAGAGCTGGCCCTCGGCATTGAGGTTGTCAGCCGGGGCACCGGCGCGCCGGTGCGGGTGGCCGTCCTCCCCCAGCTCGAAGATGTCGGGCTCGCTCCACACGTCGGCGGAGTCCTCCGAGACGTACATGGGCATGTCGCCGATGATCTTTATCCCGCGCTCGTTCGCGTAGGAGCGCAGGGCACCCCACTCGCGCTCGAACTCGAACTGCAGGAGCTGGTGGCGCCGCACGCCCTCGCGAAGCTCCGGCAGGTCGGCGAGCTCCGGCCTGTACGCATGGTACTTGGCGGGCCAGTCCTGCCAGGGACCCTCGCCCAGGAGGTCCTTGATGGCGCGGAAGGTGGCATAGGGGGCCAGCCAGTACTCGTTGTCCTCGCAGAAGTCCTGGTAGGCCTGGGTCTTCTCGGCCCCCTCCGCCTCGAGGGCGGCCAGGGTCTGGGCCACCGGGCGCTCCAGGAGCGAGACGTTGCCTGCGAAGGCGGCCAGGCCCGCGTAGGGCGAGCCGTACTGGTCGGTGGGGTTTACGGGCAGGACCTGCCAGTAGGTCTGTCCGCAGTCGGCCAGCCAGTCCACGAAGCGGCGGGCAGGCGCCCCTAGGGTACCGGGCTTGCCGCCGTTGGGCACGCTCGTGATGTGGCAGAGCACGCCCATGCCTCGCTCGAGCGGCTTCTGCAGGCGCTCGTGGGCATGGAAGTGCAGGACCGCGGTGCCCAGGGGCCAGAGGAAGACCTCGGCCTGGCCGGAGCCAAGCTTGGGCGCACGGCCCGACACCACGTCGGAGACCTCCATGTTGCTCGTAACGGGCACGCGGACGGTCCGGGCGTTGGATAGGCTCACGTTGGCGAGGACGCACACGTCGCCCTCCTCGCTCCTGCGCCAGAAGCCCACCACGTCGTCCCCGGCCGCGAAGGGCTCGAAGTCCGCGTCCACCAGCTGGGGCAGGGCCTTGCGGATGGCTATGGCGTTGCGATAGATGGTGAAGCAGTCCTTGTCGCCCCCGTCCTCGGGGGTCCAGGGCATGGGACCGCGGTTGTAGGGGTCGCGGAAGCCCTGCAGGCCCCACTCGTCGCCGTAGTAGAGGCAGGGCACGCCCGGCATGGTCATCTGCAGGAGGGCGGCCACCCAGAGCCGGCTCTTGGCCAGGCCCAGCTGGTCCTTGGTCAGGCGGTAGTTCGCCCGGTCCTGCTCGGAGAGGGTGTCGGGGTCGGGCGCGCCACCCAGCACGGTGATCAGCCGCTCCCGGTCGTGGCTCCCCAGCAGGTTGAGGGCCGAGTAGAAGGCGTCGTGCGGGTAGTTCTCGTAGATCTCCTCCATGCGGGCTGCGAACTCCGGGGCGCTCATCTCGTTGCGGAGGAGGGCCAGGGCACACGTCCGGAAGGGGTAGTTCATGGTGCCGTCGAGTTCGGCGCCCTGGAAGTACTGGCGGAGCTTGCCGTAGGCCATCTTGTGGCTGGCGTCCTCCCACACCTCTCCCAGGAGGAGCGCGTCCGGCTGCTCCTCGACCACGGCCTGCTTGATCTGGGCGATGAAGTCGTCGGGCAGCTCGTCGGCCACGTCCAGGCGCCAGCCCCGCACGCCGTCGCGCATCCAGCGGCGCACCACGCCGTCCTTGCCGCACATGAACTCTCGGTAGCTGGGGCTGTCCTCGTTTATGTCGGGAAGGTCCTTGTTGCCCCACCAGCTGGAGTAGGAGCCGTCCTCCTCCAGGTGGAACCAGTCCGCATAGGGGGACTCGGGGCTCTGGGCCGCACCGAGGTCGGGGTAGTTGCCAAAGGCGTTGAAGTAGCGCGAGTCGCGCCCGCAGTGGTTGAAGACCCCGTCCAGGATCACGGAGATGCCCATCTCGCGCGCGTCCACGCACAGGCGCCGCAGGCTCTCCCTGTCGCCCAGCATGGGATCCACCCGCAGGTAGTCCGCCGTGTCGTAGCGGTGGTTGCTCGCCGCCTCGAAGATGGGGTTGAGGTAGATAGTGGTCACGCCGAGCGAGTGCAGGTAGCCCAGCTTCTCGCGCACACCCTCGAGCGTGCCGCCATAGAAGTCCCAGGCCACGATGGAGCCGTCCTCACGGCGCTCGTAGGTGGGCGGGGTGTCCCAGTCCTCCACCATGCGCCGACCCACGCCCTCGTGGGTGATGGCGAGCGACGCCGCGGCGCGCTCCTCCCAGTCGTCCCCACGGGCAAAGCGGTCGGGGAAGACCTGGTACACGAGACCCTGACGGTACCAGTCGGGCTGGGTCTCGCGGCGCTCGTAGACCGTTATCTGGAACGACGGCGGATCCCCGTACGAGAAGGCCCCCTCGCCGGTGGTCCATCCCTCGCGCGCCCCGTAGCGCCACACGGCACCGTCGGAGGCTTCGATGTCGAAGCTGTACCACACCACACCCGTCTCGCGGGGGGTGTACTCGGCCGAGAAGTGCAGCCGCTCGCCCCTCTCGGTGCAGCGCATCTCTATGAGCTCCTCGCCATGGGCGTCGGTCCAGATGCGCAGGGTGCAGAACGTGACGTCGTCGTCCCAGACGTCAATCCCAATCAAGACGGTGCCGCCCAACTGGGCGGCACCGACGGGATTCCTATACTCCTTCTCGGAGGTTACGTGTCTTGCCTTCAAATGACTATCCGTCTCTCCTCTTGCTGTACCGGATGATTTCCGGGTGGAGACCATGATATATGTCCATGTAGTCATTTGCGGCGCGATGCCAACTAAAATCTGTGGACATCGCCTGGAGCTGGAGCCGCTTCCACATGTCGGGCTGGGTCCAGAAGACCTCGCAGGCCCCCAGCAGGGAGTCCGCCATCTCCTGGGCGTTCATGTTCGTGAAGCGGAAGCCAGTGCCCTCGCCCGTATACTTGTTGTAGGGGACGACGGAGTCGCGCAGGCCGCCGGTCTCGCGCACCACAGGCAGGGTGCCGTAACGCATGGCGATCATCTGCGAGAGGCCGCAGGGCTCGAACTCGGACGGCATCAGGAGGATGTCGCCGCCGGCGTACATGCGGTGCGAGAGCGCGTTATCGAAGGCGATGGTGGCGCTCATCATGTCGCCGTACTTGTTGTCGAAGTAGCGGAAGGCCTCCTCCTGGTCCTTGTCGCCGGTGCCGAGGATGGCCACCTGGACGCTGCGGCTCATGATCTGGTCCATGGCGTAGCGCACCAGGCCCAGGCCCTTCTGGTTGGTCAGGCGGCCGATCATGACCACGAGCGGGCGGGTGGGGTCCTCGCGCAGGCCCAGCTCACGCTGGAGGGCGACCTTGTTCTCGGCCTTCTTCTCCAGCGACTCGGCATCGTAGTTGGTGCCCACCATGGGGTCGGTGGCGGGGTTCCACACGTCCATGTCGATGCCGTTGAGGATGCCGGCCAGGGAGCCCTGGCGACGGCGGAAGATCGGGTCGAGCCCCTCGCCGTAGAAGGGCATCTGGAGCTCGGTGGCGTAGCTCGGGCTCACGGTGGTGAGCATGTCCGAGTAGCAGAGGGCGCCCTTCATGTAGTTGATGGACTCGCGGTCGCAGTAGAGCTGGTCGCGGGCGGCCTGGATGCCGTCGAGGCCCAGGACGTCGTGGAGGAGCTTGTCGCCGTACTGGCCCTGGAACTTGACGTTGTGGATCGTGAAGACGGTCTTCACGTTGTTGCAGGCCGGGACACCGCGGTAGAACTCGCGCAGGAAGACCGGGCACAGGGCCGTCTGCCAGTCGTTGCAGTGCAGGACGTCGCACTCCAGCTCGGGCACGTGGGCGATGGCCTCGCAGATGGCCTTGGAGAAGAAGGCGTAGCGCTCGCCATCGTCGAAGTAGCCGTAGAGGCCGGCATCGCGCTTGAAGTAGTCCTCGTTGTCCACGAAGTAGAAGTCCAGGCCGTCGAGCTCGAGCTTCTCGATGCCGCAGTAGATGGACCTCCAGGCCAGCGGCACGTAGAAGTCAGCCACGTGGCGCATCTGGTCCTTGTACTTCTGGGGGATGGAGGAGTACTTGGGGATGATCACCGCGACCTTGGCGCCGGCCTGCTTGAGGGCGCGCGGAAGGGAGCCCGCCACGTCGCCCAGGCCGCCCGTCTTGCAGAACGGCACGGCCTCGGCGCCCGCGAACAGGATCCTGATCTTCCGGCGTGTAGCGTTGGTAGGCATGGTACTAGGGTGCTCCTTCTTGGACTAGTCGCGGCCCTTGACGCGCACGAGGACGTCCTCGGGCGTGCCACGGAGCTCGGTGCCGGCGGAAACGACGTTGTTGCGGTCGAGGATGGCGTTCTCGACGCGGGCGCCGGACTTGATGACCGTACCCTGCATGATGATGGAGCTGCGCACCGTGGCACCCGGCTCCACGACGACCTCGCGGCTGAGGACGGAGTCAACGACGGCACCGTAGATGCGGTCGCCGGCGGAGACCAGCGAGTTGGTGACGTGCGAGCCCGGCTCGAACTTGGCGGGCGGGTTGTCGTGGGCCTTGGTCTTGACGAAGCGGTCCTCCGGGGAGAGCTCGTCGAGCACCTTGGGGTTGAGAAGGTCCATGTTGGCCTTGAAGTAGGCCTGCTTGTCGAAGACCGCGGCCACGTAGCCGTCGTAGTCGACCGTCTTCACGCTCACGCGCGAGATGTCGCCGGACTCCACGAGGGCGCAGAAGAGGTCCTTGTGGTCGATGGCGGAGTACCAGTCCACCATGTCGAGCAGGAGCTCGCGCTTCATGACGGCCAGGTCCAGGAAGGCGGTGTCACCGAACTTGACGCCCATGTGCTTGCCGGTGACGCCCACGGTGTCGGTGTCGAAGCCCAGGATGTTGGGGTTGTCCTCGGTGGCCTTCTTGGTGAGGACGGTGATGTCGGCACCAGAGGCGATGTGGGACTCCACGAAGTCCTTGAGGTCGATGTTGTAGATGAAGTTGCAGGTGGAGAGGACCACGTAGTCGGCGGAGGAGTTCCTCTCGAGGAACTGCCTGTTCTGCACGAGGTCGCGGACCAGGAAGCGGGCGCCCAGGCGGGAGGTGCCGAAGTTGGAGCCGGGCATGACGAAGAGGCCGCCGGCCTTGCGGTCCAGGCCCCAGTCCTTGCCGGAGCCCACGTGGTCGATCAGGGAGCGGTAGTTGGGCGGCATGATGAAGCCGACGGTGCGGATGCCGGCGTTGACCATGTTGGACAGGGCGAAGTCGACCAGGCGGTAGCGGCCGAGGAACGGCATGGAAGCCACCGGACGGCTGGCAACGAGCTCGCTGGGGTTCTCAACATAGTAGTTAGCGGTAACGAGTCCAATGACCTTTGCCATCGCTACTACGCCTCCTTCTTCTCAATGACGTCGTCATCGCCGATGGCGATCGTCTCCTCGTTGGGGTCGCCGAGGGTCGCGCCCTCCTTGACGACGGAGTTCTCGCCCATGACGGCGTTCACGACAACCGCACCCTCCTCGACGCGGGCGCCAGGGAAGAGGATGGCGTCCTTGACGATGGCGCGCGGGCCCACGTAGGCGTCGGTGGAGACCACGGAGTGCTCGACCTTACCCAGGATGGTGCAGCCGTTGGCGATAAGGGCGTCATCGACCTTGCCCTCATGACCGATGTAGGCAGGCGGCCTGGTGGAGGCGTTGGACATGATGGGGGCGTCCTCGTCGTAGAGGTCGAAGGCGGGGTGCTCGCCCAGGAGCTCCATGTTTGCCTCGTGGAAGGAGGCCACGGTGCCGACGTCGCGCCAGTAGCCCTTGAACTGGTAGGTGTACAGGCGCTTGCCGTCGGCCAGCAGCGTCGGGATGATGTTCTTGCCAAAGTCGTGCTCGGACTTCGCGTCCTTGGCATCGGCCTCGAGGGTCTCGATCAGGAGGTCGGTGTTGAAGATGTAGATGCCCATGGAGGCCAGGTTGGACTTGGGCTGCGCGGGCTTCTCCTCGAACTCCTCGATGCGGCCGTCGGAGGCGCAGTTCATGATGCCGAAGCGGGAGGCCTCTGCCCAGTCGACGGGCATGACGGCCACGGTGAGGTCGGCGTTGTTGGCCTTGTGGGTGGCCAGCATGTCCTCGTAGTCCATGCGGTAGAGCTGGTCGCCCGAGAGGATCAGGGTGTACTCCGCGTCCTGCTCCTTGAGGTAGCCGATGTTCTGCGTGATGGCGTCGGCCGTGCCCTCGTACCAGGCGCCGCCCTTCTGGGTGGCATAGGGCGGCAGTATTGCCACGCCACCGCCGCGCTCGTCGAGGTTCCAGGCCTCGCCGGTGCCCAGGTAGGAGTGCAGCAGGTAGGGCCTGTACTGCGTGAGGACACCCACCGTGCTGATCCCCGAGTTCGCGCAGTTCGAAAGCACGAAGTCGATGATCCTGTACTTGCCACCGAACGAGACGGCCGGCTTGGCCACCTTGCTGGTCAGGGCCTTGAGCCTCGAGCCCTGGCCGCCGGCAAGAAGCATCGCGACGCATTCCTTCTTGCTCATTGCACCTACCCCTTTCGCACCCAACTTTGTTTTCTCCCCGAGCAGCCGGGCCCTAGGGCCTAGGGCCCGGCTGATCCTTACCTACTTACCTACTCACTAATGTGCCAGATGTCGTTCGCATATTCACGAATGGTTCGGTCACTAGAGAAGTATCCGGCCTTAGCGGTGTTGTGGAGGGCAGCCTTGTTCCAACGGCGGCGATTGGCGTAGTCAGCGGTCAGCTCGTCCCAGGCGGTCACGTAGGAGTCGAAGTCCCGCATCACGAGGTCGGGGTCGTTGGAGCGCAGCAGGTAGTCGCGGATGCTCTCGAAGCTGCCCGAGAGGCGGCTGAGCGAGCCGTCGGTGAGCATGTCCACAACGCGGTGCAGACGCGGGTCGTTGTTGTACTGGTCCCAGGCCCAATAGGTGCCAGAGGCACGCAGGTCATCGACCTCGTTTGCCCGCAGGCCGAAGATCTTGATGTTCTCGTCGCCCACGAGCTCGGAGATCTCCACGTTGGAGCCGTCGAAGGTGCCCAGGGTGATGGCGGCGTTCATCATGAGCTTCATGTTGGACGTACCGGAGGCCTCGGCGCCGGCCACGCTGATCTGCTCGGAGATCTCCGCCGCAGGATAGATGAGCTGGGCGTTGGAGACCGCGAAGTTGGGCACGAAGGCCACGCGGATCTTGTCGTTGGCGCGGGGGTCGTTGTTCACCACGTCGGCCACGGAGTTGATGAGGCGGATGACCTCCTTGGCAAAGACGTAGCTCTGCGCGGCCTTGCCCGAGAACACGAAGGTCGTGGGGGCGGGACTGTAGTTGGGGTCATCCAGGATGCGGTTGTAGACGTTTAGGACCTTGAACACGTTGAGCAGCTGGCGCTTGTAGGCGTGGAAGCGCTTGACCTGCACGTCGAAGATCGTGTTCGTGTCGAGCACGACGCCCGTGGTCTCCTTGACGTAGGCGGCCAGACGCTCCTTGTCGGCCTTCTTGGCAAGCTCCATGCCGTCCAGGAAGGCGGCGTCGTCCTCGAAGGGCACGAGCTTCTCGAGCTCGTTGGCGTCGTCCAGCCAGCCGGTGCCGATGGCGTCGGAGATCAGCTTGGCATAGGCGGGGTTGGCCTCGGCCAGGAAGCGGCGGTGCGTGACGCCGTTGGTCTTGTTGTTGAACTTCTCGGGCGTCAGCTCATAGAAGTCCTTGAGGACGGAAGCCTCGAGGATGGAGGTGTGCAGGGCCGACACGCCGTTGACGGAGTTGGAGAAAATCACGGACAGGTTGGCCATGCGCACCTGGCCGTCCCAGAGGATGGCCGTCTTGGAGAGGGCGTCCATCCAGTTGGGCTTGTCCTTGGGGAAGTCCTCCTGGTAGCGGCGGTCAATCTCCTCCACGAACATGTAGAGGCGCGGCATGAGGGACCGGAAGGTGTTGATGGGCCACTTCTCCAGCGCCTCGGGCATGACCGTGTGGTTGGTGTAGGAGATGGTCTCCTGCGCGATCTTGAAGGCAAGGTCGAAGTCCACGCCCTTGACGTCCACGAGCTGGCGCATGAGCTCAGGGCCGCACATGGCGGGGTGGGTGTCGTTCGTGTGGATGGAGACGTGCTTGCCCAGATTCTCCCAGTCGGGGCCGTACTCGCGCTCGTAGCTGCGCAGGATGGTCTGGATGCCGGCGCACACGAACAGGTACTCCTGCTTGAGGCGCAGGATGCGGCCGTGCTCGCCAGAGTCGTTGGGGTAGAGGATCGTGGAGATGGCCTCCACGTCGGTGCGGAAGCGGTTGGCGCCCGCGTAGTCGCCCGCGTTGAAGGCGTCGAGGTCGAAGTTCTCCTCGGCCGGCTCGGCGGACCACAGGCGCAGGGTGTTCACGGTCTTGCCGCCAAAGCCCACGATGGGCACGTCGTAGGGCACGGCGCGCACGAGCTCGCCGCCCTCCTGGGTAAACCAGTAGCGGCCCTTCTCGTCCTCGTGGCGCACCACGGAGCCGCCGAACTGCACGGTCACGGCCGAGGCATCCTTGCGGGTCTCCCAGGGATAGCCGTTGGCCAGCCAGTTGTCGGTACGCTCGACCTGACGGCCGCCCTCGATGTACTGGCGGAAGAGGCCGTAGCGGTAGCGCATGCCGTTGCCGCAGCCATAGATGCCCTCGTGCGCCATGGAGTCCAGGAAGCACGCGGCCAGGCGGCCCAGGCCGCCGTTGCCCAGGCCGGGGTCGACCTCCTGGCGGCACAGGACGTCCACGTCGGAGCCCATGTCCTTGAGGCCGTCGGCCACCACGTCGCGGACACCCAGGTTGAGCAGGTAGTTGTCAAGCAGGGGACCAAGCAGGAACTCGAGCGAGAAGTAGTACACGCGCTTGGCGCCCTTCTTGCTGTGGCGCGTCTTGCTCTGGATGCCGCGCGCCTTGGCGGCGATCAGCGTGGCCAGTGCCGAGAAGCGCTCCTGGTCGCCAAGCTCCTCGAAGGTCTTGCCGTATGTCTGGACGCACGCTTCGCGGTACAGGTTCTCGAAGTCCTGCTTGTTCTCGAAGATGCTCGTGTCTGCCATGTCTCTCCTTGCCTCGCGGTGGAGATTCCGTCACCCCGTCGGCGGAATCGATACCATCAGCATGCCAGACGGCCCCCACCGTGAGGTCATGCAGGGCCGTCGGGATGGGCGGCCCCCATGTAAGTCTACTTGTCCTCGGGTTTCTTTGCCGAGGTGGATTTGTTAGCAGCGCGCTTGGATTTTGTAGCGGGCTTGTCCGCCGGCTTCGTGGCGGCCTTCTTGGTGGCCGTAGCGGGCTTCTTAGCTGCGGTTTTGCTGCTTGTGGTGGTCTTCTTGGCAGCCGTGGCCCTAGTCGCGGCCTTGGGTGCGGCCTTGGCAGGGGCCTTCCTCGCGGCGGGCTTGGCAACAGGCTTGGGCTTGGGGAGGTCGGCAACCTTCTTTAGCACCATGCCGGCCAGCGGCGGCACGCGCACCACCAGGGACTGCTTCTGGCCGTTCCAGGCGGTGTCGGAGGTCTTGAGCTTACCGGTGTTGATCACGCCGGAGCCGCCGAAGCGCTCCTCGTCGGAGTTGAAGACCTCCTGGTAGATGCCCTCCTTGGGCACGCCCAGACGGAAGTCCTCGCGGGCGTTCACGTCGAAGTTGATAAGGACCACGAGGTCGTCGGCCGGGTCGTCGCCGTGGCGCACGAAGGAGATGATGGACTGGTCCTTGTTGTCGGCGTCGATCCAGTCGAAGCCGTCGGACGAGTAACCCCTCTGCCAGAGCGCCGGGTTCTGGTTGTAGAGCTTGTTGAGCTCGGCCACGTACTCCTGCTGCCTGCGGTGGGCGTCGTAGCGCTCGGAGAGGAAGTACTGGATGCCCTCGTAGTAGCGCCACTCTATGAACTGGGCTATCTCGTTGCCCATGAAGTTGAGCTTGCCGCCGGAGTGCGTGATCTGGTAGAAGGCCAGGGCGCGCATGCCCGCGAACTGCCGCCAGTAGTCGCCCGGCATGCGGGTGATCAGCGAGCACTTGCCGTGGACCACCTCGTCGTGGGAGAGGGGCAGGACGAAGTTCTCGTTGAACTGGTACATGGTGGTAAAGGTGAGGAGCCGGTGGTTGCCCGGGCGGTAGGGGAAGTCGGTCTGCATGTAGTGCAGGGTGTCGTTCATCCAGCCCATGTCCCACTTGAAGTTGAAGCCGAGTCCTCCCACCTCGGGCGGGTACGTTACCAGCGGCCAGGCCGTGGACTCCTCGGCGATCATCATGATGTCAGGGTGGTACTTGCCGATGGTGGAGTTGCACTGGCGGATGAAGGCGATGGAGTCGTCATCCTCCTCGGTGCCGCGGGAGTTGAACTTCTTCTGGCTGGGGTCGTCCACGCCGAAGTTGAGGTAGAGCATGGAGGTCACGCCGTCCATGCGCACGCCGTCGGCGTGGTACTCCTCGACCCAGTAGAGCAAGTTGGAGATCAGGAAGGTGCGCACCTCGCCGCGGGAGAAGTCGAACTTGTAGGTGCCCCAGTTGGGGTGCTCCTCCTTCTCGTAGAGCTTGTCGCCGTCAAAGCGCGCCAGGCCATGGGCGTCCTTGCAGAAGCCGCCCGGCACCCAGTCCAGGATCACGCCGATGCCGGCCTCGTGGCACTTGTCCACGAAGTGCTTGAACTGCTTGGGGTCGCCGTAGCGGCTGGTGGGGGCGAAGTAGCCCGTGGGCTGGTAGCCCCAGGAGCCGTCGAAGGGGTGCTCCATGATGGGTAGGAGCTCGATGTGGGAGTAGCCCATCTTGCTCACGTAGCCCACGAGCTCGTCGGAGAGCTCGTCGTAGGTCAGGTAGGAGCCGGTCTTCTCGTCGGAGTCGGGGTCGCCGTTGCCGGCCAGGCCGTCGTCGTGCCGCTTCCAGCTGCCCAGGTGAACCTCGAAGATGTTCAGGCGGCTCTTCAGGTGGTCGCGGTGGGAGCGCTCGGACATCCAGTCCTTGTCGCCCCAGGCGTAGCCCGTGATGTCGGTGGTGCGGGAGGCCGTGCCGGGAGGGCACTCGGCATAGAAGGCGTAGGGATCGGCCTTGTAGTTGAGCTCGCCCGTGGGGGTCTCCACGGCGTACTTGTACAGCTGGCCCGGCTCGACGCCGGCCACGAAGCCCTGCCAGATGCCGCCGTCCTTGGAGCGGTCCAGAGGTGCGGCCTGCTCGTCCCAGCCGTTGAACTCGCCGACCACGTGGACGGACTTGGCGTGCGGCGCCCAAACCGCAAAGTGGTAGCCGGTCGTGCCGTCGGGCAGCTGCGCCGGGTGCGCACCCAGCTTGTCGTAGCTGCGATACCACTCCCCCTTCGCCATGAGGAAGAGGTCGTCGTTGCTAAGGTAGAGGGATTCGTCGAGCGTAGCCATACCCACTCCTCTGCGGTCGTTGCCGCCCCCCTGGAGGGCGGAAATGTAGGCGGTCGAGCATGCCGTGCCCGTTTATTCTATCCATAATCACCACACGCCAAGGGAGCCTGCCCGGCATGGGCGGCAAAGCGTCGGTGCGCGGGCGGTGAGCGGTCGGTAAGGAGGGATGCGGATGGCACGCGAATCCAAGAGGACGAGGTCGGAGCGGGCGGTCGAGGTCTGCAGGCGTCTCGGCGAACGGTATGCCGGCGTGGAGAGCGCACTGGACTACACGGATCCCTTCAGTCTGGTGATCTGTGTGCTCCTCTCAGCCCAGACCACGGACGCCGCGGTCAACCGCGTGACGCCCGAGCTCTTCCGCCGCTGGCCGGACGCCGCGACCATGGCCGGCGCCGACGTCGCCGAGGTGGGCGAGGTGATCCGCAGCATCGGCTTCTGGCGGGCCAAGGCCGACCACTGCGTGGCCTGCGCCCAGATGATCGTGAGCGACTACGGCGGCCAAGTGCCGCACACCATGGAGGACCTGGTGCGGCTGCCGGGCGTGGGACGCAAGACGGCGAACATCGTGCTCAACAAGGCCTTTGGGATCGTGGATGGCATTGCGGTGGACACGCACGTGTACCGGATCTCCTCGCGCCTGCGGCTTACGTCGGCGGCCACGCCCGCAGCGGCCGAGAAGGACCTGCTGGAGACCATCCCCCGCGAGCTCTGGGCCCCGGTCAACGAGCAGTGGATCCACTTCGGGCGGGAGGTCTGCACGTCGCAGCGGCCCGTTTGTGCCAAGGACCCCGAGGCATGCCCGCTGGTGGACATCTGTCCCAGCGCAGGCCAGCCCAACAGGTGGTTCACCCCCAAGGCCGAGCGACGGCGGGGGTAGCGCGCGGGAGGCTGGTGCCCGTTTGTGGCGGGCAAACGTGCTCCGGCAACCGCTGCCCGTTTGTGGCGGGCAAACGTGCTCCGGCCACCGCTGCCCGTTTGTGGCGGGCAAACGTGCTCCGGCCACCGCTGCCCGTTTGTGGCGGGCAAACGTGCTCCCGCCACCGCTGCCCGTTTGTGGCGGGCAAACGTGCTCCGGCGGCGGTCATACGTGCTGCTGCGGCGGGCATACGTGCAGAAGCCACCCGCAAACGGGCGGAACCGCGTAGGCAGGGACCAGCACGCAAACGTACGCAAACGATAAGGGCGGACGCCGCAGCGCCCGCCCTTGCCGAGTCGATGGTTCTTGTCCCCTCCCGTGCCGCCGCATAACCCGCAGACCGGCGAACGGTAGGTTTTGTGCGTCATGCGCCTGGCTTCTCGTGCGGTCCGCCACAGAACCTGCACGTCCTTGTCTACACCTTGGCGATCTGCGCCCCCGCGGTCTATGCCTTGGCGATGGCCTGGTCCAGGTCCGCGATGATGTCGTCCACGTTCTCGATGCCCACAGAGAGGCGCACCAGGTCCTCGGAGAGGTGTGCGGCCTCAAGCTGCTCGGCCGTGAGCTGGGAGTGCGTGGTGGAGGCGGGGTGGATGATCAGGGACTTGGCGTCGCCCACGTTGGCCAGGTGGGTGAAGAGCTTGACGTTGGAGACGACGTTCAGGCCCGCCTCACGGCCACCCTGCACGCCGAAGACCACCACGCCGCCAAAGCCGTGCTTGAGGATGCGGCTGGCCACCTCGTGGCTGGGGTCGTCCTCAAGGCCGGAGTAGCGCACCCACGTGACCTTGGGGTTGCTCTTGAGGTACTTGGCCACGGCCAGGGCGTTGTCGGAGTGGCGCTGGACGCGCAGCGACAGGTCCTCGATGCCGATGCCGATGAGCTGGGCCGCATAGGGGCTGAGCGTGGGGCCGAAGTCGCGGAGCTTGTTTGCCAGAACGCGGGTGGCAAAGGGGGCCGCCGGTGCTGCGTCCGCGAAGACGAGGCCGTGGTAGGAGGGATCGGGCTTGGCCAGGGTGTGCCACTTCTCGGGATCCTGCTTCCAGTCGAACTTGCCCGTGTCCACCACGGCGCCGCCCAAGGTGGCACCGTGGCCGCCGATCCACTTGGTCAGCGACTCGATGACCACAGCCGCGCCGTCCTCGGCCGGGCGGTAGAGGTAGGGCGTGGCAAAGGTGTTGTCCACGAAGACGGGCACGGGGCTGGGCAGGGAGTTGGCAGCCTGCACGATGGCGGGCACGTCGGCCACGTCCACCAGCGGGTTGCCGATGGTCTCCACGTACCAGAGCTTGGTCTTGGGGGTGGTGGCGGCCACGAAGGCGTCGATGTCGTTGTTCTCCACGAAGGTGGTCTTCACGCCCAGGTCGCCCAAGGTGTGCAGAAAGATGTTCCAAGTGCCGCCGTAGAGGGAGTCGGAGGCAACGATCTCGTCGCCGGCGCCCACGAGGTTGGTCAGGGCCAGGATCTCCGCCGCATGACCGGAGGCAACGGCCACGGCGCCCGCGGCGCCCTCGATGGCGGCCACGCGGGCGGCCACGGCGTCGGTTGTGGTGTTGGTCAGGCGGCCGTAGACGTTGCCCGGGCGCGTGAGAGCGAACTTGGCGGCGCCGTCCTCGGCATCCTTGAACTCGAAGGCTGCGGAGGCGTAGATGGGCAGGGCCGCAGACCCGGTTACGGGATCGGGCGAGTAGCCGGCGTGGACCTGCAGGGTGTCGAAGTGCTTCTCGGTGTCCTGGGCGAAGCTGGGGTCGAGTGCGAACGGCATGGTGTGCTCCTTTTGGTTGGTGCCCGTTGGGGCGCTTGTGATTGCGTGACGCGCGGTAATGGGAACGCGTGGTTATCGGTTTGGCGCAAGGCGGCTGGTGCGATGAGAAGCCCGAGCGCGAGGCGGCTCTGCCGTCTGGCGGACTCGGGCTAGGGCATCTGCCTGCCCGGTTGCTGGGTGTATGTCTGTGTGGTCTTCATGGCTAGGAACTATAGGCGCAGGCGACGGCCATTGGAAGGCTTTTGGCTATGCTGTTTTTCTGGCTATGGATATCGTTCTAGCCGATAACTATTTGCTCTGGGATAAGGATGTGTGTGCACCCGCGGCGCATCCCCGAGCGAGAAGTGCCTGCTAGCAGCGTGGCACGTCGCGTCGCGGGTGCAAGGGCGGCAGCCCTCAGCTGCGGAAACGCAGCAGGGTCCGCACCCGCGACGTGCTTGGCGCCGAGAAGGGCCAGTTGGCCTCCGGGCCTAGGGCATCGCGGGTGCAAGGGCGGCAGCCCTCAGCTGCGGCAACGCCGCCTTGGCTGCACCCGCGACGTGCTTGGCGCCGAGAAGGGCCAGTTGGCCTCCGGGCCTAGGGCATCGCGGGTGCACCTGATTCGCTACGCAAAGTAGGCCATACTGAGCTTGTCAGTCGCAACCACTGGAGGCCCCATGACCGCAGACAAGCCCGCCCGCCACCAGGCCTACAACCCCTACCTGCCCGGATGGGAGTACGTCCCCGACGGCGAGCCGCACGTCTTTGGCGACCGCGTGTACGTGTACGGCTCCCACGACCGCGCCGGCGCCCACATGTTCTGCCTCAACGACTACGTGTGCTGGTCCGCCCCCGTGAGCGACCTGTCCGACTGGCGGCTGGAAGGCACCATCTGGCACCGCGGCGACGACCCGGCCAACCCCCACGGCCGCCACTCCCTCTTTGCCCCCGACGTGGCCCGCGGCACCGATGGCCGCTACTACCTCTACTACGGCATGGGCTGGACCGGCCTCATCGGCGTGGCCGTATGCGACGAGCCCGCCGGCACCTACCAGTTCCTGGGCCATGTCCAGCACCCCGGCGGCACGCCCATGGGCCGCGCTACGGGTGACCCCTTTGGCTTCGATCCCGCGGTGCTCGTGGACAAGGACGGCCGGGTCTGGCTCTATTCCGGCTTCCACAACCGCATCCCCGCCGTGGCCACCGGTGGCCGCCGCCTGGCCTTCGATGGCTGCTACTGCTTCGAGCTCGAGCCCGACATGCACACCGTCCGGTCTTGTCGGCTGGTTCTCCCCAAGGCCGGCCCGGGGAGCTTCGAGGGCCACGAGTTCTTTGAGGCCAGCTCCATCCGACGCTACGACGACACCTACTACCTGGTCTATTCCTCGCGAGTAAACCACGAGCTCTGCTACGCCACGGCCAGCTCCCCCACCGGGCCCTTCGCCTACGGCGGGGTGCTCGTGTCCAACGGCGACGTGGGCCTGCCGGGACATCCCGACGAGGCGCACGCCGCCAACTACACGGGCAACAACCACGGCGGCATGCTGCGCCTGGGCGACGACTATTACATCTTCTATCACCGGCAGACCAACCGCACCAGCTACTCGCGCCAGACCTGCGCCGAGCGCCTGACCTGCCGGCCCGACGGCGGCTTTGCCCAGGCGGAGCTCACCAGCTGTGGCCTCAACGGCGGGCCGCTCTCCGGCGTGGGCACCTACCCGGCCCGAATCGCCTGCAACCTGTGGTCCACCAAGGGCACCGGCCGCTACGACGTGCCCCTCTCGCACCAGCGCTACGCCAACCACCCCTTCCTCACGCAGGACGAGCCTGATGGCGAGAGCGGGGTCCAGTACGTGGCCAACCTTCGCAACGGCGCCGTGGCAGGCTACAAGTACTTCTCGCTGCGCGGGCTCGTGGAGGTGGAGGTCACGATCCGCGGCATCACGGCGGGCGTCCTGGAGGTGGCCACAGACCCGGCCTTCCGGCACCCGATCGCCCGCGTGCAGCTGGCCTCCACGCGCGAGTGGCGGCCCTTCGTGGCCCAGGCCAAGGCACCCGATGGCGTCTGCGCCCTCTACTTCCGCTACCGGGGGACCGGCGCTATCGACCTGCGCGACTTTACCCTGCGCGACGCCGCGCTCCACGCTGTGTCACAAAAGTGTCAGACACCTTTGTGACACCCACAGCACCGCGGGTTTAAGACAACCGAAAGGTTGCGCTAAGCCGTCAGACAGGCCCGCCGGGCATGCTGTCCTTGTACGTTGGAATCCTCGCGGAAAGGACCCGCCATGTGGACAAGAGCTGAGCTCAAGGATCGCGGTAAGGCCTCCATCAAACGCAACTACTGGAAGGCGGTGCTGGCGGCAGTGCTTCTGGCCGTCGTCTTGGGTGGGTCGGTCAGCGGCAGCTCCTCCGTCGACTCCGTCGTAGGGCCCGCTGTTGGCATCACGGCCTTCAACACCGTGTCCGACGACGATTCCGAGTCCTACACAGAGAGCTACGACGAGCCGGAAGGATACGACGACACCAGCAGCACCGAGGAGTACGACTCCGACGTGCCCGAGGGGCACATCCGCGACTATGGCCCCATGCACGACCTGGGCTTCATCGTGCCTGCGCTCCTCGTGGTCGTGCTGGTGGTTACGTTGGTCGCCGGGCTGCCCCTTGCCATCTACGCCTTCCTGGCACTGCCACTCGAGGTGGGTGGCCGGCGCTTCTTCCTGCTCAACCTCAACCGCAGGGCCGACGTGCGCGAGACCGCCTGGGCCTTTGACAACAGCTACCTCAACGTGGTCAAGACCCTCTTCGTGCGCGACCTCAAGCTCCTGGGCTGGACGCTCCTCTTGGTGGTGCCCGGCATCTACAAGTCCTACGAGTACCGCATGATTCCCTACCTCCTGGCCGAGGACCCGACCATGGACATGGATACCGCCTTTGCCGAGAGCCGCCGCATGATGGACGGCCAGAAGTGGGCCGCCTTTGTGCTTGACCTGTCCTTCCTGGGCTGGCACCTGCTCTCAGCCGTCACCTGCGGCATCGTGGGGGTCTTCTACGTGCGGCCCTACGTGGCCGGCACCGACGCCGCCCTCTACGAGGCCCTGCGCTACGGAAGCGACAAGCCCCAGGATGCCCTGCCGCAGCCCCAGCCGCCGGTGGTGCCCCAGCCGCCCGAGGGCTTCCCCACCCCGGAAACCAGTCAGTCCGAGCCACCCGAGGGCTCCGACCCCGTTAACATCTAGTACATGCCATCCGGGCGTCCCGTGCGGGACGCCCCTCTCACCAAGAGGACCCCATGCCGCAGACCATCCTCATAGCCGACGACGAGCCCGACATCCGCTCGCTCCTGCGCCTCTACCTGGAGAACGCCGTCTGCCGCCACGCTCGAGGCGGCAGACGGCCAGGCCGCGGTGGATGCCGTGGCTGCCGGCGGCGTGGACCTGGTCCTGCTCGACATCATGATGCCAGTACTCGACGGCTACGAGGCCCTCCGGCAGATCCGCGCCACGGGCAACGTCCCCGTGATCCTGGTAAGCGCCAAGGGCCAGGACCCCGAGAGGATCCTCGGCCTCAACCTGGGGGCCGACGACTACCTGGCCAAGCCCTTCAACCCGCTCGAGGTCGTGGCACGCGTGGGGGCCGTCCTGCGCGTGTACGCGCGCCTGGGCGCGGGGCTGTCTGGCGGGTCGGAAAGCGATGCGGGCGCTGCACCAGCCACCCCGCCCATCCGCCTGCACGACCTGGTGCTCTCGCTCGACGAGGCCACCCTCACGCGAGCCGGCCAGCCCGTGCCCCTCACTCCCGTGGAGCTCCGCATGATGGAGCTCTTCATGGCCCACCCGGGGCGCGTCTTTACCAAGCAGCAGATCTTCGAGCACGCCTGGAAGGAGCCCTACGTGGCGGCCAGCAACTCCGTGATGGTGGGCGTCTCCAAGCTGCGCTCAAAGCTCGCCGACGACCCCCAGCGCTACATCCAGACCATCCGCGGCATCGGCTACCGGATGGGGGCGTGAGTCCGATGGCAGACGCCAACAAGCCCGCCGAGCCCACGGACGCCATGCACGAGCTGCGCGTCTACCTCGCCCGGACCTTCGCCATCGTCCTCGTGGGCGTGGTCGTGGCGGAGGCCCTGGTCCTCTGGCTCGAGTCCGTCCTTCTCGCACCGCAGCTCCAGCCCTTCGTAGCCTACGTGACGGACGAGGCCCAGCGGCTTGGCTCCGACGGCATGCTGGCCGTCCTTGGCCACTTGCTGGCCGTGGTCACGCAGGCCCTTCGCCACCCCGAGCAGGTGCAGCCTTCCGCGCTGGGTACCGGGATCCTTGTCTCCGTGCTCGCCATCGCGCTCCTGGCGGCCCCCATCGCCCTTGGCAGCGGCCTCTTTGGCGTGGTGGCGGGCCGCAGGGTAGACGAGCTGCAGCGCCGGCGCGACGAGGAGCGCCACCAGGTCGAGCGCACCCGCAACCTAATGGTCTCCGACATGGCCCACGACCTGCGCACGCCGGTGACGGCGATCTCCGGCCTCTCCCAGGCACTTCTCGACGGGGTCGTGCCGCAGGGCGAGGAGCGAGGCTGCCTGGAGGCCATCAACGCCAAGTCCGCAGCCATGGGCGACCTGGTGACCATGCTGCTCGAGTACTCCCAGCTGGACAGCGAGGGCTTCGAGCTGCGCATGAGCGAGGTCGACCTATCCCAGCTCCTCCTGAGCGCCTGTGCTGCGGCCTACTCGGACGCGGAACGCGCCGGCATGCACCTCGTGGCCGCGGTGCCCGAGGAACCCTGCCCCATCGAGGCCGACGAGCGGCAGCTGGGCCGGGTCTTTGCCAACCTCCTCGCCAACGCCATCCGGCACAACTCGGCCGGGGGCACCATCGCCGTGGGGCTCGTGCGCCTGCCGGGCCTGGCCACCGCCTGCGTGGCCGACACAGGCGCGCCCATCACGACGTCCGCGGAGGCGCTCTTCCGGCCCTTCTCGCGCGGGGACTCGGCGCGCGGGTCCGGTGGCGGCTATGGCCTAGGGCTCTCCATCTGTAAGCGGATCTGCGACATGCACGGCTTTGGCCTGGAGCTGGTGCAGCCCTACGGGGCCTATGCCAAGGCCTTCGTGGTCACGGTGCCCGTGGAGTGAGGCGGGCAGCCGCGCGGCTGCACGTTTGCGGGGCAAGCCTGCCCTTATCCGGGGCAAGCCTGCCCTTATGCCCGCCGGCGGAGCACGTTTGCCCGCCACAAACGGGCCGCGGTGGCGGGTGCACGTTTGCGGGTCACAAATGGGCCGCGGTGGCGGGTGCACGTTTGCCCGCCACAAATGGGCCGCGGTGGCGGGAGCACGTTTGCGGGTCACAAACGGGCCGCGGTGACGGGTGCACGTTTGCCCGCCACAAACGGGCCCGGGACGCTTGCCACGTCCCGGGCCCATCAATCGGTCACGCAAGGCAACCAGTCAGGCGGCAGCTAGTAGTTGAGCGCCTGCTCCTCGAAGTAGCTCTGCGGGTGGTTGCACACGGGGCACACCTTGGGGGCGGTGGGGCCGACGTGCAGGTGGCCGCAGTTGATGCACTTCCACACCTTGACGCCCTCGCGCTCGAAGACCTCGCCCTTCTCCACGCGCTCGGCCAGCTTGTTGTAGCGCTCCTCGTGGTGCTTCTCGATGGCGCCGACCATGCGGAACTTGGCGGCGATCTCCTTGAAGCCCTCCTCGTCGGCCTTCTCGGCGAAGTCCTTGTACATGGTGGTCCACTCGTAGTTCTCGCCAGCCGCGGCATCCTTGATGTTGGTCAGGGTGTCGGGCACGTCGCCGCCGTGGAGGTACTTGAACCAGAGCTTGGCGTGCTCGGACTCGTTGCCAGAGGTCTCGGTGAAGATGTCGGAGATCTGGACGTAGCCCTCCTTCTTGGCCTTGCTGGCGTAGTAGGCATACTTGCGGGAGGCCTGGGACTCGCCGGCAAAGGCGGCCTCGAGGTTCTTCTTGGTCTCGGAGTTCTCAAAATCGACTGCCATGACGCGCTCCTCTCTCTTCCCTCGCGGGAAAAACAACGTACGGCCACAACCGGCCCTATCCGGTCTGAGTCCTAGTATACCCACGCGGCGGCTCGCAAAACCTCACGCCCGCCAAATGTTATTTGTGCAATAACAAAATCCTTCCGCCGCCAGCTCGGCCAGGATCTCCGCGACCTCCGGCGCACCCAGGGCCGGCCGTCCGGCTGCCTCCTCCACCTCGCTCACCGCACGGGCGGCTTCTGCCGCTGAGACGCCTGCCGGCTCCGCCAGCACCGCCCGCAGGACCTCGGCGCGCTTCTGGCGGTGCGACCCCTCGAATCGCGACTGCCGCACGTGCGCCCTCGACCGCCGCGACGGGTTGGGAAGGGTCCGCTTGAGCTCCGCGCCATAGTCGAGCAGCGCATAGTACCAGGCGCGGGGGTCGCACGCGGGGTCGCTCGCGTCCGCGGGGCACGCCTCGCGCAGCACGGGCACCAGCCGCGCGTCCGGCACGCCCTCCTCGCCAGGAAAGAGCTCGTGGAGAAGGACGGTGCGAACGTTGGTCTCCAGGTACACACCCGGCAGGTCAAAGGCAAAGGCGCGGATGCCCGCCGCCGTGGCCGGCCCTACGCCCGGCAGAGCCCTGAGCTCCCGCTCGTCCCGGGGCATGCCGCCCAGCCGCACGACCTCCTGCGCTGCTCGCTGCAGGGCCAGAGCCCGGCGGTTGTAGCCCATGCCCTGCCACTCCCGCAGCACCTCTACCGCCGGCGCTTGGGCGAGCGCCCCCGGCGTGGGGAAGCGCTCCAACCACCGCTGCCAGCGACCATCCACCCGCGCGACCTGCGTCTGCTGGAGCATCACCTCGGAGACCCACACCGCATAGGGGTCGCGCGTGCGCCGCCAAGGAAGGTCTCGGTAGAGCCCACGACCCAGTTCCAGCACCCGCGAGCGGAAGGCGAGAAGCCCCGCCGAGTCCAGCCCCTCGGGGAGCGCGTCCGTACCCCTAGGCACTGGCGGCAGCCTCCGGGTCCTGACCGCCGGGCCCGGGAGCCGCGGCCTTCTCGCCCGCAGGCGCGGCCGCATGGGCTCGCCGGGCCGCCACCAGGTCGAACGTGCCCCGGAACTGGGGCATCTTGTTGTCCACCACCACGTCGTGGAGGGTCACCGAGTTGAAGTAGTCCCTCAGCATCAGCTCCGCGTTGCACCACACCGGGTTGAAGTGGCACTCCGCCATAAAGGGACAGGGCGCCCCGCCCTCGCCTGCGTAGTCGCAGGTGGCTATGTAGACCGGCCCCTGGACAGCCTCCACGAGCGTGAGGAGCGAGGTCTCCTTGGGGTCCACGGCCAGCCGCATGCCGCCTGCGGCACCGCGCGTGCTCTCCACGAGCCCCGCCAGGGCCAGGTCGTGCTGGATCGAGCGCGCGAAGGAGTAGGGCACGTTGTTCTCGGCAGCCGCGGCGCGCACCGACACGACGGACCCCGGGTTCCTCACCAGGGTCGCGAGCATCCTCAGCGCATAGTCGGTCTTCCTCGATATCTCCATCCCGTCCTCCTCTCGCGCGGTGGCTCTCCCGCGTCGGACAAGACCCTCGCGCGGGCGCCCAGGCGACAGCGCTAGTCCTTGTGGTCCCAGTCCAGGATCGCCCAGCCGGCCCGATTCGCCATGCGCCGCAGGGTCCTCGTGGGACACACCGCGCAGGCGGTCTCGGCCAGGGCCAGGAGCTCCTGGTCGGTGTAATGGTCGCCGTAGGCGTAGGCGATCTCCCACTGCCCCGGCCCCAGGTGCTCGTCGCACCAGCGAGCGGTGGCGCGTATCTTGCCGGGGCCGGCGGTAACCTCACCCTCCACGCGGCCCGTGTAGTTGCCGGCCGCGTCCTTCTCCATCTTCGTGGCCACCCAACCGTCCACGCCCAGCACCCGCGCGGACCTCTCGGCTATCCGCTCGAACGTGGCAGACACGAGCACCGTGACCACGCCCTGGGCCTTGAGGCGGGCCACCTCGCGCACCGCCGCAGGGCGGATGCGAGGGATTATCACCTCGTCGCAGAAGTCGTCCATCACCTGTTCTATCTGGCTTGCCGTCATGCCCTTGAGCGCGCCGAAGACGAGCTCGCGGGACCGGTTCTGGTCGTGCAGCAGGTGCAGCTTGTACTTGGCGGCCCAGGCGGTAAGGGCAAGCGTGCGCCGTGGGCTCACGAGCCCGCGCTTCCACAGGTACACCGAGAAGAGCGCGCCAGACTGGCCCCTCAGCGACGTTCCGTCGAGGTCGAAGACCGCAATCCTTTTGACTTGCTGCTCCAAGCTGCGCTCCCGGGACGGCCGGACAGGACGGGCCCTGGTCCCACAGGGACCACAGGCCTTCTCATAGTCATAGTACCCATACGGCGCGCTCAATTAGGTGCCCGTCTGTGGCAATTGGTTCTGGTCATGCCACAAGCGGTGCAGAATCGCGCTTGGCATCGCCGAACGGCAGGAAATCCGCGGCAAGCAATCCGCCTGTGGGACGGGCGGTCAGCCTGGCGAAGCCAAGCCAGCGATAACGAAAAGGGCCCTCCGAAGAGGGCCCTCGTGCAATCAATGGCGGGATATGCGGGGCTCGAACCCGCGACCTCCGACGTGACAGGCCGGCGCTCTAACCAGCTGAGCTAATACCCCGTGCGTTGGTGCGGAAGTTATTCTTACATACCTCTGGCGCCATGTCTAGCGGGAATCCGAGATTTTTTTGCGTGAGCCGGCGTCCCTCGACCCGCGAGCCCCGGCCCACCTGCGGCACCTCTACTCCAGCGCCACGTCCACGGTCGCACCCGCGGAGTCCGTCACGTGGATGGTCGAGCCGTCGAGCGTCGCGCTCTGGATCTGGCCCGAGCCACCCACCGGGTTGCCGTCGGAGCCCACCACCAGCGTGGGAAGGGCGTCGCTCCCCAGCATGTAGGCCACCACGTCCCAGCCGTCGGAGGTGTTCTCGGGTACCACGATCGTGCCGTTGTACATCATGAGGGCCACGGGCGTGCCGCTCACGCCAAAGACCTCGGACTTGGCGTTGGCACCGTCATCGGCCATGACCACGTAGGTGCCGTCGGAGGCCTGCTCCAGCGAGAAGGTCACGCCCTGGTAGGTCACGGCGTCCTCCGTGGTGGCCTGCTGCTGGGCGTCCTCGACGGGCTGCTGGTCGGTCTGCTGCTCCTCCGGAGCGGGCTCGGGGGCGGCCGCGGACTTGTCGCACTGCGCCACCACGAAGGCCACGAGGGCCAGGAGCAGGACCGCCACGGCGATAAGGGCGACGGAGCGCCCGGTCACCTTGACCTTGTCGCGGTCGCGCGAGGTGCCGCGGGAGTGGGCCGAACGCCTGCGGGCCTGCTCGCGGGCACGGTCCGCCGCCTCGGAGGCGTTGTTGCGCGTGGTCAGGCGGGCACCCTGACCCGAGCGGAGCGTCTCGATGTCCTCTTCGCGCACGTCGCTGGCCAAGGGCGTGAGGCCGTCGGCGTCGGTCGTGCGCAGCTGGGTGCCGTCCGCCGGGCGAAGGTGAGATCCCGAGGCCGCCCTGCGCGCGGTGTCGCGCTGGGTACCGGCCGAACGTGCGCTTGCAGGCCGGGCGCTCCCGACCACCCGCCGGTCCTCGCGCGGGGTCGCCGAGGTCGCGTGGCGCGCGTGCGCCTGTCGCCTCTCCGACCCCTGCCTGCGATTATCGTTTGCCATGGTATGGCTCCTTCCCAACTACTCCACTTCCCGGCGCGCCTCGATCGCGCGTCCCAAGGTGACCTCGTCGGCATACTCCAGGTCGCCGCCCACCGGCAGGCCGCTCGCCAGGCGCGACACCCGCACCCCCAGGGGCCGGATGATCCGCGAGAGATAGGTGGCCGTGGTCTCGCCCTCCACGTCGGGGTTGGTGGCCAGGATGACCTCCTGCACCTCACCGGACGCCAGCCGCTGCAGGAGCTCCTTGACGTGGAGCTGGTCCGGCCCGACCTTGTCCATGGGGCTGATCACGCCACCCAGCACGTGGTAGAGGCCGTGGTAGCTGCCCGTCCGCTCGATGGCCGTCACGTCGCGCGGCTCGGAGACCACGCAGATGGTCGTCTGGTCGCGCGAGGCATCGGAGCACACGTCGCACACGTCGCGCGTGGCATAGTTGAAGCACACCGGGCAGAAGTGCACCTGCCGCTTGACCTCCAGAATCGCGTCGGCCAGGCGGCGCGACTGCTCCGCGTCGGCCTCAAGCAGGTAGTAGGCGATGCGCTGCGCGGACTTGGGGCCTATGCCGGGCAGACGACCCAGCTCGTCGAGCAGGCGCCTGAGCGCGCGCCCGTCTGTGGGGGTCATGTCCATCCCTAGAAGAGGCCCGGGATGTTGAGGCCACCCGTAACGGCGCTGAGCTTGTCGTTCGCGGCCTTCTCGGCGGAGTCCAGCGCGTCGTTGACAGCGGCCATGATCATGTCCTGCAGCATCTCGGCGTCGTCGGGGTCCAGGGCCTGGGGGTCGATCTCCAGCGACGTGAGGCGCATGTCGCCCGAGGCGGTCACCTTGACGGCACCACCGCCGGCCGAGGCGCTCACCTCGGTCTGCGAGGCCTCCTGCTGCGCCGCCAGCAGTTGCTCCTGCATCTTGCGGGCCTGGGCCATCATCTGGTTGCGGTTCATGCCACCCATATTGCCGTAGCGGGGTCCCCTGGACACAAGTGCTCCTCTCAAGACGGGGCTAGGCCTCGTCAGGGTCGTCGTCGTAGTCGTCGACGGGCTCGTCGACGAACTCGCTCTCTTCGGTCTCTCCAGTATCGTCCGTCGAGTCGGCATCGTCCACCTCGGCCGACTCATCATCCGCAGGTTCCACACTCAGCGACACCGGCGCGCCAAAGGCGTCCTGGAGCATGGCGGCCAGGTCGGCGAACTCCGGCGTGAGCCCCGCCGGGGCTGCCGCGGGAGCCGCCGGGGCCGGAGGTGCCGTGGGTGCCGTGGGGTCGGGTCCCGTGTCACGCGGGGCCGCGGCGCCACCGGGGTCGGTGCCACCGGGGTCGGAGTTGCTGTCACGCGGGGGTGCGGCCGGCGCCGAGAAGGCCGACGCGAAGGGCGCGTCCTCCACGTCCTCCGCGAACGGAGCTGCCGCCAGGTCGTCATAGGGCACGAAGTCGTCGGGCACGGGCGCGGGTGCCGGTGCGGGCACGGGCGCGGGTGCCGGTGCGGGCACGGGTGCCGGTGCGGGTGCAGGCGCAGGCTTCGGGGCAGGTGCGGGCCTCGGGGCTGACGCGGGTACAGGCGCGGGCCGCGGGGCGGGTGCCGGTGCTGGCGTGGGCGCGGGCGCGGGCCGCGGGGCGGGCACAGCACTTGTCCGCGGAGCTGCGACGGCCGGCCGCCCAGCCGCGCGATCAGCCCTGGATATCGCAGTCGCTGCCATGCTCGACTCCACGAAGAGGACCTCGCGCCGGCCCAGGGCCTGCTCGATCACGGGCCGCATGAACTCGCGCACGTCTGCACGCTCCAGCATCTTCGCTGCAAAACGGGACCCCTTGGGAAGCGACACGAGGACCTTCTTGCCATCGTCGGAGACCGGCGTCGAGCTCAGGAGCAGGGCGCCCTTGGACGGGTCCTTGGCCACGAGCTGCTCCACCACGCGCTTCCACGCGCGCTGGAGGTTGCCGTCGGACATCGGCTGGGCCGCAGACTGGGGGTACGGCGCCGGCTGGGGCTGAACCACGGGTTGGGACTGCGCGGCCGGCCGTGGCGCGGTGGGCCTAGGTGCCACCGGTGCTGGCTGCGGGGCCGCGGCCACCGCGGCGGGGCGCCGTGGGGCAGTCGGAGCCTGCGGGGCTGCGACCGGCCGCGGCGCCGGCTGGGCATGTGACGCGGGCGCCGGCTGCGGCATGGGCCTTGTCGCGACCTGTAGGGCAGGCGTAACCGGCTGCGGCAGTGGCGTCGTAGTCCTTGTTGGCATCGGCGGCGTTGCCACGGCCGCGCCACTTGCGAGCACGGCCACCGCATGCTCGAGCTCGACCACGCGCTCGGCAAGGGCCTCGAGCGTCAGGTCGGTCTCGGGACGCGCGGCCTTGGTGAAGGCCACCTCGAGCACCAGGCGCTGGTTCGCGGCCGTGCGCATGTCGTTGCAGGCATCGCCAAGAAGGGCAAGCACCCGCGCGAGCCGGTCGGCGGAGCCGAAGGCCGCGGCCTCCTGGCGCAGAGCCTCCAGCTCGTCGCCCGTGACCGACACGACCTTCTCGCTTGCGCCCGCCACGGCCACCACGTAGACGTCGCGAACGTGGGCGGCGAGCTCACGGGCAAACTGCAGCAGGTCGCGGCCGGCGTCCACGAGCGAGGCGACCTCGTCGAAGAGCGTGACCACGTCGCGACCTGCCATGGCGCGCGTGACCTCGCCGAGCATGAGGCCGGACGCCTCGCCTAGGAAGTCCTGCGCCACCTTGACCGTGACCTTGCCCATGCCAAAGGTGGCCAGCTGCTCGAGGGAGGTCAGGGCATCGCGCATGCCGCCGCGGGCGTGGCGGACCACCAGGTCGAGGGCCCCCGGCTCGTAGGAGAAACCCTCCTGGTCGCACACGTAGGCCAGGTGGTCGCGCATCTCCTCCGGCGCGATGGCGTGGAAGTCGAAGCGCTGGACGCGGCTGAGGATGGTGGGGAGGACCTTCTGCGGGTCGGTCGTGCACATGACGAAGGTCACGCCCGCCGGCGGCTCCTCGAGGGTCTTGAGCAGGCTGTTGAAAGCGGCCTGGCTCAGCATGTGGACCTCGTCGATGATATAGACCTTGCAACGGCCTCGGACGGGGGCGTAGTTGACGCGGCTGATGATCTGCTCGCGTACGTCGTCCACGCCGGTGCGGGAGGCAGCGTCGAGCTCTATGACGTCGGGATGCTCGCCGGCGGCGATCAGGCGGCATTGCTCGCAGGTGCCGTCGGGGAGCTTGCCGGGGCCGGACTCGCACATGAGGGCCTTGGCCAGCAGGCGCGCCATGGTGGTCTTGCCGGTGCCGCGCGGGCCACAGAAGAGGTAGGCGTGGCTGGTGCGGCCCTCGAGGATCGCGCGCTCGAGGGTCTCGACCACGTGGCGCTGGCCAACGACCTGCTCGAACGTCTGCGGGCGGTATTTGGTGTAGAGAGATTCCATGCGGCTCCCCCGGTTCCTGGCTTGTGGGCTCCCAGTATACCCGGGGGCAGGCGGGCCGGCGGGGGCAGCATGGGGCGGAGCAGAAGTTGACGTTTGCACGCCGCATCTGCCCTTATGCGGGAAGCTTCTGCCCTCTTGTAGCGCAGAGCCACACGTTTGCCCGTCGCCGCTGCCCATTTGCGCGCCACAAACGGGCAGCGGTCGCGGGAGCACGTTTGCCCGCTGTTGCTGCCCATTTGCGCGCCACAAACGGGCAGCGGTCGCGGGAGCACGCTTGCGCCGCGCGGGAGCACGTTTGCCCGTCGCCGCAGCACGTTTGCCAGCCGCAAACGGGCAGCCCGCCCCTACTCCACGAGCGAGAAGCCCGCGTCCACCAACCGCTCGCGCACCTCGTCGATCTGGGCCTGGTCGCGCGTCTCCATACCCATACGCAGCACGCAGCTGGAGATGGGCAGGTTGGGGTCGGAGAGGTCGTAGTCCACGCTCACCACATTGGCGCCCGCCGACGCGATGATGCCAGAGACCTGCTCGAGCTGGCCGGGCTTGTCGGTGAGGCGGATGGCCAGGGTGACCTTGCGCCCGCTCATGGCCAGACCGCGGTTGATCACGCGCGAGAGGATGTTCACGTCGATGTTGCCGCCGGAGACCACGCACACCGTGCGCCTGCCCTCCACCGGCACCTTGCCGAACATGCAAGCCGCCACCGGTGCCGCTCCGGCGCCCTCGGCCACGACCTTCTGTCGCTCCATCAGAGCCAGGATGGCAGCCGCAATCTCGTCGTCAGACACGGTGACCACGTCGTCCACGTAGCGCTCCACCATCTTGAAGGTGGTCTCGCCGGGGGTCTTCACCGCGATGCCATCGGCGAAGGTGCTCACGCGGTCGAGCGCCTCCCACTTGCCGTCGTGGAAGGCCCGCGCCATGGAGCCCGCGCCCGCGGCCTGCACGCCGTACACCTTGCACGAGGGCTTGAGGCTCTTCACGGCCAGGGCCACGCCCGAGATGAGGCCACCACCGCCCACCGGCACCACCACGGAGTCCACGCCGTCCAGCTGGTCCATGATCTCCAGGCCGATGGTGCCCTGGCCGGCCATCACGTCCTCGTCGTCATAGGGGTGGATGAGGGTGGCGCCCGACTCCTCCTGATAGGCCACGCAGGCGTCGTGGGCGTCGTCGTAGGAACCCTTGACCAGCCGCACCTCGGCACCCAGGCGGCGGGTGTTCTCCACCTTCATGATGGGGGCACCGTCGGGCATGAAGATCATGCTCTTGGCCCCGGCGCGCGTGGCCGCCAGCGCCACGCCCTGGGCGTGGTTGCCCGCGCTGCAGGCTATGATGCCGCGGTCGAGCTCCTCCTGGGAGAGCTGGCTGATCTTGTAGTAGGCACCGCGGAGCTTGAAGGAGCCTGTAACCTGCAGGTTCTCGGTCTTGAGGTGGATGTCGGCCCCGGGCACCAGCTGCGGCGCCGCTATGAGGTCCGTCCTTCTTGCCACGCCCTTGAGCACGTAGGCCGCGTGGTAGACCCTGTCCAAACTGAGCATCCTAGCCCCTCTCCCCCGGCTGCGCCGGCGTCTCCCCCGCCAGGGCCTCCCCCGCGAGATGGTCGATGAACTGCTGTGCCGTTCGGCCGCTGTAGCCGCCATGCCGAATCTCCCAGCGGTCGGCCAGCTTGCAGAGGGCCTCGTCGGTATAGAGCCCCTCCGGCAGCTCGCGGGCAGCCAGCTCCAGCACGATCTGGTGGTAGAGCTGCGGGTCGGGCGAGCCGTAGTTTATGGACACGCCAAAGCGAGCGGCCAGGCTGAGCTTCTCCTCCACCGTGTCGGACCGGTGCACGTCGCCGTCGTGCTCTATGTCGTTGCGGTCGCTCCACACCTCGCGGATCAGGTGACGGCGGTTGGACGTGGCGTAGATGAGCACGTTCTCGGGCCGCTGCTCCACGCCGCCCTCGATCACGGCCTTGAGGAACTTGTACTCCACCTCGTTCTCCTCGAAGGACAGGTCGTCGATGAAGATCACGAAGCGGTAGTTGCGGTGCTTGACGGCCTCGATCACGCGGCTGAGGTCGCGGAACTGGTACTTGTAGATCTCTATCATGCGCAGGCCCTGGTCCTCATAGGCGCTGAGAAGGGCCTTGACGCTGGTGGACTTGCCCGTGCCGGCGTCGCCGTAGAGAAGGACGTTGTTTGCCGGGCGGCCGGCCAGGAAGGCCTCGGTGTTTGCCACCAGGCGCTCCTTCTGGAGCTCGTAGCCCACGAGGTCGGCCAGGCGCGGACCTCGGGCGTTGTTCACGGGCACGAACTCCAGCGACCCCACGGTGTAGGTCTGCGGGGTGTAGGCGTCGGGCGCCAGGTCCTTGTCCACGGTGCGGATGCGGAAGGCGGCGTTGAGCCCAAAGGTGCCCACGCCGTCCTGCGCGTAGGCGGCTGCCACCAGGCAGAAGGCCTCGTCGGCCATCTGGCAGCGGGCCAGGGCGTCCGAGAGGGCGCGCACGCGGCGGCTCACGCCGGCGAAGTAGTTGGCGTCCGGCTTGGGGATGGAGCGCCAGCTGCGCAGGGCCGAGAAGACCTTGGTCCCCAGGCTCTCCTCCAGCAGGGTGAAGTCCCAGTGCTCCAGGGCCAGGAAGACCTCCATGTCCGCGCAAGCCAGGTCGTTTACGGAGCCGCCCTCGGTGGCGCCCCGGCGCTCGGCCGTGAGCGAGAAGGAGTTCTCGTTCGTGAGGAGGCAGAAGGCCAGGTAGTCGCCCCAGAGGTCGCGGTCGAAGCCATAGGTGGTGGCCAGGTCCAGCAGGCGCTTGGCGCAGGCGTTGGCGCGGGCGAGGAGGTCCGAGCGGACGTCGGGCGCCAGCCGCTCCCCGCGCGGGGTGGCGGCGAGCGCACGGGCGTGGTCGCGGTAGATCGAGGCCACGTCCGCGAGGATCGTGCCCTTGGTCAGGCTGCTGTAGAGGACGAGTCGTGCGAGCTGGCGGTACATGCTCCTCCTTGGTGGGGTTGTGGGCACCAGGGGGTACTCCCCCAGTGCCCGATACCGGGCACTGGGGGAGTACCCCCTGGTGCCCACTTGCAGATGGCCAGAGTCTAGGCCTGCAGGATGGCGCCCTTGTCGGCAGAGGTCACCAGGCGCGCGTAGCGGGCCAGGTAGCCCGTGGTCACGCGCGGCTCCGGCGCCACCCAGGCCTCGCGGCGGCGAGCCAGCTCGTCGTCGTCCACCAGGAGCTGGATTGAGCAGTTGGGGATGTCGATGCGGATCCGGTCGCCCTCGTGCACCAGCGCGATGGTACCGCCGGCCGCGGCCTCGGGGCTCACGTGGCCCACGGAGGCGCCGCGCGTGGCGCCCGAGAAGCGCCCGTCGGTGATCAGTGCCACGGAGTCGCCCAGGCCCATGCCCACGATGGCCGAGGTGGGGTTGAGCATCTCGCGCATGCCGGGGCCGCCCTTGGGACCCTCGTAGCGAATCACGACGACGTCGCCCTCCGCGATGCGGCGGTTGTAGATGGCGTCGATCGCGTCCTCCTCGGAGTCGAAGACGCGGGCGGGCCCCTCGTGCACCATCATGGCCTCGCTCACGGCCGCGCGCTTGACCACGCAGCCGTCGGGCGCCAGGTTGCCCTTGAGGACGGCGATGCCGCCCTTGGGCGAGAAGGGCGCGCCCAGGGGACGGATGACCTCGGGATTGCGGTTGACGCAGCCCACCAGGTCCTCGCCCAAGGTCTTGCCTGTGACGGTGCGGCACGTGGTGTCGAGCAGCCCCGCCTCGGCCAGCTCGGCCATCACGGCGTGGACGCCGCCCGCCTGGTCCAGGTCCTCGATGAAGGCATCGCCGGCCGGGGCCAGATGGCAGAGGTTGGGGGTCTTGTCGCTTATCTCGTTGGCAAAGTCCAGCGTGAGGGCAACTCCCGCCTCGTGGGCGATGGCAGGCAGGTGGAGCATGGTGTTCGTGGAGCCGCCCAGGGCCATGTCCACGGTCTCGGCGTTGTGGAAGGCCGCAGGGGTGAGGATGTCGTGCGGGCGGATGTCCTGCCGCACCAGCTCCATCACCTGCATGCCGGCCTGCTTGGCCAGACGCAGGCGGGCGGAGTAGGGCGCGGGGATGGTGCCGTTGCCGGCAAGCGCCATGCCCAGGGCCTCGGTCAGGCAGTTCATGGTGTTTGCCGTGTACATTCCGGAGCAGGAGCCGCAGGAGGGGCAGGCGTTCTCCTCGTAGTCGCGCACGCCCTCCTCGTCCAGCTTGCCGGCCTGGTAGGCGCCCACGGCCTCGAACATGTGGGAGAGGCAGGAGCGGCGGCCGTCGCGCAGGTGGCCGGCCAGCATGGGGCCACCGGAGACGAAGATCGTGGGGATGTCCAGGCGAGCCGCGGCCATGAGGAGGCCGGGGACGTTCTTGTCGCAGTTGGGGATCATCACGAGGCCGTCGAACTGGTGGGCGATGGCCATGCACTCGGTGGAGTCGGCTATGAGGTCGCGCGTGACCAGCGAGTACTTCATGCCCACGTGGCCCATGGCTATGCCGTCGCACACGGCGATGGCCGGGAAGGCCAGCGGGGTGCCGCCCGCCATGCGCACGCCGGCCTTGACGGCATCGCAGACCTTGTCGATGTTCATGTGGCCGGGCACGACCTCGTTGTAGGAGGTCACGACGCCGATGATCGGCCGGTCCATCTCCTCCTCGGTGAGGCCCAGCGCGTAGAGGAGGCTGCGGTTGGGGGCACGCCCCACGCCCTTCTTGATCTGGTCAGAGCGCATGGCGCTCCCCCTTTCCTGTCACAGAAGTGTCAGTCACTTTTGTGACATAAATTCTCGAATGTCACAAAAGTGACTGACACCTTTGTGACAGGGCGGGAGCAGAAGCCCCCGCCCCACGTTACAGGTACCGGCTAGTTGGACGCGGTGTCCAGGTCGGTGTCGTTCTTCCAGAGCATGGACTCGCGGAGCTGCTTGCCCACGACCTCCATCTGGTGGGCGGCCAGCTGGTCGCGCTTGGAGTTGAAGAAGGTGCGGCCGTTCTTGTTCTCGGCGATCCAGCGACCGGCGAAGGAGCCGTCCTGGATGTCGGACAGGACCTCGCGCATGCGCTGCTTGGTCTCCTCGTGGGGGATCACGCGCGGGCCAGACACGTACTCGCCGTACTCGGCCGTGTCGGAGCAGGAGTAGTTCATGGCCGCCACGCCGCCCTTGTTGATAAGGTCGACGATGAGCTTCATCTCGTGGATGCACTCGAAGTAGGCGTTCTCGGGCTCGTAGCCGGCTTCCACCAGCACCTCGAAGCCGCACTTCATGAGCTCGACGATGCCGCCGCACAGCACGCACTGCTCACCAAAGAGGTCGGTCTCGGTCTCATCGTGCATCGTGGTCTCCATGATGCCCGCACGGGCGCCGCCGATGCCGGCGATGTAGGCGAGGGCCACGTCCTGGCACTTGCCGGTGGCGTCCTGCTCCACGGCCACCAGGCAGGGCACGCCACGGCCGTTCACGTACTGGGAGCGCACGGTGTGGCCCGGGCCCTTGGGGGCTGCCATGAAGACGTCGCAGTCCTCGGGCACCACGACCTGCTTGTAGCGGATGTTGAAGCCATGGGCGAAGGCCACCGCGTTGCCGGGCTTGAGGTGCGGGGCGATGTGCTCCTTGTACACCTGGGCGGCCACCTCGTCGTTCACGAGGATCATGATGATGTCGCCCCACTCGGCGGCGTCGTCGATGGACTTGACGGCCAGGCCGTGGGCCTCGGCCTCGGCGGCGTGCTTGGAGCCCGGACGCAGGCCGACGCACACGTCGCAGCCGGAGTCCTTGAGGTTCAGCGCGTGGGCGTGCCCCTGCGAGCCGTAGCCGATGATTGCGATCTTCTTGCCATCAAGGTTCGAAAGGTCACAGTCCTTCTCGTAAAACATTTTTGCCATAGTCGAACTCTCCTCTTTCCTTCGTTTGGTCGTATATGGTCCTGGTACCACGCTCGATCGCCACCATGCCGGTCCGGACGAGCTCGAGGATGCCGAACTCGCGCACGAGGTCGACAATAGCGTCCGTCTTGCTCTCTTCGCCGATGAGGGCGAGCGTGATCGTGGTAGAGGAAACGTCGATGACCGAGGCGCGGAATATGTTCGCGATCTGGATCACGCGGTTGCATACCTCGCTGGTCTCCGTCTTTATCTTTATGAGCACCAGCTCGCGCCGGATGGACTTGCTGGCGTCGAGCAGCTTGACCGAGTGCACGGCCAGGAGCTTGCGGAGCTGGTTGCAGAGAAGGTCTATCTGGTCGTCGTCGGCCAGGACCTCGATGGTGATGCGGCTCACGGTGGGGTCGGCCGTGGTGCCCACGGCGAGGGACTCGATGTTGTAGCCCTTGCGCGAGAACATCCGCGAGACCTGCGAGAGAACGCCCGCCTCGTTGTCTACCAGCACCGATATGGACCTGCGCCTGGTGGTGTCGATGGAATCCATGCGTCCTCCCTCCCTACACCGCGATGAAGTTGGTGATGTGCTGACCGCCCGAGACCATGGGGCGGACCATCTCGTCCTTGCCGATCACGCAGTCGATCACGTAGCCGTGGCCGCAGGCCAGAGCCTCCGTGAGGGCGGCCTCGAGCTCCTCGCTCGTGGACACGCGCGCGCCGGAGAGCCCGTAGGCCTCGGCCAGCTTGACCCAGTCGGGCGGCCGGTCCAGGGTGGTCTGCGAGTAGCGCTTGCCGTAGATGAGGGTCTGCCACTGGCGCACCATGCCCAGGACCTCGTTGTCGTAGATCAGGGTGATGATGGGCAGGCCGTAGTGCTCCTCGGTGGCCAGCTCGTTGCAGTTCATGCGGAAGGAGCCGTCGCCCGTCACGTGGATCACGCGCTTGCCGGGGTTGCCCACCTGCGCGCCGATGGCCGCACCCAGGCCAAAGCCCATGGTGCCAAAGCCGCCGGAGGTTATGAGCTGGCCGGGGTACTCGTAGTGGAAGTGCTGGGCCACCCACATCTGGTGCTGGCCCACGTCGGTGGTCACTATGGTGTCCTGCGGGAGCATGCGGGCCACCACGTCACTTATCTGCTTGGGGGTCAGGTGGTCGCCGCCCTCGTCGTACTCGGTCTCGGTGGGGAAGGAGAAGACGAAGTCTTTCCACTCGGCGTGGTCCTGCTGGGGCAGGCGCTCCAGGAGCATCTCCAGCACGCGCTTGGCGTCGCCCACGATGTGGTGGGTCACGTGGACGTTCTTGTTTATCTCCGAGCGGTCGACGTCCACCTGCACGATGGCCGCCTGCTGGGCAAAGGTCTTGGGGTTCAAGGCCACGCGGTCGGAGAAGCGGCAGCCAAAGGCGATCAGGAGGTCGCAGTTGTCCACGGCCATGTTCGACGCCTGGGAGCCGTGCATGCCGATCATGCCCGTGGTCAGCGGGTCGCGGCCCCGGAAGCCGCCGGCGCCCATGAGGGTGATGGCCACGGGGGCGTCCGCCACGTTGGCAAAGCGGTTGAACTCCTCGTGCGCGCGGCTGCGCACCACGCCACCTCCGCAGATGAGCAGGGGCTTCTTGCTGGCCTCGATCATCTCCACCAGGGTGTCCACGTCGGCGGCGTCCACGCTGGGCACGCGCAGGCCGTCGTCGCGACGCTCCACGAGGGACCCCAGGCGGCCGTGGCTGCGGTGCTCGGCGGGCGGCAGGTAGCGGTAGTCGTAGACGGCCGAGGTCACATCCTTGGCGATGTCGATGAGGACGGGGCCGGGCCGGCCGGACTTGGCCACCAGGAAGGCCTCGCGCACCACGTCGGCCAGCTCGCTCACCTTGCGGACCATGTAGTTCCACTTGGTGATGGGCATGGTGATGCCCGTGATGTCCACCTCCTGGAAGGAGTCCTTGCCCAAGAGGTTCTCGCTCACGTTGCAGGTGATTGCCACGATGGGCGAGGAGTCCATGTAGGCCGTGGCGATGCCCGTAACGAGGTTGGTGCACCCCGGTCCCGACGTGGCAAAGCACACGCCCACCTTGCCGGTGGAGCGGGCGTAGCCGTCGGCGGCGTGCGAGGCGCCCTGCTCGTGGCTCACCAGGATGTGGTGGATGTCCGGCTCCTGCGTGAGGGCGTCGTAGACGTTGAGGATCGTGCCGCCTGGGTAGCCGAAGACGGTGTCCACGCCCTGCTCCTTGAGGCACTCGAGCAGGATCTGCGCGCCTGTGAGCTCCATGTCTGCCTCCCTTCCCTTGCGTTCCCGCCACGCGTCCTTGCTGCTGGCGTTCCTTGGTAACAAAAAACGAGCCCTCGCGCGCTGTGGCGAGAACCCGTGTGTGGCTGCAACCCCCTGTCCTTGCGGGCGAAGGCTGCAGCTAGCTAATAATTAGTACGACGACGAGCGTGGGCTGGGCAACAAGGGCAGCGGTATTGGTACGCTGTGCCATCTTGGTGTCCTCCTCGTTCGTCGAGTGGTTTGCTTCGTTGGTTGGGAGTGTAGCCCGCTGCGCGGCGCATGGCAACCACAATTCCAATCCGCTTCGCTTGTGTTACACGCCTGTCACAATGGGATCGTGGACAGGGGGTCGCCCCCTTGCCCACGATCTTCTCCGCGAGCCGCGGCTTAGTAGACTCTACTAAGCCGCGGCTCGTCAATTTATCTGGGCTTTTGTTGCCACCGAACGGCGCGGGGACTCTACTAAGTCGCACTTCCCGCTCCGCGGCCAAGAAGGGCGCGTCCCCAAGCGCCAGATTCCACCCGTCCCGCAGCCCGCCGCTACTTCCTAAACCGCCTGCCGTTGGTGCAGCCGCCGTCCACCAGCACGTCCACGCCGGCCAGGTAGCCGTTGCGCTCGTCGGCCAGCGTGGCCAGGGCAAAGCCCAGCTCCTCCGGTGTGCCCATGCGTCGCTCGGCGCCGTACTTGAGCATGCTGTCGCCGTGGCTGGCCTCCGCCTTGCCCATGCCGGTGGCAATGAGCCCCGGCGAGAGCGAGACCACGCGAATGCCCTTGTCCCCTAGGTCAAAGGCCGACTTCTGGGCATACCACACGGCAAAGTTCTTGGAGAGGGCGTAGGCAAAGCCGGCCTTCTCGTACTCGCCATGGGCGAGGTTGGCCCGGCCCAGCATGCGCTGCACGAAGGTGTTCTCGTCCAGCTCCGCCAGGCGGTAGATCTTCTCGCTCACCAAGATCTTGGGCAGGGCGTAGGCGGAGTTGGACGCCACGTCCACAATCACGCTGCCCGCGCCCATCACCCTCGAGAACTCCTGGTTCACGTAGACCGTGCCCAGGGCGTCGATTCGCACCATCTGCTCCGGCGTGCCCATGGTGGGCGAGACTCCCGCCGCGTGCACCACGTTGGTTACGCGCCCAAGGCCGGCCGCGTACTCCGCCAGCTCGCGCACGCTCTGGCGCTGGGACACGTCGCAGGCATGCGCGTGAGCCTCCACGCCCGCCGCCTCAAGCTCCGCCACCGCATGCTCGAGCTTTGCCACGGTGCGGCCGGTGAGGACCACCACACGCCCCTGACCCAGGATCTTGGCCGCCTCCAGGCCCATGCCCGAGCCGCCACCGGTGATCACACAAACTCGCTCTTCGCCCATCTGCCAACCCCCAACCCCTACGCCCATAAACAAGACCGACCCCGCTCCATCAGGGACGAGACCGGCCACTTGTTGCACATCTTAGAGCAGCGCATCCACAATCCCAAGCACAGAGCCGGTGAGGAGGACGATTCCGCAGATGGCAAGTGTCACAGAGGCAGCCGCAAAGGGGAAGGCCACCACGGCGACGCCCAGCACGATGCAGATGACGGAGACGATGATGGTGGCCAGACGGCCCTTGCCCTCCTTGTTGCGAAGGCCCATGAGCGAGAAGACCGCGTAGGCGATGGCGGCCAGACCCACCAGCACGGGCAGGACGCTGGCAAAGGCCTGCGAGTTCAGCATCATGAGGATGCCCAGGACCAGGAGCGCGCCGGCCAGGATGCCCTGCTGGCTGCTCCGGGCCTTAAGCGCCCCGGGAACCCACAGCAGGCCCTCCACCGCGCAGGCGATGCCGGTGGCCACCCCGGCCGCCTCCAGGGTCCCGCCCGGCCAGGCCACGAGGATGCCGCCCAGGATGATGCCGGGCACGCAGGAGATGAGCTTCTGACGCTTGCTGACGCTGGCGTTGGTATTGGTGGTGTTGGCAGACATGTGAGACTCTCCTTCGGATGGCACGGGGCCGCGCCCCGTGACAAGCGCATCCCGCCGGCCCAAGGTGACACGAAGGTGACACGAGACGCCCCATGTGTTCGGAATCTGGAGCAAACTTGGCGTAACCTTGCGGTGGAACATGGTCTCAGGCGGGGAGCAAGGCCGATGGCAGGAGTGGGCCCACCATGGCAGATGGCACGAGGAACAGGCGCACGCGAGCAGACAAGGGCTACCGTCGGGCCTTTGCCTGGAGTCTCTTCTGGACCTGGCTCCTTCTTGACGTCGCCGCCGTCGCCGTGCTGGGTATCGTGGTCACCTTCTTCAACGCCTACTCCGACGAGGTGCGCGTGCCACCCATCATCACGATCGGCATGGCGGCACCCATGGGACTCGTCATCTTCGTGCTCCTGTACGCGGTGCGCCAGTACACCGTGCACGCCGTGGACGAGCTGGGCAGCGCCATGCACCGCGTGGCGGAGGGCGACTTCTCGGTACGGCTGGACCCCGCGCACGCGCAGGCCCCGCTGGCCCAGATCTACGAGGACTTCAACACCATGACGGAGGAGCTGGAGGCATCCAGGAGCTGCGCGAAGGGCTTGTCTCTGACTTCTCGCACGAGTTTAGGACGCCCATCAACTCCATCAACGGCTTTGCCAACCTCCTCATAGAGGGCGACGTGGACGAGGACGACCGCCAGGAGTACCTGCAAATAATTGCGCGCGAGTCCGACCGCCTGGCCCGCCTGGCCACGAACACCCTGACCCTAAGCCGCCTGGATGCCCAGACCATCCTGCCCGACCGGCGGGAGCTGGCCGTGGACGAGAACGTGCGCCAGGCCGTGGCCTCGCTCTACCCACAGGTGGCGGAGGCTGGCGTGGAGCTGGACCTGGACCTGGCGTCTGCGCATGTGCTTGGCGATGCATCACAGATTGCCGAGGTGTGGATCAACCTGGTAGGCAACGCTCTCAAGTTCACGCCGAGCGGCGGCAGGATCGCAGTCTCGCTGGCCCGGGACCTGGCGGCCGGCATGGCCGTGGTCACCGTAGCCGACACGGGCTGCGGCATGACGGCCGACCAGTGCGCGCACGTCTTCGACCGCTACTGGCAGGCGGACGGATCGCACGCCACCAAGGGCAACGGCCTGGGCCTGGCCATAGCCCGGCGAATCGTGGAGCTGCACGGCGGGACCGTGGCGGTGGAGAGCACCCCAGACGAGGGCACGACCTTCTCCGTTGCCCTGCCGCTGGCGCCTGCGGACAAGCACGTCACGACAGGGAGGCACTAGCATGCCCACGATCCTTGTGGTGGAAGACGACGACGCCAGCCGCATGCTCACCCAGGCGCGGCTCAAGCCCTACTACGGCGTGCGCGTGGCCCGCGACGGCGAGGAGGCCCTGGAGGTGATGGAACGCCATCCCGTGGACCTGGCCGTGGTGGACGCCATGATGCCGCGCATGGACGGCTTCGAGCTGGTTCGCCACCTGCGCGCCACCAACCAGGACCTCCCCGTCCTCATGCTCACGGCGCTGGACACCATGGCCTCCATGCGCGACGGCTTCGACTCCGGCATAGACGACTACCTCACCAAGCCCGCCAACGCCGAGGAGCTGCTCCTGCGGGTGCGGGCCCTCCTGCGCCGGGCCCACATAGCCCAGAGCCGCCGAGTGAGCCTGGGCGGAGTGGAGCTGGACGCCGACGCGCACACCACCAGCTACGAGGGCTGCACACTGGACCTGCCGCGCAAGGAGTTTGGCCTTCTCTTCCTCCTCATGTCCTACCCGGGACAGGTGTTCACCAACGACCAGCTGCTGGACCGTGTATGGGGCGTCCACGACGAGCGCGACCTTGTTACTCTCAAGACCCACGTGAGCCGGCTGCGCTCGCACCTGGCTAGGCTGGGTTGCCCCCTGCGCGTGGCCAACCTGCGGGGGCTGGGCTACCGCGTGGAGATTGCCGAGGGCGAGGACGCAGGGCGCGGCAGGGCGAACAAGCCCGCGGGGGGCGTGGGCTGATGCTCAAGCTGCCGGACCCCAAGGCTGACGGACCGCTTGGGCAGATCGTTGCCATCCTCCTGGACGTGACCTCCCGGACCGAGGCCACCCTCGCCGTATCCACGTGCTGGGGGCTTGGCTACGGCCTGGTCCTTCTCTGCACCGGCATGAGCAACCAAAGCCTGCACTTCGTGGCCATGGGGCGCTACTACCTGGTGATGGCGGCAGTCGCGCTCTGCCTGACGCTGGGATTTCGCCGAGCGCGAAAGGTAGGGCCCAGGGACGCCCGCCGCGCGCAGATGTGGGCCACACTCCTGGCTGGCCTGCTGCTGCTCGTTGCAAACGCCACGATTGCCGTCCTGGTCAAGGGTCTGGTGCGCGGAATCGACGGGAGCGGCAGCGGACTGGTCCAGTTCATCGTGCAGGCCCTCTACTCGATGGTGCTGGTAGGCATATGACCGTGCGGGGCTTCGCGCTCTACGGACGTGGTCCCTCCCTCCTGCTCGCCACGACCAAGGCCGTCTCGGTCTGCAAGGCCCTGATGTCATTGGTCTTTCTCACCGTGACAGCGGCCTTCACCTTTGGGTCGACTGGCAAGCCGGTGTGGGGCCTCGTGGAGATTGGTGCCAAGTCGCTGGGCAATCAGGTGGCCGTCCTCAGCATGGCAGTGGCCGTATGGTCCATCGTGCGCGCGGTGCGGGGACTGGCCGACCACGGTGCCGCGGGCAGGCGGTAACGCTTAGGGGCGGCTAAGCGCGTGTCAGGGGGACCGCGTGTCAGGGGGACGGTTCTCTCGACACGCTCACCCTGTTGCGGACGTGTCAGGGGGACGGTTCTCTCGACACGGACGTGTCCCGTCTTCCCCGACTCGTGTCAAGAGCACCGTCCCCCTGACACGGGCAACGCATCGTTGTCACCCTTGCGTTACCTTGCGCACGCAGGATAGGCTTGTCGCAGGGCGAACCCTGCCCGCAACAAGCCCATCAGCCACAGACGCGCGCACCCGGAGGCACCGTGACGCACACAGACCCCCGCCCCAAGAATCCCAGGAGCAAGAAGGCCCGCAAGCCCGTCGGCAAGCCGCGCCGCATCCTGCGCGGTGTGCTCGTGGTCCTGGGCGCAGTGGCCGTCTTTCTCGCCATAAGCGTGGCCATGGGCATGGCCAGACGGCCGCACTACGAGCGCAGCTACATCTACAGCGCGGAGGTGCGCACCATAGAGGACGCAGGCGACCAGGGCGTGGGCACGGTGCAGGTCTCCACCCTGCGCGTGCCCCAGGGCATCATGGTGGAGACCGCGCACTTCTCGCCCACCGGGCACGTGCTCCTGCGCTACTCGCGCACCGACGGCAGCACCGAGCAGGGCTTTGCCGTCATGGATGACGACGGCAGCCACTTCCGCGTGCTGGTGGCGCAGGCAGGCGAGGGCGGCAAGCTCCTCCCCTTTGCCGACAACACCCGCATCCTCCTGGGCGACTCCGTCCTGGAGTGCCCGGAGGGGACCACGCTGGATACCTGCCCCGAGGGCGCGGCGGCCATCGTGCCCCTTGTCTACCCGCAGGAGATGCTGGACGACCCCAAGGTCGCGAGAGCCTGGTCGGAGGTGGTGGTCTCGCCCGACTGCGAGCACGTGGCCTGGACCATGCTGCGCACGGACTGCGGTGCCGCCAACGCCCTCGGCCAGCTCGTGCGCGGCGAGGACGGATACACGGTGGAGGACGCCCGCTACTGCAGCTCCATCGCCCCCTTTGCGCTGGACGCAGACGACCCCGCGCGGCTGGTTCCGCTACCGGTCGTGGGCGGCGAGGTCAAGCAGTTCGTGCACGGCGGCGCGGCGCTTTCGCTCGTGGGGGCCGATGCCTCCGGCGCATCCCAGTCCGTGGTCACTAGCATCGCCACCGGTGCCACCCAGCTGGTCACCAACTGCCCCGGCTACGACGAGACCACGATCTTCTCTCCCGACGAGCGCTACGGCATGACCATGACCACGCGCTTCTCGCCCACCACTGACCTTGGGGTGCTGGGGCTGGTGCCCCGTCCCTTTGGCGACCCCGTCCGCACCATGGCCAGCACCATCTACACCTATGGCGTCACGGGCGTGCGGTCCGAGCGCCAGGGCAACGTGGGTCCGGCCCTCATCAACATCCAGCGGTCCATGAGCGAGAAGGGCTATGTGGGAATAGACCTCTCCAGCCCGGACGAGAACTGGGTCTACGCCTCCCCTATGTCGTGGAACGGCGACGGGACCAAGGCCATGTGGATGGAAAGGCAGCGCCAGGGAGGCGGGGTGCGTGTGCAAGTGGTAATGCTGCTGGAGGCCGAGCACGGGGACGCGGTGCCCGCGGTGGAAACGCCCGAGCCGGGCGACTGGGCGCCGCAGGATCCTGCCGTGGCGGACCTGAGCGGCACCGTGCAGGGCAAGTTGGCCGGCGTCTGCACCGTAAGCCAGAGCTCGGGCCTGCTTGCCCACAAGTCCGTCGAGCTTGTCTATGACGGCTACAGCGACGACGGCGTCCACTTCTACACCGGCACCGAGAGCTGCTCCAGCTCCATCTTGACCCCCACGGACTACGCCGCCCAGCTCACGGTGACAGACGCCAGCGGCGCGCAGGTGGGCAGCATGGACGTGGAGCTGCACTTTGGGGCGGCCTATAGCCTGGCCTCGGCCTTCACCGGGTCCACCACGCCGCACCTGGACCTGTCCCGCAGTCACGGCACGGCCACCTGGTACGGCCAGACCCTCACTGCCGACCAGCTGGTGGAGTAGAGGGCAGATCGGCGAGAAGCCCGACAAGAAGGGCGGACCCGCGTGACCGGCCTCGCGGGCAAACCTCAGGTTAGTCGAGGCCACCGTGCTGAGCTGACGACGAACTTCAGGTTAGTAGAGTCGGATCCTCGTTTCACTTCGTATAATCGCAGGTAGAGGAATTGCGAGCCCGATTGTCACACTCTACTAACCTGAAGTTCGTCAACAAGAGCTCGTGGTCATAGACAAGGGCGGGCCCCGCGCACGCTCGCGCGGGGCCCGCCGGGAGGGGGACGTTCCTGATGCCTCGAAGGGCTTGGCCAGCTCTGGCCTACGCGGCCTTCGGGGCTTCGCTGCCCTTGTCGCCCGCAGCAGCCCTCTTGAGCTGACGCTTGAGCTTGATGCCCACCACCAAGCGCCAGATGGCCAGGGCCTCAAGAGCCACCACCGCCACGGTCACGCCGGTCACGATGCCGGGCACCGGGCTCACCAGCGTGGAGCTCGCCGGCCGCGCCGCCCAGTCGTTGCCGCTGGCAGCCACGTACTTCTCGTTGGCCACGCGAGCCTCAAGGTAGCTGTAGAGCACGTGCTTGGTGGCCGCGCGCAGGTCCTGCTGGAAGGCCGCGGAGTCGCTGCCGGACTCCATGAACTCGCCGCCCATCATGTTCATCCACAGGTCGCCGCCAGCACGCACCTCCTGGTCGCCGTTCATGAACACCGGGTGATCCGCAAAGTCCGTGACCACGGCGCCCTTGAAGCCCCACTCGCCGCGCAGCACGCCGTTGAGCAGCGCCTTGGAGCCACCGGCCCAGGTGGCGCCCATGCGGTTGTAGGAGGTCATGAGGGCAGTGCCGTCGTAGTCCTCCACCAGCATGCGGAAGGGCTCCAGGTAGATCTCGCGCAGGGTCTGCTCACTCATCCAGTTGCTCACTGCGTCGCGGTACACGTAGGCCTCGCCGTCGTTGCAGATGAAGTGCTTGACGTAGCAGTACACACCCGCGTCCTTGGCACCTGCCACCACGTTGCCGCACATGATGCCGGAAAGCAGGGGATCCTCGGAGTAGTACTCGTAGTTGCGGCCGTCAAAGGGCGAACGGTGCATGTTCACGGCCGGGCCGTACCAGCCGCTGTAGCCGCGCTGGGAGGCCTGCACGCCCACGAGAAGACCCATCTGGTTGGCAAGCTCCGGGTTCCAGGTCTGGGCCATCACCACGGCGCAGGGGAAGCCGGTGCCGGCGTTCACAGGAATGAAGCCACCGATCTGCGAGGGGCCGTCGGCCTCCTTGGTGTCGGAGTCGTGGCCCACGCTGGCCACGGGAGCGGTGCCGGAGTAGGCGTGCATGACCAGGAACTCCATCTCGTCCTGGCTCACCTGGTCCAGGAGGGCGTCCCACTGGGGGTCGTCGTAGTTGGCGCCCAGCTGGCGGCCAAGGTCGGTGATGACGCCGTCCTCCTCTATCCGCAGGTCGCCGGCCTGGCCCATGGTGGGGGCACTGGCGGTCCTGGAGGCGTCGTCGGCCTGGGCGTCCTCCTCGGTGTAGAGGTTGCGCTCGCGCACGTCATCGGGGATGGCACGGCTGGAGGCCACGTCGGGCCAGGTGCCCGCAAAGTCCGCACGGGAGAGGTACTGCACGTTCTGGCCGTCGTCCAGGCCGTCCAGGCTCACGCCGTCGATGGCATCCGCACCGGTGAACTTGTTGGACACCTCGGCGCCGGTGGCCTCGTCGGTGGGGAACTGCTCGTTCTGGTCAAGCGTCAGGCCCACGGTGGCACCCGCGGCGTCGTCAACGCTGTGCGCGTCGTGGCGCAGGGTCAGCTCGTAGGTGCCGGGGTCCAGCTCGTAGCCAGCAAAGCCGTTGTCGTTCCTGTCGTAGCAGTCGTAGGAGGCCATGTCGCGGGCGCTCACGGTAAGGGTCAGGTCCTGGCTCTCGCCGGGCTCCAGGAGCTTGGTCTTGGCAAAGTCGCCCAGCTCCACGACGGACTTCTCGATGCCGCCCTGGGTGTACGGAGCGGAGAAGTAGAGCTCCACCACGTCCTTGCCTGCCACCTTGCCCGTGTTTGTCACGCGGACGGTCATGGAGTTCTGGTCGCCCAGGGCGCTGCCGGACTCAGGCGCGTCCACGACCTCCCAGTCGAAGTTGGTGTAGGAGAGGCCGTAGCCAAAGGGATACTGCACCACGGCGTCGTAACCCTGGCCGTGGTCGTTGGACTGACCGGCCCAGTAGCCCTCGGCATCGGCCGTCTCGTACCAGCGGTAGCCCACGTAGATGCCCTCGGAGTAGTCCACGTAGGACACCTGGTCGTAGAGCTCCTTCTCCTTGAAGTTGCCGTTTGTGGTCTCGCCGTCCATGGGGTAGAGCCCGTCCGCGCCCTCGTAGGCACCCACGTGCTCGCTGGCGTTGGCATAGCTGGGCGCGGAATCGAAGGCGTAGGCCCAGGTGTCGGCCGTGCGGCCGGAGGGGTTGGTCTGGCCCCAGAGGACGTCGGGCAGGACCTCGGCGGAGTACTGGCCGGTGTAGCCCGCAAGCAGACAGGCGTCCACGCCCGGGGTGGTCTCCACGGCGCCCAGGGTCATGGCATTGGCGGCGTTCACGACCACGATCACGTTGTCGTAGTTCTGCCCCACGTAGGCCAGCAGGGCCTCCTCCTCGCAGGACAGGTCCAGCGAGGTGCGGGAGTCGTCCACCTGGACCTCGCCGCCCTTGGTGGTCACCTTGTACTGCGCAAGTGGCGAGTCGTTGCTCTCGCCAGCCCAGCGGCCGATGACCACGATCGCCGTGTCGGAGAAGTCCTTGGCGTCGGCGAGCAGCTGGTCGGAGTAGTAGTCCTTGTCGTCGATGCTGGGCTCGAAGAGCACACTGGACTCCTCCGGCTTGCTCTGGAGGGTCTTGGGGCGCACGTTCTCGTCCTTCTCGGCGTCCGCGAAGTCCGTGTACATCTGGGTGAGCTCGGTGTTGGTCTCGATGCCCTTGGCGTTGAGCGCGTCGATAAGGTCGACCTCCACGGAGCTCACGCCGCCGGAACCGGAGCCGCCGCCCAGCCAGGCCGTGGATGCCCAGCCAAACACGTTGACCTTGGTCACGCTGGAGTCCAGCGGCAGGGTCCCGTCGTTCTGCGCGAGGACCACACCCTCGGACTCCACCTCGTCAGCGGCCGCCCGGGCCCTCTGGTTGACGTCGTCCTTGGCCTCCTGGGTCACACCCTCGGTGTTGCCCATGATGCGCGTGACCAGACCGCCCAGCGACGGGTCGGCCAGCGCCACATTGAGCACACCCGCCACCACCAGCAGAAGCGTGGCCAAGACCACGCCCACCGTCTTGCGCGCCAGGTGCGGCTTGCGCTGCTTGGGCCTATGCGGCTGCGCAGCGCCCTTGTCCTTTCGTACCATTTGCTTCCCCTTTCCCATCGTGCACATCTTGCAGATTCTTGGCAGGGTCAAGGTACGTTTTGGCTCGGCGGCCGTGTGGGCCGCTTCGCAATCGGCGCTTCCCGGTTCGAAATTTGCAACCTCCAAATGTCGCACATGGAGGGGTCACTCCCTTTTGCGACGGCCTCGGTAGGGACCGCGGCTCAAAGGCGCGGAAGTGTACGCTACCATGGGCACAGGGGAGGCAGCACATGCGCAGCTACAAGGTCTTGATGGTCGAGGACAGCGATGCCGAGGCGGCGGCGCTGGCAGCCCAGGTGGCGGCCTACGCCAAGGCCCACGGCATCCAGATAGCACTCTCCCGCGAGGCCACAGCCTTCTCGCTCGCAGAGCGCGCCCATACCTTTGACCTCATATTGCTCGACATCGACCTCCCGGGTCTCACCGGCATGGAGGCGGCCGAGGCCCTGCGCGAGCACGACGCGCAGACGCCCCTGGTCTTCGTGACCAACCTGGCCCAGTACGCAGTGCACGGCTATGCGGTGGATGCCCTGGACTTCATCGTCAAACCCGTCTCGCCCGGCTCGGTGGCCATGGCGTTAGACAAGGCCCTCCGCATGGTAGACCGCAACCGGGGCCGCAGCATCGTGGTGCAGACCCGCGAGGCCACGGCGGTCGTCGCGCTGCGGGACTTGGTGAGCGTGGAGGTGCGCAACCACGACCTTCTCTACCACCTGGATGGCTCCGAGCCCCTGCTAGCCCACGGGACCCTGGCCGGCGTGGAGCGCCAGCTGGGCGACGCCCCCTTCGTGCGCATAAGCGCCAGCTGCCTGGCAAACATGGAGAAGATCCACCGCGTGCAGAAGGACCGCCTGCTCATGACCGACGGCTCGGAGCTCTGGTTCTCGCGCGGCAAGAAGCCCGCCGCCATGGGGCGCATCGCCGAGTACCTGGGTGGGACGGTATGACACCCGCGGAGACGGTCCGACCGCTGACGGAGACGGCAATCGCGCTGGCCCAGCTATGCCTATGCGTGGGCATGTTCTGCTCGGGGCTTGAGCGGTCCGGGCGCGGCGACGCCCGCTCCTTTGCGCGCGTCTCGGGCCTGCTCCTGTTTGCCATGGTGACGTCGGTGTTCGTCTTTGCGCGCACACGGCTTGACCAGCTGCCAAGCACGCTCGCCAGCGCCGCGGCCACCACGGCCTACTGGTGCGCCATACTCGTGATCCTCGCCGTCGTGCTCTCCGCCACCATGCGGGTGGACATCCTACAGGCCGTCTTCCTCTGTCTGTGTGGCTACGTCACGCAGAACCTGGCCAGCAGCTCGGCGGATTTCCTCGAAACGATCATTGCCCGTGGTCCCACCGCCGGCGTGCCGCTGGGGCCTACTGTGGCCATCGAGCTCGTCTGCGGGGCCATTGCCCTCGCCGCGGCTTGGCGCCTCATGGTGATTCCCATCCGCCAGCACGGACTCGAGATTCCCCATGAGCGCTTCACGGTGGCCCTGCTGGTGCTCGTGTTTCTCGCCGTGATCTTCTTTGATGTGCTCAACAAGGCCCTGACGGAGGCTGAGACCCCGCTCGACCTGGTCCTGGCCCTGCGCGTCGTGCACGGCATCGTGTGCGTGGCAGTGCTCGCCGGGGCCTATGGGCTCCTCGTGGGAAGCCACCTGCGCGAGGAGGCCGCTGCGGCGGACGCCCTTCTTGCCGCCGAGCGGCGCCAGTATGCCCAGAGCAAAGAGAACATCGAGGCCATAAACATCAAGTGTCATGACATCCGGCATCAGATCCGCGAGCTCTCCGCGGGTGGGGCAGCCGTGGACGGGGCGGTCCTGGCCGACATCGCGCACGAGGTGAGCATCTACGACAGCCGCGTGCAGACGGGAAACGACGCCCTGGACACCATCCTCAGCGAGAAGGGCCTGGTCTGCGAGCGCGAGGGGATCGCCTTCAGCCGGATCTGCGACGGCACGGCCCTGGCCTTCATGGCGCCGGCCGACATCTACTCGCTCTTTGGCAACGCGCTGGACAACGCCATCGAGGCCTCGCGACGCGTGCCTCAGGGCCAGAGGTCCATCAGCTTGGTGGTACGCGAGGCCGCGGGCATGGCCAGCATCCATGTGGAGAATCGCTTTGCGGGCGGGCTTGCCCTGGGCGAGGACGGCCTGCCGCGTACGAGCAAGGGCGACGAGCGCAACCACGGCTTTGGCACCCGGTCCATGCGCCACGTGGCCGAGCGCTACGACGGCACCATGGCCGTGCGCGTGGTGGGGGATGTCTTCCACCTCAACGTGATGCTGCCCGTGCCGGAGGCCGGGACACCCAGAGCGGAGTGAGGCCCATGCTCAACGTCGTGCTCGTGCAGCCGGAGATACCCGCAAACACAGGAAACGTGGGCCGAACCTGCGTCATTGCGGGGGCGCGCCTGCACTTGGTGGCGCCCGGCTTCGACCTTGGGGAGCGGGCCGTACGGCGGGCGGGGCAGGCATACTGGCAGAGCCTGGACGTGCGGACGTATGGCTCATGGGAGGAGTTCCTGGATGCAAACCCCCAGGTGCGCGAGGCCCTTGTCGCTGGCCCTGGCAATAAGGGCGGTGCGGTCCCCGGCGTGCACCTGCTCACCAAGGCCGGCGCCACCCGCTACGCCGACGCCCGCTTCTCCGATGGCGACTGGCTGGCCTTTGGCCGCGAGAGCACGGGGCTGCCGGCAGAGCTCATCGCGGCTCACCCGGGCCTCTGCCTGCGCATTCCCATGCGGAGCGACAGCGCCCTGGTCAACGCCCCCGTCTGGCACCGGGAGCACGACGCGCTCCACCCAGAGCTGGCGCGCGACATCTGCGGCAACTACGTGGACCCGCGCGCAGGGACCGTCATGAGCCTCAACCTCTCCAACGCCGTAGCCCTGGTGCTCTACGAGGCCCTACGCCAAACGGGCTTTGCGGGTCTGGAGTAGCGCAATCGGGCACGGACGGCACGCAGGAGGCAAGTCTACGGACGAATCAGCGCCTCTATCTCCCGTAGCGGAGGACTCCGCTGGCCTGCATCGGGCTGTTTGCACCATCCGGGCCAACTGTATCCAGAATCGGGTGGCATCTACTCGGGGTGGCCGGAAATAATCATACACTTGGTTGCTCATATCACTGTTATGTTTAGCAAAGCCGCAGGATTGCTCTGGGTTCCTCGCGCCAAGTGCATGATTATTTCCGGCCACCCCGAGTAGCCCATGCAAGCAGGCTGCGCTCTCACCGCATACAACGCTCTGCTGCGGGCAGCAAGGGGCACCTCTGACCACAATCTCTATCGCGGGCAGCGCGCGACGCAGCTCGCGCAGGTGGCGATGCCGCCCAGCGCAGTCTCGCGCAGCTCCATGGGCAGCGCCGCGCCAACGCGCCGCATGGCATCCACCGTCTCGTCGAAGGGCGCCGTAGGCGCGATGCCCGCGAGCGCCATCCGGGCGCTCACCAGCGCATTTGCCGCCGCCGACGCGTTGCGCTTCTGGCAGGGCTCCTCCACCAGGCCGCCCACCGGGTCGCACACCAGGCCCAGCATGTTGGTGAGGGCGATGGCCGCCGCCGTAAGCGCCTGCCGCGCCGACCCGCCCAGGAGCTGGGCCGCAGCAGCGGCCGCCATGGCGCTCGCCGTGCCCATCTCCGCCTGGCAGCCGCCCTCTGCCCCGGCCACCGTGGCGTTGCGCGTGACCACGTAGCCCACCGCGGCAGCCGTGGCCAGCGCATCCACCAGCGCGTCGTCGCCAAGCCCCCGCGTCTCCTGCAGGGCCAACAGAACCCCAGGCACCACGCCTGCCGAGCCCGCCGTGGGCGCAGCTACGATTCGCCCCATGGAGGCGTTTGTCTCCAGCACCGCCATGGCGTAGGCCGCCGCCCGCCCGTAGACGTCCGGGTCCTTCTCGCCCCAGGCGCCCTCGCGAGCGAGAAACCCGTCCAGCAGGCGCGCCTCGCCACCGATGAGCCCGCCCATGGTCGCGGGCGTCTCCGCCAGCGGCCCCCGCACGGAGTCCCGCATGACCCCCAAGGCACGCAACAGGTACGCGCGGCTGGTGTCGCGCCCTTGTCCCTGCATGGCCAGGCGCAGGCCCTCGCGCACCAGGAAGGCCTGACCCAGCGTGACGCCGGCCGCCTCCGCATACGCCAGCAGGCCCGCCCCGTCCTCGAAGTCCACCTCGCGGAAACGCGCCTCCGCCTCGGCTGGGGCCAGCGCGATGGCCGGCGCATCCCCACAGCCCTCCTCCACCGCCAGGCCCGCCGCCGGCATGACCCGCACGCGATAGACCCGGTCGTCGGCCAGGATCTGGTCCAGCACCGCCTGTGGCACGGGGTTGTCGACCTCCAGGACGTTGAAGGCGTCGCCCCCGCGATGGTTGCGAAAGAGCAGGACGGAGCCGATGTTTATGTGGTTCTCGCCCAGCGTGGAGGCAAGGAAGCCCAGCGTTCCGGGCTTGTCGCACTGGTAGCAGATAAGTGCGTTGAACTCCCCCGTAAGGTCCACGTCAAAGCCGTCCACCCGCGTGAGGCGCGCCGCCCCGCCGCCCACGGACTCGCCGCGCACATCCAGCACGTCGCCAGCCGCGTCGGTCACGCGGATGTCCACGGTGTTTGGGTGGCGAACCTTGGTCACAGCGTCCACCTTGAAGCGATATTTCAGCCCCGCGGCGTCCGCCAGCGCAAAGGAGTCGCGAATGCGCAGGTCGTCAGCTGCAAGGCCCAGGAGGCCCGCCACCAGCGCGCGGTCCGTGCCATGGCCGCGGTAGGTGCGCGAGAAGGACCCGTAGAGCGTGAAGGTGACGTCTGCCGGTGGCCGGTCGAGCAGGGCTCGCGTCATGGCGGCGATGCGGAGCGCCCCCGCCGTGTGCGAGGAGGAGGGACCCACCATAATCGGCCCCACGATGTCGCGCAGGCCCAGAGTCCTCATGGCATGCCTCCGTTCGTCGCAGCCGCACGCAATGCATAAGAGCCTAGCCATCCGCACCCGGCGCAGCACAATCCGACCCAAAGCGTAACCATGGGTCCCCGCATGCCAGAAGCGCCAGACACTTTTGGCACGCCTGCTTGGGTATAAGCTCTATCACACCCGCGAGAAGGAGCACCCATGGCAGACATGTTCGACTACCTGGACTGGTACGGCAACTTCGACTTCCAGACCATCCCCTTCAACGAGGTGGACAACCTCATCCTGGCCCAGGCCTCCTACATCCCGCTCGAGAGCGTCCTGCCCCAGGACGGCAGCGCCCTCACCGTGGCAGAGGCCGCCACCCGCTACGCCGCCCTCCACCCGGCAAGCGACCCCGCCGACCTGGGGCCCCTGCTCTCCCCCCGCACGAACGACCTTCTGGCCCGCATGGCCTCGACCGGCCGGCGCTTCTCGGGCGCCCTCGTGCACGACTACGAGGCCGTGCTCGACGAGCGCCGCCACGAGCAGTTTGGCGCCGTGACCTTCGACCTGCCCGACGGCACCCAGTACGTCTCCTTCCGCGGCACGGACTCCACCCTCATCGGCTGGCTGGAGGACTGCGAGATCAGCTATCGAATCATCCCCTCCCAGCTCCACGCCCTCAACTACCTGGAGCGCGTGGCCGCGCGCAGCACGTCGCGCCTGCGCGTAGGCGGCCACTCCAAGGGCGGCAACCTCGCCGCCTACGCCGCCTCCCGCTGCTCGGGCCACATCCGCGGCCGAGTCCAGGAGGTCTGGTGCAACGACTCCCCCGGCTTCTGCGACGACGTGATCCCCCTCTCCTCCCTGGAGTGCCTGCGCGACCGCCTGCACCTCTACACTCCGGAGTACTCCGTGGTGGGCTCGCTCTTCTCGCACATCGTGGAGCCCGTGATCATCAAGTCCGCAGGCACCGGCGTCATGGAGCACTCCGCCGTCGAATGGCAGGTCATGCGCGGGAGCTTCCTGCGCGGGCAGGCCCTGCGCGACGGCTCCGAGCGCGTGAACCAGGCCTTCACCCAGCTCATCGACTCTCGCGACCTGCCCGGACGCGAGAAGCTCCTCACCGACCTCTACGACGCCCTGGTGGCAAACGGCATCACCGACATGGGCGCCATGCTCTCGCACGGCCCGACGGGGATAAACGCCACGCTGACCAGCATCAACTCGCTCGACGAGGCCGACCGCCAGACCATGACCAACTTCCTCTGGGGCATCGCCGGCGGTGCCGTGGGAGGTGCTGTGGCGGAGGCCGTGGCGCCTGTGGCCAAGCAGCTGGGCGAGGCCCTGGCCGACGCGGCCGAGGCCATGCAGGAGCGCATGATCGAGGGCGCGACCAAGGCCCTGGTGCGCAGGCAGGAAACGGCCGAGAAGGTCCTGGCCCGCCGGCGCGGTGACAAGGACGAGGGGCAGGGGTAGCGGCCGGGCGGCTCGGAGCGGGTGCCGATGGCCGTCAGGATGTCACGTATAGGACATTGAACTTCCTAGACGCACGGCGCGGCTTTGCGAGCAACGCCTGCCCCGACGAGACCGGCCTGGACCCCTTTGAGGAAGCCATGGACGTCATCGCGTCTCCGCCCTACGACATCTAGGCAGGAACCCGAGGTTCCGCGATAAGGGCGGGGACGGGTGCAGGTTGGCCAGAAGTCTCGGGAGTGGCCTAGCAGCGCTCTCTCAGGCCCTCGTACTCGCCGGCCGTGATCAGCCTGAAGCCGTGGCCGCCCCAGTCGTCGCGGTACCTGTCGAGGAGGTCGGCAGGGATGACTATCCGCGCGCCAGCCGGCATGGAGCCCGCGGCACCGGTCTCCTCGCAGCTCAGGTAGCCCGCACGGGGCACGCGCAGCTCGCGGAGGGAGGCGCAGCCATCGAGCATGCCGGCCGTGCCCTCGTCGTCGGACTCGCCCCGGGCGTTGGAGACGTCCCAGCCGGAGAGGTCGAGGCGCTGGAGGGACGCGCAGTCGGAGAACATCCAGGGCATGCCGTGGCATCCGGAGGTGTCCCAGCCGGAGACGTCGAGGGACCGGAGGGAGGAGCAGCCGTCGAACATCCTGCTCATCCAGCTCGCGCGGGAGACGTCCCAGCCGGAGACGTCGAGGGACTCGAGGGAGGAGCAGCCACAGAACATCTCGTCCATGTCCGTGACGCGCGAGACGTCCCAGCCCGAGACGTCGAGGGCGCCCAGGGAGGAGCAGCCCTCGAACATGCCGCCCATGCCCGTGACGCGCGAGACGTCCCAGCCCGAGACGTCGAGCGACCCTAGGGAGGAGCAGCCGCAGAACATCATGGGCATGCTAGTGACGCCGGACACGTCCCAACTGGAGACGCCGAGCGACTCCAAGGAGGCGCAGTAATGAAACATCCGCCCCATTTTCGTGACGCCGGACACGTCCCAGCCGGAGAGGTCCAGGGACCCGAGGGAGGAGCAGCCGTCGAACATCCAGCCCATGTCCGTGACGCCCGACACGTCCCAGCCGGAGAGGTCGAGCGACGCGAGCGAGGAGCAGCCGGAGAACATCGCGCTCATGTCCTCCGCGCGCGACACGTCCCAGCCGGAGACGTCGAGGCGCTGGAGGGACCCGCAGCCCTCGAACATCCAGCTCATGTCCTCCGCGCTAGACACGTCCCAGGCGGAGAGGTCCAGGGACTCGATCGACTCGTTGTCCCTGAGCAGCCCCGACAGGTCGGCGGGCGCCCCCGCCGCGAGCCTGCGGGCCCGGTCCCCCTCGATGCCAGCACGTGCGAGCTCCACAGCCAGCCGCTCCACGTCCCTCTCTGCCATGGCAGCCTCCCTCGTCCGACGACCCTGATGGCAACGATGATAGACGCGGCGCGGCGCCCGCGAGAGGGACGCCGCGCCGCGGGGGCACGGGCGGCGGCTACGCCTCGCTCCGGCCCCCGCACGTCACGACCTCGAAGCCGCGGGAGCCTAGGTAGTCGCGGTACCAGTCGAGGTTGTCCCTCGACACCACTATCCTCGCGCCGGCGGGCAGGGACCCAGCGGCGCAGGAGAACACGCCCAGGGAGCCCTCGCGCGGGGTCCGCAGCTCGCGGAGGGAGGAGCACCCTGCGAGCATGCCCTCATCGCTGGCCGACGACAGGTCCCAGCCGGAGAGGTCGAGGGACGCGAGGGACCCACAGCCGTCGAACATCCGGCTGAAGTCGACGCAGACGGAGGTGTCCCAGCCGGAGACGCCCACGGACCTGAGGGAGGAGCACTGGTAAAACATCCGCACCATGTCCTCCACGCACGACACGTCCCAGCCGGAGAGGTCGAGCGACTCGAGGGAGGAGCACTGGTAGAACATCCCGCTCATGCTCCCCACACGGGAGGTGTCCCAGCCGGAGACGTCCACGGCGCGCAGGGAGGAGCAGCCGTAGAACATGCCGCTCATGTCCCTCACGCACGACACGTCCCATCCGGAGAGGTCCAGGGACTCGATCGACTCGTTGTCCCTGAACAGGCCCGACAGGTCGGCGGGCGCACCCGACGCCAGCCAGTGGGCCCGATCCTCCTCGATGCCCGCCCGCACGAGCTCCGCCGCGATCCTATCCACGTCGTTCTCCGCCATGGCCTTCTCCTCACGCCTGTTTCCCGATTCCATGGCCCACACGATACGCCGTGTGAGGGAACATGGGGAGGGCGCGGGCGGGGCGCGGCCGGGGTACTTCTTGGCGTGAGATGAGCAGGAGGAAGCAGCGCGAGGGCCGGGTGCCATGATGAACACGGCTACTCCGGCCCTCGCTTTCCTTACTCCCATCAGGAGGCGGGTTCTGTTTAGTGCTGCCACACCATGCCAAAGCCAGCCTGGTGCCCGACAGAAGGCGGGCGCAGCCTCCGCCCACAGCGCTGCTGGAAAGACGCCACTCTACTTGCGCATGTGGGCCGGGGCCTGCGCGTCCTTGTCGCCTGCGCCCTTCTTGCCAAACTTGGCGCGGAGCGCACCCACGGCCGCCGGGATCACACTCACCAGGATAATGCCCACGATGACCAGCTCGAAGTGCTCCTGCACGGCGGGAATGCCACCAAAGAAGTAGCCCAGCAGCACAAAGAGCGTGGACCAGGTGATGCCGCCCAAGATGTTGAAGGCCACGAAGTGATGCCACTTCATGCCACCCATGCCCGCGATGAAGGGCACGAAGGTACGGATGAAGGGGAAGAAGCGCCCCAGGAAGATGGCCAGGCGGCCCCACTTGTCCAGGAAGTCCTCGGACTTCTTCATGCGCTCGGGCGTCATGGCCTTGACCTTGCCAGACGCGATGATCCGGCGGCCAAAGACGTGGCCGATCATGAAGTTGCACTGGTCGCCCAGGATGGCCGCCGCCCAGGCCACGCCCAGCAGCATGGGCAGGGAGAAGCCCCCGCCCTGCGCGAAGAAGCCCGAGGCAAAGAGCAGCGAGTCACCCGGCAGGAAGGGGAAGAAGACCACACCGGTCTCGATGAAGATGATGAGGAAGACGAAGCCATAAGCCTGGAGCGGACCCGCCGCGATCCAGCCGGCGATGGCCGTGCGCGGGTCGCTGAGAAGTTCGACGATGAAGTTGATGAATCCCATGGAACCCCTTGGTCGCAGGTGCCGCGCGAGGCGGCCCGGATACGCGAACGCCCTGCCGGCCGATCTGGTCTGCAGGGCGTGACGATGCTGGTGACAAGTGCGCTCGATGGGATCGGACGCCCGCCAGAGGCCCCTTATGGCTGCTGCCTCCCGGCCCTGACCAGGTTCGAGGTGTTGCGTCGCCCGAACCCATCCAACGCACTCGTGTGGGCAACACTTTACCAGCAGCCGCCCTCTTGGCAAGCGCGCGCACCAAAACGCCACGGGGTTGCCGCAGGGGGTCTGACCTTCTGTCACCGCGCTAGCATGCACTCTGCACGTCCAACTTGTTACGACCTGCGCTTTTGTCGCCTGAGTGTCACAGAGTGCATGCTAGCTGCCGACCCTCGCGAACCCGCGCAGCCGCCCTGCCGCCCCGCGCAGCCGCCCTGCCGCCCCGCGCAGCCGCCCTGCCGCCCCGCGCAGCCGCCCTGCCGCCCCGCGCGACCGCCCGTCCCGACCTCCCGCCGCCCGGCCGGCCCAACACCCGCCTGCTGCGCTACCATGCTGCAAACGCTCACCCGGCACCACGATCGGAAGGAGTCCCTATGCTCAATCACTTTTGCAAGGAACCGCTCTGGCAGTGCAACGGCGCGCTGGTGCGCGTGGCGCAGGGGCTCGAGCCGGCAGACACCGTGATCCGCCACGCCAAGCTTGTCTCCGTGACCACCCACGAGATCCTCCCCGACGCAGACATCGCCATCTCCCACGGTCGCGTGGCCTACATCGGCGTGGACGGCCACACCGCCGAGCACTGCATCGGGCCCAAGACTGCCGTGGTGGACGCCCACGGCCTCTATGCCCTCCCCGGCCTCATGGACTCCCACATCCATATAGAGTCCTCCATGGTGGGCCCCTCCGAGTACGCCCGCGCGGTCGTCCCCCACGGCACCGTCGCGATTCTGGCCGACCCCCACGAGGTGGCCAACGTCCGTGGCCTGGAGGGCGTGCGCACCATGTGGCAGGACGCCGCCCGCACCCCGCTCAAGGCCATGCTCACCACCCCCTCCTGCGTGCCGGCAGTGACCGGCTTCGAGGACACGGGCTCCTCCGTGGACGCCGCACAGATTGCCGATTCCATGACCTGGCCCGAGACCGTGGGACTGGGCGAGATGATGAACTACCCCGGCATCCTGGGCGGCGAGGAGAACGCCCAGGCCGAGGTCGCAGAGACCCTCAAGGCCGACAAGTGCGTGACCGGCCACTACGTGAGCCCCGACACGGACCGAGGCCTTGCGGCCTACATAGCCTCCGGCGTGCACGCCTGCCACGAGTCCGGCACCTGGCAGGACGTGCTGGCGCGGCTCCGCATGGGCATGTACGCCCAGCTGCGCGAGGGCTCGGCCTGGCTCAACCTGCCCGGCTACCTGCCCCAGCTCATCGCCTCGGGCGTCGACACCCACCTCTGCCTCCTCTGCACCGACGACTCCCATCCCCACACCTTGGTGGACGACGGCCACATGGACCGCGTCCTGCGCGAGGCCGTGCGCCTGGGCCTCGACCCCGTGACGGCCGTGCAGATGGCCACGATCAACATCGCGGACTGCTTTGGTCTCACGCACGAGATGGGCTCCGTCACGCCCGGCAAGTGCGCGGACGTGGTGCTGGTGGACGCGCTCGCGGCCGACGGCTTCAACGCCCAGATGGTCTGGATCGATGGCCAGCTGGTGGCCCAGGAGGGCCGCGCGCTCTTCTCGGTGGAGTCCTTTGCCTGGCCGGACTTCATGACCCACACCATGGAGCTGGGCGGCCAGCTGGTGCCCCAGGCCTTCGAGTACCCCGTTGACGTGCCCGACGGCCCGGTGCGCGTACGCGCCATCAAGGTGACGCCGGGCGACACCCTCACCCAGGACGTGATCGTGGAGGTGCCGGCCAAGGACGGGCTTCTCCTGCCCGACCCTGCCCACGACGTCTGCAAGCTCTGCGTCTTTGACCGCCACCATGGGGATGCGGGCGTGCACTCCCGCGGCTTCGCCACCGGCTTCGGCATCCACGGCGCCTTGGCCCAGACCGTCTCCCACGACGCCCACAACCTGCTGGTGATGGGCGACAACGAGGCCGACATGCTGCTGGCGGCGCAAACGCTGGAGGCCTGCGGTGGCGGCGAGGTGGCCGTGGAGGATGGCCACGTGCTGGCCCTGGTGGAGCTGCCTGTATGCGGCCTCATGAGCAAGGAGCGCGTGGAGGTGGTAAGCGACAAGGTCTCGCGCATAGAGGAGGCTTGGAGGCAGATGGGCTGCGTCCTGCCCAGCCCCTTCATGACCATGGGCGTCATGTCGCTCGCCTGCGTGCCGGTGCTGCGCCAGACCAACAGGGGCTACGTGAACTGCCTGACCTACCAGTTCGAGGACCTTCTCGCCTAACCTGACCGGGCACCAGGGGGTGCTCCCTTGGTGCCCGCCTCGATAAATAGGCGGTGAGAAGGGCTGCCCATGCGTTCGCCCGTTTCCCCTCTCCCCTTTCGCCCTTGCTCGCGCACTCGACCGCTCGCGGATCGGCCGACTACCGCGCCGTCCGGCCGGGTACGCACTCTGCAAAGCCATCCTTTGGCCGTCCTTTGGAGGCATCATGAGCATCGTCGGGGCATTCGCCGTCCCGCACCCGCCCCTCATCATCCCGGGCGTCGGGCGCGGCCGCGAGCACGAGATCCAGCACACCATAGACGCCTACGAGGAGGTAGGCCGCCGCGTGGCCGCACTCGCGCCGCAGACCATCGTGGTCACGAGCCCCCACTCCGTCATGTACCGCGACTACTTCCACATCTCGCCGGGGCGGCGGGCCAGCGGGTCCTTCTCGCAGTACGGCGATGCGGCCGACCGCTACACCGTGGCCTACGACCAGGACTTCGTGCGCGAGCTCTGCGCTGCCGCGGACGCCGAGGGGCTGGCCGCCGGCACGGAGGGCGAGCGCGACCCCAGCCTGGACCACGCAACCATGATCCCCCTCCACTTCGTCCAGCACCATTACCGGGACTTCCAGGCGGTGCGCATCGGGCTCTCCGGCCTCTCCGTGGCCGACCACTACCGGCTGGGCATGTTGGTCCGCCAGGTGGCCGAGAAGCTCGACCGTAGGGTGGTCCTTATCGCCTCCGGCGACCTGTCACACAAGCTCACGCCCGACGGCCCCTACGGCTTCGCGCCCGAGGGCCCGGTCTTCGACGAGCGCGTGACCAGCGACTTTGCCTCCGGCGACTTTCTGGACCTCCTCGAGGTGGACCGCGGCTTCGCGGAGCGAGCGGCCGAGTGCGGCCTGCGAAGCTTCCAGATAATGGCCGGCGCCTTCGACCGCACGGCCGTGCGCGCAGAGCTTCTCTCCTACGAGGGGCCCTTTGGCGTGGGCTACGGGGTGGGGGCCTTCACGCCCGTGGGCCCCGACCCCGCGCGCAACCTGCTGGACCAGTACCTGGTCTGGCACGCGGGCCAGATGGCCGCCCGCAAGGCCGCAGAGGACCCGCTCGTGCGCCTGGCCCGCCTCTCGTTGGAGACCTACGTGACCTCAGGCCGGCGCCTCAAGGTGCCCGACCAGCTGCCGGCCGACCTGCCCGCCGAGCTCGCGGACACCCGCGCGGGTTGCTTCGTCTCCCTCAAGGAGGACGGCGAGCTGCGCGGCTGCATCGGCACCATACTCCCCACGCGCGCCAGCCTGGCAGAGGAAATCGTGGCCAACGCCGTCTCCGCCGGCTGCCACGACCCGCGCTTCTCGCCCGTGCGTGCCGAGGAGCTGCCGGAGCTGGTGTACGACGTGGACGTGCTCACCACGCCCGAGCCCGTGCCCAGCGAGAAGGACCTGGACCCCAAACGCTACGGCGTGATCGTGAGCTGCGACGACGGCCGGCGCGGGCTGCTGCTGCCCGACCTGGATGGCGTGGACACGGTGGAGGAGCAGGTGCGCATAGCCGCGCGCAAGGGCGGCATCTCCGTGGGCTACGACGACTACCGCCTGGAGCGCTTCGAGGTCGTGAGGCACGTATGAGCGACGCGGAATCACGGATGTAGCACACCATCCATCGATTGGCTCCAGTATCATGACTAGCAGGCGTCGAGAGGGGGCGGCATGGCAACAAGGACAAGCGATGACCTGAGAAGGGACCTCCCTGCAGGAGTCTATGCGCGCCTCGTGAGAGCCGTCGGATCCGTCCCCACGGTCGCCGCCTACGTGTTTGGCTCCTACGCCCGCGGCGAGCAGTCGGCGGAGAGCGACGTCGACCTCTACGTGATAACCGAGGACGGGGACGGCAGGCGTGGCATCGACAACGCCATGCTGGTCGGTGACGAGCTGCTAGATATGCCCATCGCCATAGATGTCCTGAGCTCGCACCGCTCCGAGTTCGCGCGGCGCAGCCGTAGCGTCAACGCGATCGAGGGGCGAGTTGCCCGCGAGGGGGTGCTACTCGGTGCCTGACGATGACCTTGCCCGCGAGGCCGAGGTCCTCAGGACTCAGGCAGCCCGCGATGCCATGGCATTGGAAGACCTCTATGCGATCGACCGCGAGTTCTACGCCTCCCACATCTGCTACTTTGCGGAACAGACGGCAGAGAAATCAGTCAAGGCGGCGCTCGCCGAGCGAGGCATTCAATACCCCGTGAAGCACGACATCGGCCTGCTTCTTGGCATCTGCAAACATGAGGGGCTCTTCGAGGCTTCCATGGAAGTGTTTCGTGCTGCAGGTCGCCTCTCCCGTTACGAGGCCAACGCCCACTACGAGGGCTCGCTTGACGTCACCACAGCCGACGCCGACCTCTGCGTGAACTACTGCAACCTCATCGCCGACGAACTCGAGGCACACGGGATCAAGTCTGTACACCTTGACGTCTCGCAACCCGGCCGGGCAGCCATGGGTCAGCCCTCTACGGAGGCCGCTGCTTCAGCGGACGAGCCATGAGCGTTGCCGGCACATTTGCGATTCCGCGCCCGCTCTTCATCGCCCCAGCAACAGGCACCGATTCCGATCCTTCCAGCTCTGGAGTATCCAGCCCCATCCCACGTACCACCTGCGGCGTCTGCCCGCGCCACTGCTCGCTCGCGCCCGGTCAGGTGGGGTTCTGCCGCGCGCGGGCCAATGTGGGCGGGACGGTCGCCTGTACCGCCTACGGTCGCGTGACCTCGCTCGCCCTCGACCCCATCGAGAAGAAGCCCATCGCCGACTGGCGACCCGGCACCCGCGTGCTCTCGCTGGGCGGCTATGGCTGTAACCTGCGCTGCCCCTGGTGCCAGAACTTCGAGATCTCTCAGGCGGGCGAGAGGGATGTCCCCTGGCGACAGATGACGCCCGCCGAGGTCGTGGGGCTGGCGGAGCAGCTGCGTGAGGAGGACCCGGCCTGCATCGGCATCGCCTACACCTACAACGAGCCCCTCGTGGCCTGGGAGTTCGTACGCGACTGCGCCGAGCTGGCGCACGAGCATGGCCTGGCCAACGTGCTCGTGTCCAACGGCTGCGCCGAGCCTGCGGTGATTGCCGCGCTCGCCCCCCTGCTGGACGCGGCGAACATCGACCTCAAGACCTTCTCGCCCGCGGTCTATGGGGAGTGCGGTGGGGACTTGGGGACCGTCGAGGCTACCATCCGGGTGCTTGCCGCCACACCGGGCTGTCATCTGGAGGTCACGACCCTAGTGGTGCCCGGTGTGAACGACACAGAGGGCGAGATGCGCCGGCTGGCCGGCTGGCTTGCGGGGGTGGATCCCGAGGTCACGCTGCATGTCACGCGCTTCTTCCCCCGCTGGAAGATGGCCGACAAGAGCCCCACGCCCGTGGTCGCCGTGCGCCACCTGGCCAGCGTGGCCCGCGAGTCCCTCCCCCACGTCCACACCGGCAACCTCTGACCTCCCGTGGGGTCGGAGCTCGTGTCACGTGGGGTCGGAGCTCGTGTCACGTGGGGTCGGAGCTCGTGTCACGCTCCCCTGCCGCTCGTCGGGAGTCTGGCCTTATGTCGCTGACCCGCCGACCCATGTGCGCCATCGCCCACAAGCCGATAACGAGGTCTTTTCGCATCGGGATTCCCGCTATCGCCTGGTTGCCCCCACGTACGGGCGCGGGCAACTTGATGCAAGAGGGGCCGACTGCCCAAGAGCTCCCGATTACCCACGTTCATGGACGTAGGAAATTGGCCCCTCTCCCCGTATCGCAACCGCACGGTGCGAGTTGCCCACGGCGCCGAACGTAGGCAACTCGACCCTGTCGGTCCGCTGAGACCCAGGTGACCGAGTTGCCCCCGTTCCGAACCGTGGCTAACTTTCCCGCCTGGCCATCGGGTCCAGACGCCGCCCCAGAAACGTGACAGCAACTCCGACCCCGCGTGACAGCAACTCCGACCCCGCGTGACACGAGCTCCGACCCCAACGGCAGCGTGGTACCATCTGCTCTGTTGCAACAGTCACGGGAGGTACACGATGGCCAAGAAGACCAAGACACGGCAGGGAGAGCGCGCGGCCGCCCGCCGGGACGACAGGTCGGACCGCTACGACGACTCAGCCTACGAGGACCTGCGCTACTCCATCACCTACAACATGGATGAGCTGCAGTTCTCGCGTGCAGCCTCGCTCGTGGCCCCCGGCTGGCTCTACAACGTGGGCATGGGCATCGCGTTCGTGGGCCTTGTCGCCATCATCCTCCTCCTGATAAGCAACCCAGACAACCTGGTCCCGGCCCTTGTGTGCATGGCCGTCTCGCTCATAGGCACCTACATAACGGGCAACTGGTCCAGCGTAGTCATGCGCATGGCCGCCGGCTCCACGCTGGCCCTGACCGGCACCGACAACCACCGCCACGTCGTGATCACCGACACCGAGCTCACCGAGCTCGGTCCCGACGACCGCAAGGCCACCTACCCTCTCTCCGACCTCAAGAAGGTCCATGCCGACGACGACGCCTGCGTGCTCGACTTCGGCTCCAAGCGCTACGTCTACGCCCCCAAGTCCGCCATGAGCGAGAACCGCTTCCGCGCGCTGGTGCGCGAGGCGCGCGAGCGCACGGGCCAGCCCCAGGACGACAAGGCCGCCTAGCAAGAAGGTCGTGCCGCCCGGGCGCGCCCGACACGCACCACACAAGAGAGGCCGGACGACATCCACCGTCCGGCCCCTCCCTTATGGCACGTTATCGGATACTACTGTCGTTTCCACGCAGCATCTGCCCCTTTGTGGCGGACAAATGGGCTTCCGCCGCGCTGCCGCGCTGCCGCGCCGTCGCACCGCCAACCTACTTGCGGTGCGCGCGGTAGTACTCGATGAGCGCCTTGGTGGAGGCGTCCTGCGCGTCCAGGGCCTCGTCGCCGTGGAAGGCCGGCGTGATCTGCTTGGCCAGCTGCTTGCCCAGCTCCACGCCCCACTGGTCGTAGGAATCGAGGCCCCACACGGTGCCCTCGACGAAGGTGATGTGCTCGTAGAGCGCGATGAGCTCTCCCAGGGCGTGCGGCGTGAGCGCCTGACCAAAGATGGACGTGGTCGGACGGTTGCCCGTGAAGCAGCGGGCCGGCACCATCCACTCTGCCGTGCCCTCGGCGCGCACCTCGTCGGCCGTCTTGCCAAAGGCCAGGGCCTTGGTCTGCGCCAGGAAGTTGCCCAGGAAGAGCTCATGGACGTCCTGGTCGCCGACCTTGGCGGGGTTGGGCGTGTTCACGAAGGCGATGAAGTCCGCCGGGATCAGCTGCGTGCCCTGGTGGATCAGCTGGTAGAAGGCGTGCTGGCCGTTCGTGCCGGCCTCGCCCCAGAAGATCTCGCCCGTCTCGGTGGTCACGGGCGTGCCGTCCCAGCGGGTGGACTTGCCGTTGGACTCCATGGTCAGCTGCTGCAGGTAGGCCGGGAAGCGGTGCAGGTACTGGTCGTAGGGCAGGACGGCGTGGCTCTTGGCCTTGAAGAAGTTCACGTACCACACGTTGACCAGGCCCATGAGGGCGACCACGTTCTTCTCCAGCGGCGTGGAGGCAAAGTACTCGTCCACCGTGTGGAAGCCGCCCAGGAAGTCCTCGAAGACCTCCTTGCCGTAGGCCACGATGACGGAGAGGCCCACCGCGGCGTCCACGGAGTAGCGGCCGCCCACCCACGACCAGAAGCCGAATGCGTTCTGGGGGTCGATGCCGAACTCGGCCACCTTCTCGAGGTTGGTGGAGACGGCCACGAAGTGGTGCAGGATGGCCTGGGCCTTCTGCTCGTCGGAGCCGTCGATGGCGCCCTGGGCCTCCAGGGTCTGGAGCAGCCAGGTCTTGACCTCGGCAGCATTGGTCATAGTCTCAAGCGTGGTGAAGGTCTTGGACACCACGATCACCAGCGTGGTCTCGGGGTCCAGGCCCTTGAGCTTCTCGGCCGCGTCGTTGGGGTCTATGTTGGAGATGTAGCGCACGTCGACCGCGCGCGGATAGGCCTTGAGGGCCTCGTAGACCATGACCGGGCCCAGGTCGGAGCCGCCGATGCCGATGGACACGACGGTCTCGATCTTCTTGCCAGACACGCCCTTCCACTCGCCGGAGCGCACGCGGTCGGCAAAGGCGTACATGCGGTCCAACACCTCGTGGACGTCGGCCACGGTGTCCTGGCCGTCAACCACGAACTTGCCCTCGTCGGACTTGGGACGACGGAGCGCCGTGTGCAGGACGGCGCGGTCCTCGGTCGTGTTTATGTGCACGCCATGCAGCATGTTCTGGAAGCGCTCCTCGATGCCCACGGCCTTGCCCAGGGCCACCAGATCCCTGACGGTCTCGTCGGTCACGAGGTTCTTGGAGAGGTCAAAGTGCAGGTCGTCGAGGTCGAAGCTGAGCTTCTCCACGCGGTCGGGGTCTGCAGCGAACCAGTCCTTGAGGCTGATCCCCTCCTCCACGAGCTTGTCGTGGTGCTTCTGCAGGGCCTCCCACTCGGGGGTCTTGGTCACGTCTACGGGTGCCGGAATCGAAGCCATGATGCGTTCCTCTCCACTGCGACAAGAGCGATAAGGGCCACACTTCCTCGATATTCTACCCCGCCCCTGCGCGGCGGTGCCGCCGCTGGCCGACCGCCCTGCCCATGCGTCAGAATGGCTCCGCGAGCGGCGGGAGCTGCTTGAGCCAGTGCCACATGGCCTGCTTGCGGCCCTTGTCGCCCGAGGCCAGGGCCGCGGCGAAGCCCCCCAGCGCCATCACCCGCATGCCCAGCACGTCGGCCACGTGGCCAGGCACCAGCATGGCCTGCTGGAAGTCCCCGATGGCGCTCAGCTCGTCTGCGTAGGCCTCACGGAAGGCGTCGGCCGCGGGCTCGTCGCAAAGGACCACCGTCACGGGGTCCAGGGTGCACACGGCCTCGCGCAGGACTTCCGGCGCGAGCGGGGTCCTGAGGTCGTCTTCGCAGGTAAGGAGGGTCGCCCAGTCCTCGGGAGCATAACCCAGGCGCGCCAGGGAGGCCTTGAGGGCGGCACCGTCCGCACCAGAGAAGGCCGCGGCACCGCCAGCCTCCTCATCCGTGAGCTCGCCCTTGGCAAGAAGGACCGACGAGAACGCGTTGCCGCCAGCCACGACCCCGCGTGCCGCCAGCCCCGAGAGCTCCGCCTCCGCCTTGGCGCGGTACGCCCGCGCACGCAACTCCCGCTCCGATGCCATGCTGCCTCCCTCGCCGCCAAGCTCCAGTGTAGTGCCTGCGTGCGCCCGCCACCAGCGCCACCACCTCGGTCCTGCTGTCACGCCACCTCGGTCCTGCCGTCACGCCACCTCGGTCCTGCTGTCACGCCACCTCGGTCCTGCTGTCACGCTGCCGTCATGCCCCGACTGTCACGCCACCGCCGGAACCGCTTGCCAGCGTCACGTTTCTCCCGCTGGTATTGGGGGTATAAAGCCAGCAAATAAGGTCGGCACGCACCCAGCACGTCACGCATCCGCGGGCAAGCCCGCGCGAGGAGGAGGTACCCATGGCAGCCAAGCCGCAGCCCATCACCACGCCGGAGTTCGACCAGACGGTCGCCGCTGAGGAGAAGCTCGTCCTCGTGGACTTCTGGGCCCCGTGGTGTGGCCCCTGCCGCGCGCTTGGCCCCGTGGTCGAACAGATCGCCGGCGAGATGAGCGACCGCCTCGTGGTGTACAAGTGCAATGTGGACGATGAGCCCGACCTGGCCACGCGCTTCCGCATCGTCTCGATCCCCACGCTCATGCTCTTCAAGGGTGGGCACGCCGTCCACACCATGGTGGGCAACATGCCCAAGGCCGACCTGGTCCGCGAGCTGGAGGCCAACCTCTAGTGGCTGTACCTGGGACGTCGGGGCCGCTTGCGGCACTGGAGTCGCTGGCGCGCCGCGTCGGGCGGCTGATGCGACAGAACCTGCGTACCTTGGTCGCTGCCGTGGCGGCCATCGTCTTCCTCGGCCTGCTGGAGGACGTGGCCGAGGGCGAGGTCATGAAGCTCGACACCATGGCCTACCAGCTCTTCGTGGTGCGGATGAGGTCGGATGCCCTCACCCCGGTGATGGAGGGGCTCTCGGCCCTGGCCTCGCCGGTCACGGTGCTGGTAATGGCCCTGGTAGTGGCCGCCTTTGCGCCGGGCCGCGCGCCCGGGCGCTGCGTGGTGCTCAACCTGGCTTGCGTGATCGTCCTCAACCAGCTGCTCAAGTTCATCGTGCAGCGGCCGCGGCCGGACGGCTTCCGCCTGGTGGCGGAGTCGGGCTACAGCTTCCCCAGCGGACACTCGATGTTTGCCGTGGGCTTCTTTGGGCTCCTCGCTTGGATGGTCTGGCGCTACGAGAAGGACCGCGGCGAGCGCTACCTGTGGAGCATCTGCTTCTCGCTCATCGCCGTGTTGGTAGGCCTGAGCCGCATCTACCTGGGCGTTCACTACGCAAGCGACGTGGTGGCGGGCTTCTGCGTGTCGCTTGCCTGGCTGGCCTTCTACACCCATACGGTGGCGCCGGCCATGCTGGAGAGCGAGGACGCAAGCGGCGAGAAGACCGTCGGGTAGGAAGCGCCCCCCACACAAGAGAGGGGTCGGCGCCAGCCGACCCCTCCACGTACCGCTGCTCGCGTCCTTGTCCCAGGCGGGCCGGTTTCCGCCCGCCTTGCCCGGGCCCTACCGCAGCCAGTCGATCTTCTCGATGTTGCCGCGGATGTGCGCGCAGGTCTGGTGCCAGCGCTCCACCTCGGCCGGCGGCATCTCGGGCACGAAGACCTTCTCCACGCCGTCCTTGCCCACCACGCAGGGGAGCGACGCGTAGATTCCGCTCTCGCCATACACGTCGTCGAGCAGGGTGCTCACCGGGGTGATGATCTTGGAGTCGTTGAGCACGGCCTTTACGATCTCCACCGTGCCGTTGGCGATGGAGTACTCGGTGCAGTGCTTGCCCGCCATGGTGATGTAGCCGCCGTGCGTGGCCTGCTCCTCGAGCGCGGCGCGGTCGAACGAGAAGCCCGCCTGCGCCTCCACCTCCTCGGGCGTGAGGCAGCCAAAGCGCACGTGCGACCAGCAGGCGAACTCGCTGAAGCCGTGCTCTCCCAGCATCCAGCAGTTGATGCTCATGGGCGAGTAGCCGGTGGCCGTGGCCAGCGCGTGCTTGAAGCGCGAGCTGTCCAGCGTGGTGCCGGAGCCCACGATGCGACCGGGCTCCATGCCGGACTGCTTCCAGATGGCGGTGGCCACCACGTCGTTAGGGTTGGCCACGGTGACCCACACGCCCTTGAAGCCGGCCGCCATGATGCGGGGCACGAAGGTGCGGGTCTCGGCCGGGGTCATGAGGTTCTCGCCGTCTCGGTTGGTGGCGGCAGCCGCCACGTGACCTGCTGCGTTCACGATCACGTCGCAGCCCGCCAGCTCCTCGTAGCGGGTGTCGCATTCGTGCACGCGCGCCGGCTTGGGATAGAAGCTCATGGCATCCAGCAGGTCGTTGACCTGGGCGCGGCAGAGCACCTCGTCCTTGTCGCTCAGATAGAGCTCCTGCACGAGACCCTGCGCGAGCAGGGCGTTTGCCACATGCGCACCCACATGGCTGTTGCCGATGATTCCCACACTTGCCATTGCAGACCATCTCCCTCGTTGGCGGGCCACGCCGTCCGCCAAATGACGCAGTGCGACTAGCCTAGCGCACCAGCGGCACCATGACCGGCGTAAATCGCTCCGCCACCGCTACGTGATACGAGGCCAGCGTGCCCAGGATCTGGTCGGCATCCTCGTCGGGCCGGCCCAGATAGTGGAGCTGCTCACCCAGGTAGTAGTGCAGGTAGGCGTCCTTGTCTATCTCGCTGGGATGGCTGATGGCATAGCCCACCAGAGCGGGCTTGATGGCCGAGATGGAGAGCGAGGCCATCACGCTGTAGTCGTCGTCCCCCAGCCCCGGGGCTCGGTACTGCTGCAGGACGCGCATGACCACGTCCTGCAGGTCGTCCCGGACGTCGGGCTCCGCGTCGAGCTCATGGTAGAAGGCCGCGTAGTGCGGGTCCTCCAGGCACAGGCGCAGCTCCAGCGCCGACGAGAAGAGATACCGCCCCGCGCCGTCGAGCCCGGGCTCGTATCGGCCGATGAGCTCGTTGAACTCCTCGCGCATCTCGTTGTACACGATGAGGCCGATCTGGCTCTTGCCCGTAAAGTAGTACTTGAGCAGGCCGACGTTCGCCCCGGCCGCCGAGAAGATCGCACGCACGCTCGTGTGCTCGTATCCATGCAGGTAGAAGAGGCGGCGAGCGGCGGACAGGATCCCGGCCCTGGTTCGCTGCCCCCTGTCGGACGGTGCGACGGCGCCTGCTGGAACTGTCCTCGCCTCTGTCATACGCTCACTCCCTCACCGCGTTTATCACGTTGATGGGATGCCCCTCGAGGAAGGCCTGGTAGGTCTCCACGGCCACGTCTACCTGGCGGAGCCTGCTGCCGCGCGTGAGCCACGCCACGTGGTTGGTGATGACTGCATTTTCGCACGAAAGCAGGGGATTGGTGGGCAGGGGCGGCTCGTCTTGCAGCACGTCGAGGCCGGCGCCCATGAGCTTGCCGCTCTTGAGCGCGCGTGCCAGCGCCTCCTCGTCCACCAAGCCGCCGCGCGAGGTGTTGATAAGGACGGCCCCGTCGCGCATCTTTGCGATGGCCTCGTCGTTGATGAGGTTCTTAGTCGAGGGGTTGAGCGAGGCGTGCAGGGTGAGCACGTCGGACTCGGCCAGAAGCTCGTCGAAGTCCACCATGGTCACGTACTCGGGCGGGTTGGTGACGTAACGGTCGCAGGCCAGCACCCTCATGCCAAAGCCGTTGGCGATGCGGGCCACGCAGTGGCCGATCTTGCCGAAGCCAAAGATGCCGATCGTCTTGCCGAAGGCCTCGTCCTGGGTGGGATAGGCCCGCATGTAGTGCGGGGCTTCCGGTGCCTGCCAGTCGGTGGACCTGACCATGGCGTCGCGCTGGGCCACGTGGTGGTAGACCTCCATGAGCAGGGCAAAGGCGTACTCGGCCACGGTGTTTGCACCATAGGGCGTGTTGACCACCGTGATCCCGCGTGCCCGCGTGCCCGAGAAGTCCATGGCCTCGTAGCCGTGGGCCTGGCCGGCGTAGTACTCCAGCTTGGGGTGCGCGTCAAAGAAGTCCTCCGTAAGGAGGCTGGAGGCCACGAAGGCGCCCAGCACGGCGGAGGCGTCCGCGTCCACGAGGTCGCTGAACTCCTGGGGTGTCGGGAAGTGGCCCGGCTTGCGGAGCACCGGCTCCACACCCGGGATCCGGGTGAGCTCGCTGATCCACCTCTGGTCCAGCTCCTGGTCGCTCACGTTGCTCGTGCCCGACCCGACCTTGATGACCACGACCTTCTTCGTGTCCACGCTCATGGAAAGCCCTTCCCCGCATCCTGCATGTCGATGTGGGCACTAGGGGGTACTCCCCTTCTGCCCGAAAACGGGCACTAGGGGAGTACCCCCTAGTGCCCGCCAGCCCGGTTAGATGACCTCGAAGTCGTACTCGGCGTTGGCCATGAGGCCCAGGAGCTTGGCCGCACCCTCCACGTCGTCCAGGTTCACGATGGCGTTGGGGCCATGCGTGTAGTGGGTCACCACGCTGATGGCGCAGGCGCGCGCGCCCGCGTTGCAGAGGTTGATGGAGCTCGCGTCCGTGCCGCCCACGAAGATGACGTCCTTCTGGTACTTGATGTCGTTCTCCTTGCAGAGCTCGATCTGCTTGGCGATGAGGTCCTCGTCGCAGATCACCGAGGTGTCGGAGATCTTGATGGCCACGCCGCCACCACACTCGTTCGACCCGGGCATCTCGGCCGGGCGCTGGTGGGCAGGCGTCACGTCCACGGCCACGCCCATGTCGGGCTTGATGCGGGTGGCCGTCACCTGGCTGCCGCGGGTGCCGACCTCCTCCTGCACGGAGAAGACGTAGTACATGTCGTTGTAGGGATGGCGACCGGCCTCCTCCATGCCCTTGAGCTGGATGTAGCAGCCCACGCGGTCGTCGATGGCCTTGGCAGTCACGTAGCGGCCGGCCAGCGGCTGGTACTCGCCCAGGTAGATGGCGGTATCGCCCACGTCCACGAGCTTGGCCGTCTCCTCCTTGGAGGTAAGGCCCAGGTCCACGTAGAACTTGGTGAACTCGTGGTTGGCCTCGCCCATCTCGCACTTGGCCTCCACGATGCCCACCAGTCCGCTCTTGAACATCACGCGGCGCTGGTAGGTGGTGTAGTAGAAGGGGTAGCCCAAGGACTTGATGGAGATGGTGCCGTCCTCGTTGATGGCCGTGACCTGCAGGCCGATCTCGTCCATGTGGGCCGAGCTCATGAAGCGCTTCTTCTTTGCGCCCGTGCCCTCGCGGAAGACGATCAGGTTGCCCAGGGCATCCACCTTTACGTCGTCGGCCTCGTCGCCGATGTAGTCCTTGATGAACCTGCACACGTCCTTCTCGTAGCCGCTGGGGCCGTAGAGCTGGGTGAGTTCCGCGAAGAGCTTCTCGTCTGCCGGCATGTGGTGCTCCTTTCCTCGCTGGTTCTTAAACCAGTGTAACTATAGACAAGTACTTCTTCCCGCGGGTCTGCAATGGGAACAAGGTCACGGCGGGGACGGCGGCACGGCTCGCCCCCGCCGCGATCGCCTAGTCGAACAGGTGGCAGGCCACCTGGCGCCCGTCGCCCATGTCGCGCAGGTGCGGGCGCTCTTTCTCGCACCGCTCGGTGCGGTGAGGGCAGCGCGTGCAGAAGGGGCAGCCCACGGGCACGTCGATGGGGCTGGGCATCTCGCCGGACTCGCGTGCCAGCACCTTGCGCGGCACGTCGGGGTCGGCCACGGGCAGGACGTCCACCAGCATCTGCGTGTAGGGGTGCGCCGGGCTCTGGAAGACCTCCTCGGCATCGCCCAGCTCCACGATGGTGCCCAGGTACATGACGGCCACGCGGTGGGAGATGTAGCGCACCATGTTCAGGTTGTGGGCAATGAAGAGGTACGTGAGCCCCATCTGGCTCTGCAGGCGGCGCAGGAGGTTCACTATTTGCGCCTGGATGGACACGTCGAGCGCCGAGACCGCCTCGTCGCACACGATGAACTCGGGGTTCAGGGCCAGGGCGCGGGCGATGCCGATGCGCTGGCGCTGCCCGCCCGAGAACTCGCTGGGGTAACGGTCGGCCTGCTCGGAGTTGAGCCCCACCAGGTGGAGGAGCTCCTCGATGCGGGCGTCTCGCTCCTCCTCGGTCTTGCACAGGTGGTGGATGTCCAGTCCCTCCGCCACGATGTCGCCCACGCTCATGCGGGGGTTGAGCGAGGCGTAGGGGTCCTGGAAGATCATCTGCGCCTTGCGCGCGAAGGCCTTGCGGTCGGCGCTGTGGAAGCCGCTCATCTCCTTGCCCTGGTACTTGATGCTGCCGGAGGTGGGCTTGTAGAGTCCCAGGATGGTGCGGCCCAGCGTGGACTTGCCGCAGCCCGACTCCCCCACGAGCGCCAGCGTCTCGCCGCGATACACCGTAAAGGTCACGTCGTCCACGGCCTTGACCGTGCGGTGGTGCCCCACGGGGAAGTACTTCTTGAGGTTGGCGACCTCCAGGTAGGGCTCCTTGGTGGCGGTTGCCGCCGGGGCCCCGGCCTGCGGCACGCCCGTGGCCTCGCCCAGGCTCTCGCTCATCGCGCACCTCCTTCCTCGCTCGACGTCCCCGCACCGGCACCCACCGCGTCGGCCACGGCCTTTGCACGCGGGTCGAGCAGCCAGCAGGAGCACACGTGCCCATGGCCCAGGTCGGTCGCGGGCGGCTGGAGCTCCTTGCAGATCCGCATGCACTTCTCGCAGCGCGGCGAGAAGGCGCAGCCCTTGGGTGGGTCTATCAGGTTGGGCGGTGCGCCCTCGATGGCATAGAGGTCCACCGAGCGGTCCTGGCCGGGCTTGGGCACGCTCTTGAGAAGCCCCTTGGTGTAGGGGTGGACCGGGTGGTGGTAGATGGTGTGGGCGTCGCCCTGCTCCACGATGCGCCCGGCGTACATCACGGCTATGCGGTGGGCCACCTGGGCCGTCACGCCCAGGTCGTGGGTGATAAAGATCATGGCCATCCTCTCCTCCTTCTGGATGGAGAGGAGAAGGTCGATGATCTGTGCCTGGATGGTCACGTCCAGGGCCGTGGTGGGCTCGTCGGCTATGAGCAGCTTGGGCACGTTGGCTATGGAGATGCCTATGACGCCACGCTGCCGCATGCCGCCCGAGAACTGGCTGGGGTACTGCCTGGCGCGGTCGGCGGCGTTGGGTATGCGCACGGCGTCGATGATCCTCACGGCGCGCTCCCAGGCCTCGCTATTGGCGATCTTGTTGTGCTCGAGGACAACCTCGTCTATCTGGCGCCCCACGCGCATGGTGGGGTTCATGGCAGTCATGGGGTCCTGGAAGACCATGCCCACGGTCTTGCCGCGCAGGTCCTGCATGGTCTTGTCGTCCGCCTTGGTCACCTCGACGCCGTCGAGCATCACAGAGCCGGCCTTTATACGGGCCGGTGGCTCGGGGTTCAGTCGCATGATGGTCTGGGCAGTCACGGACTTGCCGGAGCCGGACTCCCCCACCAGGGCCAGGGTCTCGCCCGGGGACACGTGGAAGGAGACCCCGCGCACGGCCTGGACCTCGCCCGAGGCGGTGTCGAACGATACCTGCAGGTCCTTTACCACGAGCAGGGGCTTCTTGCTGGTGTCGTCTGCCATGGCTACTGCCTCCCCAGGGTCGGGTCGAGGATGTCGCGGAGCGAGTCGCCCAGCGTGTTGAAGATGAACATCACCAGGCAGAGGAAGATGGACGGGGCGATGAGGACGATGGGGTTGCCCTGGAAGTCCTTGATGCCGTCGGTGACCAGCGAACCCAGGCTGGAGAGCGGGATCTGCACGCCCAGGCCGCAGTAGGAGAGGAAGCCCTCCATGAGGATGGCGCCGGGGATGCACATGGTCAGCTCCACCAGGATGATGCTCACGGTGTTGGGCAGGAGGTCGCGCAGGATCACGCGGGAGGGCGAGGCCCCCAGCACGCGGGATGCCAGCACGTACTCGCGGGTCTTGAGCTTGAGCACCTCGCCGCGGACCAGGCGTGCCATGCCCGTCCAGCCCACGAGGGCGTAGGCCAGGATGATGGTGCTCACGCCGGGCTTGAGGACCATGAGGAGCAGGATGACCATGATCATGGAGGGGATGCAGGATATGACCTCGAGCACACGCATCATCACGTTGTCGACCATACCGCCGAAGTAGCCCGAGATGCCGCCGTAGGCCGCGCCAAAGACCAGGGACACGATGACGGCCGCCAGGGCGATGATGAAGGACACCCGCATGCCAAAGCACAGGCGCACGAAGAGGTCGCGGCCCAGCTTGTCGGTACCAAAGATGTGGCCGTTCTCCATAAAGCCCAGGTTGCACTGGGTGAAGTCCTGGTCGGAAATGCTGTAGGGCGAGACCATGGGCACGAAGATGGCCATGAGGATCATGACGACAAGGGCGATCAGGCACACGAAGGCCGCCCGGTCGTGCACCAGCCGCGTCCACACGCCGTGCCAGAAGTTGCGCTTGGGCGCATGCGCGCCGTTGATGGAGGACTCGTCCTCCGGTCCCACCCACTCGAAGAGCTTGGCGTCGTCCATACCGGCCACGCCGGAGGTCGCCTGCACGTCTGCCGTCTGTGCCGCTGTCATCGTTGCGCTCGCCATCTTAGGCCTCCTTGTCGTCGTAGAGGCGGATGTTGGGGTCGATGACCATGTAGAGCATGTCCACGATGAAGTTGGCGCCCACGATGAGCACGCCATAGAAGATCGTGGAGCCAGCGGTGACCATGTAGTCCGAGGTCTCGACGCCCATGATCATGAACTTGCCTACTCCCGGGATGTTGAAGATGCTCTCGATGATGAAGGAGCCGGTGAGGCAGCTCGCGATCAGCGGGCCCAGGATGGTGATGATGGGGCAGAGGGAGTTGCGCAGGATGTGGCGCCACACGATCTTGCGCTCGCTCAGGCCCTTGGCCTTGGCCGTGCGGATGTAGTCCTGGCCGGAGACCTCGAGCAGGCTGGAGCGCGTCATGCGGATGATCTCGGCCAGGTTGGAGAAGCCCAGGATGAAGCAAGGCAGGATGGCCTGCTGGGGCGTGCCCCAGCCGCTGATGGGAAAGGCACGGAAGCCCCAGTTTGCCAGGGTCCAGGACGAGAAGACCACGCCCAGGTAGTACTGGAGGATTGACGCCAGCACGAAGCTGGGGATGGAGACGCCCAGGGCCGTGATCACGAGCGCCGTGGTGTCCCAGGGGCCGCCGCGATGCAGGGCGGCCATGATGCCGATGAGCATGCCCGTGGGGATGGCAAAGGTGAGCGACCTGAGGGCAAGGTCTGCCGAGTAGGGGAAGGCCGCCGAGATCATGTTCGTCACGGACTGGCCGCTGTAGATGAGGGAGCTCCCCAAGTCCCCGTGCAGCACGTTCTGCATGTAGCGCAGGTACTGGATGTAGACGGGCTGGTCCAGACCGTAGCGGGCGTAGATGGCCGCCTTCACGGAGTCCGAGAGGGGCTTGTCGCCCACGAAGGGGTCGCCCGGCAGCAGGTGCATGAGGAAGAAGGTCACGGTGATCAGCACCCACAGCGTGAGGATCGAGTAACCGAATCTCTTTGCTATGTACTTGAGCATGTGGCCTTCCCTTCCCTGCCGCCGGGCAACCCCTCAGCCTGGCGTCCTCGTCTGTGGTGCGTTACGCGATCTTCTCCGCGTGGATGTAGTTCTCGCCCTGGAAGATCTTGGAGTAGAAGCCCTCGACCTTGTTGGACACGGCCATGTCGTTGTAGGCGAAGTAGAGGGGGATGATGGGCATGTCGGACATGAGGGTCTTCTCGGCCTGGACCATGTCGTCGGTACGCTTGGCCTGGTCGGTCGTGGTCTTGGCATCCTCCATGAGCTCGTCGAACTCAGCGTTCTCGTAGCCGGTCTCGTTCATGGAGCTGTTGGACATGAACATCTCCAGGTAGGTCATGGGGTCGTCGTAGTCGGGGCCCCAGGCCGAGAAGGCCACCTGGTAGTCGCCGTTGTGCATCTTCTCCAGACGGGCCTTGCGCGGCAGGGCCGAGATGTTGCACTCCACGCCCAGGGTCTGCTTCCAGGTCTCCTGGAAGGCCGCGGCCTTGGTGCGGTCCTCGTCGTCGTCGGCGATCAGGATGTCCAGCGTGGGCGGCTCGGAGAGACCCAGCTCCTTGAGGGCGGTCTCCATGGCTGCCTTGGCACCCTCGACGTCGGCGTCCTTGAAGCAGTCGCCCACCAGGTCGTGGAACTCCTGGCCGTCGGAGGTGAGGATGTCCGGCGAGGTGAAGGAGAGCGCCGGCTGCGAGGAGGAGCGCAGGACGTTGGTGATCAGGGACTGGCGGTCGATGGCGTAGGCCAGGGCCTTGCGGAAATTGGCGTTGGCCAGAGGGCCGCTGTCGAGCTTGAGCAGGATGTAGTAGGTGGCGCCGGTGCTGGTGTGGCGGATGTCGTAGCCGGCCTCCTTGGCGCGGTCCTCCAGGTCGCCCGAGGTGAGGGAGGCGATGTCCAGCTCGCCCGCGGTGAACATGTTGTAGTTCGTGTTGTTGTCTGCCACCTCGAGCAGGTTAACGGTCTCCAGCTTGATGTTGTCCACATCCCAGTAGTTGGGGTTCTTCTTGAGGACGATCTTGGAGTTGTGCTCCCAGGTGTCGATCATGAAGGGCCCGTTGGAGAGGATCTTGTCGGGGTCGGAGGCGTAGGTGTTCTCGCCCTGGGCCTCGCAGTCCTCGAAGAACTTCTGCTGGATGGGGAAGAACATGGGCTGCGTGCACAGGAAGGTGAAGTAGGGAATGGGGTTCACGAGCTTGACCTCAAGGGTCTTGTCGTCCGGGGCGGAGATGCCCAGGGCGGAGACGTCGGCCTCGCCCATGTTGTACTCGGCCGCACCCTCGATGTCGTAGAAGATGTAGCTGTAGGGCGCGCCGTACTCGGGGTCGAGCAGCTTGGACCAGGCAAAGAGGTAGTCGTTGGATGTCACGGGGTCGCCGTTGGACCACTTGGCGTCGCGCAGGTAGAAGGTGTAGGTCAGGAGGTCGTCGGACACGTCCCAGCCCTCCGCGATGTCGGGCTCCACGTTGTTGTCCTCGTCGAGCCTGGTCAGGCCACAGAAGGTCGGGCGGATCAGGTAGTAGGAGAAGAGGTCCGTGGCCTGCAGGGAGTTGGCCGTGGGGGGCTCGCTGCCCAGGTTGAAGTTGAAGACCTGCTCCACCGCACCTGCTCCACCGCTGCCACCGGAGTCGGAACCACCGGACGTGGACGTGCCCCCGCACGCCGCAAGGCCCAGCGCCCCCAGCGCCGCCATGGAACCCAAGAAGCTCTTCCTCGTAACGTTCCTCGACATGGCCTTCCCCTTTCCTTCTGGCGAAACCTCGCCTTGCCTGCCGCCAGCGGCACGCACCGCCTAGCGGCTTGGGACCTCTCCCGCGCCTATGGCCTCGTCAATGGCGGCCAGCAGGCGCTTGTCTTCCTCGATGGTTCCGAGGGTGATGCGGCTGTACTCGTAGTCCCCGCGGATGAGCACGCCACGGGCGCGCAGCGCCTTGGCCAGCGCCGCCGTGTCGCGGCGGGAGTCTGCATAGATGAAGTTGGTCTGCGACGGGTACACGTGCCAGCCGCGGGCCTCGAGCTCGCCCGTGAGGAAAGCGCGGCTCTCCGCGACCTTCTGGCGCGTGTGGGCCACGTAGTCCTGGTCGGCCAGGGCGGCGATGGCACCCGCCAGGCCCTCGCGTGCAGCGGCAAAGACGGGCACCTTGTGGGCCAGCTTCTCGGTGATCTCCTTGGTGGACACGGCGTAGCCCACGCGGGCGCCGGCCATGCCGTAGATCTTCGAAAAGGTCCGCACCACGATCACGGGATAGCCCGCCAGGACCTCGGGCATCACGGTCTGGCCGGGCTCGTCGTCTGCGAACTCCAGGTAGGCCTCGTCAACGAGCGCCACCACACCCTCGGGCAGGCTGTGGATGAGGTCCACCAGCTCGGCATGGTCCACCAGGGTACCGGTGGGGTTGTTCGGGTTGCACACGCACACGAGCTTGGTCCTCTCGCTTATGGCGGCGCGCATGGCCGCGAGGTCGAAGACCTCCCCCTCCGTAACGGGGAGAAGGACCGTCTTGCCGCCGTTCGCACGGGCCAGGCCCTCGTAGGCGCCAAAGGTGGGGTCGCAGGTAACGACCTCGTCGCCCGGGCTCACGAGCGCGCGGCCGATCACCGTGAGGACACCGGAGGCGCCGGCGGCCACCACCACGTGCTCGAGGCCGTCCTCGCCAAAGCCGTAGAAGCGGCCCAGGGCCGTGCGGAGGGATGCCGAGAAGGGCTCGGGATAGCGATTGACCTGCCCCACGACCTCGCGCATGGCGGCGATGGCCGCCGGGGACGTGCCAAACTGGCTCTCGTTGAAGTTGATCTTGAGGATGTCGTTCTCGCTCATGGCCACGTGCCTTTCTGCTCAGAGTGATGCGTTCAGGACCCTTGACGCCGCCTCCCCGCGGCGCGTGCGGGTCAGCTTGCCGATGTTTGCGACGGCGCCTGGGTTTCCTGCCCCTGCGCCTGGGCCTGCGCCAGGCCCTTCAGGCGCTTGAGGTCGCGCAGGTAGATGAAGGCGACCAGCACCAGCGAGCACGCGTCCGACACGCTGGTGGATGCGTACACGCCGTCCAGGCCCAGCATCCCAGGCAGGACCAGCAGGGCCGGGATCAGGAAGAGGCCGTTGCGGCTCACCGAGATGAGCGTGGCCGTCTGGGGACGGCCCAGCGCGGAGAAGTACATGGAGGCCAGCGTCTGGAAGCCCAGGCCAAAGACGAAGAGCTTGCCGATGGTGACGGCGCGGATGCCCACGTCGATGATGCGCTGGTCGTCGCCCACAAAGGCCGAGAAGACCGGGCCGGGCAGCAGGCGCCACACGAGCCAGAGGACAAGGGCCGCGGTGGTGGCCAGGACCTGGCCGATCACGGCGGCGGAGAAGACCCGGTCGTACTTCTTTGCGCCGTTGTTGAAGGAGAGCACGGTGGAGACGGCGTTGTTCACACCCATGATGAACATGGTGGCCACGGACTCGACCGTGGAGATCACGGAGTTGGCGGCGAGGACGATCGTGCGGCCGTCGGAGCCGAGCTCGGCGGTGGCGCAGCCCACGAGCGAACGGTTGATGAAGATGTTGTTTGCGAAGGAGAGGACCTGGAAGATGGCCGGGGCGATGCCCATGGCGCAGACCTTGCCCATGGTCGCGGGGTGCACGGCAGACCAGCCGGCCCACTTGGCGGCGCCGTGGCCGCGGCGGAAGTAGCTCGCGCTCAGCGTCGCGGAGATGGAGGAGCTTATCACCGTGGACCAGGCCGACCCCAGGAGGCCCATGCCCAGCACGATGATGGTGAGGGCGTTGAGACCCACGTTGATCACGGCGCCGATCATGGTCACGAACATCGCGTAGGTGGTGTTGCCCTCGGAGCGGATCATGGAGGCGAAGCCCACGTTGATCACTTGGAAGAGGGTGCCGATCGAGGTGATGCGCAGGAAGGTGGAGGCCAGGGCCACGAGGTCGCTCCCCTCCTCGCCGCCGCACAGGACGCAGAGCTGCGGGGCCAGGGCGATGAAGATGCCCGAGACGGCAGCCGCCATGATGAGCGAGAGGGTCACGATGTTCGTGAAGGCGGTGTTCGCGCGGTCGGCGTCCTGGGCGCCAAAGGCCGTGGCGATCATGGCTCCGCCGCCCACGGAGAGCATGACGGTGCAGGCCGCGGTCACGTTGTTGAGCGGGGCAATGAGGCCCACGGCCGCAAGGGTGGTGCCACCCACGAACTGGCCGATGAAGAGCCGGTCCACCATGGAGTAGAGGGAGGTCACCATGTTTGCACACACGGTGGGGACGGCCAGACGGCCGATCAACCGCAGGGGGCTCTCGGTTCCCAGCTCCTTGACGTCGTGCGAGCGTGCCATGGTGTCACCTCCCGTGCCCTGCCGCCTGTCTGTCGCTGGCTCGGGTCCGCCAGCTCCGGAACTTATTGCCGTTTAATTCTAGAGTCCTTATTTTCTTCATAGTTGCCCGTATATTTCCAAGCTGTGTATTTGTCCCAACTGGGGAGATTTTCAATTGCCTTTTCGCGATGTCGATTGGCATCCATAACAACGTACTTATACAGGCTTACGTTATGCTCACACGGCACGTCGCCTCGGCGACAACCTGCCCCGGCCCCGAGGGCCGCTACCCGCCATCGCGCACCCGCCCAAAGCCGCGCGTATGACCACGGTCAGCCGTCCTTCATGCCCTCGTAAGGACCCCCCCAGAACCGCGCTGCCACCGTAAGGTGCGCGTCATCATAGCGGTCGGAAGGTAAGGGCAGTGCGCGTGGGGAGAAGGACGGCCATGGCCAAGAAGGACATCGTCTACAGACGCTGGTTCAAGGTTGCCCTTGTCCTTGTCATGTTCACGCCGGTCTACACGCAGCTCCCCTTCGACTCCCGCCACACCATGGGCGTGATCGCCGAGGTCTTCAAGGGTCCCTACGTCGCGCAGGTCGCTTGGCTCCTGCCCATCGCCAAGGCAGCGCTGCTCGCCGCGGCGCTGGCAACACGCAACCCGTAGCCCCAGCCAAACCTGCCAACCCGCATTTAGGCGTTGCGGTAGCTACTCCAAGCCCGCTTGGCGCACCACGTACTCTCTGAAGCCCGGTATCGAGAACCGCACGATGCCACGCGCCACGCCCTCGATCACGCCCGCAGCACACAGGCGCCCACGGTACTTGGACGCGTAGCTGCTGCTTACGCCCATTCGCGAGGCCACTTCTGCCAGGCGGCTCTCTCCGGGGTCAGGGAGCATGGCTTCCACGAAACGGATGTCTCCCCTCGAGAGCTCCCTGTAGGTGGATGCAATCACGTGCTCCTCAAAGTCGCTCTTCGCGGCAGCAATTCCCCGTCGGGCTTCCTCTGCGCCGATAGTGGTCTTGTCGCCGGCTGCCTGCCAGCAGCGATACCCCACCAGCTGGAGCATGTACGGGAAGCCATCTATCGCATTCACGCATGTGGCAAGGGCATCGTCCTCGATCAACTTGCCCGAGCTTTCAATCGTGCGGCGCACCGCATCGTACACATCGGGCTTGTCGATAAGCCCCAACCTATGCCGCTGTGCACGACGCAGGAACGACACGCTCTTGTTGCTCACGAGGGCATCCACGTTGCTCGGAAGACCAGCCATCACGAGCGCGACCTTTCGCTGCTCGCGTACGAAGAGCTGGTATACCGAAGCAAGGACAACCATCTCGTCAAGCGAGGCGTCGACCTCGTCCACCGTGATGAGAAGGCCGAAGCCCTTATCGTTGAGCTGGGCAATGAGGTCACCCATACGTGTGCGCCAGTTGCCTTCCGCACGCGGCTGGGTCTCCCAGCTAGCACTCAGGGGACCAGCGGAGACGCTTGTGATCCGAGTCCGGACGGGCGAGTGGAGGATGTCCCGCCCAGCAATAATGGTCTGCTCGTAGACGTCTTCAAGTAGGCCGGGTATGGCGGAGGAACTCACGGCGATCCAGCCAGTCTCCTCGGCATCCTTGCAGATGCACGAGAGGCATACGGTCTTCCCCGTGCCTCGCGCCCCCACCAGAATGCTGGACAGGTTTGGGTTGCCCTGCCCCTGGAGGAACGCATCATGCATCTCGGCCAGCAGATGAGCTCGCCCGGCAAGTATCGGCGGAATGGTACCGAATGCCGGTGTGAAGGGGTTCCGACCCCCGACAACAGAGGACGCCTTCGCAGGATCGTTCGCTTTCTTTCCCATTTTTCGCTTTCTTTCCCGATTTTTGCGTTCTTTCCCGATTCTCGCTTTCTTCGCATTTCGACGCAAGGGATCTGCGCGCACAGATGGGGAAAGCCTCTCCCTGCTCCCTTGCTCGCACATAAACCCGCAGGTAGACATGGCCGCAACCACCGGTTGACAAAGTTCCAACTGCCATTGGTGGCCTGCAACCGCGCTCGCTGGGATGCTTGGAACCGTCCAAAGGGGCTAACAGAGGGCTTACCGGACACCAGGCGCGAGCCATTAGAATGCAAACGGAGAAAGGACAGACAATGATTCTCGCCGACAAGATCATCGACCTGCGCAAGAAGAACGGCCTCTCCCAGGAGCAGCTGGCAGCCAAGCTGGGGGTCTCGCGCCAGTCCGTCTCCAAGTGGGAGGGCGCCCAGTCCACGCCGGACATGGACAAGGTCCTCAAGCTCGCCGACCTCTTTGGCGTGAGCACGGACTACCTCCTGCGCGACGAGGTGGAGGCACCTGCCGAGGCTCCGACAGAGGTGCCGGACCAACCCGTAGGCGCACAGGACGAGCCTTTGGACCCCGTGAGCATGGAGGAGGCCAACGCCTTCCTAGCCGAGAACGAGAGGCACGCCACACGCGTTGCCACGGGAGTAGGCCTCTGCGTCCTCAGCTGCGTGCCGCTGCTTGCCTTTGCCGGTGCGGACGAGGCCGGAGTCCTGGGCATGACCGAGGAGGCGGCCGCCTCCGTGGGCGTGGCTATCCTGCTGGTGCTTGTGGCAGCTGGCGTTGCCCTCTTTATCGTCAGCGGCAGCCGCATGAAGCGTTACGAGCACCTGCAGAAGAATCCGCTGGACACTGCCTATGGTGTGGATGGCTTGGTGCGCGAGCGGCGCGGGCGTGGCGAGCACGCCCGCACCGTGCAGGTGGCCGTGGGCGTGGTGCTCTGCATCATAGCCGCCATCCCAGTGCTGCTCTCTGCTGCCGTGTCATCTACGGGCAACAGCCTGCCCATCGGCGGCGTGGCCATCCTGATGGCGCTGGTAACGGTGGGAGTCTTTCTGCTGGTGCGCGTCGGCATCACGGACGGCGGCTACCAGACCCTGCTCGAAGAGGGTGACTACACCCGAGACGCCAAGAGGCTCAATGAGCACTACGGCAGCATCTACTGGGGCGTCGCGCTCGCGGTCTATCTGCTTGTTAGCCTCGTCACCATGGCCTGGCAGTCCACGTGGGTGGTGTGGCCTATCGCCGGCGTGGGATACGGGGTCCTTGCGGCCGTCATGCGCAACCGCAAGTAGGCAACGGGATCTCACATGTAGGCTTGTGTGCATCTGCCCAGTTCGCTGCCCTTGTCAAGGTGTTCCTGGCAAGGGCTGCGCCCTCATGACCGAGCCATGGGGGTTCTGGGCTCCGGGACACCCCTTCCTCGCTATCTCGCGTCCTTGTCTTCTTTGGCCTGCTCGTCGTTGGCCGCGAGCTTGTCGACGCTCTGCGCCAGCTTCTCGTCCCCATCGAATGGCGACTTGGTAAAGAGGTCCCCAATCAGCATGACCAGGTTGTTCGCCACGGGCAGCACAAACGGCGAGAACAGCACGAGAAACCAAACCCCGGCAAAGGGCGCTGTCACGGAGCCAAACCACACAAAGACGACAAGCGTGAGGGCCACACTCACGGCGAGAAATGCCTTGCCACGGGTTCCCAGGGCCAGCATGGCGCGGGCACTCGTGATGCTGGCGAAGAGAAATACAAGCCAGAGCGCATAGAAGCCCGTAAAGAGGAGAGCGATGAGTGCGCTGGTACCCATGTCGCCCTCTCCCGATGTGAGCATGAGCGACCGGAACCAGTACAGGAAGAAGATCGGGATGGACAGGAGCACCAGGCGGCGCACCCACCTCTTGCTCTTTCCGGTGCGAATGCCCCGGAGAAGAGCGCGCCCGATGGATATGTCGCTTTCGCTCACGTAGGCCATGCGTGACTTCCTTTCGACGACTAAGGACACCGTGTCACGCTGAACATCAAGGCACAAGGCACGTGCCGCAAGCCTTTGGTAAGGCTTGCGGCACGCGGGCGGTGGACTGTAGGCTGGCGGTAATCCCGCCAACGGTGGCCCGGCTCCTGGCTAACTTCAGGTTAGTAGAGCCGTCCTCTGCCCGCACCCCGGGGCGAACTCCAGGTTAGTAGAGTCGTCGCCTAGTTCTATTTCCTATATCCGCAGGTAAACGAATTGCTATCTGGCTAGCCACACTCTACTAACCTGCAGTTCGTCTCGCGGCCGGATGCTCCGCCCGCGGCTCGAGAGTGGCGACCGCCGTGGAGCCAAGACATGTGAGACGGTACCTCTGCTTGCTGCTTTGCGGCTTGTCCGGAATGGTCATCTCGATGTAGCCGGCAGCGATTGCCGGGCGAAGATAGAGCTCCCTGAAGTTCTTTCGGTCGGAGAGTCCGAGCGCGCGCATGAGCTCAGCCGCACTGGCGGCCTCTGCGCCCAGCTGCAACAGGAGCTCACGAACTTGGGGGGTGACTTGGGGGGTGACTTGGGGGGTGCCGGGCTTCAGCCGCCCTTCTCCCTCATGAGCCCACGGAACGTCGCCCTCCAAGTCGTCCTTATACTCGGCGATCTCCGCGGCAAGAATCTCCGCGGTCTCGTCGGTCATGAACTCCACGAAGGGAATCGGCGTGCCCTCATCCTGCGCGCTCTGCAGCGCAGCGATGTAAGCGGACTTGTTCTGACTTCGCACATAGAACGGCACGACGCCGCCCTCGAGCTGCACGAGGTTCATGAGCAGACGCGCCATACGGCCGTTTCCGTCCGACCACGGATGGATGGTCACCAGACGATAGTGCGCCTCGAAGGATAACTCGTACACCTCAGCGGCAGTCATCGCGTCAATGACGGCGAGCTTATCATCCAGCCATGCGACAAATTCAGAGGTTCTGCCTGGCACTTTCTGCCAGGCAAGGTATGATTTGCCCCCACGGCCGGCACTCACATTCTGCAGCCTGAGGTCACCCTTGCTCTCGTCATAATCACCCGAGAGCGTCCTGTAGTAGCTGCCCGTGTTTCTCATGACGAGCGCCGACAAGGCCTTGAGAAGGGGCAGCGTGATCCTCGTGCGCGACGCGGCGATCTGCCCAGCAACCTCATAGGCCCGTCTTAGGTCGAGGTTCATCATCTGCTCGTGAACCTGCTTGCCAACAGGCGCAACGCCGTCGTCGAACATGACCGTATTCTCTTCGAGAGTCAGAGTGGAACCCTCTATGGCCGTCGAGTGGGTGATGATCGAATAGAGGTGCAGGCGCTCGAACCCCACCTGCCGGCCAACGCCGACCGCGTCGTACTCAGCCAGCAGCTCCTCGAGCCTCGTAACGCGTTCGCTGTCCATACTGGGCACCCCCTCTCGTCCCGCAGCATTGGCCCACACCTTACCGCAACCCAGTAGGCGGCGAAGGGCCGAATCGGCCGCAGAAGGTAGCCGTTGGGCGAACTTCAGGTTAGTAGAGTCCGTCGATGGTTGCGGTTCGTATTACCACAGGTAGATGAATTGCTATCTGAAAGGTCACACTCTACTAACCTGGAGTTCGTCCCGATGGCAGGAGGGTTCACCCCGATGACAGAAGGTAACCCGCTGCCGACCCATGACCGGCGTCCGGCGAGGAGCCACCGCAGCACTACGCCATACGCAAAGCAGGCCAGGGCAACCAAAATGTCCCGGCCTGCGAATACTCTGGTGCCCCCGGACGGATTCGAACCGCCGACACCCGCTTTAGGAGAGCGGTGCTCTATCCCCTGAGCTACGAGGGCGTGCGCGAAGATGGCGCGCGGCAAGATTCTATCATCAACGGCCTGCCGGAAACAGGGCAACACGGCGCTGGCGTGACACGAGCTCCGACCCCGCGTCACGGGCGTGACACGAGCTCCGACCCCGCGTCACGACAGACCCCGCGTCACGGCACAGCGGGCCTACTTGCCCTTGGCGGCCTTCTTGGCGGCCTTCGCAGCCTCCTTCGCGGCGTCCTTGGCAGCGGTCTCGCGGCGCTCCTGCTCGAAGAGGTCCAGGATCTTCTTGTCGGTCATGCTGGCCACCTGCTGCTCAACCCGCTTGCGGATGGGCCGGCGCTTGGCGAAGTCGTACACGAAGGACCCGATGATAAAGGCGTAGGCGGCCACGAGCAGGATCACGGCAAAGACGCCCATGGCGGTGCTCACGTCGTTGGCCTGAGGCAGGACGTAGGCCAGGACCATCGACGCCACGGTGCAGGCAAAGCCGACGCCCAGGAGGACCCACCAGGTGCGCTCGGTGCGGTGGTACTCCTCGTTGCGCCGGAGCATGAGCTCGTAGCCGCGGTTGCGGAAGTCATCGTGCTCGCGCTGGCGGGCCCTCTCGGCCTTCTTCTCGTCCTTGCTCATCGGCTTGGACGAGCTGACGGTACTGGCAGCCGACCGCTTGGCGCCGGAGCCCGACGCCTCCTTGCGCACGGACGAGCCAGCCTCGCGGGCCGGCTTGGCCTTGGCAGCAGTCGGGCGCTTGCGCGCAAGCTGGTCGTACTCTGGCACGGCCTTGTCGTCCTTGGCCTTGTCCTTGGACTTGGGGGCGTCGTCCTTGGCCACGTTGGCCTTGGAGCTGGCGTCGGCGACCTCCTTGCGGGCGCCCTCGAGGGTATCACGCAGAGACATTAGGCTTCCTTCATGGGCTCGAACTCGGATGCGGTGATGATGGAGAAGGCCTCCTGGTAGCGCTTGGAGGTTCCCTCGATAACCTCGGCGGGCAGGTGCGGGGCGTCGCCGGTCATGTCCCAGTTGGCCTTGAGCCAGTCGCGGACGTACTGCTTGTCGTAGCTGGGCTGCACACGGCCGGGCTCGTAGCCCTCGGCGGGCCAGAAGCGGCTGGAGTCGGGCGTCAGGCACTCGTCGATGAGGGTCAGCTTGCCGTCAATGAAGCCGAACTCGAACTTGGTGTCGGCGATGATGATGCCACGGGTGGCCGCGTACTCGGCCGCCGCGGTGTAGATCTTGAGCGAGGCATCGCGCAGCTGTGAGGCCACGTCCTCGCCCACGAGCTCGGCGCAGCGCTCGTAGGAGATGTTCTCGTCGTGGTCGCCCAGGGCCGCCTTGGTGGACGGGGTGAAGATGGGCTCGGGGAGCTTGGAGGCCTCGGTCAGGCCAGCCGGCAGCTTGATGCCGCACACGGTGCCGTCCTGGTCGTAGGTCTTCTTGCCGGAGCCGGTGAGGTAGCCGCGCACGATGCACTCGATGGGCACGGTCTGGGCCTTCTTGACCAGCATGGAGCGACCGGTCAGGTAGCTCGCGTAGGGCTTGAACTCCTCGGGCAGGTCGGCGGGATCGGTCGACACCATGTGGTTGGGCATGAGGTCGGAGAAGCGCTCGAACCAGAAGGCCGAGATGCGGGTGAGGATCTCGCCCTTGAAGGGGATCTCGTCGGGGAGGATGTAGTCGAAGGCGCTGATGCGGTCGCTGGCGACCATCAGCAGGGTGTCGCCGCAGTCGTAGATGTCGCGCACCTTGCCGTGCGAATCCGGACGAAGCTCGATGTCTGCCACGAGTGGCCTCGATTCCTGTAGACGTTCTTGTCACATGTAGTTGGATTGTAGCGCAGGATGGTTCCCGACGCGCGACAGGGCGGGAGCAGCGGGCACTAGGCCTGGGCCGCCTGCTTGGACGTGCGCTTCTGGTGGGTCATGGGGATGTGCAGGGTAAAGGTGGTACCGCGGCCCAGCTCGGACTCCACGGAGATGGTGCCGTTGTGGCGGTCCACGATCTCCTTGACGATGGAGAGGCCCACGCCCAAGCCACCCGAGGCACGCTCACGGCTGGCGTCGGACCGCCAGAATCGCGAGAAGGTCTGCGGGATGTCCTCCTTGGCGATGCCTATGCCGGTGTCCTGCACGGAAATAAGGACGTCCTGCTTGTCCTGTGCGACCGAGGCCACCACCCAGCCGTCCTCGTTCGTGTAGCGCATGGCGTTGGAGAGCAGGTTGACCACGGCCTCGCGGATGAGGTCGGGATCGAGCTCCGCGTAGCACTCGCCCCTGTTGGTCTTGTCCACGAAGCGCAGGTGGAGGCCCTTCTCGTGGAAGAGCTGGTGCTGGGCCGAGACGAGGCTCTTTACCAGGTAGACCACGTCGGTGCTCTCGGCCTTGACCTCGGTCGAGCCGTTCTCCAGGCGCGACAGCTTGAGCATGGCGTCCACCAGGCGCGAGAGCCGCCGCACCTCCGAGGCCACGACCTCCAGGTGCTCCTCGTCGGCCGGGAGGACCTGGTCCTCCATGGCCTCCACCGTGGCCAGCATGGCCATGAGGGGGGTGCGCAGCTCGTGGGCCACGTCGCTCGTGAGCCGGTGCTCCAGCTTGAGGTCGCGCTCCAGGCTGGAGGCCATGTCGTCGAAGGTCTCGCCCAGGCGACCGATCTCGTCGGTGCCGGTCACGCCGCTGCGTGCGGTCAGGTCGCCGTTGCGGATCTGCGAGGCGGTCTTGGTTATGCGGTTGATGGGCTTGGTGAGCGAGCGCGACACGAACCAGCCTATGACGCAGGCGAGCGCTATGGCTATGGCGGCCGCCCAGCCTATGGCCACGTAGGAGCTCTGGCGGAAGGCCTGGTCGCTCCTGGTGAGCATGGCCTCCGAGCCCAGCGCCCAGATGTAGAGCGTACCGACCTTGTTCCCGTAGGCATCGGCGATGGTCGCGGAGACCACCGAGTCGCCCTCCCGCGGCATCGGCGACCCCTCGCCAGGTTGCTCGTGCGAACCACGCACGGCATCGGAGCGATCCTGCGTGGTCGTGTCGAAGAGCACCATGCCGTCGGAGTCCACCAGCCGCACGCCGATGTCCTCCGAGACCGAGGACGCCATGAGGGCGCCCGAGATCACGTCGGAGTTCCACTCCCCCTGCTCGGCGTACGTGCGCGACATGACCGACGCCGTGGAGTTGGCGATGGTCTGCATGTTCTGGCGGGTGTAGGCCTTGAACTGGCCCTCCCACACCACGCCCAGGACCACCACGAACATCAGGGCCGTCATGACCGCCGTGGCGGCAAAGGCCAAGGTGAGCCTGCCGGAGTAGGATCCCTCCTTCTTTGGCTCGCGCTTTATGGTGTTCCACGAGCCGCGCGTGCTGTCAGCCTCGGGCCGCACGCGCCGCTCGGTCGAGAACTTTGCGGCCACGGGCGCCTACTCGGACTTCTTGGCGTCCTCGGCAGGCTTCTGCGGCGCCTCGAAGCGATAGCCCACCCCGTGCACGGTGTAGAGCCAGCGCGGGTTGCGCGGGTCGTCGCCCAGCTTGGCGCGGAGGTTCTTCACGTGGGAGTCGATGGTGCGCTCGTAGCCCTCGAAGTCGTAGCCCAGGACCTTCTCCACCAGCTCCATGCGGGTGTACACGCGGCCGGGGTAGCGGGCCAGGGTGGTGAGGAGCTTGAACTCGGAGGCCGTGAGGTCGACCTCCTTGCCCTCCACGAGGACCTTGTGTCCGGAGATGTCGATCACCAGGTCGCCGAAGTCCAGCACCTCGAGCTGGGGCTCGGACTCGGTGTGGGCACGGCGCAGCAGGGCGCGCACGCGGGCCACGAGCTCGCGCGGCGAGAAGGGCTTGATCAGGTAGTCGTCGGCACCGAGCTCCAGGCCGATGATGCGGTCCTCCACGTCGCCCTTGGCGGTGAGCATGATGATGGGCACGTTAGAGGTCTCGCGGATGGCGCGGCACACGCGCTCGCCGGAGAGCTTGGGCAGCATGAGGTCCAGGATCACAAGGTCGAAGGAGTGCTTCTCGAACTCCTCCACGGCGCTCTGGCCGTCGCCCACCCCACGCACGATGTAGTTCTCACGCTCGAGGTAGGCCGCGACGGCATCGCGGATGGCCTTCTCGTCCTCGACCAGCAGGATCTTCTTCTCGTCCGAAGCCATGGCGCCCTCCTTGGCTCAACGTAACAGATTGCGAGCACTCACCTGATGCACCTATCCTCGTCATTGTAGCGCGGACGGGCCCCAAAGCACACAACCCTTAAAGCTCGAAGGCGCGCACGGCAACTGAGGCCGGGTAGCCGGTCGTCGCGTCCTTTACCGACGAGAAGGTCACGAAGCTGGTGCACTCCCCCTCGCGGGCCGGGTACTCGCCGTAGTCGAGCGACCGGTCAAAGGCCGAGAGGCCCGTGTAGGTCTTGTCGTCCACGTTGATCACGAAGTAGGAGGACCGGCTCTTTACCAGGAAGGTTCCGTCCTTGCCGCAGGTCACCTCGGAGGGCTCGCGCGAGAGCCGCACGAAGTCGTCGCCCGAGCTCCGACCTATATAGGTGCCCATCTGGCCCAGGAGGCCTCCCGAGCTGTAGCTGGCCTCCACCGACACCACGAACCGCTCACCCACCCGCGTGGCCTTGAAGGGCCGCACGCTCTGGGGCATCACGAGCTGGTCCACCACAGTAGCCAGGTCGTCGCCCATGGAGTAGGCGGTCACGCCGTAGTAGGTGCCCTCGTCGGCACGCACGCGCGGGGTGAGTATGAGGTTGGCCCCGCTCACGCTGGGCTTGGTGGCAAAGCGCCCCGGCGACTCCACCACCGCCTGTGCGTCGCTGCCGCCGGACTTCCAGAGGTAGCAGAAGGAGTGCTCGGTCGTCTTGCTGCCGGACTTGGCGGGCTGCACCTGCCAGAAGACCTTGTTGCCGGAGCAGGCGATCGGCGCGGGGTCGTAGTCGGCGTTGGCCTCCCAGAGCTTCTTCGTCTCGCCCGTGAGCGCGCCCTCCGAGAAGGCCGATGCGTAGAGGCACCAGTCGCGCGTGGCGGTGTCGAGCTCCACCCAGGCGTAGACCTGGTCGGAGCAGCGGGCGTCGTAGATGACCCTGGTCGTGGCGGTCGAGATGGGCGTGGGCACCACCTCGCTGAGCTGGCCCGAGACGAGCGACAGCGCCGAGCCCTTGACCATGGGATAGGCCGAGGCGCCAGCCGTGGTCACGGGGATCCAGCTGCCCTCGGCCGGATGCAGGACGTTGCCCAGGGGCAGGGTCCAGACGCTAGTGGCCTCCATGGTGGGGTCCACGTAGGAGTAGGAGTCCGTAACGCTGGTGGCGGAGTCCTCGTCCACCACCGTGGGCTCGGGCGTGGGGTCCTCCTGGGTGTGGGTGCAGCCGGAGAGAAGCCCCACCGCCGCCACGGTCGTCCCACTGGCCGCGGTAGCACGCAGGAAGCCGCGGCGCGTGAGGCCGTGGCCCTCGTGGCCCGCCGGACGCTTGCCCGGCCCGTCTGTGATCTCCATGCGCCCCGTGCGCTCCGTGCGGCGGCCTAGCACGCGGGTGCCTCCGCCGCCTCCTCGGCCGCCTTGAGGGCAAGGGCCAGCTGGTCGGCGCAGGAGGTCTGGCGGGGGCCGCAGGTGTTGCCGGCCAGGATGCTGGCCACCTCGTCGGTGCTGCGACCCTTTACGAGCTTGCCGATGGCCTTGAGGTTGCCGTTGCAGCCACCCTCGAAGCTCACGTCCTCGATGGTCTTGCCGTCGTCGGAGAGGGTCAGGTGGATGGCACGCGAGCACACGCCGCGCGGCCGGTAATCGTAGGACTTCATGCGGTTCTCCTTTGTCGTAAGTCGTAGCTCGTGCGGAAGGTCACCGGGCACTGGGGGAGTACCCCCTGATGCCCGGTGGCTGCAGCTTGTTTCTAGTCGAAGCTCAGCTGCTCCAGGCGGGCAAAGACCACGTCCACACGGGTGAGGAACTGCCAGGGGTCGAAGATCTTGTCCAGCTCCTCGGCGCTGAGCGTGCACTCGGGGTCGGCCTCCAAGCGCTCGCGGAAGGTCGGGCCGGCCACGCACTGCTGCACGTCGTGCCAGGTGTCCATGGCGTTGCGCTGCACGATGGCGTAGGCCTGCTCGCGGGTGATGCCCGTCTCCACCAAGGCCAGGAGGGCCTTGGAGGAGTACACCAGGCCACGGGTCTTGTTTAGGTTAGCCTTCATCTGCTCGGGGTAGAGGATGAGGCCGTCCACCACGCGGATCAGGCACTGGAACATGTGGTCAAGGGCGATGAAGGAGTCCGCCTGGGCCACGCGCTCGGCCGAGGAGTGGGAGATGTCACGCTCGTGCCAGAGGGCCACGTTGTCAAAGGCCACCTGGGCGTTGGCCTTGACCACGCGGCTGAGGCCGCAGACCTTCTCCATGGTGATGGGGTTGCGCTTGTGGGGCATGGCGGAACTGCCCTTCTGGCCCTTGCGGAAGGGCTCCTCAACCTCCAGGGTATCCGTGCGCTGGAGGTTGCGGACCTCGGTGGCTATGCGCTCGAGCGTAGCCGCCGTGGTAGCGAGCACGCCCGCCAGATAGGCGTGGTGGTCGCGGGAGATCACCTGCGTGGAGAGCGGGTCGGCCGTAAGGCCCAGGTGCTCGCAGACGTACTGCTCCACGAAGGGGTCGATGGAGGAATAGGTGCCCACCGCGCCGGAGATGGCACCGAAGCTCACGGCGGCGCGAGCCTCCTTCAGGCGGTCGTAGTCGCGCTTGAGCTCCCAGGCCCAGGAGCCGAACTTGAGGCCGAAGGTCATGGGTTCGGCATGGATGCCGTGGGTGCGGCCCACGCAGAGGGTGTCCTTCTCCTCGAAGGCGCGACGCTTGCAGATCTCGCCCAGGCGCTTGCAGTCCTCCAGCAGGAGGTCAGTGGCCTGCGTGAGCTGGTAGCAGAGGGCGGTGTCGCCAAGGTCGGTGGAGGTCATGCCGAAGTGGACCCAGCGGCTGGGCTTGGGCTCGCCCTCGGGGACCTCGGCGTCGATGTAGGAGCCCATGTTCGTGAGGAAGGCGATGACGTCGTGGTTGGTCACGGCCTCGATCTCGTCGACCTCCTCCTTCTTGAAGTCGGCGTGGGCGCGGATCCAGGCGGCCTCCTCGCGCGTGATGCCGATCTTGCCCAGCTCGGCCTGGGCCTCGCACGCCAGCACCTCGATCTCCTGCCAGACGGCGTACTTGTTCTCGAGCGAGAAGATGTGGCCCATCTCGGGGCGGGTGTAGCGATCGATCATGGAGGTCCCTTCGGCTGGTTGCGGGCGCCGTTGTGGCGTGTGCCGTCGGGGACGATTCTACCGCGGGCGCGGTCCGCAGGCCTAGCTGGTATGGTTACCCCACAAGCGCGGCGGTTTCTATCCGCGGTAGCATACACTCTGCGCTGTCATTCTGGCAGCAACTGGGATTTTGTCACGGGTAGCACGCAGAGTGTATGCTAGCGAGGGGGCTGACGGGCAGGGCGGACCACCCGGCCCCCTACCATCTGATCGATGCTGCGTCGGTCTTGGCCTGCTGGTAGATCCGGCTCTCCTTGGCTGCCATCTCGCGTGCGTACGCATCGGCCTTCTCCCACGGATAGAGCGACCAGATCAGGCGCTGCCGCTTGCGGCGTAGCCCCTCCCCTTCCAGCATGCGATGCGTCCACGAGACGTCCTTGTCGGAGAAGCGCTCGACCGCGCTCACAGCGAGCGCCATCACCGCATCGAGGCCACCCGGGGTGATCACATCCTCGCTCGTGATGGGCAGGATCACGAGCCCACATGCGGCGAGCTCGCGGTCGCGCCTCAAGTCATCCAGAACCTTCTCGCGCATATCGCGCTCCGCCGCGCGCAGCGCCCTCTCGTCGCCAGCGGCAAAGGCCTGATCAACCTCAGAGAAGTCCAGGTGCCCCCTGCCGTCGTAGTTGATGCCCACGGGCGTCCCCGCTATCTGGATGTCGGGCACCCTGGAGCCCCTCGAGCCCTTGGCCAGGAGCGGGCCGGCAAGGTCATTGCGTGGATTCAGGACCAGGGGCCCCAGCATGTAACCGTAATCGGAAATCCCTAGGCTCATGAGACTGGCAATAAGGGCCTCCATTGGCGACCACGCGTTGTCTGCCACGCAATCGAGCACGTCGCGCGCCTGTGTCAGCCCCAGCACGTTGTCGCAGCCGGCGAGGAAATCCCGGATTCTCCCGACACTGGTTGCCGGTGCGATGCCCATGGAGACGTCGCCCAGCCGCGGATCGTCTGCGTTGCGCGTAAAGGTCCCGCAGAGCTCGTGGCCCAGCATGCATCGCACCGACCGCAACATGAGGCGAGACATCTCCAGGAAGACCAGCTCCGGACCCGCGCAGCAGAGCCCTTCGCCCAGGTCCAGGAAGGCTCCCTCCGGAAGGCCCCGCTGATAAACCGTGTTCTTGGCAAACGTCGACTGGATTCTCGCCGCAGCCGTGGGCACCGCTACGTTGAGGCCAACGGTCGCCCAGGCCGGGTCGATCTGGGCAAGTGCGCTCTTGTCCACACGCCTCTTGGTCCAGCGCGCCCCAGGCGCGGGATCGGGCACGACCACGTTGCAGCGTGGCAGGGCCATGATCGCGGTTCCCTGCGAGCGGAGGATTCGCAGCAGGCGAAGGGCACTCAGGCCGTTGACTGCGAGACGCATGCCGTTCTCCTTCGGGCCACGGGCGGACAGGGCGACGGGCGGTACGACGGGCGGACAGGGCGACGGGTGGTACGACGGGCGGACAGGGCGACGGGCGCGGCCAAGGGGCAGTCGCTGGACGGATGGCACAGCAGCCCTCTTCGCTAGCATACACTCTGCGCTGGCAGTTAACGCGCAACTGGGCTTTTGTTGTACCGGTTGCGCAAAGTGCATGCTATCGTGGCCAAGCGCAAGTGAGAAGAGCGGACAAGAAGGGCTGGGCGCTAGGGGGTACTCCCCTGCCGCCCGCGCGCCGAGCTACCGCGCAGCCGGCACCCGGGCCTCGTCGGACGCGAGCGATGCCTGCGCCTCGCCCAGCTGCACGCGCACGGCCGCAGACCCTGTGCCGCCATAGGTGTTGCGCGCGTTGGCGATGCCCGCCGGGTCCAGGTCCTGGGCGATGTCCGCCTCGAAGAGGGGGCTCGCCGCCCGGAACTCCGCGACCGTGAGGTCCTCCAGGCCCTTGCCGTGCTGCTCGCAGTAGAGCACGAGCTCCCCCACCACGCGGTGCGCCTCGCGGAAGGGCATGCCCTTCTTGGCCAGGTAGTCGGCCACGTCGGTGGCCGCGGTAAAGCCCGTGCGGGCCTGGGCCAGCATCACGTCGTCGTGCACGGTCCAGGTCTCCACCATGCCGGCCACGATCTCCATGCAGTCGCTCAAGGTGCGGGCGGCGTCCAGCGGACCCTCCTTGCACTCCTGGAGGTCCTTGTTGTAGGCCAGAGGCAGGCCCTTCATGGTGGTGAGAAGCGCCATCAGGTCACCGTACACACGGCCCGTCTTGCCGCGCGTGAGCTCGGCGAAGTCGGGGTTCTTCTTCTGCGGCATGATGCTGGAGCCCGTGGAGTAGGAGTCGCTGAGCGTGATGAACCCGAACTCCGTGGAGCTCCAGAGCACGATCTCCTCGCACAGGCGCGAGAGGTGCATCATGCCCACGCTGCAGGCGTACTCGAGGTCCAGCAGGTAGTCGCGGTCGCTCACCGCGTCCAGGCTGTTGGGGATGGGGTGGTCGAAGCCCAGGAGCTCCGTGGTGCGCTGGCGGTCCAGCGGGTAGGTGGTGCCAGCCAGAGCCGCCGCGCCGAGCGGGTTGGCGTCGGCCGCGTCGTAGGCCGCCAGCAGGCGGGTGAAGTCCCGGGTCAGCATCCAGTAGTAGGCCAGCAGGTGATGGGACAGGAGGACCGGCTGGGCATGCTGCAGGTGGGTATAGCCGGGCATGACCACGCCCAGGTATTTCTCGGCAGCGTCCACGAGCACGCGACGCAGGGCCACGTTGCCAGCCAGGAGCTGGCGGCAGAGGTCCTTGGCCAGGAGACGGACGTCCGTGGCCACCTGGTCGTTGCGCGACCGGCCCGTGTGCAGGCGCGCGCCGGGCTGGCCGATCTCGGCCGTAAGGCGGGACTCCACGGCCATGTGGACGTCCTCGTCGTTGACGTCCCAGGGGAAGGTCCCGTCCGCGACCTCGCCCGCGATCCGCGCGAGGCCGGCGTCGATGGCCCGCTGGTCGGCGGCGCTTATCACGCCCTGCTCGGCCAGCATGCGCGCGTGGGCCCGCGAGCCGGCGATGTCCTGCTGGGCCATGTTCTTGTCCACCTCGAGCGAGGCGCCGAACTCCTGCGTGAACTGGTCCACGCCCTTCTCGAACCTGCCGCCCCAAAGCGCCATGGCCCTACCTCCCGTCAAAGAGGGGCGCCGGTTTGGAGACAAGAGCCCTCGTCTCCAGCCGGCGTCCCTCCGAGTCAACGTGCAAGAACCATCGAGAAACCCGACACGCCCAGTCTAGCGCGCAACTACGCGATGGGCTGCAGACCGGAGCCCGGCCCCTGGACCTTGGACCAGGTCTTGGACTGCAGGCCGTGGATGGTGATGAAGCCCTTGGAGGCCGTGTGGTCGAAGGTGTCGCCCTCGTCGTAGGTGGCCAGGTTGTAGTCGTAGAGGCTGTAGGGCGAGCGCAGGCCGTCCACGAAGAGGCCGCCCTTGCAGAGCTTGATGCGGACCTCGCCGGTCACGTACTTCTGGGTGTAGGCGTTGTAGGCGTCGATGGCGTTGCGGTTCTGGGAGAACCAGAGGCCACGGTACACGGTGGAGGCCCACTCCACGTCGAGCTTGGCCTTCTGCTTGAGGGTCTCGGCGTCGAGGCACAGGGTCTCCAGGCTCTGGTGGGCCTGGATGAGGAGAAGGGCGGCGGGGCACTCGTAGCACTCGCGGCTCTTGATGCCCACCACGCGGTCCTCGATCATGTCGATCCGGCCAAAGCCGTTGCGGCCGGCGATCTCGTTGCACTTGATGATGCAGTCGAGCAGGCTCATGCGCTCGCCGTTCACGGAGACGGGCACGCCCTCCTCGAAGCCGATGACCACGGTCTCGGGGTCGGCGGGGCAGTCCTCGGGGTTCTTGGTCATGGTCCAGATGTCCGCAGGCGGGGTGTTCCACGTGTCCTCGAGGACGCCGCACTCGATGGCGCGACCCCAGAGGTTGTCGTCGATGGAGTAGGGCTTCTTGTGGGTGGTGGGCACGGGCACGCCGTGGGCCTCGGCCCAGGCCATCTCGGAGTCACGGGTGGTCAGGTCCCACTCGCGCACGGGGGCGATGATCTCGAGCGTGGGGTCAAGCGCGCGGATGGAGGTCTCAAAGCGCACCTGGTCGTTGCCCTTGCCGGTGCAGCCGTGGGCCACGTACTTGGCGCCGTACTCGTGGGCGATGTCCACCAGGTGCTTGGAGATCAGCGGGCGGGAGAGGGCGGAGAGCAGGGGGTAAATGCCCTCGTACTTGCCGTTTGCCCAGATGGCCTTGCGCAGGATCTTCTCGGCGTACTCCTCGCGCATGTCGATGGCCTCGGAGCCAATGGCGCCCATGTCCAGGGCCTTCTGCTTGATCCAGGTCAGGTCCTTCTCGTCCTGGCCCACGTTGCCGCAGATGGCCACGACGTCCATGTTCTTCTCTACCTGGAACCACTTGACGATGACCGAGGTGTCCAGACCACCGGAATACGCAAGAACGACCTTTTCCTTCTCTGCCATGATGCTTTTCCTTTCGTTGTGGGCCTTGATGCCCCTTGACGGTGAGTGGGTTGCGGCGGGGTGCCGCGATGCCGTGAGCGGTGGCCAGCAAGGCCGGCGCACGGCGAGAAGCCCGGCGATGCCGGGTGCCTAAGATCCGTTGTGGTGGTGATAAGTGCGCGCGGACCCGGACACCTGCGTCATCGCGAGGTGGTTCGTCGGTCCTGGCGTCGCAGGGAGGCCTCGTTCGCATGAGCGGTGTGCATGGGTGCGAACGTACGCTTCATGGCGTGGCCTCCTCTTGAGCGAGTGGCGCGGGCGGTGCCCGCGGCTGCAGCTGTGCGCACCGGGTGGTGCGCCGTGTGGTTGGAACTATAGGACTCGCTCGCCGACGTTATGGCGCCGCTGGCGAACGGTATTCGTTTGGAAACAAACTCGCCACGGGACACGCGCAAATGGGCTTCCGCCACCGCTGCCCGTTTGTGGCGGGCAAATGGGCTCCGGCGGCGGCTGCCCGTTTGTGGCGGGCAAATGGGCTCCGGCGGCGGCTGCCCGTTTGTGAGCCGCAAATGGGCAGCCACGGCGGGCAAACGTGCGTGACCGCGTAGCAAACGTTCCCCTCCACGGGGCAAACGTGCAGAACCGCGGGGCATAAGGGCTTCCGCCACCGCTGCCCGTTTGTGAGCCGCAAATGGGCAGCGGTGGCGGGCAAACGTGCGAGGCCGCGTAGTAAACGTTCCGGACCACGTAGCTAACGTTCCTTAATGCGGAACAAACGTGCAACCTCACCCGATCCAAGAAAAGACCCGTGTTTGCGGGCGCAGCATCCCTGCGCGGCAGTCCCGCAATTGAATCCTGATCGGACGGCGTCCAGCAACTGATTGACCACACACGCCAAGAAATAAGCAGGTCAACCAGATACCCCAGTTGACCTGCCATTATGCTTGGTGCGCCCTGTGGGGGTCGAACCCACGACCTTGGGATTAAAAGTCCCCTGCTCTGCCAACTGAGCTAAGGGCGCCTATGAGGCTCACGCACACCTCCGAGGCCCGCACGCGCCCGTGCGGGCGTGCGTGGATGCGATTCTACCACGCCCACGCAGCAGCCCGCGACCCGGCCGGACCCGCGACCCGGCCGGCCCCTACTCCCAGGCCCACTGGCCGTTCACGAAGAGCGGGGTCTCCGTGCCGTCCTTGGAAATGCCCCAGATGTTCATGTCATCCGACCCGATCATGAAGTCCACGTGCGTGGCGCTCTGGTTCACTCCGTGGGCCATCAGCGTGTCCTTGCCCATGTCCACGCCGCCGGCCAGGCACTCGGGGAAGCCCGTGCCCAGTGCCAGATGGCAGCTGGCGTTCTCGTCAAAGAGCGTGTCGTAGAAGAGCACGCCGCTCTGCCGGATCGGGGTGTTCTTGGAGATAAGGGCGCACTCGCCCAGGCGGCGCGAGTTCTCGTCGGTGTCCAGGATGTGCTGGAGCACGTCGGCTCCCTCCGCCGCACCAAAGTCCACGACCTGCCCGCCCTCGAACCGGAACCAGAAGTCCTTGATCAGCTGGCCAGAGTTGGAGAGCGGCAGCGCGGAGTGCACGATGCCGTCCACACGCATGCGGTCAGGCGAGGTAAAGACCTCCTCGGTGGGGATGTTGGGGAAGTAGGACGTGCCGTCCACGGTGCGCGCGGCACCGCCGTCCCAGATGTGGCCCTCGTTCATGCCCACCGTGAGGTCGGTCCCGTTGGACGACACGTAGTGCAGGGCGTCGAAGCGCTGGTCGTTGAGGTAGCGCTTGGTCTGCTCGAAGGAGGCGTTATGGGTCTCCCAGGCGCTCTCCGGGTCACCCCCGTCGGCGCGCGACACGCTCAGGATGGCTACCCACAGGCGATACATCGCCTCGGCGTCGCTCAGCTTGGGGAAAACCTGTCGGGCCCAGCCCAGCACGGGAGCCGCCGCGATGCACCAGACGTTCCGCCCGAAGTCCATGCCGTCGCGGTACTTCACACACTGGGTGTTCATGGCCTTGCGGCGGGCTGCGGGCTTGGCGGGGTCGATGCCCTTCATGGCATCGGGGTCCGAACCGTCCAGGAAGAGGAAGGCGGCACCGGCCTCCGCCAGGGAGTCACGCTGCTCGACCTCCCAGGAGGGCACGGTCTTGAACCACTCCAGGGGCACGTACTCCAGATCCATGCGCTCGACGGCGTCGTCGTACCAGTTGACGGTCACGTGGCCGGCCCCAGCCTCATAGGCAGCCCGCACCACGCGCCGGGCGAAGTCCGCCTGCTCGAGCGAGGCGGTCAGCATGAGCTCCTGGCCCTCCTTGAGGGCGCAGCCCTTGTTTACCAGCAGCTTTGCGTAGAGGTCCAGTTGGCCGGACAGCGCCGCCATGGCAACGCGGCACTCCTCGTCGGTCATAGGCAGGTTCATAAGGCATCCCTCCGGGTACAAGACCTAGGCCGCCAGGCGGCGGCACCTGTTACACGAGCACATGGCATGTATACCCAAACGAAAAAGGGCCCCTCGCGGGGCCCGAGAATTCCTGGAGCGGGCAACGGGATTCGAACCCGCGGATGACGGCTTGGGAAGCCGTTGCCTTACCACTTGGCGATGCCCGCACGTGTGTGGAGATTCTATCACAGGTAGCCGCAAGGGCAAGTTGGCGTTTTGGGCCGAGCAGCCCCGAAGCCAAGAAGGTCGTCCATCCCTACCTGCGCCGTCAGAGACGCGGGGAGATTCGTGGAAGGCTCGTGGCAGATGGCCGTAATTTCCACGGAAGATTTCTGCAAGCATGGCCCCCTAGGCTCGAGGCAGAGGCGACGAATCTAGGGGGCTTGATGGATGACAAGTACGTTCAGCAGCGCCAGGCCGGCATACGAGGGGGCGACCCGCCACGGGGCCCCAGGCGACGCAGAGGTCCCAAGGCCCGGCTCTTTGGTGGGGACCAACCCATGGGCGGCGACCCTCTCGCGGAGGGTCACGCGGGGAGGCGCCAGCTCGATGCCTTGCGCCTCGTACCCATGGGTCTTGGCCCTACGAACGACGGATGAGCTCCGTCACGAGCTCGGCGACCTCGTTCGCCTGGTCTGTCGGCACGTTCTCGGGCGTGTCCTCGGAGGTGTGCGAGAGGGCGGGCAGGCCGTTCTCCCCCAGACCCGTGATGGTGACCGCACGGACGGACGCCCGCATGGCCGGGGTGGCATCCGTGTCGCCCCAGTCGTGCGTGGCCTGGCCGAGCTCCATGTGGAGGTCGGCAGCCGTGGTGGAGAGGAGCCGTACGAGACGCCGGTCGGCCCGACGGGTATTCTCAAGACCCTCACGCGTGAAGATGGTCAGGTCGCCCGTGCCAATGCTGTCCAGGTTGATGAGGAAGGCACCTCGGATGGATGCGCGGTACTTGGCCAAGAAGGTCTTCATGCCCTCGTGCCCAAGGCTCGAAGCGCCCAGCGCCACGAACCAGATGTCGTGCGCCAGGAGCGCGTCGTCGCTCATGTGGAGCACGGACTCGACAAGCTCCTGGTCGCTCGGCGCGGCACCGTCCTCGCCGTCCACCAAGCGCAGGCCGTCGCGCGGAGCGGCGCCACCCTTCCAGTTGCCGCGCTTGCCGCGACCGTCCTTCTTCTTGCGACCAAAGCCAAAGCGCGACGGCTTCTTGCCGTCGGAGTCGGTGTCCTCGGGGAAGAGGTAGTCGCCGTCCTCGCTCAGCATCCCGAGGGGCTGGGGTTCGCCCGCAGGCACGGGCTCCGGCACAGGCTGGGGTTCGGGCTGAGGCGCGGGCTCGGGGGTGGGACGGGGCCGGGCAGGACGACGCGCGGGCACGACGTCGGCCGCAGGCTCAGCCACAGGTTCCGGTGCAGGCTGTACGGGCGTCTCGGCTACCGGCTGAGGCATCCGTGCCTCGTGGACAGGCTCCTCGGCTTCTGCCGCAAAGGGGTCAAGCGCGGCCTGCGTGGGATCAGGCAGGTCAAAGAGGGTTGCCCTGCGGGCGACGTTGGAGTTGTCGTAGCTCTGGTCCACGTCCAGGCGCGGTCCCGGCTCGATCTGGGGAACGTCGGCCATGTTCCGCTCGCGACGAGAAGGCGCGGCGGGCTCGGGGGCATTCTGCGGCGCCGTGGCATCCGCACCTTCGTCCACATCCTCGTCGTCATCCACAAAGCGCAGGGACGCGGTGCCAGTATCCCCGGACTCGCCCCAGTCGGATGCCGGTATGAACGGCTCGATCGGCGCCATCGAGAGGGTGCCGCCCGGCTTCTCGGGGAAGGTCTCCTCGCCCTCGTCCTCGGCCGCGGCCATCTCGATCGGGGACTGCGGCGCCGTAGGCTCATCGGCAATGACCGGTGCCTCGACTGGCGTCGCGGGTGCCTCGGGTGCCACCTCCTCCTCTTCGGCATCGTAGCGTGGCCGGCTATGGCGCGAGAAGAACCCCTTGATGGCCGAGACCACGGAGGGGTGCGGCTCGGTGCGCTCAGGTTCGGGCTCCAGCTCCGGCTCCGGCTCGGTCGTGGGCGCCGGGGCAGGCTGCGGCACGGGCACCAGCCGCTCGACCTGCGTGTAGTCCTGCACGTACTCTATCTGGCAGTCCTCCGGCAGGATGCCAAGCTCGCGCATGACGTCCTCACCATGACGCACGCCCTCCACCGGCACCGGCACGCGCACGACCTGTACGGCCTGCCTGACCTGGGGCTGCGCAGACGGCTGCGAGACGGGCTGGGCCTCGGGCTCGGGCATCATGTCGGGTTCCGGCTCCGGTTCCGGCTCCGGTTCCGGCTCCGGCTTCGGCGCGTTGCGGTTGGCACGCTCCAGGCGGCCCCGGGTGGAGATCGGTGCCACGCCGGTGGGGCGGACGTTCTCGAGCACGCCCAGCATGGCGGCCACGCCGGACTTGTTGTCGTTGGAGCCCACGGTGCAGGGCTGGAATGCCTCAGCTATGCCACCGATGCCCAGGATCACGAGGGGCACGCAGGCCACGAGGCCGATTACCCAGATGACCTTGCGGGCCACCTCGGGCACGAAGCCCAGAGCTTGGAAGATCGCCGTAACGACGACGACCAGCATCAGGATCGGCGAGTACTTGTAGAGCGACGTCAGCGCGCCCGAGATTGGCGAGCTGTAGAGGAAGCTCTCGTGCGGGGTGTCGTAGTGGGCCACCACGACGATGGGACGGTTGCCCTTCTCCACAAGCGGACCGGTGGCGCGGTGCACCGCCACCACGTTCTGGCTGCGAGCCTTGCCGCCCAGCTTGGCCATGAGGTCGTTGCCCGTGCCCTTGAGCACGAAGAGGACCACGACCACGGCAAGAAGGACGAAGCCGATGAGCATGAGGCCGTTGTCGCCAAGGCCCGCGAGGAGAAGGCCAGCGAAGGCCACGACGAGCAGGACCGACGGCACGACGTTGTAGCCCGCGCTGGCCTCGAACTCGTCCATCTGGGGGTCGAGGCCGTGCTGGCGCATGACCTCCGCTATGGTCTGGGCTGCCTGGAGCTCCTCCTGGCTGTTGGCAGGGGCTATCTCGATCTGGTCTTCCAGATAGTCCATGTACTCGGGTGTCATGGCCATGAGCTGAGTCCTTCTGCTTCGTTTGAGATGCCTAGTCCTACAGTTTTGAAAGTATACGTCTTGTGTGGGCGGGCGGGGCCGCCCATAACACGACGGCAATGCCAAAGGCACAGACTTCCCACCACGCGGTCCTTCTCGAGCCCTGTCCGAGGGCCTCCGACCCGTCTGGGTCGACGTCCATTCCACCGCCCTCCCCGACGCCCTCCATGGGCTATCTTCTTTGTGTCGCACATCCGTTGCCAGGGAGGACGCGTGGAGCAGGACCACTACATAGGTCTCAGCAAGGACGACGAGGAGGCCCGCCGCCTCCTCACGCTGGCCGTGGAGTTCATGAACTCCCGTGACGGCCTGCGGTCCTCCTACCTCTGGGACACCATCTACACGGGCAAGAGCCAGGATACCTTCCGCAAGACCTTCTCGCGGGACCGTGCCACCTTGGCCGTATGTGGGATCGTGGTGGAGCGCGAGCGGACCCGCGAGGGGGACTTCCTCTGGCGCGTGGACGAGCGTGCCTCCTATGCGCATGGGGCCGAGCTGGGCCCGCGCGAGGCGCTCACGCTCGACATAGCCTGCCTTCCCCTGTTGGAGGACCCCACCTTCCCCTACCGCGACGACCTGCGCATAGCCTTGGCAAAGATCGACCGGGCCTTCGTGGACGCCGGCGCCCCGCTCTCCGCCGCGCCTGGCCGGGACGACCGGGTGTTGGCAACGGTCCGCACCTGCCTGGGGGCCAGCCATGCCGCGCGCATCTCTTATCAGGATGCCGCCGGCAATCGCTCTGAGCGCGTGATCGCCCCCTATGGCTTCTTTGGCCTGCGGGGCGAGCTCTACCTGGTGGCACCGCGCCTGGCGGAGGATGGTACGGTGGTCCCGGACTCCATGCGTACCTACCGTGTGTCCCGTATGGAGAAGGTCGAGGAGCTCCGAGGGGTGTCCTTCGAGGTGCCTGGGGACTTCTGCGTGGCGGACTACCGCATGCTCCCCTTCCAACTGGGTCCCGCCGTAGGCACGGCCACGTTCCAGGTACCGCCTGCGGCCGTGGACGAGCTGCCGTCCTTCTCGCTTGGACGCGGGCAGGTGAGCCACGAGGGCGAGAAGGTCCTCTGGTCGGTCGAGGCGAGCGACCTCGCGGGTGCCGCCTCCTGGGCCGTGGCGCAGGGCATCGTCCCCGTGGCGCCGCAGGAGCTCGTGGATACGTGGAAGTCCGTGCTTGAGGGGGTTCTCGATGGCCGTTAGGAAGACCAAGGCCGGCCGTGTGGGCGGCGTGGAGGAGGCCCGCCAACTGGTTGCGCTCGTGGCCACGCTCACGGAGCCTGGCGACACGCTGGACGCCCCCATGGTGGCCGCCCGCCTAGGCGTGGACGGTGCCACGGCGGCCAAGCTCCTGCAGATCATCCGCTCGTCCCAGACGGGCGACTCCTCCTACCTGCCCATTGTGGACGAGGACGGCGAAGGCCTCACCCTGGCCGACCATCGCGGACCCAACGTGACAAGCGGGCGCCGCCTGCGCCTCACCGACGCCGAGACGCGTGCGGTCTCGGACGCGCTCGTCCGCCTCGGAGTGGGGCCCGGCGACCCCCTGAGGCAGCTCATCGACGACACGCTCTCTTCCCCTGGGGTGGACCTCGAGGCCATGCGGCGCACGCTCGCGCCAGGCGCCTCCGCTGAGGAGGCCCACAGCCTCGGCATTTGTGCCGAGGCCTTGCGCGATGGGCGGACGCTCGGGTTCACCTACCGCAAGGTGCATAGCACGGACGTCTCGACCCGGCAGGTGGCGCCCCTGCGCACCGAGCGACGGGGAAACTCCTGGTACCTCATAGCCACAGACCTAGCCTCCGGTGGCGAGAGGACCTTCCGCATGGACCACATGTCTGCCGTTGCGCTGGGCAGCGCGGCCCCCTCCAGCCAGGGACCGCAGCCCGCAGGGCAGCAGTCCGACGGCCAGATGGTGGGGCTTGTCTTTGGCGACCCAAGCTACCTGGACCTCCTGGACTGGCACGGCCTGGTGGTGGAAGCCCGCTCCGAGGGCACTGTCCGGGCGCACATCCCATGGTATGGCGGCGACTGGCTCCCCCGCATGGTCGCGGCCTGCGCTGGTACCGCTAGCTGCGACGATGCCCGCGTGATGGCGCGTGCCCAAGAGCTCGCGCGGGAGCTCCTGGGCTAGCGCCTATGAACAAGTACCTCCCGCTGCACGGGGCCGCACTCTGTCGGCGCCGGCAACGCCCTACTCGTGCGACGCCCGCCACATGGTGATGTAGCGGCCCACGTTCGCGCGCTCCAGCTGGGTCTGGCTCTGCGACGGCAGGGACGAGAGGAACTGCCTGCCGTAGCGCTTGGAAACCAGGCGGGAGTCCGCAAGCACCAGCACGCCCGTGTCGGTCCCCGTGCGGATGAGCCTGCCCGCTGCCTGCTTGACCGAGATGACCGCATCGGGCAGGGAGTACTTCCACCAGGCCCGCTGCTCGCGCAGGTCGCGCTCGCGCACGAGCGGGTCGCTCGGGGCGGCAAAGGGCAGCTTGGGGATCACCACGCAGCGCAGGGTGTCGCCGCTGGCATCGAACCCCTCCCAGAAGGACTTGAGCGCCAGGAGCGAGAGGCTCTTGTCGGCCACGAAGCGCTCCCGCAGTCTGCGCGGGCTCGACCCGCGCTCCTGGCTCGCCAGCTCGAGGCCCTCCGCGGCCAGGCGCGGGGCAAGCCCCTCGTACACCTGCTCCATCTCGCGCCGGTTGGTAAAGAGCGTGAGCACCGATCCACCCATGGCCACGTGCACGTCAAAGAGAAGGTCCTCCAGGGCGCGCAGGTAGTCGCGATCGTTTGGCACCGGCATGTCGCGCGCCACGATGACCGACATGTGGTCGTCGAAGTCGAAGCTGGAGTCCAGCCGCACATCGTGGTGGGCCCCGGCTTCCGGTGCGTCCAGCCCCACGGCATGGTCGAAGTGCGAGAAGTCGTCGCCCACCGCCATAGTGGCGGAGGCAAACACGACGCTACGCATCTCGGGCAGCCAGGCCTCGCCCAGGTCGGAGCCCACGTCGAGCTTCTCGGCCACGAGCTTCTCCTGCCCCATGCGGCGCTTGGACCGGAAGAGCTGGGCGGAGTAGACGTAGGTCTCGTCCTCGCCCGAGCAGATCAGACGCACGTCGTCAAACAGGCCATGTAGGAAGCTGCCCGCGGCCTTGAGCTCGGCCGCCTTCTGGGGTGCCTGAGCGGCCAGGGCCACCTGGGCCTCGCCCATGGCCTTGTTGGCCGCCTCGAGCGCCTGGATCGCAGACTCCCCCGCCGCGGCCACGGCTCCCCAGGCATCGCTGGCCCGCACGTTCGCGTCTATCCAGAGGGCCACGTTGTCGTAGCCACCGCCGCCCGGAGCCACAGCCGAGAGTCCGTGCACTGCCAGGAAGAGGTCTCCCATGCACACCGACGCGCGCGACACCGCAGCAGCGAGCTTGGTGAGAAGCCCGGCCACCAGGGTGGACGCCTCCAGGGCGGTCGAATCCACCAGGAGGCCGTGGATGGCCCCCGTCTTGACGCCGCCCAGGCGCTCGAAGGCGGCCCGGACGTCATCTGCGCACACCTCGCGCGCCCACTGGCGCCGCGCCTCCGCCTCGAAGCCATGGGCCTCGTCCACCACCCAGTTGCGGACCGGTGGGAGGAGCTTGTTCTCGCTCATGACGTTGCGGAGCAGGAGCGAGTGGTTGGTCACCACCACGTCGGACGACCCGGCACGCCGGCGGGCGCCGTGCACCAGGCACTCGTTTGGGAAGTAGGGGCAACGGTTGCGCAGGCACTCGTCGGGAGTGGTGGTGAGGAGCTGCCGCGGCACGTAGCGCCAGCGGATTCCCAACGCGTCGAGGTCGCCGTCGGGCGATTGGCAGCAGAAGGCGTAGGTCACCGCTATGGCCGTGAGCTGGTCCGCCGCTATGGCCTGCTCGGAGCGGCCGTCCTGCTGGACTGAGTCCACGGGCAGGTCGGCCCGGCGCGCCACGTCGAGCGCGTGCAGGCAGGGATAGTGGTCGTAGCCCTTGAGGCTGTGGAAGGTGAGTCCCCCTGGCAGGACCTTGGCCAATGCCGGCAGCTCGTGGGATACCAGCTGGTCGGTGAGGGCGTTTGTCTTCGTGGCCACGCCCACAGTCACGCCGTTGCGCTTGGCAAAGAGGACCTCGGGCAGGAGGTAGGCCACGGACTTGCCCACGCCGGTCCCCGCCTCAATGGCGCGGTGCTCCCCCGCCTCCAGAGCCGACCGGACCTCCTCGGCCATCTGGACCTGCTCGGGTCTGACCTCGTAGGTGTCATACATGCGCGACACGAGGCCACCGGGCTCGAAAGCCGCGCGTACCTCGTCTGCGGACGGGACCTGGGGGTGCAGAAGCTCCTCGCAGTCGTCGCGTACGGGCGCCTCCGCCTCGCTCACCAGGGACGAGCGCACCGCGCGCAGGGAGAAAGTACTGCCGGCCTCGGCCAGTGCCAAGTGCGAGAGGATGGGTCGGAAAGACCAGTCGACCTCTGGGTGCATGTCCGCGAGTTTCTGCAAGAGGCCATTGGGCAGGTCGGAGAGGGCGCAGAGGATGATCCGCCACATGCCGCAGAGGGCTGCCACGTCGTCGCTCGACCGGTGGGTCACGGGCGCCACGCCAAAGGCCTGGGCCATGTCGGCCAGGCGGTGGGAGCGCAGGCGCGGTAGGGCCATGCGGGAGAGGGCCAGGGTGTCTATCCAAGTATCCGAGACCTCGCGGCCGCCATGCACGGCCTCCACGAAAGTCCGGTCGAAGGTCGCGTTGTGTGCCAGCACGGGCATACCACCCACAAAGTCGGCCAGCTGGGCCACGGCATCCTCGGCGCGGGGCGCGTCCTGCACGTCGCGGTTGGTTATGCCGGTGAGGCGCACGATCTCCGGCGGGATGGGGACGCCTGGGTGGACGAAGGTGTCCATGGCATCGGCCAGTTCGCGGCCAGACAGGCGGGCGGCGCTTATCTCTATGAGGTGGCAGTCGCTGAAGGAGAGGCCCGTGGTCTCGGTATCGAGCACCACGACGTCCTCCTCCAGGAGGCCGAAGTCCTGCGTGCGCGCCCGCTCGGCCAGCGTCAGGTAGCGTTCCCGGACGCTCTGGGGTGTCCCGGGAAGCAGCAGGTCATCGACCGTCAGGGTCGCTTCTTTTTCTGCCACGCTATGCTTCTCCCATGGGGTTGGTCTCGAGGGGATGTGCCTCGAGGGCGTACTCCACGAAGCGCGTGCACAGCTCCGGGAACTCGATGCCACCGTGGCGTGCGGAGTCGGGCAGGAGGGAGCTCTCTGTCATGCCGGGGATCGTGTTGGTCTCCAGGATGATGGGCTCGCCGTCGGCAGTCACGATGAAGTCAGAGCGCGAGGCGCCTTGGCATCCAAGGGCCTTGTGTGCCGCGACCCCCAGCTCCTGTGCCCGTGCGTAGACCGTGGGCGCCAGGCGGGCGGGGATCACGTGGTGCATGGAGGCAGGCTCGTACTTGACCTTGAGGTCGTAGAACTCGGCGCCCGTCACGATCTCCACGATGGGGAGGGCCTGGGGCTCGTCGTTGCCGATCACGGGCACGGTAATCTCCGTACCCGTCACGCACTCCTCCACCAGCACTCGCTGGCCCTCGGAAGCAGCCAGGCTCACGGCATCGCGGAGCTGGGCCGCGTCGGTCACGCGGGTCACGCCGAAGCTGGACCCGTTGCAGGCAGGCTTGACGAAGAGGGGCAGGCCCAGCTTGCTTACGATGGCCGCGATGTCGTCGTCGCTGAGCTGGACGGTGGGCGCCAGCTCGATGCCCTCGGGAGTCGGGATGCCGGCGTTGCGGTAGATTGCCTTGGCAGCGTCCTTCTCGGTACCCGTGGCAGATGCCAGCACGCCAGAGAAGGTGTAGGGCATGTGGAGGATCTCCAGCAGACCCTGGACGCAGCCGTCCTCGCCGTAGCGGCCATGCATGGCCACGAAGGCCACGTCGTAGTCGCCCGAGGAGATGCGCGCGATGAAGTCCTTGTCAGCGACGTCAAGAAGGTCGACGGAGTGGAAACCGGCCTCTAGCAGGGCCTTCTGGCAGGCCGCGCCCGACTGCATGGAGATGTCCCTCTCGTCGGACCAACCGCCGGAGAGAACCGCCACCCTTAGGCCAAACAACTTGTCGCGCGTCATCGTCGCCCCTTCGTCACCGGAATCGCTGCGTTAGACTCTTGCACAGGCAATGTACAGTCGGAGACGAGGATACTCCACCTCGGCTCCTTTCGAATCGAGGGGCAAAGAATGCAGACCGACAGCACCGGAACCACCGGCGAGGCCAAGCGCGACCTGCGTACGATGACGAGGGGCGAGCTGCGCGACCTCATGGCCGAGCTCGGCCAGCCTGCGTTCAGGGTCAAGCAGGTTGAGGAGTGGGTCTGGGATAAGAACGTCAGTTCCTTTGACCAGATGACCAACCTTTCCAAGGCCCTGAGGGCTCAGTTGGCCGAGCGTGTGACGCTGGGTGGTGTGGAGGAGGTGGCCAAGCAGGTCTCCACAGACGGCAGCCGCAAGTACCTGCTCCGCTTCCCCGACGGGGTGGCGGTTGAGTGTGTAGGCATGCCCACCAAGAACCGTCTGGCCGTGTGTGCTTCCACGCAGGCAGGCTGCGCCATGGGATGTGCCTTCTGCGCGACGGGCGCTGCAGGCATCACGCGCTCGCTCAGCTCGGCAGAGATCTACGAGCAGGTCATGCATGTGCGTGATGACTTTGCCACGAGGGTCACGAGCGTTGTCTTCATGGGTCAGGGCGAGCCTTTTATGAACTACGACGCGACCCTAGGGGCTCTGCGCAGGCTCAATTCCCCCGATGGCGCCGGCATCGGTGCCCGCCACCTTACCGTCTCGACCTGTGGCGTCATCCCCATGATCAAGCGCTTTGCCAATGAGCCTGAGCAGTTCACCCTGGCGGTGAGCCTCCACTCTGCTGTGCAGAAGACACGTGACTCCCTTATGCCTGGGGTAAAGAAGTACTCGCTCCTCAATCTCTACGACATGATGGGTGAGTACGTAAACAAGACGGGTCGTCGTCCGACCTATGAGTATGCCCTGATTCAGGGCGTCAACGATACAGACAACGAGCTCCAGTATCTTTGCGACTTCTGTCGCGGAACGCTGGCGCACGTGAATATCATCCAGCTCAACGACGTGCCGGGATCCAAGTTCAAGCCTTCCACACCGCAGAGGGCACAGGACTTCGTCCAGCGACTGGCTTCGGTGGGTGTCGAGGCGACCATCAGGAACTCTCGCGGGGCCGATATCGATGCCGCCTGCGGCCAGCTGAGGCAGCGCTACGCGAAGTAGGTCTTAGCCTCTGAGCCTCACTCTCTGAGTTCGAACATGCGCGAAACACTAGAGGGACCCCGACAAGTCGGGGTCCCTCTCTTCTTCACTGCTATCTGGAGCGTCGACTCACAGACCTATGTTGGCCCACTGCTGCAGAACCGCCTGACGGTTGGCCTGCGGCTGACCACCGTCGTCTACCACCGAACCCGTGCTCTCTTCAATTAGTGCGGAGAACTTTGCGGCCTCCTCTTTGGTTAGGTCAGCGAGCTTCTTAAGCTGCTCCTTGGCCTCATCGTTGAGGAGCAGAGTATAGGCTGTGTATCCCAGACCTCCAAGAATTGCTAAGGCAACTAGTGTTCGCTTGATGCCACGCATTGCTACCTCCTGGAGAAGATAGAGACGATCCTTGCTAGCTGGTCTTCGTCTGCGAACTCAATCTCGATCTTGTTCTTCCCTCGCACGTTGCGCACCTTGACGTTAGTGTCCAGGACGTCCCTCAGTTCCCGAGCCGCACGCTTGTAGGACTGTGGTTGCGGTTCACGGGGCTTCCGTTCCTTTTGCTCCTCTGTGACAGAAAACAGTGGTGCAAGATTTTCTGTCTGGCGAACTGTCAGGTTCTCGTCTACCACCTTCTGGGCAAGACGCTCGCGGCCGCTCTCGCTTGGTACCGAGAGAATCGCACGTGCGTGGCCAGCGGTTAGCCTACCTTGAGACATCAGGTCGATAACGGACTTAGGGAGATCCAGGAGCCTGAGTGTGTTTGTGATGGCAGACCTGGACTTTGACACCAGCTTAGCTACCTGCTCTTGAGTCAGCTTGTTGTCATCGATGAGCTTCTTGTACCCCCGGGCTTCCTCGATGGGGTTGAGATCGGACCTTTGCAGGTTCTCAATAAGTGCCAGCTTGAACACGTCTGCATCGTCGATATCGCGTACCACGACAGGCACCTCAGTCAGACCTGCTGCCTTTGCGGCTTGGAACCTTCGTTCGCCCGCAACTATCTCATAGTACGCTCCCTTCCTCCGTACAAGGAGGGGTTGAAGTATGCCGTTCTGTTTGATTGAGTCCGTAAGCTCCTCGAGTTCTGACTGGTTGAAGTTCTTCCTTGGCTGACCCTTGTTTGGCCTAATCTCAGAAATAGGTAGCTCGGTCTCTGGCTTAAGAGCTCCGACCTCGGCGTTTGCTTCTCCCATGAGGGATTCGAGTCCCTTACCCAAACCGCTCTTCCTAGCCACGACGGTTCACCTCTTTCGCGAGCCTTCCATAGGCCAAAGCACCCTTGCTAGAGCGCGCATACATGGTGATGGGGAGTCCATGGCTGGGCGCCTCTGCGATTTTGACGTTGCGCGGGATCACGGTCTTAAAGACGAACTTACCGAAGTAGTTCATGACCTCCTCGAGCACCTCTTTAGAGAGGGAAGTGCGCGTGTCATACATGGTCATGACTACGCCGAAGATCTGAAGCTTTGGGTTAAGGCGTGTCTTGACCATCTTCATCGACTCGACGAGCTTTGTAAGACCCTCGAGTGCATAGTATTCGCACTGAATCGGAATCAGGAGGGAGTCTGACGCCACAAGCGCGTTAATAGTCAGAAGCCCCAATGATGGGGGACAGTCGATGAATACGTAATCGAATTCCTCACGAATTGGGTCGATTATTCCCTTAAGGATCGATTCGCGCGCCATCTGCGAGACTAGCTCGATTTCAGCCCCTGCGAGCTGTATCGTTGCCGGAGCGACGAACACCCTCTTCTCTGGTGTCCCAGATATCACGTTCTCGATGGGTTCATCCTGGAGCAAGACATCGTACATGTCGTGCTCTAGCTCTTCCTTCTCGATACCATACCCGCTAGTACAGTTTCCTTGGGGGTCAAAGTCTATAACCAGCACCTTCTTACCTGTCTCGCCAAGAGCTGCGGACAGGTTGATGGCTGTGGTTGACTTTCCAACTCCTCCCTTTTGGTTGATAATCGCAATCACCTTGCAGGGACGGTCTGGAAACCCTCTCTTTATGTCCGTATATCCCACAAATGCCTCCCGTAGGTCAGTTATCTTCGTTGGAATAGTGTTTGCTCACCTATTTGCGGCTGTGCTTATCATAGTAGATGTTTCACGTGAAACGTCGAGGAACTTGAGATCAAGTTGCTCCTTATGTGGGTAATCCTGTCTTTGAGATGGCATTGTCGAGTTTTGGGCGTATGAAATCAATCCTTCCAGAGTTCTGAACTTTGTAGCGTGCATACTAACTACTTATCAGCACTCTGATTTGGAACATATTCTTGACACTGCGGAAGACTAGGTGGTCTATCTGCCACCTGTTAGCTTTTCTCGTCTAATTCACATTGATGTTTCACGTTAAACATTAGAATAAGGACTACCTTTAAACACTGTTTTTCGAGAGTTTGTCTCATTTTGCGTAGTAAGATTCACCGCAGGCAAACTAGCTGATGGTTCATTACTCAGCCAGAGGCAGATCTGCATTGTTGCTGCCTAGTGAGATCTAAGCTAACTCACTTTAGGAAAGATTCACTAGAAGGCCGATAATAGTCGCAATGTTTCACGTGAAACATTAAGACAGGTGTCCACTGTCATTTCAAGTCCCATTACACAAATCACCAATTGTTAACTATCTTCAAAGATGTTGCTTGTGGAATTGGTAGAGCAAATCTCTTATCAGCTGAGGCAAACCTCTAATGCGATTTCCGACCTGACCCTATACCTCGTCAGCACAAAATTCGACAAAAGGATTCACTAAAACTTTGACAACTATTGTAACTGCACTGGCCAGTTAGCAAGCATAGTTCCTCGATACTCAACTAATTACAATCCCTTCTAAACTAATAGAGCCTTAGAAAGTTAGTTTATAACTAGTACATGTGTTCCTCCGTTTCATATTCATACATTGGTAAGCACATTTGTACGTCTTGTTCCCGTATCATGTATCCATGAGCAGTAGTCACTCTCACCTAAGCTCAGCTGAACTCCAGTACTTCACTTACATAGTTTCACGTGGAACCACAACAATAGAGGGAGCCGCAGAACGACTCCCTCTCCTAATCGATGCTCTCTATTTCAAGCCAAGCAACATCTAGACCACACCAAGTGGATTCCGTTTAGCCTCACCAACTGCACGGGGCAACCTCACCTGGGGGTGCCGTATCTTCTCGTATACCAATATCTCCCTATGCCCTAACCCTCTAGGCAGCCCAAATTCCCTCAGGCTCAATGGCTCCATCCCACAGACGACTGCCGCCCGTTTTGCTGTGGCTATCTCATCGTCCTGTGGCACTCCCTTCTCGACAATCAAGAGCCCATGCTGCCTTAGCAATGGCGACGCATATTCGATCAGCACATTGGTTGGCGCAACCGCACGCACCAGTACGCGGTCGAAGGAGTGTAGATACTCATGAGGCGGCTCCTCGACCCTTCCATGCCAGCCCACCAGCTGGCCGTCGAGTCCGAGCTCCCCAAGAAATCCCTCTACTGCACGCACCTTCTTGCCAACGGAATCCAACAGAACCCCTTGAGCACCAGTCATCACCCCATAAGGGATTCCCGGAAATCCGGCACCGGTCCCTATGTCGAGAAAGCGCCCTCCAGCTTCCAGGCCACACCCATCCACGGCCAGGGGGAGCAGTGAGTCCACAATATGCAGCGTCACTCCGTCTCTCGGATCGGTAATCCGTGTGAGGTTCATTACCTTGTTCTTCTCTATCACGAGATCCAGATGCCTCACCATTCGTTCAGACCGTGTCTCGGAGCAGCCGATCCCAAACGAATCCAGTTCATCTCTGAGCTGCTCACCGAGCCTCTGAGCCTCGATCCAGTCCATGCGCCCTCCTGACAAAAACCCACGTGTCAAAAGAAATTGTCAAGCAAAAGGGGAGGATGCTCAAGTCATCCTCCCCACCTAATCACTCCAGCGAAGCTTGCTACGCAAATATCCTCTATCGAACCGCAGTAACGATCACACGCCTATCCGGATCCTCACCCTCGGAATGCGTCAGGACGCTGTCGTCGTTGCGCAGCGCGAGGTGGACGATCCTGCGCTCATAGGCGTTCATCGGGGCCAGGGCCACGCGACCCTGCTTACGCGCACGCTCGGCAGCGCTGTGGGCCATGGACTCCAGCTTCTGCTTCCTGCGGCCCTTATAACTCTCGATGTCCACAACCACAGGGTAGTGGAACTTCAGTCGGCTGCTCATGAGCGACGAGAGCACCATCTGCAGCGCATCCAGCGTCCGTCCATGTCGGCCGATAAGGACTCCCAGGTCTCCACCGTTAACGTCGAGGATGAGCTCACCCTCGTCGCCGTCGTACTCGTCGATACTGCAGTGCTTCTCTCCAAAGAGGGCAAGGATTCCCTTGAGATACTCGACGGCTACGTCGGCGACCTTGTCGGTCTCCTCGTCCGTCAGGGCTATTCCTCCCTCATAGTGCTCACGAATGCTCGCGAACTCGTCCGACTCGCTCGTACTGACGTTCTGAGCATCCATGGCACCCTCGTTGGACCCCTCGAGAGCCTGGTCCTCCATGCGTGCCTCCCGTACCTCTTACCAGATATGCGAGGAGACCCGCCTTGTCTGCGGGTCCCTCGCACGCGGACGAACTGGACTAGCCCTTCTTGTGTGGACGCGGCTTCTTGTCCTTGCGGACCACGTCCACCTCCACGGGCTTGTTCTTCATTGCTTCCTCGGCCTCAGCCTTGACCTTCTCCGTCACCCGCTGGGTGATGAACTTGGTCTGCAGGACACCCCACAGGGCCGAGGCGTTGTAGTACAGGGTGACGGCGGCAGGAACGGACCAACCGAACCACACCATCATCACGGCCATGACCGCGCCCATGGTCATGGACTGGGTCTTGGCGTCGCCCTGCTGGTTGGCGGTGTTCATGACCATGGGGATGAAGGTCAGAACGCCAAAGAGCACTACCGCGACGATGTAGGGGATGGCCTCGACGAAGTCGCCGCTCGCCAGCACGTCCGCCACGGACGACGACAGCGACGGGATGATCCCGTAGAAGCTCGCATCGGACGGCACGTTCTTGGCCACCGTAAAGAGTGCAAAGAAGATCGGCATCTGCAGCACGATGGGCAGGCAACCCATGAGGGGGTTGACCTTCATGTCTGCGTAGATCTTCTGCATCTCCGTCTGCATGCGCTCGGGATCGTCGGCGTACTTGTCCTGGATCTCCTGCAGCTTGGGCTGCATCGCCTGCATGCGCACGGTCGACGCCGTCTGGCGGGACATGAGGGGTGTGAGCAGCAGGCGGATGATCACCGTGAGGATGATCACCGCGAGGCCCCAGTCTCCGCAGAAGCTCTGGATGCCCGCGAGCACCGCGGTCATAAAGTTAATAAACCAATCCCACATGGTTCCTCCGTGGCCGTCCCTAGGGGACGGGGTCATAGCCGCCCTTGTGGAAGGGGTGACACCTCAGAATCCTGCGAAACCCCATCCAGCATCCCTTGCCCAGACCGTACTTCTCTATGGCCTGGCGGGTGTACTCCGAGCAGGTAGGCGTGTAGATGCAGTGCGGGCCGAAGAGGGGAGAGATCCTCGTCTGGTAGAAGCGGATGGCCCTCATGGCCGCCCTGGCCCCCCTAGACTTCCCCTCGCCGGACATCTACAGGCCAGCCCTTCTCATGAGCTTGCCCAGGGAGGCCGCAACCTCATCTGGGTGGCTGTCGTGCGTGTCCTTCGTAGCCATGAGGATGACGTCTACCCCCTCGCGGGGCAGACCCCACTGCCTGGCGGCCTCGCGCAGCACCCTCTTGCAACGATTCCTAAAGACGGCGTTGCCCAACCGCTTAGGCGCCACGAAGGCGACCTTGCCGGGAGCAGCGCCGTCCTCAAGCCTTGCCACACGCACGCGCAGGAGTCGGTCGCTCAGCCTCTTCCCACACGTGAAGACCCTCTCAAACTCCGACCTGGATTTGATGGTCTCCATGGACGGTCTTCTAGACGGTGAGGCGCTTGCGGCCCTTGGCACGACGACGGGACAGAACCAGACGGCCGCCCTTGGTGGCCATGCGGGCACGGAAGCCGTGGGTCTTGGCGCGCTTCCTCTTGTTGGGCTGATACGTACGCTTCATGACTCTTTCCTCCCCTGATCGGGTGTTATGTGCAATGCAGACAAGCCTAGGGATTGTAAGTGTCAAAGCTCATGTTTGTCAATTTCTTCTCATACAAAATGCGCAGTTCAGGCCCATGGAGAAGAGCCCTTGGGCGGCCATGCCTGTGACCGGGACCCTCTGAAAGGTTTCAGGTCAGGTGAAAGAGGTTGAAACCACTCTTTCGTAACCATGAAACCATGCACGACAATGCTATGATTTTTCGCGCCGGATTCATGGTCTTATCCCAGTTTTCTACAGGTTTTCAAAGCTTGTTGAAAACTTTCGTTTCAAACGAATTCGGTCTGAAATCTTTTCGTCCGGCGTTGAACGAATGTTGAAAAGGGCGGTGAAACGGCAGGTGGCACGTGACTTCTATCCCTTTGTGGAGAAGGACGCCGAGGCAGAGGGCACGGACGCCGCGCCCCAGCTCGACCAGGTGCGCTATCCCGCCAGGATCGCCGTCTACGACGACGCCGCGGCGGCGCCCCGCGTGGTGATCGTGGACCCCGCCGACGTGCGCACCTACCTCGAGGAGGTCACCGCCACCGTCAACCGCCTCTCCCACGAGCAGGGCGGCTCCATCCCCTTCATGGTCATCCGCGAGATAGTGGAGAACCTCATCCACGCCTACTTCATCTCGCCCACCGTCACGATCCTGGACCACGGGAACACGATCCGCTTCTCCGACCAGGGCCCCGGCATCAAGGAGAAGTCCCTGGCCCTCGAGTACGGCACCACCAGCGCCACCGAGGAGATGAAGAGGTACATCCGTGGTGTGGGGTCGGGCCTGCCCTACGCCCAGCAGTATATGGTCGACAAGGGCGGCAGCCTGGAGATCGAGGACAACCTAGGCGGCGGCACGGTGGTGACCATCTCCACCCACCCCATGAGCCAGGCCCGCGAAATGAGCAGACCCACGCCCTGCGCGGCCGAGCAGCCGGTGGAACCCATGCCGCGAGCTACGGTTGTGGCTGCCCCGTCCGCCCCGACGCCCACCTTCGAACTGAGCGAGCGGGGCCAGCTAGCCGTCGACTACCTGCTGGAACACGACCTCGCCGGTCCCACGGACCTCGTGCGGGCATGCGGCTACTCGGCACCCACCTGGTCGCGGGAGCTCTCGCGACTGGTGTCGGCCGGGCTTGTTCGTAAGGTGGGCCAGAAGTATCAGCTTACCCCAGTGGGCCGCTCCCTCGCCTAACGCGAGTAGTAGTGGGCACCAGGGGAGTACCCCCTGGTACCCGCCCCCTGGTGCCCACCGGCTCCCGACGGACTCGCACTTCTCGCCCGCGAGTTTTGAACATTCCCCTATAATGGGCTCTCCAGTTTTCTACATTCTTGGACGAACGAGAGACCCGACGCATGGAACTGACCCTCGAATCTGACGCCGACGCACTCTGGCAGGACGCCATAGACCTCCTGGAGGAGGACGGCGCCGCACCATCGCTCCTAGCCATGCTGCGCCAGTGCACCCCCACCAGCCTCGAGGAGGGGACGCTGCGCGTGGAGACCCCCATGCGCCTGGTGGTCAAGACCCTGGGCAAGAACTCCGCCCAGATAGAGGAGTGCCTGGCCACGGCCGCCTTCGAGCCCGTGAGGCTGGAGGTCGTCTTCTCAAAGGCGGCCACCGCACCGTCCGTCCCCTCGTCCAGCATGACGCGCGAGGAGGCTGCAGGCTGGGACGCCGCGTCCAAGCGCAGCGAGGCCCCTCACACGGCACCGGCGCCCGCACCCAGGAGCCTGGCCGAGGACACCTGGGACGAGGCCCAAGCGGAGGCCCGCCAGCGCAGGCAGGGCACCCTGCGACGCGAGAGCAACCCCCTGGTGGAGGACATCTCGGAGAACGACTCCAAGCTCACCTTCGACCGCTTCGTGGTGGACGAGGAGAACAACATCGCCTACCAGGCCGCCATCGCCGTTGCCGAGGGGATAAACAAGTCCTACAACCCCCTCTTCATCTACGGCAAGAGCGGCCTGGGCAAGACCCACCTCCTGCGCGCCATCCAGAACTACATAGCCAAGAACGACCCCGGTCGCGTGTGCGTGTACAAGGACGCCTCCTCCTTCATCAACGACTACACATCCGCCATGAGCCACCAGGAGATGAGCGCCAAGGAGGTCCTGCGCCAGAACTACGTGGACATCGACGTCCTTCTCATCGACGACATTCAGAAGCTGGCCGGCAAGGTCCGCACCGTGGACTTCTTCTTCGACACCTTCAACGCCCTCATCTCCGCTGGCAAGCAGATAGTGCTGGCTGCCGACCGCAGCCCCGCCGAGCTGGGCATGGGCAAGAACGGCTTCGACGAGCGCGTGACCTCCCGCATCAACTCGGGCTTCTCCATCTCCGTGCAGGTGCCCAGCTACGAGCTCAAGCTCCGCCTGGTCAAAACCTTCTGCAAGCGCATGCGCGAGGACGCCGAGGCAGAGCACGTGGCCTCGCTCACGGGTACGGTGCCGGAGGAGATCTGCAAGTACATGGCCGAGCGCGCGGGAACAAACATCCGCGTGATCGAGGGCTTCTGCCAGCGATGCCTCTTCATCGAGACCCGTCGCGAGCAGCAGGGCACCACCATCTCGCGGGACGACGTGGACCAGGTGGCCGACGAGACCTGGGCCAAGCGCGAGGAGAAGATCCCCATCGAGCAGATCCAGAAGGCCGTGGAGAAGTACTACGACATAAGCCACGCCGACCTCATAGGCGACAAGCGCAACAAGACCTACATGGTGCCGCGCCACGTGGCCATTTGGCTCTGCCGCGACCTCTGCGACGCCACGCTGGAGGAGATAGGCAAGCACTTCGGCGGCCGCAGCCATGCCACGATCAAGCACTCCATAAGCGTCGTGGACAACGCCCGCAAGGAGGACAAGCTCTTCTTCGACCAGGTGGTCCACCTCAAGGAGATGATCACCGAGAACCACTAGCGGGCGGATGTCCACAAACGTGTTGGAAGGCTGTAGATTGGTGTGGAAAAGCCGGCGGTTGGTGTGGAAAACATCTGATGCGGAGTTTTCGACGTCGAAGGAGGTTGAGGGGCCGTCGAGTCCCAGAACGGCAAGAAACGGGCTCTGACCTCGGCAAACGGGTGCTTTTCACCTTTTCGACAGACCTTATTACTATTACTGCTCTTATAGATATCTATTAAATACAAATAGAAGGGGCCGCAATGAAGTTCACCGTAAGCCAGTCCGCCCTCCAGCAGGCCCTCCAGGTGGTGGCCAAGGGCATGGGAGCCAACTCCACCATCCCCATCCTGAGCGGCATCTACGTGCGGGCCACGGAGGGTACCCTGGAGTTCCAGACGAACAACCTCACCATCTCCATCCGCCACCTGATCCCCGCGAACGTCGAGGAGCCCGGCGAGACGGTGGTTTCCGGCAAGGTGCTCACGAGCATCGTGAAGACCCTCTCCGACGCGGCGGTGACCTTCGAGGGCGACGAGCGCCTCCTCACCATCACCTGCGAGAAGAGCCGCTTTACCCTGAATACCCTCTCCCCGCGCGACTGGGCGGCCTTCCCCGAGTACGACCTGGACCAGACGATCGAGCTGCCCTCCCAGCTCCTCTCCGAGATGGTCGACAAGGTCTATCGCGTGACCTCCCGCGAGGCCACGCGCCCCATCCTGCAGGGCATCCTCCTCACGGTGGAAGACAACACCATCCGCCTGGTGGCCACGGACTCCTTCCGCCTGGCCGTGACGGACTCCTCCGTGGAGTGCCCCGAGGGCGAGAGCTTCCGCGCCATCGTGCCGGGTGCCGTCTTCCACGATGTGCTCACCATGCCGGGGCTGGACGAGCGCATCCAGATAGGCGTGACCCAGAGCCAGGTGGTCTTCTCCTTTGGCACCACGACCTTCGTGAGCCGCCGCATAGAGGGCAACTTCCCCAACTACAAGCAGCTCCTGCCTGCCAAGTGCAACACGGCGGTGGAGATGGACCGCGAGACCTTCGCCGCCGCGCTCAAGCGCGTCTCGGTGATCGCACTCAACAACGCCTCGGTACGCTTCGACATCGATGCCGACGGCAAGTTCGTGCGGCTCTCGGCCTCCAGCCCCGAGCAGGGCGAGTCCTCCGAGCTGGTGCCGGCCGAGGTGGACGGTAGGAGCCTCTCCACGGGCATGAACTACCACTACGTGTTCGACTGCGTGAACGCCATCGCCGGCACCAAGACCATGAGGTTGGAGTTCCTCTCGGGCGAGCAGCCCAGCCTCTTCAAGGCCAACGGCAGGATCAACTACCTCTACATCCTCATGCCGGTGCGGATCTAGGCGGCGCGGTGGGCCTTCTCGTAACGCACCTGCGCATGCACGACTTCCGCTGTTTCGCGGAGAGGGAGGTGGACCTGGCCCCGGGGACCACGGTGCTCGTGGGGCCCAACGCCGTGGGCAAGACGAACACGGTGGAGGCCCTGCAGCTCCTCACGGCCGGGACGAGCTTCCGCCACCCCACGCCCGTGCAGATGGTGCGCGAGGGCGCTGCGGAGGCCCTGGTGCATGCGGACCTGGAGGGGGACGGCCGCGTGCTGGACGTGGAGTGCCACATAGCTCCCGGCCGCAGGGACTTCCGCCGCAACGGCAAGAGGTGCCAGGCGGCCGACGTGCCCGGCACCCTCATGAGCGTGCTCTTCTCGCCGGATGACCTCTCGCTGGTAAAGCGCGGGGCATCTGGGCGCAGGGACGAGCTGGACGACTTCGGCCGGCAGGCCGCGCGGGGCTACGCCAAGGTGGCCGATGCCTACCGCCGCGCCGTGGAGCAGAGGAACCGCCTGCTCAAAGACCCCTGGCCGGACCCATCGCTCTTGGATGCCTGGGATGCCTCGGTGGCCGTGGGAGGTGCCACGCTCCTGCGGGCGCGCCTGGCCCTCTGGGAGCGCCTGGCCGCCCGCACGAGCGAGGTCTACGGCCGCATAGGCGGGGAGGAGCTCCGCTGCGAGTACGTGTGCTCCCTGGGGGAGGTGCCATTCGGCCGCACGCGCGACGAGATAGTCGCCGTGCTGGCGGAGCGCCTGGCCGCGGAGCGCGAGGAGGACCTCCGCCGCCAGCAGACCACGGTGGGCCCCCACCGGGACGACGTCCGCTTCCTCATAGCCGGCCGCGACGCCAGGAACTTCGGCTCGCAGGGCCAGCAGCGCTCGGTCGTCCTCGCGCTCAAGATGGCCGAGGTGGGCATCTGCGCCGAGGTGGTGGGGGAGCAGCCCCTGCTCCTGCTGGACGACGTGATGAGCGAGCTCGACGCCACCCGCCGCGAGGCCATCATGCGCTTCGTGGGCGGCGGCATCCAGACGGTCGTGACGACCACCAACCTGGGGTACTTCTCGCCGGAGCTCCTGGACTCGGCAGAGGTGGTGGCCTTCGATGGCTAGTAGCGTGGGTGGTGCCGCGGGTGGGGCTTCGGACGGCCTGGGCCGCGGCGGCCAGAGCTCCGTGGGCGGCCTTCTCTCCGCCTACCTCCGCGACCAGGAGGCCGCGGGCAACGTGAGCGAGAACCGAGCGGCCAGCGTGGCCTGGTGGTCCGCGAACGGGGACATCGAGCATGCCCACACCACCGGGGTCTTCGTGCGCCCGGCCCGCCGCCGTGGGCTGGCCCCCGTGATCTGCGTCTACGTGGACTCCAAGGCCCGGTCCGTGGACTTTCGCGCCAACCGCGAGACCTACCTGGCCCGTCTGGACCTGGCCGGCAGGCACTACTCGGACATCGAGTTCCTCGTGAGCCGCTACCCCGCCCGCAAGGCCAAGCCCGCGGAGAACGCCCCTGCACCCCTGCCGGACCTCACGGCCGAGGAGCTGGCCGAGTGCGAGCGCCTGGCGGCCCAGGTGCCGGAGGCCCTGAGGTCGGCCGTCCACGAGGCGATTGTTGCCTCATTCCGCCGCCAGAAGGCACAAAAGGGCTAGTTTTGCGTTTTGGCGCCGCAAACGGCGCCGTGTTGGCTTACAGACAGAAGTCTGGTTTTTCTACATGCCTCTTTGGCTTTTGGCTTGGGGCATATGCCCTTGTCATAGACTGAAGGGTGCTACACATTCGATATGAGAGGACGCCGCGTGGCAAAGAAGAACACCTACGACGAGTCCGAGATCAAGGTCCTCGAGGGGCTCGAGGCCGTGCGCAAGCGGCCCGGCATGTACATAGGCACCACCTCGGCAGCCGGACTCCACCACCTGGTGTGGGAGATCGTGGACAACTCGGTGGACGAGGCCCTGGCGGGCTTCTGCACCAAGATCAAGGTGACCGTCCATCCCGACAACTCGGTGACCGTGGAGGACAACGGCCGCGGCATCCCCGTGGGCAGGCACCCCCAGAAGAAGATTCCCACCCTGGAGGTCGTGCTCACCATCCTGCACGCCGGCGGAAAGTTCGACAACCAGGCCTACAAGGTCTCCGGCGGCCTGCACGGCGTGGGTGTGAGCGTGGTCAACGCCCTCTCGCGCAAGCTGGTCGCCCAGGTCAAGCGTGATGGCAACGTCTACGAGATGCAGTTCGAGCGCGGCAAGACCACCGAGAAGATGAAGGTCGTGGGCAAGTCCAAGACCACGGGCACCACCATCACCTTCTGGCCCGACGACATGATCTTCGAGACCACCACCTACGACTACGACACCCTGCACGACCGCCTGCAGGAGACGGCCTTCCTCAATCGCAACCTCAAGATCGTCCTCACCGACGAGCGCGAGCTCACGCCGCGAGTGGACGAGTTCTGCTACTCGGGCGGCATCGTGGACTTCGTGAAGTTCCTGAACGAGGAGAAGGAGCCCCTGCCCGGCCTCTCCAAGCCCATCTACCTGGAGGGCAAGTCCGACCCCGACACTCCGCTCGAGCGCATGGGCGAGGTCGAGGTGGCCATGCAGTGGAACACCGGCTACTCGGAGCGGACCCTCTCCTTTGCAAACGACATCTACACCGAGGAGGGCGGCATGCACCTGGAGGGCTTCCGCACGGCCCTCACCAAGGTGGTCAACGACTATGGCCGCAAGGCCAACATCATCAAGGACAAGGACGCCAACCTCACGGGAGACGACATCCGCGAGGGCCTCACGGCCGTGATCTCCGTCAAGCTGCCCGACCCCCAGTTCGAGGGTCAGACCAAGGCCAAGCTGGGCAGCTCCTACATGCGCACCCTCACCAACCGCATCGTGGCCCAGGGTCTGGCCGACTACCTGGAGGAGCACCCCAACCAGGCCAAGGAGATCCTCAAGAAGGCCTCCCAGGCCGCCAAGGGCCGCCTAGCCGCCCAGAAGGCCCGTCAGGCCACCCGCCGCAAGGGTCTGCTGGAGACGGCCTCGCTTCCCGGCAAGCTGGCCGACTGCTCCGTGCGCGACCCCGAGATGACCGAGCTCTTCATCGTGGAGGGCGACTCCGCAGGTGGCTCGGCCAAGATGGCGCGCGACCGCTCCATCCAGGCGGTTCTGCCCCTGCGCGGAAAGATCCTCAACGTGGAGCGCGTGCAGGAGCACCGCGCCCTCTCGTCCGACACCATCACCTCGCTGATCACGGCCATCGGCACCGGCGTGGGCGAGGAGTTCAACCTCGAGAAGGCCCGCTACCACAAGATCGTGATCATGACGGATGCCGACGTCGACGGAGCCCACATCCGCATCCTGCTCCTGACCTTCTTCTACCGCTTCATGAAGCCCATGATCGAGGCAGGCTACATCTACGTGGCCCAGCCGCCCCTCTACCAGCTCAAGCCCAAGGGGCGCAAGGGTGGCAAGTACATCTACACCGACGAGGAGCTGGCCCTGGAGGCCGCCAAGTACGAGGACTCCACCAAGTACACCGTCCAGCGCTACAAGGGCCTGGGCGAGATGGACCCCGAGCAGCTCTGGTCCACCACCATGGAGCCCAAGAACCGCATCCTCCTCAAGGTGACGATCGAGGACGCCATGGCTGCCGAGCGCGCCGTGGCCGACCTCATGGGCACCTCGGTGGAGAAGCGCAAGGACTTCATCCAGACGCACGCCAAGGACGCGCGCTTCCTCGACATCTAGCCGCCTGTCACAGAAGTGTCAGACACTTCTGTGACATAAACGATGCAACGTCACAGAAGTGTCTGACACTTCTGTGACAGGAAAGGTAGATAAGTGGCAGACGACAAGAACAGGCACGGCGGACTCGATGACGATGACGACCTCATCGACGGGCCGGACGACAAGGACGCCGACGAGGACGAGGACCTTATCGACGCCGACGACGCCGACGGTGACGACGACTCCGAGGAGGACGAGGAGTTCGACGCCGAGACGGGCATGAGCCTGGCCGGCGCCAACCTGGACCACACCCTCTCCGACGAGGCAGGCACCCGCCTGGACCTCTCGGACATCCATGGCGGTACCTTGAAGCCCACCGACATGGCCACCGAGATGAAGCAGTCCTTCATCGAGTACTCCATGTCGGTCATCGTGGCGCGTGCCCTGCCCGACGTGCGCGACGGCCTCAAGCCCGTACACCGCCGCATCCTCTACGCCATGAACGAGGCGGGCATCACGCCCAACAAGCCCCACAAGAAGTCCGCCTGGACCGTGGGCGAGGTCATGGGCAAGTACCACCCCCACGGCGACGCCTCGATCTACGACGCCATGGTCCGCCTGGCGCAGGACTTCTCCATGCGCCTGCCCCTCATCGACGGCCATGGCAACTTCGGTTCCATCGACGGCGACCCCCCGGCCGCCATGCGCTATACCGAGAGCCGCCTGACGCGCGCGGCCATGGAGATGCTCGCCGACCTAAACAAGGACACGGTGGACCTCCAGCCCAACTACGACGAGTCCCTCACGGAGCCCGCCGTCCTGCCCTCGCGCTTCCCCAACCTGCTGGTCAACGGCTCGAACGGCATCGCCGTGGGCATGGCCACGAACATCCCGCCCCACAACCTGGCCGAGGTCACCGAGGCCGTCTGTATGATGATCGACAACCCCGAGGCCACCACCGACGACCTCATGAAGGTCCTGCCGGGACCGGACTTCCCCACGGGCGGCATCATCATGGGCACGGAGGGCATCCGTGACGCCTACGAGACGGGCCGCGGCTCCATCACCGTGCGCGCCAAGGTCCACGTGGAGCAGGTCAAGAACGGCCGCCAGCGCCTGGTGGTCACCGAGATCCCCTACCAGGTGAACAAGGGCCTCCTGCAGGAGAAGATCGCCCAGGCCGTGAACGAGAAGCGCATCGAGGGCATCTCCGACATGCGCGACGAGTCCAACCGCAAGGGTATGCGCATCGTCATCGACCTCAAGTCGGGCGCCATCCCCCAGGTGGTCCTCAACAACCTGTACAAGAAGACCCAGCTTCAGACCAACTTCAGTGCCATCAACATCGCGCTCGTGGACGGCGTGCCCCGCACGCTCTCCCTGCGCGAGATGATCCGCCACTACATCGACCACCAGGTGGACGTCGTCACCCGGCGCACCCAGTACGACCTCGAGAAGGCCCGTGCCCGCGTGCACGTCTTGGAGGGCCTGCTCATCGCCGTCGACAACATCGACGAGATCGTCCACATCATTCGCTCCTCGCGCGACGACGCCGAGGCCAAGCGCCGCATGAACGAGCGGTTCGGGCTCGACGACATCCAGGGCTCCGCCATCCTGGAGATGCGCCTCAAGCGCCTGACCGGCCTCGAGCGCGAGAAGCTCGTGGCCGAGATCGACCAGCTCCACCAGGACATCGCCTACTACGAGGACCTTCTTGCCCACCCCCAGAAGATCCTGGCCGTGGTGGCCGACGAGCTGCGCGACATCTCCTCCCGCTTTGCCGACAAGCGCCGTACCACCATCACCGGCCACGAGGTGGAGGACCTCGACGTCGAGGACCTTATCGCCGAGGAGGACATGGTGGTCACGGTGACCCACGCGGGCTACATCAAGCGCCTGCCCGTGGCCACATACCGGTCGCAGAAGCGCGGCGGCAAGGGCGTCTCCGGCCTCAACCTCAAGAACGGCGACTTCGTGGAGGACGTCTTCGTGGCCTCCACCCACGACTACGTGCTCTTCTTCACGAACTTCGGCAAGGTCTACCGCCTCAAGGTCCACGAGCTGCCGCTGGGCAGCCGCCAGGCCCGCGGCTCGGCCATCGTGAACGTGTTGGCCCTGGCCGAGGGCGAGCACCCCACGGCCGTGATCACCTGCCGCGACTTCCCGGCCGACGACTACCTGCTCTTTGCCACCCGTCAGGGCATGGTCAAGAAGACGTCCATGAGCGAGTACGACCGCACCCGCAAGGACGGCCTCATCGCCATCAACCTCAAGGCCGGCGACGAGCTCGTGAACGTCCGTCGGGTGCGCGAGCACGAGAAGGTCATCCTCGTGTCGAGCGACGGCAAGGCCATCCTCTTTGGCGAGGACCAGGTGCGGCCGATGGGACGCGCCACGGCCGGCGTGCGCGGCATCACCCTCAAGGGCGACGCCACCATGCTGGGCATGGAGATTACCAACGGCAACGGCGACCTCTTCGTGATCACCGAGAACGGCTACGGCAAGCGCACACCCGTGTCCGAGTATCCCGAGCACAACCGCGGTGGCCAGGGCGTCTACACCATCGCCATGACGGCGCGCAAGGGCCGGCTTGTGGCCTGCCGGGTGGTGGGGCCGCAGCACGAGCTCATGATCGTCTCCGAGGAGGGGGTCATGATCCGCGTGAAGGCCACCGACATCAGCCTGCTCGGTCGCTCCACGCAGGGCGTGAAGGTCATGAACCTGGCTGAGACCGACCGCGTGAGCGCCGTGGCGAGGATGGTGGCCCACAAGAAGAAGGCCCCGGCAGCGGCGGCCGCCGCGGGCCAGGGCATGCTGGACCTGGTGGCGGCAGGCGCTAGCGAGCCCGGCGACGAGGACTCGGTGGACATCGGCGGCGACGAGGACATCGACCCCGACATCGACGACGAGTAGCTGCGTGCCAATGGTGCCCGTGTCAAAGGTGCCTTACACCTTTGACACGGAGGGAAGGGGCCTGCCCGCGAGGGTGGGTCCTTTTCGTGCTTTTCGTTGCTCGTGGATTTAATGCCCTTGTGACGAATGCGCGGGCTCGCTATGGGTACCATAGGCAGACCAAACGAGGAAGGGAGACGCCGCGTGCCGCGTCGCAGGATGGAGATAAAGTCGGTCGTTCTTGGCGGGGACAAGCTCACGTCGCTGGTGGTGCTCGTGCCGGTGGACTACCTGGGCCGCGACCACGCCAAGGAGGTGCCCATCCGCATAGGCCACATCGAGGCCGCGGCCATCAGCGTGGCTGCGCGTCCGCGGCGCGGCTCGCGGCCCATGACGCACGACCTCCTGGCCTCCACGATCGCCGCGCTCGGCGCCAAGCTCGACTCCGTGGACATCTGCAACGTGGAGGGGACGACCTTCTTCGCCCGGCTCGAGCTCTCCAAGGCCGACGGGACCAAGGCCACGGTGGACGCGCGGCCCTCCGATGCCCTGGCGCTGGCGGTACGCGCTGGCGTGCCCATCTTTGCCGAGCAGGAGGTCGTGGACACGGCCGCCATGCCCGACTTCGACACGGTTGCCCGCAAGGAACGCGAGAGTGAGATGAAGAGCTTCCACGAGTTCGTGGAGGGACTCTCGCCGGAGGACTTCAACTCGCCCAGCGGCAAGTAGGCGTGACACGGTGCGTGACACGGGGTCGGAGCTCGTGTCACGCGGGGTCGGAGCTCGTGTCACGCGGGGTCCGTTTGTCACCCCTGAGGCCTGGCACCCTCGCCCGAGGTCGTGGGTTCGGCGGTATTGGTCTTGTCTTCGCTCGTGGCCGCCTGGCGCGCCGCGGAAAAGTTTTTCAAATTGGGGCTTGACCGGGGTAGGGGGCTGGCGTAGTATCACTTCTTGCGTTGGGCCTGTAGCTCAGTTGGTCAGAGCGTCCGGCTGATAACCGGGAGGTCACAAGTTCGAACCTTGTCAGGCCCACCACCTTTCGTCAATAGTCGCCCCAGCGTTAGCCGAGTCGCCGCTGGGGCGATTATTACTATGAGGGGACATAGCTCAGCTGGGAGAGCGCGGGCTTTGCAAGCCTGAGGTCGTGGGTTCGAACCCCATTGTCTCCACCAAAAGAAGTTGGCCCTTCACCTGCGGATACGGGTGAGGGGCCATTGTATTCTCGATGCGAGTAACAGCAGGTACGCACCTGTCCACCTGCAAGTGACATGTCACTTGCAGGTGGCTGGCGACGACAGGCCAAGAAATCCCCACCCCATCTACCTGCAATTATATGAACTGCAACCAATAGCCAGGCACCTGTAGGTGACATGTCACTTGCAGGTGTGTCGGCAAATGCGTCGTATGGGCTCCCGCCGTTGTGTTGTCACACACAACAATTCGTTCTATCTATATAAGTGATAAGTACGTGCATGATAGGCATAGAACCATCCGCTACGAGCGAAGGAATTGGCTTGTCTGCGTCGGTTCTTGGGTCCTGACCCAGGGTTTTGCACCCCGGAGTGCGGCGCTCTGCGATGATGTGGATGGCGATGGTGCGGGTGTAAGAGGGCTTGGTGCGCCGGTGGCAGACGGGAGAGAAACATGGGCTGCTCGAGAAGGACGTTCGTGAGATCGGCGCTGGGTGCGGCGGGTGGCCTGCTCACCTTGGCAGCAGTGGCTTCCTGCGGTACCGATGACCAGGCGACCCAGGAACCCGCCGCGGCCGCGCCGGTCGTGGAGGCACCCGCTCCCGACCCCGCAGAGGTCGCCCTTGCCTCCATGACCCTGGAGCAGAAGGTCGCCCAGCTCCTGGTCACGACCCCCGAGGGGCTTCTGGGAGCCGTGGACGCGGAGGCTTCCGCCAGCGACTCGTACGGTGTCAACGGAGTGGTGACGGTGGGCAAGGACCTCGAGCAGGCTCTTCTCACCTATCCCGTGGGTGGCTTCTGCCTCTTTGGGGCGAACATCGTGGGGAAGAACCAGACCCTCAGGCTCCTGGCGGACCTCAAGTCGGCTACGGTCGCCGCGGGTGCCAGGGTCGCGCCTCTTGTGTGCATCGACGAGGAAGGCGGCCCTCTGGTGGCACGCATCGCCAACTCAGCCCTCTTTGGCGTACCGGACTTCCCCTCGATGGCAAAGGTCGGCGCCACAGGCGACGTCTCCCAGGCGCGAGAGGTCGGTCAGACCATCGGTACCTATCTGCACGACATCGGGTTTACCGTCGACTTTGCCCCGGTGGCAGATGTCCTCACCAATCCAGGCAACACCGTCATTGGCTCTCGTTCCTTCGGCAGCGACCCCGAGCTCGTGGCGTCCATGGTCAAGGCAGAGGTCGAGGGCTTCCTGCCTACGGGCGTGGCCTGCTGTGTCAAGCACTTTCCAGGCCACGGCGACACGGAGGCGGACTCGCATGTCGGCATGGCGGTGACCACTCGCACCCGGGAACAGATGGACGCGTGTGAGTTCCTGCCATTCCGGGCAGCCATCGAGGCCGGGGTGCCCATGGTCATGGTGGGCCACATCTCCACCCCCAAGGCCACGGGCAAAGACCTTCCGGCAACCCTCTCGCCCGAGGCCATAGATGGGATCCTGCGCCAGGATTTGGGCTTCGAGGGCGTTGTGATCTCCGATGCCATGTCCATGGCTGCCATCGGGCAGGGCTTCACCTCCGCACAGGCGGCCGTGGCCTTCTTGGCCGCCGGTGGCGACGTGATCCTCAAACCCCAGGACTTGGCCGAAGCCTACCAGGGGATCCTCGACGCCGTGGCAGCGGGAACCCTCACGGAGGACCGGCTGGACCAGAGCGTGCGGCGGGTCCTGGCCCTCAAGCAGGCCCTCGGCCTTCTCTGACGCAACCTAGAGCACGGGCCATCCCCAGGCGCCGGCGCCGGGCAACCACGGGCCACCCCCGGGCGCCTGACGCCGGGCAACCACGGGGTCACCCCTGGCATCACTCCGGTGCCAGCGCTCCGCGCGGGCGATAAGGCCGGCCTTCTCCTAAAGGCAGAATCCCGGGAGGATCGTGGTCACGTTCTCGTCGCCTGTGGCATCGCAGGCATAGTGGAAGACGTCGCCGTCGGGTCCCACGCGGTTGAACCAGGTCTGTCCGTTGTCCTCCGAGCAGTCCGGGCTGGGCGTGCGGTTCCACCAGTAGCAGGGCTGCCCCTGCCAGGTGCGCTGCATGGTGGGGTTCTCCCGGTTGGAGGAGACCAGCTTGTCGGCCCACAGGCGGTACTGCGTTCCTTCGATGTTGAGGATGTCGCCCAGGTAGGTGAAGTCCGCAGTGAAGCCCACGCGCATCCCGCCCAGCTCGAAGATGGAGAAGAGAAAGACGGAGTCCTCGGTGGTCGTGACGGCCTCCGGCGTGCGCGTGGCACCTGTGTTGTTTGTGAGCTTGGTCACGGGCACGATGGCGTCCGAGACTTCGGCAGGCAGCTGTGCCATGAAGTCACCGTTGAGCCAGGCGCGCATGTCGCACTGCTCCCAGCCGCCCGAGACCATCGGGGTGTCCGCCATGGCGCGTGGTGCCAGGGGATCCAAGAAGGCGAAGGTGAGACCCGCCTTGCCACCGCCGTCGACACGGTCGTCGTGGCAGAAGTCCACCAGCTGTACACGGGCCTCCGTGCCGTCGGACAAAGTCAGCGACTTGACCAGGTTGTCAACCATGCTGCCGTCCTCGCTTGCGATTCCCGCCTGTACGGCAAGGGACAGGGCGTCGTCGCGGCTCCCGGCTGCCGACAGCCGTGCGGCCAGGTCCGCCAGCTCCTGCCAGGATTTCTGACCAAAGAGAAGGGCGCGGCCCTGTGGCGTGAGGTTGAGGCCCCCAAAGATCGCAGCGGCGGCCACGCAGGCGGTGCCGATGACGAGCCCTCGCCGCGAGACGTTGCGACGGCGCGGTTGTGGGGCTGTTGCCTGGGCCTGCTGGACCTTCTCGACAGCGTCTGGCGTGGTCTGGGATTCCGTCAGGGTGCTCGTGCTTGCCGCCTTGGTGAGGTGAGTGCCCCTTGCGGGCGCGAAGGAGGGTACGACCGCCTGGGACGGAGCCAGTCCGGTCACGTCCTGGTACCAGTCCCCGACGCGCCTGAGGAGCGCCGCGGCGCTGGGCCGCTTGGCTTGCTCCATGGCCAGGCCTTCCATGATGGCCTGTATGAGTGGCTGGTCCCTCTCGTCGTGGGCGGCCAGCGGGTGCGGGGCAGCCGCGGTCTTGAGCTCGAGGGGGCTCTGGTCGGGGTGCGCCGCAACCTCATACGGGGTGTGGCCGCTGTAGACCTCGTAGAGCACGCTGCAGAGGGCATAGATGTCTATGGCGGGAGATCGCCTGGCCTCGAGGTAACTGCGGTCGCTCAGGGCCAGCATCTCTGGCGGTGCGTACTCGGGCGTGGCGTTGCGCCACACGTCCATCGTCATCGTGAAGGTGGCCTCGTCGCGGCGCATGTAGATGGCGCTGCCAAGGTCGATGAGACAGGCGTCGATGGGGACCTCCCGGCCTAGGGAGCCGTTCGAGGGAGGCTCTCCCGCACACCTGAGCATGATGTTCCTGGGCGAGATGTCGCGATGGGCGAAGGTGCCGTCGAGGTAGGTGGTGGACACGAGTGTCTGCAGGACCGAGAGGGCCAGGGCGGCCACGACCACGCCATCCACCCCCCGACTGTCCGCGGCGAGGGGTAGCGAGTGGCGCTCGAGCGCGTCGTGCAGCGTGAGGCCGTCCACCCATTCCATGAGGATGGCGGGCTCGCCCTCGCGCGTGACGCCATAGCCAAACACCTGCGCGAATCCCTGCAGGTGCGAGACGGCCAGCTGGTTTCGGTACTCCTCGAAGAGCGCCGCCTCCCGGCCGCGCCGCGACGTGGGATCGACGTCGGTGGGGAGGGGCCGCAGCCGCTTGAGGGCAAAGTACTCGCCCTCCGTGTTGCCCACGCGCAGAACCTCGCTCTGCGAGAGCCGGTTCTCGGTGTGCGTGGGTGCCGCGATGAGCGTCATGTAGCGCCGGCGGGCCTGCTCCTCCTCGCTCGGCGGTACGGCGAAGGAGGTGTCGAACTGCTGGAACTCTATCACGCGAAGGTCTGTGGCCACCGCATTAGAGGTCTTATCGTCCATGGTCATCCCTGTCTCGCCCCTGTCTTTAGTCTGCGCCGCCGGCTGCGAGGCCGGTGCGCCCTGGGTCGTTCCTATGGTTGGTCGTCGAGGACGCGCACCACGAGAAAGCGCGTGGTGGACCCCAAGCAGAGCACGTCGCTGTTGGATATGCGCACGGGCGGGTACTTGCGGCCCGGCTCGCGCTTGGCCCGCGGCGGCTCGATGACGCTCGCCTCGTGGGTGTTGCCGGAAACAAGCACGGTACCGTTGGTGGAACCCATCCCCTGCGCATACCACTCGCCGTCCTCCCCGCGCCATATGTGCAGGTGGTTGCGGGAGACGTCGAAATCCACGGTGTTTATGCCGTCCGGGCCGGCCGCGAGCGCGCCCACCACGGTGCCATCGTGTCCCAGGGAGAGCGGCTGCACGGAGCCGCGCACGGCGCTGCCCGCCAGACGTAGGAGGCCCAGCCGCACATCCGCAGGGACGGGTTCGGTGGCATGTGCGAAACCCGCGCCCACCGTGGTCTCGGTTGTGGAGATGCCCGTGCCAGCGCTTCTTGCCATGTGGGCCTCCACCACGGCCAGCGCTGCGGAGGGGTTCCCTAGGCAGCCTGTGGACACGAAGAGCATGAGGAGGAGCGTGGCGCGGGACTGGTCCGAGAGGTGTGTGCTCTGGACGAGCTTCTCTGCGGCGTTGGCGTAGAGGGTACCGTCGAGTGAGAAGTCCTCCAGCACCTTGCGCATGGCCTGTGCGGCGACTCCGCCGTAGTGGGTATCCATGCGCTGCCATGCGAGTGGGTCGTCGCCAAGCTTCCGCGCCATCTGACGCGCGAGCGAGAGCGATGCGAAGGTGAGGTCTGCGAAGCGCTCGGAGGAGATCTGCCCTGGAGCGGCATGGACTACCTCGCGCGAGAGGAAGGTGCGGTCGCTCGCGGCGCGCGCACGTATGGACGTTCCTCCATAGTTGCCCTCGGGGTTCAGGACAGCGAGCGCGACCTCGTGGTTGGAGATCTGCCCGAAGTTCTTGAGGTCCGAGTACATGATGGAGCTTGGAGTGTCCATGATGCCTTCCGCGGTGCCGACGACATGCGTAGAGGTTAGCACGTGGAGGCGAATCAGGTGGTTGCGAGAAGCGGGCCGAGTCGTACCCACGTGGCCCGACTTCCAATCAGACCTACAAATACTGCACAAACGTGGCAAAGCGTGTATCCTTGCCGTCAGCTGTGATTGGCGCAAAGTGCATTGAGTGGAGAGGACCCTCATGGCAGACAGGAACCAGCGCATCTGCATCGTCGGCGGCGGCCCGGCCGGAATGTCGGCGGCCATGTACCTGGAGAAGGCGGGCTACTTCAACTACGTGGTCTACGAGAAGTCCGACCACGTGGGCGGCAAGGCCTTCTCGCCCTACATGCAGGTCAAGAACAAGAAGGGCCAGTGGGAGCACCGCACCATCGAGATGGGCGCGGTCATGGGCTGCGACACCTACTTCGCCGTGCACGAGTGCGAGGAGTTCGGCGGCACCACCCACGCCGACGGCCCCGCCATGGGCCGCTCCTTCCGCAACACCGACGGCACCCCGCTCAAGCAGAGCAAGCTCGAGCTCCTCAAGAAGGTCCTGAAGATGCGCAAGCTCTCCAGGCTCCTCGCCACCAAGTACAAGGGCTACGACGTGAACGGCCACCGTGGCGTGGCTCAGGGCCGCTACGAGGGCCCCTGCCCCTCGCCCGAGCTCAAGCTCCAGCACATCGAGGGCGAGAACCCCAACCTCAAGGACCTCTCCATGCCCTTCTCGGAGTTCCTCAAGCTCAACAACTGCGAGGACGCCGAGATGGTCTGGAAGGGCCCCTTCACCTCCTTTGGCTACGGCTACTTCGACGAGATCCCCGCGGCCTACGTCCTCAAGTACCTGGACGCCTTCACCGTCAAGCAGTTCCTCTCCACGGGCAGGCTCTGGACCTGGAAGAACGGCACCCAGTCCATCTGGACCGGCGTGAACACCCACCTCAAGCACCCCGCTATCCTCAAGACCGAGGTCGCCGCCGTGGACCGCTCCGGCGACAAGGTCAAGGTCACGGTGCGCGACGTCACCGGCGAGCACGTGGAGGAGTTCGACAAGATCATCCTCTGCACGCCGCTCGAGCTCTTCATGAACTACGGCGACGCCACGCCCGAGGAGTGCGAGCTCTTCTCGAAGATCCAGCACAAGGAGTACTTCACCATGGCCGTGCGCACGGCCGAGGAGAAGAGCCCCGACATCTCCTACTACTACTTCTCCAACATGACGCCCGAGACCCGCGGCCACCTGATGGTCTTCTACCACCGCTGGCCCGACTGCGGCCCCCAGCCGCTCGTGACCTTTACCCTGCGCAACCACGAGGGCGCCGAGGACGTGCCCTTCGAGCAAGCCAAGCAGACCACCCTCGACGACATGGCCATCTCGGGCCTGCCCGTGGAGAAGACCGAGCGCATCGACGACTGGTACTACTTCCCGCACGTGAGCTCCCAGGACTACGCCGACGGCTGGTACGACAAGCTGGAGGCCATGCAGGGCCAGCGCAACACCTTCTATGCCGGCGAGGTCATGGCCTTTGGCGACATGGAGGAGACCGCGGAGTACTCGCGCGACCTGGTGCGCAGGTTCTTCGCCTAGCCCAAAAGCATCGCGTGCCAAGAGGGCGTGTCAGGGGGACGGTTCTCTTGACACGCCATGACGGCGTGTCAAGAGAACCGTCCCCCTGACACGTGTCCCCCTGACACGCCCACACCGGAAAGGGAGATCATGCCCGAGCAGTTCAAGACGCACCGCTCCATCTATCAGAACGAGGCGGAGCGCAACGAGGCCATCGCCAGGCTGGGCCGCAAGATCACCGACGTGGTAAAGCACAAGGTGACTGGCATCACCACCAACGACTCGGAGTACTGGGGCCTCAAGGAGGTCCTCACCGACGACATGGTGGAGCTGGCAAACAAGATGGAGCTCCGCCACTTCTACTACTTCGAGGAGCTCCAGAAGATGGAGCCCGAGCTCAGCGAGGAGGAGCTGCGCGACCTCCTGTATCGCATGAGCTACGTGGGCATCATCGAGTACGACTACTCCGACCGCTACGACGACAACGGCCCCACCGATGAGCCGCGCACCCAGCGCTGGCGCGTGCCCTACTTCGTACCGGGCTCGGCCGAGCTCTTCAACTCCTCCATCGACCGCATCGACAAGAACCCCGCTGTTGCCAACTTCTTCGAGCGCATGACCTTCGAGCCCCTGGCCGGCATCACCGAGATGGTGCCGCCCGGAGGCGACGGCATCGGCATGCACGTGATTCCCGTGGAGAAGGCCATCGAGGCCGAGAACACCTCCGTGGACCTGGAGCACATCTCCCACTGGCTCAAGAAGTACGACGGCCACATCTCCGCCGGTATCTGCTCCTGCCGCTACAGCCGCGCCAAGCTGGGGGAGGGCTGCATCGACGACCCGGACGACTGGTGCATCCAGGTGGGAGACATGGCCGACTACACGGTGGAGACCGGCCGCGCCCACTACATCACCACCGAGGAGGCCCTGGACATCCTGCAGAAGGCCGAGGACAACGGTTTCGTGCACCAGATCACCAACATCGACGGCTCCGACCACATCTTCGACATCTGCAACTGCGACGTGAAGATCTGCAACGCCCTGCGTACCTCCATGCTCTTCAACACGCCCAATCTGAGTCGCTCCAGCTACACCGCCAAGGTGGACCCCGTAAAGTGCGTGGCCTGCGGCTACTGCGTGGAGTCCTGCCCGGCTGGCGCCGTCAAGCTGGGCCAGAAGCTCTGCAAGAAGGACGGCAGCGCCCAGGTCTACCCGCGCGCCATCCTGCCCGACGCCATCCCCTGGGGCAAGTACGCCTGGGACGAGAACTACCGCGACACTGCCCGCATGCACAACACCTGGCCCACGGGCTCTGCCCCCTGCAAGGCGGCCTGCCCGGCCCACGTGCCCGTGCAGGCCTACCTCAAGAAGGCCCACGAGGGCGACTATCGCGCCGCGCTGGCGCTTATCAAGAAGGAGAACCCCTTCCCCGCCGTGTGCGGCCGCATCTGCAACAAGCGCTGCGAGGAGGAGTGCACCCGCGGCGACGTGGACCGCGCCGTGAGCATCGACGCCGTCAAGCGCTTCGTGGCCGACCAGGACCTGGTGGCCCAGAACCGCTACGTGCCCAGCAAGGTCGTGGCCTCCATGCATGGCCACTTTGACGAGAAGATCGCCATCATCGGCGCGGGTCCTGCTGGCCTCTCCGCGGCCTACTACCTGGCCCTCATGGGCTTCTCGCCCGTCGTCTTCGAGAAGAACCAGAAGCCCGGCGGCATGATGACCTACGGCATCCCCACCTACAAGCTCTCCAAGGACGTAATCGACGAGGAGATCCAGATCATCCGCGAGCTGGGCGTGGAGATCCGCTGCGGCGTGGAGGTTGGCAAGGACGTCACCCTGGGCGAGCTCCGCGAGCAGGGCTTCAAGGCCTTCTATGTGGCCATCGGCTGCCAGGGCGGCCGTCGCCCCGGCGTGCCCGGCGACGAGGCCCTGGGCACCGACATCGCCGTGCACTACCTGCAGGAGTCCCTGGGCAACGACCACCCCGCCTACACCGGCCGCGTGGTGGTCGTGGGCGGCGGAAACGTGGCCATCGACTGCGCCGAGGACGCCAACCGCCGCGGTGCCGCTGCCGTGAGCATGGTGTCGCTCGAGCAGCTGGACGAGATGCCGGCCGACGCGGCCGAGGTGCGCGAGGCCAAGGAGCACGGCATCGACGTCGTGAACGGCTGGGGTCCCAAGGAGGTTCTGGTTGGCGAAGACGGGCAGGTCATGGGCATCGTCTTCAAGCGCTGCACCCAGGTGACGGACCCCACGACCGGGCGCTTCTCGCCGCTCTACGACGAGTCCGAGACCACCATCATCGAGTGCGACCGCATCGTCTTTGCCATCGGCCAGGCCATCGAGTGGGGCAACCTGCTGGACGGCGAGGGCGTGACCTTCTGGCATGGCAACTACCCCGTGGCCGATCGCCTGACCTACCAGACCAAGCAGCCGGACATCTTCGTGGGTGGCGACGTGTACACCGGCCCGCGCTTCGTGATCGATGCAATCGCGGCCGGCCACCACGTGGCCGACGTGCTGGCCCGCTACGTGCGCCCCGACGCGGACCTCACCATCGCGCTTGACCGCCACCAGTTCCGCCCGCTGGACAAGAACGACATCAAGTTCCCCAGCTACGACCACTTCCCGCGCCAGGAGGAGCCCACGCACGAGGCGGGCAAGTTCGAGGAGTACCGCGACTCCCTCACCGAGGACCAGGTGCGCATCGAGACGGCGCGTTGCCTTAGCTGCGGCGCCTCCGTGGTGGATCCCAACAAGTGCATCGGCTGCGGCATCTGCACCACGCGCTGCAACTTCGACGCCATCCACCTGCACCGCGACCACCCCGAGATGACTGACATGCGCAAGGCCGAAGACAAGGTCACGGGCCTCGCGGCCTACGCGGCCAAGCGCGCGGTCAAGATCGTGATGAACTCCGGCTCCGAGGAGGCCAAGGTCATGCGCGAGAAGCGCCGGGCCTACGAGGAGAGCCACCGCGGATTCGAGAGGACCCACCCCAACACGGGCAACGCCCTCCCGATCGACCTGGACGACTAAGGTGCCGCGGGGGTTGCCGCGGGGTCGGGTCCCGCAGATGACGCGGGGTCGATGACACGGGGTCTGACCCTTTGTCACGCTTTGCCGCACCGTGATTTGACGAGGGCTGCCCTCTGGTGGCTAGACCGCTAGGGGGCAGCCCTTTTTGTTTGGCTGGCGTACCCACTCTTGCTTGCGGTGGCCCCGCGGGCCTCATCAACCACAGCAGGTACGCGCTATGGGGTTCTCGGAAGCTAAAACAGCAGATAAGGTTGAGCGTCCAGGAAGCCCATCCTCCTCTTTGTACTCTGGAAGCCGACTAACGACCTTCTATGCATATCATCTGAACCTAGAAACACGTAGATGGACGAGAGGCACCGATGAGCAACAACAATCACTTGCACCTGCTGTTTGCGTGCGACTCATTCAAGGGGACGATCTCGTCGGCGCGGACGGGGGAGCTGCTCACTGCCGCCGCGGCCCGCGAGCTGCCGGGCGCCACGTGCCGTGCGGTAGAGGTGGCCGACGGTGGCGAGGGTACCGTCGCGGCGGTTGTGGCGGCTACGGGCGGCGGGCTCGCCACTGTGGAGGTGGCGGGCCCCTTGGGCGAGCCCGCGCGGGCCAGCTACGGGCTTCTTCCCGGAGGCCGTGCCGTCATAGAGATGGCCGCGGCGTCGGGACTGCCGCTCGTGCCGGCCGAGCTCCGCGACCCGCGCCGTACCAGCACTTTTGGAACCGGGCAGCTCATCGAGGACGCGCTCGCCCGCGGGGTGCGCGACGTGTCGCTCGCCATCGGCGGCTCGGCCACCAACGACGGCGGCATGGGCATGGCCCGCGCGCTGGGCGCCCGCCTGCTCGACGACAAGGGCTGCGAGCTCGCTGGCTGCGGAGAAGACCTGGCGCATGTGGCCGCGATCGACCTGGCCGGCCTGGACCCGCGCGTGCGGGAGGCCCGCTTCCACGTGATGTGCGACGTGGACAACCCGCTCGTGGGGCCACGTGGCTGCGCGGCGGTCTTCTCGCCCCAGAAGGGAGCCTCCCCCGAGGTCGTGACCCAGCTGGAGCAGGGGATGCGGTCCTACGCCGCGGTGCTCGAGCAGACCTTCGGCCGGCCGGTGGCCGACGTGCCTGGTGCGGGCGCGGCGGGTGGCCTCGGCGCGGCGGCCCTCTGCTACCTTGATGCCGAGCTCGTGCCGGGCATAGAGCAAGTGCTGGACCTCGTGGGCTTCGACGGGCTTCTTGCCAGTAGCGACCTTTGTGTGACGGGGGAGGGCCACGCAGACGCGCAATCCGTCCATGGCAAGGTGGTGAGCGGCGTGGCGGCGCGGTGCCGGCGGGCAGGCATACCCTGCGTGGCCATCGTGGGCGGCATGGACGCGGACGCCACAGAGCTCCTGGCCTGTGGGGTGGACGCGCTCGTGCCCACCGTGCTCGAGCCCTGCTCCGTGGAGGACGTGCTGGCCCATGCCGAGAGGAACTTCTCGCTTGCGGCGGACCGGACCTTTGCTTTGGTGCGGGTGGGAATGCAAACACAGGGGGTACTCCCCCGTGTTTGACAGCAAACACGGGGGAGTACCCCCTGTGTTTGCACCCCCTGGTGCCCGGCCGCTACAGAGTTGGGCCCCGGAGCGCCTTAGGAAGGATGGGAAGATGGCGTCCCGGGGCCCGGGTGGGTCTTTGCTGTCGGTCGGTTCAGGCAGCTATTCGCTGGCCTTGACCTCGGTCTCCGGCTCGGAGATCGGCGAGACCTTGTAGGTGGCCACGCGCTCGTCGTCAATCACACCCGACCAGTTGAGTCCAAAGCAGAAGTCGTAGGTGTTGCCCTCGGAGTCGGTGTAGCAGTCCATGTCGCGGGGGACGTCCTCCTGGCCAGCCTCGACGGCGTCCATGCTCTTGGGCATCTGGAAGGTCAGCAGGCCCGTGGGCTCCACCTCGCCAGCCAGGATGCGGGCGAAGGTCTCGTCGGTCACGGCGAAGGTCTTGGTCTGGGAGTCGGAGGAGCCCACCCAGTTCATGAGGATGACGTCGGCCGCGGGCTCCAGTTCGGAGAAGACCATGGGCTGGTAGGCGTCGATGATCACGACGAGCTTGATCTCCTCGGGCAGGGCCTCGCGCACGGAGAGCACCAGGTCGAGGTCGGACTCGTTCTTGACGGTCGTCGACTGGCCGTAGTAGGAGCGGTTCTCGATGGGCACGTCGGTCTCCATGCCGTGGTCGTACCAGGTGAGGCCATCGAGCGGGTCGCCGGCGATGGAGACCTGGGTCACGTTGGGGCCATCTGCGGTGTAGGGACGGTACTGCAGGGAGATGGGCACGTAGGTGGTGGTGTCGCCCTCCGCCTTGGCGCCGCTGTTGGCGTCCTGCGGGCTCTTGATGCGTATGAGGGCGTACTTGACGTCGGTAAAGTCCGTGCGCCGCACGATGTCGGACTCCTGGTACTGGGGGTCGGTCTGGCCCTCGACGGGCTCGCCCGTGGGGTCGCCCACCTCGTCGGTCACCACGTTGAAGTACTGGCCCAGCACGTCGAGGTCCATGCAGGGTGCGACGGAGGCAGGAGTGGTCTCCCTGGGGCTCTTGTTCATGGCGGTGAAGATCTGCGGCACATAGACCGTGGGCTTGTTTGCACCCGCGCCCTGGGCAATCACGCCGCCGGCGTTCTTGAGCATGACGACGGACTTCTCGTTTGCCTCGCGGGCAAAGTCGGCTGCGGCCTGGGACTCGAAGAGCTCCTTGGCCTCGGAGCGGTCGGAGTAGGGCTGGTCGAAGAGCTGCACGTGGGCCATGAGGGTGAGGACGTGGAGGGCGGACTCGTGTACGCGCTCGCTGGCGGCGTCCTGGCCCATGTCGCTCACCATGGACTCAAAGACGGGCTCGCCGATCTCCACGGGCTCGTAGCCGCCACCGTACTGGTCGCAGCCGGCGTCCACCAGCAGACGGTATCGCTCGGCCTCGGTGAGGCCCTCGACGCCGCGGGTGAAGTCGGTCTTGAGGATGTTCCAGTCGGAGCAGATCACGCCATCGAAGCCGGCGTTGCGCAGGATGGAGAGCTGCTTCTTGTTAAAGCCGCCGCCCACGCGCAGGCCGTACTCGGCGTCGGCTGAGTAGGCGATGCCGTAGTTGGGCATCACGGCCGAGACAGTCTCGGTCTTGGAGTCCAGGTGCAGGCCACCGTCCAGGAAGGGGATGAGGTGGGCCTTGTAGTTGTCGCCGGGGAAGATGTTGTACATGCCGGCGCTGGAGTGGTCGTCCGCGCCGCCCTGCATGGCGCCGGCGGCCACGAAGTGCTTGAGGGTGTTGCCCACGGAGTCCTTGCCCCAGCCCAGGTCCTCGGTGGCCTCGTCGTCGCCCCAGGTGGACTGCATGCCGCCCGCGAAGGCCTGCGTGAAGTCGCGGCCCAGGGCGGGGTCCTCCGTCTCGGCACCACGCAGGCGCGAGCACTTGGGGTTGGTGTAGAGGTCCACCTGCGGGCCCAGCTCCAGGCGCACGCCGGTGGCGCGGAAGGCGCGGCCGACCCACATACCGGCTCTGCGCCAGAGGTCCTTGTCCATGGCGGCGGAGATGCCTATGGTACCGGGGATGCCCAGCACGGGGTAGGGGTCGGTGGAGTTGATGTAGGGGATGCCCCAGGGACGGGTCTCGCAGGTGGCCTGGACGCCGTTGATCCAGGCGATGGAGGAGGCGTAGGACTCCTCGTCGGCGTTGAAGCGCGAGACGCCCGCCGCGGAGCCGAGGTCGATGAGGTTGGTGTTTGCCGTGGTCTCCTCCACGGAGCCACCGCCGGCGTCGGAGGCGCCGCCGTGCCACATGAGCTGGATGCACTCCTGGTCGCTCAGCTTGGCGGCAAGGTCGGCCGCGCGGTCCTCGGGGGTCTGGCGCCAGTCCTCGAAGAGCGAGAGCTTGCCGTCGCCGTCCATGTCGCGGAAGGCCAGGCCGTCTACCTGGATGATGCGGGCTGTGTCCGTGACGCCCAGCGTGGCACCGTCGTCGGGGTTGGTCACGCGGGTCCAGCCGTCGCGGGTCTCCTCGGAGGACCACTTGGCCTCGGTGCCCTCGGCGTCGGGCTCGATGGGGTACTGGTCGGCAGATGGCACGGTCGGCGTCTCCTCGGCAGCCGGCGCGGTTGCTGTCTCGTCACCGCATGCGACAAGCCCAGCCAGTACCGCGGCACCCGCGGTCCCTGCTACGAAGTTCCTTCTGGTCACGTTCCTCTTCATGGCGCTCTCCCTTCGCGTCCGCAGACGCCCCATCCTTTGCGCTGGCAAAACCCGCCATCCGTCGAAAGCGCGGGCCTTGTCGTCATGAACGAATCTAGAAAACGTGCTAACAAGTTCAGGTTGGGTGGCACGGTCGGGCAAGATTGCGGCACGCCCTGCGGCGCCTCTCGGCGAGCGGGCGGGCTCGGAGGGGACGCATGTATCGGTTCTTGGTCGTGGAGGACGAGGCGGAGGAGGCGGCCCAGCTGCGTGCTGCGGTGGAGCGCTACGCAGGCGACAAGGGCCTGGAGGTCAAGGTGGACTGGGTCAAGACGGCCTTCGAGCTGGTGGAGCTGGTGGGCAGGTACGACCTCGTGTTCTTGGACATAGACCTGCCGGGAATCAGCGGCATGGAGGCGGCCGACCTCCTGCGCGCCTACGACGAGCAGACGCTGATCATCTTCGTGACCAACCTCGCGCAGTACGCGGTGCGGGGCTACGAAGTGAACGCCCTGGACTTCATCGTCAAGCCCGTGACCTCGCGCGACCTGGGCATGTGCCTGGACCGGGCCGTCCGCGTGCTGCGCCGGCGATCGCATCGAAGCCTCTACGTGCCCACCAAGGACGGGGCCAAGGTCTTTCCGCTCGCGGACCTGCTGTACGTGGAGGTCCAGCGGCACAACATCGTCTATCACCTGGAGGGGCAGGACCCGCAGGCTGTGCGCGGCACGCTGACAAAGGTGGCCGAGGACCTGGGGGCGGGACAGTTCGTGCGGATATCAAACAGCTGCATCGTGAACGCCGACCAGGTCCGTGCCATCGAGGGTCCCAACGTGGTCATGGCCGACGGCTCGACCCTGGCCATGAGCCGCGCCCGGCGCAAGGAGGCCCTGGGAGCCTTCGCGGACTACTACGGGGGCGATCGGTGATGTCTGTGCTCGTAGGTATGGCCCGGCCCCTGGTGGGCGCCCTTCTCTATGCGGCACCTGTGGGCATGGTCGCGGCCACGCTGCTGCACCGGTCGTGCTGGGGGCTCCGGCTAGGGGCGTGCGTGGGCCTGCTGACGCTCGTGCTGGCGAGCCCTGCGCTCTCAACGGTGCCGGAGAGCGCGTCCGGGGTTCTGACCCTGGCAGCAGGCTACTTCGTGGTAGTCGTGGGGCTCTGCCTGTGTGGCGTGTGGCTCTGCAACCAGACCGACCTGTGGACGGCGGCCTTCTGTGCCGTGGTGGGCTATGCGGTGCAGAACCTGGGCTCGGGGCTGGGAGACCTCGTTGGCATGCTGCTGCGCCGTGCGGACGTGGGGCTGGGCGCGCCGGAGCTCAACCTGGAGAGGGCGACCGTTTGCACGTGCGCCCTGCTAGCGGTCCTGCGGGCCACGCTGGTCCGGCAGGTGCGCCAGCGGGGGCTGCGGGTGGAAGCCGGGGCGAGGGAGTTCGCGCCGGCCTTCGTGGCTCTTCTCGTAAACACTGCCTTCGACCTCTCGGTGCGCTACGTGGGCACCCTCAACGACCCCTCCCTGGCCCTGCTGCAGCGCGTGGTGCAGGTGGGCTTCTCGCTCTACGTGCTGATTGCGGAGTATGAGATGCTCTACAACCAGCACCTGCGCACGGAGACCGCTTCGCTTCAGCGCCTCATGGCCGAGCGGGAGCGCCAGTATGCGCTGAGCCGGCAGACCATCGATGACATAAACATCAAGTGTCATGACATCCGCCACCAGATCCGACACCTGGCGGACGGGTCGGGCCCTCGCGTGGACCAGGCCGTGCTGGACGACATCGCCGGGGAGGTGAGTGTGTACGACTCGGCCGTCTGCACGGGAAACGAGGCACTCGACACGATCCTTACCGAGAAGAGCCTAATCTGCGCGCGCGAGGGGGTCGCCCTGAGCTGCATCGCAGATGGGACGGCCCTGGGACGCATGGCAGCCTCGGACATCTACGCGCTCTTTGGCAATGCCATGGACAACGCGATCGAGGCGGTCCAGCAACTGGACGACCCGCGGCGACGCACGATATCGCTGCAGGTGAGGCGGCAGGCGGGTATGGTGCTGGTGCACGTGGAGAACTGCTGCGAGGGCCATGTGGCCTTTGCGGACGGCCTGCCCCAGACCTCCAAGGCCGACAAGACCGCGCACGGCTTTGGCGTGCGGTCCATGCGGGAGATTTGCGAGCGCTACGGCGGCACGGTGAGGTTTGGGTGCGAGGGCGGGGTCTTCCATGTGAATATGCTGATCCCGACAGCCTTGGAGCCGGCAGAAGAGGCCTTGAAGTAGGAGTGCGGAGGCAAACGACGTCAAATCGGAGTTTTTCGGTGTCACGCTGGCCGGTAGCGGAATTAGATGAATAATTGATAATTTATCTACCTGCAATAATATAAATTCAAAGCAAATGAACATCGCCGGCCAGAGTCTGGACGCGCGAGCGGCACACCGAAAAACTCCGATTTGACGTCATGCATCGACGACCCTCGACTGCACGGGCCCTTGCCGACGGTACAAGATGGAGTGCAGCGGTGACTTACATGTGGTCGGGGGCAGATTCGCGTCCCACATCCCGTGAATGCCACGTCACATGGCGCGCATCTATAATGGTGGACGTCCGCAATTGCGCTGGCAGGGGGGCACACATGGCAGAGGGAAGCATCTCACCGCAGCTCGACGAGCTCTCGAGCATCCTCATGGGGCAGGCATTCGACGTGCTGGCTGCCGGCCGCGACGTGAATGTCCTTCTGGCCGTGGCGGACGCCGCAGGCAACGTGGCCAGCTACACCTTTGCCGACGACGGTCCCGAGGAGTGCTTGGAGGGCGCGCGCAAGCAGGTGCGCAAGCTGGCCAAGGAGGGTGGAGACAAGGACGCTGGCATCCACGAGCCGCAGTGCTACGCCATCGCCTACGAGGCCGCCGTGGCCGACGAGCGCGGTTCCTACGAGGATGCGGTGATCCTAGAGTTCGGCGAGAAGGGAGCGCCCGCCTGGTCGGCCTTCTCGCTGTTTGACGGACGCGGCAAGGGCGATGACTTCCGTTGGACGGATCCCGCCCCGGCCGGCGAGGTGGAGTGCCTGCTGTAGCGTAACAGGGGAGGACCGTGCCAGGGGGACGGTTCTCTCGTGTCAGGGGGACGGTTCTCTCGACATGCTCTGATACATGGAGCGGAGCGGGTTTCTCGCCAGCGGCGCGCCATGCTGGGGCTTCTCGCTGTAAAGTCTTCCGGATGCAGACTTTGCAACGACCGAGAGGGACCCATGCTCCAGGAGAACATACGCAACATCGCCATCATCGCCCACGTCGACCATGGCAAGACCACCCTCGTGGACCAGATGCTCAAGGCTACGGACGCCTTCCGTGCAAACCAGCAGGTGCAAGAGCGCGTGCTGGACTCCAACGACCAGGAGCGCGAGCGCGGCATCACCATCCTGGCCAAGAACATCTCCATCGAGTACAAGGGCATAAAGATCAACGTCATCGACACCCCGGGCCACGCCGACTTTGGCGGCGAGGTGGAGCGCGTCCTGCGCATGGCAGACGGCGCGATCCTGCTGGTGGACGCCGCCGAGGGCCCCATGCCCCAGACCCGCTTTGTGCTGCGTCACGCCATCGACGCCGGCCTGGCTATCATGATGTGCATAAACAAGATCGACCGTGACGGCGCCCGCCCCGAGGAGGTCGTCAACGAATCGCTCGACCTCATGATGGATCTGGGTGCCACCGACGAGCAGCTGGAGTTCACCATGGAGCACGTGGTGTACGCCTCCGCCGTCAACGGCTTCGCGCGGTTGACCCCCGACGACGACAACGACGACATGTTCCCCCTGCTGGACATGATCGTGGATGGCCTGCCCGCGCCCGACGTGGACCCCGACGGCCCCCTGGCCATGCAGTGCGTGACCATCGACCACTCCGACTACGTGGGCCGCATCGGCATCGGCCGCATCTACTCCGGCACCATCCACGACGGCGACAAGATCCTCGTGGTCAAGAACGACGGTTCGCGTGCCATGGCGCAGGTCAAGCAGCTCTTTACCTTCGACTACCTGGGCCGCAAGGAGTGCCAGGCCGCCGTGGCCGGCGACATCGCGGCCGTGGTGGGCGTGGACTCGACGGACATCGGCGACGTGTACACCGACCCCGAGAACCCCGTGGAGCTGGACCCCATCGAGATCGACCCGCCCACGCTGGCGGTCGTCTTCGAGGCGTCGACCTCCCCGCTCGTGGGCCGCGACGGCGACATCGTGGGCGGCAGGCAGCTCAAGGAGCGCCTGATGACCGAACGCGAGAACAACGTGACCATGCGCATCGAGGAGCTCCCCGACAAGACCGGCGTGGAGGTGGCCGGCCGCGGCATTCTGCACCTCTCCGTGCTCATGGAGCAGATGCGCCGCGAGGGCTTCGAGTTCCAGGTGGGCCGCCCGCGCGTGCTCTTTAAGAAGGACAAGGAGGGCAACCTCCTGGAGCCCGTGGAGCAGGCCGTGGTGGAGTGCCCAGGGGAGTTCTCAGGCAAGGTGATCGAGGTCTTTGGCAACGCCGGCGGCACCATGGTGAGCATGGATACGGGCGTGCAGCAGACGCACCTGGAGTTCAAGATCCCCACGCGCGGCATCATGGGCCTCAAGAACCGCATCCTCAACGTGACCCACGGCGAGGCCGTCTTCTACCACACCTTCCTGGAGTACGGCCCCTACGCCGGCGACATCGGCAACCGCCAGAACGGCGCCATGATCTCCATGAGCACCGAGAAGGCCGTGGCCTACGCCCTGGGCACCCTGCAGGAGCGCGGCCAGCTCTTCGTGGGCCCGGGCGACGAGTGCTACGAGGGCATGCTGGTGGGCGAGCGGTCCAAGCCGGGTGACATGACGGTGAACATCGCGCGCACCAAGAGCCTGGGTAACCAGCGCTCCTCCACGGCCGACATCGCCGTGCAGCTGACGCCCCCGCGCACCTTCACCCTGGAGGAGGCGCTCGAGTACATCATGGACGACGAGCTGGTGGAGGTCACGCCCAAGAACATCCGCATGCGCAAGCGCCTGCTCACCGAGATCGAGCGCCGCAAGTGGAACGTCCGCAACGGCAAGGTAAACAAGTAACGCGTGACGCCGGGGTCGGAGTTCGTGTCACGCGGGGTCGGAGCTCTTGTCACGTTTCGAGCTTCTGTTCGCGTCTTGCGGGCAGGGACTCTTCTCTGCCGGCCCCCCGGGGCATTGGCGGGCCAATCGCCCGCGGCTGCAGCCGGAGGCAAATCACCCCTTTGGACCGGAATGGGGGTGCCGTGTGCAAGTTACCTACGGCATTGCCCGTAGGCAACTCGGGATTGCGGCCGGCGTGACAGGAGCTCCGACCCCAAGTGTCACGACCCCAAGTGTCGGACGTGACAGAAGCTCCGACCCCAAGTGTCAGACGTGACAGAAGCTCCGACCCCAAGTGACGCGCGACCCCCAGTCAGTGGCGGCGGATGGCGCGCAGACGGCGCGCACTTCTCACTACCTTGCGGACGGGCCTGGTTACCTGCGGGGTCAGGTCCACGTCCACGGGGATCATCACGTCGTAGCGCAGCGACCACCGCCGCAGCGCCACCGTGACCACCACGGCCAGGAGCGCCGCCCACGGCTTGAGCAGGAAGAACACGTAGGTTCCCAGCCAGTAGGCCAGCGAACCGGCCAAGGCGCAGGTGGCATACAGGTTGGAGTGCTGGAAGATCCTAGGCACGTCCCCCAGGAACACGTCGCGCAGCATGCCGCCGCCGATGCCGGTGATGGTGCCCATGAGCAGGGCAGACACGGGCAGTAGGTAGTAGACGAGGGCCTTGTCGGTCCCAATCACGGCAAAGAGCCCCACGGACACGATGTCGACCCACTCCAGGAGGTTGGGAAAGAGGTCGAGCGGCCGAGGGAAGAGGAAGAGCACCACGGCGGCGATCACGCAGGCGGGGATGGCATAGGGCGAGCTCAGCATGTAGACCCCGCCCTTCTGCATCATGATGTCGCGAATCAGCCCGCCGCCCAGCCCGCACAGGAGCGAAAGGCCGATAAACCCCACGAGGTCGAGCTTGCGTTCGCGCGCCACGATGATTCCCGAGAGAGAACCCACGACCACGGCAGTGAGGTCCAGCCAGGCGGGCACGCCCACGCTCGTCGTCTCGGGACCATAGGTGGAGAAGAACTCGATGCCCATGTCGCCTCCGCGTTCGCTTGGGGGCGACCGCCGCGCCACTCGCCCCGCCGCCCTGTGGACACATTGTGCCGCTAAGGCCTCCCCACACACATGCTCAAGAAAAATCTTTCTCCTCTGGCCTTTGGGGCGGCAAGTACGCTATACTCACCTCTGCGGTTTTACGGAGAGTTGTCCGAGTGGCCGAAGGAGCACGATTGGAAATCGTGTATACGCCGAAAGCGTATCCTGGGTTCAAATCCCAGACTCTCCGCCAGTAAATTCGCGGCGTCCCGTTCCAGGATGGGGCGCCGCTTTCACCCCACGGAGGGGTGGCAGAGCGGTTGAATGCGGCGGTCTCGAAAACCGTTTAGCCCTCCGGGGCTACGAGGGTTCGAATCCCTCCCCCTCCGCCATTTAGGAAGAAGAGCCGGCGCATGCCGGCTTTTTTGTTTTAGGAAAGAAAGGGGGAGGGATTCGAACCCGAGAGGGCGCGGATGCCCAGCGGGCATCCGCGGGACGAGCACGCGCGCGGTGGCGCGCGACGGGTGCGAGCCCACGGCAGGGGAGCGAAGCGAGCCTGCCGGACATCCCTCCCCCTCCGCCATTTAGGAAGAAGAGCCGGCGCGCGCCGGCTTTTGTTTTATGAAGGAAAGGGGAGATTCCGACCCACAGCCCCCGACCGCATACACGGGTATGATTCCCTCAGGCCCCATTGGCCTCGCAACACTCGAAGGGAGTCCTCGCATGGTTTCGGACCGCATGGTTTCGGACGCAAACCTCCAGGGTTTTCGGCGTGACAGGTACTTCTCGCGCTCGTGGGCCCTTCTCACCCTCCAACCGGGCTGGATCAAGCCCGTCCTTCTCCTTGCTCTTGGCATGTTCGTTCCCGTGGTCGGCCAGCTCGTGCTGCTGGGTTACGCCCTGGAATGGGCCCGCCTCACGGCCTGGGGGGTGAACGCCGCCCCCAAGCAGAAGGACGCAAACATCGGTGCCTGCCTGGCGGCCGGCTGGCGCGGCTTCCTCGTGGCGCTCGTGTGGGGCCTGGGGATGAGCCTTCTGGAAGGGGTCCTGGCGGCAATCCCGCGCGTGGGCGGTGCCCTGACGCTCGTGTGGACCATCTTCTGCATTTATCTGGAGCTTCTGGTGCTCGTGGCCATGGTGCGCAGCGCCATCTACCAGCGCGTGACGCCGGGCTACCGCGCGGATCGCATCTGGCAGATGGGCTCGCGCGACGTCGGCGGGCTCCTGCGGATCCTGGGCGTGCAGCTGGCGTGGGCCCTCATCGCGTCGGCCGTCGGATTCGTCCTCATGGTCGCCGTCGCGGGCTCCATGGTGCCGACCATCATGCCGTACCTGCCCTACATCGACTCGGTGGACGTCATGCCGGATCAGGTGGCCGGCGAGTTCGCGCTCATGATGCTGGGGGACGTCCTCACCACGCTGGGACCCTGGCTCGTGGTGGTGGGCTACGCGAGCAACGTCCTCGTGGTTATCCAGCACCTCACGACCCTTACCTGCGTGGGCCTGTGGATGAGGCAGTTCGACGTGCCTCGTTGGGGCAGGAGCGAGGACCCGCTTCCGCAGGGTGTGCCGGATGCCGGGGCAGAGCAGGCGGCGCCGGTCGCGCCGGAAGCGCAGGCGACGCCGGTCGCGCCGGAAGCGCAGACTGCGTCGAGCGCGCAGACTGTGCCGGAGACCGCGGTGGGAGAGCCGGTTGTGCCGGAGACCACGCAGGAGGCCGCCCCTGAGCCGGCGGCCACGACCGCAATCGTGCCTGCCATGCCGGCATCGACAACGGGAGACAAGGACGAGCCAGCAGCAGCGGAGGAGCCGGGCGATTCGGATGGCCTGGACGAGGCCGGTGTGGCGGAGGAGAAGGTCGTCTCGTCGGAGACGCTCATCGGCGAGCGCCCGCCGGCGATGGAGGCGGAGCTCGGACCTGCGGAGCCAGAGCCTGCGGCGGGCGAGCCGGTAGTGCCGGGACCCGGGGAACCGGAGCGGGAACCTGTGGAGTCGGAGCGGGAACCTGTGGAGTCGGAGCGGGAACCTGTGGAGTCGGAGCACGCAGTTCAGGAGCACGTGGCGTCTGCGCCGGTCGGCGACGAGTCGGAGCCCACGGTGCCGGAGACAGCGACTCCCAAACCCGCGGCATCTGCGCCGGTCGGCGACGAGTCGGATGCCGCTGCGGAGCTCCCCCCGGTGGAGGTTGCGCCCATGGAGCCGCTGGCGCCCGTGGTCTTTCCTGAGGAAGAGCCGCCTGAGGCCAACAAGAGCAACTTCGAAGATGGCTGCAACTGGGACAAGCCCGAGATGTAGGCAGTCCGGGATAGGCCGGAGAGGTATGCCTCCGGGCGGTAAGGAGGCATCTCCCCCTACGCCTTACGCTAAGCGTTCTAGCCTTCCCGGGGCGGGACATCCCGACCGCTTAGGCTGCGCTAACCGTCCGGACTTTCCCGATTCGGGAGGAATCGCCCGCTTAGCCTGGCCTAACCGTCCGGACTTTCCCGAACTGGGACGATCGTCCCGCTTAGGCATGGCGGACGATCGTCCCGCTTAGGCATGGCTAAGCGTCACATCCTTCCCGAACCAGGGAGGGATTGGCCGCTTAGCTCTCGCTAACCGTCCGGACTTTCCCGATTCGGGAGGAATCGCCCGCTTAGCCCTGCCTTAAGCGTGGCTGGGCGCTCGGAGTTGGGCAAGTAGCCACGCTTACGCCCGGCTAAGCATGTCCAGAAGCCCTGGGCCTACTGGTGTCCGCCCTGCTGTCCGGCCCGAACAACCTGTGTGCACCCTGTGGAGATTTGCCTCGGCCTCAAAGTGCCTGCTCGGCTCTTCTCACCCATCGCTAGCTCGACAAATGCGGGTTTGACCGAGGTTTGCGGTAATTTCCAGGGAAGATTCGTGTAAGCATGCCCCTCTAGGGTCTTGTGTGGGTCAGATGGAAGGGGCGGCAAGGTGAGGTTGCGCGTGCACCGAGGACAAACCCTATGGTAAGATGCTCGACCGAACCTTTCCTGCCCCGAGTGCAACCTTCACGTCTCGGGGCCTTATGCCCAGAGGAGGTGACCACATGAAGGCTTATGAACTGCTGTACTTTGTCGATCCTTCCTGCGACGAGGAGACTCGCGCAGGCATCATGAAGCGCGTTGACGTCGCTATCTCCACCCACGGTGGTGCTGCTGACAGCGTCGAGGATTGGGGCAAGCGCAAGCTCGCCTACGAGATCGACAACCTCACCGAGGGTGACTACACCCTCATCAACTTCCATGCTGACCCGGAGGACATCGCAGAGCTCGACCGCGTTCTGCGCATCAACGATGCCGTCAAGCGCCACATGATCGTGCGCCGCGACGACAAGGAGTAGCAAGGGAAGTTGCGGGCATGCGTGTCCGCAGGAGAGGCAGTGAGGACTCATGAGCATCAACCGCGTACTCATAACCGGCAACCTCACCAGGGATCCGGAGATGCGTGCCACCGCTAGCGGCATGCAGGTGCTCCACTTTGGCGTTGCCGTGAACGACCGTCGTCGCAACCCGCAGTCCGGCGAGTGGGAGGACTATCCCAACTTCATCGACTGCGTCGTGTTTGGCGCGCGTGCGGACGCCCTGTCCCGCTTCCTCACCAAGGGTACGAAGGTTGCCATCGAGGGCAAGCTTCGCTACAGCTCCTGGGAGACCAAGGACGGGCAGAAGCGCAGCAAGATCGAGGTCGTCGTCGACGACGTCGAGTTCCTGTCTGCCCGCAGCCAGCAGGGCCAGAACATGATGCGTCAGGCCCAGCAGGCACCGCAGATGCAGGGACAGCCCATGGGCCAGCCGCAGTACCAGCAGGCGCAGCCGATGCAGCAGGCGCAGCCGCAGTACCAGCCGGTGCAGCAGCCCACCTACTCCAACGCCGGCAGCTACCAGCCGGTGCAGCAGGCCCAGGCTCCCGTCCAGACCCCGCCGTCGGACGACGTCTACGACGAGGACATCCCGTTCTAGCAGAGTGGGCGGCCCCTGGGGCCGCCTTGAGAAAGGCAAAGAAGACATGGCTCAGCAGCAGAAGAAGAAGCAGGACTTTCAGCGCCAGCCGCGTCGCAAGTACTGCCAGTTCTGCAAGGAGGAGGTCGAGTACATCGACTACAAGGATGTGAACCTCCTCCGCAAGTACACGACCGATCGCGGCAAGATCAAGCCGCGCCGCGTCACTGGCGCTTGCACGCAGCACCAGCACGACATCGCGCTCGCCATCAAGCGTGCGCGCGAGGTCGCGCTCCTGCCCTACACCGTCCCCGTGGTCTCCAGCCGCGGTGGCCGCAGCCGCGGGTAGGAACCACCTGAGAACGGCCGTGCAAGGGTGAGCGAACTGAGGGACAACGGACGTCCGCCTGCGCCGGAGGGTTTTGCCGGCACGCGTGCGGATGACGCCCGAGCCGAAGACAAGGGCCTCATGCTCGCGTCGGAGGCGCCGCAGGTACACAGGGACGTGCCCTGGTGGGCTGGCCTCGTGTGCTGCCTGGCGGGCGGGGCGCTCATGGCCGTTCTGCCCGACCTGGTGTGTGTGGTCGCCATCGCGTACGGTGCGGCGGTGGTTCTCGACCGAGGTCCCCTGTGGGGCCGGGTCGCGGCCGTCGTCGGGACGCTCGCGGTGAGCGGGGTGGCAGTTCTTCTTGCCGCTCCCGGTGCGGCCGCCAGCTCGCTCGCGTTTGTCGCGCTCGCGCTCGCCTCGGCGGGCCTGGCGCGGAGGGGAAGGCTCACGTCGGGCGCGTGCTGCCTGCTCGTGGCGGGTTCGGCCTTGGCCGTGCTCGCGGTCGCGGAACTCGCGGCTGGGGCGGAGGGCACGTCGCTCTCGCAGGTGGCGACCTCGTCGCTCGACGCCCACCAGGGCAGCCTGGTGGGGCAGACGGCGGAGGTGGCCGCGGAGGCGCAGACGCTGCGCGAGTTGGTCGGGCTCCTGTGGCCCATCAACTACGTGGTGGCCTCTGCCTGCGAGCTCCTGTGTGCCTACGCGGGCCTCGCGCTCGCGCAGCGCCAGGGCGCGCCTGGGCTCAGGCTCAGCCCGCTCAGGGACTTCGACCTGCCCTTCTGGGTGCTCGTGGTCCTGGCTGTGGACGTGACGGCCCTCCTGGCAGGAGCGACCGTGGACACGTGGCCGTACCTGGCACACCAGGTGACGTCCGTCGTGCTCATGGCACTCAGGCTGGCATTCGCCTTCCAGGGCTTCGCGGTCCTCGCGTGGTTCCTGTACAGGCGGAACGTGAGCGCGGCAGGCAGGGCAGCCATCCTCGCTATGGCGTTTGTTCTGGAGGTTCAGCTCGTCATCATGACCATCGTGGGCCTTTTGGACGCGTGGCGCAATTACCGGCAGCTGCCGAGAGGCAGGGGCAGGGTCACGGTCCAGGGTCCCGCAAACAAGGAGTCGGCGCACGCCGACTGACCGAAGGAGTATCCCATGAAAGTCATCCTCCTGGGTGAGCTTCGGGGCAAGGGCGGAGAGGGAGACGTCGTGGACGTCGCCCAGGGCTACGCGGAGAACTACCTGTTCCCCAAGCGCATCGCCCTGCCCGCCACCCGTGGCAACCTCAAGCAGCTTGAGGAGCGCAGGCACAACATCGAGAAGCGCGAGGCGGAGCGCATCGCCAACGCCGAGGCCACTAAGGCCGCTCTCGAGGGCAAGGTCGTGACCGTCGACGCCAAGATCGGCGAGGAGGGCCAGCTCTTTGGCTCCGTTACCTCCGCGCAGATCGCCGACGCCATCAAGGACCAGCTCGGCATCGAGATCGACCGCAAGCGCCTCACCCGCGGTGCCTCCATCAAGACCGCCGGCCGCCACAAGGTCGAGGTCAACCTCTACCGAGAGATCAACGCCTTCGTGGGCGTGCAGGTCGGCCCCGAGACCGTGGCCGAGGTCGTGGCTGAGGCCGAGGAGCCCGCAGCCGAGGAGGCCGCGCCCGAGGCCGAGGCCACCGAGGAGACCGCGGAGTAGTCCGCGCCTTCTCGCGCCCCTCGCGAGGCACCTCTCCCGAGCACTTGACCTGAGCTGGGGATTTCTACAAAACCCGCAGGTCAGAGGTGGTCAGGAAACAGGCGGCTTACAGGCCGCTTTCAAACCCGAAGGTCCCGCACGCCCGTTCGGCTGCGGGACCTTCTTATACCTGGACACCTTAAATGCATCTAACACCGGCATCTACCTGCGATTATATAAACCGAAGCGTATATTGCGGGGATTGAGCAGGCAATAGGGCGAGACGCGTGAATAAAAGCCAGGTTTGGAGAATGTAAGAACGGCGCTGTCGAAAACTTTCTTTCGATTTTGTCGAAAACGTCGAAAACCCGAAAACGCAACGTCAGGGCCGCAGACCCTTTCAACATTGCTCCGTCGAAGACCCCAAACGGAACAAAGGTGCTCCCACGGCCGGCCTTCGATGCGGTAGGATTCGCACACCAAACGACTCATGGAGCGCGGCATGCCACAGGACGACTACGAGATCAACCCCACCCGGATGACGGCTGGCGGCGAGGGCCGCATGCCGCAGGACCCCGATGCCGAGTCGTCGATCCTCTCGGCCATGATCATCTCGCCCGATGTCCTGCAGGAGTGCCTGATCGCGCTCGGGCCGGACGACTTCTACATCCCGTCCAACCGCACGGTCTTCTTGGCCCTGCGTGACATGTTCAACGAGAACCAGGCCATCGACACCATCTCGCTGGCGGACCACCTGCGCACCACGGGCGAGCTTGAGCGCGTGGGCGGCAAGGGCTACCTCCTGGACCTGGGCACGAACTCGCTCGCCCTCGTGGGCTGGCGGCGCCACATAGAGATGCTGCGGCGCGACAACACCCTGCGGCGCATGATCCAGGCGTCCGCGCAGATAACAGCCCTCGCCTACGATGCCCCCGAGGACACCAAGGAGGTCGTGGACCGGGCCGAGAAGCTCCTCATGGACGTGACCAACCGCGACGTCCGGCAGAGCGAGCAGTCGCTCGAGGACATCATGGCCGAGCTCTACGAGGAGCTGAGCCGCCAGAACGGCGCGCAGAACCAGCAGCTGGGCGTGATGACGGGCTTCCCCACCATCGACGAGTGTCTGCTGGGCCTGCGGCCGGGCCAGATGATGGTCATCGGCGCCCGCCCTGGCGTGGGCAAGACCTCCTTCGCGCTCAACCTGGCCACGAACGCCGCGGCCACGGGCGCCTCGGTCGCGTTCTTCTCGCTCGAGATGTCCAAGATGGAGATCGCGCAGCGACTGCTCTCGGCCACCTCGCGCGTGGGCCTGCAGGACATCCGCTCCGCGCGCATCCGCAAGGAGGACTGGGAGCGGCTCGTGGCTGCCACGGGCGAGCTCTCCGCGCTCGACATCATGATCGACGACACGCCCGGCACGACCGTGACCGAGATTCGCGCCAAGGCCCGCCGCATGCTCCACGGCAAGGACCTGGGGCTCGTGGTGATTGACTACCTGCAGCTCCTCTCGCCACCCGAGGGCGGCCGGAGGTCCGACTCGCGCGCGACCGAAGTCTCCGAGATGTCGCGCGGCATCAAGATCATGGCCAAGGACCTAAGCGTGCCCGTGATCGCGCTCTCGCAGCTCAACCGCTCGCTCGAGGCGCGCACCGGCAAGCGCCCCCAGCTCTCTGACCTGCGCGAGTCCGGCTCCATCGAGCAGGACGCCGACATCGTGGCCCTGCTCGACCGCTCGATGAGCGAGGACGAGGCTTCGCGGCAGGACCGCCCAGACATGGGCGAGACCACCTTCATCATCGCCAAGAACCGCTCGGGCGCCCTGCGCGACGTGCCGCTCACCTTCCTGGCGGGGTCCACCAAGTTCGTGGAGATCACCAACCGCTACGAGGACCAGGGCTAGCGACGCGGGAGGCGGACGGGGGCACCTCGGTCCTGGGTGTCCCGGCACCTCGGTCCTGGGTGTCCCACTTTGACGGCAACCGTCAGGCTGCCGCGGCGCCCCCCGTGCGCGGATGCAACTCGCGACACGTATGCGGCGGTAGCGATGGCCGCGATGACCCGACCGGCTGCTTGTCGAATGCGACATCGGTACGCCGCTCCGTGACAGCCAGGACCGAGGTGCCGTGACACGTGACAGCCAGGATCGAGGTGCCGGGACACCCAGGACCGAGGTGCCGTGACAGGCAGGACCGAGGTGCCCGCGCAGGTCCCTGCGCCACGCGGGCCATCCGTGTGCTTTGTGGCTGGCCCCGTACCCACAACCGGCCTGCCCTATACTGGAGTTTCTGGGGCAGGGCCCCAAACGCGCCGCCGCGGCCGCGCGTACGCACCCGTCTGAGAGGGATGACAATGTCGGCAACAGTTCTGGTGGGAACCCAGTGGGGCGACGAGGGCAAGGGCAAGGTCACCGACCTTATCTCCGGCGACTTTGACGTCGTGTGCCGCTATGCCGGCGGTGCGAACGCGGGCCACACCGTTATCGCGGGTGGCCACAAGCTGGCCCTGCACCAGGTGCCCTCGGGCGTCATGTACCCGGACACCTACCCCGTGATCGGCAACGGCTGCATCGTGGACCCCGAGATCCTTCTCGGCGAGATCGACATGCTGGAGGGCCAGGGCGTCTCCTGCGAGCGCCTCAAGATCTCCGGCAACGCCCACATCGTCATGCCCTACCACAAGGACCTGGACGGCGCCCACGAGAAGAAGCTGGGCAAGAACCTCATCGGCACCACCAAGCGCGGCGTCGGTCCCTGCTACATGGACAAGATGAACCGCACCGGCCTGCGCATCCAGGACATGCTGGACGAGAAGATCTTCCGCGAGAAGCTCGACGCCTCCCTGGCCTACACCAACCCCATCCTGGAGAAGGTCTACGACCTGCCCACCTACACGGTGGACCAGATCTGCGAGACCTACCTGCCCTACGCCGAGCGCATCCGTCCCTACATCGTGGAGAGCTCCTTCTTCCTGAACGACCAGCTGGAGCACGGCAAGAACATCCTCTTCGAGGGCGCCCAGGCCACCATGCTGGACATTGACCACGGCACCTACCCCTTCGTGACAAGCTCCAACTGCACCGCGGGTGGTGCCGTCACGGGATCGGGCGTGGGCCCCACCAACATCGACCGCGTCCTGGGCGTGGCCAAGGCCTACCTCACGCGCGTGGGCTCGGGCCCCTTCCCCACGGAGCTCTACGACGAGATTGGCGACAAGCTCGGTGAGGTGGGCCACGAGTACGGCGTGACCACGGGCCGCAAGCGCCGCTGCGGCTGGTACGACGCCGTGGTCGTGAACTACGCCGCCCGCGTGAACGGCCTCACCGACCTTGCCATCACCAAGCTGGACGTCCTGGGTTGCCTGGACGAGATCAAGGTCTGCGTGGCCTACGAGTGCGACGGCAAGCTCTACCGCACCGTGCCCGAGCACCAGAGCGTCTTCTACCACGCCGAGCCCGTCTACGAGACCCTGCCAGGCTGGAAGTGCGATATCTCGGGCGTGCGCGACTTCTACAAGCTGCCGCGCGAGGCCAAGGACTACATCGACTTCCTGGAGCAGCTGGCTGGCGTGCGCGTGTCCATCATCACGGTGGGCCCGGATCGCGAGCAGACCATAGACCGCTACTGGCACTAGGGGCGGGCGTGACAGACGAGCGCTTTGCCATAGTGTGCGACGACGGCTGCGACCTGCCCGAGGGCAGGGCCGCAGCCCTAGGCGTGGAGCTCGTGGTGCCTGCGGACGAGGCAAGCCTCCTGGCTGCCTACGAGCGTCTGGCCGATGCCGGTGTGGGGCAGGTGGTGTCGCTCCACGGGACGGCAGTCGTGTCGGGCGCAGCCGAGGAGGCCCGGCGGGCGGCCCGTCGCATGGCGGGGCGCCTGGAGGTCTCCGTGGTGGACACGGGCACGGCCTCGGTGGGCACGGGGATCGTGGTGGAGCGGGTGGCCGCGGCGCGTGAGGCAGGTGCCTCCACCGCCGACGTCGTGGCCCTGGCCGCCCAGCTGCGCGAGCGGGTGCGCCTGCTGGTGATAACCGCCGAGGGTGCCCGTCCCGTGCGCCGCCGCAACGTCCGTCGGCGTGGGTCGCTCCTGCGACGCGCCGACGCCATGCGGATGCGTCTGGTGGGGGAGCGCACGCTCTACTCGCTGCACGACGGCAACCTGGCACAGGCGGACCGGTCGATGTCGCTGAGCGACCTCACGGGCCGTATCGCGCACGCCATGAGTGCCATGGCTCAGGAGGAGGGCCCGCTCTGCTACGCGGAGGTGGGCGCCCCGGCGTCCCACGCCCTCGCACGGCTCGAGAAGCCCCTGGACACGAACGAGTTCGAGGCCCGCAGGCTGTGGGTCTCCGCTTGCGGCGACGCGACGGCTGCCGCCCTGGGCGAGGGTGTCGTGGGCGTGGCCGTCGTGCCCGAACGGCTCTGGACGTCTGTCCATCAATTATGAAATGTCACAAAAGTGACTGACACTTTTGTGACACCGAGAGGAGCGACGATGAGTGACAAGGTAGACATCCTGCTTCTGGGCGCGGGCGGACGCGAGCACGCGCTTCTTTCCAAGCTGGCGGCCTCGCCGCGCGCGGGCAGGCTCTATGTGGCGCCGGGCAACGGCGGCATGTACGCCCTCGCCGAGCGGGCCGACGTGGACCAGGACTCCCCGGAGGCCGTGGCGGCCTTTGCACAGGACCACGGCATCGGCCTCGTGGTCATAGGCCCGGAGGCCCCGCTCGTGGAGGGCGTTGCCGACGCCGTGCGCGCGGCCGGCATCCCCTGCTTTGGCCCCGGCGCCCAGGCGGCCCAGATGGAGGGCTCCAAGCAGTTCGCCAAGGAGGTCATGGCGCGCGCGGGCGTGCCCACGGCGGCCTATCGCGCCTTTACCGAGGAGGAGCCCTGCGCCGCCTACGTGCGCGAGGTGGGCGGCCCCGTGGTAGTCAAGGCCGACGGCCTGGCCGCGGGCAAGGGCGTGATCGTGGCCCAGACCACCGAGGAGGCCCTGGAGGGCGTGCACGAGTGCTTCTCGGGCCACTTTGGCGCCGCTGGCTCCACCGTGGTCGTGGAGGAGATGCTGGAGGGCCCCGAGTGCTCGCTCCTGGCCCTCACCGACGGCAAGACCGTGGTGCCCCTGGCCACCGCCCAGGACCACAAGCGCGCCCTCGACGGCGACAAGGGCCCCAACACGGGCGGCATGGGCGTCTATTCGCCGGTCCCCCTGGTGACGCCGGACGAGTACGCCGCCATGGTCGACATCGAGAACCGCGTGGTGGCCGAGCTGGCCGCGGAGGGCATCCGCTACACCGGCTGCCTCTACGGTGGCTTCATGCTCACCAAGGACGGCCCCAAGGTCCTGGAGTTCAACGCGCGCTTTGGCGACCCCGAGACCCAGGTGGTCCTGCCCCGCATGCACGCCGACCTTATTGACGCCTTCCTGGCCTGCGACGCCGGCACCCTGGATCAGGTGGCCATCGACTGGGAGGACGACTGGGCCGTCTGCGTGGTGCTCACCTCGGCGGGTTACCCCGGCTCCTACGAGAAGGGTAAGGCCATCACGGGCATCGAGCGCGCGGAGGAGCTGCCTGGCGTGACCGTCTACCACGCCGGCACTGCCGTGGACAAGGACGGCCGCCTCGTGACCAACGGCGGTCGCGTCCTCAACGTGACGGCCGTGGCCCCCACCTTCGAGGCGGCGCGCGCCCAGGCCTACGCGGCCTGCGAGCTCATCGACTTCGAGGGCAAGACCTTCCGGCACGACATCGGCCATCGCGCGGTGGAGCCCCGCGCCTAGCTGGCAACGGGTGGGGTGTCACAGAAGTGTCAGACACTTTTGTGACACACACCTGAATGGAGGAACACATGACGGACGTCTTCCCAGAGGCCGGCGACGACAAGGGCGAGCTCTCGCGCGCGATTGACGACATGCGCGAGGCCTCGGCGGCCTTCACCTACGACGGGGACCGCGCGGACCAGGACCACCTGTCGGGCGCGCCGGTGGAGCGCGGCTTCGTGGCTGGCGACGACGACCCCCGCGATGCCCGCCTGGCCGAGCACGTGGTGGACGAGGACGTGGCCTGGCGCGGCCGCATCTTCAACGTCAACCGCCTGCACGTGGAGCTGCCCGACGGCCGCATGGCCACGCGCGACGTAGTGCGTCACCCAGGTGCGGTGGCCATCGTGGCCCTTACCGACGAGGGTCGCATCTGCCTGGTGCGCCAGTACCGCACGGCGTTGGGCCGAGTGACGGTGGAGATCCCGGCCGGCAAGCTGGACCCGGGCGAGGACCCGCTGGAGGCCGCCCACCGCGAGCTCCAGGAGGAGACGGGCATGGTGGCCGACCAGATGGCCTTCCTCACCACCATCGCCACCTCCGACGGCTTCTGCGACGAGCTCATCCACATATACATGGCGACGGGCCTGAGCTTTGCCCAGTCCAGCCCCGATGCGGACGAGTTTATCAACGTGGACCTGGTGGAGGTGGGCGAGCTGGTGGACGCGGTGCTGGACGGCCGCATAGAGGATGCCAAGACCGTGGTGGGCGCCCTCTGCTGCGACGCGGTGGCCCGCCGCCTGGCCCCGCCCGCGGATGCCGTGCACTCCGTCGACCCCGACAGCCTCGGGGACCTCGCCGACCCCGATGTCCCCGACGCCTGCGACGAGCCCTACGACGACGATGGGGGCGAGGACGCCTGATGTCCCAGCAGCACGACAGGCACGACGGCAGGAGGCGCGGGCTCTTCTCGGCCTTCCTCTCCTACTACCGGCCCTACTGGGGCCTCTTTGTGGCGGACCTGGTGTGCGCCTTCCTGGTGGCGGGCATAGACCTGGCCTTCCCCCAGATCCTGCGCGCGGCCACCAAGGGGGTCTTTGCCGAGGGACCGGACGCCATCATGGGTGCCCTTGGCTACCTGCTGGTGGGCCTCCTGGGCATGTACGCCCTGCGATTTGCCTGCCGCTACTTCGTGATCTTCTGGGGCCACGTGATGGGCGCGCGCATGGAGAGCCAGATGCGCGACGACCTCTTCTGTGCCTATGAGCGGATGAGCTTCTCCTACTTCGACCAGAACAAGTCGGGCGACCTCATGAGCCGCCTGGTCAATGACCTCTTCGACATCTCGGAGGTGGCCCACCACGGCCCCGAGTTCATCCTCATAGGCTTCGTGGAGATCGTGGGCTCCTTCATCATCCTCGGGGGGATAAACGCCAGCCTGACCATGGTGCTCGTGGTGGTGCTTGTGGCCCTCGTGGCCTACAACGCCTGGGCCAACCTCGCCATGCGGCGCGTCTACCGCGAGAACCGCGAGCGCATCTCCGGGGTGAACTCCCAGGTGGAGGACTCGCTTGCCGGCATGCGCGAGGTCAAGAGCTTTGCCGCCGAGGGTGCCGAGGTGGGCAAGTTCCGCCATGCCAACGAGGCCTACCTGGACTCCAAGGTTCGCATGTACCAGGCCATGGGCCGCTACCAGGCGGCCATCGCGGCCATGATGGGCTTCCTGAACACGGCCATCGTGTGCTACGGCGGCTACCTCATCGCCCGGGGGCAGATGGAGCCCATCGACCTCTCCACCTACGCCCTCTACATCTCGCTCTTTACCACCCCGATCGCGAACATCCTCAACTTCACCGAGACCTTCCAGAAGGGCATCGCGGGCTTCAAGCGCTTCGTGGAGGTGCGCGACCGCGAGCCGGACATCCAGGACGCGCCCGACGCCAGGCCCATCCGCGTGACCGAGGGCCGCATAGACTTCGACGACGTGCACTTCTCCTACCCCGACGGCAACGAGGAGGTCATCGAGGGCCTGGACCTGCACATCGAGCCCGGCCAGACGGTGGCGCTCGTGGGCCCCTCGGGCGGTGGCAAGACCACCACCTGCTCCCTGCTCCCGCGCTTCTACGATGTGGACAAGGGCGCCATCACCATCGACGGCCAGGACGTGCGGTCCGTAACGCAGAAGAGCCTCCACGAGGCCATCGGCATCGTGCAGCAGGACGCCTACCTCTTTGACGGGACCATCGCCGAGAACATCGCCTACGGCAAGCCCGACGCCACGGCCGAGGAGATCCGCCTGGCCGCCGAGCGGGCAAACATCGCCCGTTTCGTGGAGTCTTTGCCCGATGGCTACGAGACCCTGGTGGGCGAGCGCGGAAGCCACCTCTCCGGCGGCCAGAAGCAGCGCATCGCCATCGCTCGCGTGTTTCTCAAGAACCCGCCCCTGCTGATCTTCGACGAGGCCACCTCGGCGCTCGACAACGAGTCCGAGCAGGCCGTGCAGGCGTCGCTTGCCGAGCTCGCGCGCGACAGGACCACGCTCGTGATAGCCCACCGCCTCTCCACCATCCGCGATGCCGACCGCATTGCCACCATAGAGGGTGGGCGCGTGGTGGAGCAGGGCACCCACGAGGAGCTCCTGGCCAAGGACGGCACCTACGCGCGCTACTATCGCATGCAGTTCGAGGGGCGGGCGTCCTAGCCAGGCGTGCGGGTGGTTGCGGGCACTAGGGGGTACTCCCCTAATGCCCGGCAGCGGGCACCAGGGGAGTACCCCCTAGTGCCCATACGCAGCGTCTCCGTGCGACGCGGCATTGCGTATACTGATAGGAACGTCTGGCGGGGGAAAGTCCGGCGGACATCCGCGCAGGGAAGAGACTCGATGGCAAAGAAGACCACGCCAGCCCGGAAGCAGCCGGGCGCACTCACAGCTGAGCAGGCCGAAGCCCTGTTTGCCAAGGTCGACGAGACCGGCCACAGCAACGAGGAGGTCGCCATCCGCGAGCGGCAGCGCCGCCGCGAGACGGGCGCCGCCCTCGACGTGGACCCCCTGTCGGGCAAGGACCCCTCGGGTTCGACCATCGAGGCCACCATCACGAAGACCGCCGTGGCCGTCGTCCTTATCGGCGTGGTCGTGGTCGTGGTGTCCCAGCTCATCTATGGCACGGTGCGCCGGTCCGCCACGTCCAACCTCTCCCAGAGCGTCAACGTCCGCACCGTGGCCTCCGCCCTGGGCGGCGGCGTGGAGTGGGGCAACGGCTTCACGACCTTCCCGGACGACTACTCGGTCCAGGAGGCCGACGAGAACACCGGCCGCGTGGAGGTCTCCGTGGTGGACACCACCTCCGAGAACTCCCTCGAGGCCTTTGCCGGCTCGCAGATCCAGGCCACGGCCTTCTCGATAAACGCCCTGCTCAACCCCAACATAAACACCGTGGTCTACCACGTGTACGTGCACGTGGACGCCGAGGGCAAGCTCCAGACCTCGCAGTTCTTCGGCTTCTGGAAGCCCGATGGGGAGCTCAAGCCCTTCATGACCTTCGTGTGGACCAAGACCCAGAGCGTGGACGGCGTCAACTTCAACTGCACGATCACCGGCGTGGACGCGGCCATGCAGGAGCGCCTGCGCGACAAGATCACGACGAGCTTCACGCCCGTCCAGTTTCTGGGGATCGGCAACTCCGACGCGGACGTGACGAACGGGGCCGAAGACGGTACTGGTGCGGCGGACGACGGCAGCGGCACGTCGACCACGACCACGACCACCACCACGACCGAGACGACGGCTCCCGTGGTGGGTGGCACGGACCTGACCACGACCGACCCCACGGTCGAGCACCCCGCGATCTAGATGCGCCGCCTAACCGTCCCATCCTTCCCGATTCGGGACAATCGCCCCGCTTGGGCCGCGCCAAGCGTCCCGACTTTCCCGCGGCGGGAAGAGCCTCCCGCTTAGGCCGCGCCAAGCGTCCCGGCTTTCCCGCGGCGGGAAGAACCTCCCGCTTAGGCCGCGCTAAGCGTCCCATTCTTCCCGTCCCTCTCCAGGACCGGGAAGAACCTCCCGCTTAGGCCGCGCTAAGCGTCCCGACTTTCCCGCGGCGGGAAGAACCTCCCGCTTAGGCCGCGCTAAGCGTCCCATTCTTCCCGTCCCTCTCCAGGACCGGGAAGGGCCACCCGCTTAGCCCGACTTAAACGTGGCCGGACGCTTGGGCTTGGGCAAGAATGCATGCTTAGACCCGGCTAAGCATGTCTCGACGCTCAGGTTCGTGCGAGCAGGTACGCTTAGATTCCAGTCTCGGCCCGGCCGGCGTGCCCGACAGCGTGCGCAGTGCGCCCTACGGCAGCAGAGCCGCCACCTGCCCCAGCAGCGGCTCGAACGACACCCCGCGCAGCTCGAACCCCGGCTGGTGCCGCGTCACCAGCATGGCGTCGTGCACGAAGCGGCCCGCGAAGGCCACGGCGTCGTAGAGGTCCCGCCCACACATGACGGCGCCCAGCAGCGCGCTCGCGTAGAGGTCGCCCGTCCCGTGGATCATGAAGGGCAGCATCTCGCCCGAGACCTCCACGGGCTCCACGTCCTGTCCGGCCACGAAGTTCCGCATGAGGCCGTCGCCGCGCGCGATGCCCTTGAGCACCACGATGCGTGCGCCCATGCCAAGGAGGGCGTCGAGCTCCTGGCGCACGTCCTTGTCACTGAGCGCTGCGCCCTGGTAGGGCCGCCCCGTGAGGATGCTGGCCTCCGTGAGGTTGGGTGCCAGAAGGTCCGCCCCGTCAACCAGGCCCCGCATGGCGTCGCAGAGCTCCGGCGTGTAGGTGGCGTACATGCGGCCGGCGTCGCCCATCACGGGGTCCACCACCCGCAGGGCAGCCGGGTGCTCCCGGTAGAGCCGCTGGATGCTCGCCACCTGCTCGGGCGCCCCCAGGAAGCCGGAGTAGACCGCGTCGAGCTCCACGCCCTCGGCCACCCAGGCGTCCAGGTAGGCCTCCAACATGTCGGTCGTGTCGTGCATGTGGTAGGTGGGGAACTTGGTGTGCGCCGAGAAGAGCGAGGTGGGCACGGGACACACGTCGCAGCCGGCCGCCGAGAGCACGGGGATGGCCACGCCCAGAGAGCACTTGCCGTAGCCGCAGAGGTCGTGCACGGCGGCCACACGGGGGATGTAGGCGCCCTCGCGCTGGTAGAGGTGGGTATCGTGGGCGCTTCTCATCGTTTCCTCCGTGCTGCCGGTGGGTGTGTCGAGTAGATGTTACGCGAGACTGCCCCTTTGGGCCTGCGTTTCGGCCGTTCGCCGAATTAATCTATACTGTGTGCGAGTGCGTCGCATCGGGCGGCGCGGGTCGCGTCGATCGGAGGACGTCATGGCGGCAGAACCGGTGGTAGGCATCATCCTGGGGTCCAAGTCCGACCTGCCGGCCATGGAGGCCTGCACCAAGGAGCTCGACGAGCTGGGCGTGCCCTACGAGCTCGTGGTCCATTCGGCCCACCGCAACCCCGCCCAGGTGGCGGAGTGGGCGACCACCGCGGCCGACCGCGGCATCCGCGTGATCATCGCCGCTGCCGGCAAGGCGGCCGCGCTGCCCGGCGTGGTGGCGGCCTACACGCCCCTGCCCATCGTGGGCGTCCCCATGAAGACGTCCGACCTGGGCGGCATGGACTCGCTCCTCTCCATGGTGCAGATGCCCTCCGGCGTGCCCGTGGCCACCGTGGCCATCGGCGGCGCCAAGAACGCGGCCATCCTGGCCACGCAGATCCTGGGCGCCGGCCTGCCGGAGTACCGCGAGAAGATCGCGAACATGAAGAAGGCCCTGGCCGAGGCCTAGCGCCGGCCGGGCGTCACACGTGCCGGGCGGGGCCCGGCGGGGGAGGCTTTGAGCTTGAAGAAGGAAGAGCTGCTGGAGCAGATAAAGGCTGCCATGAAGGCGCACGACAAGGTGCGCCTGTCCATCCTGCGGCAGGTCAACCAGGCCGTGAAGCAGATCGAGGTCGACGAGCGCCGCGACGTTACCGAGGCCGACATGACGGCCGTGGTCAAGAAGCTCCAGAAGGTGACCGTCGAGGAGCTGGACGGCCTGCGCAAGGCCGGGGCCGAGGCTCATGCCGACCGCATCGCCGAGCTGGAGACCCAGGCCCAGGTGCTGGAGGGGCTTCTCCCGGCACAGCTTGAGGGCGCGGCGCTCGAGGCCAAGGCCGACGAGCTGATTGCGGAGCTCGGCGCCACCAGCAAGCGCGACATGGGCAAGGTCATGGGCGCGCTGACCAAGGCCACCAACGGCAACTTCGACAAGAAGGCCGCCGCGGCCTACGTGGGCCGGAAGCTGGCCTAGGTCCCGGCCGCGTCTGGCGAGAAAGGCGAGGAATTTGTCTGACACCGAGGGCAAGCACTTCAGGCAGGCGCCGGGCAGCGCGCAGCCGGCAGGTGACGGCTGGGCCGTGGACGACGCGCGGCCGGCGGGCGGTGCGCAGCCGGCATACGGGGACGAGCCGCAGGCGGTCGCACCGCGCGACGCCGCGCCGCGGACGTCCCGCCAGACGGCCCCCGTGCCCACAGCCCGGCCCGACGCGGCGGGCTTCATCCCCGTGGTCACGAACGAGGACGCCACGGGCTCCCAGGCGCGCCCCGGCCGTGGCCGCAGGCGCAACGACAAGCGCACCAACCGCGACGCCTACCGCGAGACCGACCCCTACGACCTCTCGGGCAAGCGGTCGCGCGACCCCCGGAAGCGCCGCAACCGCATCATCTCGGCCATCCTCTTCATCGTGGGCATCGGGCTTATCGCCGCGGCGGCCTTTATGTGGGGCCGCGCCCAGTGGGAGTACCACGAGCAGGACGTGGAGACCCAGAAGCTGGCCGCCTACGCCACCGTGGACGACACGGGCAACGAGCCCCCGCAGGTGGACTGGGCCCAGCTCAAGGCCGTTAACTCCGAGGTCGTGGGATGGATCCAGATCCCTGGCACCGTCGTGAGCTTCCCCGTATACCAGGCCTCGGACAACGACAAGTACCTCCACACCAACGCCGAGGGCGAGTACTCCCTGGGCGGCCAGGTCTTCATGGACTTCGAGAACCAGGCGCCCGGCATGGTGGACCAGCAGACCATCATCTATGGTCATCACCTGCGCAACGGCGCCATGTTCAAGCCCATAGCCGACATGGACAAGCAGGAGGTCTTCGACTCGGTGGACACCGTGTGGTACGTCACCGAGGGCGCCACCTACGAGCTGGAGCCTCTCCTCCTGTACTACACCGACGAGAACGACCAGAACGTCCGCGTGTTCGAATGGGCGAGCGCCGACGAGTTCCACGCCTACCTTGACGGGCTCCTGGCCAAGGCACAGACCAGCCGCGCCGACGCCTCCACCGCTATCGGCACCGCCCAGCACGTCCTTACCCTCTGCACCTGCAACTACATAGACGGGTACGGCCGCACGATCCTGGTGTGCGTGCCCAAGGCCGAGGTGGGCGCGGCGAGCGCCGCCTCCAACCAATAAGGGAGGCATACCCGTGGCAGACGACCTGCACGAGGAATGCGGCGTATTCGGCGTCTGGGCGCCCGACAGCGACGTGGCCCGCATGACCTACTTCGCCCTGCGGGCCCTGCAGCACCGCGGCCAGGAGTCCGCGGGCATCGCCGTGGGCAACGGCTCCACGGTGCTGGTGCGCAAGGACCTGGGCCTAGTCACGCAGGTCTTCTCGGACGCCGACCTCTCGGCCATGCACGGCAAGGTGGCCATCGGCCACTGCCGCTACGGCACGGCCGGCGCAAAGGGCTGGGAGTCCGCCCAGCCCCACCTCTCCACCATCAACGACGTGATCATCGCCCTGGCCCACAACGGCACGCTGGTGAACTTCGACGACCTGCGCCGCGAGCTCATCGCCGCTGGCATCCCCTTCCGGACCAACACCGACTCCGAGGTGGCGGCCAAGCTCATAGGCTACTTCACCCAGCTGGGCCACCACCTGCGCACAGGCATCCGCGATACCATGCGCATGCTGGAGGGCGGCTATGCCATGGTCCTCATCCGCGAGAACGCCCTCTACGCCTTCCGCGACCCGCATGGCATCCGGCCCCTGGTCCTGGGCAACCTGGGCGGGCAGAACTGGGTCGTGGCCTCCGAGACCTGCGCGCTCGACATCGTGGGCGCCAAGTTCGTGCGCGAGGTGCGTCCCGGCGAGATCATCCGCATCTCCGACGACGGCCTCAAGTCCCAGCAGGGCGTGGAGCCCCGCGCGGCTGCCAACTGCATCTTCGAGCACGTGTACTTCTCGCGTCCCGACTCCGTGAAGGACGGCTCGTCCTTCTACCTCATGCGCAACAGGATGGGCCACCGCCTGGCACAGGAGACCCCGGTGGACGCCGACCTGGTGATCCCGGTGCCGGACTCCGGCATGCCCGCGGCCGAGGGCTTTGCCGCGGAGCTTCACCTGCCCTACGGGACGGGCCTCATCAAGAACCGCTACGTGGCCCGCACCTTCATCCAGCCCACCCAGGAGCTTCGCAAGCTGGGCGTCCGAATGAAGCTCAACGCCCTGCCCGACGTGGTGCGCGGCAAGCGCCTGGTGATGGTGGACGACTCCATCGTGCGCGGCACCACCTCCAAGCAGATCGTCCAGCTCCTGCGCGACGCGGGTGCCACCGAGGTGCACGTACGCTCCGCCTCGCCCATGGTCATGTGGCCCTGCTTCTATGGCATCGACACAGGCACTCAGGACCAGCTCCTGGCGGCCCGCATGAACCTCGAGGAGATGCGCGACTACATAGGCGCCAACAGCCTGGGCTTCCTCTCGCCGGAGGGGCTCCTGGGGTGCTGTCCCAAGGTGGGCTACTGCCACGCGTGCTTTACGGGCAGGTACCCGGTGGAGGTCTCCAAGCAGTACTGGAACGACCGCTTCCTCGAGGGCTTCGAGCCAACGAGCCTGGAGAGGAGCCCCGAGACGGCGCACATGTCCATCGAGGAGCTGGCGGCGCGGTCCGAGCGGGAGTTCGAGGAGGCCGCCGCGGACGAGAAGGTCGCGCCGGCCGCAGGCGTTGCGGTCGCGGCGGGCGCGCCGGACGAGAAGGCCGAGCAGGTCGAGACGGGCGCGCAGCCCGAGACGGGAGAGCAGCATGTCTGAGCAGGTAAGGCACATCTCGTACGCTGACGCCGGCGTGGACGTGGACGAGGGCGCCCGCGCGGTGGACCTCATCAAGCCGGCCGTTGCCGCCACGAACCGCCCCGAGGTCATCGGGGGCCTGGGTGGCTTCGGGTCGTGCTTCTCCATGGCCGGCTTCAAGGACATGGAAGACCCGGTGCTGGTGAGCGGCACCGACGGCGTGGGCACCAAGCTGGCCATAGCCCAGCTCCTGGACCGCCACGACACGGTGGGCGAGGACCTGGTGGCCATGTGCGTGGACGACGTGGTGCCCATCGGGGCCGAGCCGCTCTTCTTCCTGGACTACGTGGCCATCGGCAAGCTCCGCGCGGAGCACGTGGCCCAGATCGTGGCCGGCATCGCCGAGGGCTGCCGCAAGTCCGGCTGCGCCCTCGTGGGTGGCGAGATGGCCGAGCACCCGGGCGTCATGGACCCCGACGACTACGACCTGGCCGGCTTCGTGGTGGGCGTGGTGGACCGACCCAAGATGATCGGGCCGCACCTGGTGCATGCGGGAGACAAGATCATCGGCCTGCCCAGCTCAGGCATCCACTCCAACGGCTACTCCCTGGTGCGCAAGGTGGCCATCGAGGGCAAGACGGTGGAGGAGCTGGAGACCCCGCTGCCCGAGCTCGGCGGCGAGAGCCTGGCCGATGCCGTCATGCGGCCCACCACGATCTACGCGGGCGGCCTGGTGCGTGCCCTCAAGGCAGGCGCTCCCATCCACGCCATGGCCCACATCACGGGTGGCGGCATCACCGAGAACCTCAACCGCGCCCTTCCGGCCGACGTCGACGCCGTGGTGGACCGCGGCGGTGCGGACGGGCCGGCCTGGGACGTGCCGCCGGTGATCGGCTACTGCGTGCGCGCCGCGGGCCTCACCCCCGACGAGGCCTACAAGACCTTCAACATGGGCGTGGGCATGAGCCTGATCTGCGCCCCCGAGGACGTGGACAAGGTCATGGATGCCGTGCGCGCCGAGGGTTTCGAGCCCTTCCTCATGGGCGAGTGCGTGCCGGGCAAGGGCGAGGTGACCTACCGATGAGCGCAAACGAGACCGAGGCAGCCGTAAAGCCCCTCAAGCCCCTCAAGATCGGCGTCCTTATCAGCGGCTCCGGCACCAACCTCCAGGCCATCATCGACCGCATCGCGGCCGGGACCCTCGACGCCGAGGTCGTGCTCGTGGTGAGCTCCAGGCCCTCCGCCTATGGCCTCAAGCGCGCCGAGGCTGCTGGCATCCAGACGCTCACCCTCAGCAAGGATCTCTACGCCGACCCCGACGTGGCCGACGAGGTCATAGCCGCCGAGCTCAAGCGCCACGGGGCCGAGTACGTGATCATGGCGGGATACATGCGCATGGTGCACGACCCGATCCTGGCGGCCTTCCCCAACCGCGTGGTCAACCTGCATCCGGCCCTCCTGCCCAGCTTCAAGGGGGCGCACGCCATCCAGGACGCATTCGACTACGGCGTCAAGGTCACGGGCGTGACGGTGCACTTCGCGGACGACAAGTACGACTGCGGACCCATCATCGCCCAGCGGCCGGTGACCGTGAGGGAGGGCTGGACGGTCGACGAGCTGGAGGCCCACATCCACGAGGTGGAGCACGAGCTCTATCCGGACGTGATCCAGCTCCTGGCCGAGGGCCGCGTGCACGTGGATGGCCGCAAGGTCGTGGTGGACCCGGAGTAGGGGACGAGGCTCCTTGGGCGGGAGATAGGAGGCTTCAGATGGACACCAAGGAGATGGAGCGCCTGATGGGCTTCGAAGACGGCGAGCTTGAGGAGACGGCCGCAGCCTACGAGTCCGGGCAGTGGCCTGAGGGGCGCACGGTGAGGCTCGGGAGGCCGCCCGTGGCGGAAGAGCCGACGCAGGTCGTCTCCGGCCGCGTGGCCCAGTCGATCGCCGAGGCCTTCGACGCCAAGGCCAAGGCGCACGGGCAGACGAGGGCGGAGCGCATCCGAGAGCTGATCAATGCCGACGTCGTTTCGGCTTAGCGCCCAACGGCAGGGGGATTGCCCTGAAGTCCCGCGAACGGCTGCGCCGGTCATGGGCTTGCTTGTGGATGGGCGGGGAGCGGCATGCTCCCCGCCCCTTTCGTATCTGTGGCCAGTTTGTCGCGGTGGTTACTTCTCGTGACCCTAGTCTTGGGCTGGCTCGTACCTTCTGTGAGTTCGGCCGGGTCTGGGTGCCCTTGGACGGCAGTTCTCCTCATCGCCTGCTGCCACAGACCCCGAGCGAGCTTGTGCCGGCTGCGGACCCGGCCGGCTCTCGGGAAACCCACACGCCCGCATGTGGGGAGTTCAGCCTCAGGAGACGATGGCTGGTGCGATATTGCCCACGCCCCCACATGGAGGCAACTCGACCCCTGCAGGAGAAGAGGGGCGCAACGGGCAAGTTGCCTACGTTCCTACACGTGGGCAACTCCGCACCCGAGGGGCGATAGGGGCTGCGGCGGGGAGGTTGCCTACGTCTGGACACGTGGGTAACCCCACACCGGGTGGGAGAGAAGAGCCATGATGGCAAGTTGCCCACGCTTCTGCACGTGGGCAACTTGCCATCCAACTTTCTGGGACTCACACGCCGGCCGGAATCGCGCTGCAGCCCTCGGCCGGCGCCACTGCCTGCTAGTCGTCGGTGCCGCTCGAGTGGCCGGTCCCGCCACCTGTCTCGCCGCCGGTGGTGGAGCTGCCGTCGCCCGTACCGCTCCCGCTGTGCGAGCTGCTGGACCCGGAGCTCACCTTGATGGTCACCGTGGAGCCCGCCGCACCCGACGTGGGCGAGTAGGAGATAACCACACCGGAGGCCACCGAGTCGCTCGACACGTACTCCACGTAGTACTTGAAGCCCGCGTTTATCAGCGTGCTCTCGGCGCTCCCCACGGACTCACCGATCACGTTGGGCACGGTCTTGGTCTCGGGGCCGGAGCTCACGGTGATGGTCACCGAGGAGCCCTTGTCGGCCTGGCCGCTGCTGGGGGTCTGGGAGATCACGTAGCCCTTGGTCACCACGGAGGACGAGGAGGTCGTCACGTTCACGGTAAAGCCCGCCGTCTCCAGCGCGCTCGTGGCGTCGGACTGGGACTGGCCCACCACGCTGGGCACGTCGACCTTCTCCACGCCCTGCGAGAGGTGATAGGTCACGGTGTCGCCGGCCTTGGCGGTGGTGCCGCCCACGGGCTCCTGCTGGGCCACCTTGCCCACCTCGATGTTGGAGTCGTACACCGAGTCGCCGGCCTGACCCTTGAGGTTGGCCTTGGCAAGGGCCTCGTCCACCTGCGAGGGCGTGAGGTTGGTGAGGTCGGGCACCGTCACGGTGGCGGCGGGCTCCGGCCCCTTGGAGATGGTTATCTCTATCTGCGTGCCCTCGTCCATCAGGCGGCCGGCGCTGGGGTACTGGTCCATGACCTGGCCCTCGGCCACCGTGTCGCTGTAGGACTCCTTTACGCTGGAGATCGAGAAGTGCCCGTCCTTCTCCACCTGCTCCTGGGCCTCGTCCTGCGTGAGGCCCAGGAGGTTGGGGATGGGGTAGGTCTGGCTGCCCGTGCCCAGCATGCTCACCACGGCGTAGGCAGCGGCGGCGATGGCCAGGAGCACGGCCACGACGATGAGGAAGGTCTTGCGGCGGCGCTTGCCCTGGCGCGCCCGCTCCTCCTCCTCGGCCTGCTGCGTGGCGGAGATCTGGCGCATGTGGGTCGAGGTGGTCTGCACGTTGCGGGGCAGGGTGGCGGTCGCGCTGGGACGGGCCACCATGGGCGAGCCGTGGAGCACGGCCGTGGAGCCGCCGGTCTGGACCATGCGGCCGGTCAGGTAGTCGCGCAGTGCCCGGTAGAGCTCGTCGGCCGTCTGGTAGCGGTTGGCGGGGTCCTTCTCCATGCACTTGAGGATGATGCTCTCCAGCGTGGGATCGACCGCGGGGTTTACCTGGCTGGGTGGAACGGGCTGCTCGGTCACCTGCTTGAGCGCCACGGTCACGGCGTCGTCGCCGTCGAAGGGCACCCTGCCGGTGGCGGCCTCGTACATCACCACGCCCAGGGAGTAGATGTCGGTCGTGGGGCCGAGCTCGTGGCCCTGGGTCTGCTCGGGCGAGACGTAGTGGGCCGTGCCCAGGACGGAGTTGTCGGTGGTCAGGTGGCTGTTCTTGGCGCGGGCGATGCCGAAGTCCATGACCTTGATGTTGCCGTCGGGCTGCACCATGATGTTCTGCGGCTTGATGTCGCGGTGGATGATGCCGTGCCGGTGGGCCACCGAGAGGCCCTGCGCTATCTGCGAGCCGATCTGGGCCACCTTGCGGCAGTCCAGGGCGCCGTGCTTGCGGATGCCCGTCTTGAGGTCGGTGCCGCGCAGGTACTCCATGATGATGTAGTAGGTGTCGCCGTCCTGGCCCCAGTCGTACACGCTCACGATGTAGGGGCTCTGCAGGGCCGCGGCGGCCTGGGCCTCCTGCTTGAAGCGTGCGGCGAAGGAGGGGTCGGCCGCGTACTGCGGCAGCATGGTCTTTATCGCCACGGTGCGGCCCAGGGTCTGGTCCACCCCGCGGAACACGGTGGCCATGCCACCAGTCCCGATCTTGTCCTGCACCTGGTACCGTCCGCTGAGCACCCTACCTGGCATCGGTATCTCCCATCACGAAGCGGCGCGTGCCGCGAGCTCTCGTTGCTAGAGGCCTTGTCGTTTCCGTCTGCGTTTTCATGCCTGCCCCCATCACTGTGCCGCACCGGACGACTGGATGCTGAGTGCCTGCGCGAGGACCCTGCCGGCAAGTGCCGCGGCGTAGCCCTCCACGTCCTCTCCCTGTCCCTCCACGCAGACCGAGACGACCAGCGTGGGGTTGTCGTACGGCGCGAAGCCGATGAAGAACGAGTTGATGTTTCCGTCCTCTACCTGGGCGGTGCCGGTCTTGCCGGCCACGGTCACGCCCGAGACCTGGGCCCGCCGGCCCGTGCCGTGGTCCACGACGCCCGCCATGGCCTCCTTGACCTGCTCGGCGGTCTGGGCCGAGACGACCTGGCCCAGGGCCTTGGGCGTGGTGGTGGCGGTGGTCACGCCCTCGGGCGAGAGCACATGGTCCACCACGTAGGGGTTCATGGCTATGCCGCCGTTGGCTATGGTCTGGGCCACGATGGCGTTCTGCATGACGGTGACCTGCGGGCCGGCGGGGCTCGCGTGCTGGCCCACGGGCTGGCCGCAGGCAGCCCAGGCCGTCTCCCACTCCGTCATCTCGGAGGGGTCGGGCATGAGGGAGGGCGTGGTGGAGAAGTCCTGCCCCACGTCCTGCCCGTAGCCGAAGGCGTTTGCGTACTGCACGAGCGCCTTGGCCCCCACGGCCACGCCCACCTGGCCAAAGGCGGTGTTGGAGCTCAGGGCGAAGGCCTCCTTGAGGCTGGGGGTGCCGTAGTCGTTGCCGCCGTAGTTGGTCACCTCACCGCCGCCTATGGTGAGGCTGGGCTCGGCGTCGATGGTGTCGTCGAGCGTATAGGTCCCGGTGTCCAGCGCGGCCGAGAGGGTCACGGCCTTGAAGCTGGAGCCCGGGGAGTAGAGGGCCTGGGTGGTGCGGTCCAGGAGCTGGGAGCCCGTGCCCGCCGCCATGATGGAGTCTAGGTCGGCGTAGGTGTAGGTGGGGTTGGAGGCCTTGGCCAGGACGGCGCCCGTCGTGGGGTCCAATACCACGATGGCGCCGGTGTAGCCCTCCAGGGCGTTCTCGGCCGCCTTCTGGATCTGGGAGTTCATGGTAAGGACCACGCTGGAGCCCGGGGTGGGGATGCCCGCCAGCGAGTAGAGGGCGCTCCGCCAGTTGGAGTAGTCCGCGTGGCCGGTAAGGGTCTCGTTGAGGGTGGCCTCCACGCCCGCGGCGCCGTAGCGGGAGCTCATGTACCCCACGGTGTGGGCGGCGAGCGACCCCTGCGGGTAGTTGCGCACGAAGGAGCCGTCCTCCTGCTGGACGCTCTCGGCCAGGGTGACGCCGTCGGAGGTGATGATGGCGCCGCGCTGCACGTAGGCGCTCTTGGCGATGGTGTGGTTGTTCGTCGGGAGGTTCTGGATGCGCTGCGCGTCGAACACCTGCAGGTAGGTCAGGTTGCCGATAAGGACGGCGAAGAGCACGGTGAAGACCGTGATCAGGTTGGTCATGCGCTTGCCCAGGGCCACTCGGCCCAGCACGCCGCTCTCGGGGGTCTCGAGCCCAAAGCTCCCGCGCGCGTGGCGGCCATGCACGATGGCGTCCGCATGGGCGCCCGCGGCGGAGACGGGGCTGCCTGCCGGGCTGCCGGTGGGGGTGGCCGGGCTCACCACGGCGCCCATGCCGGTGGCGTCGGCTCCCTGGCCCACCAGCCTGGAGCTGCCCAGGTTGGTGTGGGAGGTCTCGACCTGGGCCTCGCGGCCGGTGGCCTCGTCGCCCGCGCGCAGGAGCAGGGCCACGATGATGAAGCTCGAGAGGAGCGAGCTGCCACCCTGGCTCATGAAGGGCAGGGTCACGCCCGTGAGGGGCAGGAGCTTGGTCACGCCGCCGATGATGAGGAAGGCCTGGAAGCCGATGGCGCAGGCCAGGCCCACCGCGGCGAAGGCCGAGGAGTCCGAGCGGGCGCGCGCCGCCGTCACGAAGCCCCGCACGCAGAAGAGCATGTAGAGGATCACGACCGCGGAGGCGCCGAGGAGGCCCATCTCCTCGCAGATGGCCGAGAAGATGAAGTCCGACTCCACGACGGGGATCAGCGTGGGCAGGCCCTTGCCTATGCCCGTGCCCGCCAGGCCGCCGTCCACGATGGAGTAGAGCGACTGGACTATCTGGTAGCCCGAGCCGGAGGGGTCCTGGAAGGGATCCAGCCAGATCTGCACGCGCACCTGCACGTGCGAGAAGAGCGAGTAGCAGAAGACCCCGCCCAAAGCTAGGAGGAGGAAGCTCACCAGCACGTAGGAGAGCCGTCCCGTGGCCACGTAGAGCATGATCACGAAGAACATGTAGAAGAGAAGGGCGCTGCCCAGGTCCCGCTCGAAGATCACGAGCAGAAGGCAGATGCCCCACATCACGAAGAGGGGCAGGAGCATGCGCGGCCGCGGAATCCGGATGGGCCCGAAGCTCCGCATGGACATGGAGAGGGCCTCGCGGTTGGCCGCCAGGTAGAAGGCCAGGAAGAGCACGATGAGGATCTTCGCCAGCTCGCCCGGCTGGAAGGAGAAGGGCCCGATGGAGAGCCAGAGCTTGGACCCGTAGCGCTCCTCGCCAATGACCATGGGGAGGAGCAGAAGGACGATGCCGGCCAGGCCCAGGGTGTAGGTGTAGGCCGCCAGCTGGTCCAGGGTGCGCACGAAGGCCAGCGTGACCACCATGGCCGCCACCGACACGAAGAGCCACATGACCTGGTTCACGGCCAGGGTGGGCGCCAGCCGCGTGACGAAGGCGATGCCTATGCCGCTCAGCAGGAAGACTATGGGCAGGATGGCGGGGTCGGCCCCGGGCGCCAGCCTTCGTATGGCCAGGTGGGCCACCACGAAGGCCGCGAAGAGCCCTATGGGCACGCTGAGCGTGGAGAAGGACAGCTCCACGTCGTTCGTGACCACGTACATGCCGTAGAGGAGGATCACCGGGATGGCGGCCAGGCCCAGGAGCATGAGCTCGGTGTTGCGCCTGATGCCGCCCACGTGCTCGGTCGATGCCGTCATTGGTTGCCCCCCTCCGTGGTCGTGGTGGCATCCGTCGTTCCGTCCGCCGCGGTGCCGTCCGTCGTAGTGCCATCCGTTGCGGCCGCGGCCTCGCCCTCGGCGCCCGTGGGCTCCGTGGCCGTGTCGCCGGCCTCGGCCTTTACCTCCTCGGCCGTCTGCCCGGCCTTGGCCTTGTCGGCGTCTATCTGGTCGCGGTAGGACTCCACGGTCTCGTGGGCCTCTTGCTCGGAGTTCATCACGATGCCGCGCGAGAGCTGGTCCTGCACGGCCGCCGGGAGGTCCGACACCTCCACGGTGGTCGTCTCCACCAGCTCCGAGGAGTCGATGCCGTTGAAGTCCGAGGGCGAGCCCTCGTAGATGCCCACCGTGTCGCCGTTGGGCGCCAGGTACCAGCCGGTGCGCGCGATGTAGAGCACGAGCGCAAAGACCGCCACCAACACGATGGCCACGGCCCCGAAGTTGTGCAGCGCGCGGCGGAGCAGGCGCTGGCGGGTGGCGTCGGCCACGCCGTCGTTCATCACGTCCACCACCACGACGGTCACGTTGTCGGCACCGCCCGCGGTGAGCGCGGCCGATACGAGGTTGTCGGCCGCCTGCTGGGGCGTGGCCGAGGAGGTGGCCAGGGCCTCTATCTCGGAGTCCGGCACCATGGACGAGAGGCCGTCGGAGCACACGATCACGCGGTCGCCGTTCACGACCTCCAGGGTGAAGTGGTCCGCGTACATGTCTGGGTCGGAGCCCAGGGCGCGGGTGATGATGGAGCGCGAGGGGTGGGTGCGGGCCTCGTCGGCCGTTATCTGCCCGGCGTCCACGAGCTCCTCCACGTAGGAGTGGTCGCGCGTCACGCGCACGAGCGTCCCGTGGTGCAGCAGGTACACGCGGGAGTCGCCCACGTGGGCCACGGCCATGCGGTTGCCGTCGATAAGGACGGCGGAGGCGGTGCAGCCCATGCCGGGCTTGCCGCGCCCGTCCTCGGCGCCCTTGATCACGGCCAGGTTGGCGGACTCGATGGCGGCGCCCAGGAGGGCGTCGTCGGCGTTGCTCGGCGCGGTGGCGGCGATCGTCTCCACGGCGATGGAGCTCGCCACCTCGCCTGCCGCATGGCCGCCCATGCCGTCGCACACGGCAAAGAGGGGCGTGCGGAGGAGGAAGGAGTCCTCGTTGTGGCTGCGCACCAGGCCCACGTCGCTCCTGGCCCCCCACGAGATGTAGTGGTTGGAGCCGGAGGCCACGTCCGCACCGGAGCGGCCGTCCACCGGCATCTCGGCCCTGCCCGGGGCGTTGGTCGGCTCGGGCGTGGGGGAGGTTATGGGGTTCTCGGCGCTCATCGGCGGGTGACCCGCATGATGGTGTCGCCCACCTGCACTTCGTCGCCGTCACGCAGGGTGACCGGCTGGTCGATGAGGTGGCCGTTTACCAGGGTGCCGTTCGTGGAGTTGAGGTCCTCGAGCACGAGCGCCGGCCCCTGCAGGGTAAAGCGCGCGTGCGTGGACGACACGTAGGGCTCCTCCACCACGATGTCTGAGGAGGGGGAGCGGCCCACCACTACGGGGCCCAGGATGTCCACATGGAGGCCGCGCAGCTCCTTGATGCCCTTCTCCACGTCCACCGACCAGATGGCGGAGTCCTTGCGCTGGCCGCGCACCAGACCCACGCCGGTCCGCATGACGGCGAAGAGAAACACGTAGAGCAGGATCACGAGGACTATGCGGCCCGCAAAGAGGACGAGGTTGATCATTGCTGGTTCTCCCTGAACTCGAGGTTCACGAGGCCCATCGTGATGAGGTCCCCGTCGCGCAGCACGCACTCGTCGACGTCGATGTCGTTTACGAGGGTGCCGTTGGTGGAGCGGAGGTCCACGATGTGCCAGTCGCGGCCGTCGTACTGGAGCTCCGCATGGCGGCGCGACACGTTGGGGTCGCGCAGCACTATGTCGGACTGCGAGCGCTCGCGGCCGATCACCGCGGTGGGTGCCTGGGCGGTGTAGGTGCGGCCGGTCTGTCGGTCGATCAGGAGGCAGGAGGGCGCGGCGCTTGTCTGCGGCGCGGCGTCGGGCTGGCCGGCGGCCTGCGGGTCGTCGTAGGCCGCGGGGTGGCCCGAGGGGGCCTGGGCCTGCGCGGCGGCCATCTGGCGCGCGTCCACCAGGGGGACGTTGCGCATGTGGGAGGGGCGCGACTCGCTCACGGCCGGCATGTCCACCGGCACGGGCTGGGGGGCGAGCGGCGTCATCACGGCGGGCTGGCCCATCACCGGCACGGGCATGGGGGTGGAGCTGGAGGGCGAGGCCGCCACGGGGATGGGATCCATGGAGCCGTACTCCATGGGCATCACGTCGAGCCCCGCGATGGCGGAGTCCTCTGGCGAGGCCGGTCCGCCCTGCTCGGGGATGGGCGTGAGCCTGCCCTCGCCGCGACGCCCACCGCGGCCGGCGTGGCCGGAGTAGGGCTGCTGCACGAGTGCCGCCGCCCCTCCCACGCTGGAGTTCCCGCCCAGGAAGGCGCGCTCCTCCTCCCGGAGGCGGGCCAGGGTGCTGGCGTCCACGTTCTCGGCAAAGACCGCGAACTTGCCCGACTTGAGCGAGGGGTCCACCATAAAGCGCACGAGCGGCTCGCCTACGAAGACGTAGCCCTTGCGCTTGGCCTCGGTTGCCACGAAGCCGGCGGTCTCGCGCGTGATCTGCTCGTAGAGGGGTCGCATGAGGGCGTCGTCGGACGACGAGACGAGCACGGTGTAGAGGGCGGGCGCGGTGTCGGTGCCGTCGATCTCGTAGGTCTCGCTCTCCATCTCGCGCGCGGCGCGCTTGGCGAGCTTCTTGAAGGAGAAGGGCTCGGTGTAGCCCTGGGGTGCGGCACCAAAGACCGAGCTGATGCGATCCTCGAAGTCGTTCAGAAAGCTCATGAGTTCTCGTCGCCTTCCCCGTTGTTGCTCAGAGGCCCACGTAGGACCGTAAAAATCGTTGCAAGGACACCTAAGAGTACCGCAAGGGCACAGGCACCCCATGCGGGAGCCGACCATATACCGCCATTCTCCACCCTAGCTGCCAGCACCAGGCCGGCAACAAGGGCAGCCACCCCCACCACCTGGCCCACTACGCCTGAGGCCACGGACCCCCGCATGGCTATGGCGGAGGAGATGCCGGCCGAGGCGGCGCAGGCGGCAACAATGGCCCAGCTGCCGGGCTGGGCCAGGGTGGCGGCGAGGGCGGAGGCCAGCTGTGTGGCCTGGAAGCCCGACTGGACGGCGAGGGGCAGGTAGATGCCCATGAGGGCGCCCGCGGCGCCGGTTGCCGCGGCTGGGGCGGGGTCCAGCGAGAAGCCCGCGAGCGCCGCGCCCGCCACGGGGGAGCCCAGGCAGGCGGGCAGGAGCAGGGCTGGCGTGGCCATGTGCTCGGTGCGGCCGACGGCAAGCCACCATGCGCCGAGGGCCAGGGCCGTCGCGAGCGCCAGGGGGAAGGAGGCCGTGGTCGCGGCCGTGGTGCCCACGGCTGCCACCAGGAGCGTTGCTGCAAGGGCCGAGCCCAGGGGTGGCCAGAGGGCCGTGGCCGCGGTGAGCGCCAGGGCCCAGGCCAGGCGCGTCGTGCCGGGGGGCATGAGGGCGGGCAGCACCAGGTGGGCGGCCCAGAGCGTGACGAGTGCGGCAAATGCGCGTTCGAGCGCGGGTTCGAGCTTGGGGTGGCTCACGTAGGGCGGCAGGTGGCGCACGTCCCAGGACTCGGTGGGTTCGTCGTCCTCCGCCTGGTCCACCAGGCGTCGCAGGGACTCGCGGCCCTCGTCGGCCGAGCCCAGGAAGGGCAGGATCCGCTTGGCCAGGCCCGTGGCCGAGGCAGGGCGGCCCTGGGACTCCGGGTCCAGGGCCTCGGTGAGGGCGTCCTCGGGCTCGCCGGCCAGGGTCACGTCCAGGGCGGAGAAGGCTGGGGTCGGGCCGTGCGAGATCTTGTCGAGGGAGGCCTTGGCGGATGCGGCCTCGAAGGGGTTTCGGCCGGTCAGGGCCTGCCAGGTGACCACCGCGAGCGAGAAGACGTCGGTTCGCTCGTCCACCAGGAGCCCCTGGATCTGCTCCGGGGGCATGTAGCCCACGGTGCCGCCGCGCGCCCCGCCGTAGCCGGCGGCGCTCGCGAGGGTGGCCATGCCGAAGTCCGCGAGCTTTACCACGCCCTGGCGGTCCACCATGATATTCGTGGGCTTGATGTCCAGGTGGAGGACGCCGTTCTCGTGGGCGTAGCCCAGGGCGTCGGCCACGGAGCGCAGCATGTGGGCACACTCCTCGTGGGTCAGGACGCCCCCCTCCACGCGGGCCAGGAGCTCCGCCAGGTTGAGGCCGTCAACGTACTCCATCACGATGTAGGCATAGGTGCCGTCCGACTCGAAGTCGAAGACGGTCACGATGTTCGGGTGGGCCAGGAGGCAGGCGGTGCGGGCCTCGGTCAGGGCCTCGTCCACGGTGGAGGGGGCCACGCCGGTGGTGCCCGCGTCCTGGACGAGGGGGATGCGCTTGATGGCCACGCGGCGCTGGAGGCGGGTGTCCCAGCAGGTGCACACGGTGCCAAAGCCGCCGGTGCCGCGACGGGAAAGCACCCGATAGCGACCCAGGAGGACCTCGTCGGGGACCTCGCGGTGCTCGGGCTGCTGGTGCTGGTCGGGCAGATGGCGGGTCAGCGTGGGCTGCTGGGGCTGTGCGGGGCGGGCGTGACGCGGTTGGCGCGCAGGCTGCTGGGGTCGCGTCCCCCGCGACTGCTTCTGCGATGTGGCGTCTGTGGTGTTCACGGCCCTCCTCGGTTGCGTTTGGGGTGTGACGGGGTGCCGGTGGGATCAATTCTACCGCAGGGCGGGGGGTGGCCTGTGCGTGGTGTGGCGGACGCGGGGACAGGCGGCACCCTACCGGTCCCTTGGCACGCATTTCTCGCTCACGGGGTGCGATGGGGTGCGCGCCGTAGCCAGCTCGCAGTGGAAGGTTGCACCCTACTGACGCCGCGAGGTGCTTGGGGGGTCGCGGTTGCCCGGTTAGGGTGCAGCAATCGGGCGTATACGGGCTTACGATGCACCTTATCGGCACTTTGACGAGGTGGGAAGCCCGAAACGGCCCACTGGGGTGCGGCTTGCCGAGCGCACCTCGACGCCTGGCGCTCCCTCTCGGCAGCGACGGCCTCGAACTTCGGGTTAGTAGAGCCTCTTGGGCGGACGTAGACGAACTTCGGGTTAGTAGAGCCTCTTGGGCGGACGTAGACGAACTTCAGATTAGTAGAGTGTTATGGGCGAGGTAACAATTCGTCTACCTGCGATTATGTGGGATCAAATCATAACTGGACTCTACTAACCTGGAGTTCGCCCCCGACGGGTCTGGCCGCGCTCTACTAACCTGAAGTTCGCCTCGGCTCTGCCGCGATCCATCCCTGCGATCCGGCCCAGACCTCGGGTGAACTCGCATCCCCTGCAGGTTTGGTCGAGGTGTGGGGCTTATCACCCTTTCCAGAAGTCGACAGAAATTCTCGCCCCCAAGCGCCGAGACTTGTTGTACTATTACACAGCACGCGGGCGTGGCGGAATTGGCAGACGCGTACGGTTCAGGTCCGTATGAGAGCAATCTCATGGAGGTTCAAGTCCTCTCGCCCGCACCATGATTTCTTCGGAGAGCGTTTCCGCAGGTAGATGCCGGTAAATCTACAAGCGGAAGCGCTCTTTTCTTATGCTAGGAATCCCCAGGCGGTACGAATCCGGTACAAATCGCGCGGCGAGAAGGCCTTCTCGCCGCGCTTACTTGCCCGTTTGAGGTGGCTGCCCTGCTGCTGGGCGGTCGTGGTAGTCTGGCGTGCCTTTGACACGGGAAGCTGTGGAGCCCGCCCGCCGCCGGGGCCGCCGGGGTTGCCGGGACCGCCCGCCGCCGAACCCGCCGGCCCGCCCGCCCCCGCTACTTGTTGTCGTCGTCGAAGTCCGACCAGCCGCTCTCGCTGTCTGACTCCTCGTCGTCAAAGAGGTCCCAGTCGTCCGCGGACTTCTTGTGGTTGTAGTAGACCTTGCGCGTCTTGCGCTCCAGCACGAACGCGATGATCACGAAGACGACGATGCCGCCCAGCACCAAGGCGATCACGCCCTGCTTGGTGTTAAAGAGCCAGCCGATGAAGTCCATGGGGCCTCCCCGCGTTTTGCCCACCTAGGGGCGTTGTTGACGAACCACAAGTATATACTTGACGCACTGCAAAGCCGCCGCGCGCCAGCCTCGCGCCGATGTGCAGCCCAACAATTCGAGGAGTGTGTGATGCTCGACATCAAGTTCGTCCGAGAGAACCCCGATGTGGTCGACAAGTCCTGCGCCGACCGCCAGAACGCCCACTGGGACCGCGAGCGCTTCTTCGAGCTCGACGAGGAGCGCCGCGCCACGATTGCCGAGGTCGAGAAGCTGCAGGCGGAGCGCAACTCCGTGTCCAAGCAGATCGGCCTTCTCATGCGCGAGGGCAAGAAGGACGAGGCCGAGACCGCCAAGGCCCAGGTCGCGGCCGGCAAGGACCGCATCGCCGAGCTCAACGACAAGCGCGCCCAGGTGGAGAAGGACCTCTTTGACCTGGTGGCCGCTATCCCCAACATCCCCCACGAGTCCGTGCCCTACGGCAAGGACGACTCCGACAACCCCGAGGCGCGTCGTTGGGGCGAGCCCACGCACTTCGACTTCGAGCCCAAGGCCCACTGGGACCTTGGCCCCGCCACGGGCATGATCGACTTCGACCGCGGCATCAAGCTGGCGGGCACGCGCTTCTACCTGCTGGGCGGAGCCGGTGCCCTCATGGAGCGCGCGCTTATCAACTTCTTCATCGATGAGCACGTGAAGGCCGGCTTCAAGGAGTGGTGGCCGCCCGTAATCACCAACTACGACTCCCTCTTTGGCACGGGCCAGCTGCCCAAGTTCGACGAGGACCTCTACCACGTGTCCGGCGGCATGTACCTGATCCCCACCGCCGAGGTCATGCTGACCAACATCCACCGCGACGAGATCCTCGACGGCAAGGACCTGCCGCTCTGGTACACGGCCTTCACTCCCTGCTTCCGCGAGGAGGCGGGATCGGCCGGCCGCGACACCCGCGGCATCATCCGCGTGCACGAGTTCGACAAGGTCGAGATGGTCAAGTTCGCCAAGCCCGAGGACTCCATGAACCAGCTGGAGAGCATGGTGGCCGAGGCCGAGCACGTGCTGCAGGTCCTGGGCCTGCCCTACCACGTGGTTACCCTCTGCACCGGCGACATTGGCTTCAGCGCCACCAAGTGCTACGACCTGGAGGTCTGGCTGCCCAGCTACAACAACTACAAGGAGATCTCCTCCTGCTCCAACTGCTGGGACTTCCAGGCCCGTCGCGCCAACATCCGCTACAAGGACCCTGCGGAGTTCAAGGGCACGCGCCTGGTCCACACCCTCAACGGCTCCGGCCTGGCCGTGGGCCGCACCATGGCCGCCATCATGGAGAACTACCAGAACGCCGACGGCTCCATCACGGTGCCCGAGGCCCTGCGTCCCTACATGCGCGACATGGAGGTCATCAAGCCTCTGGCATAGCGCGCGGCAACAAGTACGTGCGACCTGCGGGGCGTCCAGCTGCGGCCGGGCGCCCCGTTTTCGTGCGGCGAGGGGCGGGCGGCCGTGCGGAGCGGGGTGCTGGTGGGCCCATGGGCGCGTGACGGGCAGGCGGACACGTTTGGTTGCCTGCCAGACAGGAGCGATTGCCGCCTTCGGGGGACAACCAGGACGCTTAGGGGCCGCTAAGCGGGGGGTTCTTCCCAGTGCTGGGAAACCTGGGACGCTTAGAACCTGCTAAGCGGGGGATTCTTCCCGGAATGGGAAACCCAAGACGCTTAGGCAGCTCTAAGCGGGAGGAATTTCCGGGATCGGGACAACCGGGACGGTTAGGCCCTGCTAAGCGGGGGATTCTTCCCGCCCTGCCCTCGCCTAGAGCTGCAGCAGGTGCTGGGGGCGCATCATGCGGGCAAAGGCGTCCACAGCCGCGCGTCGCATGGCCATGAGGGGCGTGGGTCGCGCGGCGGACCAGTCCACCGGATGGTCCTGCATCATCTGCCGCGCCTCCGCGATCACCTGCTGCCCGGTGCCCGCCTGGAAGGCGTCATCGCCGGAAACCGGCAGGTTGATGTAGATGTCCGCGCTCTGGGCATACAGCCGGTCGAGCTGGTTGGCCCCGCACGACATGGTCCGCTGTGCGATCGCGAGCGGCGTGACCTCGCCTAGGGGCTGCATGTGTCGCTCCATTCCGATGCCCACCACAGCATCAACCTGCATGCGGTCGAAGAGCGGGGTGGGGAGGTTCATGCGGCAACCCCCGTCCATAAAGGTACGGCCCAGATAGTCGGTGGGGCTTATCGCCAGCGGATAGGAGGCGGAGGCCACCATGCACTTGGCCAGGTCGAGGTCGCCGGTAAGGCAGGTCCAGGAGCCGGAGGTGTCGCCAAAGAGGTCGGTGTCGTTGGTAAAGACGCAGAGTTCGCCAGAGGTCAGGTCCACGGCCGGCATGGCGATGGGCATCTTGAGGTCGGCCATGGTGCTCACGCCAGCGGCCGAGAGCGTTGCCCGCGCGATGCGCTCCATGTCGGCGGAGGCAACGATGCCGCGGTTGGTGACCACGTTGAGGACCTTGAGCTGCATGTTGCGGAGCAGGCCCTCGGCCACGACCTGACGGTCCATCTCCACGAGGAGCTCGGCGATGCGAGTGGCGGAGGCGCCGGAGGCCGAAAGCACGGCAAGGAGCGATCCCATGGAGGTGCCCGCCACGGCGGCGATCCTCACGTCGTTGCGCTCCATGTCCTCGAGCGCCGCGACCTCCGCGTACGAGCGGAACCCGCCGCCGCAGAACGCGACGCCCACACCCTCGAACCTGCCCATATGCCACTCCGATCTCTTTGGATGGACGTATAGCTTAACGCACCGCAGACTATGGGTGGCACAGGCGAGTTTGGCAAGATCGTCTCATATTCTCACGAACAATTGTTCGTGAACATGATATACTCGCTCCCATAAGACGAGAGAGCGGAGGTCAGCATGGCTCAGAGGGGTTATGACGGCGCAAGGTCGTGGGAGTGGAGTGGGGTGCGTCACCAGGACGAGGTACTCGAGAGGCTCACGGTGGGAAGGTTCGGTGTGGTCGAGGTCGAGGAGCGCCTCGCGGGGCCGGGTGTGACCGCGGCCTTTGGCGAGGATGAGCACGTGACGCGCCTTTCCTTCTCGCCAGACGACGCAGCGCGGCTGGCCGCGGTGCTTGGGGTGGACGGCGCGGACGGCCCGGACGGTCTGTGGACCGCGATCGTCGGGCTGCCCGATGGCGCCTTCGACCTTATGGACAAGGCCGACGAGGCTGGGATTCCCTACGTGTACACGGCTGGGGGCGATGCCACCGGGATGGTGTACCGCCCGCCGCACTGCTAGGTGGCGGCCGAGGAGCTAGAAGTCCCAGCGCACTTGCTGGCTATCGCTCGTCGGTCATACAAAAAAGGAGCCCCCGAAGGGGCTCCCTCATGTGCGTGGTGCGCCGTATAGGATTCGAACCTATGACGCCCTGATTCGTAGTCAGGTCCTCTATCCAGCTGAGGTAACGGCGCGTGCGACTAACTACTATGCCACGGGAACCGCGTGGTGTCAATTACGCTTGGGAGTAGATTTTGCAATCACATTTTGTACACAAACGCGCGGGGCAAGCTGACTGCGCGGGACACGCGCGGAGGGTTGTCACGGCCCGCGGCTGCAGAACAAGTACGTGCTGCGGCCGCAGAACAAAAAAGACCCGCCACGCAGCGCGCGACGGGTCCGGGCATCCTGGCGGAGAGCTGGGGATTCGAACCCCAGATAGAGTTTGCACCCTATACTCGCTTAGCAGGCGAGCACCTTCGGCCTCTCGGTCAGCTCTCCAAAGACAGTGCTCAAGAATAATACAGCCAACCGGCCGAGCCCACAACTCCCCAAATCGATCAGGAGAGAAAATCTCCGTCAACGACCACGTTGCCGGCATGCACGCGCAGTGCCTCCCACGAGAAGCGCGTCGCGAGTTGGCTGGCGCTCAGGCTCTCGCCCTTCTCGGCGAGTCCCACGCAGCTGGCCAGGACCCCGAGCAGCCGCTCGGGCCTGGCCTCGTGTGCGCGGATCGCGCCAAGGTCCAGGTCGTGCTCGCGCTTGGAGAGGCGCCGTCCGTCTGGCGCCACGAGCAGGGGCACGTGGCCGTAGGTGGGGGTGGGGTAGCCGAGCAGGCGCTGTAGGTAGGTCTGGCGCGCCACCGACCCCAGCAGGTCGGCACCACGGACCACCTGGGTCACACCCATGAGGGCGTCGTCTACGACTACGGCCAGCTGGTAGGCCACCACGCCGTCGCTGCGCCGCACGAGGAAGTCGCCGCACTCGCGCGCCAGTACCTCCTCGTGGTGACCCAGGGCCAGGTCGTCGAAGGCGATGGTGCCTGCGGGATCGTCCGCCTCGGGCACCCGCAGGCGCGTGGCCGGCCGGCGCAAGCGTGAGCGCTCGGCTATCTGCTGGGCGGTGAGCCCCCGGCAGGTGCCGGGATACACGTAGGTGCCGTCCGAGGCGTGGGGTGCCGTGGCGGCATGGAGCTCCGCCCGGGTGCAGAAGCAGGGGTAGGTGAGGCCCGCGGCCTCCAGCCGGTCGATGGCCGCCGCGTACGTCTCGTCGCGCTGGCTCTGGTACCAGGGGCCCTCGTCCCAGTCCAGCCCCAGCCAGGCCAGGTCGTCCATGATTAGCTGCGCGGCCTCGGGGTTCTGGGCCCGGGGGTCCAGGTCCTCTATGCGCAGCACCATGCGACCACCCGCCGCCCGGGCAGAGAGCCAGGCCATCAGGGCCGAGAACGCGTTGCCAAGGTGCATGCGCCCCGAGGGTGTGGGTGCGAAGCGCCCCGTTACCGCGGGGTGTGCTGCCGTGGGGCGAGTCGCGGGGCGTATGGGCTGTTGGTCGGGCATGCGCTTGTCTCCTGGAGGTCGAGTCGGGCGGTCCCGTGCCCCTGCTGCGCCCACCCACCGCAAGCAGGCACTTCTCGGCGAGCGCCGCTCGTGGCGCCGCTCGTCGACCAATGGTAACGCAACACAGGCCGCTCGCGGACGCATGGCGACCATCCGCCCGCCCATCGGTGGAAACCGGCCGGTGCTATGCACGTTGCAGCCGCATTTCGGAATGTGTCCAAAAGATTTCGCAGTCGCCGGTAACGTTTACATCGCAGGCCGTCAGAGGACGGCAACAAGGGGCGTCAAGCCCAAAGTCAGGTGCGGCGCACCCGCGTCGCAACGTCTATGGAAGGAGGATCATGGCAGACAAGAACGCGGCCGCCCAACCCGCAGAGGGCGCTGGGATGAAGAAGGAGCTAACGCTCTTCAACTTCTTCACCATCGGCTTTGGCGCCATCATCGGCACCGGCTGGGTCATGCTCGTGGGCAACTGGATGATCCTGGGCGGCGGCCCCATCCCCGCCATGATCGCATTCGCGATCGGAGCCATCTTCCTGGTACCCATCGGCATGTGCTTCGGCGAGCTCACCGCTGCCATCCCCATCAGTGGTGGCATCATCGAGTACGTCGACCGCACCTATGGGCGCAAGCTGGGCTTCCTCACCGGCTGGATGCTGCTCCTGGGCAACGCGCCGCTGTGCCCCTGGGAGGCAATCGCAATCTCTACGCTCATCTCCGAGCGCTGGGCCAAGTTCCCGGGTGCGGAGTGGCTCACGTCCGTCAAGCTCTACACCATCATGGGCGCCGACGTCTATCTCTTCCCCACGATCATCGCCCTGTGCTTTGCCGTCCTGGTCATCTTCCTCAACTTCAAGGGCGCCGGCGCCGCGGCCAAGCTCTCCAGCTTCCTCACCAAGGCCCTTCTCACCGGCATGGTCCTGGCAATGGTCATCTCCTTTGCCACCGGCTCGCCCGACAACGCGCAGCCCATCTTCAGCCAGGTGCAGACTGAGGTCGCCGGCTCCACCAACGCCACCTCGCTCTTTGGCGGCATCGTGGCAGTGCTGGTCATGACCCCCTTCTTCTACGCGGGCTTCGACACCATCCCGCAGCAGGCCGAGGAGGCCTCGGCCAACCTCGACTGGAAGAAGTTCGGCCTGATCCCGGCCATCGCCCTTCTGGCCTCCGGCGTCTTCTACCTGATCTGCATCTACGCCTTTGGCACCATCCACCCCTGGACCGAGTTCGTGCAGGAGTCCGTGCCCGCCCTGGCCGTCCTCGAGAAGATCAACATCTTCTTCTACGTGGCCATGCTGATCATCGCCACCCTTGGCCCCCTGGGCCCCATGAACTCCTTCTACGGCGCGTCCAGCCGCCTGATGCTGGCCATGGGCCGCAAGCGCATGCTGCCCGAGTCCTTCTCTGAGCTTGACCCCAACACGGGCGCTCCCTCCACGGCAAACAAGGTCATGGCCATCCTCACGCTCGTCGGCCCCTTCCTGGGCAAGAACATGCTGGTCCCCCTGACCAACGTGGCGTCGCTCGGCTTCATCTTCGCCTGCACCATGGCCGGCTTCGCCTGCTGGAAGCTCCGCAAGACCGAGCCCGACCTCCCGCGTCCCTACGAGGTCAACGGCGGCAAGGCGGGCATCATGTGCGCCATCCTGGCCGGCCTCATCGTGATCGCCCTCATGGTCCTGCCCTTCTCGCCTGCGTCCCTCAAGCCCGTCGAGTGGGCCATCACCATCGCCTGGATTCTCATAGGCGTCCTGATCATGGCGGTATTCGGCAACAAGCACGCCGCCGAGGGCGAGGCATCAAAGGCCTAGCGCCCGGCACCAACCGCACCACCTAGCACCACACGCACCACCCGGCACCAAACGCACCAAGGCGGGGCCGCCTGGAGGCCCCGCCCCCCAAGGCAACACCGTCCCTGCGGGGACGTGCAAGCAAGGCAAGTATCGGCAAGTCAGCAACAAGCAGTAGGAGGTTCGTCATGAGCAAGTACGCAATCGTTGGTGGCAAGCTCGTCGACGGCACTGGGGCCCACGCGGTCAACGACTCCCTGGTCCTGGTTGACGACAAGAAGATCACCTACGCCGGCGAGGCCACCGAGGTTCCCGAGGGCTACACCGTGATCGACGCCAAGGGCAAGACCGTCATGCCCGGTATCATCGATACCCACCTGCACTTCTCCGGTAACCTGACCGACACCGACAACGACTGGGTCATCGAGGACATCCACCAGAAGCAGGCGTGCGCCGTCAAGCAGGCCTACGACGCCGTGACCCACGGCCTCACCACCGTGTGCGAGATCGGCATCAACGGTATCGCCATCCGTAACCTCGTGAACATGGGCGTCATGAAGGGCCCGCGCATCTACGCTACCGGCCGCGGCTTCTGCCGTACCGCTGGCCACGGCGACGTTCACGGCCTGCCGTTCGAGATGTCCAAGGAAGGCCACCCTTGGGGCGACCAGGTGGACGGCCCGTGGGAGCTCCGTCACGCCATCCGTATGCGCCTGCGCGAGAACCCCGACGCCATCAAGATCTGGGTCTCCGGCGGCGGCATCTGGCGCTGGGACTCCGGCCGCGCTCAGCTGATGGACACCGAGGAGATCAAGGCCGTCTGCGACGAGTGCGCCCTCATCGGCATCCCCGTGTGGTCCCACTCCTACAACAGCATCTCCGGTGCCTATGACTCCGTGCGCTTCGGCTGCAAGCAGCTCATCCACGGCTTCGAGCTCGACGATAAGACCATGGAGCTCATGGCCGAGAAGGGCACCTTCTTCACCCCGACCGTCGGCTTCCTGCCCTCTTGGTACGGCACCTATCCTCCCGAGTGGACCCCCGAGCTCGACAAGTGGCCTGGCAAGAACAACGCCGAGAAGGGCATGGCTCGCTCCTACGCCAACCTCAACCGCGCCTACAAGATGGGCATCACGCTGACCGTTGGCTCCGACTCCTTCTCCTTCTCCACCCCGTACGGCCAGACGACCTTCGACGAGCTGTACACCTGGGTCGACCACTGCGGCATCTCCACCATGGACACCATCGTGGGCGCCACGCTCAACGGTGCCAAGATGATCGGTGGCCAGGACGAGTTCGGCTCCGTCGAGGCCGGCAAGTCCGCCGATATCCTGGTTGTCAAGGGCGACGTCCTCGCCAACATCCATGACCTCAACGCCGACAACCTCGACGTGGTCATGAAGGAGGGCGACATCATGATCAAGGACGCCCTGTAATCTGGGCGGGCTTGCATCGTAGATGCGACTCTGGGCGCCGGCTCGCGAGGGCCGGCGCCCTTTCGTGGTGTCACAGCAGTGTTGTCACAATAGTGTCAGTCACCTCTGTGACATAAGATGTGAAATGTCACAATAGTGACTGACACTATTGTGACAGGGAGGCGAGCGTGGACGAGCAGGGCATGCCGCAGGCGAGAAGGACCCTCTCGCTGTGGGACTTCTTCAACCTGGGCTTCGGCGCCATCGTGGGCTCGTCATGGCTCCTCCTGGTGGGCGACTGGATGGTTCAGGGCGGCGGCCCCACGGCCGTGGTGGTGGCATCGCTCCTGGGCATGATCCTCATGGCTCCCATAGCCTGCGTCTTTGCGGAGCTCGCCACGGCGCGCCCCAAGTCCGGCGGGGTGTTGGAGTTCGTGGAGCGCACGCACGGCCGGCGGATGTCGTCGCTCGTGGGCTGGGCCATGATCCTAGGCAGCGGCGTGGTGGCCATGTGGGACTCGCTCGTGCTCTCGGTGATCATCTCGCAGGTGCTGGGAGGCATGCCTGCCTTCGCTTGGCTCAACGCTGTGCGCCTCTATCGGGTGGCTGGGACCGACATCTACCTTCTGCCAGCACTCCTCGCCGACCTCGTGGTCCTCTACGTGGGCCACCTCAACCTGGACCGGCCCCAGGACTCGGCCCGGCTCCAGCTGGTCCTCTCCTACGTGCAGCTGGCTGGCATGCTGGTGGTCCTGGGCGTGGCGGCCCTGCGGGGCTCGCCGGACAACGCCCTGCCCGCCTTCGCGAGCCTGAGCGGGGCGAGCGTGAGTGGCGCCGATCCGCCGGCAAGCCTTGGCATGGGCGTCATGTCCATGCTCTGCGTGACGCCCTTCTTCTACGCGGGCTTCTCGACCATCCCGCAGCGCTCCGAGGAGGCGGCCGAGGGCGTCAACTGGAACAAGTTCGGCAAGGTCATAGCCATGACGCTCGTTGCCTCGGCCGGCTTCTACATCATCGACACCTATGCCTTTGGCACCATGGTGCCCTGGACGGAGTTCGTGGCGCGGCCTCTGCCTGCCATCCGCACGCTGGGGGAGCTGGCCCCGCGGGTCATGCCCCTCATGCTGGTGGTGGCCCTTCTCTGTCCGATAGGCCCCATGAACTCCTTCGTGGGCGCCACGGGCTACTCGCTCCTGGCGCTCGCCCGCATGGGACAGCTGTCGCAGGGCCTGGCCCAGGTGGACCCGCTCACGGGGGTGCCCCGCGATGCCATAAGGCAGGCCGTGGGAGTCGCCCTAGTGGGCCCATTCCTAGGGGCGGGGGTGCTGGCGCCCCTCTCTAAGGTCTCGGCCTTTGCCTTCTGCTTCGCCTACCTGGTGGTGTCGCTCTCCTGCCTGCGTATGCGCAAGCTCGATCCCACCATGCCGCGGCCCTTCCACGTTCTGGGGGGTCGGATGGGCGTGCTCGCGGCCTGCGTGGCCAGCGGCATCTGCATGGCCCTGCTTGCTGTGCCGCTCACGCCGTCGTCCTTCTCGGCGGCGGAGTGGGCCATCGTGCTCGCTTGGGCGCTGCTCTGGCTCGTGATCTCGCTCGACGGCGACGGTCGCCGCTCCCGGGCGTGACACGAACTCCGACCCCGCGTGACACGAACTCCGACCCTGCGTGACACGAGCTCCGACCCCGCGTCAGGCCATGCCCAGACGTTCCTTGACGTCGCTCATGCGGCGGCGCGACACGGGGACGCGCTTGTCAACCCCCTCGAGCTCGAGCTCCAGGAGGCCCGAGGGGGTCTCGGCCACGTTGTGCACGAAGTCCAGGTTCACCAGGTAGCTACGGTGCACGCGACAGAAGCCCTCGCGCTCCAGCCGGCGCTCAAGCGAGAGGATGGACTCGCTCACGAGCGAGGCCCCCTGCGTGGTCACCACGTACGAGGAGTCCGCCCGCGCCTCCACGTAGATCACGTCCGTCACGGGCACGAAGAGCTTGCGGCTCCCGCTGCTGATGCCGATTCGTGGCACGTCGCGCACGGACCGCGGGGCGTCGCGCTTGGCCAGGGCGGCGTCTATGCGGGCCAAGGTGTTCTGCAGGCGCTCCTCCTCGATGGGCTTGAGCACGTAGTCCACGGCATCCAGGTCAAAGGCCTGCGCAGCGTACTCGGCGTGCGCCGTCACGAAGACGATCACCGGCGGGTGCTTGAGGTTGCGCAGGGTCTCGGCCAGCCGCATGCCGCTCGTGCCTGGCATGGAGATGTCCAGGAAGATGACGTCCGGCTCGTCCTCCATGATGTCGGCCACGGCCTCGGTGGCGCTGCCGGCCTCGCGGATGTCGCCGCAGCGGCCGTCGCGGCCCAGGAGGTAGCGGAGCTCCGACCTTATAGGCGGCTCGTCATCAACTATGAGTGCGTTCCACATTGGGCGTCTCCTCCCGCTGCTGGTCGAGGGCATCGCCCAGCAGCACGATCGTTACCTTGGTTCCCACGTCTGGTGTGGACTCCACGTCTATGTGCGAGTCGTTGCCAAAGAAGAGGTGGATGCGTTGTAGCACGTTGTTCATGGCCAGGCCGGCGCCCTTGCCGTCGTGGCGGGCGCGCTTGGGGTCAAAGAGGTGGTCGCGCGTCTGGGCGTCCATGCCCACGCCGTCGTCCTCCACCGAGAGCGCGACGCCGCCGGGGATCTCCTGGGCCGTCAGGCGGATGTGGAGGGTGCCCACCTCGCGCATGCCGTGCTTGACGCTGTTCTCCAGGATGGGCTGGAGGATGAAGGGCGGCACGGACTTGTGGAGCAGGGCCTCGTCCACGTCCTGGCTGATGGCCAGGCGGTCGTCGCCGTAGCGGGCCTGCATGAGGGTGAAGTAGCGCATGCCCTGGCGGATCTCCTGCTCTACGGTCACGGTCTTGTCGGAGTCGCCCAGGGTCTGGCGGTAGTAGTCCGAGAAGTCGATGATCAGCCGGCGGGCCTTCTCTGGGTCGGTGCGCACGAGCGAGACGATGGTCCCCAGGGTGTTAAAGAGGAAGTGCGGGTCCACCTGCGACTGCAGGGCCTTGAGCTCCACGCGGGCGCTTATCTCCGACTGGCGCTCCAGCTCGAAGGTGGCCAGCTGGGCGGAGAGAAGCTCGGCGAAGCCGGAGGCCAGGGCCATCTGGCGCTGGTCTATCTGGCCCTGGCGGCGGTAGTAGAGCTCGAGCGTGCCCACCGCGGAGTCGCCCACGCGCAGGGGCGCTACGATGCCCGCATGGAGCTGGTCGGGGAGCGTGACCTTGGGGTCGTCGTGCTCGCCCACGAATACCACGACCTCGCCGGAGCTCACGACCGAGGCCGTGGCCGGAGACACTGGGTCGTGCCCGGGAGGGAAGGCCGAGAAGAGCTCGCCCGAGCTGGCCATGACCTTCTTGCCATCGGTCACGCAGATGGCGGCGGCAAAGGTCTCGGGCAGGATCGTGCGGCAGGCACCCTGCATGGACTTCTCGGTAAAGCCGCCGCGCGCGTAGCTGAAGAGCTGAGACGCTATGCCCAGGGTGCGGTCGGTGGACTTGGAGGTGAGGTCGTCGGGCATCACGAAGACGAAGGCGTAGAAGAAGCACAGGAGCACCAGGCCGGCGATGGTCATGACGGCGGGGAGCGGGTTGGGCTGCGTGGTGAGCGTCTGGACGAGAAGGGCCAGAAGCAGGACGGTGGACGCCCCGAGCACCACGTTCATGGAGCGCTCCCAGGTGTGTGCCACCTGGGTGGGGTTGTGTCGTTGGGCGCGGGTGGGCGCCACGAGACGGTTTGCCATGCGCGGCGTGCCTCCGGGGTCGCGGGGTGGGCCAGGGGTGCGAGGCCCCGGCCGGCTGACGGTCTATTGGATTATGTCACTGGATGACGCGAATTGGCGGACGTTATGCGCCGAGCGTGCGTTTGCGCTGGTAGACGGCAGGGGCTGGGGTGGGCGTGTGGAGCAGTCGGCTGGCGCGCCGGGAGGATTTCCGTCCGGGTCGGATCTGCACGTTTGACCCCCAGCAAACGTGCAATCTTGCGCGGGTCCGGGTCGGATCTGCACGTTTGACCCCCGGCAAACGTGCAGTTCCGCGGGGGTGAGCTGCCTCGCGCAAGTCGACCCATCTGCCGGGGTAGGATTGAAGTCCAGTGCGCGACCAAGGAGGGGTGTCCCATGCCGGATGCGGGTGCCATGCAGGAGAACTTTACGCTGGGGAGGCCGTCCCTCGTGTGTCGCTGGCGCATCGCCGGCGGTGATTTGCCCATGGCGGGTCGGCATCTGCGCGCCCTTGGCCAGCGACGTGTGAACGGCGCGATCGTCTCGCCCAACCTCGTTGCCTGGGCCCAGCAGCACGTGGAGTGGACCCTCCACGACGGGTCGGCCCAGCATCCGGACGGCGTCCTCATGCTCATCGTGGACGAGGGGGGCCGAGCCGCTATGACGGTGGGGCCCTACGAGCCTCTGGCGGTTGCCACCGCCTCCGGTCTCGCTGGTCGCGCATTTCAGGCTGCTCGCGAGGGGGACGAGACGGGCGTGGTGCCGGAGACCCTCTGGGCTGTCCGCGGCGGCGACCTCCTGTGGGGCGTGGCGCCTGGCTCAGCCGTGGGTGCCGCCTCGGGCCTCGTGGCGGATCTCGCGCAGACCGTGGGGCTTAACGTCATCCGGTGCGAGGGACTGGTGCAGGAGGTTCGCAATGCGGCGGCCGATGGGCTGCTGGGGAGCGGAGCCGGCAGGTCGGGCGCCGAGCCGCCCGTGAGCGAGGTCTTCCTCGTGTCGGACGAGCACGGCGTGGTGCAGGCTGCGGATCTGGATGGTCCGCGCGGGAGGCGCTTCGCCCAAGGCTACGCGCGGCTCCTGGAGAGCGTGCGCGCCAAGGCCGCCGAGCGCCCCCGCATCCGCTAGCGCCAATCGTCGTCAGGGAGGAGCCGCAAGTCCCCGGCGCGCACGCCGCATCCGGCGGCTCTTGCCCGAGGCGCTGAAGGCGGCGGCTCTTGTGCCGACAGCGCTCGAAATAACGGACACAAGTCGTGCCGCCAGCCGCCGCGCGACGACAAAACCGCAGGATTGCAGTCGCCCCTCGCCAACATCTGTCCGTTATTTCCCGCCGCCCCCGCCGGCCCCGCCGGCCCCGCCCGCGGCGCCCCGCC
>CADAUA010000001.1 GCA_902791035.1 uncultured Coriobacteriaceae bacterium | reverse complement strand
CTGGATGGTCCAGGAGCAGGAGCGCGGCGTGACCATCACCTCCGCGGCCACCACGTGCTTCTGGAAGGACCACGTCATCCAGATCATCGACACCCCGGGCCACGTGGACTTCACGGCCGAGGTCGAGCGCTCCCTGCGCGTCCTTGACGGCGCCGTTGCCGTCTTCGACGCCGTGGCCGGCGTCCAGCCCCAGTCCGAGACCGTGTGGCGCCAGGCTGCCAAGTACAACGTGCCCCGCATCGCCTTCATCAACAAGTTCGACCGCGTGGGCGCGGACTTCTGGCACGCCATCGACACCATGCGTGACCGCCTTGGTGCCTACGCCGTGGCCGCCCAGGTGCCCATGGGCTCTGAGTCCAACTTCTGGGGCCTCATCGACCTTGTTACCAACACCGCGTGGGACTTCAAGGAGGACGCCAAGGGCATGATCTATCCCGAGCCCATGGACGCCATCCCTGACGAGTTCACGGACATCGCCGCCGAGAAGCGCGAGGAGCTCCTCGACGCCGCCTCCAACTACGACGACGAGCTGATGGAGATGCTCCTCGAGGAGCAGGAGCCCCCCGTGGACGTCATCAAGCGCGCCATCCGTGCCGGCGTGATCGCCAACGAGCTCAACCCTGTCTTCGTGGGCTCCGCCTACAAGAACAAGGGCATCCAGGAGCTCCTGGACGCCGTCGTGGACTACCTGCCCAGCCCGCTGGACATCCCCGACGTCGAGGGCCACGACCCCAAGACCGGCGAGACGATCACCCGCAAGGCCGACTTCAAGGAGCCCTTCTCCGCGCTGGCCTTCAAGATCATGACCGACCCCTACGTGGGTAAGCTCACCTACATCCGCGTGTACTCCGGTCATGCCGAGGCGGGCTCCTACATCTACAACGTCAACAAGGACAACCGCGAGCGCCTTGGCCGCATCCTCGAGATGAACGCCAACGACCGCGTGGACCGCGAGGAGTGCTCCGCCGGCGCCATCGTCGCGTGCGTGGGCTTCAAGAACACCACCACCGGTGACACCCTCTGCGACGAGAAGAACCCGATCGTCCTCGAGTCCATCCAGTTCGCCAACCCCGTCATCGACGTTGCCGTGGAGCCCAAGACCAAGGCCGAGCAGGAGAAGATGTCCGTGGGCCTGGCCAAGCTGGCCGAGGAGGACCCGACCTTCCAGGTGCACACCGACCACGAGACCGGCCAGACCATCATCGCCGGCATGGGCGAGCTGCACCTCGAGATCATCGTCGACCGTCTGCGTCGCGAGTTCAAGGTGGACTGCAACGTGGGCAAGCCGCAGGTCGCCTACCGCGAGACCGCCGGCCACAAGGTCGAGCACGTCCAGGGCAAGTTCGTCCGTCAGTCCGGCGGCCGTGGCCAGTACGGCGACGCCATCATCGACCTCGAGCCGATGGAGCCGGGCTTCGGCTACGAGTTCGTGAACGCCACCATCGGCGGCTCTGTGCCCAAGGAGTACATCCCGTCCGTCGACAAGGGCATCCAGGAGGCGCTGAACTCCGGCGTCATCGCCGGCTACCCCGTCCAGGACGTCAAGGTCACGCTCGTCGACGGCTCCTACCACGAGGTCGACTCCTCCGAGGCCGCCTTCAAGGTCGCCGGCTCCATGGCCATCAAGAAGGCCCTGCAGATGTCCGACCCCGTCCTCCTCGAGCCCGTCGAGTCCGTGGAGGTCGAGACGCCCGAGCAGTACATGGGCGACGTCATGGGCAACCTGTCCTCCCGCCGCGGCAAGATCGAGGGCATGGAGGACCGCCGCGACACCAAGGTTATCCGCGCCAAGGTGCCCCTGGGCGAGATGTTCGGCTACGCCACCGACCTGCGCTCCCAGACGCAGGGTCGCGCTAGCTACACCATGCAGTTCGACGCGTACGAGCCCGTCCCCAAGAACATCCGTGACGAGATCGTTGCCAAGAACGGCGGAAGCGCTTCCTAATTACACGACCACGAGCCATAGCTCATTGATGGAGGTACCAAAGTGTCAAGCCAGAAGATCAGGATTCGCCTCAAGGGCTACGACCACGAGGTCGTTGATCAGTCCGCGAAGCTCATCGTGGACACCGCGCAGAAGACGGGCGCCCGCGTTTCCGGCCCCATCCCCCTGCCCACCGAGCGGAACCTCTACACCGTCATCCGCTCGCCCCACAAGGACAAGGACTCCCGCGAGCAGTTCGAGATGCGCACCCACAAGCGCCTCATCGACATCCTCGACCCCTCCAGCAGCACCGTCGACTCGCTCATGCGCCTCGACCTCCCCGCTGGCGTGAACATCGAGATCAAGCTCTAGGGCTTCTCGCTCATAGCGTGACGAAAGAGGGCGCGGCTCCCAAGCGGGGTCGCGCCTTTTAGCCGCTGGGGGGTGGGCACTAAGGGGTACTCCCTTTCTGCCCACGTCTGCTTAGGTGTTGGCGCGATGGGGTACAACTACCGCCACCACTTTTGGGGGGAGAGGGGTGGCCGTGCCGCACGCCGCTAGGAAGAGGAGCGAATCAGGGTTCTATCACGTGGTGCCCAAGGGAGAGTCGAACAAGATCATCTTCGAGGACGACGAGGATCGCCGCAGGTACCTGGACCTTCTCGCCGAGACCAAGGATGTGTCGGGCATCAAGGTGCGGGGATACGTCCTCATGAGCAACCACACGCACCTAGTAGTAGATGACGAGTCGGGCAAGCTGAGCGAAGCCATGAAGTACCTGCATGAGCGCTATGCCATGTACTTCAAGGAGAAGGTCGGACGCGCTGGGCGAGTGTTCAGGAAGCCGCTTTGGAGCGAGCCGATAGAGTCGGACGAATACCTCCTGGCTGCGGTGCGCTATGTCGACGCCAACCCAGCGGTGGCGGGAATCTGCCCTGCTTCCGCGTACGAGTGGAGCAGCGCCAGGGACTACCTGGGGCGCAACGGCGTAACAGACACGGATTTGGTCCTCGACATGCTGGGGGGTCGCGAGGGATTCATAGAGTTCAGCCGTCGGGATCCCATGCCCTTGTCGGCGTATCCGGGGAGCACGCTCAGCCGGCACATCACGGATGATGAGGCACTGAGGGTTGCGAAGAGGGCGCTTGGGGAGACGGGGCTGGACGCCCTGGAAGGGATGCCTGCGACGAAGCGCAACGAATCCGTTCGAGACCTTCTGGACGCCGGACTGACAATCAATCAAGTCGCACGCATCACTGGGCTGGACCGACACATCATTCAACGCGCGAGTGGCCGCTAGTGGGCACAAAGGGAGTACCCCTTAGTGCCCGTGGCTGCCCATGAGGCTCTGGGCGCATGCAAGTTCGTCCGCGCGGAGCTTCGGGTCCTCGGGGTAGCGTTTGCGGACGACGGCGAGGAGCTGAAGGGCACACGCGGGGTCCGTGTCCATGAAGGCCGCGACCTGCTCGTGCCACTCTAGGGGACTTCCGCCCACCTGGTCGAAGTTGGCAACCACCCAGCCCACAACGCGGCGGCGCTGGGCCGCCTCGCGGGAGATGCGCGCACATTCGGCCGGGGAGGAGAGGGCGGCGCCGAGTTGTCCCGCGCAGGTGATGAGGATCTCGGACGTGTCGCCCTTGTCTTCCCTAGCTGCCGGCGTCTCGTCCGGCTCGTCCTCAAGGATCACGCCCTCCTCGGGCTCTTGTGCGGCGGCAAGTCGGGCAACGAGCTCGCCTATCTTCGACTCAGTCTCGACTTGGTCGCCGTCGTTCTCGTTGAGGAGCCACGGGCCAAAGCCCTTGAGGGTCTCGTGAAGGTCGCCCCCGCAGGCAAGGAGCATTCTCTGGAACATAGCCTCGGTGCGGTCTGCCATGGGAGTCCCTTCGCTTGGATTGCGGATCCGACACCAAGTATGAGCCACTCGGGCTGCGGTTGTTGGCAGTGTTCGCGGGTGTGGGGGCGGGTAGGCGCCCGATACGCGGACATAGCGCGCTGGTTGCACCGGCCTCACGGGGATAGCGCGCTGATTGCACCGTTTTGGCCCCTTCCAGAGCCCCTCCTTGATGCGTCCGGCGCGCTATGCCGTGCTGCGCCCGGATGGGCACAAAGGGAGTACCCCTTGCTGCCCAGTACACGCCCGGCAGCGGGGGCTGTTGGCGCCGCAGCTAGAGACCACAAAAACTTCTGCGTAGACATTGTGAAAGCACTGTCGACGGAGTAATATAGCAAAGCTGCTGAATTTGGGGACTTCTGTGCCCATGCAGCGGCAAGCACACAGGACGTGGTCCGCTGGGGAGCGGCGTAGGATGCGCCGCCATGGGTCCCATGACCACCGAGGGTAAGGAAAGAGCATGGTCAGCACCATCCTTGGCCGCAAGCTCGGAATGACGCAGGTGTGGGACGAGAACGGCAACGTCGTCCCCGTCACCGTCATCCAGGCTGGCCCCTGCACCGTCTCGCAGGTGAAGACGAAGGAGACGGACGGCTACGAGGCCGTCCAGATCGGCTTCGGCGACATCACCGCCAAGCACGTGAACAAGCCCATGGCAGGCCACTTTGCCAAGGCCGGCGTGGAGCCTATGCGCTACCTGCGCGAGGTCCGCGTCGAGAACGCCTCCGAGTACCACACCGGCGACAAGGTCACCGTCGATTCCTTCTCCGACATCAAGGCCGTCGACGTCATCGGCACCTCCAAGGGCAAGGGCTTCCAGGGCACCGTCAAGCGCTGGAACTTCTCCCGTGGCCCCATGACCCACGGCTGCCGCAACCAGCGCAAGCCCGGCTCCATCGGCCAGTGCGCCTATCCCGCGCGCGTCCGCAAGGGCCTGCACATGTACGGCCACATGGGCGACGACCGCGTTACGGTCAAGAACCTCAAGCTGGTCCGCGTTGATGCCGAGCAGAACCTCATGCTCGTCAAGGGCGCTGTCCCCGGCGGCAAGAACGCTCTCGTCCAGGTCCGCATGGCCTAAGCCAGCAGAACACCAACTCTTAGGCTAACAAGGAGGACAGAATGTCCAAGTACGATATCAAGAGCGTCGAGGGCGAGAAGGTCGGCGAGACCGAGCTCTCCTCCGACGTGTTCGGCATCGAGCCGAACGTCCCCGTCATGCACCAGGTCGTGACCTGCCAGGACGCCTGCCTGCGCCAGGGCACCCACTCCACCAAGAACCGCCACGAGGTCTCCGGCGGCGGCCGCAAGCCTTGGCGCCAGAAGGGCACCGGCCACGCTCGCCAGGGCTCCATCCGCGCCGGCCAGTGGACCGGCGGCGGCGTGATCTTCGGACCCACCCCGCGCAACCACTCCAAGCGCATCAACAACAAGATGGTCAAGCTTGCCATGCGCAGCGCCCTCTCTGCGAAGGCCGCCGACGCCGAGCTCGTCCTCGTTGACGCCCTGAGCTTCGAGAAGCCCTCCACCAAGCAGGCCGCCCAGCTCATCAAGAGCCTCGGCCTCGACGGCAAGCGCGTGACCGTGGTCCTGCCGGACGACGATGCCAACGGCTACCTCTCCTTCCGTAACCTCGAGAAGGTCACCGTCCTGGGCTGCTCCGAGCTCAACACCCGCTTCATCATCGACAACGCGGCTCTGGTCATGACCCCCGACACCGCCAAGCACTTCGAGGAGGTGCTCGCTTAAATGAACTCCGTCTACAACGTGATCGTGCGTCCCATCGTCACCGAGCGCTCGTTCGACAACATGGAGCAGGGCAAGTACACCTTTGAGGTTGCCCCCACCGCCGCCAAGGGCGAGATCGCTGACGCCGTGGAGAAGATCTTTGGCGTCCACGTCGTCAAGGTCAACACCATGAAGGTCAACGGCAAGCTCAAGCGCCTGCGCACTACCGTCCCCGGCCGCACCCGCTCCTGGAAGAAGGCCATCGTGACCCTCGCCCCCGGCGAGTCGATCGAGATTTACGCCCAGCAGCAGGGCGCGTCCGAGAACTAGGCACCTCGCCCGAGCCCCGGAAGGGGCCCGGGCTGTCATGCCGCGCAAGGTAGATACGCGCGGCACCGTGGTAATCCGGTGTCGTCCCGCCAATCCCTGAGCGGGGCGGCCAACGGAAGAAGAAGGGAAAGAGTCAATGGCAGTCAAGCACCTCAAGCCCACGAGCGCTGGTCGCCGCTTCCAGACGGTCTCGGACTTCGCCGAGATCACCGCCACGAAGCCCGAGAAGTCGCTCACCGAGCCGCTGCACAAGCACGCCGGCCGCAACAACGACGGTCACCTCACCACCCGTCACCAGGGCGGCGGCAACAAGCGCAAGTACCGCGTGATCGACTTCAAGCGCCGCAAGGACAACGTCCCGGCCAAGGTCGCCACGATCGAGTACGACCCCAACCGTTCCGCTCGCATCGCCCTGCTCCACTACGTGGACGGCGCCAAGGCCTACATCCTCTGCCCTGAGGGCCTCCACGTGGGCGACACCGTCCTGTCCGGCACCAAGGACGTGGACATCAAGCCCGGCAACTGCATGCCCCTCTCCGAGATCCCCGTGGGCACCCTGGTCCACGCCGTGGAGTTCCAGCCCGGCAAGGGCGCCGCTATGGCGCGTGCCGCCGGCACCTCCGTGCAGCTCATGGGCAAGGACGGCGGCTACGCCATCCTCCGCATGCCCAGCTCCGAGCTTCGCCGCGTCCTTCTTACCTGCCGCGCCACCATCGGCGAGGTGGGCAACGCCGACCACTCCAACATCGTGATCGGCAAGGCCGGCCGCAACCGCTGGAAGAACGTCCGCCCGACCGTCCGTGGTACCGTCATGAACCCTGTCGACCACCCGCACGGCGGCGGCGAGGGCAAGAACCACACCTCTGGTCGTCCCTCCGTCACCCCGTGGGGCAAGCCGTCCAAGGGCAAGAAGACCCGCGACCCGAAGAAGGCCTCGAACCGCCTCATCATCCGTCGCCGCAAGTCCAACAAGTAAACGCGAGTAGTAGGAGATCAACACATGAGCAGAAGTCTCAAGAAGGGCCCGTTTGTGGAGACTCGCCTCCTCGCGCGCGTCGCCGCCCAGAACGAGGCAGGTACCAAGGAGGTCATCAAGACCTGGTCGCGTGCCTCCACCATCTATCCCGAGATGGTCGGTCACACGATCGCCGTCCACGACGGCCGCAAGCACGTGCCTGTGTACATCACCGAGTCCATGGTCGGTCACAAGCTGGGCGAGTTTGCCCCCACCCGCACCTTCCGTGGCCACAAGGCTAACTAGGGGGAGAATCAATGGCTAACAACACCGACACCGTCGAGGTTCGTGCGACGGCTCGCTTCGTGCGCATCGCGCCGCGCAAGGCCCGCGCAGTCGTGGACCTGATCCATCACCAGACCGCCCTCAAGGCCCTGGAGACCCTCCAGTTCTGCAACCGCGCCGCCGCCGAGGACGTCTCCAAGGTCCTCCGCTCCGCCATCGCGAACGCCGAGAACAACAACGGCCTGCGTGCCCAGGACCTCGTCATCAAGACCGCCTATGTGGACGAGGGCCCCACGCTCAAGCGCATCCGTCCCCGCGCCAAGGGTTCCGCGTCGCGCATCAACAAGCGCACGAGCCACATCACCGTCGTCGTCGCTCCTCGAAAGGAGGCGTAGGGAAAGCATGGGTCAGAAGGTTCAGCCTACCGGCTTCCGTCTCGGTATCACCGAGGACTGGCGTTCCCGTTGGTACGCCGATAAGAACTACGCCGAGACCCTCGGCTCCGACCTTGCCATCCGCAAGTTCCTCGAGAAGCGCCTCGCCAAGGCCGCACTCTCCCGCGTGGACATCGAGCGTGCTGGCGACAAGATGAAGGTCACCATCTACACCGCTCGCCCGGGCATCGTGATCGGCAAGAAGGGCGCCGAGATCGACGTCCTGCGCGCTGACCTCGAGAAGGTCGCCAAGGTCGCCAAGGGCCAGGTTGCCGTGGACGTCATCGAGGTCAAGCGTCCCGAGCTCGACGCGACCCTGGTCGCCCAGTCCGTGGCCGAGCAGCTCGAGGGCCGCGTGGCCTTCCGCCGCGCCATGCGCAAGGCCGTCCAGTCCGCCCGCAAGGCTGGCGCCAAGGGCATCCGCATCCAGGCCTCCGGCCGCCTCAACGGCGCTGAGATGGGCCGTCGCGAGACCTATCGTGAGGGTCGCGTGCCCCTGCACACCCTGCGTGCCGTGATCGACTACGGCACCGCCACCGCCCACACCACCATGGGTGCGTGCGGCATCAAGGTTTGGATCTACCTCGGCGAGAAGATGCCGGGCCAGCCCACGCCTCGTCCGGCGCTTGAGGGCTCCTCGCGTCCCCGTCGCGGTCGCAACGAGAGGAGGGCTCGCTAATGCTCGCACCTAAGCGCGTTCTTCACCGCAAGGTTCAGCGCGGCTCCATGAAGGGCCAGGCCAAGGGCAACACCGAACTGCACTGGGGCGAGTGGGGCCTCGTGGCCGAGGAGCGTCACTGGATCACCAACCGCCAGATCGAGGCTGCTCGTATCGCCATCACCCGTCAGATGAAGCGTGGTGGTCGCATCTGGATCACCATCTTCCCCGACAAGCCCATCACCAAGAAGCCGGCCGAGACCCGCATGGGTTCCGGTAAGGGCAACCCCGAGGAGTGGGTGGCCGTCGTGAAGCCTGGCCGCGTCATGTTCGAGATCGCCGACGTCCCCGAGGACGTCGCCAAGGAGGCCCTCCGCCTCGCGCAGCACAAGCTTCCCATCAAGACCAAGATCATTTCCCGCACCTCGCAGGACGGGGAGGAATAGCCAATGAAGTACAAGGAGATCCAGGAGCTCTCTGACGCCGAGCTCAACGCCAAGCTGGAGGAGGGCCGCAAGGAGCTCTTCAACCTCCGCTTCCAAATGGCCACCAGCCAGCTCGACAACACCGCCCGCGTCACCACGGTCAAGCGCGACATCGCTCGCATCCAGACCGAGATTCGCGCCCGTCAGATCGCCGCGGCCAAGACCGCCGCTGAGAACTAGATCGCAGGAGATAGAGGAACATGGCTGAGACCGAGAACAGGAACGCGCGGAAGGTCCGCACCGGAAAGGTCGTCTCCATCTCTGGCGACAAGACCGTCACGGTCAAGATCGACTACCGCAAGCACCACCCCAAGTACGGCAAGATGATGACGGTGAGCAAGAAGCTCCACTGCCACGACGAGAAGAACGAGTGCGGCCTCGGCGACACCGTTCGCGTCATGGAGACCCGTCCCCTCTCGAAGACCAAGCGTTGGCGTGTCGTCGAGATCGTCGAGCGTGCCAAGTAAGTTGACCAAAACCCATTCCTGCAGCGTGCGTCGCTCGTGTGGGCGCACCTCCTGCGGGAAGAGCGTTCGGAGGAACAGCAAATGATTCAGATGGAGACCATGCTCAACGTCGCTGACAACAGCGGCGCTAAGCGCGTCAAGTGCGTCAAGGTCCTTGGTGGGTCCAAGCGCCGCTACGCCGGTCTCGCCGACGTCATCATCTGCGCCGTCCAGGAGGCCACTCCCGGCGGCTCGGTGAAGAAGGGCGACATCGTGCGTTGCGTCGTCGTGCGCACCAAGAAGGAGCACCGTCGCAAGGACGGCAGCTACATCCGCTTCGACGAGAACGCCTGCGTCCTCGTCGACAAGGAGGGCGAGCCCAAGGGCACCCGTATCTTCGGGCCCGTTGCCCGTGAGCTGCGCGACCACCACTACATGAAGATCGTCTCGCTCGCACCCGAGACCCTTTAAGGAGGCTTGGATTCATGCCTAAGATGAACGTGAAGAAGGGCGACAAGGTCCAGGTCCTCTCGGGCAAGGACAAGGGCAAGCAGGGCGAGGTCCTGCGCGCCATGCCCGCCGAGGGCAAGGTCATCGTCGAGGGCGTCGCCATCGTGAAGAAGGCCGTCAAGCCCAACGGCGTCAACCAGCAGGGTGGCATCGTGTCCCAGGAGGCGGCCATCGACGCCTCCAACGTGATGCTCATCTGCCCCAAGTGCGGCAAGCCCACCCGCGTGGGTCACGACTGGGACGAGAACGGCAAGAAGGTCCGCGTCTGCAAGAAGTGCGGCGCCAAGTTCTAGTCCTTCTTTGAACCTGACCTAGGTTGTCATGCGGGGCCCGCCTCCCAGGAGGCGGGCCCCGCTTTGTTTGGGGCAAGTTGTCCCTGTTGGTCGAAGTTGGGATGTGGTGCGGCGTACTGACTTGGCGGTGCGGACGGTAACGACCGCCACAATTCCCAACCTCAGTACGGCCCTGCTCGCGTTTCCGCAGTTGGCGGTCCCGGCCGTCGTACTGACTCTGCGCTGCGGCGTGGCGTGGGCGACGAAATCCCCAACCTCAGTACGGCGTTCGAACGGTAAGGCCACCCCCGCATTGAGGAACCGTGCACAAACTGCGAAGTTCCCGCAGGCGCAAAATCCCACTGGCGCGCGGAGCAAAAACCGCGTAGTATTTCACTTTGCGTGACTAGGTAGGGACTACTATGCCTATCGCGCGAGAGGAACCGGATCCCCGGCAAGCCAGACCGGGTTGTGCGAGACCAGTCCCCGCACGCAATTCCGCCAGGCTACACAGAAGGAGAAGCACATGGCAGAGGAGAAGTACGTCCCGCGTCTCAAGCAGACCTACTACAACGAGGTCCGCGACGCCCTGCAGAAGCAGTTCAACTACAAGAACGTCATGCAGATCCCCACGATCGAGAAGATCGTCGTGAACATGGGCGTCGGCGAGGCCGCCACGGACGCCAAGGCCATCGACGGCGCCGTGCGCGACCTGCGTCTCATCACCGGCCAGCAGCCCCTCGTGACCCACGCCCGCAAGTCCATCGCAACCTTCCACCTGCGTCAGGGCCAGGCCATCGGCGCCAAGGTCACCCTCCGCGGCGACCGCATGTGGGAGTTCCTGGACCGCCTGATCGCCATCGCCATCCCGCGCATCCGCGACTTCCGCGGCATCTCCCCCAAGAGCTTCGACGGCCGTGGCAACTTCTCCATGGGCGTCACCGAGCAGCTCATCTTCCCGGAGATCCCGTTCGACCAGATCGACCGCACGCGTGGCATGGATATCACCATCGTGACCACCGCCCAGACCGACGCGGAGGGCAAGGCGCTTCTCGACGCCTTCCACTTCCCGTTCAAGCAGGCGTAGTCGTTTTTGTAACTGCCCCGGGGGCAGGCGCTCCCGAGGCCTAGTGCACCAAGAGGAGGATTTGTGGCTAAGACTTCGATGATCGTCAAGGCAAACCGCGAGCCTAAGTACTCGACGCGCACCCAGAACCGTTGCCAGCGCTGTGGGCGTCCCCACTCCGTCTATCGCAAGTTCGGGCTGTGCCGTGTGTGCTTCCGCGAGCTGGCGAGCAAGGGCGAGCTTCCTGGCGTCCGCAAGGCCAGCTGGTAGGACGCAGGGCTCTCACGCCAAGGCGCTTGCGCCATGGGTGCAGGCGAACCAGGCACTGAGTTTCATCATTAACGAAGGAGAAGGATCGAATGAAGATCACCGACCCGGTATCTGACATGCTGACGCGCATCCGCAACGCGAACTCGGCCGGCAAGTCCGAGGTGTCCATGCCCTCGACCAAGGTTCTTGTCGAGATCGCGCGCGTCATGACCGAGGAGGGCTACATCGAGGGCTATGCCGTCGAGGACACCAAGCCCCAGAAGACCCTCCACGTCACCCTCAAGTATGGTTCCCGTCGCGCTCGCGTCATCAAGGGCATTCGCCGCATCTCGAAGCCCGGCCTGCGCATCTACAGCACCGCTGCCAAGCTCCCGCGCGTGCGCGGCGGCCTGGGCACCGTCATCGTCTCCACCTCCAAGGGCATGATGTGCGACCGCGACGCCCGCAAGCTCGGCGTCGGCGGCGAGGTCATCGCCTACATCTGGTAACCCTCGGCAGGAATTGAAAGGAGACTACAGTGTCTCGTATTGGTAAGCAGCCTGTCGTGATCCCCGCCGGGGTCACCGTCACGGTCAACGATTCCCACGTGCACGTCAAGGGCCCCAAGGGCGAGCTTGAGCGCACGTTCTCTCCCCTCGTGAAGATCGACGAGGAGGGCCAGGAGCTCCACGTGACCCGCGTTGACGAGTCCACCGAGTCCAACGCCCAGCAGGGTCTCACCCGCACCCTCCTGCACAACATGGTGGAGGGCGTCTCCAAGGGCTTCGAGAAGAAGCTCGAGCTCACGGGCGTCGGCTATCGTGCCCAGCTCAAGGGCAAGGACCTCGAGCTCTCGCTCGGCTACTCCCACCCCGTGCCCTATCCCGCTCCCGAGAACATCTCGTTCGAGGTGCCCGACAACACCCACATCACCGTCAAGGGCATCTCCAAGGAGCAGGTCGGCCAGGTTGCGGCCGAGATCCGCATGAAGCGCCCGCCCGAGCCGTACAAGGGCAAGGGCATCCACTACGAGGGCGAGCACATCCGTAGGAAGCTCGGCAAGGCCGCCAAGTAAGGCACCTCGCAGCGCATAAGACCGTCACCCCGTTAGGTGGCGGCACGTCTAAGGAGTAGCTATGAACAAGTGTCAGGCAAAGAAGGCCGGCCTCGAGCGCCGCAAGCGTCGCGTCCGCGGCAAGGTCAACGGTACCGCCGAGCGTCCGCGTCTCTGCGTGCACCGCACGAACGCAAACATCTATGCCCAGGTCATCGACGACGTGGACGGCAAGACCATCTGCGCCGCCTCCACGCTGAGCCCTGAGTTCCGCGCCACCGGCAAGGTCGGCTCCAACAAGGAGGCCGCAGAGTTCGTGGGCGAGCTCGTGGGCAAGAAGGCCCTGGAGAAGGGCGTCACCGAGGTCACGTTCGACCGCGGTGGCCGCATCTACCATGGCCGCGTGAAGGCTCTCGCAGACGGCGCCCGCAACGCGGGCCTGAAGTTCTAGGAGGAATTCAATGGCACGAGATCGCAAGCGCCAGCAGGAAACCGATCTTCAGGAGCGCGTCGTCTACATCCACCGCGTCTCCAAGACCGTCAAGGGCGGCCGCCGCATGAGCCTTCTCGCTCTCGTCGTCGTGGGCGACGGCAAGGGCAACGTTGGCGTGGGCATGGGCAAGTCCGCCGAGGTGCCCCTGGCCATCTCCAAGGGTGTCGAGGACGCGAAGAAGAACATGTTCCACGTGCCCGTCACCGATGGCGGCACCGTCCCCCACGAGGTCGAGGGCCACTTCGGCGCCGGCCGCGTGCTCATCAAGCCGGCTATCGAGGGTACCGGCGTCATCGCCGGCGGCCCCGTCCGTCCGCTCTTCGAGCTTGCCGGCATCACCAACGTGCTGTCCAAGTCCCTCGGGACCGACAACGCGCTGAACATCGTCAAGGCAGCCGCCGAGGGTCTGAAGGAGCTCTCCAGCCCCGAGGACACCGCCGAGCGCCGCGGCCTTACCGTCGGCGAGATGTTCGTCGGGAAGGAGAACTAGACATGGCAGACAAGACCCTCAAGGTCACCCTGGTGCGCAGCGCCGTCTGCTCCACCAAGAAGGACCAGACGGCCACGGCCCGTGCCCTGGGCCTCCGTAAGATCGGCGACGTCAACGTCCTTCCCGACAACCCGAGCGTCCGCGGCATGATCTTCAAGGTCAAGCACCTCGTGGACGTCGAAGAGAACTAGGAGTCACCTCATGCAGCTTCATGATCTGCGCCCCGCCGAGGGCTCGCGCAAGAACCGCAAGCGCATCGGCCGCGGCAACTCCTCCGGTCACGGCACCACTGCCGGCCGTGGTAGCAAGGGCATGCTCTCCCGCTCCGGTGGCGGCAAGGGCGACGGCTTCGAGGGCGGCCAGACCCCGCTCGCGATGCGCCTCCCCAAGCTCCCTGGCTTCACCAACCACAACCGCATCGAGTACGCCCCCGTCAACGTGAGCCGTCTGGATGCCCTCTATGCCGACGGCGAGACCGTCGACGGCGAGTCCCTAGTGGCCAAGGGCGTCATCAAGAAGGCCTACGAGCCCGTCAAGGTGCTCGGCGACGGCGACCTCACCAAGAGCCTCACCGTCAAGGTCGACAAGGTGTCCGCGTCTGCCAAGGCCAAGATCGAGGCCGCCGGCGGAAAGGTCGAAGAGGCGTGCTAAAGGGAATCGCCAACGCTTTCCGAGTCCCGGAACTGAGGAAGAAGCTCCTCCTCACGATGGGCATCCTCCTGCTCTATAGGTTTGGTGCCTATCTGCCCGTTCCCGGCGCACCGTTCCAGGACATGCTGAGCGCTTATCAGACCGGACTGTCCTCGAACGGCGCGATAGCCGTGCTCAACCTGTTCTCGGGTGGCGCGCTTTCCCGCATGTCTGTGTTCAGTCTGGGCATCATGCCCTACATCACCGCACAGATCATCCTCCAGATGTTCCAGGCGGTCATCCCCTCCCTTGGCGAGCTCGCCAAGGAGGGGGAGGCCGGTCAGCGCAAGATAACGCAGTACACGCGCTATCTCACGATCGGCCTGGCCATCCTCAATGCCATCGGTTACCTCTTCCTCTTCAGGAACTACGGGGTCACCTTCGTGGACATGGGCATTCCCGAGGCCCTGGAGAACGTCATCGTGGTCTTCACCATGGTCGTGGGCGCCGTGATCATCATGTGGCTGGGCGAGGTCATCACCCAGCGTGGCATCGGCAACGGCATGTCGCTCATCATCTTCGTGAACATCATGGCCGGCCTGCCCTCCGCGCTCATCTCCTCGGTGACCACCACGGGCAACGTGCTCCTCACCGTGGTGACGGTGTGCATCATGATCGCGATCGTGCCGGTGATCGTCTACATCGAGCGCGGCCAGCGCCGCATCCCGGTGCAGTACGCCAAGCGCGTGGTGGGCAACCGCATGATGGGTGGCCAGTCCACCTACCTGCCCATCAAGGTCAACACCGCGGGCGTCGTGCCCATCATCTTCGCCTCCGCGGTGCTGTACTTCCCGGCCCAGATCGCCGTCTTCTTCCCCAACGTGGAGTGGATGCAGGTCTTCGCCAACGCGCTCTCCTCGGGCTGGATCAACTGGATCCTCTCCGTGGTGCTGATCGTCTTCTTCGCGTACTTCTACACCTCGATGGTCTTCAACCCCGACGAGACCGCGGACCAGCTGCGCAAGCAGGGCGGCTTCATCCCCGGCGTGCGTCCGGGCCAGGCCACCGCGGCCTACATCAAGAGCACCATCGACCATGTCACCCTGCCGGGCGCCCTCTTCATGGCCGTCCTGGCCGTGGTGCCCACCATCATCTTCTGGTTCACGGGCGACCCGCTGATCCAGGCCTTTGGTGGTACGTCGGTGCTTATCATGGTCGGCGTGGCCATGGACACGCTCTCGTCCCTCGAGAGCCAGCTCAAGATGCATAATTACGACGGGTTCTTCAAGTAGGCCTGTTGGGGAGTTGCAGGGGCCGCGGATGAGCCGCGGCCCCTTTTTTCTTAGAGAAAGGCGGTCCCACATGAATCTCGTTCTTCTTGGCGCACCGGGCGCGGGCAAGGGCACACAGGCCCAGAAGCTCGTGGAGGAGTTCGGCTTTGCCCACATCTCCACCGGCGACCTGCTTCGTGCGGCGGTCAAGTCCGGGAGCCCCCTCGGCGTGGAGGCCAAGGGCTACATGGACGCCGGCCAGCTGGTGCCCGACGAGCTCGTGATCAACCTCGTCAAGGAACGCCTGGGCGAGAAGGACGCCCAGGAGGGCTTCATCCTCGACGGCTTCCCCCGCAACACCGCCCAGGCCGTGACGCTCGACTCCGAGCTCGCCGACCTTGGCCGCAGCCTCGACGCTGCCCTTCTCGTTGACGTCAAGGACGAGGTCATCGTTGGCCGCCTGAGCAGCCGTCGCACCTGCCGCAACTGCGGCTACACCGCGCCTGCAGGCGTGGACGTGTGCCCCCGCTGCGGCGGCGAGATGTACCAGCGCGACGATGACAAGCCCGAGACCATCCAGCACCGCCTGGACACCTACCACACCCAGACGGAGCCCCTGGTGCAGTACTACAAGGGCCACTCCATCCTCAAGGCCGTGGACGGCGACCGCCCGGCCGACGTCGTGTACGCCGACGTGAAGGCGTCCCTCGGGCTATGATCAAGTTCAAGAGCCTCGAAGACATAGAGCAGATGAAGGCTGCCGGCGAGCTCTCCAAGGCAGCCCTGCGTCGTGCCGGCGAGCTCTGCGTGCCGGGTACCACCACCCTGGAGATAGACCAGGCCGTGGAGGGGCTCATCAGGCTCCACCACGGCCAGCCCACCTTCAAGGGATACGGCGGCTTTCCTGGCAGCGTCTGCTCATCCGTGAACGAACAGATCGTGCATGGCATCCCCTCGAGCACGGTGGTCCTCCAGGACGGGGACATCGTCTCCATCGACACGGGCGCCACGCTCGGAGGCTGGGTGGGAGACAACGCCTGGACATTCTGCGTGGGGAAGGTCTCCGACGAGTGGAAGGGCCTCTGCGAGTGCACCCGCGACTGCCTCAAGGCTGCCATCGAGCAGGCGGTGCCGGGCAACCGCCTGGGCGACATCGGTGCGGCAGTGCAGGAGCATGCGGAGGAGAACGGCTACGGCGTGGTACGCGACTACGTTGGCCATGGCGTGGGGCGCGTGATGCACGAGGAGCCGGAGGTGCGCAACTACGGCCGGCATGGTCGTGGCGTGCGCCTGCGGCCAGGCATGGTCATAGCCATCGAGCCCATGATCACGCTCGGGACCTACGACTGCCACGTGCTGCCCAACGGCTGGACGGTCGTGACGAACGACGGGCAGCCCGCGGCCCACTACGAGAACACGGTGGCCATCACCAAGGACGGGCCTGTGATCCTCACGTCGGACCACCTCGGTCCTTGGTGTCCCATGCAGGGTGGCGACGGGGAGCTTTGATCCTGGGGCCCACACCCCGTAGGCAGCGAGGAAAACCCATGTGATGAATCCATGCAACGTGGACACATGGGTTTTCTTTTTGTAAGATATATGGTCGCTGTCACAGCGTCGAGAGGGTGTAGTAGTGAGCAAGCAGGACGCAATCGAGCTCGAGGGCAAGGTCATCGAACCCCTGCCCAACGCCATGTTCAACGTCGAACTTGAGAACGGCAAGACCATCCTGTGCACCATCTCTGGCAAGATCCGGATGAACTACATCCGCATCCTGCCGGGGGACCGCGTGGTCGTGGAGATCTCTCCCTACGACCTCACACGTGGTCGCATCACCTACCGATACAAGTAACGGCACGGATATTCACGCCTGCGGCTGGGCGTTGAGATAAGGCGGGCCAGCTTCCACCTGGTACCGCCGGTAGCGTCACCAGTACGTTTTGGAGAACTACCGGAAGGAAAGCAACATGAAGGTACGTCCTTCGGTCAAGAAGATGTGCGACAAGTGCAAGATCATTCGTCGCCACGGCAAGGTCTACGTCATCTGCGAGAACCCGCGCCACAAGCAGCGTCAGGGCTAGGAGAGGAGCTTCAAGTTGGCCCGTATCAACGGCGTCGACCTTCCGCGCGACAAGCGCGTCGAGGTCGGTCTCACCTATCTTTACGGCATCGGCCAGACCAGCGCCACCAAGATCTGCGCTGCCACCGGTGTTAACCCCGATACCCGCGTCAAGGACCTCACCGAGGAGGAGGTCACGAAGATTCGTGACTACATTGACGCCAACTACACCACTGAGGGCGACCTTCGCCGTCAGACCCGCCAGAACATCGCCCGCCTGATGGAGATCGGCTGCTACCGCGGCCTCCGTCACCGCAAGGGCCTCCCCGTCCGTGGCCAGCGCACCCACACCAACGCTCGCACCCGCAAGGGCAAGAAGCGTCAGATCGGTGCCAAGAAGAAGGGCTAGGGGGAGTAGACCATGCCGCAGAAGAAGAACGCTCGCAACGCCACCACGCGTGTGCGCCGCTCCGAGCGCAAGAACATCGCTGTGGGCCAGGCCCACATCAAGAGCACGTTCAACAACACGATCGTCTCCATCACCGACCCCCAGGGCAACGTGATCTCCTGGCAGTCCGGTGGCACCGTGGGTTTCAAGGGCTCCCGCAAGTCCACCCCGTTCGCGGCGCAGCTTGCCGCCGAGGCCGCTGCCAAGGCCGCCATGGAGCACGGCCTCAAGAAGGTCACCGTGTTCGTCAAGGGTCCCGGCTCGGGTCGCGAGACCGCGATCCGCTCCCTCCAGGCTGCTGGCCTCGAGGTTGCGGGCATCCAGGACAAGACCCCCATCCCGCACAACGGTTGCCGTCCGTGCAAGCGTCGTCGCGTGTAGCCAGGAAGGACTAAGCAATGGCAGTTGACAGGACGCCTGTCCTCAAGAGGTGCCGCCAGCTCGGCATCGACCCCGTCGTCATGGGGATCAACAAGGAATCTCACCGCCAGCCCAAGCAGCGCCGTCGCCAGGAGAGCGAGTACGGCACCCAGCTGCGCGAGAAGCAGAAGGCCAAGTTCATCTACGGCGTTCTGGAGAACCAGTTCCACAGCTACTACGACAAGGCCAAGAAGCGCGAGGGCATCACGGGTGACAACCTGATGGCCATCCTCGAGTGCCGTCTCGACAACGTGGTCTTCCGTCTGGGCTTCGCCCGCACCCGCAAGGAGGCCCGCCAGACCGTCCTCCACGGCCACATCACCGTGAACGGCCACCGCGTGGACATCCCCTCCTACCAGGTGAAGGCCGGCGACGTGGTCGCCGTGGCCCCCAAGGCCAAGGACCTTCTCCCCATCAAGGAGGCCCTCATCTCCTCCGAGCACATGGCTGTGCCGGCGTGGCTCGAGGTCGACATCGAGAAGCTGCAGGGCACCGTCCTCCAGATTCCGTCGCGCGACCAGATCGACGTCGACATCGACGCGCAGCTCATCGTCGAGCTCTACTCCAAGTAGCCCGACCCTGATTTGGAGGTACCAATGTCCGAATTCATTCGACCGCAGGTCTCGGTCGAGGAGATCAGCGAGAACGTCTCGCGCGTGAGCGCGGAGCCGCTCGAGCGCGGGTACGGCGACACGCTGGGCAACTCCCTGCGTCGCGTCCTTCTCTCCTCGCTCGAGGGCGCTGCCGTCGAGGCCATCCAGATCGACGGTGTGCAGCACGAGTTCACCACCGTCCCGGGCGTGTACGAGGACGTGACCGACATCGTCCTCAACGTCAAGGGGCTCGTGTTCTCGAGCATGGGCACCGGCGACGAGGCGGAGGCCTCCATCTCCATCGACGGGCCCAAGAAGGTCACTGGCGGGGACTTCGACATCCCCGCGGAGTTCCAGATCGTGAACCCCGACCACGTGATCTGCAACCTGGCGGACGGCGCGCACCTCACCATGAAGATGCGCATCGGCATGGGTCGCGGCTACGTCTCCGGCGACGAGCACGAGCAGGACGGGGATCCCATCGGCCTCATCCGCGTGGACTCCCTCTACTCGCCGGTGCGCCGCTGCGCCAAGGCCGTCGAGCCCTGCCGCGTGGGTCGTCACACCGACTACGACCGTCTGGTCCTCGAGGTGGAGACAAACGGCTCCATCTCGCCGCGTGACGCCGTGGTCGAGGCCGCCAACATCATCAACCAGCACATGAGCGCCTTCATGAACCTGGCTGACGAGGAGGAGCCCCCCGAGGAGTCGTCCATCTTCCAGACCGGCGCCGAGGAGGAGAACGCCGACCTTGACAAGCAGATCGAGGATCTGGACCTTTCCGTCCGCTCCTACAACTGCCTCAAGCGCGCCGGCGTGCACTCCGTCCGCCAGCTGGTGGACTTCTCGGAGAGCGACCTGCTCAACATCAGAAACTTCGGCGTGAAGTCCATCGAGGAAGTCAAGGACAAGCTCGAGAGCATGGGTCTCTCGCTCAAGGCCTAGTCGCGCCCGTACACACATAGGAGATCCGAACCATGAGGCACAACAAGAAGAGGGGCATGAAGCTCGGCACCGACGCCGCCCACACCAAGGCGATGAAGAAGAGCCTCGTGCGTGCCCTTTTTGAGAACGACCGAATCAAGACCATCGACGTTCGCGCCAAGGCCATCCGCCCCAACGTGGACAAGATCATCACCTGGGCCAAGCGTGGCGACATCCACAGCCGTCGTCTGGCCATCGCCGCCCTGGGTGACAAGGACCTCGTTCGCGAGATCTTCGAGAAGGCCGCGCAGGGCATGTGGGCCGATCGTCAGGGTGGCTACACCCGCATCATGAAGCTCGGCCCCCGCAAGGGCGACGGCGCCGAGATGGTGCTGATGGAGCTCGTGACCGAGCCGGTTACCCCCAAGGCCAAGCCTGCCGCCAAGGTGACCAAGGTCGAGGAGCCCGCTCCCGCCGAGGCCCCCGTGGAGGAGCCGGCTGCCGAGGAGGCTCCCGCCGAGGAGCCGGCTGAGGCCCCTGCCGAGTAGGCAAGACCTCAAAGAGGTTGCAGTCCTGGGAGCCCTGGCCGCGTGCCGGGGCTCCCTTCGTAAGATGGGCACCAGGGGGTACTCCCCTGGTGCCGGTGGGCAGAAGGGGAGTACCCCCTGGTGTCCGCGAGGCGCAGTGAGGAGTCGTCCGCATGGACGAGGAGCTTCTTGATGGCACCATGGTCGTGCGGCTGGGATATCGGGGCGCGGATTTTGCCGGCTTTGCCGAGCAGCCTGGGCAGCGTACCGTGGCAGGGGAGCTCAGGCGGGCGCTGGAGACGGCCCTGCGGCGCTCGGTGGAGCTTACCTGCGCCGGTCGGACCGATGCGGGGGTCCACGCCCTGGCCCAGTACGTGAGCCTGCCCGCCACGACCGAGGAGCTGGCGCTCGACGGTGGGCGCCTCCTTCGCTCGCTCGTGGCCCTCACGCCGGACGACATCTCGATTCGGGGGCTCTACCAGGCGCCAGCGGGCTTCTCGGCGAGGTTCGATGCCCAGATGCGTCACTACCGCTACCGGATCGCGGTAGGTGAGGCGCGTCCCGTGCTGGCTTGGGACCATGCCTGGTGGTACCGGGGCAACCTCGACGTGGCTGCCATGGCTGAGGCGGCCCAGGTGCTGGTAGGGGAGCACGACTTCAAGAGCTTCTGCAAGGCGGTCTCGGCCGAGGGCAAGCCCACGAGCCGCTATGTTGAGTCCGTGGTGGTGCGCGAGGTGGAGGAGGCCGGCGAGCCCCTGGTGGCAATCGACGTGGCGGGCAACGCCTTCCTCCACAACATGGTCCGCACCATGGCGGGGACGCTCGTGGAGGTGGGACGCGGCCATCGCGAGCCTGGGTGGATCTCGAAGGTGCTGGCGGCACGCGACAGGAAGGCGGCGGGTCCCTGCGCCCCCGCCAAGGGCCTTGTCTTCGTTGGGGTAGAGTACCCCCAAGATGCTCTGATCCCCTGGCAGGGGGTCTGACCCTCTGTCACGCGGGGTCTGACCCTCTGTCACGTTTTGCCACGCACCTGCTCGGTAGGAGGAAGCTTGGAAGACATCATCGTCGACGCACTGATCGACAGCGTGAAGGACACCCTCGAGCTCGTGCCCTTCCTGTTTGTGACCTACCTGGCCATGGAGGCTATAGAGCACTCGACCGAGGGCCACGTGCAGAAGGCCGTGGCCCGCAGCGGTCGCCTGGGTCCCCTGATCGGTGCCCTGCTCGGCGCGCTTCCGCAGTGTGGCTTCTCTGCGATGGCGGCCACGCTCTATGCAGGCCGCGTGGTCACGGTGGGTACCCTGGTGGCCGTAATCTTGGCCACGTCCGACGAGATGATCCCCGTCTTCGTGGCAAACCAGGTGGCTCCCGGCCGGATGCTGGTCATCCTCGCCGTCAAGGTCCTGGTGGGCATGGCGACGGGCTTTCTGGTAGATGCCCTCATGAGGGCGGTGCATCGCACGGGCGACGGCCACACCCACATCCACGAGCTCTGCGAGCGGGCCCACTGCCACTGCGACGAGGACGACGAGGACGACGGCGACGAGAGCTACGAGGACCCGTCTGTCGACGCACAGACAAGGCCCTCGGGCCCGAACTCCCACAACGGCCACTCCCACGCCCATCACCACCACCATGGCCACGGTGCCATCGTCCGTTCCGCGCTTGTCCATACCCTGCAGGTCACGGGCTTCATCTTTGCCGTGACGCTGGCCTTTGGCCTTCTCATCGGCCTCACGGGCCAGGACGCCATAGCCGCCTTCCTGGGCCGCCATCCCGTGCGCGCGACCGCCCTCGCAGCCCTCGTGGGGCTCATCCCCAACTGCGGGGCCTCCGTCGTGCTGAGCCAGCTCTACCTAGACGGCACCCTTGCGGCTGGGCCCATGATGGCTGGCCTCCTGAGCTCGGGCGGCGTGGGCCTTCTCGTCCTCTACCGCACGAACACCGACGTCCGCCAGAACCTGGCCGTCACCGCGTGCGTGCTGGTGGTGGGCGTCGCCGTTGGGCTCGTCATAGGAGCATCGGGTATCATCTTCTAGGTATAAATCTTCTGTTCGCATCCCGGAAGCTGCCGGGTACTGGACGCGTTGGGGAGGAGCAGGCATGGCACGCAGGCGCGAACGCTTCGAGCGGACGGACGTCCCCAAGGAGAGGCCCCACCGCAATCTGCTGGGCCTTCTGGTCGTGCTGGTGGTCGCAGTGGTCACGGGCCTTGTGGTCCATGCCACCTGGGAGCGCGTCCAGCTCGAGGAGCGCCTCGAGGAGAGCGACCTCGAGGACGCCGTGGCCGCACAGACCTCGGCCACCGTGCCCGACAGCACCTATGTCCCCTCGGGCCACAACTACACGACCGTCCTCCTGCTGGGCGCGGACCCCACTGACGCCTCCACCCTCACGTCCGCCGAGCTGCTGGTCATAGACACGGACGCCGGTACGGGCAGCATCGTCACGTTGCCCACGAGCGTGTCTGTGAGCACGTCTGACGGTGTGACCCACACGCTGGCCACGCTCTTCTCGGCAAAGGGCGGGGCTGCCTGCGTGGCGCCTCTTGCCTCCGCGACCAACATCCCCGTCTCGCACGTGATCGTGTCGACCGAGGACGTGTGGGACCGCATCGCCGGGCTTCAGGGCGAGGGCATGACGGCCCTGGTGAGGCAGGCGGCCGACCTGCTCTCGGCCATGCAGACCGACATGGGGGCGGACGACCTCTTTGGCCTTGGGGAGAAGCTCCAGGCTGCCGGTGGCGTGGCCACGCTCGCGCGTGTGGACGTGCCCCTCGCGGAGGAGACGGTGGCCGCAGCCGATGGTTCCGGCGCTACGGGAGTGGTGGTGGATGCGGTGTCTCTCGGCGTGACGCTGGGTACGTTGGTGGCTGCCCAGTAGCGACCGTGCCGCCGCGCACTTGCCTTACCGCTCGCAGGGAATACCCGACCGGTCGCGCGTGTTGATTGGCTGAAGTTGCCGGTGCCGCCTGCATCGTCGCAGAGTCTGCAAAAACGGCTGATACCCTAAACCGTGTTTCGCCTTGGAGGCTCGGTCCGAGGAAGGGGAGTTGGGGATGCCAGTGGGCTCGTGCGCAGGATCGGTCGTCTCTGTCGTCATGGTGGCGCAGGACTGCAGGTCCACGGTGCGGCGGGCGGTAGAGAGCATCCAGAACCAGACCCACAGGGCCTATGAGCTCGTGGTGGTGGACGCGGGTTCCACCGACGGCACGGCACGCATGCTGGACTCCCTGGCCGACCGCGACGTGCGCATGAGCGTCGTCCACTCCGCCAGCAGGGACCGCCGTGCGGCCATGAACCTGGCGATCGCCCGTGCGACGGGCACCTACCTGCTCCTCCTCGATGCCGATGGCTGGTGCGAGGCTCCCATGCTGGCATCGCTCGTGTCCATGGCGGAGGCGGGCAACCTCGAGCTCGTGGTGTCGGGCCTTACCCTCTCGGTGCGCCGGCCCGACTCAGACCGGGAGGCCAGCGTGACCCTCTCGGCCCCCACGCACGTGTATCCCACCCAGCACGACTTCCGTTCCGACGCCTGGCGGCTCTTCGACGACTCGGTCCTTCTCCCCGTGGGGGCCAAGCTCTATCGTCTGGACCGCATCCAGCGCCTGGGCCTCTCCTTCGGCGGGCATGCCGTGAACGGCCATGACTTCGTGGTGGACTACCTGCAGGACGTGGAGCGTGTGGGGATCCTGGCGGACGTGCGCTACCACGTGGTGCGCATGGTGGGGAGCCCGCAGTGGCTGGACGGTGGCTTCCGCGACCTGGAGGACGAGCACGCCTGCCTGTCCGAGCTCTACGCGCATTGGGGCATGGGCGGCGACGCGGCCAGCATGGAGATGCTGCAACGACGCTACCTTGAGCGCCTCGTCTCGTGCATAGAGTCGGTGAGCGCCTCCCGGAACGGCCTGACCGCCGACGAGCGCACGAGCATCGTCGCATCCATGATCGACAACGACCAAGCCAAGCTGGCTGCCAGCGTGGTGCGGCCGCGCGACGTGCTCTCGCGGGCCATGCTGTCGACCATACGCCAGGGCAACGCACGGCTCGCGTACGGGCAGGCGCGGCTGGCGTCGCTCTTCATGCGGCCCCAGGACCGCCTGACGCCCGACGAGGTCGTGTAGGGCAGGGACGGGGCGGTCATGAGGGCGGGCTAGTGGCTCGCCAGGCAGCTCACCCAGCTCCCGGCTGCCGCGCGGCACCTAGGCCTTGCGGCCGCCCAATCGGGCCGCCACGGTGCGGACGGTCTCGCGCAGGCCGTTCGACCGCAGCCTATAGACGCCCTCGCCAAGCAGATAGGCCGCATGCCCCAAGCGGTCCTGCCGCGGCTCGGGCAGGCCAAGGACCCGGCAGAAGAGGTCCTTGTCATCCGGCGTCACGCGCTTGTCGGCAAGAAGGACCTCCGGGTCCATGCGGGCGCAGACCCCGCGCACGGCCTCGGTCACGCCGGGGGCGTCCATTCCAACCGCATCCACGCTCACGCGGCAATAGTTGATGCCGCGAAGGTAGAGGGCCGAGAGCACGCGCAGGTCGCTCACGCCAGCCGCGTCGGCGGCATCCATCATGTCCTGCCAGCGGGCGAGCGGCACGAGGGGGTTCTTGCGCGCGAAGTCCAGCGTCTCCTGGAAGCCGTTCTCGCGATAGCAGTAGAGGGGCTCGTCCACGTAGGCGATGCGGTCCGTCTGGCAGAGGGTGGCCACCATGAAGGGGTTGTCGGCCCAGCCTGCGCCGGGGATGGGCAGGAGGCGGATGCCCTTGTCGTCCAAGTACGCACGACGGTAGATGCCGGCCCATACCGAGGGATGGTGCACCAGGAGCTGCGTGGCGTCGCCCACAGGGAAGGGCTCGCTCGCGGGGTGGACGCGTCCCGCGTAGGCGCAGGTCACGCGCCGCTCGCCGTCCGGGGCCTGGGGGTCGTCGAAGACCCGCCAATAGGCGCAGCGCACGACGTCGGGCGGGGTGGCAAGCGCCGCCGCATGCTCCACCAGCATGCGGTACATGAGGGGCTCCAGGTAGTCGTCTGGCTCCACGATGGCCAGCCACTCGCCCGTTGCGGCCTCGATGCCCCGGTTGCAGGAGGCCCCGTAGCCCTCGTTGGGCTTGTCGATCACCGTGATGCGGGCGTCGGCCGCGGCATGGGCATGCGCGATCTGGGACGAGGCGTCCGTGGAGCCGTCGTTGACCACGATGACCTCGAGGCCGGGCCAGGTCTGGGCCTCGATGCTGGCAAGGCACTGGTCCAGGTAGGGCTCCTGGTTGTAGGTGGGGACCACGACGGACACCACGTTCGACCGGCGGTCCTGCTGTGTGCTCGTGCTGCTCATGTGCCCTCCCGTCGCGGGCCCGAGGCCCTCGGAACCGTACCCTATAATAGCAAGGCAGCGCTACGACACCCGCACATCCACAACCACGCGAGGAGGGACGGCCATGAGGCGGCCCGCGATCGTCATAGTCACCTACAAGCGCCAGGGGCTGCTCCAGGGGCTCTTCGACTCCATCTGCGAGCTCACGGTGGCGCCGTGGCGCGTCGTGGTGGTGGACAACGAGAACAGCGAGAAGACCGCGGCGCTGGTGGCCGCCTTCGCCGAGCGCGTGCGGGACCTCTGGGGCGACACGACGGACGACCCGGACGCGGCGGGTGGCACGACGCGCGTGGTCTACCATCCCATGAGTCAGAACACCGGAGGCTCCGGGGGCTTCTCGGAGGGCGTGCGCGTGGCCTACGACCTGGGTGCCGAGTGGTTCTGGGTCATGGACGACGACGTGGCCGTGGAACCCGAGGGTCTGGCGCGTCTGGCCAAGTGGTGCGACAAGTCCGACGCCATCCAGGGCCAGCGGCACGACACGGACGGCGGCCACTTCTACTGGCAGTGGCACTTCTCGGTGCCCTTTGCCATCTACGATCCCTTTGGCAAGGCGGACTTCCCGGAGGGACAGGACTGGCGCTACTGCAATGCCATGTGCTTCGAGGGCGGGTTCTTCTCGCGGCGGATACCCCAGCAGGTGGGCCTGCCCGACCCGCGCTTCTTCATCTACTTCGACGACGCCCTCTACGGCTATCTGGCCAGCAAGGTCTGCCGGCCCATCTACGTGCGCGACTACGTGCTCACCCGCATGCGCGAGGTGCCCAACGCCCAGGTGGGAAGCGTGCGCCAGCTCAACTCCACGAGCGACATGACGCGCTTCCACATCACGCGCAACCGCGGCTACATCGCGCGCTACGAGATGGAGTACGGGGACTTCAATCCCGTGGCCTACGGGCTGGGCACGGTCCTGACCTTTGCCAAGGAGATGGTCCGCCTGGCAGTGGTGGACCGCGGGCACTTTGGCGCCAGCATGAGGCAGCTGGGCGCCGGCTGGCGTGAGTCGCGGTGGATCCTGCACGACCCCAGCTGGAAGCCCATGCCGCCGCTGGGAAAGTAGCAGATACCGGGAAAAACGCAGGGGGTACTCCCCCGTGTTTGCTCGCAAACACGGGGGAGTACCCCCTGCGTTTTACACCAGCAAAGCGGCACCCATGAGGCCGGCGTCCCCGCCGCATTCCGCCAGTGCGAAGGTCAGCGTGTCGGGGTTCAGCACGAGGTCGCGGGCCTTCTTGTGCACCAGGTCCACGAAGTCCGGGTTGTAGAGCGCCACCGACCCGCCGAACACGAAGATGTCTGGGTCCACCACGCAGGAGATGTTGCACACGCCACGCGCCAACATGGTCGCAGCATCATCGACCACCGCGCAGGCTACCTCGTTGCCCTCGCGCCTGAGGGCAAAGACCTGCGCAGCATCCACCGGCATGCCCAGCCGCTCGCTCGCCATGCGACCGATGGCCGTCCCCGAGGCCTGGTCCTCGAGTGCGCCGCCGTTCATGCCGAGCCGCACGGAGGGACGATCGACCACCACCATGTTGAAGACCTCGGCCGCGCAGGAGTGGGCGCCTCCCACTATGTGACCGTCCAGCACGTAGGCCGCGCCCACGCCCGTGGAGACCGTGAGGTAGACCACGGAACCCAGCCCGCGGCCTGCCCCCAGACGTGCCTCCGCAAGGCCCGCGACGTTGGCGTCGTTGTTGAGGACCGCACGGCAGCCCAGCCTGTCCTCGAACCACCTCACGATGTCGAAGCCCTCCCAACCGGGCAGGTTAGGCGGGTTGAGGATGCGTCCCAGCGAGAAGTCCAAGGGACCCGGGCAGCCTATGCCCACGCCCTCGTAGTCGATGCCGAACCCCTCGATCGCACAGGCCAGGCGCTCGAGGTTCTCCGCAGGTCCCTTCGTGTGGTCGTTGGGCATGGATGCCTTTGTCACGAGGGCGCCGTCCTCCTCGAAGGTGGCCACGCGCAGCTGCGTTCCGCCGATGTCGATGCCAATCCGCCTCATGATCCCTCTCCTTCCGGTGGGCAGCGGGGGGTACTCCCTTGCCGCCCGGTACCGGGCGCTAGGGGAGTACCCCCTGCCGCCCGTTCATGGAAAGGGGGCCAGGTACCGTCCGGCACCCGGCCCCGTATGGTGCGAGCTATTCCTTGTTGCCTTGCGTCTTCTCTACTTCTGGAGCGCGGCGAGCTTCTCGTAGACGTCGATCATGTCCTCGGCGAACACACGGAAGGTCTCAGCCTGCATGAGCTGGTCCTCGGCGTGCACCAGGAGCAGGGGTACCTTGGTGGAGCCCATCTTCTCGGCATCCTCCTGCAGGAGTCCCATGTGGACCTCGTGACCCTGCAGGTAGACCTCGTTGCCCTCCGCCACGAGCTTCTTGGCCTCGTCGAGCGCTCCCGTCTTTGCCTTGGCGATGGCCTCGATGTAGTTGGACTTGGCGCAGCCCACGGTGGAGATGATCTGGAAGCAGACCTCCTCCATGTCCGGCTCCACCGGGGTGTCCTCTGCGACCTGAGTCTCGTCTGCCATGGCTCTAGGCCTCCTTGATGGCGTCGAGCGCCATGTCGATGACCTTCTTGGCGTCCATGCGGCCGTAGGCGGCCATGGGAATCACGACCACGGGGGTCTTGCCGGCGGCTGCGTCGAGCGCATCCTGCTTGGCGTAGCTGATCTGGGGGCCAAGGAGAAGGACGTCGGCATCCTGGACCTTGTCGAGCTCCTTGGCGAGCGGGCCAGCCTCGATCGTGGCGTCGAGCCCGCGGGAGGCGGCCTCCTTCTTCATCTTCTGGACGAGCAGGCTGGTGGACATGCCGGCATTGCAGGCGAGCAGGATCTTCATGGTGGTTCCCTTCTGTGTGGGGTCGCGGGTTGCGGCCGTTCTTCCTATTGTGGTGCCTGTGACGTTGGGTCTTGTGACGTGGGGTCTGACCCCTTGTCACGTCATGGCGTGGGGTCTGACCCCTTGTCACGTCTTGTCGTGTGCTAGTCCTCGGCCATCTCGAGCGCCTTGGCGGCGGCGCGCTCGGAGACCTTCATGAAGGGCAGGTAGATGGCCATGCCCGCCGCGATTTCGATGATCTGCCAGATGGCTGCCACCACACCGTTCATGCCGCCACCCACGGCCAGGAAGCCTGAGAGAATCACGGGCGTGGTCCAAGGCACCATGACGACGCAGGGGGCCAGGATGCCGGCGCAGGTGAGGGCGTAGGTGAGGCCGATGAAGAGGTCGGGAACGAGCACGAAGGGGACGATGAGGGGCAGGTTGTACACGATGGGGTAGCCGTAGATGACGGGCTCGTTGATGTTGAAGATCGAGGGGAGGATGGCCAGCTTTGCAACCTCGCGGGAGGTCTCGCTCTTTGAGAAGAAGAAGGTGTCGAGCATGAGCATGAGAGTGCAGCCGGAGCCACCGATCAGGGCAAAGGTGTTGATGATCTGCATGTTCATGTAGTGGTCGGCGGGAATGGGCTGGCCGGCCGCGAAGAAGGCCATGTTCTCGGTGATGAGGACGGTCAGGATGGGCTCGGCGAGCACGCCGGAGATGGTGGACTGGTGGATGCCCAGGCAGAAGAGCAGGTTGGCGAAGGTGTAGATGATGATGACGGCCCAGGGACCGGCGTTCATGACGCCCTTGAGAGGAGCTGCCACGCCGAGCGCGATGAGGGTCATGAGGTCGGTGGACCAGACGCCCTTGAGGATGGCGGCCACAAGACCGAAGACGGACATGGTGATGAGCATGGGGATCATGACGTTGAAGGAGTCTGCGACCGCGGGCGGCACGCCCTCGCCCAGGTTGACCTTGAGCTTGTCGTTCTGGGAGACCTTGATGAAGAGGGTGGTGGCAAGAAGGCCGATGATGATGGCGCCAAAGAGGCCGTTGGTGCCGGTGTTGGAGAAGGACAGGACGCCGGTGACGTCAGCACCGGAGATGGCGTAGCCCTCGGGCAGGTTGAGCTTGCCGGCGGCGTCGGTCAGGGCATAGCTCAGGGTCTCTGCGGTCTTGTCGCCGGCGTTGGTGGCATAGAGGAGGTTGCCCACGGTGCCCACCACAGCCTGAGGCATCATGATGATCATGTTGGAGATACCCACGATCACGCAGGCCAGGGGATTGTCAAAGCGCTTGTTCTTGGCAAAGCAGTAGCCGATGACGCCAGCCAGGAGGATTGCCGCGACCGAGAGGGTGCCCTGGGTGATGGCGGCGCCCCAGGCCTGGACGTTAGCAAGCTCCGTCGAGCCCTTCGGCCAGAAGAGCGGGAAGACGACGTTGTTGATGAGGACCGCGAGACCGGCCATGATGTAGATGGGCATGACTGTGGCAAAGGCGTCGCGGAGCGACCGCAGATGGATCTGGTTACCCACCTTTGCCGAGAATTCCGAGAACTTGTCGAGGAAGCCTGCTTGCTCTTCTGCCATCTTGTTTCCCTCCCGGAGCTGCTGCGCTCCATTATCTTGCCGGAAGGCCCCTGCCTTCCGATGTGCCAAGTGAGAAATGCCGTGTGCTAGGACTGGAAGATCTCGTGGGTGGTGGTCACGCGGCGCAGCCAGTCCGCGGACTTCTTGTAGTGGCGTGCGTAGTCGTGCTCCAGGTCCACCTCCACGAAGCCGTAGCGGTTCTTGAAGGCGTTGTTCCAGGACCAGTTGTCGATGACGGCCCAGTAGTGGTAACCGCGGCACCTTGCGCCGTCCTCGATTGCCTTGGAGACCCAGTTGAGGTGGTCGCGCACGAAGTCGATGCGGTAGTCGTCCTGGATTACGCCGTCGACCTTGCCCGCGGCCTCGCCCTCGATGCCGATGCCGTTCTCGGAGACGAACCACTCGAGGTCTGGGTAGTCGTCGTGCATGGTCATGGCGAAGTCGTAGATGCCCTTGGGGTAGATCTCCCAGCCGCGCGACTCGTTCATGACGGCACCCGGCCAGACGTACTCCTCGGCAAAGACCGGGTTGCCATGCTCGTCGGTGGTGCGCGACGGGGCCTGGACGCGGGCGGGGTGGTAGTAGTTGAAGCCCAGCCAGTCTACGGGACCCTGGGCGATTATCTGCGCGTCCCCGGGACGGACGCCCAGGTCGTAGCCGCCGTGCTCGAGGTCCGCCAGGATGTCGGCGGGCAGCTCGCCCTTGGTCACCAGATCCAGCCACCAGCGGTTGTCGATGCCGTCCACCACGCGCACGGCCTCTAGGTCCGCCTCGCTTGGGTCCTCGCGCGTGTAGGGCGGGGTAAAGCAGTTGATGAGGCCGATCCGGGCGTCCGAGCGTACGGTGCCTGCCGCCTGCAGCTGGCGGAAGGCCTGGGTGGCCAGACCATGGGCCAGCGTGATGCCGTACTGCACGCGCCGGGCTTGGGCGAAGTCCGCATGGTAGGGGTACCAGACGGCGTTGGTGTAGCGCTGCTGGGGCTCCACGATGGGCTCGTTGAAGGTGAACCAGTGGGTGACCTCCTGGCCGAACTCCGCAAAGGCGGTACGCGCGAAGTTGGCATAGGCCTCCACGACCTCGCGGTTCTCCCAGCCGCCGCGGCGGAAGAGGTAGGCCGGCATGTCAAAGTGGTAGAGGTTGACGAAGAGGTCGATCCCCGCCGCGCGGAAGGCGGCCAGGAGCTCGTGGTAGTAGCGGGCGCCTTCGGGGTTGAGCCGGCCATCGGCATCCATCAGGCGGCTCCACTGGAAGGACGTGCGCACCGAGGTCAGGCCCAGGTCCCTGAAGATGGCGATGTCCTCGTCGCGGCGGTGGGTGAAGTCGTTGCCGGCATAGGAGCCCACGCGGTTGTGGAACTTGGTGATGTCCAGGTCTGATGCCAGGTCCCAGAGGTTGGGGAGCTTGCCCGTGGCCTGGTAGGCCCCCTCGGTCTGTGGGCCAGACATCGCGGCGCCAAAGAAGAAGTCCTTTGGGAGCGTGCGGTTGCTCATCGCGGCTCTCCTTTCATGAGATTTGCTGACTTCAATTAGACATGTCCTGTAGCAGCAGTAAGAATGTCTAATAGCAAGAATACACAGGTGTATTTTGAATACAAGAAGGATTTTGTATTTGCCGCAAACGGTCAAAATCTACTGGGGAACGGTAGATAATGGGAGAGAAGGACATACGTGGGGAGGCAGAAATGCTCAAGTACCAAGGCGTGGCAGAGGACATCATCCAGAGAATCCGCTCGGGGGAGTACAAGCCCAACGACCGGCTCCCCACCATCGACGAGCTTTGCGCCCAGTACGACGTGAGCAAGATCACTATCAAGAAGGCCATGGACGAGCTTGAGGTCCACGGGCTTATCGCCCGCCGACGCGGGTCGGGCACCTATGTGAAGGGGACGCTGCCAGAGGGCGACGTGACCCCCCATGGCTGGAACGTGTCCTCGCAGCTGAGCGGTTTCACCAACGAGCACGTGGCGGAGGGGCATGAGGTAGGGAGCGATGTGCGCGACTTCTCCGTGGTACACCCGCCTGAGAACGTGGCGGAGGAGCTGGGCATGGAGCCAGATGAGTTCGCCTACCATATCACGCGCGTCCGCCTGCTCGACGGGGTGCCGCGCGTGGTGGAGTACACCTACATGCCGCTCTCCGTAATACCCGGTCTGCGCGAGCGCAACGTGGAGACCAGCATCTACGGCTACATCCAGGGCGAGCTGGGCCTCAAGGTGGCCAGTGCCCACCGCACCATAGAGGCTGTGCTGGTGAGTCCGGAGGAGGCCGGGTGGCTGCAGGTGGAGCCGGGCAGTCCGGCCCTGCAGGTGCAGCAGGTGGTCTTCCTGGACGATGGGCGGTCGTTCGAGTACTCGGTTTCGCGTCACGTGCGGGGGTACAAGTTCTACTCGATCTCGACCAACTAGCACCGGGCAACAGGGGAGTGCCCCCTGTAAACACTAAACACAGGGGAGTACCCCCTGTGTTTAACGGGCAGAAACACAGGGGAGTACCCCCTGTGTTTGGCCCCCTTGGTGCCCACACAGCAAAGGGGCCGGCTGCCTGCGTGGCAACCGGCCCCTCGTGGCAACAAGCGCTTGTCGCTGTGCGCTGCTAGGCGAGCAGCTTGGCGGTCATGTCCGCCGCGGCCTTCTTGCCGGCGCCCATGGCCAGGATGACCGTGGCAGCGCCGGTGACGATGTCGCCGCCGGCCCAGATGCGCGGATCGCTGGTCTGGCCGTTCTCGTCGGCCTCGATGTAGCCCCACTTGTTGAGCTTCTCGGGACCGATGAGCTTGGCGATCGGGTTGGCGTTGGTGCCGATGGCGGAGACGCCCAGGTCGCAGGGGAGCTCGTCGATGGAGCCCTCGATGGGCACGGGGCGACGGCGTCCGGAGGCGTCGGGCTCGCCCAGCTCCATGTTCTGGACCTTGACGGCGCACACGGAGCCGTCCTCGCCGGCCACGAACTCGACCGGGCTGGCCAGCTCGTGGATGATGACGCCCTCGGCCTTGGCGTGCTCGACCTCGGCGCGACGGGCGGGCATCTCGGCCTCGGTACGGCGGTAGCACAGGGTGACCGTCTCGGCGCCCAGGCGCAGGGCGGTGCGGACGGAGTCCATGGCCACGTTGCCGCCGCCGAAGACGACGACGTTCTTGGCGCGCTTGGTGGGGGTGTCGAACTCGGGGAACTTGTTGGCCTTCATCAGGTTCACGCGGGTGAGGTACTCGTTGGCGAAGAAGACGTTGGGCAGGTTCTCGCCGGGGACGTTGAGGAACTTGGGGAGTCCCGCGCCGGTCGCGATGTAGAGCGCGTCGAAGCCCTTGGCGAAGAGCTCCTCGGCGTCGGTGATGCGGCCGACCACGGAGTTGTACTCGAACTTGACGCCGAGCTTCTCCAGGCCGTCGATCTCGCGCTTGACGACCGCCTTGGGCAGACGGAACTCGGGGATGCCGTACACGAGCACGCCGCCGCCGGTGAAGAAGGCCTCGAAGACGGTCACGTCAAAGCCGTTGCGGGCAAGCTCGCCGGCGCAGGTGATGCCGGACGGGCCGGCGCCGATGACGGCGACCTTCTTGCCGTTCTTGGGGGCCATCTTGGGCTCGGAGGCAACCTCGGGCATGTCGCCCAGGAAGCGCTCGAGCTGGCCGATCGCGACTGGCTCGCCCTTCTTGCCGCGGATGCACTTGCCCTCGCACTGGTTCTCCTGCGGGCACACACGGCCGCAGATGGCGGGCAGCATGGACTGCTCGTGGATGATGTCCAGGCCCTCGCCGTACTTGCCCTCGTAGATCTTCTCGATGAAGCCCGGGATGTTGATGTTCACGGGGCAGCCCTCGACGCACAGGGGCTTCTTGCAGCGCATGCAGCGCGCAGCCTCGGCGTGGGCCATCTCCTCGGTGAAGCCCTTGTCTACGGGACGGAAGTCCTTGGCACGCTCTTTACCTCTGGCATGCGCAGTTCGCCTCCTCATAGGCCTTGAGGGCCTGGCCCTCCTCGGTACGGTATGCAGCCTGACGCGCGCGCAGGTCGTTCCAGTTGACCTTGGTGGCGTCGAAGTCGGGGCCGTCGACGCAAGCGAACTTGGTCTCGCCGCCGACCTCCACGCGGCAGCAGCCGCACATGCCGGTACCGTCAACCATGATGGGGTTGAGGGAGGCGATGATGGGCGTGTCGTACTTGGCCGCGGTGAGGGCGGAGAACTTCATCATGGGCACGGGGCCGACGGTGAAGATGTGGTCCACGGTGCCGGCCTGGAGCAGGCGCTCCAGCGGCGCGGTGACGACGCCCTTCTCGCAGTAGGAGCCGTCGTCGGTGGTGATGTGGATGTGGTCCTCGGGCAGGAGGGCGCGGAACTGGTCCTCGAGCAGGAGCAGGTCCTTGGTGCGCGCGCCCATGATGGCGTGCACCTCCTTGCCGGAGTTGTGCAGCTGGCGGGCGATGGGGTAGGCGATGGCCAGGCCCACGCCGCCGCCGATGACCGCCCAGGTACCGTCGCCCAGCTCGGACGGCTGGCCCAGCGGGCCGGTGACGTCGAGGATCGAGTCCCCGACCTCATAGGTGGAGAGCATGGTGGTGGTCTTGCCGATCTTCATGAAGATGAACTCGACCCAACCCTCCTCGGGGTTCCAGTCCGCGAAGGTGAACGGAACGCGCTCGCCCGTCTCGTTCGCGCGCACCATGAGGAACTGGCCGGCGTGTGCGTGCTTGGCCATCTCCGGTGCCTCGATGCGGAACTTGAACACCTTCTCCGAGAACTGCGTCTTTTCGAGGATCTTGTACATTAAGCGGACTCCTCTCCTGTCTGACTGGTGGCGTCCACGCGTGAGAAGGTGGGGTGGCGAACCCTGGCGTCGCCGCCCGAGCGCATGGACGCACAGCACTCCTATGATACTTCAGGTTCGTGGGCGTGACGTGCGTGGATGGGCGTGACAGCAGTTTTGTTGGGCAAGGAGGCCCGGACGGGCCGGTGGGCACCAGGGGGTGCTCCCCTGGTGCCCACCGGGCAGAAAGGGAGTACCCCCTGGTGCCCACTCCCTCAGAGGACGAGCCGGGTGAGGTCGCGTGCGCCATAGATGAGGCGGCGAACCTCCATCACATCACCCAGGACTACGTAGAAAATCAGGTAGTTGTCGACGGCGAACCAGCGGTACTGCTCGGCGTGCTCCCGTGTGGAACGGTATTCATGTCCCAGGAGGGGGTTCTTCTGGTACTGGAGAATTGCGTCCTCGACGTTGTCGACGAGCCGCTCTGCCGCCTGGGGGTTCTTGAGGTGGTCCGCTATATAGCTCACGGCCTCGTTGAGGTCGTCCCAGAAGAGCGGCAGGTAGCGAAGCTCATAGGGCTTGGGCATGGTCCTCTCCCAGTCCGGACCGGATGGAGTCGAAGACCTGCTCGTGCGTGTAGCGCACAGTGGTCGTCGCTGCTTGGCGGTCGGCGGCGTCGAGGGCGGCATCTATGCTGCCCCGGAGTCGCTCGTACTGGGGAAGGCTCATCACCACCATCGAGCCGTAGCCGTTCTTGGTCAGGATGACGGGACCGTCCTCGATGACCTGCCGTTCGATGTCCGTATAGCGATTCTTGAGGTCCGAGACTGGTCGGATGTTCATTGTGCCTCGATTCGTCATGGTCAAATCTTGGCGTAATTATATCCGGATTTAGCCATACGCGGTCACTCTGCCAGGAAGCCCTCGATGCCCTTGTCGAGAATGGCCTCCACCAGGTCGGCCGCGTCTTGCGCCTCCAGCTCGAAGTCCTGGAGGAAGTTGCCCTTGAGGGTGCGGAGCACGTAGTCTGCCACCTGCATCTTTCCGGGTGGGCGGCCGATGCCGCAGCGTAGGCGGCAGAAGTCGCGCGTGCCCAGCTTGTCGGCGATGGAGCGCAGGCCGTTGTGGCCGTTGAGGCCGCCGCCGAACTTGGCGCGCACCTGGCCCTGGGGCAGGTCCACCTCGTCGTGGATCACCAAGACCTGTTGGGGGGCCAGCTTGTGGGCACGCATGACCTTGCTGAGCGGGCCGCCCGAGGTATTCATGTAGGCCTGGGGCTTGGCGAGAAGGACCGTCCTGCCGCCGCGCACGATAGTGGCCGTTGCCGCACCGCCCTCGCTCTTCCAGTAGCGGACGCCCTCGCGCGCGGCGATGACGTCCACGGTGGCAAAGCCGATGTTGTGGCGGGTGTGCTCGTACTCGTCTCCGGGGTTGCCCAGGCCGCATACGAGCATGATCTGCTGGGGCTTGGCGGGTGCGGGCATGGGGCCTCCTTTTTCGACGCGGACAAGTCCATCCTAGCGCGCAAACACAGGGGCGCAAACACAGGGGGTACTCCCCCTTGTTTCCCCCTTGTTTCCCCTTGTTTGGCCAAACAAGGGGAAACAAGGGGGAGTACCCCCTGTGTTTGCTAGCTGGCGAGCTTGTTGGTCTGGGGGAGGAGCTTGGCGGGGATGGGCCGCCCGAGCCTCCACACGATGCTCATGGGGCGCGACCCCTCGTGGCTGGCGCAGCTCACGAGCCCCAGGTACACGTAGGGTGCCGTCCCGCCCGCGTCGCGCTTGTACTCGCGCACGAAGAGGGCCACCCGCGTAGGTCGCCCGTCTGCGTCCCGACCCGTCACGTAGCGCCGGCCCGTGGGCGAGCCCTCGCTCGTGGTGGACTGGCTCTGCCAGTGGAAGAGCCACTCGTTTATGGAGTAGTCCTCGTACATGGTGGTGGGGGAGTACTCGCGCTCGGACTTGTTGAGCGTGTTCATGAGGACGTCCACGCCGTGCCCGCGCACGAAGTGCACCCCCTGGCGCACGGAGTCGGGGTCCTCCACGTCCATGGCCACGAGCAGCTGGTCGCGGGTGTAGCTGCAGTGGAGGTCCAGCGGGCAGTCGAAGCCCAGGTCCACCGGCTCGTCCACGAAGTCAACGTGGTCCAGCTGCCAGGCCAAAAGATCGCGGATCTCCTGGGCCATGGTGGGGTTGGCCAGCACGCGCGCCAGCGCCTGGCCCGCGTCAGCGAAGGTCCTGGCCTTTATGGACCCGGGCCAGAGGGTTATCTGGAACATGCGGAGCATGCGCCTCTGGTCCGGATCAAGCTCGTCCCAGGCGGGAAGACCGCCCGTCAGCGCCCGCTGCAGGAAGTGGATCCAGCGGCGAGAGTCGATGGCGGCGATGCGGGGCAGGGCCCGTGTGAGCACGTCCTCGTCGGGTTCGTGGAAGTCCGGGCGCACGCCTGCGACCACGCAGAGCCGCGAGAAGCTCCGGCCACCCCGCACCAGCTCGCGGGGGTCCAGGCGATGGTAGGCCAGGAAGTTGCCCAGAGTGAGCGGCAGGCCGGAGTCCCCCTCGAAGGTCCTGATGCGGTCGACGAGCACGGTGCGGTTGTCGAGCGAACGCCCGAGGTTGGCCAGCACGTAGCTCTGCGCCACGCGCTCCAGCCGGATGTAGCAGCCCTTTGGTGCCGCCGAGAAGCCCTCCTCCACCTGCTTGCGCACGCTCGTGCCCGTGCGCTCCAGCAGCGCCGCAAAGCGGCTCTCGAAGTCGAACCGCTCGTCCGGCTTGGCGATGAAGTCCAGCACCGTGAGGCACTCCTTGCCGGGCGCCAGGCGGAGCCCTCGTCCCAGCTGCTGGAGGAAGACGGTGAGCGACTGGGTGGGACGCAGGAAGAGGATCGTGTCCACCTCGGGGATGTCCACGCCCTCGTTGTAGAGGTCCACCACGAAGACGAACCGCACCTCGCCTCGCACCAGGCGCTGCTTGGCGGTTGCGCGGGTCTTGTCGTCGCTCTCGGCCGTGAGGGCGAGCGAGGGGATCCCCAGCTCGCTGAACTGCCGGGCCATGAACTCCGCGTGCGCCTTGCTCACGCAGAAGCCCAGGCCATGGACCTGCCGCAGGTCGGTCACGTAGCGCCGCACGGAGGCAGCCACCGCCCGGGCACGCCGCCTGGCCACCTCCGCGCTGAACACGTAGACCTTCTCGAGGTCGCCCTCGTCGTAGCCGCCGCGCTTCCAGCGCACGGTGGAGAGGTCGGTCTCGTCCGTCACGCCAAAGTAGGAGAAGGGACAGAGGAGCTTGCGGTCTATGGCCTCGGGCAGGCGGATCTCCGCGGCTATGCGGTCGTCGAACCAGCCAAGCACAGAGCGTCCATCGGCGCGCTCCGGCGTGGCCGTGAGGCCCAGGAGCACGCAGGGCGAGAAGTGCGTCAGCAGCCGCTGGTATGAGGCTGCGGCCGCGTGGTGGAACTCGTCCACCACCACGAAGTCGTAGAAGTCCGGGTCCAGGTGGGCCGTCAGGTCGCGCGAGTTGAGGGTCTGGATGGACACGAAGACCTGGTCCAGGCTGCTTGGCTCCTGCCCGCCCACGAAGAGCTCGCCGAAGTTGGGGTCGCGCAGGACGCCGCGGAAGCAAGCCAGGCTCTGGCGGAGGATCTCCTCGCGGTGGGCCACGAAGAGCAGGCGGGCGGGACGGCCGTCGTTGTACCGGGCGCAGAAGTCGCGGTAGTCGAAGGCTGCGATCACGGTCTTGCCGGTGCCCGTGGCCGCGACTACCAGGTTCCTCCAGTGGCCGCCCACCTCGCGCTCGGCGTGCAGGCGGTCCAGGATCTGCTGCTGGTAGGGGTAGGGGGTTATGTCGAACGAGAAGGTCGCGGGCTCCGGGCCGTCCGACGAGCCGCCGTGGCCCAGCTCGCGGTCGATGGCGGCGGTCAGGCGAGGGAGGTCCTCCTCGGCGTCGAAGGGCTCGAACTCCGGCGCGTGCCAGTAGGTCTGGAAGGTGGCCAGGACCTTCTGCATGGTGTCGGGCTGGTCCTGGCGGCTGATCTTGACGTTCCACTCCAGGCCGCTCGTCATGGCCGGGTTGGAGAGGTTGGAGGAACCGATGTAGGCCGTGGAGTAGCCGGTCCGCCGCTCGAAGACGTAGGCCTTGGCGTGCAGGCGGGTCCGTTTGGTGTCGTAGCTCACGCGCACCTGGGCCCCTGGCAGCAAGGCCAGCTCGCGCACGGCCTTGGGGTCGGTGGCGCCTATGTAGGTGGTGGTGATGAGCCGGAGCGTGCCGCCGCGCTCGGCAAAGGCGCGCAGCTCGGGCAGGATCAGGCGAAGTCCGCTCCACTTGACGAAGCTCACCAGCATGAGGATGCGGTCCGCGGAGGCGATCTCGCGCTTGAGCTCCTCGTAGAGCTGGGGCTCGTGCGCGGCACCCGTAAAGAGCGAGGTCTGGGCCACCGAGGTGGTGGGGCGGGGGAGCGCGGGCCGGCCGGCGTGCGTCACGGCCGTCGCGGAGTTGCGGGTGGACACGACGGAGAGGAGCTGGCGGGCTCCCTCGTCCACCTGGTCGGCGGCGAGCTCCGAGGCGAGCTCTGGGTTCTCCGCGGCACAGGCGGGGCCCATGGCGGAGATGAGGGCGTTCGCGGCGCGAACCTGCTGCCGGAGGCCGCCCTTGCCCTCGCCCACCGCGTCGAGAGAGCGACGGGCCACGCGGGCCACGTACTGCGAGAGCACGAGCGAGGCCTCGGCGGGGTCGAGGTCCCCGAGCTGGGTAACGAGGTCGTCGGGCAGCTGGTCCAGGTCCTCGCGCAGGCCCCGACTCACCAGCTCCTCGTAGAGTCCTGGCTGGAGCATGGGCTTCTCCAAAGGTGGGTTGTGGTGTGGGTCCGCTCCAGGATCTCGCATTCCAGCCGCGGGTGCAACATACCGTAGGTTTCTGGCGCTTCGCTCGCGCGACCCGATCTGCGGCGTGATGTGTCGCAGGTTTCCGGCGGCTCGCTGATGGTAAGAACTTATATATACGCTGGTAGTTGGGTGCCGACACTTGGGTGGGTCGGGACTATTCACCGGAAACCTACGAAAGCCGCCCTGTCTGCCCATGCCCGTAATTCTGCTGCCAGTCAATCAAACCGTCAGTTATGGCAATAGCTACTAGTCAATTATGGTAATATCTATTCGTCACTTATGGCAATCCCATCTGCCGATGGGAGAAGTGGGGGCCTGTATGATCGAGCGAGCCCTTTCTGCATACTTGGGTCAGCTCCTGGCGTGGTTCCCGGTGGTTTCCGTGACGGGCCCGCGCCAGAGCGGCAAGTCCACCCTGGTCAAGGCGAGCTTCCCTGATTTTGCCTATGAGAACCTCGAGGACCCGCAGACCTTTGCCCGGGCAAGCGAGGATCCAGTGGGGTTCGTGCGCAATCGGCCCGACCATCTGATCGTTGACGAGGCACAGCGCGTGCCAGAGCTCTTCTCCGCGATACAGGTGGAGTCAGACCGCAGGGGTACCCCTGGTCAATACGTTCTCTCCGGCCCGCAGAACTTCTTGCTACTCAGGCAGATCTCCCAGTCGCTTGCGGGACGGGTGGGCATGGCAAGGCTGCTTCCCCTCTCCTTTGCAGAGCTGAAGACGGCCCATGGGGATGCCACGCTGAACGACTTCCTCTTTACCGGAGGCTACCCTCGCATGTATGACGTGGGCATTCCGCCTCTAGCGTACTTTCCGAACTATGTGGAGACCTACGTGGCCCGGGACGTTGTCGGCTATCTGGACGTTCGCAAGGCGGCAGCGTTCCGTACCTTCCTTGAGCTCTGTGCCCAGTCCGCGGGGCAACTAGTGAACCTTACACGCTTGGCCGGCGACGCAGGGGTGTCCCGCGATACGGCCAGGTCTTGGCTCTCCATCCTGCAGTCCAGCTACGTCGTATTCTTGCTTGAGCCGTATCACGCCAACCTGCGGAAGCGCCTTACCAAGACGCCCAAGCTCTACTTCCACGATACGGGTCTTCTCTGCCATCTGCTGCGGATCCAGTCCGCCCAGCAGCTCTTGACCGGCAGCCAGCTCGGTACCGTGTTCGAGAACCTCATGGTGGAGGAGACGCTGAAGCGCCACATGAATGCGGGAAGGGAGCCGCGGCTCTACTTCTATCGTGACGACGAGAAGCGCGAGGTCGACCTCGTGGACATGACGGTGGCTGGGGCTGAGGAGCTGGTGGAGATCAAGGCGTCAGAGACGTTCAGACCCAGCTTCTGCCGGCATCTGGGGTTGGTGGGCGACTTGCTGGGAATACCTGCGGAACGTCGCTTTGTGGTGGAGCGGGCCGAGGGTGACTTTGGGTCGGGCGGCGTGCAGGTTCGCAACGCCAGTGGTTGGTTGACTCGTCCCTGAGGTGGGAAGCTATGGGACGAAAGCGTCCGGTACCTTGGTCTCGATTCATATTTGATGCGTTACCACACAAGCTGGGCTAGGGCCACCACCGCGGGGATGGTAACCACGGAGAGAAGGACCGAGGCCACCACCGTCTGCACGCCGTAGGCATAGTCTGCGTTGTGGAGCTGGGCGTACACGGCGACGTTCGACCCCACGGGACAGGCCTGGGCGATGAGGAGGGCCAGGCGCAGGCTGTTCATGCTGGCAGGGAGTGGCGCCAGGAGCAGAAGCACGGCCAGGGGGATCACGAGGAGGCGTACGGCGCACACACGCAGAAGAGCTGTGTTGCGAACCATCTGGCGGAAGTCCACGTGAGCCAGGTAGACCCCGATGCCAAACATGGCGAGCGGCGTGTTGAGGGCGCTCACGAAGTCCAGGCACTCCGTCACGATGCCCGGCAGCTGGAGCTGGGTGAAAAAGAGCGCAAGGCCCACGAGCGTGGCCACCACGAAGGGCGTGCGCAGGAGGTCGCCCGCGTTGAGCTTGGGCTTCTCGCCCGTGAGGAGGCCTACCCCGTAGGTCCACTGGCCGATGTTCATGGCGGCGATGAGGCCCGTCTCGTAGAAGACGGCCGAGGGGTCGAGAACCGACGTCACCAGCGGGATGCCAAAGAAGCTGGGGTTGGAGAAGGTGGCAGCAAAGGTGGCGATGGCGTCGCGTCCCAGCAGCAGGCGGGCGATAAGACCGGCCAGGAGGAGCGTGCCTACGCCAAGGGCGGCGGAGATTCCGAGCTCCGCCATGCTCTGGGCCGTGCGCTCGACCATAAAGCCCTTGATGATCACCGCGGGCAGCGACAGGTAGATGAGGATGTTCCCGATGGTACGGTTGCCCTCGAGGGTGATCTTGCCGCCGCGAAACATCAGATAGCCCACGCCCGCGAGCATGAACATCACGAGGACCTGGAGGGCAAGGGTGGCAGACATCTGCATGGACGGGCGGCCTTTCTGTTGTGACAAAAGTGAGAGTCACTTTTGTCACATGCGGTTGCGGCGGAGGCAAGTGTAGCACCGTGGGCGTGCCCAAAGTGCTCAGGGACCTTTGGGGCATTGGGGCATAATGGACGGGATGGCGGCAGGCGGGAGAGGGGCAAGGCATGGCGGAGGGGCACGACTGGTCCGTGCGCATCACAGAGGCGCAGGCGCTCTTTGAGCAGGAGTTTGGCCAGCGAGAAGGACTTGTCGCTGTGGTCTCGCCGGGACGCACGGAGATCGCCGGCAACCACACGGACCACGAGGGCGGGCACGTCATAGCCGGCGCACTGGACGTGGCCGTGGTAGGCGTGGCCGCGCCCAACGGCACCAACGTCATCAATGTTGCAAGCGAGGGCTTCTCGCCTGTGGCGGTGGCCTTTGATCCTGCTGATCCCGCGTCCTTGTCGCCTCGCGAGGACGAACGCGTGACCACGGCGGGGCTGGTCCGCGGCATGGCGGCACTCCTGGCCGAGCGTGGCCGCGTGCCGGCGGGCTTCGACCTGGCCATGACGAGCGACATCCCCTCCGGCGGCGGCCTCTCCAGCTCCGCCGCAGTCGAGTGCGCACTGGGCCGCGCCATGGAGGCCCTGTGGGAAGGGCCAGCCGGGGCGGAGGCCATAGGCGCGGCCGACCTGGCCCGTCTGGCCCAGCGCTGCGAGAACGACTGGTTTGGCAAACCCTGCGGCCTCATGGACCAGATGTCTGTCGCGCAGGGTGCCGTCTGCTTCATGGACTTCCACGAGTCCGAGGCGCGCATCCAGCGCATCGAGTTCGACTTTGCCGCGCACGGCTACGACATCTGCCTGGTGGACGTGGGCTGTGACCATAGCCGATTCACGGACGAGTACGCCGCCGTGCCCGTGGAGATGCAGGCCGTGGCGCGCGAGCTTGGTGCCACCCGTCTCTCCGACGTGGCCGAGGAGGACTTTGAGGCAGCGGTGCCCGCGCTTCGGACCAAGCTCGGCGACCGCGCCATCCTGCGCGCCGCCCACTACTACCTGGAGGAGAGCCTGGTGGACCAGCGGCGCGACGCCCTTCTGGCCGACGACGTGGAGACCTTCCTGGCCCTCACGCGGCGCAGCGGCATGAGCTCCGGCATGTTCCTGCAGAACGTGTCCACTGCCGGTGCCTACCAGCCCGCCATGCTGGCCCTGGGCGTGGCCGAGCTCGCGCTTGCCGGCCGCGGTGCCGTGCGCATTCACGGCGGCGGCTTTGGCGGCACCATCCAGGCCTTCGTGCCGCACGACCTTACGGCAAACTTCGTGGGCCGCATGGACGCGGCGCTGGGCGCGGGTTCCACGCGCGTGTACGGCATCTCCGAGGAAGGGGCCCGGGCATGGCAGCTGTAATCGACGGCGAGCTCGGCAAGAAGGACGCTCCCGAGCTGGTATTTGATGACAGAGGGTCTGACCCCAGGGGGGATGCGTCGACGCTCGTGGCCTATGCCGTGGCGCGGGACGTCATCGCTGCTCAGGATGCGGACTGGGCCTACAACCGGGTGCTTGAGGTCGTGGGTGCCACGGCCCCGGCGCCGGTCCGCGACACGGTGGGCGCCATCGCGGCCGCTCCGGGCCAGGACGTGACCGCGCCGTCCTTCTCCATAGACGCCCTGCTCGACCGCCTAGCCGGTGTGGCCGTGGCCAACGGCATCATCCCCGACTCCGCCATGAACCGCGACCGGCTGGCCATGCGCCTCATGGGCGTCCTCATGGCCCGGCCCTCCGACGTGGCTCGCGAGTTTGCGTCGCGCGAGGCGGCCGGTGGCGTAGTGGCCGCCACGGACTGGTTCTACCGGCTCTGCTGCGACGTGGACTACGTACGCCGCGAGGCCATAGCCCGAAACGTGGAGTGGACCACGGGCACCCGCTGGGGCGCGCTCGAGATGACCATCAACCTCTCCAAGCCCGAGAAGGACCCGCGCGACATCGCGCGTGCCGGAGCTGCGAGCAAGGCGGCCGCCGCGGCCGGGCAGGCAAGCGAGAAGTACCCTGCCTGTGCCCTCTGCATGGAGAACGAGGGCTACTCGGGCCGTCCGGCGGACGACCCCCTGGGGGCCCACGCCGCCCGCCAGAACCTGCGGATAATCCCCATCACGCTGGGCGGTGAGCCTTGGGGCTTCCAGTACAGCCCCTACGCCTACTTCCAGGAGCACTGCATCGCCATGAGCCGGCCCCACCGCCTCATGCATGTGGACCGGGAGAACATGGGCCGGCTGCTCGACTTCGTGGACCGCTTCCCCCACTACTTCGTGGGCTCCAATGCCGACCTGCCCATCGTGGGTGGCTCCATCCTCTCGCACGACCACTTCCAGGGGGGTCGGCACGTCTTCCCCATGATGGAGGCCGGGGTCGACAAGACCTTCTCGCTCGCGGCGTATCCGGACGTGACGTGCGAGGTCCTGGTCTGGCCGCTCTCCGTGCTGCGCCTCACGGTCGGGCCGGCCGGGCGTGAGGAACTCCTGGATGCCTGCGCCCACGTGCTCGATGCTTGGCGCGACTGGTCGGACGAGTCCGTGGGCGTGGTGGCCCACACGCAGGACGCCTCGGGTGCCGACGTGCGGCACAACACGGTGACCCCGGTGGCCCGTCGCACGGCCGAGGGCGGCTACGAGATGTACCTGGCCTTGCGGTGCAACATCACGACCGAGGAGCACCCGCTGGGGGTCTTCCACCCGCATGCCCAGTGGCACCACATAAAGAAGGAGAACATCGGCCTCATCGAGGTCATGGGCAGGGCAATACTGCCGGCACGCCTGGTGGCAGAGCTCGGGGCTGTGGAGGGCCATCTGTTGGAGCATCGGGACGACCCTGCGGCCGCCCGCGCGGCGCTCGACGCGGACCCGCTCTCCGCTGCGCACGCCGCCTGGGCCGCCGACCTTCTCGCTGCGCACCCGGAGCTGGACGGGGCCAACGTCCACGACGTGGTCCTCGAGGGCGTGGGTCAGGTGTTTGGCCACGTGCTGGAGGACGCGGGCGTTTTCAAGTGGGACGATGCCGGCCGTGCTGCCCAGGACCGCTTCCTCGCTGCCCTCTAGGTGTCACAAAAGTGTCTGACACTTCTGTGACATGGCGGGTGGGAGCATGACGCTCACGCAGCTCAGGTACGTGGTCGAGGTGGCCTCCGCGGGCTCCATCACGGCTGCGGCGGCCAGGCTCTACATCGCGCAGCCCTCGCTCTCCAAGGCGGTGGCCGAGCTCGAGGCCGAGATGGGCATCACCATCTTCGAGCGGTCCAGTCGGGGCGTGGTGCCCACTGAGGACGGGACGCGCTTCCTCTCCTACGCGCGCCAGGTGGTGGAGCAGGCTGACCTCCTGGAAGAGCAGTACAAGCACGGCAACCCGCCACGGCGCGTCTTTGCCGTGAGCTCGCAGCACTACGCCTTTGTCGTCAACGCCTTCGTGGAGCTGGTGCGCGAGTACGGCCACGACCGCTACGAGTTCAGCCTCCGCGAGGGCACGACCGCGGGCATCATCGAGGACGTGCGCCTGCAGCGCTCGGAGCTGGGTGTTATCTATCGCAACGACTTCAATCGCGACGTGCTGGCCCTGGCCGTTCGCGAGGCGGAGCTGCGCTTCGAGCCGCTCTTCGAGGCGCGGGAGCACGTCTTCGTGAGCCGACGCAACCCGCTCGCGGCTCGCGAGTCCGTTACGCTCGCGGACCTGGCGCCCTACCCGCGGCTCTCCTACGACCAGGGCCAGCGCAACTCCTTCTACTTTGCCGAGGAGCCCCACATAACGGAGCAGGTGGACAAGGCCATCGTGGTCACGGACCGTGCCACCCTCTTCAACCTGCTCATAGGCCTCGACGGCTACACCATAAGCTCGGGCATCCTCTCGGCCGACCTCAACGGCACGGACATCGTGGCGGTCCCGTTGGCGGATGGCGGCGTCATGGAGCTGGGCTATGTGCACCAGCCACGACGGCCCTTGTCTCCCTTGGCGGAGAGCTACCTGCGCCACCTTCGGGGGTACGTGGAGGGATACATAGCCGCAGGCTATGGGAGGCAATAGGACATAGATACTTCCGCTGGTCGGCGAGGTGGCGCATCATCCCTAGTCACACACCACGCGACCAGGGGAGAAGACCATGACCACCAAGCTCGCTTGCCCACCCTATGCCTACGACATCGTTGGCAGCTTCCTGCGCCCCGCAAGCCTGCGCGAGGCCCGTGCGGACTTCGCAGCAGGGCGGCTCGGCCGCACGGAGCTCACCATGGTCGAGGACGCAGCCATTGCGGACCTGGTGGCCAAGGAGAAGGCCGCCGGCCTGCGCGCCGTCACGGACGGCGAGTTCCGGCGCGCCATGTGGCACCTGGACTTTCTGGAGGAGCTCGACGGCGTGGAGCATGTGGATGCGAGCGCCTGGTCGGTGGAGTTCAAGGGACCCAAGCCCAAGGGCGCCCAGCTGCGCTTTACCGGCAAGGTGGACTTCCCGGCCGACCATCCCTTCCTGGACGCCTTTGCCCGCCTGCAGCACATAGCGGGCGGCTATCCCACCAAGCAGACCATTCCCGCGCCCTCCATGCTGCACCTGATCCCCTGCGTGCGCGGAAAGGCCACCTACGCGCCCATCGCCCGCTATCGCCAGGAGGACGTCCTCTCGCGCGACATCGCCGTGGCCTATCAGCACGCCATTCAGGCCTTCTACAACCTGGGTTGCCGCTACCTGCAGTTCGACGACACGAGCTGGGGCGAGCTCTGCGACGCCAGCAAGCGCGCCGCCTACGCGGCCCAGGGGATCGACCTCGCCGCCCTCTGCCAGCGCTATGCAGACACCATCAACCTAGCGCTCGAGGCCAAGCCAGCCGACATGACCATAACCACCCACGTGTGCCGCGGCAACTTCCGCAGCACCTGGTTCAGTTCCGGAGGCTACGAGCCGCTGGCACCCTATCTCTTCCAGTGCAACTACGACGGCTTCTTCCTGGAGTACGACTCGGACCGCTCAGGCGACTTCGCACCGTTGGCCGAGGCTGAGAAGTACGGCCGCACCGTGGTGCTTGGGTTCGTGACCAGCAAGTTCCCCGAGCTTGAGCGCGAGGAGGACGTGATCGGCCGCATCCGGGAGGCCGAGAGGTACGTGCCTTTGGAGCGCCTGCGGCTTTCCACGCAGTGCGGCTTCAGCTCAACCGAGGAGGGCAACAACCTCACCGAGGACGAGCAGTGGGCCAAGGTCGCCCTGGTGCGCCGCGTGGCGGAGCGGGTCTGGGGCTAGGCGGGTGCCCAGGGCGCTCCGCGCCCCAAGTGGCCCAAGCGCTTCGAGCTTTCCACGGGCCCCGGGCATCCCAAGGGCCCGGATATACCAAGGGCCCGGCGTTCCGGGAGCTCCGGGCATCCCAAGGGCCCGGAGGATTCAGACACCTTTGATTCGGCAGGCGGGGCAGAGGCCCGAGAAGACGGTGTAGTGGCTGACGTCCACGTAGCCCGTGCGGTCTGCGGCATCCTTGTCCGCGCCCGGGGATGTCGGGTCGGGCACGTCCACCACGGCGCCGCACTCGCGGCACACCAGGTGGGCGTGGGGGTCCGTGCGAAAGTCGAAGCGGTCGGCGCCGGGTGTCTTGACGTCCAGAATCTGTCCCTGCTCCGCAAGGAGGTTGAGGTTGCGGTAGACCGTGGCACGGCTCACGTGGGGCTCGCGCTCGTGGATGCGGGCGTAGACCTGGTCGGCGGTCGGGTGGTCTGCGAGCTCCTCCACCGCCTCCATCACGAGCTGGCGCTGATGGGTGTTCCTGCGCTGGACCATGCCACCTCCCTTTGCCGTGTCTCCTAGGCCGTGCTGGAGCTTGCCTGGGCAATGTTTGTGGTCAGGCATCATATGTCTGATAGCGTTCATATGCCCAGTTTGGGAGGTCACCAAACGGTCGGTCGGGCGAGAGGTGACGTTTGCGCCGTGGGACAGCACGTTTGCCACGCGGAGTCGCACGTTAGCCATGCGGGACAGCACGTTTGCCCGCCGCCGCAGCCCATTTGCCCGGCACAAACGGGCACCCGCCACCGCAGCCCATTTGCGGGCGAGAGGTGACGTTCGCGCCGTGGGACTGCACGTTTGCCACGCGGAGTCGCACGTTAGCCACGCGGGACAGCACGTTTGCCCGCCGCCGCAGCCCATTTGCCCGGCACAAACGGGCACCCGCCACCGCAGCCCATTTGCTCGGCACAAACGGGCACCCGCCGGCGGAGCCCATTTGCCCGGCACAAACGGGCACCCGCCGCCGCAGCCCATTTGCCCGGCACAAACGGGCACCCGCCGCCGGAGCCCATTTGCCCGGCACAAAAGGTCCCCCGCCGCGGAAGCCCATTTGCCTGGGACCCACGGCGGGGGACCGGCTGTCAGCCAGTTCTAGTCAGCTGCCCGCTTCTGCACTACATCTCGGAGTGGCCACCCGAGGAGCCGGACACGGAGTTGTTCATGTACACGTTGTAGATGGCCTCGGCCAGCTCGTCGGCAATGCTGATGGACTTGATCTTGCTGCCGGGCTGGTTGGCCACCTCGCAGGGGATGGAGTCCGTGACCACGCACTCCTCGATGGGGGCACCCTGCAGGCGCTCGATGGCCTTGCCCGAGAAGATGCCGTGGGTGGCGCTCACGTAGATCGGGCCGGCGCCCATCTCCTTGAGCTTGTTGATGGAGCCCACCAGGGTGCCACCGGTGTCGATCATGTCGTCGTTGATGATGCAGGTCTTGCCCACGATGTCGCCGATCACGCCCATGACCTCGGCCGCGTTGTGCTTGGGACGGCTCTTGTGGGCGATGGCCACCTCGCAGCCCAGGTAGTCGGAGAGCTTCTTGGCCACCTTGGCGCGGCCCATGTCGGGCGAGACCACCACGGTGTTCTCCCAGTCGAAGGGCTTGGTCTTGAAGTAGTCGCCAAACTGGTAGAGGGCGGTCAGGTGGGTCACGGGGATGTCAAAGAAGCCCTGGATCTGGCCGGAGTGCAGGTCCAGCGTGATCACGCGGTCCACGCCGGCGGCTTCGAGCAGGTTGGCCACCAGGCGGGCGGTGATGGGCTCGCGGCTGGCAGCCTTGCGGTCCTGGCGGGCGTAGCCGTAGTGCGGGATCACGGCGGTGAAGCTCTGGCAGGAGGCGCGGGTGGCGGCGTCGGCCACGATCAGGGTCTCCATGAGAAGGTCGTTCACGTTCTGGCCGGCCAGGGTCTGCACGAAGAAGACCTCGTCGCCACGGACGGACTCCTCGAAGCGCGCGTAGATCTCGCCATTGGCGAACTTCTCGATCTTGAGGCCCTGGAGCTCGAGGTGGAGGATCTCGGCGATCCTCTTCGCAAGCTTGGGATTGCCCGTACCGGTGTAGAGCTTTATCTCCTTCTGGTACGTGGTGGGTTCGCTCAGGTGCTCGTACATCTAGTCCTCTTTCTCCAGCTTTTCCCAGTACTTGTCTGCCCAGCCCTCGATGACGACCTGCTTGGAGCGCTCGAGCGCGAGCGCTCCCGCCGGGACGTCACTGGTGATGCACGAGCTCGCCCCCACGAGCGCGTTGTTGCCTATGGTCACGGGAGCCACCATCATGGTGTCGGACCCCACGAAGACGTGGTCGCCGATCTCGGTGTGGCTCTTGTGCTTGCCATCGTAGTTGCAGGTGATGGATCCGCCGCCGATGTTGACGTTCTTGCCCAGGCGCGCGTCGCCGATGTAGGAGAGGTGCGGCACCTTGGAGCCCTCGCCCACCTCGGAGCCCTTGATCTCCACGTGGGTGCCGGCCTTGGAGCCGTCGCAGAAGTGGGCGCCGCCGCGGATGTAGGCGCGCGGGCCGCACTTCACGTTGTTGTCGATGGTGGAGTCCTGGATGATGGTCTCGTCCACCACGCAGCCGTTGCCCACGTGGGCGTTCTCGAGCCGGGAGTTGGGGCCCACGGTGCAGGCCTCGCCCACGGTGGTCTTGCCCCAGAGGAAGGTCTGCGGCATGAGCACGGTGTCCATGCCCACGCTTACCTCCGGTCCCACCCACACCTGGTCGGGGTCGAGTATGGTCACGCCCTGGGCCATGAGCTCCTCGTTGATGCGGCGCTGCATGATCTTCGTGGCCACGGCCAGCTGGCTGCGGGAGTTCACACCCAGGAGCTCGCGGTAGTCCTCGCAGGCCACGGCCTGCACGGGCTCGCCCATGGAGGCGTAGATGCCCACCATGTCGGTGAGGTAGTACTCGCCCTTGGCGTTCTTGTTGTCGACCTTGTCGATGTTGGCCGTAAGGCGCCCGCCGCAGAAGCAGTAGACGCCGGAGTTGCAGTCGCGGATGGCGCGCTGCTCGGGGGTGGCGTCCTTCTCCTCCACGATGCCCGTCACGGCGCCGGTGGCGTCCTTGAGGATGCGGCCATAGCCCGTGGGGTCGGGCGGCTCCATGGTGAGCACCGTGCAGGCGGCGTGCGCCGCGCGGGTGGCGTCGACAAGGGCGGAGATGGTCTGGGGCCGCACGAGCGGGGAGTCCCCGTAGGTCACGACCACGGGGCCCTGGAAGGAGCCCACGGCGTCGCGCACCACGCGCACCGCATGACCCGTGCCCAGGCGCTCGGCCTGCTCCACGAACTCGACGTCGGCGTCGGCGAGGTAGCTGCGCACCTCGTCTGCGCCGTTGCCCACCACCACGATCACGCGGCTCGCGCCCGCCTGGCGGACGGAGTTGACGGCCCACCACACGAGCGGGTGGTCCAGGACCTTGTGCATGACCTTGGGATGGTGGGACTTCATACGCGTACCCTCGCCAGCGGCGAGGATGATCGCGGTGAATGGCATGTTGCCTCCAAGCGCCTCGTGTGTCCCTACACGATTGGCGAGAATACGCGCCAATACTCCTGCATGATAGCGCCGCGGGCGGTCGCGCCGCGTCGGTGGACGGCCCCATGGGACAAAGCCCACAGACCGCCCAAAAAGTATCAGCGGAATGTAAGGTGACGCGCCGTTCGCGTGACGCGGGGTCGGAGCTGCTGTCACGGAGGGTCGGAGCTGCTGTCACGTCTTGGCGCGCCAGCGAAAGGGGCCGACCACCCCAGGCGGCCGGCCCCGTACGTGCGTGGCTGGGGCAGTAGGATTCGAACCCACATTCCAGGCACCAAAAACCCGTGTCCTAACCATTGGACGATGCCCCAATGCGTCACCGCGTTGGTCCCGGCCGCGCGGATAAGAGTTTACCAGCTCTTCGTCTCTGTCGTGGGCGGCGATCCAAGGGCCTGCCGCGTGCAGGCCCCGCGCAACTGGTCGGGCAACGGCCGTAGTCCCACGTCTTTCTCGCGTCGTATTGTTTGAACAAGACGTACCATGGTGCAATGGCGTTGAGGGTGGGGGAGTCGGGAGGTAGCCACCTTGATGCAGAGGATCCAGCGCTTCGGCGGGGCCATGTTCACGCCGGTCATGCTCTTCACGTTCGCGGCCGTGGTCGTGGGCCTGGGCACGCTCTTTACCACGCGCAGCCTCATGGGTCCCATCGCGGCGGAGGGCACCGTGTGGACCCAGGTGTGGAACGTCCTTCTCGCCGGCGGCTGGACCGTCTTCAACCAGCTCCCCGTCCTCTTTGCCGTGGCGCTGCCCATCGGCCTGGCCAGGCGCCAGCAGGCCCGCTGCTGCATGGAGTCGCTGGTGGCCTATCTTACCTTCAACTACTTCGTGGGCCAGATCCTCACGTACTGGGGGCCGCAGCTGGGCGTGGACTTTGGGGCCGAGGTCGGCCAGGCGTCGGGCCTTGCCCTGGTGGCGGGCATAAAGACGATGGACATGGGCATGATCGGGGCCTTGGCGGTATCGGCCATCGTGGTGGGCCTGCACGACCGATTCTTCGACACGCGCCTGCCCGAGTGGCTGGGGGTCTTCTCGGGCTCGACCTTCGTGTACATGCTGGCGTTCCTGGCCATGGTGCCCCTTGCCGTGGTGGCGGTGCTCGTGTGGCCCCACCTGCAGGCGGGCATGCGGGTGCTCCAGGGCCTCATCGTGGGCGCCGGGACGGCGGGCGTGGGCGTCTACGTCTTCCTGGAACGGGCACTCATACCCTTTGGCCTGCACCACCTGCTCTATGCGCCCATCTACTACGACTCGGTGGTCGTAGAGGGCGGCATCTACGCCGCCTGGGCCAATGCCCTGCCACAGCTGGCCGCCTCGACCGCCTCACTCAAGGACCTGGCCCCCTGGGCCGCCCTCACGGCAACCGGCTGGTCCAAGCTCTTCGGCGTACCGGGCATCGCCGCGGCCTTCTATGTGACGGCTCGTCCCGAGAACCGCAAGCGTCTGCTGGGCATGCTGGTGCCCGTGACCCTCACCGCCGTGCTCTGTGGGGTCACGGAGCCCATCGAGTTCACCTTCCTCTTCGTGGCACCGCAGCTCTACGTGGTGCACGCCCTCCTTGCAGCCCTCCTCTCCATGTGCATGAACCTCGGCGGCGTGGTGGGCGTCTTCTCCGGTGGCCTCATAGAGATGAGCTCCTTCAACTTCATCCCCCTTGCTGCCTCGCACGGCATCACCTACTTGGTGGCGTTGGGGATCGGCCTTTGCTTTACGGTCGTCTACTTCCTCGTGTTCCGTTGGCTGATCTTGCGGTTCGACTTCATGACGCCGGGCAGGCGGGCGAGGGGCGACGTGCACCTGCACTCCAAACAGGAGTATCGCGACGTGCTCGACGCGTCGGGTGTCACGCGCGACGCCGCCGAGCTGGCGGCGGACATCGTGCGGCTGCTGGGCGGGCCGGGGAACATCGATGCCGCCACGAGCTGCGTCACGCGCCTGCGCGTGGGCGTGCGCGACCCCAAGCTCGTGGCAGGCGAGAGGGACTTCCAGGACACTCCTGGCGTGCGTGGCGTGCTGTGCGGCGGCAACGCGGTGCAGGTCATCGTGGGCATGGGCGTGGCGGAGGTCTGCGATCACATCCAGCGCATGGTCGAGGGATGCCATCCCGGGGGAGAGGTGCGTGAGTGATGGGACGCCCGACCGTCTTCTTCGACATCGACGGCACGCTCGCCTGGCGCGACCCGGCCGTGATGCCCCTCCTTCCGCCCGAGGAGCGTGAGCTCTCCCCACTTCCCAGCCGGGTGGTGACGGACGCGATCGTCGAGCTGGTGAACAAGGGCGGCCATGCCCTCCTCTGTACCGGACGCTCGCCGGCGGCGGTCCACCCCATGCTGACCAGCCTGCCCTTCATAGGCATGGTGTGCCTCTCCGGTGCGTATGTGGAGCTGAGAGGAACCGTGCTGCGGGACGTCTGCATGCCGACGGACCTCCTGCGGGGCGTGGACCGCGTGCTTCGCGCTGCCGACCGTGGGGCGATCCTGGAGGGCACATGGGGCGTGAGCGAGCTTCGCGGTGGTCCCGAGGGCACGCGTGACGGAACCTACGGGACCATGGGTAGCGCGGTCGCGGCGCTGCGCGGCGCCCGGGTACACAAGCTCGTGGTGGCAAACGAGGTGGCGGGCCTCCTCATGGCCGAGCCAAGGTTCGCGCATGACCTTAGGGTCAGCCGGCTGGACGAGCTCAACAGCGAGATAGGATATGCCGAGAACACCAAGCAGGTAGGGGTACGAACGGTGCTCGACCATCTGGGCACTTCCGTGGGGACCACCTACGCCTTTGGCGACTCGGAGAACGACATCTCGCTCTTCGAGACGGTGGACGTGCCGGTGGCCATGGGCAATGCGCCGGATGAGGTCAAGCTGCGGGCAAGGCACGTGTGCGACAGCGTTGACAAGGACGGCGTGGTTCAGGGGTTGCGGGAGCTGGGACTGATCTGACCCAGCGGCGTGACGGCAGCGTGACACCAGGACCGAGGTGCCGTGACACCAGGACCGAGGTGCCGTGACTAGCGGCGAGAGACCGTGTTGTAGGAGAACTCCTCGGGGTGGTGGCGCACCTGCGTGTACTCGAACATGATGCCTGCCGAGTTGAAGGACTGGCTCTCGATTACGGCCACGCAGTTGTAGGGCCCGAGCTTGAGGTAGCTGCAGTCCTCGTCGGTGGCCAGCTGCACGGTTATGCGGCGCCGGCTCGTGAGGATGCGCATGTTCAGCTTGCCCTCCAGGTACTGGTACACCGAGACCGAGGCTATCTCTGGCGTGAGGCCGGGCACGGCGGAGGCCAGGAAGCAGTCGTGGTCCACCTGGCGCGGCACGCCGTCGAGGGCGCGCACGCGCACCACGCGGATGAGGTCTGACCCCTCCGGGAAGCCCGTACGGGCGGCCAGTCGGGCTCCACAGACCACATGCTCGAAGGACTTGACCGAGGTGGTGGGCTGCACGTCGTTGCGCTGCGCATACTCGTCGAAGGACTCCACGCCATCAAGCGAGCCCTGGGGCACGCGCTGCTCGCGCTGCCAGATCACGCGGACGCCACGTCCGTGCATGGGCTGCACGTAGGCATCGTCGGCAAGCATGGAGATGGCGCGACGCAAGGTGTTGCGGGAGCAGTTGTAGGTCTGGGTGAGCTCGTTCTCGGTGGGGAGGAGCTCTTGGTAGGAGTAGGTGCCCTCCTGGATCTTGCCCTTGAGGTCCCGGTAGATCCCCTCATAAATGGCTTTCGGCAAAACGCATCTCCCCACGAGCTGGCGGCTGGGCTGCACATATCTACCTGAAATCAGATTACATTATGCTCGTTTGAACGTCTTATGTAAGCCTGAATCCACCGTCATATTACGGGCTTTTAACCATTGTTTTCTTCCGGTTTGCACCTCTCATCCAGCAACTTGTTCAGCTGACTTTGGGTTCTATCGTCATAGCCCATGTCATTAGAATGAGCAAACACCGCATTTGTCCAGTTAAACGGTGTTATGTAATGGCTTCGTCAATCCATTACCGTTCGCCGTACTTGTTCAACCGTTCACGGGCAAGTTGTTCAAACAACAAGACCAAGATCCTATATTGACGTCAGAAGCGGAGGTGCAGCAAAAGGGGAGGCACCTTCGGACGCGCACGCCACCAGTTGGCATACGCGCCACAAATCCCCAGCTAAATTGGTATGGGAGGAATCATGAAGGCAAACGGTGGCATGAGCAGGCGTCAGTTCATCTCTCTGGCCGGTGCGACGATTCTTGGCTTGGGTATCGTGGGTTGTGCAGACAATAGTGCCACTTCATCTTCGGACTCCGGCGACGCCGCCAGCTCCGATTCCAGCTCCGAGGCCACGGGCAAGGTCTACTACCTCAACTTCAAGCCCGAGGTCGACGAGGCCTGGAAGGCCCTGGCCAAGACCTACACCGAGCAGACCGGCGTTGACGTGCAGATCGTGACCGCCGCCTCCGGCACCTACGAGGAGAAGCTCACCTCCGAGATGCCCAAGAGCTCGGCGCCCACGCTCTTCCAGATCAGCGGCTATGTGGGTCTGGAGAACTGGAAGGACTACTGCCTGGACCTCTCCGACTCCGATGTTTACAAGGAGCTTGCCAACCCCGACCTCGTGCTCAAGGACGGCGACCAGATCGACGCCGTGGGCTTTGTGCAGGAGAACTTTGGCATCGTGTACAACAAGGCCCTGCTCACCAAGGCCGGCTACTCCGAGTCCGACATCACGGACTTCGCCTCGCTCAAGAAGGTTGCGGACGACATCCAGGCCCGCAAGGACGAGATTGGCGTCAAGGGCGCCTTCGTCTCCTCCGGCCTTGACTCCTCCTCCAGCTGGCGCTTTACCAACCACACGGCCAACATGCCCCTGGCCTTGGAGTTCGAGGAGGACGGCGTCACCAACCCCGACACCATCAAGGGCACCTACCTCCCCAACTACAAGGACATCTTCGACCTCTACATCACCGATTCCACCTGCGACAAGGCCGAGCTCTCCGCAAAGACCGCAGACGACGCCGTGTCCGAGTTCGTGAACGGCGAGGCCGTCTTCTACCAGAACGGCGACTGGGGCTACAAGGACATTAAGTCCATCGGCGACGAGAACATCGGTCTTCTCCCTCTCTACATCGGCGCAGGTGACGAGGCCAAGCAGGGTCCCTGCTCCGGCACCGAGAACTACTGGGCAGTGAACGCCGACGCCTCCGAGGAGGACCAGAAGGCCACGCTCGACTTCCTCAAGTGGGTCGTGACCTCCGACGAGGGCACTGCCGCCATGGCAGACGACATGGGCTTCAACTGCCCCTTCAAGAGCTCCAAGGAATCCGATAACCCCATCACCAAGGCCGCGACCGACATGATCAAGGGCGGCAAGAAGGCCGTGAGCTGGGCCTTTGCCGTGCAGCCCAACCAGGAGTACCGCGACGACCTGGCCAACGCGCTCAACAAGTACGCGGCAGGCGGCTCCTGGGACGACGTCAAGACCGCCTTCGTGGACAACTGGGCGACCGAGAAGGCCGCAAACAAGTAGTTCGCATCTGCTCAACGAGGAGGGGTGCTCCCCCCCGCCAAACAAGAGGGGTACTCCCCCGTGTTTGGCGAGCAAACACGGGGGAGTACCCCTCTTGTTTGGGTGTGCGGAAAGGAGTTTCCATGGGAAAGGTGCTCAAGAAGTGGTGGCCGCTCTTCGTGCTACCCACCGTCCTTTCCTTCACCTTCGGCTTCATCATCCCGTTCTTCCAGGGCGCGTACCTCTCGTTCTGCAAGTTCAAGACCATAAACAAGGCGACCTTCGTGGGATTCTCCAACTACGCGGCCGCCTTCCAGGATCCGGAGTTCGCGCATGCCTTCTGGCTCACCGCGGCCTTCGCCTTTCTCTCCACGGTCCTCATCAACGTGATCGCGCTCGCCATCGCGCTCGCCCTCACGCGCAAGGGCCTCAAGGGGACAAACGCCTTCCGCACGGTCTTCTTCATGCCCAACCTCATCGGTGGCATCGTGCTGGGCTACATCTGGCAGATCCTGATCAACGCGGTGCTCTCCAGCGTGGGGGCACAGCTCCTCTCGCTCAACACCACTGCCGGCTTCTGGGGCATGATCGTGCTCACGCTCTGGCAGCAGGTGGGCTACATGATGATCATCTACATCGCGGGGCTCCAGTCCATCCCCTCGGACTACCTGGAGGCCGCCAAGGTGGACGGCGCCAATGCCTGGCAGACGCTCTGGAAGGTCAAGATCCCCAACCTCATGAGCACCATCACCATCTGCCTCTTCCTCTCGCTCACCAACGGCTTCAAGCTCTTCGACCAGAACCTGGCCCTCACGGGCGGCGACCCCGACCACATGTCCGAGATGCTGGCCCTCAACATCTACAACACCTTCTATTCGCGCGTGGGTGCCAAGTGGATGGGCATCGGCCAGGCCAAGGCAGTCATCTTCTGCATCCTGGTCGTGTGCATCTCGCTGGTCCAGCTCAAGATCACCCGCTCCAAGGAGGTGCAGCAGTAATGGGCAAGGAGAAGGCAACCAACCGCGTGCTCAGCATCTTCTTCACCATCCTGAGCCTCGCGTGGATCTATCCCATGTTCATGATCCTGGTCAACTCGTTCAAGACCGAGAGCTCCATCAACACCACGAGCGTCTTCGAGCTCCTGGGTGCCAGCAACTTCAATGGCCTGGCCAACTACGTAAACGCACTCACGCGCCAGGGCTTTGCCGCCGCCTTCATGAACTCCCTCATCATCACCGTCACGTCCGTGGCCCTCATCCTGGTGTGCTGCTCCATGTGCGCATGGTACGTGGTGCGCGTGAACAACCGCTTCTGCAAGGCCGTCTACTTCCTCTTCGTGTTCTCCATGGTCGTGCCCTTCCAGATGCTCATGTTCACCCTCTCGGGCCTTGCCGACCGCATGGGTCTCAACACCCCGCTCAACATCTGCTTCATCTACCTGGGCTTTGGCGCCGGCCTTGCGGTCTTCATGTTCGCGGGCTTCGTAAAGACCATCCCCACGGAGATCGAGGAGGCGGCCATGATCGACGGCTGCAGCCCCCTGCAGGTCTTCTTCCACGTGGTCCTGCCCATCATGAAGCCCACCTACATCAGCGTGGGCATCCTGGAGACCATGTGGGTGTGGAACGACTACCTGCTCCCGTACCTCGTGCTCGACAGCACCAAGTACAAGACCATCCCCATCCTGATCCAGTACTTCCGCGGTGGCTTCGGCCACGTGGAGCTGGGCCCCATGATGGCCTGCATCATGATGGTCATCGTGCCCATCGTGGTGGTCTACCTGGTGTGCCAGCGCTACATCATCAGCGGCGTCGTGTCTGGAGCCGTCAAGGGCTAGGCAGGCGAGGCGCGTGCCGGCAGCACGGCACGGAGCGACGAAGAAAGCACCCTGGCCCTGGCCGGGCCAACCCAAGGAAGGGCACTACGATGGCCGAGATCATCCTCAAGAACATAAAGAAGGTCTATCCCGCCGAGAAGGAGCGCAAGCATCCCTTTGGCAAGAAGGCCGACCACGAGCCCAAGAAGAGCAACCTGCAGGTGACGGACGAGGGCGTGGTGGCCGTGCAGGACTTCAACCTCACGGTGCACGACCAGGAGTTCGTGGTGCTCGTTGGCCCCTCGGGCTGCGGCAAGTCCACCACCTTGCGCATGATCGCCGGCCTGGAGGACATAAGCTCCGGCGACCTCTACATCGACGGCAAGCGCGTGAACGACGTGGCGCCCAAGGACCGCGACATCGCCATGGTCTTCCAGTCCTACGCCCTCTACCCGAACATGACCGTGTACGAGAACATGGCCTTCACGCTCGAGCTCAAGAAGGTCCCCAAGGACGAGATAGACCGCAAGGTACGCGACGCGGCGGAGATCCTGGGCATCACCCAGTACCTGGACCGCAAGCCCAAGGCGCTCAGTGGCGGCCAGCGCCAGCGCGTGGCCATCGGTCGCGCCATCGTGCGCGACCCCAAGGTCTTCCTCATGGACGAGCCCCTGTCCAACCTGGACGCCAAGCTCCGCAACCAGATGCGTGCCGAGCTCATCAAGCTGCGCCACAAGGTGCACGGGACCTTCGTCTACGTGACCCACGACCAGACCGAGGCCATGACGCTGGGCGACCGCATCGTGATCATGCGGGACGGCTACGTGCAGCAGATCGGCACGCCCCAGGAGGTCTTCAACCACCCGGCCAACCTCTTCGTGGCGGGCTTCATCGGTGTGCCGCAGATGAACTTCTTCGACGCGCGCCTGGTGCACGTGGGCAACGAGTTCCACGTGGAGACGCCGACCTTCTCGGTCTCGCTGGCCCCCGAGACCTGCATGAAGCTCTCCGAGGCGGGCGTGGACTTCGGCTCCGGCCAGGTGGTGTGCGGGGCCCGTCCCGAGCAGATCGAGCTTGCCCGCCCGAACGAGTCCGGTGCCGTGCGTGGCAAGATCGTGGTCTCCGAGCTCATGGGCTCCACGGTGCACGTCCACGCGGACGTGGACGGTGCCGAGTTCGTGCTGGTGATCCCCACGGTGGACTTCAGCCGCAACGGCGGCGAGGACTTCCTGGACGGCGGGGACATCTGGTTCAAGTTCGAGCCCAACGCCGTCCACCTCTTCGACAAGGCCACCGAGAGGAACCTCATCTAGTCGCAGCCGTCCCCATCCCTCCCTTCCTTCCGGCTGCGCTACCTCAGCCGCCCGTGCCAAGAGTGTCAGACGCTCTTGGCACGGGTCTGGCAGGCAGGGTGGGTTCGAGGGGCTTCGTATACCACACCGCATCGCCTGCGTGGCGTGCGTGACGAGCAACGAGTAAGGAGTGCACATGGAGCGGGCGAGTGGCGTGCTCATGCCGGTCTCGGCGCTGCCTGGTCCCTATGGCATCGGGTGCTTTGGCAAGGCCGCTTACGACTTCGTTGACTTCCTGGCGCGCTCCGAGCAGCGCTACTGGCAGGTCCTGCCCCTCACCACCACGAGCTACGGGGACTCGCCCTACCAGTCCTTCTCCGCATATGCGGGCAACCCCTACTTCATAGACCTGGACGCGCTGGTGCGCGGAGGGCTTCTTTCTACGGGGGACCTGGAGGTCGTGGAGTGGGGGAGCGACCCCCAGGAGGTCGACTACGCCGCGATCTTCTCGGCGCGTCGGCAGGTCCTGGGCCTTGCGGCAGGGCGTTTCGCGGCTGCGCTGCCGGAGGACTTCGAGGTCTTCTGCGAGCGCAACGACGCCTGGCTGGCCCCCTACTGCGAGTACATGTGCGTCAAGGAGGAGTTCGGCCTGCGGGCCTATTATGAGTGGCCGCGCGAGTACCGCCGGCGCGGGGCCGCATCCGACGCACTCTGCGGGCTGCATCCCGAGCGGATCCTCTACCACCAGATGACCCAGTACCTCTTCTACCAGCAGTGGCGCGAGCTCAAGGCATATGCCAACGCGCGGGGCGTGCTCGTGGTGGGGGACCTCCCCATCTACGTGTCGCGCGACTCGGTGGAGATGTGGGCGCAGCCGGAGCTCTTCCTGGTGGACGCGGACGGCACTCCCACCGACGTTGCCGGCACCCCGCCGGACCAGTTCAGCGCCACGGGCCAGTACTGGGGCAACCCCATCTACGACTGGGCTGCCATGGCCCAGGACGGCTACTCCTGGTGGGTGGGCCGCATGCGGTGGACGCTCGACCTCTACGACGTCGTGCGCCTGGATCACTTCCGTGGCTTCGAGTCCTTCTGGGACGTGCCCTTTGGGTCGCCGACCTCGGCCGCGGGCACATGGGCCAAGGGGCCTGGCATGGCACTCTTCGACGAGCTGCGCCGCCAGCTTGGCGGCCTCCCGCTCATAGCCGAGGACCTGGGCTTCCTTACTCCTGAGGTCCTGGACATGCGGGAGGCCACGGGCTTTCCGGGCATGAAGATCCTGCAGTTTGCCTTCGACGGGACGAACGAGTCCTACTACATGCCCCACCGCTACATCGCAAACACCGTGGCCTATGTGGGCACGCACGACAACCAGACCCTGCGGGGCTGGTGGGAGGCGGCGACGCCCGCCCAGCGGGCCCAGGCCGACCGCTACCTGCATCGTGCGCCCGACGAGCGGCCTAGCGAGGCCTTCTGTCGCGCGATCGCGGCCAGCGTGAGCGACACCTGCGTCTACACCATGCAGGACCTGCTGGACCTGGGTGACGAGGCCCGCATGAACACGCCGGCCACCGTGGGCGGCAACTGGCAGTGGCGCATGCGCGAGGGCGCCCTTACGCCCGGTCTTGAGGCGCGTCTGCGCGAGCTCTCCGAGACCTACGGCCGCGTGCCCGGCGCCCCGGAGCCCCCGCTTCCCCAGTAGTGTCACAGAAGTGACTGACACTTTTGTGACATTCCAACATTGATGTGATGGAGGGAGACCGCATGATCGATCTCGAATCTCGTGCGCGCAAGTTCGCCGGCAAGGGGCTCGCCGAGCTCACCGATGCCGAGGTGTGCCGCCTGCTGGAGGGCCTTGTCCGCGAGCGCGCGGCCCAGATGCCCACGAACCCCGGCAAGCGCCGGCTCTACTACCTGTCTGCGGAGTTCCTGATCGGTCGCCTGCTTGCCACCAACCTCATCAACCTGGGGCTCTACGGCGAGGTTCGTGACCAGCTTGCGGCTGCCGGGCACGACATCAACCGCGTTGAGGAGTGCGAGGTCGAGCCCTCTCTCGGCAACGGTGGCCTGGGACGACTGGCTGCCTGCTTCCTGGACTCCATGGCGACCTTGGGGCTCCCCGGCGACGGCGTGGGCCTCAACTATCACTTCGGCCTCTTCCACCAGCGCTTCGTGGACGGCCAGCAGACGGCCCTGCCCGATGAGTGGCTGGCCGAGCAGGCCTGGCTTGCCGAGGAGCCCACGAGCTTTACCGTGCCCTTCGCGGACTTCTCGGTTACCTCGCGCCTCTACACGGTGGACGTGCTGGGCTACGGCCGCGGCACGAGGAACCGCCTGCGGCTCTTCGACCTTGTTGGCGTGGACGACTCGCTCGTGCCCGCGGACTCCATCGACTTCGACAAGGACGCCCTGCGGAGGAACCTCACGCTCTTCCTCTACCCGGACGACTCCGACGAGGCCGGACGCCTCCTGCGCGTGTACCAGCAGTACTTCATGGTGAGCAACGCGGCCCAGCTCATCGTGGCCGAGGCCCTGGAACGGGGGAGCGACCTGCACGACCTGGCGGACTATGCGGTGGTGCAGATAAACGACACCCACCCAACCATGGTCATCCCGGAGCTTATCCGCCTGCTGGTGGACGAGCACGGCCTGGGCTTCGGCGAGGCTGTGGGTATCGTGAGCTCCATGGTGGCCTTTACCAACCACACCATCCTGGCCGAGGCGCTGGAGAAGTGGCCGCTGGCCTACATCGAGCGCGTCTCGCCCCGCATCGCGGAGGTCATCGAGAAACTCGACGAGCTCGTGCGCGCCGAGCACCCGGAGCCCCAGGTGCAGATCATCCAGGACGGCGTGGTGCACATGGCGCACCTGGCCATCCACTACGGCTTCTCCGTCAACGGGGTGGCTGAGCTCCACACGCAGATCCTGGAGCAGACGGAGCTCAGGCCCTTCTTTGACCTCTACCCCCAGAAGTTCTCGAACAAGACCAACGGCATCACCTTCCGCCGCTGGATCATGGCCTGCAACCCGGCGCTCACGGCCCTGCTCGACCATACGCTGGGCACGGACTGGCACCGCACGGGCGACCTGACCGGGCTTCTTGCCCACAGGGACGACGAGGAGGTCCTGCAGGGGCTTGCCGCTGCCAAGGACGACGCCAAGGCCCGTATGCGGGACTTTCTCTGGCACAGCCAGGGCGTGCGCGTGCCAGAGGATGCCATCATCGACGTCCAGGTCAAGCGCTTCCACGAGTACAAGCGCCAGCAGATGCTGGCCCTCTACCTGGTCTGGAAGTGGATGGACATAAAGAACGGAAACATCCCACCCAGGCCCATCACGGTCGTCTTTGGAGGCAAGGCGGCACCGGCCTACACCATCGCCCAGGATGTGATCCATCTGGTGCTTACGCTCTCCAAGTGGATAGCGGCAGACCCGGACGTGGCACCCTACCTGCAGGTCGTCATGGTGGAGAACTACAACGTGAGCGCAGCCGAGCGCCTGATCCCCGCCGCCGACATCTCCGAGCAGATCAGCCTGGCCAGCAAGGAGGCCTCCGGCACGTCGAACATGAAGTTCATGCTCAACGGCGCCGTGACCCTCTGCACCCTGGACGGGGCCAACGTGGAGATCGCGGACCTGGTGGGGGAGGGGAACATCTACACCTTTGGCACGTCGAGCGCCGAGGTGGAGCGGCTCTATCGCGAGGGCGCCTACGACCCGGCCGCCTACTACCGCAGGCCTGGCATCAAGCTCCTGGTGGACTTCCTCGTGAACCCGCGCTTTGCCGCCATGGGCAACCCCGAGCGCCTGCGTCGCCTGCACGACGACATGGCTGGACACGACTACTTCATGGCGCTGCTGGACCTGGAGGAGTTCATCCAGGCCAAGGAGCGGGTGTACGCGGACTTCGAGGACCGCCAGGCCTGGCTGCGCAAGTCGCTCGTCAACGTGGCCCAGGCGGGGGAGTTCTCGAGCGACCGCACCATAGCCCAGTACGACCGGGACATCTGGCACCTGCGCTAGAGCTGGGCACAAAGGGGTGCTCCCCTGCTGCCCGGCAGTGGGCACCAGGGGAGCACCCCTTTGTGCCCGCTCCTTCCGTGCGCCTAGGCGAAGGCCCCGCAGATGGCGTCGAGCAGCATGACGGCGTAGGTCTGCGCGTCCCCCACGGTGAAGGTGCCGTCGAGCTCGGCCCCCACGGGCAGCTCCACGATCACGCGGGGGGTCGCGCCCTTGTCGCGCCCGCGGGCGCTCTCCATGGCGCTCCGCAGGCGGCGGGGGAGGGTGTCCACGTCGTCCATGCTCACGGAACCTACGCCGGAGCCCTCGGGCAGGGGCATGGAGGTCAGCACGATCAGGGCGACGTCATCCTGGGCGTCCTGGTCGGGGGAGTCGAGGAGGTCGATGCCGCTACGGTCGGTCGTGGCGTTGGCCAGGTTCCACACGCGGCCCGCCACGTTGCGCGAGATGGGGTCCACGCCGGTGAGGGCCAGGCGGGTGCTCTCCAGCACGTTTGCCGCGCGGGCGAAGCCCATGCCGCCCTGGGGGTGCGGGCCTGCGGCGGGCTTGCCGCCCCACACGTGCTTGAGACGCTCGATCGCCTCGAAGGTGTCGGGGAAGGCCATGCCGTCGGCCAGCGCGCCCACGCTCTCCTGGAACTCCTTGACGGCGGCCTCGGTGTGCACGCCGTACTGGCCGTCCACGGCCCCGCACGAGAAGCCCAGGATGTTCAGGCGCTCCTGGAGCTGGCGGACGTCGTGGCCGTGGAAGTTGGGGAGGCGCAGGTAGAGGGTGCGGTCGCCCAGCTGGTAGCACTCGTCCACGAGTGCCGACCAGGTGGCAGCGTCGAGCACCTCGCCCAGCGGCAGGTCGTGGTCCAGTCGGAAGCGCGCGATGGCCGTGGCTGTGGACCGCCCGAAGCTCTTGGCCTCGAGCTCGGCGCCATCGATCCTGTACCCGAGCGAGCCCAGCCGCTCCTGGATGTCCTCGACCGCGACGCCCTGGGCGCCCTCACGAATTGGGTCCATGTTCCCTCTCCCCAACCATACGAATTCGTGGTCGCACGTCAGCCCTCAGGCTAGCCCGCGCGCTCCACGAAGAAGTCTGCCATAGATTCGAGCACCCCGCGCGTGCCGGGTGCCAGTTCCATATCTTCGAGCCGCCCCTTTGCGCTGGCCGCGAGCTCGCGAGCCTCGGTCCGCACGGCGTCAAGGGCGCCGGCCTGGCCCATGAGGGCGACGGCGCGGGCGAGCGATGCCGGGTCAGACACGTGCGCGGAGAGAAGCCCCACGAGCTCGTCCCTATCGTCCGGCGCCAGGTGCTCCAGGGCAAAGCAGACCGCCATGGTCCTCTTGCCCTCGGTGATGTCCGTCCGGAAGTCCTTGCCCTGGCGGCCGGCGTCGCCCACCAGGTTGAGAAGGTCGTCCTGCAGCTGGAAGGCCAGACCCGCGTCCATGCCAAAGGCCCGCAGGGCCTCCACCTGGGCGTCCGTGCCCCCGCCGCATATGGCCCCCATGGCCAGCGGCACCGCGGCCGAGTAGTAGGCCGTCTTGCGCGTGGCCATGGCCAGGTAGTCCGACACCGTCACGTCCCAGCGGCCGTCGCGCGCCCAGCCCAGGTCCAGCGCCTGGCCCTCCAGGGTCCAGCGCTCCATGCGCAGGAGCTCGTCGAGCAGCCGCATGCGGACGGCAGGCGTGAGGTCCCCCTCGCCAAGCAGGAGCCCGAAGGTCTGGACGATTCCCAAGTCGCCTACGTTGGTGGCTATGCCCACGCCCTCCGTGCGGTGCAGGCAGGGCTTGCCACGGCGGAGCTCCCCCTCGTCCGCTATGTCGTCGTGCACGAGGGCCGCGCTCTGGAAGAGCTCCACGGCCGCCGCGGCAGGAAGGGCCTTCTCGCCCGCGGCGCCCACGGCCTCAGCGCCCAGCAATGCCAGGGCCGGCCGGGTGCGCTTGCCCCCGCGCGAGGTGAACTCGGCCAGCGGCTGGTAGAGGTAGGAGTCCAGGTCGGCGGATACGCATGGGGTCCCGTCACCTGTCGCAGGCCGGGCAGCCTCCACGGCGTCACCCATGGGGAGGGCCGCGTGGTCTGCCAGGTACTCGTCTATCTGTGGCCGCACGCGGGCGAGAAAGTCCGCGAACTTCTCGCCGCTCGCCGGGGCGGGGGCAGTGGGCGTCATCGCGGAGGCCTACTCGCCGTAGCCGTCGGGGTTCTTGGACTGCCAGTTCCAGGAGTCGCGGCACATGTCGGACAGGTCGTACTTGGCCGTCCAGCCCATCTCGCGCTCGGCCTTGGAGCAGTCGGCGTAGTTGGCGGTCACGTCGCCGGGGCGGCGCGGGTCGATCACGTAGGGGATCTCCTTGCCGCAGGCGGCAGAGAAGGCCTTGATCACGTCGAGCACGGAGCTTCCCTTGCCGGTGCCCAGGTTGAAGATCTCCACGCCCTCGCGGCCGTTCATCCACTTGAGGGCGGCAGCGTGGCCGGTCGCCAGGTCGCACACGTGGATGTAGTCGCGCACGCCGGTGCCGTCGGGGGTGTCGTAGTCGTTGCCAAACACGTGCACCGCCTCGCGCTTGCCCACGGCCACCTGCGCCACGTAGGGGACCAGGTTGTTGGGGATGCCGGCCGGGTCCTCGCCGATGAGCCCCGAGGGGTGGGCACCGATGGGGTTGAAGTAGCGCAGCAGCACCACGTTCCAGGAGGGGTCGGCCTTCTGGACGTCGGTGAGGATCTGCTCGATCATCCACTTGGTCCAGCCGTAGGGGTTGGTGGCGTTCTTCTTGGGGCTCTCCTCGGTGAGGGGCAGGGAGTCCGGGTCGCCGTACACGGTGGCGGAGCTGGAGAAGATGATGTCCTTGCAGTCGTGCTCGCGCATGACGTCGAGCAGGCAGAGGGTGTTGCCCAGGTTGTTGGCATAGTACTCGATGGGCTTGGCCACCGACTCGCCCACGGCCTTGAAGCCGGCGAAGTGGATCACGCGGTCGATGCGCTGGTCGTCGAAGACGGCCTCCATGGCCTCGTGGTCGTTCACGTCCGCGCGGTAGAAGCCCAGGCGCTCGGCCGCCTCAGGCCCCACGATCTGGCAGATGCGGTCGATGACCTTCTCGCTCGCGTTGGAGAGGTCGTCCACGATGACGACCTTGTATCCGTCCTGGAGCAGCTCGACCACGGTGTGGGAGCCGATGAAGCCGGCGCCGCCGGTAACGAGCACGCAGGTGTCCTTGGGCTCGAGTGCCTCGCTCATGAGTGTCCCTTCGTTAGGGTGTGGATTCGTGTCCAAACAGCAAGTATAGGTGCTGAATGGGCGGGCGTAGGGTGCGCGGGAGCGCTGCCGAGAAACGCCAGAAACGAGGCAGCGAGGCGAGTGTTGGCGTGCACCCGCGATGGGACGTGGGCGAGAAAACCGCAGGAACGCAACGCCCCTCCTGCGTCGCGGGTGCGGGGCGAGGCCGGGAATCCTGCGCTTTTGTCGCGTGGCGTGCACCCGCGATGGGACGTGGGCGAGAAAACCGCAGGAACTCAACGCCCCTCCTGCGTCGCGGGTGCGCTGGACCCAGCCCGCCTGGCACCAACACCCAAGGTCCCTAGAGGAAAAGCCCCGCCACGAGCGAAGCCGCATTTGCCGCCAAGGCGCAGAGGGCGGCGCGACCGCGCGGGTTCTTGCGTTGGTCGTGGCCGCCCAGCCACCAGGCAAAGAGCACCGCCTCCACTGGCTCGGACGGTCACCCATGGTGCTACGCTCGGCCGAGTATGGCCGCCGGTTCGACTCGGCATGCGGCAGCGCAGCTCGGCGGCTGCCGACGTGTCGAGAGAACCGTCCCCCTGACACGCCCGCCTCCTCCCTGACACGCGTGTCGAGAGAACCGTCCCCCTGACACGGTCCCCCTGACACGGTCCCCCTGACACGCGCGGCGCGAGTCGGCGAGCTACTCCTGGAAGTCCACGCTGAGCGCGATGCTGGTGTGCGGCAGGTAGGCCACCCTCACCGTGCCGTGCCCGGCCGCGTCCGCGGCGGCCGCGGTGGCGTCGTCGACGGCAAAGCTGTGCTCGGTGCCGCTCTCGTCGGTTCCCACCAGGTGTGTCGTGGAGGTGGTGCCGTCGAGGCTCACCTCGGTCAGGACCGTCTGCTCGGGCTGGGAGAGGGAGGGGATGTCCGCGAGGGTGTCCACCACGGAGAAGCCCGCCAGCACGCCGAGGCCCAAGGTCACCAGGATGACGAGCGCCAGCAGGGCGCCCTGGGGTTTGGTCACGCGGATGCCCAGGACGATGAGGGCCACGAAGAGGGCGAAGGCCACGGCGAACGCCACCCGACCCACGAAGGCGCCCACGCCCATGGGCGGCATGGCGATCATCACCACGAGCGCCGCGACGGCGACGAGCGAGAGCGTCACGCTCAGGCGCATCTGGGCGGGCGTGGCCGTGGCGACCTGCGGGTGGATGCGCGGGTCGTCCGCCATCGTGCCCCCCGTGGGGTCGGAGCTCTTGTCACCAAGGTCTGCCCCCCTGCCATCGGGGTCTGACCCTTTGTCACGCTCAGCTGCCTCGTCCTTGTCGTCCATAGCATCCTCCACGTCCGACCGCCGCTGCGGCCCCAAAAGCCCCTTGTGTGCGTGATAAAGTTACCCCAATACTGCCCGCGCCACCGTTGCTCCACCCTTTGGAGGCCGCTCATGATCAAGGACGGAAAGCTCCTCATTGCGCACGGCGAGAACGACGTCTTTCTCGCCCCATCCATGGCCAACCGCCACGGCCTCATAGCGGGCGCCACCGGCACGGGCAAGACGGTCACGCTCAAGACCCTCGCCCAGTCCCTCTCCGACGTGGGCGTGCCCTGCGTGGTCACCGACATCAAGGGCGACGTCTCCGGCATGGCCGTTGCCGGCGAGCGCACCGAGAAGCTTGCGGCGCGCCTGGCCGGCCTCGGTGCCTCCGACCTGGACTTCCACGCCAGCTCCGTGCAGTTCTGGGACGTATTCGGCGAGGGCGGCGTGCCCGTGCGCACGACCGTCACCGAGATGGGCCCCGTCCTTCTCGCCCGCCTGATGGGCCTCACGGAGATCCAGACCGGCGTGCTCAACATCGTCTTCCACGTGGCCGACGACCAGGGCCTCCTGCTGCTTGACCTCAAGGACCTGCGCTCCATGGTGGCCTACGTGGGCGAGCACGCCAAGGAGCTCTCCCTGCAGTACGGCAACGTGAGCCCCCAGAGCGTGGGCGCCATCCAGCGGGCCCTCCTCACGCTGGAGGACGCGGGCGGCGACGTCTTCTTTGGCGAGCCCGCGCTCGACATGGAGGACTGGCTGCAGGTGGACCCCGACGGCCACGGCTACGTGAACATCCTGGACTGCGTGCGGCTGGTGCAGTCGCCGCTTTTGTACTCCACCTTCCTCTTGTGGATGCTCTCCGAGCTCTCCGAGCGCCTGCCTGAGGCCGGCGACCTGGACAAGCCCAAGGTCTGCCTCTTCTTCGACGAGGCGCACCTCATCTTTGCCGACGCGCCCAAGGCCCTGCTCGACAAGGTCGTTCAGGTGGTCAAGCTGGTGCGGTCCAAGGGCGTGGGCGTGTGGTTCTGCACCCAGAACCCCCAGGACCTGCCCGACGAGGTCCTGGCCCAGCTAGGCAACCGCGTGCAGCACGCCCTGCGGGCCTACACCCCGGCCGAGCAGCGCGCCGTGCGTGCGGCGGCGGACAGCTTCCGCGAGAACCCCGCCTTCAAGACGGCGGACGTGATCGGCCAGCTGGCCACGGGCGAGGCGCTCGTGAGCTTCCTCGACGAGGAGGGCGTGCCTGGCGTGGTGGAGCGTGCCTGGGTGATCGCGCCTGGCTGCTCCATGGACGCGGCGCCGGCGGACGACAAGGACTATCTGGTGCAGAACGCGCGCTTTGCGAGCAAGTACGGCACGCCGGTGGACCGCGAGAGCGCCTACGAGATGCTCAACGCCAAGACGATCGCCGCCGCAAAGGCCGCCGAGCAGGCCAAGGCCGATGCCGCCGCGGCGAAGGAGGCCGAGCGCGCCGCCGCCGAGAAGGCCAAGGCGGAGGCTGCTGCCGCCAGGCAGGCCGAGCGCGAGGCTGCCGTGGCGGAGCGGGCGCGCATCAAGGCTGAGGAGGCCGCTGCCCGCAAGGCGGAGCGCGAGGCCGAGGCTGAGGAGCGGCGCCGCGAGCGCGAGGCCGAGGCTGCGGCAAAGAAGGCCGCCAAGGAGGAGGAGCAGCGCAGGAAGCGGGTGGAGCGCCTGGCCATGAGCGCGGCGACGAGCATGAGCCGCAGCATCGGCACGCAGATCGCCCGTGGCATCATGGGCGCCCTCAGGGGTCGGTAGGCAGACGGCGAGGGTGGGCAGAGGGGGGTACTCCCCTGCTGCCCAGGGTACCTCTGTCCGGACGGCCTTCTCTCCCGGCCCTGCCTTGTGGGGCTTCTTTCAAACAAGATGAGCACCGTGCGTCGTAGTTGCCTGCGGGTAGAACCGCGGGCAACTCGCTTGTTGCGGGCCAAACTGCCCGCCGGTTGCGAGTTACCTACGCCTGGCGATGCGGGCAACCTGGCTGGAGGGTCCACGGGAGCTGCGAACGCAGTTGCCTACGTATGGTGGCGTAGGTAACTCGGCCTTCGCGGCCAGAATTGCCCGGCAATCCCGAGTTGCCTACGGCCAGTACCGCGGTTAACTTTACTTGCAAGGCTGCAGGTCGCGCAATGCGGCCGCGCAAGGCCGCGTTGCCCCCGTGCGAGGCCGTGGGCAACTGCAACAAGGACGGTCCGATCACGAGGGGGTCCCATGGTCCGCGACATCGTGCATTCCAAGCTGCTGCTTCGCCAACCCAGCGAGCCAGCCACGCCGGCGGACGCGTCGGTGGGCCAAGACCTTCTGGACACCCTTGCCGCCCATGCGGACGAGTGCGTGGGCATGGCGGCAAACATGATCGGCGCGCGAAAGCGGGTCATCGTCTTCCACGACGAGGCCACGGGCACGGACGTCATCATGTATAACCCGCGCATCATGCGCCGCACGGGGGAGTACACGGCCACCGAGGGCTGCCTGAGTCTCCCCGGCGTGCGCGAAGCCACGCGTTGGCGCACCATCACGGTGGAGTTCGACGACAAGGGCTTCCGACACCGTACCCGCAGCTATTCCGGCTGGACGGCCCAGATCATCCAACACGAGATCGACCACTGCGACGGGATCCTGATCTAGCGTGGCAAGGGACAAGGGACCCTAGCGTGGCAAGGGACCCTAGCGTGGCAAGGGACCCTAGCGTGGCAAGGGACCCTAGCGTGGCAAGGGACCCGACCCCCTGTCACGCGTCCCCGTCACGCGCGTCGCTAACGCTCCCGCAGCGTCACGTGGACCACGTCGCCAAAGGTCTTTCCCAGCTTCTGGCGAATGTCCTTGCGTACGCCGATGATGTGGCCGGGCGTACCCATGCGACACACCTGCCCGTCGTAGGGCACGCCGTCGAAGGTGGCGTGCACGGCCACGCGTCCCTTGCCCCACGTGGCTCGCACGTCAAGCGGCACCTCGACGTAGGCTGCGTCCATGGTGCCGTTCTGCATCAGCGGTGCGTCGAACTCGTAGGTTCTCTCGTTCACGCGTGACCTCCGTCTCCCCGAGAGCCTCAGCCGGGGCCGGCCCGTCGGCTGCGACATCCCTGGCCAGCGCCCCGCACACGGGGCACGTGCGCGCCCACTCCGGCATACTGGCCCCACAGTTCCAACAGTTCATAACGCCCCCAATTCGCCGCTACCCGCATGGTGTCGAATATGCCAGCGCCTGCACAGATGGCGGTTAGGGAGGTGTAAGTGTTTGTCGCCGAGCGCAATTATGCGGCAAGCGGTGGCTGTGCGTGTGGTTGTTGCGCACGGCGCGTTGGAATAACCCCCGTGGGGGTAGGATATGGCCGTTACGTATCGCGCCCGCCAGACGGGCCACCACGGAAGGGCAAAGCATGTTCGGCAAGAAGAATACGGCCAAGGGCCCCGTGAAGATCGTCATGCTCACGGGCTACCTCGGCGCAGGCAAGACCACCATCCTCAACCACATCCTGGCAAACGACGAGGGCATCCGTGCCGCGGTGATCGTCAACGACATCGGCGAGGTCAACGTCGACGCCGGCCTCATCAAGAACGGCGGCCTCTCCCAGACCGACACCCTCATCCCCATGACCAACGGCTGCATCTGCTGCACGCTGTCCAACGACCTCACCAACCAGCTGCAGTCCATCGCCAACTCGGGCGACTTCGACTACATCATCATCGAGGCCTCCGGCATCTGCGAGCCCATCCCCATCGCCTACACCATCTCCGCCTTCTGCGACCAGAGCAAGTACGGTGGCCAGGCCCCGCTCTCGCTCGACAACATCGTGGCCGTGGTCGACTGCAAGCGTATGTGGGACGAGTTCAACGGCGGCCGCGACCTCCTGGCCGACGACATCGACGAGGACGACGTGGAGTCTCTGCTCATCCAGCAGATCGAGTTCTGCTCCACCCTCGTGCTCAACAAGACGGACCTCGTGACGCGCGAGCAGATCGACGAGCTCAAGGCCATCGTGCGCAGCCTGCAGAAGGACGCCGTGATCATCGAGGCCCAGAAGGCCGACATCCCGCTCGACGAGCTGCTCAACACCGGCCGCTTTGACTTCAACGCCGCCTACAACTCCGCCGCCTGGCTCGACGCCATGGAGCATCCGGAGGAGCACGAGGATCCCGAGGTGCTGGAGTACGACATCGCCACCTTCATCTACCAGCGCCGCAAGCCCTTCGACATGAACAAGCTCTCCGACTACGTGGCCACCTGGCCCGATGCCATCATCCGCTGCAAGGGCATGGCCTGGATGGCCCACGACCCCGACATGTGCTACGTCTTCGAGCAGTCCGGCAAGCAGGTGACCCTCTCTGAGAACGGCTACTTCATCGCCTCCGCCCCCGACGACGAGCGCAAGAAGATCATCGCCGAGAACCCCGAGGTCATGGACGAGTGGGACGACTATACCGGCGACCGCCAGACCAAGCTCTGCTTCATCGGCCGCCACATGGACAAGGACGCCGTCATCAAGGGCCTGGACGACTGCCTCGTGGACTGGGAGCCCGACGAGGAGTAGTGTCGAACGCCTCGTACACATACTGAGCCAACGAGGGCGGCCATCCTTCGGGGTGGCCGCCCTCTTGCTTATGCTTCCAAGGGGAGTCGAAGTGGAGGAATCCCGGAATCTGACGTCAAATCCGAACTTTTCGGTGTCAATGGAGCTGACATAACGTATTGGGCAACGCATTATCCCAGTTGGCAGGGATGGCTGCGGGCTACGGGTGGGCCTGCGGCAGCTGATTGGCGCAAGACGACACCGAAAAGTTCGGATTTGGTGTCGTCTTGGGAGATTCTTCTACTTCTGTGGCCCCTTGGCCAGATGGATTCGCGTTGGTGGTGCTTGCGCCACGCGGGGGCCGGTGGATTTCCGGCTACAATGGGCTCGTTCCGAGCATGCGCTGTGACTGACGGAGATTCGTGGGACACCACGGGGGAGCGGCGCACGAGACATCACGCCGACCGTCTGGGCAAGCCGCACCTGTGAGGGCGAGCCCTGCCTTGGCCTCCCACCTGCGGCTTTGGTACGTCAACGTATGGAGGGAGCGTCATGCAAGACCTGTGCGAGTACCTGCGGGGCAACACCTACCCCGGACGCGGCATCGTGGTGGGCAAGGGCTGCGTCTACTACTGGATCATGGGACGCAGCGCAAACAGCCGCAACCGCGTGTTCGAGCTCACCGAGGACGGCATCCGGACCAAGGCCTTCGACGAGTCCAAGCTCGAGGACCCGTCGCTGATCATCTACCACCCGGTGCGCCAGGTGGGCTCCGACCTCGTGGTCACCAACGGCGACCAGACCGACACCATCCGCGACCTGGGCTTTCGCGCCGGCTGCATGACCCGCGAGTATGAGCCCGACGGCCCCAACTGGACCCCGCGCATCAGCTGCGTGATCCACGAGGACGGCTCCTTCGAGCTCTCCATCCTCAAGCACGACCCCAACTCCGCCACCGACCGCTGCCTGCGCCAGTTCTTCGCCTACGAGGGCGCCGACGAGGGCGTGGGCTACCTCCTCACCACCTACCAGCACGACGGCAGCCCGCTGCCGAGCTTTGCGGGCGAGCCCCTGCTCGTTGCGCTGGGCACGCCGGAGGAGGTCTGGGCCGCCCTCAACGCAGACAACAAGGTCTCGCTCTACACGAACGTGGCCGGCCAGGTCCGCCTCTTCAACAAGAACCTGGGCGACTAGCCACGCGAACCAGTCCCTAATCGTGGCTCTGCGTGGTCGGGCCGATGGTTGCGCGGTGCCATGCGTTATGCGCCAAATTGCGGTAAGTGGATCTAGCTGTGAGTCCGCCCGTCGGTGTTTCTCGGGCGCAGTTCCGCAGCGCGCTTTGTGCGCGAGGATTGTTTGAGCACCGAGAAGCGCCGACGGGCACCATGGCAAGCAGAAAGGATACGAAGTGAACGAACTCCAGCTCAAGTACGGCGTCAACCCCAACCAGAAGCCTGCGCGCATCTTCATGCGCGACGGCTCCGACCTGCCTGTGACCGTCCTCTCCGGCAAGCCGGGCTACATCAACTTCATGGATGCCCTCAACTCCTGGCAGCTCGTGCGCGAGCTCGCCGAGGCCACGGGCCTGCCCTCGGCCGCCAGCTTCAAGCACGTGAGTCCCGCCGGCGCCGCCGTGGGCCTGCCCCTCTCCGACGTTGACAAGCAGATCTACTTCGTGGACGAGGCCGACGGGCCCCTCACGCCTATCGCCTGCGCATACATCCGTGCCCGTGGCGCCGACCGCATGAGCTCCTACGGCGACTGGGCCGCCCTCTCCGAGCCCTGCGATGCCCGCACCGCCCTCTACATCAAGCACGAAGTGTCCGACGGCATCATCGCCCCCGGCTACACCCCCGAGGCGCTGGAGATCCTCTCCGCAAAGAAGGGCGGCAAGTACAACGTGGTCCAGATCGACCCCGACTACGTCTGCCCCGCCATCGAGACCAAGGACATCTTCGGCATCACCTTCGAGCAGGGGCACAACTTCTTCAAGATCGACCGCGACCTTCTCTCCAACGTGGTCACGACAAACAAGGACATTCCCGACGCCGCCGCGCGCGACCTGATCGTGAGCCTGATCACCCTCAAGTACACGCAGTCCAACTCCGTCTGCTACGTCAAGGACGGCCAGGCCATCGGCGTGGGCGCGGGCCAGCAGAGCCGCGTGCACTGCACCCGCCTTGCCGGCAACAAGGCCGACACCTGGTACCTCCGCCAGCATCCCAAGGTGCTGGGCCTCAAGTTCGTGGACGGCATCCGTCGCGCCAACCGCGACAACGCCATCGACGTCTACATCGGCGAGGAGCACGACGACGTCCTGCGCGACGGCGAGTGGCAGAAGTGGTTTGCCGAGAAGCCTGAGGTCCTGACCCGCGAGGAGAAGGCCACTTGGTTGGCCACCCAGACGGGCGTGGCCCTGGGCTCCGACGCCTTCTTCCCCTTTGGCGACAACATCGAGCGCGCCCACAAGTCCGGCGTGTCCTACGTGGCCGAGCCCGGCGGCTCCATCCGCGACGACAACGTGATCGAGACGGCCGACAAGTACGGCATGGCCATGGCCTTCACGGGGATGAGGCTCTTCCACCACTAGGCGGCACTGCCAGGTCGCATGCGGAAGCCGCGCGGTTGTTCGCCCTTGTCGCGCCTACAATGGTGCGGACGGACGGCAGCCGCGCGGCCTTTATTTGGGGGTACACATGGAGATCTGCGACCTCACGCTCCACAGCGACAGCATGCACAAGGACTTCGACCTGAGCGTCTATGGCACGGCGGGGGTGCCGGTCATCGTGTTCCCGGAGGGGGACTCGTCGTGCACCTGCTGGGAGAACAACGGCATGGTCGACGCCGTGGCCGATCTCGTGGACGCGGGCAAGGTCCAGCTCTTCTGCACCGACTCCGCAGACGACATGGGCTGGTACGCCACCTCGTCGACCGCGGGCTACAGGCTTGAGAACCTCACGGCCTTCTTCGGCTTTGTGGACGAGGTGCTCGTGCCCTATGTGCGGGAGCACGCAGCCGTGGACGCGCTGCCGGTCCTTGCCGGCGCCGGTTCGGGAGCGCTCGACGCCACGATATGCATGCTGCGGTGGCCGGCGGAGTTCGCTGGGCTTCTCGCCCTCTCCGGCACCTATGACGCCCGCCGCTACGTGGGCGACCTCTTTACCGACGAGTGGGCGGGGGTCTCGCCGGTGGACCTGGCGGATGCCCTGGGCGAGGACGACGCCGCCTTTGCCGGCAAGCAGCTGGCCTTCGTGTGCGGAACCTCGGGGACGGAGCGCGGGCTCGAGACCCAGCGCGAGCTCCAGGAGGTGCTCGGCCGCAAGGACGTGACCGCCACCTTCGAGTACTGGGGCCAGGACGTGACCTACGACTGGGTCTGGTGGCAGAAGGAGGTCGCGCAGCTCCTGCCCAGCGTGGTCGTGGAGGGTGGCCTGGAGGAGCGGGCGCACTCGGCGCGCGTGGGGCAGGCCCAGGCTGTGGCTGACCACACCGCCGCGGTCTTGGCGGCAGCCAAGGACGAGCTCAAGAATGCCAATGCCGCCCTCAAGGCCGCCCGAGCCACCGATAAGTCCGCCACTGCCCGCGTAAAGTCCGAGACCGCCTCCGTGGAGTCCGCGCAGGCTCGCGAGGCCGAGCTCTCCGCCAAGGCCGCCGAGGCCTGGGCTGAGCGCGACCGGATCGCGGCGCTCCTGGCCGAGGCCCAGGCCGCAGGCGAGAAGGCCCAGGGCGCCGCCGACGCTGCCCGTCATGGGCGCGAGACCGCCGAGTGGATCCTGGGCGAGGCCGAGGCTAGCGCCCGCAAGGCCGCAGGCGCGCTCGTGGACGCCAAGGTGCGCGCGACCAACGCAAAGACAGCCGCCAAGGACGCCGAGAAGGCCGACGCCGACGCCAAGGCCGCGCTGGAGGCCGCCAAGGCCTAGCGGTCGGGCCGTGTCACAGAAGTGTCTGTCACAGAAGTGTCAGTCACTTTTGTGACACTCGGATGTGACAGCGATGACCGTGCTGCGGGATGGCATGCGCTGCGGTTAGCGCATGAAGCTACTTATCCGCCAGCCAGGCGAAGAGGGCCGCAAGGGCCGGGCTCCTGTCAACCGGATCCTTGTGGAGCGTCACGGTCGTGACCATGTGCTGCCAGCGCCAGTCTTCCACGGTGTGGAGCGTGGCCGTGGGAGAGGCGTCGGCGGGCCGTGGCGCTATCTCGTTCAGGCGGCGCACGAAGGCCGCCTCGTGCGCGTAGGGACTCATGGTGTCGGCCCGGCCGTGGATGGCGAAGAAGGGCGCCGGCGTGGGCGGGTTCGGCGCCGGCGTGGGCGCGCCCGGCCCCGGTGCCCCCGGCTGCGCGTAGCGCTCAACCAGCGCGACGGGCGAGTAGGGGAGAAGGGCCATGTGCCGTGCGGCCAGGCTGTCCGACCCATGCGTGGGCAGGTCCATGTAGGCATGCCAGACGGCAGGCGCGGGGAAGGGGCGCAGCAGCATGTCGTCCGCGTCGACCACTGCCGCGCAGCTCACCACGCCCGCAAGCCGCTCCGCCGGGAAGCCGTGCGCCTCCTGGAGCCAGCGGCCGTAGCCCACGAGACAGGCCAGGTGGCCGCCGCAGGAGCTTCCGCCCACGAAGATGCGCTCGCAGGGCCGCCCGTTTGCCTCCAGCCAGACCAGTGCGGCCGCGATCCCCGCGAAGGCGTCGTCTACCTGCGCGGGAAAGCGGTCCCACGGCATCAGGCGAAAGCCCACAGAGCAGAACCGGTAGCCCTGGGCGTTGTACACGTTGGCCGCGTCGAGCATGGACTCGGCGGTGCCCACCAGGTAGCCGCCCCCGTGGAACCAGAAGACGACCTCCTCGTGGCGCACCACGTCTGACTCCCACAGCATGCAGTGCTGGAGAGGCGCGGGGCCAAAGTCGATGCGCACCGGCGGCGTGGACCGTCCTGGGTCGTTGGCCTTGTAGAAGGCCTTCTTCGCGTAGGCGGCTGGCGTGGACGCCAGCTCCCACAGGGCTCCCATAAATATCAAACCTGAAATGTCACAGAAGTGTCTGACACTTTTGTGACACTAGAGGTTCTGGGCCTGCTCCATGAGGGCGGTCTTGAGGTCGGCCTCCATCTGGCGCATCTTGGCCTGGGCGTCGGCGCGCTGGGCGCGGCCCTCCTCCTGTATCTGGATGGTGTCCTTGAGGGTGGCTATGAGCTGGCTGTTCACTTCCTGCAGGGTCTCGATGTCCACGGCGCCGCGCTGGTTGGCCTTGGCGGCGTCCACGGCCCCCTGGTGGAGCTGCTGGGCGTTCTCCTTCATCAGACGGTTGGTCACGTCGTCCACCTGCTTCTGGAGGTCAAGGGCACGGCGCTGGTTCTCCAGGCCCAGGGCTATGACCATCTGGCTCTTCCACATGGGGATGGTCAGGCTGGTGGTCGTGTTGATCTTGTCCACGATCACCTGGTCGGCGGACTGGAGGATCTTGATCTGCGGGCAGGTCTGCAGGGCCACCATGCTCACGCGGTCTAGGTCGTCCAGGTGCTTGTCAAAGCGGTCGAGCTTGCTCTTGAAGTCCTTGAGCACCTGGCCCGCCATGGGATCAGCCGAGGCCGCGGCCTCCTGCTCGAGCGCGGGCAGCTGGTCTGCGCGGAAGGTGTCCAGCGCCTCGTGGCCGGCCGCGATGTAGACCTTGAGGTCGCGGTACTGGCTCACGGACCGGTCGTAGAGCTTGTCGTACATGGCGATGTCGGAGACCATCTGGGCCTGGTTCTTCTCCAGCTTGCCCACGATCTCGTCGATCTGCGGGGTCACCTTCTGGTACTCGCGGCGGATCTGCTCCACCTTGACGACCACGGTGCCCAGGATGGGGACCTTCTTCACACCGGAGAGGGAGCTCTCGTCCACCGTGACCATGAGCTCGCGCAAAAGCTCGCCGGCCTCGCCGGTGTCCTTGCTGGTCACCTTGGCAAGCACCGTGTCCGAGAAGTCCGCCATGCCGCGCTGGGCGTCGGCGGCGTAGGTCTGCTCGATGCCACTCTGCGTGAAGTCAATCTGCGCGGCCAGCTCGTGGGCCTTCTTCTGGTCCTCGGCGCTCAGGGCGGAGACGCGCTGGGTCACCTGGGCCTCGGTGGTGGCGGGCGGGGTCAGCTGCTCAGCCGAACCCCTGGCCGCGGGGCTCGCGCTCATGAGGGAGTCGAGCGTGACCTTGCGCGGCTTGGGCTTGGCCTCGGGGGTCTCGTAGGAGTCGGGCTGCTGGGCGTTCTGGTCTGCGTCGGACATGGTTCCTCCCTGGTTCGTGGCATGGCCCTTGCGTTCGCGTCATGCTGATGTTGTACCCCAGTTGCTAGTGCTTGTTTGCGAGAAGGTCGATCAGGCGGTTCATGGCATCGGTGCTGGGCAGCTCCACGGCGGCACCGACCTTGTCTACCACGCCGGGCACGCCGAACTGCTCGGTGGAGCCGGCCGCGGCGTAGGAGGCGTTGCGGAAGCCGTGACGCTCCCAGGCCAGCCGCTGCACTGCGTCGCTCTTGAGAAAGTCGCGCAGCTGCACGCCCGCGTCGTCCAGTGGCATGATTACGTGCGTGGACCACACGGTGGGCGTCAGGTAGGCGATCACCACGTCGTCCTTGGCCTGGGCGTAGAGGTCGGGCTCGTTTACCGCCAGGTCCAGGATCTGCGACTCGTAGCCCACCATCATGGGCTTGGAGCCCTCACCCAAGGTGAGGAACTGGGCGAAGGAGTCCTCGGAGCTCGTCTCCATCCAGCCGGACTTTGAGAAGATCGCGAGGATCGTGTCCTTGTCACGCTCGATGGAGTCCACGGTGGCGGGGGAGCCGCCGTTGAGCATGGTGGCCACCAGGGCCGCCCACTCGTTGCCGGAATTGGACTTGGTGGGGTCGGTGGAGTCTATGCGGAACTGCCCGTAGCCGCTGGCCCAGCCCAGGTCCGCCCAGGTCTTGTCCTCGGCCATGGCCTGGACGGCCGCTGCAGCGTCCAGGTGGTAGACCTCGCCCTCCTTGCTCACCAGGCCGGAGGCCACCAGCGAGTCGGCCACGTCGCGGTAGGTGTAGACCACGATGGGGGAGTTGAACACGATGTCCTGGTCGGAGGAGGTCACGCCCTTGGTGGCGCCGTACTCCACGGCTGCGCGGCTGGACGGGAAGAGGTAGTCCATGCCCGTCAGGTCGGCGTCCATCATGGCCAGGGAGCCGGCCTTCTTGTAGCTCACGGAAAGGCCGGCGTCGGTGGCCAGGCTCTGGAACTGGTCGTCGTCAAAGAGGCTGATCTTCTCGCCTCCCAGGTAGCCGGTGACCACAGTGGGCTGGGCTGGCGGCACCGGCACCTCGGGCTCCGGCTGTGCCTGGCGCCAGGCCAAGACAGCGCCCACGATGCCCACGGCCGCCACCACGGCGACAAGGCCTATCAGCTTGGACCTGCTCATCTTCATCGGGACTCGCTCCCTTCACGCGTGCCGTTCGCGTCGCTCGCGTCGCTCGTGCCGCTCGTGCCGTTCGCGCCAGTGGGGTTCGACACCTTTGGCGAGGCGGCGTCGTAGCCGTCCATGGCGGCCAGGCGGCGGATGGCCTCCTGGCTGGCCTCGAGCTGGGCCACGTGGGCGTCGGTGGCCTGGCCAAGCTCGCCCTCGGCTGCGGTGGCAAGCCCCTCCAGGGCCAATAGCACGTCGTCTCGGCCCTCGCGGGTGTTCTGCGCGTCGCCCGAGGCCTCCAGCTGCGACCAACTCTGTAGCACGGAGTCGCACTGGTCTGCGTAGGTGTTGAGCCAGTGGGCGAGGGGCCGGTAGGCCGAGGGGTTGTCCTGCACGTAGGCTACGAGCTTGCCCAGGGCCTGCGAGAGGCGGCCCAGCGCCTTGCGCACCTTGGCGTCGCGCGTGCGACCGGCCGCGCGGTCGAGCTTGCGCATGACGACCTGGGCCTCGTCGAGCTTGGCGGAGATGGCCTCGCCGTTGGGCAGGAGGGAGGCCGCCTGGCCGCCCAGCCGCCGCTCGGGCGTGGCCAAGAGGGACACGCCCAGGTAGCCCAGGGCGGCCGCGGCCATGCCGGCCACCACGCCCGGCAGGCCCGGCACGAGCCAGACCACCGCGCCGCCAAGTGCCAGGCCGGCGGCTATGCCCAAAAGCGTTCCCAGCGCGCCGCCCATCAGTTGTAGCCCTTCACTTCGCGGAAGGTCTGGGCCAGGTCCCCGGAGCGGCCGTCGAACACCTTGCCGTCGGACATCTGGGCCAGCGGCTCCAGCTGCGAGCTGTCCGCCATCCCGAACATGATGGGGAAGATGGGCACGTCGCGCCCCAGCTCCTGGTACTGCCGCATGAAGTCGTCCTTGTCGTCAACGTCGGACTGGCCGTCCGTCATGAGGATGATGGCCACGGTAAAGGCGTCCTCGTCCTTGGGCAGGTACTGCAGGGCAGCCTCGAGGCCTATGTACATGTTCGTGCCGCCGGTCGCCGAGGTGTCTTCGGCCAGGGCCAGCAGGTCCTGCGTGTCCGCACCGGTGGCGAACTCCGTGTCTATCACGCTGTGGTTGAAGGGGACGAACACGTTGAGGTCGTAGTCGCTGGGCTGGATCATGTACCGCGTGGCCTCGGCGGGGTCGAGCGCCAGGCGCAGGCCCTCGGTCACTCCCTCCTTGCCCGCGCCCTCCATGGAGCCGGAGTAGTCCACCACCCAGATGGTGTAGGCCGGCTTGCGCAGGGTGGACTGGTAGAGGTTGAGGGCCTGGGTCATCACGTCGGCTGCCGGCATGGGTGCCGTCCGCAGGACCGAGGCGTCCTCGGTGATGCCCCAGTCCGGGTCGAAGGCCGCCTGCACCTGGGCGTCGTCCGCATGGGCCAGCTTGCCGCCTAGGCCCGTGCGCCTGCCCGCGCGCTCCAGCTCCAGCTTGGCATCGTCTGTGGCCAGGGCCTCCTGGAACTTGGAGAAGACCTCCTCGTTGCCCTGCCCGCGGTCGATGTAGCCGAGCGGGGAGTCCGAGACGGCGATGCCGTCCGCGGGGTAGACGGCCACGAGCGGGTCGGCCCCGGCCTCGGTCAGCTCCTTGTTTGCGGCGATGACCAGGCTCTCGTAGTTGATCATGGCCCTGTGTTGGTCGGGGTTGGCCACGACCATCTCCTTGAGCCAGTCGGACGAGCCCGACGAGCGGTCCACGCCGGAGAGAAGGTCCCTCATGGAGTCCTGGAGGGTCGCGCTCTCCAGGTCGTCCGCCGTAAGAGGGGTGTCCTTGCCGGCAAGCGCGGTGAGAAAGGCCAGGTAGGCCGAGGCGCCGGAGTTGGACTGGGTGGCGCTTGTCATCGAGAAGGCCAGCTTGCCGCTCTGGACCGCGCGCACGATGTCGGCCGTGGGGACGGAGGTGGTCTGGCCGGGGGTGTACCAGCCGAGCTCGGTGGCCATGGACTTGGCCATGCCCAGGATCACGGGAGTGGTGGAGGTGGACTGGGTGTCCTTGACCAGGTGCTGGGTGTCGCCCATGGAGATCCAGATGGAGCTCGCCGGCCACACGGCGTCGTAGCCGTCGGCCCCGGAGGCCAGGAGGTTCTTTATGTCCACGGAGCCCATGTAGTGCATCTCCACGGTCACGCCCGACTGGGCGCAGGCGATGGCGATGGCGGACTTGGCCTCCTTGTTCTCCGAGCCGGAGGCGATCACGAGGGTAGCCGCCGTGGGGTCCTTGGGCGTGAACTTCTGGGTCTTGCCCATGGTGATCACGGAGACGTCGCCTATGGTCTCGACGTCGTCCGCGTTGGGCGCGGACCAGGAGTCGCCGGTTTCGGTTTCGCTTGCGTCCGTCCCACACGCAGAGAGGCTCAGGGCAAGAAAGGCTCCGCCGAACATCACGAGCAGGGCAAGAAGCACGACGGGGACCGCCGCGCGCCCGCGCCTGTGCTCGCCTCCGCGTACACCCTTGCGCTCGCCCCCTTGAGTGGTTCCCATCCGCGACACCCCTTCCGCGCGCGGGAAACCCGTGCGTCCGCTACCGACAGATACCTCCAGTATGGGCAGCTGCCGGCGGGCGATTGTAAGGGGCGTATAAGCTCTCGCGGACGGCGGTGGGTGGGATTGGGCGCGACAAGGGCACCCGGAACGGTTCGTAACGGGCTCGGGCCGCACATAGCGCGCCGGATGCATCGCTGTGGTTCGGATATCCTTATCGCAGGAAGCGTCGCACGGCCTCGGCCGCTCCGCCGTGCTCGTTGTCGGCCACCGCAAAGCGGCAGACCGCCTTGACCTGGGGGTATGCGTTGCCCATGGCCACCGGCACGCCCACCGCGGCGAGTATGGGAAGGTCGTTGCCGGAGTCGCCCACGGCGCCCACGCGCTCGCGGGGGATCCCCAGCTGCTCGGCGAGCCACATGACGCCCGTGCCCTTGCTCATACCGGCTGGCGTGATCTCCAGGCTGGTGGTCTCGGCGTCAACGAGCTCGCCGCGGATGCGCGGCGCCAGGGTATCCCGCACGCGCCCGCGCACCTCCGCGGTCGTGAAGTGGGGGTTGAGCTTGGAGATCTCCCTCTGGTGCTCGAGCATCCAGCGAGGCATGTCGTCCACGAAGCGCGACGTGCGCGCATGCAGGTCGTGGTACATGCCCATGTCCCAGTGGGCCATCCTGGGGAACTGGTCCTCCTGCACGAACACCTGACCATGGGAGGTGCAGTCCTGCATGACGTCCACGCCTTCGCAGACCGCGAGCAGCAGCCGCACGTCCTCTGCGTCGAGCGAGCCGGAGAGAAGGGCGTGCCCCTCGCGGTCGTACACGTTCGCCCCGTTGCAGCACACGTAGTAACCAAAGCCCGCTGCGTCGAGGGTCTCGCGGTACTGGGCCAGCTGGCAGAAGGCCCGCCCGGAGGCGATGACAGCCACCTTGCCGCGTGCCGTGGCCTCCCGAACGGCGGCGAGGGCCTCGGCATCCGGCTCCTTCCGCCCGTTGAGAAGTGTGCCGTCCATGTCGAGGGCAAGAAGGTCACAGACGGGGCCGCAGCCGCGACCGGGCGTGGTGTCCGTCATGCCTGCGTGACCTCCGGCCTGGGATGGGCGTCCAGCCAGCGCTGAGCCTCCGCCCGCATGGCGCAGGTCCCGGCACCGGCGGCCACGAGCTCGTACTGCCCGCGGGCCAGCTGGGGCATGCCCACCAGCTCCAGCACCTTCGCGCGTCGCATGGCGTTCTCCATCTCGGCCAGTGGGGTGTCGACCCCCGCCTCCAGCCGGCCGACCTCCTCCAGCGCGGCGGACCAGTTGCCGTTGGCGCGGTAGAGACCCTCGTTGGCCTGGCTCACCAGGTCGCGCGCCAGGTCCTGCAGCTGCGCCGACACCAGCCGGTCGGTCCCGTGCGGGTCCTCGAGGTCGTGTGCCAGCTGCAGCGCCTGGTCGCGGAGCTGCTGGACGCGGCGCCAGTCCCGCGCACGGATCGCCACATCCAGCCGGACGCCTATGATCTGCACCCAGTGGGCGGGTCGCGGTGCGTTCTCGCTGGCCTTCTCGGCCCAGGCGAGCGCGATGTCGTCGTAGCCCAAGAGCTGGCTGCATGCCGCATAAGCGAGGTCGCTCGTATTCGCGAAGCCACGTCCACGCCGCATCTTGGTCACGCGGTCCACTACCTCCAGGCACTTCTGCGGGTCGCAGTCGCGGGCGGCGATGCCCACCACGTCGGCCCAGAGGCGGTTCGCGCACCAGGCCACGGCTACGGCGATCCCCGCCGTCACCACCAGGAGCAGCAGGAAGCCCGCGAACGTCTGCCGGGTCTGCGCGAGGTAGACCCAGGTGGCCACCACGATGCCTGCACCGCCCAGGACGTGGGCCCAGAGGGTCTTGCGCCGCCAGTCGTCGAAGGCCTCCTCGGCGGTCGAGCAGTCGTAGGGGGAGTGCTCGGTCTGCTGTGCTGCCATGCTCGCCCTTATCGCTGCTCCTGCACGTAGTCCACGAAGGCCTTGCGCTCGTCCTCGGTGGCCACGCGCGCCACGTACATGAAGTCGCCCAGGTCGTCGGAGAGGGCCTGCGGGATGGGCCGCATCATGACGATGCGGTCGCCCCAGGTGCGCACGATGTCGTCGTGGTCGTGCACGTAGCTGTGCACGTTGCGGCGGCCTGCGTCCACGCAGAACCAGGAGGTCTCGTCCACGGAGCGCAGCAGCTGGTCGTGGCAGACCATGTCGGCCCAGATGGTGTAGACGTCGGTGGAGTGGGCGTAGTTCATGAGCTCGGTAGTGTAGCCGCCAGCGGGCCGGCAGTTGACCTCCAGGCCCACGAAGCCGCCCTTCTTGCCCAGGCCGGGCTTGTCTTCCGCCAGGCGGAAGAACTCCATGTGGACGAAGCGGCTCTTGATGCCAAAGGCCTTGGCCGTGGCGCGGCCCATCTGGCGGAGCTCCTCCTCCACGTCGGGCCGGCACCAGTAGGCCAGGTCGATCTGCTTCTGGGCCACCTCGCTCATGGACGGCGGGAACTCCTCCTCGTTCTCGAAGAGTGGCTCGGAGTCGGAGTCCAGGATGGCGTCGTAGGCGCAGATCTCGCTGGCGGGCACGAACTCCTCCAGCACGTAGGGGGAGTCTCCCTTCTCGGCAAAGAGGGTCTCCAGGTCCTCCCAGGTCTCCACCTTCATGGTGCCGGCCGCGCCCATGCCGTACTCGGGCTTGGCAAAGGCCACGCCCACCCGGTCCACGAAGTCCGCCGCGGCCTCGATGGTGGTCACGGGCACCTGGCGTGCGGAGGGCACGCCGCCCGCCGCGTAGAGGGGCTTCATGGCGGCCTTGCTCTGCCAGGCGGCCATGGTCTGGGCGTTGGCTCCGGTGGTCACGTTGAAGTCGGTGCGCAGCTGGGCGTCCAGGCTCAGCCAGTACTCGTTGTTGGACTCGATCCAGTCGATCTTTCCGTACTTGTACGAGAAGTAGGCGCAGGCGCGGAAGACCTGGTCGTAGTCCTCCAGCGAGGGGGCGTACCAGTACTCCGTCAGGGCGTCGCGCAGGGCCTGGGGAAGGCCGTCGTAGGGGGCGTCGCCGATGCCCAGCACCGTGACGCCGCGCTCGGCCAGCCGTTCGCAGAAGTTGGCGTACGTCTCCGGGAACTGCGGAGACACGAAGACGAAGTTCATGATGTGCTCCCGATCGGTGTCTTATGGAAACAAGGGGCGACGGTCCGGGCAGCGCCAGGGCCGTCGCCCGACCTGCTTAACTACTCGGACTTCGTGGACCGGCGAGAAGTGCGCGGGGTCGTGGCCTTCTTCGCCGTGGAGGTCGTGGCCTTGGTGGCTGCGGGCTTCTCCGCAGACTTGGCCGTGGCGGCCTTGGTGGCGGTGGCCTTCTTCACCGCGGCGCCGGCCTTGGGCGCGGGCTTCTTGGTCGCGGGCTTGGCGGCGGTGGCGGACTTGGCTGCAGGCTTCTTGGCTGCGGCTGCGGGCTTCTTCGTGGTGGCCTTGCGCGCCGGGGCCTTCTTCGCCGTCGACTTCTTGGCGGGTTCAGGCGCAGGTGCGGGCTCGGCCACGGGCGCGGGCTCCTCGGCCACCGGCTCGGGCTCCGGCGTGGGCTCAGCCACGGCCACGGGCTTCTCGGCAACGGGCTCCGGCTCCGGTGCGGGCTCGACTGCGGCCTGCGCGGCAGCAGCCTCCTTGGCGCGGATGTCGTCGAGCACTATGGGCAGGAAGTAGCGGATCTGCTTCTTCCACCAGGGCCAGTCGTGGCACACGTCGGTGCCCCAGAAGTCGCACCAGGCGTCGATGCCCTTGTCCTTGAAGACCTGCGCCAGGAAGCGCTGGTCGCCCAGGCCATCCTCCCAGGCGCCCTGACCGATGCAGAGCACCAGGTCGCGCTGGTTGTAGAGGTCCACGAAGGGGTGGTCGGCTGGCAGGTTGGGCAGGAAGTGGACGGGAGAGTTCTGGTAGAGGGTCTCGTCCATCCAGTCGCCGAAGAAGAACTTGGAGTCATACACGCCGGAGAGGGCGATGCAGCCCTGGAAGAGGTCCGGGAAGCGCAGGGCGAAGATCACGGAGTGGGTGGCACCCATGGAGCAGCCGAAGGCCAGCGGCAGGCAGCCGGACTGGTTGCGGTCGTGCACGAAGGGAATGACCTCCTGCGTCACGTAGCGCACGTAGGCCTCCTGGACCTGGGCACGCCAGTGCTTGTCGCCAAACTGGTCGGACCAGGAGTCCTTGTCGACGGAATCCAGGCAGAAGAGCTGCACCTGGCCGGACTCGATGTAGTCGGCGATGGTGTCCACCATGCCGAAGTCCTCGTAGTTGGTGCAGGGGGAGTCCTGCGTGGGGAAGCACACGATGGGGTAGCCGCCGTTGCCATACACGAGGATGTGCATGTCGCGGCCCAGGTTGTCGCTCTTCCAGGTGATCCAGTCGCGGTTCATGAGGGTTCCTTTCTATGTGGCGGGCGCGCGGGAGGCGCTGCCCGGCTGGTAAATCAAGGTTTGTGGGGCGGCGCGGGGCGTCCCCCGCGTTCCCTGTGGACGTACGGGTACGACATGGTAGCAGCGGTGTGTTTCGATGCTGTTCCAGATAACAGAACCACACGGCATGTGCGCGTGGGGCAGCGTGCGGCGAGCAGCGATGAAGCCGCCCACCTGCAAATGACATGTCACTTGCAGGTGGGCGGCAGTTGGTTGCATGTTATATAGCTGCAGGTAGATTGGGGTGCCCTTGTCGCCGGCGGCCGGGGCGGGGCACCTGCAAGTGACATGTCACTTTGGGGTAAAGCCAGCGTGTTGTCTCATGCATCATTTTGGCGGAATTTCATGTACATGGTGTACATGAAATACCAAAAATAACTGTACAACATGTACAGACACTGCAGCAATTACGTGTACAAATGGTATACATGAGAATTATCCTAAGTGGGCGATGAGCTGGGCCTTGTCCTTAGGGAGGGCGCATGTACAGAAAACGCAAGATGGATGCCACCATACGTGATTGGTTTGCCAAAGACGGCGAGCGGCCTCTCCTCGTTCGCGGCGCGCGGCGTACCGGCAAGACCTCGACCATCTGCCATGTGGGCGAAGAGCTCGTCGGACGTGGCTTTGTGATGCTGGACTTCCAAGCGGAGCCCTCTGTTTGTGAGCAGGTCTTCTCTGGAGATACGAGAGAGGTCGACCGCATAGTGCGCACTATTGGAGACTATGCGGGAACAACGCTCCAGAAGGAATCCAGTCTCATCTTTCTTGATGAGGTGCAGCTCAACGAGCGAGCCCTGAACGCCCTGCGCTTCTTCTCTGGCAGCGGCTGGCATGTGATTGCCTCTGGGAGTCAGCTGGGGGTGTCTGCGGGCAGACGTTGCCTGCCGTTTCCTAGTGGCATCAAGCAAGCAACTATGGTGCCATTTGACTTCGAAGAGTTCCTCTGGGCGCTTGGAGAGGCGCCAATGGCAAACGCTATCCGTGAGCATGCGCTCTCGCTCGAACCCTATGTGCTTCACGACAGGGCAATGCAGGTCTATCAGAGGTTCCTGGTCTATGGCGGAATGCCGCGCTGCGTGGAACTTCTCTGCGAGGGCGCCGCGCCAGAGCGCGTGGGCGAGGCGCTTGCCGAGATTGACTCTACCTACACCGCCGACATGACCAACCCAGAAAACGGCATCAGTGGTGTTTCGGCACTCCGCATCTGGAACAGTCTCCCCGCTCAGTTGCTCCGCTCGTCCACTAAGAAGTTCAAATACTCCGAGGTCGTGCGCGGCGGACGGCGCCAGCGGCTTATGGAACCTCTTGAATGGCTTGCCGCGGCGGGTGTCGTTGTGATCAATGATATGACTAAGGACACCGAGTTTCCCCTAGTCGCTTTCGACGCGGAAGAGGGGAGCTTCTTCAAGGTCTACATGTCGGACACGGGTCTCATGTTCAGGAAGTTCGGCATCAACCCCCGGCAGTTCCTCTCGCCCGAGATTCCTGGGTTCCAGCTTTCGTCTGACTTTCGCGGCGCTCTCGCCGAGAATTCTGTGATGCTCGCGCTGCGCGCAAACGGTCTCCGGACGTTCTACTGGACGCCGCCCGACTCGTGGAAGGCAAAGGGAGAGATAGACTTTCTCCTGCAGACCGACCAGGCGCAGGTCGTGCCCGTGGAAGTGAAGTCCGGAAGGAACGTCCGAGCAAGAACTCTTGTGCGTTTCATGCAAGAGGGACGGTCGCCATATGCCGTTCGCCTCTCTGGCGAGCAATTTGGGATGAGCCAGATGGGCGAGGGCGGCGCATGGTTGCGCAGCCTCCCACTCTATGCGGCCTTCTGCTTGGACGAAGGGTTCGTGCGGGACTAAGGATGGTGTGGGGCTAACTGAAACTGGCATGTTGGCCCTGCGAGACTGTCTATTACAAGTAACTGAAACTGCGTTTTGCAAGCAGTTCGGACGCGAAAATGCAAGGTGTGTGGGAAGCGAGACGCAGTGCCGACCACCTACAAATGACATGTCACTTGCAGGTGGGCGGCGGTTGATTGCAGGTTGTATAACTGCAGGTAGAAGGGGCGACCTTGTCGCCGGCGGCTGGGGCATGGCACCTGCAAGTGACATGTCACCTGCAGGCGGCGGGGTGTCGGCGCCAGGGTGTCCCGGCACAAAGATGTCCCGGTGCTAGCCGCGGTGCGACTTGGCGGCCCGGCCCAGCGCCGCCCGGCTGTGGTGGGCGCGGGACCGGAGGGCGTCCACCCCAGCGGAAACGTCCACGTCCACCCCCAGGATCACCCGCGCCAGCCACACGAAGAAGACCAGCACCAGCACGGGAACCACGCAGTTGGTCACGATCATCACCACGAGGGCTTCCACCAGGCTGTTCAGTGCGTTCTTGGCGGAGTTGAGAAGCTCGGTCGTCCCCTCGCCCACGGCGTCGACCGCCTCGGTCGCGGCGCTCGTCACCGCGCTGCCTGCGCCCGTCAGCCAGCCGGCGATGTCGTCCAGGAGAGAGCCGCCGGAGGAGGTGCCGGAGCCGCTCGAGGTCGTGGTCGTGTTAGTGCTTGTGCTGCCGGCGGCGTTGCCGGCCGAGGAGCTTGTCTCCTGCTGGACCTGCTGCGAGGCGTCCTCCACCACACCCGCCGCACTCACGGCGGCGTCGATTTCTTCCTGGTAGGTGGCCTGGATGGTGTCGGAGACCCAGATGCTGGTGGGCACCACCAGGAGCGCCGCCAGCGAGAAGACCAGGAGCTTGAAGGAGAGTTTGCTCCAGGTATGCCGCCAGCGCGAGTCCGGCGCGCAGGCCGCCGTTAGTGCGACCGCGCCTAGGCCCAGGGGTATGAGCACGCGGAAGCTGGCCATGCCGAGTATCGTGAGCAGGTACTTCTCTAGGTAGATGGCTGCCAGCACCACCGCGAAGTCCGTGGAGAGGTCCACGAGCTTCTCGGCTATGGGGGTGCCAATGTCGCCGGGGGCCACGGTCACGAGCACGCTTGCCGTGGTCGATGAGGCCACCAGCGCAGATACCGTGGAGGCCTTGGCGTTTAGCGAGGAGATCTGCCCGGCGTAGGTGGCCGGGTTGCCAAAGTGGTCCGCCAGCGGGAAGGCGGACACGAGGGCCAGCACCACGCAGACGACCACGACTATGGCCAGCCGTATGCGCGGGCTGGGGACAAGGTCAGGCCCGGTGGGGCCGAGGTTGGGGGCGTGTCCGCCCGCGGGTGCGGGGGAGTGGCGCGTGTTGGTGGGGATCTCTTGCAGGTGAGTGTCCATGTGATCGCCTCCAGGGGGGTGGGGTACGGAACCATCTTGCTACGGCGGGCCCCCAGTTGTGTTGCGCAATGCAAACGACTTATGGGGCGCGGCGTGCGCAGCGGGTCGGCAGACGTTTGGGGGTGCCTCTGGTCAAAGGGCGTGCGACCCCCAAACGTCTGCCGGGTTGCTCCCGGCGGAGTGCGTGTCGGGCGAATGCAGAAAGGGAGAAGCCTCCGAATGCTAGCAAGCACACGCGGGTGCATCTAGCTGGGTTTCTTTGGTGCACAGAGCTCCGGGTTCTTTTCGAGAAATACGAAAACAATATAGAAATATGCAAGTTTAAGTTCGCAATAACCAGACGTGGCTTGACAGATAGCATTTTCTAAAAGTGAAGAAACAATGAAGATAAAAGCCAGCAAAACAATTAGATATGCATGTAAGACAGCATAACGGCCGGAAACGTAGCTTATAATAACCAGAACAAACAAATTAATATGCACATTGAAAAACGCCACTTGAATATGACGAAAAAATGGAGCTAAATAGCCATGGCAAACGAAATATGCACTCGGTCATCCGATAGGAGCCAAAGATGCTCGATCCCACTACCAGCAACTACCCCAAGGTCACGGTGATCCTGCGCGGCTACACCTACGAGCAGGTGCGTACCGTGGTCAAGACCATGGTTGGCACGCGCCTCAGCGCCGTCGAGGTGGCCATGAACACCCCCGGCGCGCCCGAGATCATCAAGCGCGTAGCCGACGAGTTTGGCAACGACGTGCTCGTGGGCGCCGGTACCGTGATCTCTGCGGAGCGTGCCCACCAGGCTGTGGAGGCTGGCGCCAGGTTCGCCCTCTCGCCCATCTGCTTCACGCAGCAGATCTTCGACATCTGCCACGAGAACGGCCTTCTCACCGTGCCTTCCGCCTTCTCGCCCAGCGAGGTCTGGGGCATGTTCGAGATGGGTGCGGACATCGTCAAGATCTTCCCTGCTTGCACCCTGGGCCCCAAGTACCTCAAGGACATCCAGGCCCCGCTGGACCCCATGCCCCTCATGGTGGTCGGCGGCGTGAACGCCGACAACTGCCAGGAGTACCTGGACAACGGCGCCACCTACGCCGGCATCGGCTCCGGCATCTTCGAGAAGCAGGACATCCTGGACCAGAACGAGGACGCCCTGCGCCGCTCCATCGAGGTCTTCGAGCAGAAGGTGCGGTGGTAGGTCCGCGCCCACTGCAGGCCGCGCCCACTGCAAGTTTCGATCGGTCATAAGGGCCGCCCGGGGAGGGGGTCCGCGCGAGCAAGGAGAAGCACATGGCAGACGTTGAGTTCAATCCCGAGCTGGTCGTGATGCTCGACGGAGTCAAGACCTACCAGGAGGCCGAGAGGGTCATGGCCGATCACCTGGTCAAGCTCGGCTATGCGAAGGACACCTATCCCGAGGCCATTCGCCTGCGCGAGGTGGACTATCCCACCGGTCTCGACGTCGAGGGCATAAACGCCGCCATGCCCCACTGCGACGTGGCCAACGTCAACTCCGCGGCTGTCTGCGTGGGCGTCCTCAAGCAGCCTGTGGACTGGCGCCGCATGGACGATCCCGACTCCACCTGCCCCGTCTCGCTCGTGACCATGCTGGCACTCACCGAGGCCCACGCCCACCTCGACATGCTTCAGAAGGTCGTGGCCCTCATCCAGGACCAGGACCTCATGGCCCAGATCGTGGCCGCACCCAACGCCAAGGCCGTGTACGACCTCGTGGGTGCCAAGCTGGCCTAACCCCGGCCTCGCCGGTACGGTCGCCAGCGTCCGGCCCGCGCGCATAGTGACGGGCCAGCTGGCTCTGTGACTCCAAGAACGGCTATTCCACGCCCGTGGGCGTGAACGTACAGAGAAGTCCCGCAAGAGGGACCCGCAAGAGAAAGGAACTAAAAATGGCTAAGAGGATTCTGGTTGCGTGCGGCAATGGCGTCGCCACTTCCACGGTGGTTGCGAGCAAGATTCGCGACTACTGCGCCAAGAAGGGTCTCGCGGTCCAGACCACCCAGTGCCGCATGATCGAGCTCCACGACAAGGGTGATGGCTACGACCTGATCGTGACTTCCGGCAAGTTCTCCGATCCCGACATCAAGACCCCCTGCATCATGGCCATCTCCCTGCTCACCGGCATCGGTGCTGACAAGACCCTCGAGCAGATTTACCAGGCCGTCAAGGACTAGCGTCCCGCTTAAGCGCGGGCCCAGCCCGAGCCCCGTGGGCCGGCCTTCCACCGGCCATCCCACCCCAGCTCCACCGCGCCTGCGGGCGCGTAGCGCGAAACTGTTCGCTTCACACGAAAGGGTAGTTAATGGACGCAATCGCCAATGGCATCTATGTCGCGTTCCAGGCCTTCCTGGGCGCCGGTGCCTACGTCATGCTCCCGGTGATCATCACGATCCTGGGCCTTGTCTTCCGCCTCAAGATCGGCCAGGCCTTTAAGTGCGGCATGACCATCACCTGCGGCTTCGTTGGCATCAACCTGCTCGTCAACCTGCTCAAGTCGGCCGTGACCCCCGCCGCCTCCGGCATGGTCACCAACTTCGGCCTTAACCTCGACGTTACCGATGTGGGCTGGGGCGCCATTTCGTCCATCACCTGGGCATCCCCGATCGTGGCCTTCCTTGTCTTCGAGATCCTGGGCATCAACATCCTCATGCTCGTCCTCAAGAAGACCAACACCATGGACGTGGACATCTGGAACTACCACCACATGATGATTGCCGGAATCCTTGTCTTCTTCGTGACCAACAACTTCGTGCTGGCCCTCATTGCCTCCGGTCTCATGGCCGTGATTTCCCTCAAGCTCTGCGACTGGACCCAGCCGCTGGTGGAGCACTTCTTCGGTATTCCCGATGTCTCGCTGCCCACCGTGTCCTACATCAGCTCCATCATCATCGCCGCGCCCTTCAACTGGCTCATCGACCGCATTCCCGGCCTGCGCGACATCAACTTCTCCATCAAGGGTGTCCAGAAGAAGATCGGTTTCCTCGGTGATCCCATGATTCTTGGCTTCATCCTCGGCTGCGCCTTGGGTGCCCTGGCCCTCATGCCCGTTGACCAGTGCTTCCTCACCGGCGTTAACGTGGCTGCTGTCATGGCCCTCATGCCCAAGATGACCTCCATGTTTGTCGAGGGCCTCATGCCCATCTCCGAGGCCGCGCAGAAGTTCACCTCCGACAAGTTCGGCGGCCGTTCGCTTACCATCGGCCTCGACGCCGCCGTCGTTGTGGGCAACCCCGACGTCATCACCACCGCCCTCATCATGATCCCGGTCACGATCCTGCTGGCCTTCATCCTCCCGGGCAACCACATGATGCCCCTGGCCGACCTCGCCGTCGTGACCTTCCGCGTGGCACTGGTCGTCGCCCTCTGCGGTGGCAACGTGTTCCGCTCCATCCTGATCTCCATCCCCGTCATGTCCGCCATCCTCTACGCCGGCACCGCCGCAGCCCCCTACCTCACGGCCTACGCCCAGTCCACCGGCCTGACCTTCGACGGCCCCATCGCCTCCATGGCTGGCACCTCGCTCACCCAGACCGCCATCGTCTTCTGGAGCTGCATCTCCGCCAACCCCGTGGTCTCCATCGTGATCCTGGTGGCTGTCTTCGCCGTTGTGTGGTACGTGATCGAGAAGAAGATTGGCATGGAGAAGATCGAGGCTTACGCCGCCAAGATGGACGAGATGTAAGACCTTCTCCCTCCCTAGAGGCATCGCTCTCCGGAAGGGGTTTTGGGCGGGCGCACCACCGTGGAGCGCCCGCCCTTCTTCCAAGCACCGGCGTCCCCTGCGCCGGTATCCCGTGCATGAGAGGAGCTGCACCATGCAGCGCGCAATCGACAAGCTCGAGCCCTTCCAGAGGGCCATCTCCAAGGCACACCTGGCCTCGGCCGGCGTCTCCATCGACTCGCTCGAGGACCCAAACAAGCCCATCATCGCCATCGCCAACAGCTGGAACGAGGTGTGCCCCGGCCATGAGCCCCTGCGCCAGCTGGCCGCGGAGGTCAAGAAGGGCATCCTGGAGGCGGGCGGCGAGCCCATCGAGTTCAACACCATCGGCATGTGCGACGGCATTGCCCAGGGCCACCCCGGCATGCGTTACTGCCTGCCCCACCGCGAGATCATCACAGACTCCTGCGAGGCCATGATCGTGGGCGAGGGCGTGTTTGACGGCGTCGTCTACATGGGCTCCTGCGACAAGATCATCCCCGGCATGCTCAACGCCGCGGCCCGCATCAACCTGCCCGCCGCGCTGGTTACGGCCGGCCCCTGCTACGACGAGATCAAGCCCTCCGAGTCCAAGGCCCTGCGCGCCCGCTTCCTGCGCGGCGAGGCCACGGAGCGCGAGGTCATCGAGGGCACCCTCAAGTACTACACCGGCCCCGGCATCTGCCCCTTCCTGGGCACGGCAAACACCATGGGCTGCCTCACCGAGGCGCTCGGCATGATGCTCCCGTACGGCGCCCTGTGGCCCAGCTCCACGAGCCAGCGTCGCTTCTCCGCCCGTCAGACCGGTGCCGCCGTGGTCGAGCTCGTGCGCCGCGGCATCCGCCCGTCCGACATCATGACCCAGGCCGCGCTGGACAACGCCGTCAAGGTCCTGGCCTCCATCGGCGGCTCCCTCAACGCCCTGGTGCACCTGCCGGCGCTCGCCCATGAGCTCGGCCTCTCCGTTACCTGGGACCAGGTGGCCGACGTGACCTCCCACACGCCCGTGATCTGCAACGTGGTGCCCAACGGCGACATCTCCTGCATCAACCTCTACAAGGCGGGCGGCGTGCCGGCCGTGCTCAAGACCATCGAGAGCGACCTGGACGGCTCCGTGCTCACCGTTACGGGCAAGACCCTGGCCCAAAACCTGGACCGCGACGTGCCCTGCGACCGCTCCGTGATCCGCACCCAGGACGACCCGGCCTCCGTGTGCAACGGCATCCAGGTGCTCTACGGCAACCTTGCCCCCGAGGGCGCGCTGGTAAAGACCAGCGCCGTCCCGGCCGACCTCCACGTGTGGACCGGCAAGGCCCAGGTGTTCAACTCCGAGGAGGAGGCCTTCGCCGCCTACGACAAGCACCTCATCAAGCCGGGCACCGGCGTGGTGGTGCGCTACGAGGGCCCCAAGGGCGGCCCCGGCATGAAGGAGCTCCACCGCGTGACCGAGATCATGAAGGGCATCCCGAACTCCGCCGTGATCACCGACGGCCGCTTCTCCGGTGCGTCGGGCGGGCTTTCCGTGGGCTACCTGTGCCCCGAGGCGCTGGACGGCGGCGCGATCGCCCTCGTGCAGGACGGCGACGAGATCCACATCGACCTCTCCCAGAACCTCATCGAGCTCCACGTGAGTGACGAGGAGCTGGCCGCGCGCAAGGCCGCCTGGACTCCCGTGATCCGCGAGAACGGCGGACACGTGCTCAAGCGCTACGCCGCGCAGGTGGCCTCCGCCAAGACGGGTGCCGTGCTGGACGCGTAGCGGCGCTGCTGGTGGTGGTGCGGCCGGGCGGACTTGCGCGAGTGCGTGGGGTCGCCCGGCCTTCTTTGTGTGCGGGCACGGGTGGGGGAGCCCTACCGTGGCCGGGATAGGACGCGAGCGAGAGGGGCGGGGCATGGGCATCCGCATCATCTTCACCGACATGGACGGCACCTTCCTCAAGGATGACAAGTCCATCCCCGCACCCAACGAGCGCCTGCTCTGCAAGCTGGATGCGCTTGGTGCTGGCGAGGAAGTGCCGGTGCGTGTGGTGCCCTGCACGGGCCGCATGCCCCGCGGGATTCCCGTGGGGCTTGTACGCCATCGCTGTGTGACCCACGCCGTCTGCTCCATGGGGGCAAATATCGTGGCCTACGAGCGTGGGGTGCCCGGCCCCACGGACGAGCCAGCCTGGCACTCGCTTTGCCAGCGGGGAATGGACAAGCGCGTGGTTCTGGACCTCTGGCACGAGGTGCGCCCGTTGGACATCCAGTTTGACGTGTTTGGCAACGGCACCTCCTATTCCGATGCTGCGCGCCTGGCCCGTATCGGGGAGTTCCCCATTCCGGAGGGCATGATGGGCTTCGTGCGGCGTCAGCGTACGCCTGTGCCGGACCTGGACGACCTTATCCGCGATCTGCCCGTGATTGAGCGGCTCAACGTGTACTTCAAGACCCGGGACGACATGGACCGTGTGAACGCCGCAGCAGAGGCGGCGGGCTTCCACCACACCTTCCATGACGTGTGCGGACTCGAAATTACCCTGGCAAACGTGGACAAGGGCACGGGAATATGCTGGCTTTGCGAGGAGCTGGGAGTCGCGCGCGATGAGGCCCTGGCCTTTGGAGACGCGGAGAACGACCTGCCCATGCTGCGTGCGGTGGGCACGTCTGTGGCCATGGCAAACGCCACCGAAGAGGCCAAGGCTGCGGCCGCGCGGGTCTGCCCCTGGGACAACAACGCAGGTGGTGTGGGTCGCATGGCGATGGAACTTCTCGGCATATAAAAGCCGGTGCCTCCTCCCGGCGATGCCCCTGTTAGACTAGCGAGTTGGCGAGCGAGGGATATCTTTCCGGTTCCCGCCACGTACGGGTTTCTTACACACTTGGGCCGCGCCCGCCATAGCCGGTTGGGCGGTGGCCTTTCGACCTCTCGGAGGGCGAGCAATGGCAGGCAAGTGGGTCGTGGCGTCGACGGCAGTCACCTTTGGTCGGGCGGCCCAGCAGCCGGTGGACCGGCTGGAGGAGGCCGGCTGCGAGGTGCGGCTCAACCCCTACGGCCGCCCGCTTGACGCCAAGGAGATGGCGGAGTTCGCCGGCGACGCGGACGCCCTTATCCTTGGCAACGACAACCTGCCCGCCAGCGTCATCAAGAAGCTCAAGAAGCTCAAGATAATCGCTCGCTACGGCGTGGGCTTTGACGGGGTGGACCTGGCGGAGGCACGCGACCGCGGCATAGAGGTCACCTACGCGCCGGCGGCCAACCGCGAGGAGACGGCTGACTTCACGATGGGGCTCATCCTGGACCTGGAGCGCCACATAACGCAGATGGCCATAGCCACCAGGTCCGGCGGCTGGGAGAAGATGACCGGCACCAGCCTCTATGGCAAGACCATCGGCATCATAGGCGTGGGGCAGATCGGTACGGCCGTCGCCCGCCGCGCCATGGGCTTTGGCATGGACATCCTGGGCTACGACATAGAGCAGCGCAACGAGGCAACCGTGTATGGCGTGGTGTACACCACCCTGAACGACCTTTTGCGCAGGAGCGACGTGGTGACCATCCACCTGCCCCTCAACGACTCCACCCGAAACCTCCTGGGCTCGCGCGAGCTGCGCCTCATGAAGCCCGGGTCCATCCTGATAAACACGGCGCGTGCGGGCATCGTGCGCCATGGAGCGCTCGACAACGCCCTCAAGAGCGGGCAGATCGCGGGCTTTGCCATTGACGTCTTTAGCAAGGAGCCGCCGGACCACCAGCCCTACTACGACTATCCCAACGTGATCGTGACGCCCCACATCGCGGGCAACACCTTCGAGAGCTCCCAGCGCATGGGAAACATCGTGGTCGACAACATCCTTGCGGTGAAGGACGGCGCGACCCCGCCCGACCCCGTGACGCCCCAGCACCTGTACGAGAGCATGTTCCACGGGATCAAGGCCGGCGCCGCGGGGGAGTAGGGGCGCACACGGCCCGACTGGGCCGGCGCCCCTCTGTTCCACGGTGCGCGCACGCGCGGGCCGCTAGCGTCAGGCACCTGCAAATGACATGTCACTTGCAGGTGGGTGGCATTTGATTGCAAAGTATATAACAGCAGGTAGATGAGGTGCATGTCTGCGACCGCACTACGAGGGAGGCACCTGCAACTGACATGTCACTTGCAGGTCGCTCGGTGGTGCGGCCAGAGGGGCAATCCAGCGCGCAATCCCATCCGGGCCGGTGCGGCGGGCGCGTAATCCCACTGGAGTTTCGCTCGCGGGCTCATCACCGTCTCAACTTCTAAAATAGCATTAGAAGTGATAAGCTCAACTTCTAAAGTGACATTAGAAGTGGAGCCCCATGAACCAAGCAGACCTTGAGGCGCTCGTGCGCGAGTATCGCGCCTTCGAGATCCCTCCGCTCTTCGAGCGTGACGACGTGGTCGGTCGGATCCCAGGGCCGGCGCGCTTCAATGACTACCACGTCATCGTGGGCATCCGGCGCTGCGGCAAGACCTTCTACTGCTTCCAGCTGATGCGTCGCCTGCTGGCTGGCGGGTGCGACCCCAGTCGCATCTTCTACTTCAACTTTGCGGACGACCGGCTGATGCCTATCCAGGAGGGACTTGGCGCGCGAGTGCTGGAGGAGTACTTCCGCCAGGTGCCCATGGCTCGCAAGGAGGGCTGCTACCTCTTCTTGGACGAGGTCCAGGAGCTGGGCGACTGGCAGCCGCTCCTGCGGCGCATCGCGGAGCACGAGAAGGTGACCATGGTGGTCACCGGGTCCTCGTCCAAGCTCTCCTCGGAGGAGCTGGCTACCGAGTCCCGCGGCAGGTCGAGGTCGCATGTGCTGCTGCCCTATTCCTTTGCGGAGTGCGTGCGCCTGGCGGGTGAGGGCGACCTTGCCCAGCAGGTGGCGGATGGGGCCGAGCTCCCCGCGCGAGACCAGACGCGTTTACGTGGGCTGCTCGACGCCTACTTGGTGGAGGGCGGCTTCCCGGCGGTGCAAGAGGCGTCTCCCGCCGAGCGCATCGAGGTGCTGCAGGGATATGTGCGCGATGTGGTGGCGCGCGACGTCGCAGAGCGCTTCGACCGCATGGAAATCGGCCTGGCAAACCAGCTGGCTGTCTACGCGCTGCGCAACACTGGCTGCGGGTTCTCGCTCAACAACCTGAGCCAGTCCCTCACCAATCTGGGATACAAGGCCCACTGGGCCAAGGTCAACCGGCTCTCGGAGCTCATGCAGCAGGCCTACCTCTATCGGCTGCTGCGCGAGTTCAGCCTGCAGCTGGTTCCCGGGAGCACGGAGGTGCCGAAGGTCTACGCGACGGACCCGGGCATGGCCTATGCCGTCTCGCGTGCGAACCAGCAGGATGTGGGCAAGCGGCTGGAGACGGTGGTCTACCTGGAGCTGGCACGGAGGCTTGCGGGACGGCGCATCGAGTCCGTGAGCTCGTACACGGCGCCGATGGCCGCGGATGGCAAGGTAGACTTTGTGGTTGGGGACGCGCTCTCCCAGGTGGCGTACGAGCCCATACAGGTGACGACGTCGCTGGAGGCGCCGAAGACCCGCAGGCGCGAGGTTGGCGCGCTGGAAGCCTGCATGCGCCACGCGCACGTGGGGCACGGAACCATCGTGACCATTGACGAGCACGAGACCATCCAGGTGGAGGCGGGGACGATCGACGTGGTTCCTGCATGGCGATGGCTGCTGGCACCGATGCGGCTCTAGCGACAAGGACGTCGGGGCTGGGGGCGGGCGTCGCCGCCCCGGGGATTCCGCGCTGGGTGCATCGCCGGCTTCGGGATTCCGCGCCCGATGCACCGGTTTGGGCACGTTTTGACCCCTTCTGCGGCGCATCGGGCGCGGGATCCCGTTGGGGCTGGCGCATCGGGCGCCACATTGCTGCCGAGCGGCAGGCGTTCGAGGCCGGCACCCCCTCTGACCGAGAGGAGCCCCGAACGGCTGCGGCGCTTGGAGAGAAACCCCAGCTCGGCGTGGCGGGGTGGTGCAGGCGTTGGAGGTCGGTTTCGGTCAGAGGGGGTGCCTACCCCGAATGGCTGCAAGGGTCGATTCGCAAACCCGCTGGTAGAGGCCCTGTGGGCCCCGAATTCGCTGCAGGCATTTGCGGCCGGTTCCGGTCGGAGGCGGTGCGGGGCACAAATGTCTGCGGCGCCCTGCGAGAAACCCCAGCTAGGCGCGGTGGGGCCGTGCATGCAATCGGTATCCTTCTCGGTCACACGGGGCGCCGACCCCGAATGGCTGCAGGGGTCGATTCGCAAAACTGCAGGTAGAGGCCCTGTGGGCTCAGAGCCCGCCGCAGACATTGGAGGTTCCTTTCGGTCACACGGGGCGCCGACCCCGAATGGCTGCGGGTGTCCAGCGAGAAACCCCAGCTCGCCGCAGTGGGGCGGTGCAGGCGTTGGGGGTCGGTTTCGGTCAGAGGGGGTGCGGGGCACAAATGGCTGCGGGCGCCCTGCGAGAAACCCCAGCTCGCCGCGGTGGGGCCGTGCGTGCAATCGGTATCCTTCTCGGTCACACGGGGCGCCGACCCCGAATGCCTGCCGGCATCCCCCCAGCGCCCCTACGCCACGCCGCAGGTCGCGTCCTCGGGCAGCAGGTACACGCTCTCTGCGTCCACCAGGAGCCTCAGCGGCCGGTTGTGGAGCCTGTTCGTCTCGTCGACGCCCTCTATGAAGGGCCGGACGCCGGGCGACTTCGCCTCGCGGAGCCTTGCCAGCAGGGCCTCGGTCTGGCCGTCGTTGAACTCCTCCACGGCCTTGCCCCCGTCGATGAGGGCGTCGTCGACCCGCGTGAGGTCCCCCACGGGCGAGGCGGCTATCGTGCTGCCGAGCGACTTGCCCACGAGCGACACCCCGCCAAGGAGCGCGGCGTCCACGGAGCCCTTGGCGCTCGCTTCGATCGCGTCGTAGCAGCTGGTGTAGTGCTCGCGATACTGCGTTGACCGCTCGTTGATCCTCGACGAGACCTGGTCGAGGTTGCCGGCCTCGAAGTTCCCGCAGAGCATCGGCTTGAGGAACGAGGCGAATCCGTAGAGGTAGACGGCGAGCTGGTACTCCCTCATGAGGTCGCACACCGCGTCGAGCCTCTGCGCAACCATAAGGCGGCTCTCGACCAGGCCCCTCTCCCCGAGCTTCTCACGGATATGTGCGCGCAGCTCGATGGCGCTCTGGTCGGCATCCTGCTGGATGTCGATCACCTTCATGTGGTGGTTGCTGCACCAGGTCACATTGTCCCAGTTCTGCGCGTAGGCATCGAGCGTGTCCGCCAGAACCTTGAGGTTGCCGCGCTGCTTGGCCTTGTCCTTCCGCTTGAGGTAGGCGAACATCTCCTCCTGCGTCTTTTGGATGGCATCGAGCTTGACGTTTATCTGCACGAGCGCGGCTGCCATGAAGAGCTGCGGAAGGTTGAGGGGCATGACCGAGGCGCTCTGGACGACCGTCTTGGCTTGGGCATTCGTGGCAGCGGCCTGCACTAAGTGGGCTTGCTTGGTCTTATTTGCTGCGTCAAGGTAGCCGCCGGTGCTGCCGAAGCTGTCCTTGAATGTGAAGAGGATGCTTGGGTCGAGCTGCTGGCCCGCTTCGTTCATGGCTATGAGCGCCTTTGGGGACGAGAACGACTGCGTGACGGTCTGGGTTGTGGACACGGTGCGTAGCCCCTTTGGGAGAGAGGCGATCATCGCGCCCAACGCCGGTACTTGGTCGAGCGGCAGGCGGATGGCGTTGCCCGTGTCGACCTCGATGTCGAGCGGGGAGAGGACAAGATCGGCGCTTGAGAGCTGCGGGATTGCCGGCGGCTCGCTCGTGTTGTCGACTAGCTGAAGGTGGTTGTCCGACTCGCTCATGGTTGCTCCCATCCGACTGCCTTTGGGGAATTCTATCGCGGGGAAGGGGTGCTGCCGGTAGTGCGGCGCCGTGTGGTAGAGAAGTGCCTGCAGGGAGTCGGTTGGATCGCATCGGCCGGTTGGTGCAGGCGCTGGGGGAATTTGTGTCCGGTCGGTCTGCCATCCTAACGGTGACTCCATACCAAGGAGCCACACCACGTTTGGAGAGGTGGTTGGCATGAAAGTAATCGGCATCTTCTTTGGGATGCTCATGTTTGGCGATATCGGCGTCGCGTGCATCGTTGGTGCCTTGGCAGGGCTGCTCTCGGGGATTGGGTTTCTCAAGGTGGATAAGAGGCTCAAGTAGGGGATGGGCCCCACCGGGAGGCGGTGGCTCTGAATAAGGCAATCCACTGGATCTACGTTGAGCTTATTCGCATCTTTGATTTAGGTCTCCAATAGCAGTTTCCTGCTCCCTAATGTCCGTCCCTGTCATTAGGGAGACTTCCGTTATTCAGATTTGTCCAGGAGTGTTGACGTAGTCTTGTTGCTGAGCCTAGGAAAGAGAGCACGGGTGGGAAAACCAAGAGACTTACGGGTTTGCTTGAAGGCATCAAGGATGACCTCCATGTGCCCCTGTGGTGGCTTATCGGCTTCTTCAGTATTGGAGGGCAGATGACAAGGTGCGAGCGTACGGAAGCACCGCCTATCATCTTTGCGTGCCCGTCGTTATTGGCATGCAGACGCTCGATTTGCATTGAAGCCGGATGTCTCTCTTGGAGCGAGCTTAGGCAAGGTGCATAGGCGCTTGTTTGTAAGAAAGGACAACCGCTCAATTCTCCCGATACGGTTTTGAGCGTTGTGCCATCGGTTTTCTGATGCTGGTTTCTTTCCGTTCTTATGCTAGCCACTAGTGTGGGACGCGAGGTGTTTTAGATGTTTCTATATGTCCTATGGGCGGGTTATCCTAGTGTCGAACCCTTTGGAATATGAGGTGTAAGCACTGGCATGGTTGAGATTGATACGCATGACGCGCTTCTGCTTAACTTGACCCCAAGTTTGTTGCGGCTTCTGTTGGTAGACAAGACCACGGGAGGCAATATCTATTGGGTTACTGACGCGTATACCAAACTTGGTGAGGAGTACCAACCGAGTTGTCAGATTTTGCCGTGCCTCATCACTGGACCGATGGAGAAAATTATCCGTCCGCGCGCCCTCAAGTCGCATGACGAGCAGCAGACAAGAACACGCAATATGGGAGAGGTCTTCACTCCTCCGATTGTCTGCTGTGCCCAGAACAACCTCCTTGATACTGCCTGGTTTGGGCATGAAAATGCAATTTTCTCCGTTGACCAGAACAGTCAAGCTTGGATGCCGGTAGACCATGAAGTAGAGTTTACTGATAATAAGAACTGGCGACATTATGTTGACAAGCGCGTACTAGAGATGGCATGCGGGGAAGCGCCGTATCTGACCAGCCGCTACAATGCGGAGAGCGGCGAGTTGATTCCAATGGTGATGAGGATGGGGCTTCTCGATAGGAAGTTGCGCGTCGTTCTTGAGAACACCCTTAATGACGATGAGGCCTGGAATAAGTGGTCGCTCAGGGCGTTAGAGGCAACTTATGCCTTCGATCTTCAAGGAGATAACGTCCTGCTTGCTCGTGAAAACTTGCTTGCGGCATACTGCGAGTGGAGTCGCTTTAGAAATGGCCAATGGCCGGACGCTCGTCGGGTGAAGGTCGCCGCCAACCGTATAGTCTGGAATGTTTTCCAGATGGATGGCACAACATATGAGGTGCCATTTGCTCAGCGCAGGGTGCTTGACGGACCGAATCAACTTCCGGGTATGGAGAGTTTCCACCAAGAAGGGGTGCCTTGTCTGGTAAGGGATTGGCGCGCAATGTCCGGTGGCAGCGCGATTACATTCAGAAGCCTCGTAAGGGGTGGAGAAGATGGATGAGTTTGTTCCCGTCGACTCGTATAAGTGCATCTATGCCTTCACGATTCCCGATGACGCGCACAAGGGATGTATCAAGGTCGGCGACGCAACCGTAAAGACGAGCAAGGCTATCGATTCGCTCCCACCAAACTGCCATGACCTCAACGAGGCCGCCAGGAAGCGTATAGACTCCTATACGTCCACGGCTGGCGTCAGCTACCAGCTGCTTCACACGGAGCTAGCCGTTCGACAGGTTAAGATCGACACGGGTGACAGCGCGCTGCGGGCGTTCAGAGACTATGACGTTCAACGTGTATTAGAGAACTCGGGAATTCACGCCAAGAGAATCAACAAAACTACCGGCAAAGAGTGGTTCAGGGTTGATTTGGGCACGGTGAGGGCGGCCATCGCTGCAGTAAAGACCGGGCGAGGGAATCTTTCGGGAATCACTGCAGATGGTGGTGGGACAATCGTGTTCCGGCCCGAGCAGCAAGCTGCCATCGATCTCACCATTAAGCAGTTCAAGAAGTCCGACCACATGCTATGGAACGCAAAGATGCGATTCGGGAAGACGCTATCTGCGCTGGAGGTCGTGCGAAGGATGGGCTTCAAGAGAACCATCATCATGACCCACCGGCCCGTCGTCGACGATGGATGGTACGAAGACTTTAACAAGATATTTGGTCCAGATAGCGGCTACATCTATGGCTCGAAGGGCCACGGGAATAGCATTGAGAGCCTGCTCGCGGGCGACCTTGGCTTCGTGTACTTCGCCTCCATACAGGACTTGCGCGGTTCCGGTAAGGTAGGTGGAAAGTACCAGAAGAACGATCTCGTGTTCTCTACGGTCTGGGATTGCGTCATCGTAGACGAGGCCCATGAAGGCACAAAAACGGCATTGGGCGACGCAACAGTCAAGGCCGTCGTTAAAGAGGGCTGCGGCACCAAGTGCCTCCTCCTCTCGGGCACTCCGTTCAATCTTCTCGACGAATTTGAGCAGGGCGAGGTCTACACCTGGGATTACGTGATGGAGCAGGAGGCCAAGGAGAGATGGGACAGGGAACACTTTGGTGACTCCAATCCCTACGAGGAACTGCCCCAGCTCCGAATCTATACATACGACCTCGGCACTGCCCTCGCAAACGACAACTATGTTGCCGTCGAGGACAAGGCATTCAATTTCGCCGAGTTCTTCCGCACCGAGGACGGCAAGTACTTCGAACATGAGGAGGACGTTCGCAGTCTGCTCAATCTCATGACGCGAACGGACGGAGACAACCACTATCCCTTCTCTCGCGAGGAATATCGCGATCAGTTCCGTCATACCCTTTGGATGGTGCCGGGGGTGAAGGCCGCAAGCGCCCTTCAGCGTCTCATGTTTGAGCATCCCGTCTTTGGAAGCGGCCAGTTCGAGATTCTCAACGTGGCTGGCGAAGGCGACGAGGAGCGTGGTGATGCTCTCAGATACGTCACCAACATGATTGACAATGCAGAACGTGAGGGCAGGTACACCATCACGCTGTCATGTGGCAGGTTGACCACAGGGGTCACCGTGCGCGAGTGGACGGCGGTGCTCATGCTTGCGGGTACCTTCAGCACGTCTGCCAGCAGCTACCTGCAGACCATTTTCCGCGTCCAGTCTCCCTGCAACAGAAATGGCAAGGTGAAGGACTCCGCCTACGTGTTCGACTTCGCACCAGACCGTACCCTCAAGATGGTGACAAGGGCCGTGGCCGTGTCTGCAAAGGCAGGGAAGACCTCTACAGGTGACCGTGAGGCTCTTGGCAAGTTCCTCAACTATTGCCCAGTCATCAGCATAGAGGGCTCACTTATGGCAGAGTACGACGCTGGCAAACTCCTCCGCCAGCTCAAGCGGGCCTATGCAGAACGCGCGGTGGAGAACGGATTTGATGATCCCCACCTCTACAACGACTCCCTCCTGAAGCTCGACGACATAGAGATAGATAGGTTCAACCACCTGCGTGCCATAGTCGGTGAGACCGTGGCCCAGAAAAAGAGCCATGACATTACAGTCAACCAGCAAGGTCTCACCAACGAGGAGTACGAGGAAGCCGAGCGAACGGAAAAGAAACCAAAGAAGGATTTATCGCCCGAGGAGAAAGAGCTGCTGGAGCGCCTCAGAAAGGCGAGAGATCAGCGGAAAGCCGCCATATCCATTCTCGCAGGCATCAGTGTGAGAATGCCCCTGCTCATCTTTGGTGCGGATATCGCCTACGAGGATGAGATTGACCTCAAGACGTTCGTGAAGGTGGTAGATGACCAATCCTGGAGCGAGTTCATGCCCGCAGGCGTGACGAAGGCAATCTTCAGACGCTTCGAGAAGTACTACGACGAAGATGTATTCATTGCCGCAGGCAGAAGGATACGCAACATTGCGCGCTATGCGGACACACTTGCCCCTATGGAGCGGACACGGACGATTGCGGGCCTCTTCTCTCACTTCAAGAACCCAGACAAGGAGACAGTGCTCACGCCTTGGCGAGTGGTGAACATGCAGTTGAGTGACACGCTGGGCGGATGGGACTTCTTCGACGAGACGCATACCAGAGAGCTCGACGAGCCGCGTTTCGTTGACCGTGGTGCCGTGACGCGAAGGACCTTCTCCACCGTGACAAGCAAGGTATTGGAAATCAACTCGAAGACGGGACTCTACCCCCTGTACGTAGCATATTCCCTGTTTCACCAGCGCACCGGCGACAAGCTCGATGACATGCCCATTGCCATGCAGCAGGAGCTGTGGTGGCGCGTAGTGGATCAGGGCGTTTTCGTCATATGCAAGACCCCGATGGCCAAGGCCATCACCACAAGGACGCTTGTGGGCTACACGGGCAAGAGGGTAAACGCGCGCTTTGTAAAGGACCTTGTGAATACCCTGCAGAACAAGCCCAAGCAGTTCCTTACCAAGGCAAAGGCTGGCCGTTTCTGGCACAAGGAGAAGGCTATGGAATTCTCGGCAGTCGTGGGTAACCCGCCCTACCAGATTGACGACGGTGGTAACAACGCGTCGGCCATGCCCGTCTACCAGCACTTCGTGGAGACGGCCATCGATCTGAACCCGGAGTATGTCTCCATGATCACTCCTTCCAGATGGTTCGTGGGTGGCAAAGGGCTGGACGACTTCCGGGCGCGTATGCTCGCGGATCACCACCTCAGCAGCATCACGGACTTCCCGCGCCTTTATGAGCCCTTCCCTAACGTGAAAATCAGGGGTGGTATCTCCTACTTCCTCTGGGACAGGGACCATGACGGACCGTGTGCGGTGCAGACCATTGAGGACGGAAAACCCGTAGGTCCGGCGGTGGAGCGGTATTTGGACGTATATGACGTGCTCATCCGACGCAACGAGGCGGTTCCCATACTGGAGAAGGTGGTCGCCAAGGGCGAACCCACACTTGATGCTCGGGTTTCCGCCAATAAACCCTTTGGGATGCGCACCTACTTCCATGGTGCTGAGGAGCCGGAAGGATTTGCTAATCCCGTCATGCTCTATGGGTCTCAGCGTGTCAGCTGGATAGATAGAAGCACCGTGACTCAGAACAATGAGTGGGTTGACGAGTGGAAGGTACTAGAGACGACGGTTCAAGGCACTAGTGCATCGGTGGAACGACGATTCCTATCGAAACCAATTGTGGCGGGCCCTAATACTGCGTGTACAGAAACATATGTCGTTGCTGGGCATTTTTCCACTAGAGAACTAGCCGAGAACTATGCAACCTATCTAAGCACGCGCTTTGTTCGATTCCTAGTTTCACTTAGGAAATCGACCCAACACGCATCACGTGACGTTTACGCATTTATCCCTGACCTCAGCTACGACCACCCTTGGAATGACGAGATGCTCTACCAGCGCTATGACCTCTCTAGGGATGACATTGAATTCATCGAGCAGACGGTAATACCTTTTGACGAATAGCTAAGAAAGCTTGACGAGAAGGAGATAGATGTGGGGGACACAAGCAGTATCTAACGAATCTCATGAGGGCAAGACAATGACTTCCGCCGTTCCCCGCTTATCAGCACAAGTACGACTGGAAGGTACCGATCAAAAGCTATTCACCGGAGGCATCTCATGCCCCTCGTCCCTTCCTCCAACGTCCTTGGCTTCTACCACGATTACGACCTAGACGGCTACCTCAGCAACTGGTACGAGGCACCGTTCACGTACCTCGGCCACCGCTTCTGCCGTGGCGAGCAGGTCATGATGTGGACCAAGGCGCGCGTCTTCGGCGACGCGACTGTGGCCGACAAGATCCTGCACGAGACCGACTCTGCCAAGATAAAAAGTCTGGGCAAGGAAGTGCGCCCCTACGACGAGGACCTGTGGGCGCAGGTCCGTGGGCCCCTCATGCGCGTGGCCCTGAGGGAGAAGTTCCTGCAGAACCCAGCCCTGCGCGAGCAGCTCCTCTCCACGGGCAACGCGCTCCTGGTGGAGGCCGCCCCGCGCGATGGGGTGTGGGGTGCCCATATGGGCCTGAGCGACCCCAACCTGGCCGATCCTGCCACGTGGGACGGCAAGAACCTGCTGGGCCAGACCCTCATGGACGTCCGCTCGGACCTTCGTGGCTGGGCGCGCGACCTCGCTGGCAAGAGCCTCGACGCGGATGGCCTCGCGCTCGGCTCGGAGCTTGCCGACATGACGCTCGCGCAGGTCTATAGGCTGCCCGAGGCGCATGTGCTTGTCCGTGCGTACGCGTGCATCTGCGCTTTCCGCCAGGACTTGAGGTGGACGAACTCCCGCGAGTTTCTCGGTGCCCAGCATGGCACCCTGGCGCAGATAGATGACGCGATTCGTGCTGGGGCGACCGACGCCCTGCCGGCCGATGGCTGGCATCAGCTGATTCACGAGCTGGACCTGCGGATTCTGGCCCAGTCCCTGGGTGCCCGATAACCGCTCCCGCCGGGGCTGGCGGGCTCTTACACCACTTCTGTGGACACTACCAAAATCCACCGGATTTCTTGGTCCATCAACCCAAGTCATCGCGTAGTCGTCCGTTGGCCCGCTGCATCCGTACATCGGCGCGGCAGTGCATCGTCGCATCGGGTCATCGGTGCATCCGCGCCGCTCGCCCATACTGGCTCGACCGCGTGCGGGCTTAAGGAGGCGGAGAGAGTCGCGCTTTGACCGTGCTTTGTTGCAGTCCCATCAGCGACGCCTCGCACCTTGCCGTGGCGTTCTGCATCTTGCCACGTCGATTTGCATCTTGCCGCGGCGGGCTCAAGGGGCGGCGCGTCGGGCGTATATAAAGATGGTGGGTTGACGGGAAGCCGACGAGAGGGAGACCCACCATGGCGTTTGTGATTCTGGTTGTGTTGATTGCCGCGGCCGAGGTCGTGTTTGCGGTGCGTGCCGTAAAGACCCGCGCGAGCAAAGCCGGCTGGCGACGCGACCGGCTAGCCCTGCGAACCATCGAGCTCGCTATCGCCCTCATCGCGCGGTTTGTGCCGGCCTTCGGCAACTCGTGGAGGTTCACCGGGTTTCTAGCCGTGGTTGTCGTTCTGTTTGTTTGGGCGGTGGTGGCGTACCTGGTGGGTCGTGCCAAGGCGGGGCGTGCGGGCGTCGTGACCAAATCCGACGTCCACGCTGGTGGCACTGCCGATTCTGCCGGGCATGCGCAGAATGCCGATGCCGAGCATGCTGCCCATCACGCCGAAGGCGTGCGCAGTTCAAAGCACTCCGCGTGCCGCCCCCGCGCAACCCTCCGCACCAGGGGAGCTGCTATCCGCGGCGCGGTGCTCTCCACCTTGTTGCTTGCCGTGGCAGCTTTTCCCGCCTACGTCTTTACCGGCTACCAGGGCCTTCCCACCACGGGAGAACACCAGGTAGCTGAGGCCCAGGCCATCTTCGTGGACGCCAACCGCCTTGAGCCGCGCGAGTCCGACGGTTCGCATCGCGAGGTGCCCATCTACTTCTTCTATCCCGCTGATGCGTCCCCCGCGAGCGCCGCCGCCCAAGCCGCCTACCCCCTCGTTGTGTTTGACCACGGGTCGTTTGGCTACTACCAGAGCAACATGTCCACCTACCAGGAGCTGGCGAGCAACGGCTACGTGGTGGCGGTCGTGGAACACCCCTATTACTCCCTCTTCACGCACGACACCTCGGGCAGCATCGTGCCGGTCGACCCGCAGTTCATGCAGGCAGTCATCGACGTCACCAACGATGCACTCGACGCCAACCAGGCAGACGCGCTCGTGCGAGAGTGGATGACCACCCGCGACGCCGACCTCAACCTGGTGCTCGATTCCATCGAAACCGCGCAGGCAGAGGGCTCGCTTAGCGACGCCTGGGTGGCTGATTCTCCCGACCAAGCCGCCGCCGTGCTCCAGGCCGTCAACCGTGCCGACCTCGACAAGATCGGCCTCATGGGGCACTCCATAGGCGGTGCCGCGAGCATGGACCTGGCCCGCCAGCGCACCGACGTCGACGCGGTCATCGACATCGACGGCACCATGCTGGGGGAGGAGGCCCTGGTGAATGGCTCATACCAGTACAACCCGGCCCCCTTCGCCACACCCCTGCTGGCGCTCAACAACGAGCAGCACGGCCAGCAGTACGCGCAGGGCAACCCCGACGGCACCCAGTACGTCAACGCCTACGTGATCGAGCACGCCGCAGACGCCCACTCGCTCACGTTCAAGGGCACCGAGCACATGGACTTTACCGACCTGCCGCTTTTCTCACCCATGCTCGCCGGCATGCTGGGTTCGCAAAACATCGACCACGAGCAGTTCTCCACCCGCATCAACCATATAATCTTGGAGTACTGCGACTACTACCTCAAGGGAGAAGGCAGCTTGGCCGGCCTTGACCAGCAGGGCGATTAACGAGGCGAGAAACCCAATCGCGCGGTGGCGCATCTGCCTGCCTGTCACGTAGAGCTGGCTGTGTTGTCTGGTCCGTTGAGGGACGCCCGCTTGGGTCGCTCGACTGCGGCGCCTGCCGGGCTCCGTTGCCGGTTGCCCTGCCGAGTGCCAACCGCCTTATCGCCCGCCCGACCAAAGGAAGCACCGTGAACCTCGTCATCACACCTGTGGGACCAGAGCAGCCGGAGGTAGTGGAGATTCGCTGCCACAGGGTCACGGGTGAGGTGCGCGAGATAGCCGAGTTCGTCAGGTCGCGGCAGGGCACGGTCATGGCGCGCGGCGATGATGGTCAGGCTCCGGTGCCGATTGCGGAGATCCTGTACGTCGAGTCGGTGGACGACCGCATCTTTGTGTACACCGTCGGCGCCGTGTTTGAGACGGGCGGCAGGCTGTACGAGTTGGAGGAGCGCCTGGCAAGCCGTAGATTCTTGCGGGTTTCAAAGTCGGTGCTGGTCAACCTCACCAAGATAACCGCCATCAAACCAGCGCTGAACAGCCGTTTTTACGCAGTCATGTGCAACGGCGAGCAGTTGGTCGTCTCAAGAAAGTACGCGCCCGAGCTCAAGCGGGCGCTGGCCGAAGGGAGCCTGTGATGGATTGGCGAGAAACCCTGTACCAGACCGTGCGCACCTTCTTCATCCTGGTCACGCTCATAACGGTTGCGATGTTTGCGCTGGGCTCGGCAGCCGATGCGGGGCGCACCTTCTCGTACGACGCATTTCTCACTCCGCTGCTGTACGCGTTGGTAGGGGCCTTGCCGCAGCTGGTCATGGCCTCAAAAGAAGAGCTCTCGGGCGCGCGCTATGTGGTGCGCAAGGTCATCCAGTTTGCCATCATCGAGGCTGGCATCGTCGCGCTCGTGCTCACGGGGCCCTCGGTTGCCGTAGGGGAGTCCGGCGAGGTGGCGGCCCTGATGTCGGTGGTGGCCGTAGTGTTCGTGGTCGCTCACGCCCTTATCTACCTGGCCGATTGGCACGCTGCCAAGAAGATGACCGAGGGGCTCGCTCAGTTCAAGTAATCCCTTATTTATGTCCGGGGGCTACTGGGCGCTTTTGCCCTTACACCAACCTTGACGACACGATCGCAATCCCCGTACCCGCCCTCGCCACGTGCGGTCAATGCCTGGTGCTAAAGGTGACGTGTGACCGTGCGTCTGTGCGCGATGGGGGAGTGACGATTCTTTGGGACTTGAACCCGGGCTCCCCGTGCCCAGCCATGGTGCGACTTTGGCAATCGCTGCCTCGCATTCGCCCCGCGCGTGGCTACCTGCTGCTGACGTGTCTGTATGCGTTTGTGTGCCCAGCGGCCCTCGCCGTGGCGGCCGCTCGCTACTCCTCCAGCTCCGTGGTCCAGTTGGTCTCCTGGAGCAGGTTGTCCAGCCGGCGGATCTCCTTGGCCATGCCGTCGGCCTCGTGCCTCAGGGCCGCCACGTCCACGGTGGGGAGGATCCGGATCTCGGTCGCGCGGGCGCGGTAGCTGCCCTGGCTGGCGGCGTCGGCGATGTCGCGATAGCCCTGCAGCTGCACGTTGAGGGCGTCCTTGCGGGCGATGATCTGCGTGAGCGTCATGCCGTCGCGCACGGTGCGGCTGTTCGTGAGGTTGATCTGGGCGATCAGCCGGCCGTACTCCTCGATGGCGGCGTCGAACTGGTTGAGCAGGTCCGCCGGGTCCTCTGCGGGCTTCTCGCCCTCCTGTGTCAGAGCGTTCTGCACCAGGCGGCGGCGCAGCTCGTCTATCTTTCGGTTGAGGTCGGCCCGCCTCTGCAGGGCCTCTGCCAGCTTCATGTGGTGCCTCCCGTGGGGTGTGGGGTCCTAGCTGGCCATATTGTGCGGCATCGCGGACAGTGGGCTGGGGTGCTTTGGGCGGCTGGAGGGTCCCGTAGGTTGGGCGGGCGCCAGGGGGCACCCCCCGGCGCCCAAGAAGTGAAAGCAAACATTTGTACTTGACACAAGACGTACGCATGTACTATTGTATGCAGCATACGCAAAGGGGCGGGCCAAGGGGGGCATGCTATGATTTGGGCAGGTAACGCCGCATGGGCTGGGGAGGACGCAGTGGCTGCAAAGGGGACTTGCACGGCCGAGGACTACTGGGCGCTGCCCGAGGGTGTGCGCGCGGAGCTGATTGGTGGCGAGCTGTGGGACATGGCCTCGCCGAACCGGGTGCACCAGGAGATCGTGATGGAGTTGAGCGCTCAGCTCAGAGGCTTCGTCGTCGCTCATGGCGGTGCCTGCAAGGTCTATCCCGCGCCCTTTGCGGTGAACCTCTTTGCGAACGACTCGACCTTCGTGGAGCCGGACGTATCCGTCATATGCGACCACGACAAGCTGAGCGATCGTGGATGCGAGGGCGCGCCGGACTTCGTGGCCGAGGTGGTCTCGCCCAGCGACATGCGCAGGGACTATGTGACCAAGCTCAACCTCTACAGCGAGGCGGGGGTCCGCGAGTACTGGATCTGCGACCCAGCCAAACAGCGTGTGCTCGTGTACCGCTTCGATACGGAGGACGAGCCGCCCGCGATCTATCCCTTCTCGGAGCCGGTGCCCTCGGGCATCTTCCCCGGCTTTGTCGTGGACTTCGGCCAGGTGATGGCGGGGATGTGAGGCGCCTGGTGGCACCTGCAAGTGACATGTCACTTGCAGGTGGGTGGCGTCGCCCGTCTCCGTTGCGTGGTGGCCCGAGAGCCGGCGAGAGCCTGTGCTTCCCATGGACTTGTCTGAAGCGTTGCCTGTGGGGTAACATGGCAATCGATGGGCCCGGGATGACCGCTGATTCAAGTCACCGGGCCTAAATTCTTACCTCTAGGAGCTCACACTTGTCCGCTGGCAACCCAGAAATGTCCCAAGGCTCGCCACCTGCCGTTTGGGCACCGCGCTGGCTTTCTGATGCACGGCTGGCTCCCTACCTCAGCTGCTGCGACAACGACGTTGAGACGGCGCTTGGCCGAGCGCTTATGGGTGACATCTCCTACTTTGAGATAGCCCTTCGAAACGCATACGACAGAACTCTCTCAAACAACTTTCAAGGCACGGCGCACTGGCTCTTTGATGAGAACTCCCCAGTGCGCAAGCCAATACTCCACAAGAGCCACCGTGGAATCGAGCGCGATGTCAATCTGGTGAACCGTCGCTCTATAGAGCAGGCCAGGGCTAGAGCTCACGATCCCAGCGATCCCAACCAGGTGATATCCAACCTTACGCTGGGCTTCTGGGTGCATATGTCAGACCGCATGCACGAGCGCGAGGTCTGGATTCCCTACCTGCACCAAACCTGGCCGTCTCCAACAAGCCGCAAGACCTTGCATCAGGAGATTCTCGCCATTGATGGCGTGCGCAATAGGGCTGCCCACCATGAGCGCCTGTTCAAGCCATCAAAGGTAGAACTGCTTCCAAGCTCCGTTGCCAATAGCTTGTCCGAACTCTTCCGCTCGTTCTGCCCGGAGGCGCACGAATTCCTCTATGGGGCGAACGGACGCAACAACGCTCAGACTTTTCTCAGAGACAGCCCGCCGCCCATAGAGGTGGACATCTGATCACCTCGCTTCCCTTGCGCACTTGCTCCCCGGCGGGGCACCTGCAAGTGATATGTCACTTGCAGGTGGGTGGCGGTTGGTTGCAGGTTATATAACCGCAGGTAGTGGGCTTGTTGACAATAACGCCTGGCTACAAAAGGGCACCTGCAAGTGACATGTCACCTGCAGGTGCTCCACTCGTCTCTGGCCTGAGGATTGCTCCGGTCGCGGGTCCCCGGGCTAGTCGATGGGCACGTGCACGCCGTCGAAGTCGTCCGGGCCGCCGCCGAACCCGTCGTCAAAGTCGTAGTCGTCGAGGTCCTCGTCCAGGTGGGCCAGGTAGTCCGGGTTGCCCTCGGTGGCGGCGTCGATGGCGTCCTGCTGCACCTCGGCCAGCCACTCGTCGCGCAGGGCGTCGGCCACGGCAAAGACGGCCTGCGTGAGCCAGAGGGGCTCCTCCGCCCAGGCGTCCGGGTCAGACTTCTGGTGCTCCCACTCGGCCACCACGCGGTCCATGAGCTGGTCGGCGATGGCCGCCTGCGAGAGGGCGCAGTCCATGCTCACCGGATCGTCGTCGTCCATGATTTCCATGCACTGGTCCAGGCGCTTGTACTCGGCAACAAGCGCGACCATGTCCTTGTCCATCTCCATGGGGCTCTCCAATCGTCGGGGCCAAGCCTTGCCCTTATGGTAGCGGAACGCAACTGCCAGCCATGCGGGCTTGTCGCGGGCACTGCCTCCAGCGCAGCGGTCCCGGCCTGCGGGCGGCGCGCCCTTGTCCGCACGTGGCGGGCGGGCCTCCTCTGTTGCCTGGGACGCCACGGGGCCCTCAACAATGGTCCCTCCTATTGTTCGATTGATACCTTGGGCAGATATATCCGCTCTGGTGGGAAGAAGGATGACCGTCAGCAAACCTGGACCAAAGGAGGATCCCGTGTTTGACATCAACGGCAAGGTTGCAGTGGTAACCGGCGGCACCTCGGGCATCGGCCTGGCTACGGCCAAGGCCTTCCTGGAGAAGGACGCAAAGGTGGTCATCGCCGGCCGCAACGCAAGGCGTGGCGAGCAGGCGCTGGCGGAGCTCAAGAAGGTCTCCGATGACGTCGTCTACCGTCAGTGCGACACCAGCGACGAGCAGGAGGTCAAGGACCTCATCGACTACGCCGTGGCCACCTATGGCGAGCTTGACATCATGTATAACAACGCCGGCATTGCCAACTGGGGTCCCGTGGACCAGATGAGCGGCGAGGACTTCCGCAAGCTCATCTCCATCAACCTCACGGGCGTGTACTATGGCATTCACTACGCCGCCATCCAGATGAAGAAGCAGGGCCACGGTGGCGCCATCGTCAGCACCTCGTCCATCGAGGGTACCATCAGCAATCCCAACCCGCCCTTCTACAACGCGGCAAAGGGCGGCGTCAACCTGCTCACCCAGTCGTCTGCCCTGGCCCAGGCCAAGGACGGCATCCGCGTCAACACCGTCAACCCTGGCTACGTTGACACCGGCATGATCAACCCCGAGGCCTAGGCGAGGAGGCCTACAACCGTCTGGCAGGCCTGCACCCGCTGGGCCGCCCGGGCAAGCCCGAGGAGATCGCGCACGCCGTGGTCTTCCTGGTGGAGAACGAGTTTATGACCGGCCAGCACGTGTACGTGGACGGCGGCTACACCGGCGCAGTAAGGCCAAAGGCCGCAAGGACTGCTAGCGAGAAGTACCAGGGCTCCCGTGGGCATGCACCTGCGGGAGCCCTTCTTGTGGAGGGTGGGGGGCGGCGGGTGCGGGATGAACACAGTTAGCGGCTGCCGCCGGCAGGTGCCTCGGCGCCGCGCAACGCTGTGCAGTGGTGTCTGCGCTACTTGGGCAAACGCCTGGTGGCATGCACGCTGTTAGGGTTTGCCACCGCTAGAGGGACTGTCAGCCTGCAACGCCGTGCAGCCCCGATTCCGTTACCAGGGCAAACGTCAGCCGGCCCGTACATCGTTAGAGCTTTTCACCGCCAGAAGCGCTACCAGCCTCCTATACTGTGCGGCAGACGCTTAGAGTGTTTGGCCGAGCACGGCGAGGCGTTCGTCAACGAACGTGAGGTCAACGCCATGCTGGACATGCGTATCGCCTCACGAGTCCCACGATGTCTCTTCCACCTACGACCCAGAGATGCCTCCTCGCCGCAGGCCGCATTTGCAGCCTAGTGGTCCCTGGTAGGGGGTACCAGTCAATCTGGCGCCTCAATCAACCCAGTTGCGTTACTGCGACGGTTGCCATCTAGTCACTCATACGTAACACATCCCGCCGCATGGCCCAAATAGTCGGATATTATGTTGTGTATCGCCAGATGGCGTATGAAAACACATCGGAGGACGACGTGGCAGCAAGACACGAGAGCGGCATTCTGTATTTGCAGCTAGGTAGCGACATACGACAGAAGATTCTCTCCGGTGAATACCCCATTGGTTCCAAAATCCCCACCGAGCAAGAGCTGTGCGATAAGTACGACGTAAGCCGCATAACAGTTCGTCGAGCAATCCAGGACCTTGTCGAGGATGGTTTGCTCGAGAAGGTGCGCGGCAAGGGCACCTTTGTTGCTGTGCCAAAGCATGTTGTGGGGTCAAGCCCGACCGACCAACGTAGTTTTACATCTCTGGTCATGGGTGAGGGGCCTGTGATCAGGAACGTAGTTGAGAAGCGCCTAAGCAAGGCTGACAAGCACTTTGCGGACATGCTTGGCTGTGAGGTGGGTGCTCCTCTCTGTTATGTGCGCAGAGTTGTCCTAGACAATAACTATCCCTTTGCCATAGACGAGCTCATTGCCCCCGAGCAGCTCTTCCCCGGGCTCATCGGCCTTATGCAGGATAACGTGTCCTTCTATGACCTTGTAGAGAACCACTACGGTATTGCGTTTGGCTCGGAGGACCTCACCATTGGCGTGACGACGGCGAGAGACGATGAAGGTCAGCTGTTGCGTTGTAACATTGGTGCACCCCTCTTCATACTCAAGAAGCTCATGAGGTGTGCTGACGGAACCCCCATGCACTACTCCAAGAGCATCCTGCGTGGTGACCGGGTGTCATACAAGTTTACGGTCGATCGGTTTGGCAACACGCTGACGTCAGATACGTCTATGGCACCAGGCGGCCCCGCAACGCCAAGGCCGTCCATTAACTAAGTATTACAGAAGCGCCTTTACACTCGCTGTGGTTAACATGATGTAATATGACATCATAAACAGTAGTTTGGAGGGTGCTGTGCCACGGGTTCACTTGGATCAGTTGGCGGCTGCCGGTCGTCATTATCGATATTTCTCGCTGGACACCATGCTGCAGGACCAGGCACTTGCGGGATACAAAACCATCGAGCTGATTGGATGGTCACCTCATCTCTTAATGGACGAGAACGGCGTGCTGGATGTGCGGGAGGTCAGGCGCAAGGCGGAAGAGGCAGAGCTGCGCATTGGTGCCTTTGTTCCTGAGGCAGGTGCTTATAACTACCGTCTGGGCCAGGAAGACCCTGAGCTAAGTGGGCGCAGCAGGCGCTACTTTGCCAAGGCGTGCGAGGCAACCAGGCAGCTGGGTGCCAAGGTGATGCTGGTATCCTGCCTGGGCGGCACCTACGATCAGGATTCCGCACGCGTCTTTGGGCAAACCGTCAGAGACCTGCAGCAGCTTTCATATGCGGCGCAAGATTGCGGCATCACCCTTGCGGTGAAGACGAATGCCTGGAATACAGCCCGGGTGTTCAACACCCTTCCGGAGCTTGTGGATCTTCTTGCGGCAGTTGACAGCACCAGGGTGCAAGCCTGCCTGGACACCATCGCCATGGCAGACGCAGGGGAGACTCCAACCCAGTGGTTTGACGCTCTGGGAGGGGCCATTGCCCACGTGCAGCTGGATGACGGCCGCCCCGAAGGTAGGCTGGTATGGGGTGACGGCCTGCTTCCTCTTGAGCGATATCTGCTTGAACTGGAGGATCACGGCTATCGCGGCCTCTTGGGTCTGGCACCGGACGATAGTCGCTATCTCTTTGATCCCAACTCCGCCGATCGGCGCAACCTCGAGGCCCTGCGCCCCTACCTGTGCGATGGGGAGGCAATCGCATGAGCATGCCATCGATTTGTCGCGAACAGGTCGCGGGCATGAACATCCACTGGATGAGGTACTCGCTCGACGCCTTCTTGGAGCAGCAGGAGCGATTAGGCTTCCGCTCCATAGAGCTTTGGTGCGCCATGCCGCACGTGTGGCTCGATCACCTCACATGTCCGGACGCCCACGCGCTAAGGAAGAAGATTGCCTCACGCAACCTGACCGTCCACACGTTGACGCCTGAGAACTGCACGTCCCCCTATCAGTTTGCGGTGAGGGAGCCGGCAGCCATAGATCGCAGCTATCGGTACTTCAGCAACGGCATTCGCCTGGCGGCGGAACTCGGTTGCCAGTACATGGAGGTAAACAGCGGCTGGGGCTACTGGGATGAGGGCCGCGAGGAGGCATGGAAGCGCAGCCGAGACATGCTGCGCAGGCTCGCGGAGTTTGCCGAGTCCGAGGGCATCGTGCTTACCATGGAGAGCCTGCGCCCGGAGGAGACCAAGCTGGTGGTTACGCTTGAGGATGCAAAGCGGATGATTGCGGAAGTTGACCATCCCTGCCTTACGCCCATGGTGGACACCTGTGCCATGAGCGTGTCTGGGGAGACTCTCGACCAGTGGTTTGAGGCCTTTGGGAGCACGATTCATGAGATGCACTTTGTGGATGGCTGCCCCTACGGCCATCTTGTGTGGGGTGACGGCAAGCACCATCTGGGCCGTTGGATTCAGACCCTTAATCGCTACCACTTTGAGGGGTATCTGGGTCAGGAGATCACGGACCCCCGCTACTACGACAGGCCCGATGTGGCAGACGCTCGAAACATGCGCAACTTTGAGCTCTACATGAAGGAGACGTAGATGGGCAAGAGGCTGGCGGCGGTGGGCTTCAGCTGCATGGATGTCTATGAGAAGTTGGGCCGCTCATACCCCACGGGCAACGGCGTGGACTGGGGAGTTCACCTGGCACGCATGGGCCAGCAGGTCTCTGTGGTGAGCGTCGTTGGTGAAGACTCCTTTGGAGACCAGATGTTCCAGGCCCTTGGGGCAGAGGGCATCGACGTGACCCACCTCAGGCGCGAGTCCGGCAACACCTGCGTCATGTACATGGGCCTCAAGGATGGTGTTGACCGTGTGCACCTGCGGCAGGTGGAAGGCGTCATGGCCAACTTTGCGCTTACTCCGGAGGACGAGAGATTTGTGCTGGAGCATGACATGGTGCACACGGACCTCTTTGGGCATGTACTCGGCTACCTTCCCCAATGGCATCAGGCGGGAATTGAGGTGGTCATGGACTTCTCGGTGTACAGCGAGGACCCCACCCGGCACTGCGAGGACCTCTTTCCCTATGTGGACTACGCTTTTATGTCGTGTGGAGATACCGACGAGGCACGCGTGCGCCAGTGGATACGCCACGTGCAGGCGCTGGGTCCAAAGGTGGTCACGGCCACGCGCGGTGAGAAGGGCTCCATCAGCTTCGATGACAAAGGCTTCCACGAGTGCGGCATCAGACCCGCCCATGTGGTAAACACGGTGGGCGCGGGCGACTCCTACATAGCAGGCTTCACCTATGGCCTGCTCAAGGGCTGGGACGTCGAGCAGTGTATGGATCACGGTGCAGAGGTCTCCGCCAAGACCATAGAGAAGTTTGAGCCCTATTAGCGAGGTTCTACACGGGCTGGTTCAAGGCTGGTCCGAGAACGGGTAACGTCATCGTGGAAAGGAACGTACGGAATGGAGTTTGACGAGAGCAAGGTGTTCGCCTACATCGACGAGCACAGGGACGAGTACCTTGAGCTGCTGCGCGACTACGTGCGCCAGCCCAGCCTTGCGGGCACGCACGAGGGTATCGACGACATGGTCAAGATCGTGGTGGACAACTACGAGAAGCGCGGGCTCTCAGTGGATGTGTGTAAGACCCCTGGCAACCCCGTGATCATAGCGGAGCAGGCTGGCGTGTCCGACAAGGTGATGGGCTTCTACGACCACTATGACGTTCAGCCGGTTGACCCCATCGACCTGTGGGTAGACCCTCCCTTCTCCGCCAATGTGCATGACAATCGCATCTGGGGCCGTGGGGTGTGCGACAACAAGGGCGGTTTGGTGGCCCACCTTTGCGCAGTAGATGCTTATCAGCACGTCTATGGCAAGCTGCCCTGTGGCGTCAAGTTCATCACCGAGGGCGAGGAGGAGATAGGCTCCCCCAACCTGGGCTGGTTTGCCGAGCACTATCGCGATCGCCTGGACTGCGATGGCTACAACTGGGAGGGCGGAAACCGTGCCAACAACCAGGGCCCGCTCGACATCTGCATTGGCGTGAAGGGGCTCCTCTACGTTGAGATGATCTGCCGTGGTGCCAAGATGGATGCTCACTCATGCAACGCCGCCATCGTGGAGAACCCCGCATGGAGGCTCATATGGGCACTCAACTCCATCAAGGGGCCGGATGGACACATCAACATCGACGGCTTCTACGACGGCATCCCCGAGGTGTCCAAGGAGGACGTCGAGGCCTTTGCTCAGGACGGGTTTGACGAGGAGGCGACCAAGCGGTACCTGGGCATCGATCACTTCATCGACGGTGCCACGGGAGACGACCTGCTCAAGAAGCTGCATTACGAGCCCACCTTCAACATCTGCGGGTTCTACTCCGGCTACATCGACGAGGGCTCCAAGACGGTGCTGCCCAGCTACGCGCGGGTCAAGTGCGACATCAGGCTTGTGATGGGCCAGGACCCCGACCGCATCTACGAGCTCCTGCGCAAGCATCTGGACGACCACGGCTTCGGGGACATCGAGCTGGTCTACGACTCTGGATGTCCCGCCTTTCGCAGCGCCCCGGACTCTGACTTTGTAAAGGCGGCCATTGCCGCCAGCGAGCGCGTCAGCGGGCAGAAGGTGACGCTCAACTATATGAACGCCGGTACGAGCCCCTGCCATTACTTTTGCCTGGAGAAGGGCACCCCTGCGATTATGTGCGGATGCATGAGCGACGAGGCTAACATCCATGCCCCCAATGAGTGGGTGGACATGGACGACTTCGTGGAAGAGATCAAGGTCAATGCCGCGATCATGCACGAGCTATCGGGGAATCTGTAGACCGGAGGGTGCGCAATAGGGGGTAGCCCCCGGCTGCATACGTGCAGCCGGGGGCTACCCCCTATTGCGCAGATGCTGCTGTGCCCATGCGTGCACAAGGGAAATGCGGGGCCGCTCACTTACTCAAGCTCGTGCATAAGGTCCTTGGTGGTTTCGTAGAGGCGCGTGAACTGGCTGCGTAGCCTCCTGTAGGTGGTATAGGTCTCTGGGCGAGGCTCAATGACCCCGCCCGGCCGTATTGCCGTGGAGAGATCCACCCAGTTCGAGTAGGCCCCACCTGCCAGGGCAGCCATGATGGCGTCTCCGTAGGCCGCGCCCACGGAGACGCTGGCGGTCTGGATGGGTCGCTCCAGCACGTCCGATACCGCCTGCAGCCAGACGTCGTTCTTGGTGCCACCGCCCGTGCAGACGATCTTGCGTACGGGTAGGCCGTCCTCCTCCAGGATGGCCACATGCTGGGCAATGCTGCAGGCTATGCCCTCGAGGGCGGCACGTACCAGATGGCCCCGCGTGTGGCGGAGCGTCAGCCCAAAGAACGTTCCGCGGGCGGCGGGATCGTTTATCGGCGTGCGCTCCCCCTGGAAGTAGGGTAGGCAGATAAGGCCATCGGCTCCGGGGGCCGTGTCCCGCGCGGCCCTGGTCATGAGGGCATAGGGGTCCTCACCGCCCTGCGCGCTTGCAGACACCGCGTCGGAGAAGAGCTGGTCACGTATCCAAGCGGTAAGGGTGCCTGCCGTGTTGGTGCCAGCACATATTGCGTCGCGGCCAGGTATGACAAACCTTCCCGGCCACAGTCGGGGCTCTTCTATGGCGTGATCGCACACATAGATAAAGAAGCAGGTGGATCCCAGCTGTACCAGCAGGTCGCCGGGAAGGAAGACCCCACAAGATATGGCCTCTGCCCCGGAGTCACCCGTTCCTACGAGCACAGGCGTACCCTCGGCTAAGCCGGTCTCGAGCGCAGCCTTGGCACTAACCGTGCCAGCCACGTCGATGGCGTTGGCGATGGTCGCCAGCTGGTCGGGGCGACAGACGTACCCGCAGTGGACCTTGTCGGGCGTGCGGGCTTCCAAATCGTACAAGGGCTGCCAGGAGTCGGCCAGGTAGGCATCTATGGTGAAGTTGCCCGTGAGCTTGGCCGAGAGGTAGGAGGATCCGGTCAGGAACTTGTGGGCACGTTGGGCTATCTGGGGCATCTGGTCGTAGAACCAAAGGATCTTAGGTGCTACGTCGCTGGTGCACAAGGGGTGGGTCAAGAGTCCGGGCTCTCCGGCAAAATGATTGCTCAGACGCTCGATCTGTGGTGTGACCCGGGAGTCTATGCCATAGAGGATGGCGGGTGCCAGGGCAGTGCCCTGCTCGTCCACGGGGACGCAGTCACACCCCAGGGCGGAGAGGCCTATGCAGCGAATGTCTTGAACACGGATATCCCCTTTTTGCATGAGCTCGTGGGAGAGCTTGCAGAAGTCCCCCCACCAGATCTTCTCGGCATCGTGCTCAAACCACCCGGGATGCGGAGTAGAGACGCTGTGAGGCACGTGTGCCTCGCACACAACCTTGCAGGAATCGTCAATGATGACGCCCTTGCCCTGGCTGGTGCCGATGTCGATCCCCAGAAAGTAGCGGGCCATTACTTGTCTCCCCTGACGCTGCGCGCCACATCCATGAGCTGACGAACACGCTGCAGGTCCACCGGGTTCTCGATCTTTCCATCTACCTTCAGCGAGGTGCCGACAAAGGCACCGTGTGCCACAGCAAAGACATCTGCCACGGTGGACGCCTTGCAGCCCGTGCCGCACACCAGGGGCACGTCCCCGGCTATGCTGGCAAGCTCGTCAAACTGGTCCAACACGGGGGCAGTTCCCGCCGCGCTGCCACCAACGACAAGGGCATCTGGGTGCACGGTCCTCTTGAGTGTGCGGACGACGTCTGCCGTGCTGCGCCCGCCCAGGTTTATGTCGCCCTCGGTGGTCGCAAAATAGAAGAGCTTGAGGTCGTCCAGACGTAGAGCGAACTTGCGACGTAGAGTGGAGGCAATGTCGCGGTTGACGATGCCGATGTCGCCCACCCAGGCATCTGTGAAGAGGCAGCGCGTGAAGGCGGCACCCGTGGCGGCGCAGAGGTCTATGGTAGCGTCCCCGTCAAAGATGGCTTCGGCACCAAACGGTACGGCAAAGCTGCTGCGCACAGCACCTATGACGGTACCCATGGCAGCCAGGGTTACCGGCGAGACGTGCTGCTGATAGGGGAGAGAGAACTCGTTGGTCACCAGAACACCGTCAACCCCGCCGTTCTGAAGTGCCGCAAGGTCGGCCGCAGCCGCCTCGATGGTGCCGTCAAGCGTGGACCCCGGCGCCTGGAAGGGGTCGCCGGGAAGCGGCTTGAGGTGCAGAAGGCCGATGATGGGATATTCGGTGCCAAAGAGCTCTTTCAGGAATGACATGCGTTCTCCTCTCGTTTCCGGCTTGCATTTCAAGGCATGACATCTTATGACGTCATGTTATAGTATACGGAGCCGAACGACCGCCGGCAGCCACCTTCATGGCTTCTGACGGCTTACCAAACGCCAAGGGAGAGAAGAGGAGCCGCTGCATGGTCATAGACATGAACGTCCATCCCGTCTGTTACAAGGCCATATATGACGAGGACGAGTTTCATCGCAACGAGCGCGTCTTCGGTTTTGGCCTTATGGGGCCCCAGGACTATGACGAGATCTTTACGGAGATGGCTGTGGGCGGCGTTGACAAGAAGGTCCTGCACCCCATGGACCTAACCACCACGGAGGGCTGCTGGGTCGTAACCAACGAAGAGGCCTACAAGATTGTGTGCGACCACCCCGACCGGTTTATCAACTTTGCCAGTGTTGACCCTCACAGGCCGGATGCGCCCGAGGTCCTGGAGGCCGCATTCGAGGTCCTGAACGCCAAGGGCCTCTACCTGCACCCCGCCAAGCAGCGCTTCTACGCCTATGAGGCATGCATGGAGTCCATCTACCAGATCTGCGAGCGCTATCACAAGCCCATCATGTTTGACGCCGGGCTCTCGTGGGAGCCTAATACGCCAACAAAGTACAACCACCCGTTGGCCATAGAGGAAGCAATCATGTCCCATCCGGACATTCGCATGTGCCTGGCGCACTTTGCCTGGCCCTGGGTGCGCGAAATGGTCATGCTCATGATCAAGTATCCCAATGCGTACACAGACACCTCGGTGCTGTACCTGGATTCGCCCGAGGAGTCCATGAGGCGGCTCTTCACGGAGGACATGGGTCCGCTCTGGTTCCAGCGCTCCTTCATGCACCAGGTCATGTTTGCCAGCAATACGCCTCGCTTCCGCTCCTTCAAGATTCGCCGTGGCGTCGAGGCGCTGGGGCTGCCCCAGGATGCGCGCGATGCCCTGCTGGGTGGCAATGCACTGACGTTCTTGGGGGAGGATGACGCGCGATGATGAAGCTTGAGACGTTCTCGTACCTTACCAAGAAGGTTAACGAGTACATTATGATCACCAGCGACGTCGATGACGCGGTTGCGAGGAGCGGCATCAAGAAGGGTCTGGTGGCCGTGATCGTGGCACACACCACCTGCGGCATAACGGTCAACGAGGGCCTTCCGTGCGTGGAGAAGGACCTTGCCGCCCTCTTTGAGCGTCTGGTGCCTCTTGAGGATGACTATGCGCACGCTCACTTCCTGCCCAGTTACGGTGCGACAGGCAACAACTCCCAGGGCCACCTCAAGAGCGCGCTCACAGGCAATCACTGCCTCTTTCCGGTGGTTGACGGCAAGGTGGTCCGTGGGGGTGCCCAGGACATCTATCTTGTGGAATATGACGGCCCACAACGGCGGAAGGTCTTCGTCGAGGTTCTTGGTGACGAATAGAGCCGCTCGTTATGTTACAAGTAGCAATCGATTCCTCGAATAACTACAGGAGGTTCATTTGTGGCACATACCATCACATGATGTAATATGACATCACAAGATATCAAGACAATAAAGCGATGATTCTAGAGGCACGGAGGATTGCAAATGAAGCAGGAGCATAAGGATCAGGTTCAGGCGGCGGTTGACGCGCTTCGCGCACGTTTTGCCGTGGGCAAGGTTAAGAACTTCTACTTTGTGGCATGTGGTGGATCACAGGCCACCATGATGCCCATCCAGTACATGTTTGACCGCGAGACCCCCATCCCCTCCTTCATCTATACGGCAAACGAGTTCAACTACGCAAAGCCCAAGGCCTTTGGTCCTGAGTCCGTCGTCATCACCGTTTCTCACTCCGGCACTACACCTGAGACGGTTGCCGCCGCTCAGACCGCCACGGACTGCGGCGCCCTCTCGATTGCGTTTTCCAACGTGGTCGATTCCCCGCTTTGGAAGGCCGCTGGCTACCCCATCCACTACGACCACGGTCCTGAGACTGACATGACCGACCGCAACAATGCGGTTCTCTATGACCTGGCCTTCTCCATCTTGACGATTATCGATCCCGATCAGGCCGCCCGCTGGGAGCAGGGCGTCGCAGACATCGACAAAGTCGACGGTGCCTGCAAGGCCACGTGGGACATCTACCGCGAGGTTGCCGAGTCCTTTGCGACCGCCAACAAGCGCGCACCCCTTATCTACACCATGGGCTCGGGCGTCAACTACGGCGAGATGTACTCGCTTACCAGCTGCCTCTTCATGGAGATGCAGTGGATACACTCCAATGCCATCCACTCTGGCGAGTACTTCCACGGTCCCTTTGAGGTCACGGACTATGACGTGCCCTTTGTCATTGCGCTCTCTTGCGGTGTGACCCGTCACCTGGATGAGCGTGCACTTGCGTTTGCCAAGAAGTTCTCCGAGCGCCTGTTGGTCTTTGACGAGGAGAAGTTTGACTTCAACGGGATCGACGAGTCCCTGCATGAGTACTTCGCGCAGTGGATTCTGGGCGTGACCGTGCGCTCCTTTGTTGACAAGCTGGCCCACGACCGTGGGCACGCGCTCTCCGTTCGTCGCTACATGTGGCAGATGGAGTACTAGGTTCATGCACGACCGGCACGTGCGGTTTCCCTTCCCCCGCACGTGCCGCCCTTTTTCTTGGAGCCAACGATGAAGCTCATAAGTGTGGGAGACAACGTCACCGATTGCTACCTCGACACCCACGAATACTTTCCGGGTGGCCAGGCGGTGAACGTAGCTGTGAACGCGAAGCGCGACGGTGCTGAGGAAGCGGCATACCTGGGCGTTTTTGGCAATGACGAGCGTGCTGCCTACATTAAGGAATGCCTGCGTGCAGAGGGTGTGAGCACCGAGCGTTGCCGCGTTGCCTGTCTGCCGACAGCTCGGCCGGGTGTGCACATTGTTGACGGTGATCGCGTGTTTGTGCACGGACCAGCCGATTCGTGCCCGGCTCTTGTGCGCATGAGGCTTGCCCAGGGAGACCTGGATCTTATTGGACGATACGACGTCTGCCATACCACCAACGAGGCCGACATCGATGACCAGCTGTCGCGCATCAATGCCGTGGTGCCGCTCTCGTATGACTTTTCAACCGACCGGGACGAGGCATACCTCAGAACGGTGTGCCCCAACGTGAGTATTGCCTTCCTCTCTGGATCGGGACTTTCGACTGACGATGCGGACTCGCTCATGCGTCATGTGTACGAGATGGGTCCAAAGGTCGTCGTCATGACGCTTGGTGAACGTGGAAGCCACTGTCTCTATGAGGACAAGACCTACGTCCAGGATGCCGTGAGAGTTGACGCCATTGACGCCATGGGTGCCGGCGACTCTTTTGCGGCGGCTTTTCTCGTCAGCTTTGGCAAGACGCGCGATGCGGAGGAGGCGCTCGCGTTTGCCGCCCAGAAGGCGGCGCACACCTGCACTCTGCATGGTGCCTTTGGTTATTCCCATAGGGAGGAAGGAAGAAGAGATGCACAGGAAGTTTGAGCAAGTTGGTCAACTGACAAGGCGCGGTTTTGTTAGGGCTGCGGGGCTTGGTGCCCTTGCCATGAGCGGCATGTGGCTCGTGGGCTGCGGCGGCACATCGGATTCTGGGGAATCCAGTGGTAGCAGCACCAGCGGCGAAGGCGGCAGCGGCAAGACGGTCAACATTGCCATGAGCACGCCCGTGGAGTCCCTGGATCCCGTCGTTGCAGGCGACGGCACCTCTATGGTTGTTATTTCCAACTGCAACGAGGGACTCTTTGTCACGGATGTGGACGGCAACCCCGTCAATGGCCTCTGCGAGAGCTATGAGGTGACTGACGATCAGCTCACCTACACCTTCCACCTGCGTGACCAGAAGTGGAGCAACGGCGATTCGGTTACCGCGCAGGACTTTGTGTACTCCTGGCACCGTAATGCGCTGGGTGACGCCAACTCCGCGCTCTTCCAGTACCAGCTGGAGATGGCAGGGTTCAAGAACGCTACCGCAGTCATCAACGGCGAGATGGATGTGGACGAGCTTGGTGCACACGCCACGGACGACAAGACGATTGTTGTCGAGCTGGACCACCCGGTGCCCTTCCTGTTCAACCTGTTTGCGTTCACGCCGTTTGGTCCCGTCCAGCAGGCCTTCCGTGAGGAAAAGGGCGACAACTTTGGCCTCACCAAGGATGACATGCTGTGGAACGGTCCCTACACGCTGACAGGCTATGACACCGCCTCCAACATTGTTACCTTGACCAAGAACCCGGATTATTGGGATGCCGAGAACGTGGACATCGACGTCATTAACCTGCAGGTCATTGCCGACACGCAGCAGGCGGTCATGTCCTACGAGAACGGTGACGTGGACTATGTCAAGCTGACGAGCGACCTCGTGCAGCAGTACAAGGACGATCCTGCCTTCAGCTCCACCGGTGGCATCTTCAACTACTACCTGATGGTCAACACCAAGGAGAGCGGCCTGGATAGCCTCAACCTGCGTCAGGCCATCGCTTACGCAATCAACAGACCGGACATCTGCGACAACGTGCTCAAGGACGGGTCGCTGCCGGTCTACCAGATGTGCATGAACGGCCTCTGGGCCAACGAGAACGGCGACGACTTTGCCCAGTCGTCCCCGCAGTTCTTTGAGTACGACCCCGACAAGGCCAAGGAGCTTTGGGCTGCCGCGCAGCAGGAGACCGATCGTCGCGAGATCAAGATCGTCTACGACCAGGAGGTCGACTTCTGCAAGAGCGTAGCCGAGTACCTGCAGTCCACGCTCCAGAGCACCCTCGAGGGCCTGACGGTGAACATCGAGAGCACGCCCAAGAAGAACAGGATTCAGATGCAGGCAGATCACGACTACGAGATCACCCTGCACCGCTGGGGACCTGATTACGCCGATGCCACGGCCATTTTGGCCATGTACCAGTCTGACGATGCCTCCAACTACAGCCAGTGGAACAGCCCGGAGTTCGATGAGCTCTATGACAAGGCAAACTCCACGGACGCGGGTGACGCGGCGGCGCGTTGGGACGATCTGATGCAGTGCAACAGCATTTGCACCGAAAATGCCGTCTGCATCCCCATCTTCCAGGAGGGCCTGTCCAAGCTCACGCGTCCGACCCTCAAGGGGAAGACCGATCACATCACCGGCATCGAGTGCTACTACAAGTTCTGCACCCTTGATGCATAGGCGATGACGCACTATTAGGTGCCCTTCCTTTGAGTGGTGACACCTGTTTGTAGTGGCTTTTACACCTATGTCGCCCGCGGAGTTCTCCGCGGGCGACATTAAGAGAGGGTGGTGAAGAGTTGGGAAGATACATCGCAAAGAGGCTGGCAGTTGCCGCTCTCACGGTCTTCATCATCCTCTTCGTCCTGTTTATGCTCTTGAACTTCATGCCGGGCTCCCCCTTCAACAATGAGGAGAAGATGACCCCGGAGCAGATTGCCACCCTCAAGGCGGCCTATGGTCTGGACAAGCCCGTCATAGAGCGCTTCTTCATCTATGTTGGCAACATGCTGCGAGGCGACTTTGGCGTCTCGTACAACATTCAGAACAACATGCCCATAGCAACCATGGTGGGGTCCCGTCTAAAGGTGACGCTTGGCCTGGGTCTGGAAGCAGGGATCCTCGGCGCGATCGTCGGCAACCTGCTGGGCATACTGGCGGCCCTCAAGCGTCACACACCTGTTGACACCGTGGCCACGGTAATAGCGGTTCTGGGCGTAAGTCTTCCCAACTTTGTGTTTGCACTGCTGCTCTCGTACTTCTTTGGCTACAGGCTCAAGCTCTTCCCGCTCACCTTCAATCCGGCCGATCCCATACGCTCCTCCGTCCTGCCGGTGATTGCGCTCTCCATGTTCACACTCGCGAGCATGGAGCGATACACGCGCTCGGAGCTGGTGAGCATCATGGACTCCGACTACATGATGCTTGCGGAGTCCAAGGGCCTCCCACGGCGTAAGCTCATCATGCGCCATGCGTTGCGTAACGCGCTCATCAGCCTCATCACGGTGCTGGCACCGCTTCTGGTCAACCTCATGAGTGGTTCCATCGTCATCGAGAAGATTTTCTCGATCCCTGGGTTGGGAACGCTGTACATCACCGCAATCCAGTCAAACGACTACAACGTCGTACTTGCGACGAGCTTCATATATAGCGTCATGTTCGTCATAGCGATGCTCCTGGTGGACCTTGCCTACGGGCTCATAGACCCGAGGGTGCGCTTGGCGGGACAGAAGGGATAGGCCATGGCACAAGAATCAGAGGTCGCCAGCATCCCGGCAGCTGACTTCGGCTTTGCGCAGGGACACGAGGAGGAGGCGGAGCGCGAATATGCCAACTACTCGTATGTGCGGGAGATTTTCAATCGCTTCATGGACAACAAGGGTGCCTTTGTGAGCCTCGTCATGATTGTGCTCATCATCGTGCTGGCCATTGTGGCGCCCATGCTCAGCCCGTACAAGTTTGATGAGGTAAATTCCACGCGCAGCAACCTGCCACCGCGTGTTCCCGGTCTGGAGCAGGTGGGCCTCTTTGACGGCACCAAGGACGGCGTTAACGTCTATGCAGAAAAGGGCATCTCGGAGGAGTACCACTACTTTGGGACGGACTCACTTGGCCGTGACATTTGGGTTCGCGTATGGTACGGCACGCGCATCTCGTTGCTCATCTCGCTCATCGCGGTGGTAATAGACATCTTCATTGGCGTGGTGTACGGGCTTATCTCCGGCTACTTTGGCGGCAGGGTTGACATCGTGATGCAGCGCATCACAGAGATTTTGAGCTCCATACCCCAGTTGGTCATCGTGACCATACTTCTGGTGGCGCTGGGGCCCGGTTTGGGCAACATTGTCATCGCTCTGGCCATCACGGGCTGGATAGACATGAGCCGTATCGTGCGCGCGCAGATGCTCAAGCTCAAGAACATGGAGTTTGTGCTCGCCGCCCGTACGCTTGGTGCAAGCTGGCGCGAGATCATCTTCAAGGAGGTCATGCCCAACTGCCTGGCACAGATTATCGTCACCTTTATGTTCTCCATCCCCAATGCCATCTTCTTCGAGGCCTTCCTGGCATTTGTCGGCCTTGGAGTGCCGGCACCCATCTCCTCGCTTGGCACGATGATCAATGACGGCTACAAGTCGGCCATGGTGTATCCCTACATGGTCGTTGGCCCTGTGGTGGTGCTTGGTCTTCTCATGCTTGGCTTCAACCTCTTTGCCGATGGCCTTCGTGACGCCATCGAGCCCAACCAGAGCTAGGAGGCATGATGAAGAGTCCAATTGCCAGTGGTAACGCGAGTGCCGCGTCGATAGAAGCGCAGGCCCCAAGAGATCACGTCCACGAAAGGCCGGTCATCAAGATTTCTGACCTGACCATCTCGTTCAAGACGGCAAACGGCATCGTGCACGCGGTGCGTGGTGTGAACATGGATCTGTACCGTGGCCAGACGGTGGCCATAGTTGGCGAGTCGGGCAGCGGCAAGTCCGTCTCCGCTAAGCAGATTATGGGCATCCACTCCCACAATGAGATTTACGAGGGCGGCTCCATAGAGTTCACGTACAAGGATGACGATGGCCGCGAGAAGACCGTGGACCTTACCAAGATTGACGACAAAGAAATGGCCGCCCTCAAGGGCAAGCACGTAGCCATGGTGTTCCAGGACCCCCTGACCTCACTGGATCCCACCATGACCATCGAGGGCCAGCTGAGTGAGAGCCTGACCGAGCACATGGGTCTTTCCGCTGAAGCGTTGCACGCCCGCTGTGTCGAACTTCTTGACCTCGTGGGAATCACCGACGTGGAGGCACGCCTTAAGAGCTATCCGCACCAGCTTTCGGGCGGCATGAGGCAGCGCGTCGTTATTGCCATCGCCTTGTCGTGCGACCCGGACCTTCTGATTTGCGACGAACCCACTACGGCGCTTGACGTGACCATCCAGGCGCGCATCTTGCAGCTCATCATTGACCTGCAAAAGAAGCTGGGCACGTCCGTGATCTTTATCACCCACAACCTGGGCGTCGTAGCAAAGGTGGCCGACTACGTCAACGTCATGTATGCAGGCAAGGTGGTGGAGGCGGGAACGTTAAAGGATATCTTCTATGACCCTCGGCATCCCTATACGTGGGGCCTGCTGTCCAGCATGCCCAGCCTGAGCACCGACCGTTCAGAGCGCCTGTTTACCATTCCGGGCAACCCGCCCAACATGCTCAACGACATCCAGGGCGATGCCTTTGCGCCGCGCAATCCCTATGCGCTGGAGATTGACTACAAGATGGAGCCTCCCGCCTTCCAGGTGAACGAGCACCACTGGGCGGCAACGTGGCTCCTTGATTCGCGGGCGCCCAAGGTGGAGATGCCCGAGCAGCTGAGGAATCGTATAGCGGGTATGAAGCTGGAGAGCGCCAAGCTGCGGGAAGGTGACGGCAATGGCGATTGATGAGGCCGATAAGACCAAGGACGCGGCGGGGGACCAGCCCCTGCTTATCGTGAACCATTTAAAGCAGTACTTCCCCATCCCCGGCAGGAGGGTGGTCAAGGCAATCGACGACATCTCTTTTGACATCATGCCGGGAGAGACTGTGGGACTTGTCGGCGAGTCCGGTTCGGGAAAGTCCACGACTGGTCGTGCCGTCATCAAGCTTGATGAGATCACCTCCGGACAGATCGTCTTTGACGGACATGACATCTCTGGCAAGATGTCCCGCGAGGAGGAGGGCTACCTGCGCAGGAACATGTCCATGGTGTTCCAGGACTCTGGTGCCTCCCTCAACCCGTACCGTAAGGTCATAGACACCATTGCCACAGGCCTGGACGCACATTTGCCAAACCTGGACAAGCACGAGCGCGAGCAGCGCGTGTACCAGATGATGGATCGCGTGGGCCTGTCCCGGTCACAGGCTAACCGCTATCCTAGTCAGTTCTCTGGCGGGCAGCGACAGCGCGTCTGCCTGGCACGCGCCCTCATCATGAATCCCAAGCTTGTGATTGCAGACGAGGCCATCTCGGCATTGGATGTGTCCATACAGGCGCAGGTCGTAAACCTGATGAAGGACATCCAGGAGGAGATGGGAACGGCCTATCTCTTCATTGCACATGACCTCTCTATGGTGAGGTACATCTCCAGCCGCATCTGTGTCATGCACCTGGGGCATATCGTGGAGAAGGGCCGCACGGACGAGATATTTGCCAATCCCGTGCATCCCTATACCAAGTCGCTCATATCGGCCATACCGCAGTTCAACCCGGAGACCGAGCGAGATCGTGTGCCCATCACATACGACGTGCACAAAGCGGGAATCGACTACACCAAGGGCAGCTACCACAACGTGAGCGGTCAGCACTACGTGCTGGCCACGGATCAGGAGTTTGCAGCCTGGACAAAGTAAGCGGTGGTACCGTGTTTGACCGGTGCCAGGCAGTCGTTGGGCCCCGTCCCGGCCAGAGGGGGGGTGCGGCCGTCAAATGTCTGCCAGCCCGCAAGGCCCTGACCTGCGCAAACGCCGAGAGCCCCGGCAGACGTTGGCCTCCCGTCCCGGTCAGAGGCGCCGCCACCTCCAAACGTCTGCTGCCAGTGCGCGCCGGCCCGCCCCCGCGCCCTACTGCACCAAATTCTTGTACAGGATGCGCGTGATCTCTGTGGTGTCGTCCTGGCCCACCAGCACAAAGAGGTCCAGGACCTCTATCACAAAGTTGATTGAGTTCTGCGAGAAGCGCAGGGTGGGAAGCTGCACCTCGTGCGCCAGGGCCGGCTCCTTGCTGATGGCCTGGATGACCCATTCCGCACGTTTGGCAAGCTTGCCGCCAACGTTGGCGGTGACCATGGCCACCGGCGTGCCGGAGTCCTCGGCGTTGTCGATGATGGTGGCAAGACGTGGCGAGGTGCCTGCGGTGGAAAGAACGAGCAGCAAGTCCTGGTCGGTCAGGTTGACGCTGGCGGACGTCATGGCCTCTGTGCTGGAGGGGCAGAAGGCGTTGATGCCCGCCTGCTCAAACTTGAAGGCGGCGTTCATGCCTAGGGGGATGGTGTTGCCCACGGCGGCTATGAGGACCATCCGCGACTCGCGCATCTTGTTGACCACGGCGGTGATGGTCTTGGGGTCCATGGCCATGGCCGTCTCGGAGAGCTCCTCGATCTTGTAGCGCAGGATCAGGCTGACGGACTCGCTTACGGCGTCGAGTGAGATTCCCTTGACAAAGTCCGAGCTGCGCTTGCGATCGTTGGAAAGCGCGAGTGCCGTGCGCATGTCGGAATAGCTGCGATATCCCAGCGTGCGGGCAAACCTCGACACTGTGGCGGGGGAGGTCCCGGTGCTTGCCGCAAGCTCGCGCACGGTCATCTCGGTGACGGCATCCGAGTTGCCCACGATGTAGTCCCCAATGAGCTTCTCCGAGTTGGAGAACCGGTCCCGGTACGAGAGAATCTGGTTGAAGATGTCCGAGTGCATGTCCATGTGCCCGCCAATGTTTGCGTCCTGCGTTGGTTCTTAAATACGAATGATATACGGTTGCCGGCAATTGGCTCTGGGTTTCACTGATAGTTAGAGTTTCATTTAGCGAGAAACAACCGTGCACAGACAAGTACCTACCGTTCGTGGGTTGCAAATGCGCCAACGACACACTATTTGCGCATAGGGTCTATATTCGCTTCCGTGCGAAACAACGTTGCATTTGAACCTAAACACATGGGAGTTGGTGAAACATGACCAGGGAGGTAACAGACGAGCTCTCCGCCCAGGAGGGGCGGGCCTCCCAAGAGGCTGGCTTCACCCGCCTGCTCTTTGCCAACGTGCTCTACTGGGTGGCCGTGGCCACTTACACCCCCTTCATGTCCGCCTACTTTACTAACCAGGGCTTTGATGCCGGCCAGGTGGGCACCCTGCTGGGCATCATGCCGCTCTGCGCCCTGCTCATCCAGCCCCTCTGGACCGCCGTGGCCGACCGCCTGGGCCGCAAGCGGGTGCTGCTGGGCCTGTGCGCGGTCTCCGCCTGCCTGGCGCCCCTCTACTACCTGGCGCAGGGCTTTGCGCAGGTCATGCTGGTAACCATTGCCTTCTCGGCCTTCTTCCAGGCCCTGCTGCCCCTCTGCGACTCTCTGGTGGTGGAGGACGCGGCGCGCGAGGGGCTGGAGTTCAGCCGCATCCGCATGGGCGGCACCGTTGGGTACGCCGTGGTGGTGCTGGTTCTGGGCCAGCTTCTGGACGCTGCGCCCTCCATCCAGTTTGCGGCCGTCTCCGCCGGCCTCGTGGTCTTTGGCCTTCACTTCTCGCGCGTCCCGGAGGCCACCCGTCCGGTCACCCCCAGCCGCCAGGCGGGGAGGGCCTCCGGGGGCGGCCTTCTTGCCATCTTTGACACCCGCGACGTCGTCCTGGTGCTTCTGCTGGCCTTTGTGAGCTACACGGGCTTGGCCTTCCACAGCGCCTTTCTGGGCAAGTACTGCGTGGAGCTGGGCTATGGCCAGGGGCTGGTGGGCGTGCTCAGCGCAGTCTCGGCCATGAGCGAGGTGCCCATCCTGCTGGTGAGCGACCGTCTCGTCCGCCGCTTTGGCGTGTTGCCGCTTCTCAAGCTTGCCTGCGTGGCCATGGCCGCCCGCCTGGTGCTGGTGGGTACCGGCGTCGTTCCCCTCATGGTGGCGGCGCAGCTCCTGCAGAGCGTGAGCTACATGACGGTCTACTACGCCACGGTCACGTTTGTCTCGCGCCACGCGCGCCCGGGGGCGGAGGCCCGCGCCCAAGGGGTGCTGGTTGCGGTGCAGGCCGGCCTGGCCACGGTGGTGGCTAACTTTGCCGGCGGAATCATCTGCGACGCGGTGGGTACCTCCACGGGCTATGTGGTTGCCGCCGCAGTCACCCTGGCCGCAGTGCTTGTCATCGCGCTCGTGAGCGGCCGCACGGCGCGTGCCGTCGCTGCTTGACGTCGTACACGTCTCCTACAGGCACACCGCCCGATGAGGGCTCAAGAGAAGGGAAGCATATGCCACTCGTAAAGGTAAATGAGCTCCTACAGGATGCCACGCAAAACCACTACGGCGTGCCCGCGGTCAACTGCATCAACGTTGAGACCGCCCGCTACACGGTTGAGGCCGCCGAGCAGGAGCACATGCCCGTGATCGTGCAGTTCTGGCCTGGCTTCAAGGACTACGTGCCGCTGCGCAGCATCGCCGGCGCCGCGCGCTACTTTGCGGAGAACGCCTCCGTGCCCGTGGCCGTGCACCAGGACCACTCCTGGACCTACCAGATTGCCGTCGAGGGCATCCGCGACGGCTTCCCCTCGGTGATGGTTGACGGCTCCTCCCTGCCCTACGAGCAGAACGTCGCCCTGGTCAAGTCCGTGGTGGACGTGGCCGACGTCTTTGGCGTTGACATAGAGGCCGAGCTTGGCCACGTGGGCAACGGCTCCAACGCGGAGGACTTTGCCACCTCTGACTTCTACACCAAGCCGGAGCTTGCGGCCGAGTTCGTGGAGCGCACGGGCTGCGGCTCCCTGGCCATTGCCGTGGGCAACGCGCACGGCCCCTACGTCAAGGTGCCCCACCTGGACTTTGAGCGCATCCAGCAGTGCCGCGAGGCCGTGGGCGTGCCCCTGGTCATGCACGGGTGCTCCGACATCCCGCCCGAGCAGCTGCAGCGCGCCGTCAACCTGGGCATGAGCAAGTTCAACATTGCCACGGAGTACTTCCGCGCCCTCTACCGCTCGCTGGAGAAGGATATCAAGTCCGGCGAGCACGACGGCGATGGCGTCAAGCTCCTCCTGGGCGTGGGCGATGACTGCCGTGCCTTTGTGCGCGAGAAGATCCAGATGCTCAACCCCAACCACTACTCCATGTAGGTGGAGCGCATGAAGAAGCTTCTCATAGCCACGCACGGCTACCTGGCGGACGGCTTCAAGAGCTCGCTGAGCATCCTGACGGGTCAGCAGGACCAGGTGCAGTACATCAACGCATACGTGGACGAGTCCGACTACACGGACGCCCTGGAGGCCTTCATAGACTCCGTGGGTCCGGACGACCAGGGCGTCATCTTCACCGACATCTACGGCGGCAGCGTGTGCCAGCGGGTGCTGCTGCAGCAGCCGGCCTCGCACGGGATCTTTCATGTGACGGGCGCCAACCTGGGCCTGGTCATAGAGGTGCTGCTCACGGACAAGCCCATCACCCGCGAGTACCTGGAGGGGGCCATAGAGGCCGCCCGGAGCACCATGCGTATCGTGGAGGAGGAGGCGCCCCAGAGCCCTCAGGAGGACTCTGCCGACGACTTCTTTGCATAGGGGTGTCCGCTGCCACGAGAAGGCGGACCCAGGAGGGGAGAGAGAATGATCGCACAGATTAGAGTGGATGACAGGCTGATTCACGGCCAGGTGGCCCTGGTGTGGACCAAGGAGCTGGGCACCAACCGCATCATCGTGGCCAACAAGCACGCCACGGAGAGCGACGTCCTGCGCATGACCCTGCAGATGGGCACCCCCACCGGCCAGAAGCTGCTGGTCAAGGACGTGCCGGACGCCTGCCGCATAGCCAACGACCCGCGCGCCGCCGGCATGAAGATCTTTGCCCTCACCAACTGCGTGCGCGACGCCCTAGAGTTTGTGAAGGGCGCCCCCGGCCAGATCCAGACCGTCAACGTGGCCAACGTGGGCCGCTTTGACAAGACGGACCCCGCCACCAAAGTGACCCTGTGCTCCACCATCATGCTCAACCCGGACGAGCTTGAGGCCGCCAAGGAGCTCTGCGAGCAGGGCGTGCCCGTGTACCACCAGCTCATCCCCTCCGATACCAAGACCCCGCTCAAGTCCCTCATCGAGAAGGCCGGCAAGTAGGGCACAGCGCTCGTCCGTAAGAGGACGGGCCTCTTGCTAGGTGCAGATTGGGTTCCGGACACGGATGGCCGGGCCCGTGGCTACAAGGAAAGGAAGTACGCATGGTCGGTTTGGCATTTATGGCGTGGCTCACCGTCGTCATATGCTACGGCGGCAACTGGGTGCTTGGCCAGTGCATGATCGAGAGGCCCATCGTGGTGGGCCTTGTGGCCGGCATCCTGATGGGTGACGTGAGGACGGGCGTCATCATTGGTGCCTCTCTGGAGGCAATCTTCATGGGTGCCGTCAACATCGGCGGCGCCATCTCCGCAGAGCCCGTCACCGCAACGGCGCTGGCCGTGGCCTTCTGCGTGGGCGCGGGCATCGACCAGTCCGCGGCCATCACCCTGGCTGTGCCCGTGGGCGTGGTCACCGCCTTCCTGTCCATCGCCCTCAACAACGTCGTGCTGGCCTTCTTTGCCAAGCCCTTCCAGGACATGGCGGCAGCCGGCAACGAGAAGGGCCTGGCCGTGCAGCACTGGCTCCTCTGGTTCTTCAAGTACGCCGCCTTTGCCCTCATCGCATTCTTCGGCGTCTTCTTTGGTGCCGAGCCCGTGGCCGCCATCGTCAACCAGATTCCCGCTAACGTGATGGCCGGCCTCAACGCCGTGGGCGCCCTGCTTCCTGCCGTCGGTATGGCCCTGCTGCTCCAGATGCTCTGGAGCAAGGAGCTGGCGGTCTACTTCTTCCTGGGCTTCACCATCTACGAGTACCTTGGCCTGCCCATGATTGCCATTGCCGTCTTTGGCGTCGTCATCGCCGCCGTCGTCGCCCTGCGCGATAAGGAGATCTTTGATCTCACCCACAAGGCCGCGGCCACCGCTGCCCAGATTCCGGCTGCCACCGGCTCCGACGAGTCCGTGGACGCCGACGAGGAGGCGTTCTTCGCATAATGGCTAAGATCACTGATAACATCTCCGCCGAAGATCGGAAGATGCTCAACTCCATCTTCCTCCGTTCCTTCACCGTGTTCGCCTCCTGCGCGGGCGGCTCCATTACCGCAGGCGCCGACGGCTGGCTCTACTCCGAGATGCCCGCCATCAACCGCTACTACGGGGATGACCCCGAGGCGCGCGCCGACGCCATGAAGCGTCACACCACCTGGTACAACATCACCCAAAACGTGGGCACCTTCGCCATGGGCCTGGTGGCCTCCATGGAGCGCGAGAACTCCACCCACCCCGACTTTGACACCGAGTCCATCGACGCCATCAAGGTCTCTCTCATGGGCCCCATGTCGGGCATCGGCGACGCCATCTTCTGGGGCGTGCTGCGCGTCATAGCCGCTGGCGTCGGCATCAACATTGCCATGACCGGCTCCGCCCTGGGCGCCATCGTCTTCCTGCTCATCTACAACATCCCCTCCATCCTCTGCCGCTACTACATGACCTACCTGGGCTTCAACCTGGGCACCAATTTCATCACGCAGCTGTACGACGGCGGCCTCATGAAGCTGATCACCAAGGCCACCTCCACCGTGGGCCTGATCATGGTGGGTGCCATGACGGCGGCCAACGTGCGCTTTGCCACGCCGCTTGCCATCCCCGTGCAGGACTCCGACCCTGTGCTGGTTCAGACCTACCTGGATGCCATCTTCAAGGGCCTGGTGCCCCTGGCCGTCACCCTGGTGTGCCTGCGCCTGCTCAAGAAGAACGTCAATGTCAACCTGGTCCTCCTTGGGCTCATGGTCGTCGCCTTCGTGCTTGGCCTCGTCGGCGTCATGTAAGTGCTCGTTTGCGGGCGGCCCTGGCGCACAGGGCCGCCCCTCTCTATCTAGACTAAGGAGAACCAATGCGCTACTCGCATCTCTCAAGATCAAACGTTGACGTGTCTGAGCTAGCCGTGGGCACCTGGGGCGTGGGTGGCGACTCCTTTGGCGACACCGATGACTTCAAGGCCTGCGAGCGCGCCATCCGCACCATGCTGGAGCGCGGCGTCAACCTGGTTGACACGGCGCCGGTCTATGGTAACGGCACGGCCGAGAAGGTGGTGGGCCTGGCCCTCAGGGGCGTGGACCGCGACTCCTACCTGCTTTCCACCAAGGTGGGGCTTGTCACCGCGCCTGCCGGCATAGACCGCGACTCGTCCTTCAAGAACGTCATCCGCGAGGTGGAGAGCTCCCTCATCAACCTGCGCACCGACCACATCGACTTCTACTTTGTGCACTGGCCCGACCCCAAGACGCGCTTCTCGGAGACCATGAGCGCCCTTGCCCTCCTCAAGGAGCAGGGCAAGATAGCCCACATTGGCGTGTCCAACTTCTCCAAGGAGCAGATCGAGGAGTGCGAGCAGTACGGGCCCATAGACGTGCAGCAGCCGCCCTACTCCATGGTGGTGCGCGAGTCCGAGCCCCTGATCAAGTGGGGCCATGAGCACGGCATCGACTCCTTTACCTATGGCTCCCTGGGCGCCGGCATACTCTCTGGCAAGTACCGCGAGCTGCCCCACTTTGCACCGGGCGACGTGCGCGGCACCTTCTACGACTACTTCAGGGAGCCCAAGTTTGGCAAGGTCCAGCAGCTCCTGGGCCTCATGGACGTCATCGCCCAGCGACACGAGCGCCCCGTCTCGCACGTTGCGCTCAACTGGTGCACGCAGAAGGACTACGTGGCCACGGCCCTGGTGGGAGTTCGCACCGAGAAGCACGCCACCGAGAACTGCGATGCCTTTGACTGGGAGCTGACGCCCGAGGAGATAGAGGCCCTGGACGCCAAGCTCGACGAGCTGCGGATTGGCTAGGTGGTCATGATGAGCCGTACCTACGACGAGGACCTGCCGGCCAGCATTGCCGCGGGCGCCCGGGTGGAGAAGATAGACGGACTTAACGTGGAGCTGCGTCCCGTGCCGGACGACAGCCGCGCGCATGCGCTGGACCCGCGCGTGGCGGCCCTCTTTGAGCTGCGCAAGAGCGGGAAGTTTCCCACCCCCAAGGGGAGCGACCTCATAAGCATGCGCACCCGCCCCAACAAGGAGAGCCACCAGATAGACTCTGGCGCGGTAAGCGAGAAGGTCCTGCTCATGGACCTTGGCGACCGCAAGATCCACCTCTTTGTGTTTGAGCCCAAGGACCACGAGGGGGCGCTTCCGGTGCTGGCCTACTTCCACGGCGGCGGCTTTACCGTGGGTAACATTGGCCAGTTTCGCAACGCCCTGCGCTACCTGGCGGAGCGGGCCCACTGCGTGGTGGTGTACCCGGAGTACCGCCTTGCGCCCGAGAGCCTCTTTCCCGCGCAGCAGCTGGACTGCAACGACGCCGTCAACTGGGTGTGCGAACACGCGGACGAGCTGGGCGTGGACCCGGGGCGCGTGGCCGTGGCGGGAGACTCCGCCGGCGGCAGCCTGTGCAACGCCGTGACCATCCTGCAGGGCGGGCGTGTGCGCCTGGTCGTGGAGATGTACCCCCTGGTGGACGGCGGTCCCGTGCCCAAGGAGTGGTCGCTTGACCTCTACCCGCACCTGGCCGAGCAGGAGGAGGCGGCCGTGAGCCGCACCCTGCGCATCAGGAATGCGTCTGACGGCCTGGCCGCCACCATCGTGCCCACGGGCCAGGAGAACCTGGTGTACGACCCGCTGATCAGCGCCAAGTACTACGGCAACCTGGCCAGCTTCCCGCGCACGCTGGTGGTGTGCTCGGAGTTTGACTACCTGCGCTACCAGAACGAGCGGTTTGCCAAGCAGCTGCAGGACGCGGGCGTCAGCGTGCGCGCCATCCGCTACCTGGGCTGCGACCACGGCTTCTTTGAGACCTGCGGGGTCATGCCCCAGGTGGAGGACCTCTGCAACGTGATGGCGGGGGAGATTGCCGCGCTGTAGCGCATGGGGCGCCGGGCCGGCCGCGCAGGGCGGCCGGCCCGGCGGTTTTGTCGCACGTACTTGATCTTGGAGGAAGTATGAGCCCCGTCGTGCTCTTTACGCTGATCGTCCTGGTTGCCATCGTGGTGGGCGACCAGGTGCTGCGACGCCACGTGGCAAACAAGCTGACGGGGCTCTACGCCCGGGGCCAGTACGACGAGCTGCTGGACTACCTGGGAGGCACGCTGGTGAGCCTGTGCTACCCCCGCTACAACCGCGACTACATGCGGGCCAACGCGCTGGAGCAGAGCGGGCGGGCGGAGGAGGCCGTGGCGCAGTACCGGGAGCTTCTGGCCGCCAAGTGCACGGACGAGCAGCGTAAGGACCTCATCGCCAAGGCCTTCGTGGCCTTCTTGGAGCAGGGACACAACGACGACGCCTGCGCCCTCCTGCCGGAGATTGCGGACAAGTGCGACGAGGGCTTCTCTGCGTATGCCCGGACGCTCTACGACGTGATGGCAAACCACAGCCACGCGTACCTGGAGCAGATGAAGGCGGAGCTGCCGGAGGCCACGGGACTGCGCAGGATGCAGCTGCACTACCTTCTGGCCTGCCAGTACCGCAACGTGGGCGACCAGAAGAGCGCGGCCGAGCACGAGGTGCTGGCGTCCGAGGAGCTGCAGAAGCTGGCGCAGGGCGCGCAGACATAGGCCGGCGCCGGGGCGGCGTAGCCGTGTGGCGGGTGGCGGGGCAGCGTACACCGTTGGGGCTTGTTGCCGCTAGACGGCCGCCTGCCCGCAGCCTGCCGTGGCGCATGGGCCCGCATGCCGAATGTGCGGCCTCCCGTGGAACAAGCGCCGGATTGCATGGTTTAGGGTGGGTGAGAAGCCCGAACGCGGCTTTGGAGGAGCGCCCATGCAAGAGCCTGGCGACAGGATTCTTTGCCCCCATTGCGGGGGAGAGAACGATGCCGACGCGCACTCTTGTGTCTATTGCGGAGCGGATCTGGCCAAGAGGGACGAGCCCACCTCGGAGCCCGCCACGGACCCCACGCTCGCGGTGCCCCGCCCGGAGCCCACCCCCGCCTCCGCTGCACCAGCCCCCGCTCCCAAGGAACCCCGCAACTCAACCCCGCAACTCGCGCATCCTCCGCAACCGTCGTACCCTGGCCATGGTGGTGGCATGCCTCGTGGCCGTCGTTGCCGGAGGCCTCCTCTACAAGTACGACCAAGACCAGAAGGCCGCCTACGAGCGCGCACCGCCTGCACGACGTGCCCATGACCGTGGTGGCCCCTGGCTACACGGAGGGGTCCACCCGCATTCCCCTGCACGTGGTGGGCACCAACCTGGACGGCGAGGTCGTCGACCAGACCGCCTACGTGGTCGGCACGGGCGCGGGCCTGCAGCTTGCGCAGGGCGACTACCAGGCAACCGTGGAGGCCTCTCCCATCCTTGAGGACGGAAGCCTCTACGAGGTGCCTAACACGGTGATCAACGTGTCCGTGCACGAGGCCGGGGGAGACCAGGCGCAGGCGGCAACGGGCGAGGCCATCGCGACTGCGGTGGACAAGCCTCTGGAGCTTGAGCCTGCGGACCCCGCAGCCGTGACCGACCAGATGATCGCCGATGCCAGGGAGGCGGCGGGGGGCGACGACTGGAGCGTGGACAACGCGGAGTTCCTGGCGCAGAAGGCCACCCAGAAGCGTGACGCCGCCGTCAAGGCGGCCGAGTCCGCCAGTGCGCCAGGGCCAGATGACCAAGGCGGCCGTGGCCTATGCGGAGGCCCTCTACCCCAACTACGTGGACACCGGCAGTACGGTCGTCGAGCTTGGCACGCAGGCGGTTGACCTGCAGTACGTGGACGACTACCCCCTCGGCCTGCCTGCTCTACGTGGGGCCCGGCACCAACCTCTGGAAGGCCCTGCTGCCCCGCGACGACCCCTACACGGCGCTTGTGAACGGCGAGCGCATAGATTACACCGTTGATGCGGCGAATTTCTCGCCCGAAGCCAAGGTCACCCAGGTGGACGGCAACGTGGTGACCGTGGAGGTCTCGTACTTTGGGACCCAGAGCGTGGTGCCCACCAACTACCGGAGCACCTGGACCCCCAACATTGACGAGCTGACGCTCTACTTTGGCGACGACGGGCTCATCTACGAGGAGAACGTCGAGCTGGTGCAGATGGGCAGGTCCGTGTGGTAGGGACCTGCGCCGCCGCCGCTACCGCGTGGACGCGCGCCGCCGGATCTCGTAGCTCATCTTGAGCTCGCGGGGCACGGCATCCGTGCCCGCCTCCATGGCATCGAGGAGCATCCGGGCCGCCTCGCGCCCGCTCGTCTCGTAGAAGTGGTGGACCGTGGCGAGCGCGGGATAGCTGATCGACGAGATGATGTCGTCCCCAACGCCCGTGACCTGCACCTCTTCGGGCACCTTGTGCCCGTACTCGCGCAGGCAGGTAATGACGCCGAAGGCGATCTCGTCGGTGGCGCACACCACGGCGTCGAGGTCCGGTACGGCGGCAAGCAGCTGCTCGCAGCAGGCATAGCCCGAGTCCACGGAGAAGTCGCCCACGACCTGCGCCTCGGGTGCCACCTCCAGGCCGGCGGCCTTGCAGGCGTCCTGAAATCCCAGGTGGCGCTGATGACCGGCGGATTCGTCGCTCTCGAGCACGCCGATGAAGGTGGGACGCTGTGCACCGGCCGCGATAACGCTCGCCGTCATGTCGCGTACAGCATGGTAGTCGTCGTGGTACACGCAGTAGTGACCTGGGAGCTGCTGGCCCAGGATCACGACGGGCGCGTCGACGCGATCCATGGCGCGCAGGTGGGCGGGCGTGATCACAGTGGCGATGAGGATGATGCCGTCCACGCGGTTGCGCTCGGCAAAGAGGTTGAGGTACTCGACCTCCACGGACTCGTCGTTGTTCGTGTTGCCCAGGAGGGCCTGGTAGCCGCCCTGCCCCAGCACCGAGGTGATGCCCGCGACCATGCGCGAGACCGAGGCGGAGTTTATCTTGGGGATGATGACGCCCACGAGCTTGGTCTTGCCGGTGCGCAGGGTCTGGGCGTGCTGGGAGGGCACGTAGCCCGTCTCCTCGATGATGCGGCCGATGAGCTCGCGCTTCTCCCTGGACACGTAGCCGTCGTTGAGGTAGCGCGACACGGTGGCGCGCGAGACGCCTGCGCGGCGTGCGACCTCGTTGATGTCCATGGGTGCCTCGATTCCCCGTAACGCTAGTCCTCACACATTAGCACGCGCGGCGTGACAGTGGCCCCAGATGCGGGTGACAAAAGGTCTCACCCCGGTGACAGCTGGCCCAGATGTGGATGACAAAAGGTCTGACTTTGATGACAGTACCCCCAGATGCGGGTGACAAAAGGTCTGACCCCGGTGACAGCTGGCCCAGATGCCGGTGACAAAAGGTCTGACCTTTTGCTAGTCCAGCACCTGCTCCATGCAGGTCTTCATCACGCCCATGCCCATGGACTCGTAGAAGGCCCGCGCGCCGGGGTTGCACTCCCACACGTTGAGGGTCACGTTGTGGAAGCCTCGCTCGCGCGCCCAGGCGATGATGTGCTGGTAGACCGCCGTGGCCACCCCCTGGCGCCGCGCCGCCGCGTCCACGCAGATGTCGTCGATGTAGAGCGTCTTGATGGGCTGGAGGTTGTTCGAGTGGGTGTGGTCCTCCACCACGCAGAAGCCGTAGCCCAGGATCTGGCCCGGTACGGCGTCCTCGGCCACGGCCACGAAGATGGGCCGGTCGTCGTCGGCGATTATCCCGCGCAGCTCGTCGTCCGTGTACTTGCGCGTGCCGGAGCGGAAGATGTCCGGCCGCCCCGCCGCGTGCACCTCCAGCACCTGCGAGAGGCACTTGTCGATGCCTGGCATGTCCTGTTCCGTTGCGCGTCTGACCTGCATGAGATACCCCCTCTTAACGAATGCTGCCTATTGTAGGGCTTGTCATCCAACGGGGCACGTGCGGTGGACATGCGGCGCGTGCGGCGCATGCGAGAGGGTGGGGGTCACCATGAGCTTCAGGAACTCCAAGGTCGTGATCGTCGGCGCGGGCAACGTGGGCTCCACCACGGCGTACAGCATCGTCAACCAGGGCCTCTGCGAGGATGTCTGCCTCATAGACAAGAACCACGAGGTGGCGGTGGGCCAGGCGCTCGACATGCGCGACTCGGTCTACTTCATGAGCCGAAACATGCACGTCCACGCCGGCGGCTACGAGGAGTGCGCCGACGCCGACATCGTGATCGTGACGGCCGCGGCCCCCATGCCCAAGGACTCCAACGACCGCCTGGAGATGCTCAAGCCCAGCTTGCACGTGGTGCGCGAGGTGGTGGAGAGCGTGATGGACTCCGGCTTCAACGGCATCTTCCTCGTGGTATCCAATCCCGTGGACATCATGTCCTACTACACCTGGCGGGTCTCGGGCCTGCCCCGCCAGCGGGTGATAGGCTCCGGTACCTACCTGGACACGGCCCGGCTCTCCCGCGCCCTCTCCGACATGTACGACCTGGCGCCCGCCAGCGTGGAGGCCTTCGTGCTGGGCGAGCACGGCGACTCGGAGCTCGTGAGCTGGAACTCCGCGACCATCGGCGGCAAGCGGGTGGACGACGTCCTGCGCGACAACGCGCCCCGCACCAAGGGCGTGACCCGCGACGACCTGCGCAAGCGCACCATCCAGGCCGGGTGGGACATCTTCTCGCGCAAGGGAAACACCTGCTACGGCATCGCGTCGAGCACCACGGCCATCGCCAAGTCCATCCTCTTTGACGAGAACACCATCATGCCGGTGAGCGTGTGTGTGGACGGCCAGTACGGCATCAAGGGGACGTACCTCTCCGTGCCCACGATCGTGGATCACACCGGGGCCAAGGAGATCGTGGAGATCGCCCTGGAGCAGGCCGAGCTCGAGGCCCTGCGGAGGTCGGCGGAGATGCTGCGCTCCTTCTATAGCCGCCTGGACGCGTAGCCAAGGGCGGAGCACGCGCGGGGCGACAAATGCGGGGGCGCTCTCCATACGCTCACCTAAAAAGAACGCCACTAGGTGGGGCATATGTGGGCAACTCCCGTGCAGTGGAGCATGCTTGGGCTGGTAAGCAACCCATGGCGCTGGGGGACGCCTCGGGAGGGCCATCGACCTTAGGCTGGGTGGTGTCCGCATGAGGGCTTGGGAGTACGAGCGTCAGATGAGGGACTGCCAGATGCCGCGGCAGTTCGAGGATGAGAACGAGAAGCTCTGGGAGGCGGAGACCGAGCCCGTGTACGAGCAGCTCGATGCCGCCACCAAGGTCTACTGGGGCTCGCAGGTGCCGGGGTCGCTGGCCCGCGAGGTTCTGGCCGTCGCCATGGTCCAGGCCGTTGAGAATCGCGGCTATCGCGTGCCGGACGGCGAGTCGCTTATCACGAAGGGCCTCTCGGCCATCGCCTACGACGACATCGTGGGTCTCCATCAGGCTACGCACGCCCTCTTCGAGGCATGCCGTACCGCAGAGCGCGACCCGGACTCGCCCTATTGGACCTATGGTCTCTACGACACCTTCGAGGACTACGCGGCCGCCGTGGACTTCCCCGCCGCCGTGCCCGTGGACATGGGGCCGGATCTGCTGGCACGCATCCATGGTGGCTGGCTGGCCCAGATCGTGGGCGGGGCCTACGGGACCTGCCTCGAGGGCTACACCACGGACGGCATCCGACGCGCCTACGGCATGCCCGTGGAGCGCTACGTCCGTCGGCCCAACACCTACAACGATGACATCACCTACGAGATAGCCCTCCTCATGGCCTACGAGGAGCATGGCGCCGCCACCACCAGCCATGACATCGCCTACCAGTGGATGAGCCGGATAGGCTTTGGCTGGTCCGCGGAGGACATGGCCCTGCGCAACCTCCGCTGCGGCATCATGCCGCCCCAGAGCGGGCGCTTCAACAACCCCTTCTACGAGTGGATCGGCGCCCAGATGCGCGGTGCCGTGTGCGGCCAGATCTGGCCGGGCAACCCCGCCAAGGCAGCCGAGGCCGCCTTCCACGACGCGGAGATCTCGCACGCCTACAACGGCATCCTGGGTGAGGTCTTCAACGCGCTGCTCGTGAGCATGGCCTTCCACGAGACCGACCCCCGCCAGCTGGTACAGGACGCGATCGCCCTCATCCCGGCGGACTCCGAGTACCGTGCGGTGGTGGGCTTCGCGCTCGAGCAGTGCCGGGCGCACGACGACTGGCTCTCGGCCTGGCGGCCCTGCGAGAAGCGCCTGGAGCGCTACAACTGGGTGCACGCCTACCCCAACGCCGCCATCGAGGTCATCGCCCTCTGGTTCGGCGAGGACGACTTCACCCGCACGCTCGCCATCTGCGGGGGCTGCGGCCAGGACGTGGACTGTGTGGCCGCGCAGGTCATGACCGTGTACGGCACCATGCACGGGGCGGACGCCATCCCCGCCTACTGGACCGACCCCATAGGTGACGACCTGGTGACCACCGTGCGTGGCGCCGAGCGCCTGAGCATCCGTCGGCTCTCCGAGCGGACCGCGGCAGTGGCCAGGACCTTGGCGGGATAGCTTTGCAGGGTAGCGGGCGGCGCGGACGCGGCGCCCGGTCAAGGGTGCGGGAGCACCCGGGAAGGGAGTGGCAATGAGCACGAACATGAACAGAAGGCAGTTCCTCTATGCGAGCGGCGCCGCTCTGGCTGGTCTGGGCCTCGTGGCCTGCGGCGGGTCGCCCAGCAGCTCCGAGGGCGGATCCTCGGACGCCGGTGCCGACTCCGGCAGCGGCAAGAAGCGCATCGTCTACGTGATCAACGGCACCCTGGGCGACAAGTCCTTCTTCGACTCCGGCAACGACGGCATGAAGGAGATCGAGTCCAAGTACGGTGACAAGGTCGAGACCGACACCCGTGAGATGGGCTACGACACCTCCGTGTGGGAGTCCACGGCGCTCGACATCGCCTCCGAGGGCTGGGACGTCATGATCCTGGGCACCTTTGACATGGTTGACTATGCGGACGAGATCGCCACCCAGTTCCCCGACACCAAGCTCTGGTTCTTCGACGAGGCCTGGGACTTCGACGCCAAGCCGCACGACAACATCTACGGCATCCTCTTTGCCCAGAACCAGGGCTCCTACCTGGTGGGCATGGCCGCGGCCTACGCCTCCAAGACCAAGAAGGTCGCCTTCATGGGCGGCATGGAGAACAAGGTCCTCCAGGACTTCTTCGCCGGCTACAAGCAGGGCGCCCTTGCGGTTGACCCCTCCATCGAGGTCCAGGACGACTGGACGCAGTCCTTCTCTGACTCCACGATCGGCCACGACCATGCCAAGGCCCTCTTCCAGTCCGGCTACGACGTGGTCTTCTCCTGCTGCTCCGCCTGCGGGCTGGGCGCCTTCGATGCCGCGGTCGAGATGGGCGACGGCTACTACGTGATTGGCGTGGACGGCGACCAGGGCGCCTACTGGGAGGCCCAGAACGAGCCCGAGAAGGCCGCACACACCCTCACGTCCATGATGAAGAACGTGGGCAACACCTTCGTGTACGCCGCTGGCGAGGAGCTGGACGGGAAGATTCCCTACGGTACCGTGGAGACCTACGGCCTCGACAAGGATGGCGTGGGCTTCGCCGTGACCGACGCCACCAAGGCGGTCCTCACCGAGGAGCAGCTGGCAGCCATCGACCAGGCCAAGCAGGACATCGTGGACGGCAAGATCACTGTGGACACCATGTTCTAGCAGGACCCGTTGCCCGAGGGCGCGGGGTCTCGGCATGCCGGGCCCCGCGCCTGCGGCCACTTGGAGGGAGGGTCCCTTGGAAGACGACTTCCTTAGGCTCGAGCACATAACCAAGGTGTACGACAACGGCATAATGGCCAACGACGACGTGAACTTCTCGGCCCGCAAGGGCGAGATCCACGCCATCTGCGGCGAGAACGGCGCCGGCAAGTCGACCCTTATGAAGCAGCTCTATGGCGTCGAGCAGCCCAACGAGGGACGCATCATCGTAAAGGGCGAGGAGGTCAGGCTCTCCTCTCCGCTGGTGGCCATCGCCCACGGCATCGGCATGGTCTTCCAGCACTTCATGCTGGTGCCCTCGCTCACCGTGGCGGAGAACGTTACGCTGGGCATCGAGCCAACCCATGGCCTGCGCTTCGACGCGGAGAGGGCCGTGGCCATGACGCGCGAGGTCTGCGACAAGTACGGCTTCGACGTGGACCCCACGGCAAAGATCCAGGACCTCACCGTGGGCACCAAGCAGAAGGTGGAGATCCTCAAGGCGCTGGTGCGCGGGGCGGACATCCTGATCCTGGACGAGCCCACCGCCGTGCTCACCCCCCAGGAGACCGACGAGCTCTTCGTGCAGCTGCGGGCCCTGCGCGACACCGGCCACACCATCATCTTCATCTCCCACAAGCTGGGCGAGGTGAAGAGCCTCTGCGACCGCATCACCGTGATTCGCCATGGCCACACCGTGGGAACCTACGACGTGAGGGACGTCTCGGAGTCCGACATCTCCCGCCTCATGGTGGGTGCCGTGGTGCAGGAGGAGGTGCCCAAGGACCCTGCCAGGCCCGGCGCCCCCGTGCTGGAGGTCAAGGGCCTCTCCGTGGCCGACCAGAACGGCAAGCTGGCCGTGCACGACGTGTCCTTCTCGGTACGGGAGGGCGAGGTCGTGGGCATCGCCGGCGTGGAGGGCAACGGCCAGGCGGAGATCATCAACGCGATCACCGGCTGGGCGTCCCCCGCCGCGGGGACGGTGTCCATCGACGGCCACGAGGTCAGGGCCCTGAGCATCAGGGGCCTGCGCGACCTGGGCCTGGCCTACGTGCCCGAGGACCGCATGACCCTGGGCATAGCCTCCAACCTCTCCATCCGCGAGAACATGATTGCCGGGAAGCAGGACCGCCCCCGCTACAACAAGGGCGTCCTGCAGGATCAGCAGGCCATCCGCGAGGACACCGACCAGTGGATCCGGGAGTTCGACGTCCTTTGCGACGGTGGCGAGCAGACCGTGGGCATGCTCTCCGGAGGCAACATCCAGAAGGTCGTGGTGGCCCGTGAGCTCACGGCAGCCCAGCGGCTCATCGTGTGCGACCAGCCCACCCGCGGTATCGACGTGGGAGCGGCTGACTCCATCCGCCGACGTCTGGTGCGCATGCGCGACGACGGTTCCGCCATCCTGCTCGTGAGTGCGGACCTAGGCGAGCTTCTCAACCTGTCCGACCGCCTGCTGGTGGTCTTCGACGGGCGTGTGGTGGCCTACTTCCCCTCCACGGAGGGCGTGAGCGAGGAGGAGCTGGGCTACTACATGCTGGGCGTCAGGCAGATGGAGGGGCAGCAGACGGGAGGTGCCTACCTTGTCTAGCTCTAGCAAGGCACACGTGGCCGAGAGGCGCGGCCCGCTCGAGGGCCTACGCAACATGAGCGTCCAGACCAAGCACGAGATCCTCCGCATGGCCATGGCAATCGCCATCGGCCTGGGCATAGCCGTGGTCCTCATCGTCCTCACGGCCGAGAACCCCGGCGAGGCGCTCTCGTACTTTATCGCGGCGCCCTTCATGCAGACGATGTACTTCTCGCACATGGTGGAGGTCATCATCCCGCTGATGATGACGGGCGCCGCCGTGTGCATCATGTTCAGTGCCAACCAGTTCAACCTGGGCCTGGAGGGTGCCATCTACCTGGGCGGCTTCGTGGCGGCGCTCTCGGGCATCTACCTGGTGCCTGACCTGCCGGTCCTGGGACCCGCCCTCTCCATCCTCCTGGGTGGCCTCGTGGGCTTCTTCATCATCGCCATACCGGCTCTGCTGCAGTACAGATGGAAGGCCAACATCGTGGTCTCCACCCTCATGATGAACTACCTCTGCCTCTACGTGGGGCTCTGGCTGCTCTTCGACAAGTTCAAGGACCCTGCCTCCAGCCAGCACACCTATCCCATCGGTGCCTCGGCGGGGCTCTCCATCCTGGTGCCGGGGACGAAGATCCACTCCGGACTGATCCTTGCCGTCGTGATCGTGGTGGCGGCCTACGTGCTCCTCTACAGGACCCGCTTTGGCCTCTCCATCCGCATGGTGGGCCAGAATCCCTCCTTTGCCAAGTACTCGGGCCTAGGCGTCTCGGGCATCGCGCTCGTGTCGCAGCTCATCGGTGGCACCATCGGTGGCATGACGGGTGCCGTGCAGATGCTGGGCCTCTACGACCGCTTCCAGTGGACCACCCTTACCGGCTACGGCTGGGATGGCGTGACGATGGCCATACTCGCGCACAACAACCCCAAGTACCTGCCGCTGGCGGCCATCTTCCTGGCGTACTTCCGCACGGGCGCCTGGGTCATGTCCTTCAAGGCGGGCGTGCAGATAGACCTTGTCAAGGTCTTCGAGGGCGTGATGATCCTCTTCATCATGGCCGAGAAGTTCCTCTCGGGCACCTACCGCAAGATGGTCTTCGCCGATGCCGACCGCAAGCGCAAGGAGCGCGCCGCAGAGGGGAGCGTGGGGGCATGAGCGTCCTCGAGGCACTGGCTGGGATCCTCTCCAACCCCAACTTCTACTTCACCTTCCTGAGCACCACGGTGCCGATCCTGCTGCCCACCTTGGGCTGCGCCATCGCGGAGAACGTGGGGTCCACGAACATGGGCCAGGAGGGCATCATGCTCCTGGCGGCCTTCTTTGGCGTGATCGCCTCGGCCTACACGGGCAACGTCTGGGTGGGATTCCTGGCTGCCGTGGCGATAGGCCTCCTCATGGGCCTGGCCATCTCGTACTTTGCCCTCTACCTGCAGGTGGACATCATCCTCGTGGGCATAGCGGTGAACCTCGTGGGGTCCGGGCTCTCGGCCTTCCTCATGTACGTCTTCACAGGCGACCGGTCGGCCACTACCAGCCTGCAGAGCGGCACGCTGCCCTTCATCGACCTGCCGGGCATAAAGGAGATCCCCTACATAGGCACGGCCCTCTCGGGGCAGTCCGTGCTGGCCTGGGTGGCCTACCTGCTGGTGCCGGTGCTGAGCTTCCTGCTCTACAAGACCCGCCTGGGCCTGCGCATCCGTTCCGTGGGCGAGAACCCCCACGCAGCCGAGTCCGTTGGCGTGAGCGTGAACAAGACCAAGATGTACGCGCTCGTGATCTCCAGCGTGCTGGGCGGCATCGCCGGGGCCTATCTGTCCATGAGCTACCTGCCGTACTTCTCCAAGGGCATGAGTGGTGGCCGTGGCTACATCGCGCTCGCTGCCACCGCCATGGCAAACAACACGCCGGTGGGCTCGCTCTGGACCTCGCTGCTCTTCGGCTTCTTCTACGCCCTCTCCACCTACTCCGGTGCCCTTGGCGTGCCGGCGCAGCTGGTAACGACGCTGCCCTACCTGGCCACCTTGGTGGGACTTGTGGTCTTTGCCATCCGGGTGCAGGGAAAGGAGCGCAGGCGCCGGCAAGAGGGCGCGCATGCGGCCGCCGAGGGAGATGACGGGGCCGCGAGGGCGGCCTAGGATCAGGATGGGTGCGGTGCAGGATCCGCACCCCCGCGGGGAGGCATCGGTATGGACAAGAGGAAGGTCATCCTCGATTGCGACCCAGGGCACGACGACGCCTTTGCCATCATGCTGGCGGTACAGCACCTGGACGTGCTGGGCGTGACCACGGTGGGCGGCAACAGCCCGCTTGCCAACGTCACGCGAAACGCCCTCAAGGTCCTGGAGGTCATCGGCCATGCGGACGACGTGCCCGTGTACGCCGGCCACTCCTGCCCCATGGTGGCCCCGCTGGTGACGGCCCCCATGTTCCACGGGGAGTCGGGGCTGGACGGGCCGGTGGTACCGGAGCCCACGCATGTGGCCCAGGCCGAGCATGCCGTGGACTTTATCTGCCGCACCGTCATGGAGCAGGACGACCTCACCCTCATAGCCACGGGGCCGCTCACCAACATCGCGGCTGCCATCAACCGCGAGCCACGCATCGTGGAGCGGGTGCGCGAGGTGTGCATCATGGGCGGGTCGGTGACCTACGGCAACTGGACGCCGACTGCCGAGTTCAACATCTACGTGGATCCCGAGGCCGCGGCGAGGGTCTTCGAGAGCGGGCTTCACGTGAAGATGTGCGGCCTCAACCTCACGCGACAGGCGGCCTTCGACGAGGGGACCGTCGAGCGGTTCCGGAGCCTGGGCACGCGGGCGGGGGACTTCGCGGCGGACCTGACGGAGTTCTTCATAGGCGCGGGACGGAGCGTGAACGACACCCATGTGGGCTGCATGCACGACGCCTGCGCCGTTGCCTGGCTGGTGGATCCCACGCTGATAAGGGCCGTCCCCATGCACATAGACGTGGAGCTGGCGGGCACCCTCACGCGGGGCATGACGGTGTGCGACTACCGCCATCTGTGCGGGCCGGACCCTGCGGTGGACCTGTACCGCGACCCACTCCATGCGCCGCGCGGAAAGAGGCCCAACGCCGAGGCGGCGCTCGAGCTCGACCACGACCGCTACGTGGACCTGGTATGCAGCACGCTGGAGGCCTACGACTAGCACGCCCAACCGTCCCGGCCCGTCGCCGGGAGCCAGACCGGCACGTCAAGAAGGACAAACGCCAAGAAGGGCGAACGTCATGCGCATACTCAACTTCGGCTCGCTCAACATCGACTACGTGTACGACGTGGAGCACTTCGTGCGGGCGGGGGAGACCATCGCGTCTACGGCCCTCAATCGCTACCCCGGCGGCAAGGGCCTGAACCAGTCCATCGCGCTGGCCCGCGCGGGGGCGTCGGTCGTGCACGGCGGACAGGTGGGCGAGGACGGTGTCTGGCTCGTGGACCTTCTGGCCCAGGCGGGCGTGGACACCAGCCTCACCCGCGTGAGCGACGAGGTCCGCACGGGCAACGCCATCATCCAGCGCGAGCCGGAGGGCGGTAACTGCATCATCCTCTATGGCGGGGCCAACCGCGCCATCGACGATGCGCTGGTGGACGAGACCTTCTCGCACACGGAGCCCGGCGACTGGCTCCTCCTGCAGAACGAGGTGAACGGCCTGGACCGCTTGGTGCGGGAGGGCCACGCGCACGGCCTCACGGTGGTGCTCAACCCTTCGCCTGCCGACGAGGCACTCGAGGACGTGGACCTGGAGTCGGTGGACGTGCTCGTGCTCAACGAGGTGGAGGCTTCGGTGCTCACGGGCCTGCCGCCGGAGAGCTCGGGGGAGGAGCTCGCGGACGCGCTGGAGTACGGCTTCCCGGGGACTCGGGTGGTGCTCACGCTGGGTAGCGCGGGCTCGGTCTACGTGGACGGCGAGGCGCGGGTCCGTCAGGAGGCCTTCCACGTGGATGCGGTGGACACGACGGCCGCTGGCGACACCTTTACGGGCTACCTGCTGGCCGCCCTCATGGCTGGGGAGGCACCGGAGGTGGCCATGCGGAGGGCGTCGGCTGCGTCTGCGATCGCGGTCACGCGGCCGGGTGCCGCGGTATCGATCCCCACACCAGCCGAGGTGGACGCGTTCCTGGCCGCACGGGGGTGACGGGGGGCGTCGCGCGGGGCGGCCCACTCCCGCCCGACCCGTCGTCGCGGCGACTGCCTGCCCCACGCACTTCTCGCCGTTTTGTGCGCCGCTCGCCCGACAGGCCCCGGGTCGCTACAATACCTACGCCTACCTGCAAACAAGCGACCATGCGACCGGCGGTCCCCGCTGACCGCCCTAAGGGGATGCCCATGCCAAGCCTGTCCGAGGAGGTCGCCTCCCGGCGTACCTTCGCCATCATCAGCCACCCGGACGCGGGCAAGACCACGCTCACCGAGAAGCTCCTCCTCTACACCGGCTCCATCCAGACGGCCGGCTCCGTAAAGGGCAAGGCCAGCGCGCGCCACGCCGTCTCCGACTGGATGGACATCGAGAAGGAGCGCGGCATCTCCGTCACCTCCTCGGTCCTGCAGTTCACCTACGGCGGCTGCTGCGTGAACATCCTGGATACCCCCGGCCACCAGGACTTCTCGGAGGATACCTACCGCACCCTGATGGCGGCTGACTCCGCGGTCATGGTAATCGACGGCGCCAAGGGCGTGGAGGCCCAGACCATCAAGCTCTTCAAGGTCTGCACCCTGCGCCACATCCCCATCTTCACCTTCGTGAACAAGCTCGACCACGACATCCGCGACCCCTTCGAGCTCATGGAGGAGATCGAGGACGTGCTGGGCATCGGCACCTACCCCATGAACTGGCCCATCGGGTCCGGGCGCAACTTCAAGGGCGTCTTTGACCGCGCGTCGCGTCACGTGATCGCCTTCGAGGGCGACGGCCATGCCAACGCCACGAAGAAGGTCGCCGAGGTGGAGGCCGAGCTGGGCGATCCCGCACTCGACGAGCTCATCGGCGCCGAGAACCACCAGAACCTGATGGACGACATCGAGCTCCTGGACGGGGCAGACAACGAGTTCGACCTGGATGCCGTGCGCCACGGCCGGCTGACGCCGGTCTTCTTTGGCTCGGCGCTCACGAACTTTGGCGTGGAGCCCTTCCTCAAGGACTTCCTGCGCCTGGCGCCCCCGCCGCTCGCCTACACGGACACCCTGACCGGGGAGCCCGTGGAGCCCTCGCGCGACGAGTTCAGCGGGTTCGTCTTCAAGATCCAGGCGAACATGGACCGTCGCCACCGCGACCGCGTGGCCTTCGTGCGCATCTGCTCGGGCAGGTTCGAGCGTGGCATGGACGCCCTCCACGTGCAGGGGGACAGGACCCTCAAGCTCGCGAGCGGCACGGCCATGATGGCCGACGACCGCTCGACGGTGGACGAGGCCTTTGCGGGCGACATCGTGGGACTCTTCGACCCGGGCCTCTTCTCCATCGGCGACACGGTTTGCGCGCCCAAGGCCCGCGTGCAGTACCCGCCCATCCCCACCTTCGCGCCGGAGCACTTCGCGCGTATCACGCAGGTGGACACCCTCAAGCGCAAGCAGTTCGTAAAAGGTATGCAGGAGCTCTCGCAGGAGGGCGCCATCCAGATATTCCGCGAGCTGGGCGCTGGCATGGAGAGCGTGATCGTGGGCGTGGTGGGCGTCCTGCAGTTCGAGGTGCTGGAGGAGCGCCTGCAGAGCGAGTACAACGTCAAGGTCGCCCGGACCGGCCTGCCTTACACCCTCCTGCGCTGGGTCGAGAACTCGCCCGACGAGCTGGACCTGCGCACGCTCAATCTCACGCGCGACACCTGCCGCGTGGAGGACATGCGGGGCAACCGGCTCCTGCTCTTTACCAGCGAGTGGAACCTGGACTGGGCCGTGGAGCGCAACAAGGACCTGCGCCTGACGGAGTTCGGCAACATGCAGATGTAGCAGCGCGGGGATTTGGGTATGGCCGGGCATTAGGGGGTACTCCCTAATGCCCGCGATGTGACGACAAGAATCGGGGCCGGGAGAGTCGCTTCCCGGCCCCGCCTGCGTTCGGTTGTCCCTGCGCTTGCCCGTGTCTACTTCCGCGCCGCGCCCTAGAGATCCATGGAGAGGTAGCGCTCACCGGTGTCGGGAAGTACCGCCACGATGACCTTTCCCTTGCTCTCGGGACGCTCGGCCACCTTGAGGGCGGCGGCCACGGCGGCGCCGGAGGAGATGCCCACGAGCAAGCCCAGCTCGCTGGCCAGGCGCTTCTTGGTGGCGATGGCGTCGGCGGATGCCACGGGGACTATCTCATCGACCACGGAGCGGTCGAAGTTGCCGGGCACGAAGTTGGCGCCGATGCCCTGGATCTTGTGGCCACCGGCGGGCTTGCCTGCCAGGACCTGGGACTCCTCGGGCTCCACGGCGATGCCCAGGACGGAGGGCTTCTTCTCCTTGAGGAAGCGGGAGGTGCCGGAGATGGTGCCGCCGGTGCCCACGCCGGCCACGATCGCGTCGACGGTGCCCTCGGTGTCCGCCCAGATCTCCGGGCCGGTGGTCTGGTAGTGGATGCGGGGGTTGGCAGGGTTGTCGAACTGCCCAGCGATGATGGAGTTGGGGGTCTGGTCGTGGAGCTCGTTGGCCTTCTCCACGGCGCCGGCCATGCCCTTGGGGCCGGGGGTCAGCACGATCTGGGCACCGTAGGCAGCGGCCAGCTTGCGGCGCTCGACCGACATGGTCTCGGGCATGGTGAGGATGAGCTTATACCCACGGGCGGCGGCGACCATGGCAAGGCCCACGCCGGTGTTGCCGGAGGTGGGCTCAATGATGGTGCCACCCGGCTGGAGCGCGCCGTCGAGCTCGGCGGCGTCTACCATGGCGGCGGCAACGCGGTCCTTGATGGAGCCGCCGGGGTTGGTAGCCTCGTACTTGCCAAGGACGCGGGCGTTGCCCGATCCCAGCGAGCTGAGGTCGATCAGGGGGGTGTTGCCGATGACGGACTCTACGTGATTCGCAACGTGCATGGTGGTTCCTCTCCTTCTCCTGGTGACGAGGCACATCGGCTGCCCCGCAGGGCCTTGGGCCAGACAACTCGTCAAGGAGTAGGGTGACACTTATAAACCTAGTGCGCAAGTAGGAATTAAAGAAACTTCAGGCTGTTTGACAAGGACCCATTGTCGAAGGTGCCCATGGACAAGAAGGGAGGCTAATAGAGGGGCAGGCCGCCTGTGATGGGGTCGATGAGGTCGGCCGGTAGGGGCTCGAAGGCGAGGCAGGTGAGGGTGGGCTCGCCATGGAACTCCGTGAGGCCGGCGTCGCGCACGAGGGACACGAGGAAGCCCTGCTCCCGGCCCTGAGCCGCGATGTCGAGAAGCTCCTCCTCGGAGTCCACGTACACACAGACCTTGGCCACACCTGCGTCGAACCAGTCCGTGAGGGGCGAGGTATCGCCCTCGTCGTGGTCGAGGTAGACCCAGCTCTCGTCGGGTGTCGTGCGCACCTCGTCGAGCCTGCCCTCGCGTGCCAGCGCCATGAGGACTGCCTCCACACAGGCATGGGAGGCCTGTGCCGCGATCTTGCCCTTGCGCATCTTGAGGTCGCGACGCATCACGATCATCTGCTTTGCTTTTATGTGCCGTGAGGCATGTCTCCTCCTTAGATCCTGGCAACGTCTGACCCTGCCTATTGGCGGGGAGACACGTAGCTCTGGTCAATGGTCACCTTGCAGACGGCCTTGGGGTACCGTGCCGTCACGATGTCCGAGATGCGCTTCTTGAGCTGGGAGTCCGTGAGCGCCAGGCCTGCCGGTCGTACGCAGTCGAAGATCACGTTGGTGTGGGTGGGACCGGGGACCGTGCGCAGGTCGTGGATGGAGAGGAGGGGGTTGATCTGCTCCTTGATGGAGGTGTCGATCCAGTGGCGCATGTCCTTGACATTGGGGTCGTCGGTCACGATGGGGTCGTAGTGAAGGGTCATTATGAGGCCCTCTCGCTTGAAGTCCTGCTCGATGTTGTCCAATGTGTCGTGGGACCGGTAGACGCCCTCGCTGCCGCTCATCTCCACGTGGGCGCTCGCGAACTGTCTACCGGGCCCGTAGTCGTGCACCATGAGGTCATGCGTTCCCAGCACGCCGGGATAGCTCATGATCTTGTCGTGAATGTACTGCACGAGCTCGGGGGAAGGCGCGCGGCCCAGGAGCGGGCTGATGGCCTTACGCAGCAGGTCGAATCCGCTCCAGAGGATGAAGGCGCCGACCGCGATGCCTGCCCAAGCGTCCAACTGCACGCCAGTGAAGTGGGATATGACGGCTGCTGCCAAGACGGACGCCGTGGTTATGACGTCGTTGCGCGAGTCCATGCCAGTGGCTAGGAGGGCATCCGAGCGAATGGCACGGCCTATCCTGAGGTTGAAGGCCATCATCCAGAGCTTGACCAGGATCGAGACGGAGAGCGCCAAGACCACAAAGGGGCCAAACTCCACGGGCTCAGGGCTGATGATGCGCCGGATCGAGCCGGTAACAAGGTTGAAGCCGATGGCCACCACCAGGGCGGCCACGGAGAGACCGGCTAGGTACTCATAGCGGCCGTGGCCGTAGGGATGGTTCATGTCGGGCGGCTTGCTCGCCATCTTGAAGCCTAGGAGGCTTATGACGTTGCTGGAGGCGTCGGAGAGGTTGTTCACGGCGTCCGCCACCATTGACACCGAGCCCGCGGCTATGCCCACGAGCCCCTTGAAGAGGCAGAGGGCCACGTTGCATACGATGCCCACGATGCCCGCCAAACGGCCGTAGCTGGTGCGAACCTCGGGGCTCGACACGTCCTGTGGGTCATGCACGAACGTCCTTATCAGCCAATCAGTCATGGGCACCTCCCCGGTCTCGTGGTCGAGTCCCGACATTCTACCCACTTGAGCCCAATCAGACAACAGAAATTCGAACTTATGTTTCTGAATTTCCTGACTGCTTACATGACGAGGCTGGGGAGGAAGCTCGCTACCGATTCGTCGGCGAGGATGGGGCCGGTTGGCAGGGCATCTGTGGGTAGCTCGCCTGGGAAGGTGTCATTGCAGTCCGAGGCGATCACGATGACGTTGTCGCGCTCGTCGGCGGACTCGGGGTCCACGGGTATGGCGTGCACATGGGAGAAGACTTGCGACAGGGTGGAAGTCTGCGACCAGAGCAGCTGCGAGGCCGGACCTTCCAGGGCCGCCACGACGTTCGTGAGATACGTGCCCCCTGGCGCGAGGCGTGCCTTGACGGCCTGCGCGGCCTCCACGGTCGCGAGGCTCGCGGCGGGGACCTTGCCCTGGAAGCAGTCGCATACGATCGCGTCGTAGAGGGGACGGCCGACCCTGGGGTTCTCGAGGAAGGCGCGACCCTCCGCGGTATAGGCGCGCAGCCGTCCTGTGGAGGCACACGAGAAATCGCGCATGAGGTCGTTCACGTAGAAATACCTGCGGGCAAGCCGAGTGATGGCGGGATCGGCCTCTACGACGTCCACCCGGCATTCCGGACGCTCCGCCACGAGGTGCTTTGGGTACCCATAGCCGCCGCCACCCAGCATCAGGACGTCGCGCACCGGCCGACCCGGTTCGAACATGGCGTCGAAGCCGGCCAGGTAGGGCATGGCGAGCTCGTAGCGCCGCTCGTCGGTGTAGGTTACGGACTGCACGACTCCCTCCACCACCAGCATGCGCATGGTGGAGCCGTCCTGGTCAAGAAGGTCGAACACGAGGGCGGGGCCGCCCTTCGTCCGGGTGCTCACGTGGATTCCGGCATGGTCGAGCTTGCGCTTGCGAGAGGCGAGGATGCCCCCGCACACCCCTAGCCCCAGGAGGCCACAGGCGGCGAGAGTCTTTATCGAACAACCGTTCACCGATGGCCCTCCTGCTGTTTTGGTTGAATGAGTTTGCCAATTCAAGTGTCCCACACTGCGGCGCTGAATTATGTGGGGTGGAAGTGCACGTATGCCGTTCGCGGAAGCGAAGCTGCAGGCTTGGTTGTCCCATCGTAGATTGCTCCCCTACAGGAGGTGGTCCAGATGGGAATCGAGGTGCTTGTTGGATGGGTGTGCGTGGGGCTGGGCCTTTTGTCCTTGCTAGTCGCGAGCCTCTGCGACGTGCGATGGAGGCGCGTGCCGAACGCGACGGTGGTGGTCCTGGGTGGCGCATGGCTGGGCTTGGCGGCTTTGGGCATGGGCGACGTCCTTGTGGCATTGGCGGGGATGGCCACTGGGGCAGGGATTCTCCTCTCGGCGGCATGGGCGTCCGGCAGGATATGGGGAAGGGCGGGCGTGGGAGGCGGCGATGTCAAGCTTTCCGCAGCTCTTGGCATGTGGATGGGCCCCGTGAGGATACTCGTGGTGATCGGCTGCGCCTGCATGCTGGGACTCCTTGGGCATGCCCTGCACCTCGCGTTCGAGGTCGCGCACGGCGGCAGGGCGGTGCGTGCAGGGGAGATGGGAATGCCCATGGCACCGTGGCTTTCGGTCGCTGCGGTCCTCGTGTACGGGATTTGTGGAGCAAATGTGCTATTCAGCTTGCTGAAGGTACCTCTCACGGCATTGTAGGGCCACGATGCCGCCTTTTCGGTCTATACCTTAAGCTAGCTGCATGGCGGATCCCCCAACACCCGTCGTGCGGCGGACTCGGGCACGGCGGCCCCCCGACCGCCGTGCCTGTTCCATTCTTAGGGAGGTCGGCGAGCGGAAGGTTCCTGGGCGACGCCGCGGGTAGGATGGGAATCCGCCAAACCTACCTAGGGGGTCTCATGATCAGGCTCGTTCTCTCCGATCTGGACAACACGCTCATCTGGGGCAGTCCCCACGTCATAACCGGCCATGGAGCGGACGCCATACGGGCGCTCCAGGCGGCGGGCGTGCACTTCGCACCTGCCACGGGCAGGACCTTCTCGGGACTGCCGGAGCTCTTTGGCGGGGATACCGGCCTCTGCTCCACGGCCATCACCTGCAACGGGCAGCTCGTCTACCTGGACGGCCAGCTCGTGAGCTCGACGCCGCTTGCACATGACGTGCTCACCCGCACACGAGACGTCCTGACTGAGTTTTGGGATGCGTTCCTGGTGGTGGAGTACGAGGAGAGGAAGATCGGCATAGGCATGGACATGGGCTATGTGCAGGCTAATCCCGACTACTTCTGGGCGGTCGGTGAGGCCATGGGGGAGGTTCCGGACGAGCCCTGCCACAAGGCGAACGTCCGCGTCGTGGGAGACATGGCACGAGGGCGTGAGGTGCGCGAGCGCCTGGCTGAGGCCTGTCCGGAGTTTGACTTCGTCTTCCCCATGCCGGGCTTCCCTCACATCGACATCCTGCCTCACGGCTTTGGCAAGGAGCGGGGAGGTGACTTCCTCATGGAAGCCCTTGGTCTTACGCCCGACGAGGTGGCTGTCTTTGGCGACGCGGAGAACGACATGTCCATGCTCGAGCACTACCCGAACTCCGTTGCCGTGGCAAACGCGGTGCCGATCGTTGCGCAGACGGCTCGTTGGCATGTGGGGCGGGCGGAGGACGACGCCGTTGCCGATGCCTTCTTCGAGATAGCAAGGGCTACCAAGGCTGGGGAGATGCCTGCGTTCATGCGTTGATGCCGTCTGACAGTCTGACTATTTGCGGAAGCTGCCGTACAATCGACCGACAAGAAGTGGGGATACGGAGGCTGACCACATGAGGATTACCGACAAGCTCGCGCAGCACCAGACCTTCTCTGCGGAGGTCTTCCCGCCCAAGGGCGAGCTGCCGCTGGAGCAGGCATACGAGATCGCAGGCGGCATCGCTGCCGACAGGCCGGACTGGATCAGCGTGACCTACTCGGCCGGTGGCACGGGCAACTCCCGCAACACCATCCCCATAGCGGCCTCAATCGAGAACGACTTTGGCACCACGGCCCTCGCCCACCTCACCTGCATGGGGACAGTCCGTGAGGACGTGGATGCCTACGTCAAGGAACTCGGGACCTATGGGATCCAGAACCTCTTGGCCCTGCGCGGGGACCGCCGTCCCGGCGTCGAGCAGCGGGACTTTGTCCATGCGAGCGACATGATCTCCTATCTGCGTTCCAGTGGATCCGACCTCTGCATCGGTGCTGCCTGCTATCCCGAGGGCCACGTGGAGTCTCCCAGCGAGGAGGGGGACTTCGAGGGGCTTTTGGCCAAGCAGGATGCCGGGGCGGACTTCCTGGTAACGCAGCTGTTCTTCAACAACGAGGACTTCTACCGGTTCCGCGAGCGGCTCCTGCGCCATAGGGTCAAGCTCCCCGTGGTCGTGGGCATCATGCCCTTCACAAGCGTCAAGCAGATCCAGCGCATGGCCTTCAACTGCGGTGCCTCCATTCCGGCACGCGTGGTCAAGCGCCTGGTGCGGGCGGGGGATGATCCCGAGGCCCAGGCCCAGGCGGGCATCGAGTACGCCTGCGAGCAGATCCTGGACCTTGCGGCAAACGGCGTGGACGGCATCCACGTGTACAGCATGAACAAGCCCCGCGTGGCCCATGCGGTCCACGAGGCGCTCGCAAGCGTGGGGTACTTCGAGGGGTAGCCCGTGATCAGCGACTATCACATAGACTCGCTCGACCGGTCCGAGGTGCTGCGGTACCTGGGATATCGGGGTCAGGCCATGACGCCCGAGCTGGACGCAAGGGTGGATGGGGTCATCGCGCACTGCCTGGAGGTGGGACGCCCACGCGGGTCGGTCCGGACCTTCGAGGTCGCTGGTTGGGCCACCATGGCGGATGGCCTTCCGGAGCTGCGGCTGGCGGGTACGTCGCTCACCTTGCAAGGGCACTCCATGGAGGAGCACATGGCTGGCGCCGTGGCGGTGGGCGTGCTCGCCGTGACGGCTGGCATGGGCGTGGAGCGCGAGCTCAGGCGCCTGGCGGTGGCGGACCCGGTGGCACAGGCCATCTTCGACGCTGCGGGTACCACGCTCGTGGAGCGGGCTGCGGATGCTGCGGAGGCTCAGCTGGTGGCACTTGCCCGAGAGCGGGGGCTCTACACCAACTTCCGCTTCTCGCCAGGCTATGGGGACCTGCCGCTCTCCTGCCAGCCGGTCCTTCTCTCCACGCTCGACGCCCAGCGCCGCCTGGGAATCACCCTCACGGACACCCTGCTCATGACGCCCACAAAGAGCGTGACTGCCGTGGTGGGCATGTTCCGCGACCGGCAGCCCTCCACGCACCGCACCTGCAGGGGCTGCCCTTGCTTCGACTTCTGTACGCTCCGACCTACGGGAGTGACCTGCCATGGCTGACACCAGCGCTTCCAGCGACAAGACCTACGCTCAGAGGCTGGTGGAGTCCCTGCCGGAGGGCCGTCTCACCCCGCGCCAGCTGCGGGTGAAGGACGATCATCTGGCTCGCGCGCTTGCCGGCGAGGACTTCCTGCTCCTCGACGGGGCCATGGGCACGCAGCTGCAGGCACGCGGCCTTGCGGCAGGCGAACTGCCGGAGCTCCTAAACCTCACCAAGCCGGAGGAGGTCACAGCCATCCATCGGGCCTACGTGGAGGCGGGCTCCGAGGTGGTTACCGCCAACACCTTTGGCGCCAATGCTCTCAAGCTCAACAACTCCTGGACCGTGCGACGCGTGGTGGAGGAGGGCGTGCGTTGCGCCAGGGCCTCGGGTGCGCGCTACGTGGCGGCGGACCTCGGTCCCACGGGGGCGCTCCTGGAGCCTATGGGAACCCTTCCCTTCGAGAAGGCCTACCGGCTCTTCGCTGACCAGGTGCAGGCGGCGGATGCCGCGGGCGCGGACCTCTTCGTCATCGAGACCATGGCCGACCTGGCGGAGACCAAGGCCGCCCTTCTAGCCGTGACGGAGAACTCCGACCTACCCGCCTTCGTGACCATGACCTTCGACGAGGATGGGCGCACCTTCCTGGGCACCACGCCCGAGGTGGCGGCGGTCACCCTCTCCGCGCTGGGCGCCTCCGCGGTGGGCATCAACTGCTCGTTGGGCCCCGCAGATGTGGCCCCGCTTGTGGAGCGCATGCTACCTTGGGCCGACTGCCCCGTGATGGCGCAGGCGAACGCGGGTCTGCCGCGTGTGGTGGACGGTACCACGGTCTACGACATCAAGCCTGCCGAGTACTGCGAGGCAGTGGCCGGCATGCTGGACGCCGGCGTCACCATAATCGGTGGCTGCTGCGGAACCACACCGGAATACATCGCTGCCGAGAAGAAGCTTCTCGCTGGGCGCGTGCCCGCCCCTCGCAAGCTGCGTGACTGCTTTACGGTCACGAGCGCCCAGGAGCTCTGTGCCCTGGAGCCCGGCCAGGTGGGAGTGATTGGCGAGCGGATAAACCCCACGGGCAAGAAGCGCATGAAGGAGGCCCTGCGGAGCGGCAACCACGACTACATCATGGGACTCGCCATCAGCCAGACCAAGGACGGGGCCCAGATCCTGGACGTGAACGCGGGACTTCCGGAGATTGACGAGGGGGCGGAGATCTGCCGGCTGGTGAGCGAGCTCCAGGGTGTGACCACGCTTCCGCTTCAGATAGATGCAGCCGACCCCGCGGTCATAGAGGCCGCCGTGCGCTCCTACCCCGGCAAGGCCCTCATCAACTCCACCAACGGCAAGGCGGACGTGATGGCGGCGGTGCTGCCCATAGCCAAGCACTACGGGTGTGCGATCGTGGGCCTGGCGCTCGACGAGGAGGGCATCCCCAAGACGGCCCAGGGTCGTCTGGACATCGCGCGCAAGATCGTTGGACGCGCGGAGGAGCTGGGCATCCCGCGGCAGGACATCGCTATCGACTGCCTGACCATGGCCTGTTCCACGGACCAGACGGCGCCTCGGGCCATTCTCGACGGCATCCGACTGGTCAAGCGGGAGCTGCCGGGAGTTCGCACGGTCCTGGGCGTTTCAAACATTAGCTTTGGCCTGCCCTTCCGCCCGCTGGTCAACGCCACCTTCCTTAGCGCGGCGCTCTCTGCTGGACTGGACCTGGCCATCGTGAACCCGGGTACGCAGCGCATGATGGATGTGGTGCACTCCTGGCGTGTGCTCAGTGGCGAGGACGAGTCCGCCCAGTATTACGTGGCCCACTTCGCGGACAGGAGCGACAAGGTCGCACCGGCTGGTGCGAGCCCCGCGGCCGGTGGGGTCGGAGGTTCTGTCACGTCAGTGGTCGGCACATCAGACGGGACCAGTGCTCCCGCTACCCGCGAGGACCAGGTGCGCGAGCTCGTGCTGGCTGGCCGCAAGGGCCCCGTGCCCGAGGCCGTGGCCGGGCTCCTCGACTCGCACGACACCATGTACGTGATCAACCAGGTCCTTATTCCCGCCCTTGACGAGGTGGGCGCGCGCTTCGAGAAGGGGACCTTCTTCCTACCGCAGCTCATGGCCTCGGCAGAGGCGGCCAAGGCGGGCTTTGAGGTGATCCGCCAGCGCAACGCCGGCACGGGCGAGGCGGGCCCCGCTAAGGGCAAGGTGATCGTGTGCACCGTGCATGGCGACATCCACGACATTGGCAAGAACATCGTCCGCATGCTGCTGGAGAACTACGGCTACGACGTGGTCGACCTGGGCCGCGACGTGCCCCCGGAGACGGTGGCCGAGGCCTGCGAACGCGACCACGTGGAGCTGGTGGGGCTCTCCGCCCTCATGACGGCCACGGTACCTGCCATGCGCGAGACAATCGAGCTCCTACGCAAGCGTTGCCCTTGGGCCAAGGTGGTGGTGGGAGGCGCCGTGCTCACGCCGGAGTACGCCAAGATGGTGGGCGCGGACTTCTACGCCAAGGACGCTACCGAGACCGCCCGCATAGCTGGCGAGATCCTGGGCTAGTGTCACAAAAGTGTCAGACACTTTTGTGACACCAGGATGCTAGTAGCCCACGAGGCAGGGGATGCCTAGGGCGCGCACGCGCTCGGCGATGGCGTCGAGGGTAGCTGCCGGGGCCTTGGCCAGTCCTGCCACCGGGGTGTCACGGTCCACGGTGTAGATGGTCGTGGCCTCGGGGCCGATCTCGCGCAGGGCGTCGAGCCAGGGGCCCACGTACTTGTCTCCCGTGTTGTCCAGGTCCTGGCCGTCCACGACGCCCTTTAGGAACATTGTCTGGATGGTCACGTGGCCGCCAAAGGATTTGGCCAGCTCCACCTGGCGGCGGACGTCGTAGGCTCCGCGCGGACGGTCTAGAAGGTCCACGTAGGCCTGCTCCACCGTATCCAGCTTGAAGAGGTTGGAGTCCACGCGCAGGAGCGCCGCGTGCACGTCTGGGTGGCCTGCCATGGTGCCGTTGGAGATCACGGTGACCTGGGCCGTGGGCGCGAGCTCGTCTCGCAGGGTGAGGACAGCGTCCACTATCTGCGGGAACTCGGGGTTGAGCGTGGGCTCGCCGTTGCCGGCGAGTGAGATGTCGTCCAGGCGTGCGCCCTCGTTCGCGAGCTCGCGTAGCTTGCCCTCGAGCGCCGCCGCGACCTGGGCCGCCGTGGGGACGGGCGTGGTGGTGCGGCGCTCCTCGCTGAGTCCGCACTCGCAGTAGAGGCAGTCGAAGCTGCAGACCTTGCCGTCCGCAGGCTCCAGGTTCACGCCAAGGGAGAGGCCCATGCGGCGGCTCATGACGGGGCCGTATATGGGGCTGTCGTTGAGCTTGGTGGGCACGTTTGCTCCTCTCGACGGGTTGTGGCCATACTAGCGCGTGTGGGTCGTGCTTGCGTGACGGCGACGACGAGACGGGCGGCGACAGGGGGGCGCAGCATGGCGAGACCGAATGACGCGGGGGCGAGGTCCCGCGAGAAGGGCGAGGATGCTGGCGAGTACCGGGCCTGCATCCGCAAGCGGCGCTACGCCACGCAGACAGAGGCAAAGAAGGCCGCTGAGAAGGCCTCCAAGCGCAAGGACGCCCCCAAGATCTTCGTGTACCAGTGCGAGTATTGCGGCGGCTGGCACCTCACCCATCGCAAGCCGGGCAGGTGACGCACATGGAGAGCCTCCTCTTTAGCATCAACGCGACCTTTCCCATCTTCCTCACCATGCTGCTGGGGGTGGCCCTTCGCCGCCTTGGCCTCATGGACGAGAGGTTCACCGGCTACCTCAACGCCTTCGTCTTCAAGGTCGCCCTGCCGGTCCTCCTCTTCCAGGACCTGGCCACGCAGGACTTTGCCGCGGCATGGGACGGGCGCTTCGTGCTCTTTTGCCTCGTGGCCACGAGTGCCAGCATCGCGGCAATCTGCCTCGTGGCCCGGTTCGCGGTGCGTGACCTGCCGCGCCGTGGCGAGTTCGTGCAGGTGGCCTATCGCAGCTCGGCCGCCATCCTGGGCATCGCCTTTATCCAAAACATCTATGGCGAGGCAAACACCACGATGGCTGCCCTCATGATCCTGGGCTCCGTGCCGCTCTACAACGTGGTGGCCGTGGTGGCCCTCACCGTCACGGCGCCCCCTCGCGAGGGGGAGGAGCGACCGGGCATGGGCGCCCTCGTGCGCAGGGCGGCGCGTGGTGTGGTCACGAACCCCATCATCATCGGCATCGTGGTGGGCTTTGCCTGGTCCCTCCTGCGCATCCCCTTGCCGCAGGTCCTGGCCTCCACGGTCCACAACGTGGCGGTCCTGGCCACCCCGCTTGGGCTCATGGCCATGGGGGCCTCCTTCGACTTCGGCCGTGCCAAGGGAGACGTGCCGGTGGCGCTCCTGGCCTCGGCCATCAAGCTCGTGGTGCTTGTTGGCATCTTTTTGCCCCTGGCCATCCAGATGGGCTTCCGCGACCAGCAGCTGGTGGCCATCCTGGTCATGCTGGGCTCGGCCTCCACCGTGAGCTGCTACATAATGGCGCGCAACCTCGGCCACGAGGGGCAGCTCACCTCCACGGTCGTGATGATGACGACCTTTGGCTGCGCCTTCACGCTCACGGCCTGGCTCTGGCTGCTCAAGTCCCTGGCGCTGGTGGGGTAGGCCCGGCGGTCCGTCCGCTGGCGTCACACTGCGTGAATGGTATAAACATTCGTATGCGGCGACGGGGGGATGCCATGGACGCGTTCAAGCAGCTTCGTACCACAAAGCACCTCAGCGAGAACGAGCGCGTGGTGGTGGGCTACGTGCTGGACCACCCAGACGAGGTCGCGCACATGTCGTCGCGCGAGCTCGCCCGCCGCACCTACACGAGCGGCTCCACGGTCCTTCGCCTCTGCAAGAAGCTGGGCTACGAGAGCTACGGGGACTTTCGCGCGGGCATTGTTTCCGAGCTCAAGCGGGTGAACATCGACAATGCCGACATCGGCCGGGATGACAGCGCGGTGGAGGTCCTGGGAAAGATCTCTGGCCTTACCGAGCGAGTGGTCGAAGAGACCAAGCGCCAGGTTTCGCCCGCAGAGCTCGACGCCATCGTTGCGGTCATGGCACCAGCCACCTCCATCGACATCGTGGCCTCCGACATGAACGCCGCCGTGGCCCGCTACGCCAGCCACAACTTCTGCCTCCTGGGCAAGCAGACCACCGTGTACGAAAACATGGACAAGACCATCTTCTTGGCCATGGCCTGTCCCAAGGACCACGTGGTCGTGCTGGTGAGCAAGTCGGGCATCGACCGCACGGTGGTGGAGGCGGCGCGCATGCTTCGCGAGCGTGGGGTGCCCACCGTTGCCATGACGGCAAACGTGAACTCGCCCCTTGCGGGCCTATGCGACCACGTGCTCGAGGTCTTCTACTTCAACGAGTTCCAGCGCTTTGGCGAGATCGTTTTTGGCACCGCGAGCAAGTACCTCTTCGACGTGCTCTTCTCCATGCTCTTCGTAAGGGACTACGACCGGGTGCGAGCCTTGAACGATGCCTATTCGCGCCTCTACTTCGAGCGACTGGACCGCGGCGGCGTGGCGGTGGGCTCCTCGGACTGACGCTCCGCACCGCTTGGCAATCGCCCACGTGGCGCGTTGCGTCGCCTCGCGCGGCCTTGCAAAAGCTACTTTGCGACGCATTGCGCCAAAAGCCCCAACCCAAATAAACAGCAGGTAGATGCCCCTGTATAACCCTTCTTGACGGGAACGCGAGAAGGGATGGCAATGCTGAGGGACGACTTTTTGTGGGGCGGCGCGGTTGCGGCAAACCAGGTTGAGGGCGCCTACCTCGAGGGCGGCCGCGGGCTCTCCGTGGCGGACGTGATGACGCGCGGCTCGGCAGAGCGGGCGCGCCAGATCACGGACGGGGTGGTCGAGGGCCAGGACTACCCGGCGCACGAGGGCATCGACTTCTACCACACCTACGCGGACGACATCAGGCTCTTTGCCGAGATGGGCTTCAAGTGCCTGCGCACCTCCATCGCGTGGTCGCGCATCTTCCCCCAGGGCGACGAGGAGGAGCCCAACGAGGAGGGCCTGGCCTTCTACGACCGCCTCTTCGACGAGCTCTTGGCCAATGGCATCAAGCCCGTGGTCACGCTCTCCCACTTCGAGATGCCGCTCCACCTGGTGCAGGCCTATGGCGGCTGGTCCAACCGCCGTCTGATTGACTTCTTCGTTCGCTTTGCCACCACCTGCTTTGAGCGCTACCACCAGAAGGTGGCCTACTGGATGACCTTCAACGAGATCAACAACCAGTACAACGTGGAGAACGACATCTACTCCTGGACCGACTCGGGCATCCTGCTGAGCCAGGCGGACGACCCCTGGCGGGTCATGTACCAGGCCTCCCACTACGAGTTCGTGGCATCGGCCCGCGCGGTGGCCGCGGCCCACGCCATCGACCCCTCGATCAAGGTGGGCTGCATGGTGGCGGCCGAGATGATCTACCCCTTTAGCTGCCACCCCGATGACGTGCTCTTGGCCCAGGACGCCATGCACTCCACGCTCTTCTTCACCGACGTGATGGCCCGCGGCACCTATCCCCACTATGCCGTGCGCCTCTTCGAGCGCAAGGGCTGGGACCTGGACATCACGACGGAGGACCTGGCGGCTCTTTCCGCGGGCACCGTGGACTACATCGGCTTTAGCTACTACCTGAGCAACGCGGTCAACCACGAGGCCCACGCCGACATCAGTGAGTCCACCTCCCGCTCCGACGAGCACATGGTCGACAACCCACACCTCGAGCAGTCCGCCTGGGGCTGGGCCATCGACCCCAAGGGCCTGCGTTATGCGCTCAAGGTCTTTGACGAGCGCTATCAGCTGCCGCAGTTCGTGGTCGAGAACGGCATCGGCCTCTACGAGGAGCCGGACGCAGACGGCCACATCGAGGATGACGACCGCATCGAGTTCCTGCGCGCCCACATCGAGCAGATGGAGAAGGCCGTGGACGAGGACGGCGTGGACCTCATTGGCTACACGCCCTGGGGCTGCATCGACCTTGTCTCCTTCACCTCGGGGGAGATGGCCAAGCGCTACGGCTTCGTCTACGTGGACAAGCGGGACGACGGCACGGGCACGGGCGTACGTCTTCGCAAGAAGAGCTTCTGGTGGTTCAAGCACGTGATCGAGACCAACGGTCGCGAGCTCTAGCACGGCAATCCACAAGGCATGGCACTTCGCGCCGGAACGTCCGGCGTCTAGTTGGGCACCCCAGCTGTTGGGGCGGGACGAAGGGATGAGAAAGATGAAGTACATGGAGGAAGGCAAGCAGATCCTTGCGCTCGTGGGCGGCAAGGAAAACGTGCGCAGTCTGGTTCACTGCGCCACGCGGCTGCGCTTCGAGCTCAAGGACGAGTCCAAGGCGGACGACGCCAAGCTGGAGGCTCTGCCCTACGTTCTCAAGGTGATCCGCGGTGGCGGCCAGGTGCAGGTGGTCATCGGTGCCGCGGTGCACGACTACTGGCTGGCCATCCAGGAGCTGGGCGGCTTTGGCGGCGAGGGCGCCTCCGCCGGGTCCGCTGACTCCGGTGCCGCCAAGCAGAAGCCCCTGGATGTGGTGCTCAAGGTGATCTCCGGTGCCTTCTCGCCCATCATCCCCCTCATGGCAGGCTCGGGTATGATCAAGGCCCTTCTCACCCTGCTCACCACGCTGGGACTCCTCTCCGATGCCAGCTCCACCTACCTCGTGCTCTCGGCTGCTGGCAATGCCTGCTTCTACTTCCTGCCGGTCTTCCTGGGCTTTACCATCTCCAAGCAGCTGGGCGCCAACCCCTATGTGGGAGCGGCCATCGGCGCGGCCCTGCTGGAGCCCAACTTCACAGGCCTCGTGGGCGTGGAGGGAACCGACTTCCTGGGGCTTGGCCTCCAGGCCGTAAGCTACGGCTCCACCATCTTCCCCATCTTCATCGCTACCACCATCTACAGCTTCCTCGACAAGGGCATCCGCAAGTTCATCAACCAGGACCTGCAGCTCTTCCTGGCCCCGATGATCGACCTCCTGATCATGGTGCCCTTCACCGCCCTCGTCTTTGGTCCCTTTGGCAACAACGTGGGCGACGCCATTGCCGCTGGCGTGCAGTGGCTCTTCAACCTCAACGGCTTCCTGGCCGGCCTCATCCTCGGCGCCGTGTACCCCTACCTCACCATGCTGGGCCTGCACTGGGGCTTCACGCCCATCACCCTGCAGAACCTCGAGATGTACGGCGGCGACTTCATCGAGGGCGTGTGCGTCTGCGCCGTGTGGGCCCAGATGGGCATCGCGCTTGGCTGCGCCATCCGCGCCAAGAAGGGCTCCAAGGTTCGTGACATCGCCCAGCCCGCCTTCGTCACCGGCTTCCTGGCCGGCGTGACCGAGCCCATCCTCTACGGCCTCGTCATGAACTACCGTCGCCTCATGGTCATCGTCGCCATCGCCGGTGCCGCGGGCGGCGCGCTTGCCGGCGGCATGGGCGTCACCATGAACGCCTACATCTTCCACAACGTGATCTCTGTTGCCACGCTCTGCTACTCGCCCATGCCCCTCTTCCTGGTTGCCATCGCCACATCCCTCGCTGTGGGCTGTGTCCTCACCGTCCTGTGGGGCGTGGATCCCGAGGACAAGGCGGACTTCGAGGCTCCCGTGACCGAGGCCGAGCTTGAGGGCGCCTCTGCCCCGGCGGCTGCCACCGAATCCGCCGAGGGTCTGGAGGTGGAGGTCGTCTCTCCCGCAGCTGGCGAGGTCAAGCCCCTCTCCGAGGCGACCGACGTAGCCTTCTCCAGCGGCGCCATGGGCCAGGGCGTGGTGCTCCTTCCCTCCGAGGGCAAGCTGGTCTCTCCTGTCTCTGGGACCGTGAGCATGCTCTTCCCGACCGGCCATGCGGTGGGCATCACCACCGACGAGGGCGTCGAGCTCCTCATGCACATTGGCATCGACACCGTCACGCTCAATGGCCAGGGCTTCGTTGCCCACGTGAAGCAGGGCGACAAGGTCAAGGCCGGCCAGCCCCTCATGGATGTGGATCTGGACTTCGTGAAGAGCAAGGGCCTCTCCACCGAGACTCCGATCATCGTGACCAACCCCGATGCGACCCAGAGCATCAGTTGTGCCAAGACAGGTACCGTCAGGGCCGGTGACAAGCTCATGGTCGTGACGCTCTAGGGTTCGAGATCAACCCAATTTCCTCGAAGTGTGAGGGCGGCGCCGTCGGGAGGTTACCGGCGGCGCCGCTTAGCCGCTTGGAAACCCTTTGCGGATCCGCGGCTGGCTGTCTGGTGCTTGGCGTATTGTCTATGCCAGTCGTGCTTCGCGTTCGCGCTGCTGGTCTGCCCACTCCACGAGGGCGGTGTTCATGGCCGCCTTTCGTGCGATGCCGCGACGCTTGGCCTCGGCATCATAGAACTCAACGAGCCACTCCGGAGGATTGAGAACAACGCGGGGCGTCTTGCCAGCCTTGTGAATTATGGGGTGTTCCATGTCTAGGAACTCCTCCATGTCCTCCCCGTCGTCAATCCGACGGTCGAACTCCTCAGTGCTGATAACGCTCATAAGTTGCCGCCTCCTTCTCGGTTGCGTGTCTGGCAGAGATAATTCGGACGCGCCCTTCTCGCTCGGTATAGATCACAACGAAGTACTCGCCGCAATCCCGGGCGAGCGCCTTGACCCGGGACTCGCCGCTGACTCTTGCATGAAAGGCTATATAGTCTCCCTGCAGGAGCTCGGCGGCATAATCGAAGGGAACCGAGTGCTTTCGCTCGTTTGCCTCCGCCTTTTCGTCATCCCACTCAAACTCGTCGCTTCGCAAGAGTCATACCATTCGTATTAGATAATAGTAGCCAATCTGGCATCAATTGAACGTCAGATAGGAATTGCATTAAGGATTGCTGGCCAAGGAAGAGCAGGGCGCCGCCGGGAGGTTACCGGCGGCGCCGCTTGGCTTCCCAGAATCCAGATGGGATTCCGGGGTTGCGACCTTGTGCGGCTACAGCGTGTGGGCCACCTCATAGGCGTCCCAGATGGCGGTGAGGATGTTGCCCACGCGGCGCTCGTCGCCAATCTCGTAGACTTCGGCCCCCAGGCCCTGGAACTCCTCGCGCAGGGACGGGTTGGGGCGGAAGCCCACGGCGATGACGACCGAGTCGGCTGGGATGGTCGTGCTGGCGCCATCCGCGGCCATCACGACCGCGCCATCGTCCGTGACTGCAGCGATGCGGGTGCTGGTGTGGATGGGTGTGCCCTTCTCCGCAAAGAAGTCGTGCAGGTACATGGTGTTGGGCAGGGGGACCTGGGGGCCGGAGGCCAGGATCTGTGGCAGCGCCTCCACGATCTGGACGTCGCGGCCCTTGTTGACCAGGTCCATGGCAAGCTCGCAACCCACGAGGCCGCCGCCCACCACCACGACCCGCTGGCCCAGCCTCTCCTCGTGGAGAAGCGCGTCGATGCAGTTGACCGCCTTTGGATGGTCGATGCCTTCGATCCTGGGCATGACAGCGGAGGAGCCGTTGGCCAGGATGATGGCATCGGGCTCAAGGGCAGCCACCGCTTGGGGCGTGGCCTCGGTGCCCATGCGGACGTCCACGGGCAGGCTCGCCAGCTCGTGCTGGTACCACTTGTTGAGCTCGCGCACCTCCACCTTGAAGTCGTGGCTGCCGCCGGATACGAGGTGACCGCCCAGGTGGTCCGACTTCTCGAAGAGGGTCACCTTGTGGCCGCGAAGGGCTGCCGTGCGCGCGGCCTCCATGCCGGCCACACCGCCACCCACAACCACGACGTTCTTCTTTACGAGGGCGGGCGTCAGGCGGTAGCTGGAATCGCGGCCGATCTCCGGGTTGACGGCGCAGCCCGAGGGTAGCCCGTTGAAGAGGCGCAGGAGGCAGCCCTGGTTGCAACCGATGCAGGGGCGGATGGTCTCCGGTGCGTCCATCTGGACCTTCTTGGGGAGGTCGGGGTCCGCCAGCATGGGACGGCCGATGGCTATGGCGTCGAAGGACCCCCGCTCGATGGCCTTCTCATCCGCGTTCACGTCGCCCATGCGGGAGCCGCAGATGATGGGGATGCCCACAGCCTCCTTGGCGGCACGGGCGATCTCCTCCATATAGCCGCGCTTGAGGTACATGGGCGGGCAGGCGTAGTAGAAGGAGTCATAGACGCCCGTGTCCACGTTGAGGGCGTCGGCACCGGCGCGCTCCAGGATCTTCGCGATCTCGACGCCTTCCTCGAGGGTGCGGTAGGCCTCGCCCTCGCCGGAGATGGTGCCCTGGTTGAAGCCCTTGGCATAAGCCTTGAGGCCCAGGCGCACGGAGATGGCGAAGTCCTGGCCGCACTCGGCCTTGATGCCCTGGATGATCTCGCAGCACATGCGCATGCGGGCCTCGAGGTCACCACCGTACTCGTCGGTGCGGCGGTTGGTCAGGGAGGAGGCCATCTGGTCCAGCAGGTAGCCCCAGTGGATGGCGTGGATCTCCACGCCGGGATAGCCTGCCTTCTTCACGACCTTGGCGGCATCGACCATCATCTGGATCTTCTGCTTGATCTGATCGGTGGTGAGCACGGGGTTCATGGCATCGGTGGTGCCGAAGTAGGGGTTTGCTGAGGGGCCATAGGAACCCGCGCTGTTGCGGCCCAGGCCCGCAGAGAGCTGGATGAACATCTGGGCGCCATAGGCATGCAGGCGGGTGAGGATGGCGTCGGAGCTGGTGATGAAGGCCCTCTGGCCCTGAGGTGTGGCCATGAACATGGGACCAAGTGCGCCTGGGGCATCGATCTTGTAGTCGGTCATGAGAGCGCCGGTCATGACCAGGCCCATGCCACCCTGCGCGCGGCGGACGAAGTACTCGACGCCTTCCTTGGAGAAGGAGCCGTTGGGTGCCAGATAGGCGCCTGTGGTGGTGGGCGCCATCACAAAGCGGTTCTTGATGTGGACCTTGCCGATGTCAAAGGGGCTGTTGAGTGCTGCGAACTGGTCTGCCATTGCATCCTCCCTCTGTCTTGCGTCCTTCTCTGACCTACCTTATGGTCCTTCTCACCGCGTCGTGCCAGCCGGCGAGAAGCTCGTCCACCCGCTGTGGCTCCATCTGGCGACGGAAGACGTCGTCCGAGCTGCGCAGGCTCCTGAGCTCGTTGGTCCCGCTCCAGAAGCCGGTGGCGAGGCCTGCCAGGTAGGCGGCTCCGAGCGAGGTGGTCTCCGTGTTCTGCGGACGACGTATCTCGCAGCTCAGGAGGTCGGCCTGGAACTGCATGAGGAAGGCGTTGGCAGAGGCGCCGCCATCTACGTTGAGCGTGCCGAGCGGGGATCCGGCATCTGCTGCCATGGCATCCGCTAGGTCGCGGATCTGGTAGGCCAGGGCCTCGAGCGCCGCGCGCGCCAGGTGGGCGCGGGTGGTTCCGCGGGTGATCCCGCAGATCAGCCCGCGGGCATCCGGCTTCCACCAGGGGGCGCCCAGGCCGGTGAACGCGGGCACGATGTAGACGCCGCCCGTGTCGGGCACGCTCTGGGCCAGGTACTCCGTCTCGCCTGCGGTCTGGATGATGCCCAGCTGGTCTCGCAGCCACTGGATAAGGGCCCCGGCCACGAAGACGGACCCCTCGAGGGCGTACTCCGTCCCCTCCACCTGCGGTGCCGAGGCGGCGATGGTGGTCACGAGGTTGTGCGTGGACTGGCGTGCCTCGTGGCCCGTGTGCAGGAGCATGAAGCAGCCCGTGCCGTAGGTGTTCTTGGCCTCTCCGGGCTCGAAGCAGCACTGGCCGAAGAGGGCAGCCTGCTGGTCGCCCGCCACACCGGTGATGGGGATGCCTGCCGGGACGCCGGGGTAGCTCGTCTCACCGAAGCTGCCGGACGACCGCCGCACCTCGGGCATCATGGCCAGGGGGATGTCGAAGAGGGCAAGGAGGTCCTTGTCCCAGCAGCCCTCGTGGATGTTGTAGAGCATGGTGCGGCTGGCGTTGGTCACGTCGGTCGCGTGCACGAGACCGCCCGTGAGCACCCACACGAGCCAGGTGTCCACGGTGCCAAAGAGGAGCTCGCCCGCGGCGGCGCGCTCGCGAGAGCCTGGCACGTGATCCAGGATCCAGGCGATCTTGGATGCCGAGAAGTAGGGGTCGGGGAGAAGGCCCGTCTTGGCACGCACCATGTCGCGGACATCCGGGGCGCTGCAGACCTGCCCCACCAGGTCTGCCGTACGGCGACACTGCCAGACGATGGCGTTGTAGATGGGGGCTCCCGTGGTGGGGTCCCACACGATGGTGGTCTCGCGCTGGTTGTCTATGCCGATGGAGTCGATGTTCCCCGCGCTTAGGTTGTGGCGCTGGAGGAGCTCGGTGAGGGAGCCTATCTGCGAGAAGAGGATCTCCTGCGGGTTGTGCTCCACCCAGCCAGGCTGGGGAAAGATCTGCTGGAAGGGGCGCTGGACGCAGTCCACCATCTGCCCGTTGCGGTCTATGAGGACGGCGCGTGAGCTCGTGGTGCCTTGGTCGAGGGCAACGACGTACTTCTCGCCAGTGGGTGCGCTCATTGCTATGCCTCCTTCTGGGGCAGCTTGGACTGGAGCCAGGCGAGCACGTCAGCGAAGACGCGCTCGTGGCCGGTCTCGTTGAGGATCTCGTGGCGCATGCCGTCGTAGACGGTGCAGGTCACGTCGGTCGAGCCGGTGGAACGGGCAAGGTCGGCGGCCTCGCGCACGCCTTTGCCACAGTCGCCCACGGGATCCTCAGCGCCTCCGATGTAGAGGAGGGGGAGTGCCGCCGGGTAGGCCTTGGTGCACTCGGGCACGCAGACCTCGGCCGTGAGCTGGGTGAGGGTGGCATAGCCGCCGGCGGAGAACATGAAGCCACAGGCAGGGTCGGCTATGTAGCGCTGGACGTTCTCCTCGTTGTGGGAGAGCCAGTCGAAGTCGGTCTTGGCATTGGGGATGGCCTTGGAATAGGGGCCGTCGGCCATGCTGTGGAGCAGGTTGCTCTTGGCGGCGTCGCCCCGTACGGAGGCGATCAGGCAGGCCAGACGGTTACCCAGACGGCTGGTGGCGGGCTTGACGAAGCCGGTGCCACATATGACGGCGCCTGCCAGCCCGGTCGCGTGCTCGGAGAGGTAGGCGCGAACCACGAAGCTGCCCATGGAGTGGCCGAAGACGAAGTAGGGCACGCCGGGAGCCTTGGAGCTCACGAGCTCGCGGAGCCGCTGCACGTCTCCCACCAGCACGTCCCGTCCGGTCTTGGCCGGGAGGACGCCCCACTGGTCCCGGGGCGTGGTCTGGCCATGGCCCACCTGGTCGTGGCCCGCCACCACGAAGCCCGCGGCAGCCAGCCAGCGGGCAAAGCCGTCATAGCGCTCTATGTGCTCGCACATGCCATGCACGATCTGCACGACTCCCATGAGCTCGTGCTCGGGCGACGGCCACCATATGTAGCCGTGGACCTTGGACATGCCGTCCGTGGAGACGAACGTGATCTCTTCCTGACTGACCCCACCCATTTGCGACCTCCCTGGCTCATGTGACGACATCCAGTTTGTGGGTTGCCCGCCCACTTCTTCGTGACTCATCCGCAGCCGCTCGGCAAGTGCCCCTCGACGGCCAAGATATACAAGAACGAATGTTTGCAATCACTCGATGGCTACAGTATACTCGAACACGTATTCGATGCAATAGAGAAAGGAGAAATTGCCATGAGTGATCGCCTAGTACCGCCCACCCCTGGGGAGCTCCTTGAGGAGAAGTTTCTCAAGCCCATGGGCATCTCCCAGTACCAGCTCGCAAATGAGGCGGGCATGCCTGCCCAGAGGACCGGCCAGGCCTAGCGGCGGCGGATAGCCCGCAGGTGGTCCTTGGTCGCATCGGGAATGCGGTAGCTCTCGATGGCCTTCTGGATCGCCTTGCGACGCAGGCCCGGACTCAGCTCATTGCCCTCCAGCCAGGGCATGACGTCCTTCTCGTGTGCGACCATGGCCTCCGCCAGATACCAGGCGGCCATCATCTGCACGTAGTAACGACCGTCGTCCGCCGCCACCACGAGGCTGATCTGGCTGGGGTCGAACTTGCTGTCCAGCAGGTAGTGGAAGGGGATCGCTACGCCGAAGCGGCGGGTGTACTCGTTGGGAGAGGCCATCCAGCCTCGGGCGAGGGATACGAGCCTCTCCACGGGAAGGCTGGCCAGGGCCTTGGGGTTGAGCGCGTCGCAGACGGACCAGTTGTCCACGTAGGGGAGAAGGGCATCGAGGCGGGTGATGGCGTCTTCGGTGGAGGGGAGGCGATTCACGAGATAGGCATGGAGGAGGTATTCCTCGTACCAGGCATGTGGCAGCTCGGCCAGGAAGGCATCGCGGTCGGGCGAGCGCCAGAGTTCCCTGGAGAGCTTCCGTAGGGCCGGGACCCGCACGCCCACGACGGTGGCGGGATCCACGGTGGCCAAGATCCTCGTATTGAACTCACGGTAGTCGGAGGTGGTGTCCGCTAGGTCATGCAAGCGCTCGTCAACCCATTCCATGTGGCCCCCTAGCTCTTGCGGGGGTGGCCCAGCATGACCCAGAACTTGGCGGAGAGCGTGGCACGGCCGGTCTTGCCAGTGGCGATGCCGCGAATGGCGGAACCGTGCGCCATGACCATGAGGACTTCCAGCATCACGGCGGCGATCGTCTGGGCAGGGGTCCCAAAGGCTGCCGAGAGCACGAGCCATGCGGTGGTGATGGCCACGGCTCCCACGCAGAGGTGACCCTCCAAGAGCACGGTCGCAAGGCCCACAAGGCACGATGCCAAGCCCGTCACGGGGTTGGCCAGAATGATGGCGGAGCAGGTGGTGGTCACGCCCTTGCCGCCACGGAAGCCGTGCCAGACGGGGTAGTTGTGGCCCAGGGTGACCCCCACACCGGCTATGAGGCCAGCCAGGCTGCCCTCGACCGGCGCCATGGCGTTGCCCAGACACCAGGCGAGCAGGGTCTTGCCGATGTCGCCTGCGAGTACCGCTACGGCGGCGCCGACGCCCAGCGTGTGACCCACGTTGGCCATGCCTGGGTTGCCGTCGCCCGTCTGGAAGGCGCTCCTCCCCGCCTTGGCCCGGCACACGAGGTCTGCCGTCAGGAGGTTGCCGCATGCATAACCCACTAGGAGGCAACACGTTTCCTGCATTACATTCACGCCTGCCTCCATTCGAGAAGGGGTACCGCTACGACATTCTATGTCACGGCACTGGGTTCCGCTGGGCCTTTGAGCTGGTGCCCTCCTATCACTGTTACGTAACAAACTGGGTCATGGTTTGTGACAGCACGGGAAACATGTGGCATTAGTTTCTGGGAACTTTTCCCCTCACAGTATCATGTCTCCATGCGAGACGGGCACACGTGCTCAAGGCGGTGTGCCCCCGTGGGGATAGGTGGTGTTGTCATGTCCAGACGTGCCCAGTCAAACAGCTCGGAGACCAGGCGGCGCCTCGTTGAGTCGGCGACCGAGGAGTTTGCCGAGAAGGGCTATGACGGCGCCTCCCTACGACAGATATGTTCCAAGGCCGGTGTGACCACCGGTGCCCTCTATTTCTTCTACGAGAACAAGGAGGGTCTCTTCCGTCAGGTCATCGCCCCCGTGACCGATGCCGTGCACAAGCTCTTTGAGTCTTCCGCAAGCGAGGGCGCCGCTGAGGTCGACACGACCTTCCCGTGGGGCGGGGACGCGGACTACGTGGTGAGCTCGGGCCTGCTGGACATCTTCTACAGCAATCGCCTTACGGTGGGGATCCTCGTGGGCAACCGCGAGAACCGAGTGGTCAAGGAGATCTTCGACGAGGCCACTGCGGCCCTGGAGAGCGGCGTGCGCGAATACATGACCGCCGGCGGGCACACCCCGTCCCCCAACTCGGGTTTCATCGTGAGCTGGCTCGCGGAGGCGGAGCTCCACACCCTGGTGAGCATCCTGGAGAACGACGAGACCCGCGACGAGGCGGAGCATCACATGCAGACGGTCATCCGCTTTACGCATGGTGGCATGGAGGCCCTTCTCAAGGGTTATGGGGCCTAGCTGCGGGGCGTAGCCACCGCGCTAGGGTATCGCCGCAAGGACATTTGACGAACACGCCGGGGTCGCAGGGCGATGGTCCCACGACCCCGGCGCGATTGGTTTCTGGCCTAGGCTGCGTGCGTGGCCTGGGCCATGGCGCGGACGTACTCCTCCACGTAGGGCATCGTGTCCTCGCCGTGCTCGGCCAGGATCCTCACGATGGCAGAGCCCACGATGGCACCGTCGGACTTGGCGGCCATGGCCGCGGCCTGCTCCGGCGTGGAGATGCCAAAGCCCACGGCACAGGGCACGTCGGTCGCTTCGCGCACGAGCTCGACCATGGCACCGATGTCGGTGGTTATGTTCGTGCGGACGCCCGTGACCCCCAGCGAGCTCACACAGTACACGAAGCCCTTGGAGGCCGCGGCGATCTGGCGCACGCGGTCGTGCGAGGTTGGGGCGATCAGGCTCACGAGCTCGAGGCCCGCCGCGGCAAGCGGCTCGTCGAACTCGGCCTTCTCCTCGAAGGGCACGTCGGGCAGGATCACGCCGTCAAGGCCCACCTGGGCCCCGCGCGCGGCGAAGCGCCCCACCCCGTAGGAGTAGACCACGTTGGCGTAGGTCATGAAGACGAGGGGGATTTCCACCCCATCCTCCCGCAGGCGTGCCACCAGGTCGAAGGCGTCGTCGGTGGTCACGCCGCCGGCTAGCGCCCGGATGTTTGCCTCCTGGATCACAGGGCCCTCGGCCGTGGGGTCGGAGAAGGGGATGCCTATCTCCACCAGGTCGGCGCCTGCTGCCACCATGGCGAGAATGGCCTTCTCGGTGGTCCCCACGGTGGGGTCTCCGCAGGTGATGAAGGGTATGAAGGCCTTCTTGCGACTGCCGTCTGCGGCGGTGAACGCGTTCTTGATCCTAGTCATGGAGGTCCTCCCCACGGTAGCGGGCTATGGCCGCCACGTCCTTGTCGCCACGGCCGGAGAGCGTGACGATGATGGTCTGGTCCGGTGTCATGGTGGGCGCGAGCCTCATGGCATAGGCCACGGCGTGCGCGCTCTCGATGGCGGGAATCACACCCTCGGTGCGCGAGAGGTACTCGAAGGCGTCCACGGCCTCGTCGTCGGTTATGGCCACGTACTCCGCACGGCCGGAGTCGTGCAGCATGGCGTGCTCGGGGCCCACGCCTGGGTAGTCCAGGCCGGCGCTGATGGAGTAGACGGGGGCTATCTGCCCGTAGGAGTCCTGGCAGAAGTAGGACTTCATGCCGTGGAAGATGCCCACGGAGCCGGTGTTCAAGGTGGCAGCCGTCTCCCAGGTGTCGATGCCGCGACCAGCCGCCTCGCAGCCGATGAGGCGCACGCCCTCGTCGGGGATGAAGTGGTAGAAGCTTCCCATGGCGTTGGAGCCGCCGCCCACGCAGGCTATCACGGCATCCGGCAGCTTGCCCTCGGCGGCCAGGATCTGCTCGCGGGCCTCAGCGGAGATGACGGCCTGGAAGTCCCGCACGATGGTGGGGAAGGGATGCGGGCCCATGGTGGAGCCGATAAGGTAGTGGGTGTCGTCGATGCGGGAGGTCCACTCGCGCATGGCCTCGGATACGGCGTCCTTGAGGGTGCCGGTGCCGGACGCGACGCCGCGCACCTCCGCGCCCAAGAGGCGCATGCGGTAGACGTTCAGGGCCTGGCGTTCCATGTCCTTCACGCCCATGTACACGACGCACTCCATGCCCATGAGGGCGGCCACAGTGGCCGTGGCCACGCCGTGCTGGCCGGCGCCCGTCTCCGCGATCAGGCGGGTCTTGCTCATGTACTTGGCCAGAAGCGCCTGGCCCAGGGCGTTGTTTATCTTGTGGGCGCCCGTGTGGTTGAGGTCCTCGCGCTTGAGGTAGACCTTGGCGCCGCCCAGGTCGCGCGTCATGTTCTCCGCATAGTAGAGGAGCGACGGCCGGCCGGCGTAGTTCCTGTAGAGGTCGTCGAGCTCGGCCACGAACTGGGGGTCGTCCTTCCAGTGGTCGTAGGCCTCCTCGAGCTCGATCACGGCGTTCATCAGCGTCTCGGGGATGTACTGGCCCCCAAAGTCGCCGAAGCGCCCACGAGAGGTGGGTGAGTTCTCCATCATGCGCTCCTTACCGCGGCCACTGCCGCATAGATCTTGTCTGGGTCCTTGAGCCTGTTTGTCTCGAGGCCGCTCGAGAGGTCCACGCCCCAGGGGGCTACCTCGTGGATGGCCCGGGCCACGTTCGCCGGCGCCAGGCCGCCCGCCAGCATGAAGGGGCGGTCGAACCCCGCCACGAGCGACCAGTCGAAGCTCTGGCCCGTGCCCTGGCCGTTGTCCAGCAGCACCAGGTCTGCCGGGGACTCCCGCGCGGCAAGAAGGTCGTCCGTCCCGCGGACCTTGAAGGCGCGGATAACGGGCAGGCCGGTGGCGGCTTGCGCAGCGCGAACGTCTGCCGGCGTCTCATGGCCATGGAGCTGGAGTGCCGCGAAGGCCCCCGTGCCGGCCAGGGCGACGAGTGCTTCGAGCGGCTGGTCCACCACTACGGCCACGGCCCTCACGCGCGGGTCGAGAAGGCCTGCCAGCTGGGTGGCCTTCTGGGGCGTGACGCTCCGGTGGCTGCGCGGGAAGTCAACGACGAAGCCGCAGTAGTCCGGGAGCGCCCGGTTGACGGCCGCCATGTCCTCCTGGCGGAACATGCCGCAGCACTTGATGCGGGTGGTGGCGGTGCGCCCGTCCTTGTCCGCAGGTCCGCTCATGCCACACCCCCACGCAGGTCGTCCAGCATGGCGCGCTTGTTGGCCGCCCGCATGAGGGTCTCGCCGATGAGGACCGCGTCCACGCCGGCCTCCTCGAGGCGTGCCACGTCCTCGCGGCTGCGCACGCCGGACTCGCTCACGAAGACCCGGTCCGGCCCCACGAGGGGCCTGAGGTCTATGCTGCGGCCGAAGTCCACCTGGAAGGTGCGCAGGTCGCGGTTGTTCACGCCTATGACCCGGGCGCCGGCGGCGATGGCGCGCGGCACCTCCTCGGGCTCGTAGGCCTCCACGAGCGCCGTGAGCCCCACGGAGTGGGCCACGCGCACCAGGTGCGCCAGCTGGTCGTCGTCCAGGATCGAGCAGATGAGAAGGACTGCCTGGGCCCCCACGGCCTTGGCCTCCCACACCATGTACTCGTCCACCACGAAGTCCTTGCGCAGGACCGGGATGCTTACGCTCGCCGCCACGGCGGCTAGGTGGTCGCAGGAGCCCTGGAACCAGCGGGGCTCCGTGAGGCAGCTCACGGCCGCGGCACCAGCGGCCTCGTAGTCGCGCGCGATGGCGGCGGGGTCGTAGCTGGGGGCGATGAGCCCCTTGGAGGGCGAGGCCTTCTTGCACTCGCAGATGAAGGACATGCCGGGCGCGCGCAGGGCCTGCTCGAAGGGGAAGCCGAAGGCCCCCTCGCGCGAGGCCATGGCCTCGGCGCGACCCCGCATCTCGTCTGCGGGCATCAGGTCCTTCTCCCAGGCCACCCGCTCCATGTTGGAGGCGGCGATCGCCTGCAGGATGTTAGTGTCCGCGGCCATCAGGCGTTGCTCTCCCGCACGAAGGCCTCCAGGGTGGCGGTGGCGGCGCCGGAGTCGATCTGCTGCTGGGCGAGTGCCAGGCCCTCCTGGATGCTGGGGGCAAGCTGCGAGGCGTAGAGGCCTGCTGCGGCGTTGAGGAGGGCGATGTCGTGCTTGGGGCCGCGCTCGACGCCTGCCAGGATGTCGCGCGTGATCTGGGCGTTCTCTGCCGGGGTGCCGCCCACTACGTCGGTCTTGGCGCAGCGCCTGAGGCCGAACTGCTCGGGCGTTATCTCGGTCGTGCGGTAGAAGCCGTCGCGGAGCTCCGTCATCTTGGTGGGGGCGGAGAGGGAGATCTCGTCCATCTTGTCCTCCCCATAGACCACGAGTCCCCGCTTGACGCCCAGGCTGCAGAGGACGTTGGCCAAAGGCTCGCAGAGGTAGCCGTCGTAGACGCCCAGCACGAAGTAGGCGGGCTTGGCCGGGTTCGTGAGCGGGCCCAGGATGTTGAAGACGGTGCGGAAGCCCAGCTCCTTGCGGATGGGGCCCACGTACTTCATGGCGGAGTGGTAGCGCTGGGCAAAGAGGAAGGAGATGCCGCAGCCAGCGAGCTCGGCGCGCACCTTCTGGGGGTCCTGCTGGATGTTCACGCCCAGGGCCTCCAGGCAGTCGGCGGTGCCGGACTTGGAGCTGGCCGCGCGGTTGCCGTGCTTGGTCACCTTGGCTCCGGCGGCGGCGCAGATGAGGGCCGCGGTAGTGGAGATGTTGAAGGTGTTTGACCGGTCGCCGCCCGTGCCCACGATCTCCAGCGTGTCCACACCGGGGTGCTCCACGGGAGTGGCCAGCTCGCGCATGGCCTGGGCGCAGCCGGAGATCTCGTCGATGGTCTCGGCGCGGGTGTTCTTGGTGGAGAGAGCCGCCAGGAAGGCTGCGTTCTGGGTGGGGGTGGTCTGGCCGCTCATGATCTCGCGCATGGTGGTGTAGGCCTCGTCGTAGGTGAGGTCCCCGTGCTGGACGATCTTGTCGATTGCCTCGTGAATCATGGTCTTTCCTTTCTTCTTGCCAGTGGCAAACACCGGAAACACCGGGGGTACTCCCCTTTGTTTGGGGCAAACACAGGGGAGTACCCCCGGTGTTTCAGGGGAGTACCCCCGGTGTTTGCCCTATTGCCGCCGGAACTCGCGTGCGATGCGAACGAAGTTCCTGGCGATTATGGGGCCGGCGGGCGTGAGCACGCTCTCCGGGTGGAACTGCAGGCCAAAGGTGGGGTGTTCCGCGTGGGCCACGGCCATGACCTCGCCGGTGGCTGTGGTGGCGGTCACGCGCAGGAAGTCCGGCAGCGTGGCCGGGTCCACCTCCAGCGAGTGGTAGCGCCCCACCTTGGTGGGGAAGGGCACGTCGCGGAAGAGCTCGCAGCTGGGGTTGAGGTCGGCCACCGAGGCCTTGCCGTGCATGAGCTCCAGGGCGTGGACGATGGTGGCCCCAAAGGCCTCGCAGATGGCCTGGTGCCCCAGGCAGACGCCCAGGATCGGCAAGGCGCCGGAGAGCTCGTGCACCACGTCCTCGCAGATGCCGGCGTCGGTGGGCTTGCCCGGGCCGGGGGAGAGGACCACGGCGTCCGCCCCGCTCGCGGCCACGTCGGCTACGGTGAGGGCGTCGCTGCGCACCACGCGGATGTCTGGATCCTCGGCGCCCAGCAGCTGGTAGAGGTTGTAGGAGAAGGAGTCGTAGTTGTCTATGAGCAGGATCATTCCAGGCCTCCCTCCGCCTCGCGGATGGCGTTGACCACGGCACGGGCCTTGTTCAGGCACTCCTGGTGCTCGCGCTCGGGCACGCTGTCGGCCACGATGCCCGCGCCGGACTGCACGCACACCGTGCCGGCCTTCTTGTATGCCAGGCGGATGCCGATGCAGGTGTCCAGGTTGCCGGAGAGGTCCAGGTAGCCGATGGCGCCGCCGTAGATGCCGCGCTGGGAGCCCTCCAGCTCCTGGATGATGGTGCAGGCCTCGATCTTTGGCGCGCCGGAGAGGGTGCCGGCGGGAAGGATCGAGTCTATGGCGTCAAGGGCGTCCTTGTCGTCGGCTATCTGCGAGCGCACGGTGGAGCCGATGTGCATGACGTGGGAGAAGCGCAGCACGTCCATGAGGCGGTCCACGTGCACTGAGCCGATCTTTGATATGTGGCCCAGGTCGTTCCTGCCCAGGTCCACGAGCATGGTGTGCTCGGCCAGCTCCTTCTGGTCGGCCAGGAGCTCGCGCTCCAGCGCCTCGTCCTCCTGGGGCGTGGCGCCGCGCGGGCGGGTGCCGGCGAGCGGGTAGGTCTCCAGCACGCCGTCGGTCAGGCGTCCCAGGGTCTCGGGCGAGGCGCCGGCGAGCTCGATGTCGTCGGAGGAGAAGTAGAACATGTAGGGCGAGGGGTTCTCGCAGCGCAGGAGCCGGTAGACGTCGAAGAGGCTGCCCTCGGCCGTGGCAGTGAGGGGGTTGGAGAGCACCACCTGGAAGATGTCGCCCTCGAAGATGTGGCGCTTGGCGGCCTCAACCATCGAGGCGAACTGCGCGGCCGAGAAGCGCGGCGTCAGCGGCGAGGTGAGGTGGAGGGGCTGGTAGTGGCGACGCTCGCCGGAGGCGAGAAGGGCCTGCATGCCGCAGATCTTGTCCTCGGCCGCGGCGTAGGCGTGCGCGAGGCCCGTCGGGTCGCCCAGGTCCACGAGGGCGATGAGCTTGATCGTGGACCGGTAGGTGTCGAAGACCACCAGCTGCTCGAAGAGCATGAGGTCCACGTCGCGGAAGTCCCCGTGGTCCAGGTCGTCGCGGCGCAGGGTGGGCTCGGCGTACTTGAGGTAGTCGTAGGAGAAGTAGCCCACGAGGCCCCCTGCCAGCGGCGGGAAGCCCTCGAGCTGGGGCGCGCGGTTGGCCGCGATGACCTGGCGGATGGCGTCGGCAGGGTGGTCCACGTGGCACTCGGTCACGCGCGGCTGGGGCCCCTCGGGATCCGTCACGACGCGCAGGTGACCGGACGTGCAGGAGAGCTCCAGCGTGGGCTCGAAGCCCAGGAAGGAGTAGCGGCCGGTGTGCTGGTCGGGCTCGGCGCTCTCCAGCATGAAGCAGTGGCGGCTGTGGGCGCTGAGCGCGCGGAAGGCCTCGATGACGGTTATGCCGTCGCCCATGAGCTCGCGCATCACGGGTACCTTGCGGTAGTCGCCGGTGGCGGCGATGGTACCGACCTCCTCCAGCGTGGGGTGCGTGACCCTGCCGTCGAGCATGTTCCCTCCCCTCCGGGTTCGGGCGGGTCGGCGCGTCGGTGTGTTTGGCGCGCTTGGCGTACGAAAAACGGCCCGTCCTCGACCCATGGATGTAGATACGTCCATACAGCCAAGGACGGGCCATTGCTGGTCCGCGGTGCCACCTTGATTCACGGCGTGATGCCGTGCGCTTTGCGGGATGCCTGCACATCCCCGGCCTCTGACGCGTGCCTTACGTCGTCACCTACTTGCTGCGGGTTCGACCCACGGCTTTCAGGACGCCCTCGACGGCCCATTTGACAACCTGCATCTCGGCTCGGATCTCAGCTGCCCGAACTCTCTGTGCGCGCATGTGCTGCCGTTATCCCCGTCTCATCGGTTTGGCGGTGCTATTCGATTGCCGGTAACTATAGGTGGGGAGGGGCTTGTTGCCCGGTTTTGGACACCAAACGGTAACAAACGCGCGGCGGGCGGATGCGATCGGGCCGGCGGCGGGCGGGGCGTACGGCGGGTTTCTTGCGGTGGTTCGGACCAACATAGCGCGCCGGTTGCACCGGCGCGGAATCCCGTCGGCGGTGGTACCGTTCTTGTTGCCTCCCATCGTCGCAGAGAAGGGCGGACCACATGGCCTCTCAGCTCACCTCGCTCGCCGTCATCCTGCTGGTTGCCGCGCTCGCACCCTTCGTGGCGAGCTTGGTGCCCGGTCGCGCGATCCCGTCGGTGGTCTTCCTGGTCTTCGCCGGGGCCATCCTGGGCCCCAGCGGGCTGGGCCTCATCCAGCCGGGCGAGCCGCTGCGCCTCCTCTCGGAGCTCGGCATGGCCTTCCTCTTCCTCATGGCCGGCTACGAGATCCATCCCCAGGACCTCACCGGCCGCATGGGCCGCCATGCCTCGCTTGCCTGGTTCGCCAGCCTGGGCATCGCCCTTCTCTACGTGGCCTTTGCCCCCTACCGGCGCTTTACCGGCATCGCGGGCATGGCCTTCGCGATCATGCTCACCACCACGGCCTACGGCACCCTGGCCCCCATCATGCGCACCCGTGGCCTCACCGAGACCCGCATGGGCCGGGCCCTCACGGTATATGCCTGCACAGGCGAGGTCCTGCCGGTGCTGGCCATGGCCTTCCTGCTCTCAGCCCGCTCCAAGCTGCAGACGCTCCTGGAGGTCGTCGCCTTCACGGTCGTGTGCGTCCTTCTTGCCCTCATGCCACGCCGAACGGAGCGCTGGGGCAGCCGGCTGCGCGAATTCCTTCGGTCGTCGGCGGGCTCCTCCACGCAGTCGATCCTGCTCTTCGTCGAGCTGCTCCTCGTGTTCCTCCTGGTCCTGGCCAAGCGCTTCTCGCTGGACTCGGTGCTGGGCGCCTTTGCTGCGGGCTTCATCCTGCGCCAGCTGATTCCCGACGGCGACAAGGTCCTGGAGTCCAAGCTCGACGCCATCGGGTCGGGCTTCCTGATCCCGGTCTTCTTCGTGGTCTCGGGCGCGGGGATCGACCTCGCGGCGGTCTTCTCGGACCCGGGGCTCGTGGTGGTCTTCATCGCCCTGCTCGTGGTCGTGCGCGGGGTGGTCGTGGCGGTCTCGCTGCGGGTGTGTCCCGAGACGCGCGACCTTACCTGGCAGGAGACGCTGGCCTGCGCCACCTACTGCTCGATGGCGCTCCCGCTGGTCGTGGCCATCACGAACGTGGCGGTCGAGGCGGGCGCCATGAGCTCGGCCGATGCATCGGTCCTGGTGACGGCGGGGGCCATCACGGTGCTCGTGATGCCGGTGCTCACGTCGTTCGTGCGCGTGACGGCCGACGCCCACCCCGTGGAGGCCGTGCGCGAGATCGCCCATGGCGACCACACGGCGGGCGAGGTGATTCACCAGCACCGCGTGGACTCCCACCGCGCCCACGAGCGCTTCCGCGAGCTCGACCGCCGCACCGTCAAGGCCGGACCGCACCTCTCGTCGGCCGAGTACTTCGCGCGGGTGAACGACCCGGGTGCCCCCGAGGACCAGTAGCTCCCGTCCACCGCGAGCGTGCCAAAAGTGTCTGAGCGTGCCAAAAGTGTCTGACACTCTTGGCACGGCGGGGTATGCTCTAGTCGTTCGCACATACGCGCTAGGAGGGCACATGCCAAACGACAAGCTCGACCTCATCTTTCCCGTTCCCGTCTTCCACGAGAAGATCTGGGGAGGTCGCAAGCTCGAGACTGACTTCGGCTACCAGATTCCCGACGGCCCCATTGGCGAGTGCTGGGCCATAAGCGCCCATCCCAATGGAGACTGCCCCATCGCGGAGGGCGCCTGGGCGGGCCACACCCTCTCCGACCTCTGGGACAACCACCACGAGCTCTTTGCCGGCGCTGAGGGCGACCGCTTTCCGCTGCTGATCAAGATCCTGGACGCGCGCGACAACCTCTCCGTGCAGGTGCATCCCGACGACGCCTACGCAGCCGAGCACGAGAACGGCTCCCTGGGCAAGCGCGAGTGCTGGTACGTGCTGGGGGCGGAGCCCGGCACGCGCATCATCATCGGCCAGCGCGCGCACGACCGCGAGGAGCTGGCTGCCATGATCGCCGAGGGCCGCTGGGACGACATGCTCAACTACGTGCCCTGCAATGCCGGGGACTTCTTCCGCATCGAGCCGGGCACGGTGCACGCCATCATGGGCGGGACGGAGATCCTGGAGACCCAGCAGTCCTCCGACGTGACCTACCGTGTGTACGACTTCGACCGCAGGCAGGCCGATGGGAGCACCCGCCCGCTCCACATCCAGCAGAGCTTGGACGTGGTGGACTACGCGGCCCAGGCGCCCACGTCCGGCGAGGTGACGGCGGTCGAGAAGGACGGCGTCACGGACCTCATGGACTGTCCCAACTTCACCGTCGAGCGGGTGCGCGTGGATGGCAAGAAGGTCCTGGATGCCCCATGGAGCTTCCTGTGCTGCTCCGTGATCGAGGGGGAGGGCACGGCCGTGGACGCTGCGGCGGGCGTCGCCCATCCGGTGGCCAAGGGCAGCCACTTCCTGGTGCCCGCGGGCTCGGGCGCGCTGACGCTCGAGGGGAAGATGACGCTCATCACCTCGCACCTGCCGCTGTAGGGGCGCGGGCTGCCGGGCGCGGGCGGCGAATAACGGACAGATGTTGGCAGAGCAAGCACCCCAGCCGAGCGTTTCCGCAGGATTCGCTCGGCTGGGGTGCGACTTGTGTCCGTTATTCGTGACAGAGGGTGCAAGAGCGTGACAGCAGCTCCGACCCCGCGTGACAGCAGCTCCGACCCCGCGTCACGGGCGGGAGCTACTCGGCGTGGGCGCCGCCGGGAATCTCGCCACCGCAGTGCGGGCAGCGCGTGGCTCCCTCCTTGACCTCCTCGAGGCAGTGCGGGCACACGGGCACGGGCGCGGCCTCCTCCTCGGCCTTCTCCTTGTGCAGGAGCTTTGCCTCGGCATCCTCGAACTTGTTCACGCTCTTGACGAGGCAGAACACGATGAGGGCCACGATCAGGAAGTTGATCACGGCGCTGATGAATGCGCCGAAGTCGATCGTGGTGCCAGGGACCACGAGGCCGCCGATCTCGGTGCCGTTGCCGCCCGTGAGGACGGTGATCAGCGGGTTGATGATGTTCTCGGTGAGGGACGTGACGATGTTCGTGAAGGCGCCGCCGATGATGACGCCCACTGCCATGTCCATCACGTTGCCGCGCTGGATGAACTCCCGGAACTCCTTCATGAAACTGCCCATGCAAAACTCCTTCTGGATCGCGTGCAGGTGCCAGGGGATGGCCGCAGCCGTCCCTACAAATGCAGAATCCTAGCCCATACCGAGCTCGTCCGAGTCGAGAAGCACTGTGAAGGGCCCATCGTTAACAAGCCCTACCCGCATGTGGGCGCCAAAGGTCCCATGTCCCACGCGCGCCTCGCCGAGCTCCGAACGCGCGTCGGCCAGGAAGCGCTCGTAGAGCTCCTCCGCGAGTCCGGGCGGGGCCGCCCCGTTGAGCGAGGGGCGGTTGCCGCGCCGGGCGTCGGCGTAGAGCGTGAACTGCGAGACCACGAGCACCGAGCCGCCCACATCGAGGAGGGAGCGGTTGGTGCGGCCTTCTTCGTCCGCGAAGATCCGCAGGTGGGAGGTCTTGTGCCACAGGCGGTCGCAGATCTGCGGCGTGTCCGTGGGTGCCACGCCCAGAAGCACGAGCAAGCCGGCCCCGCAGGAGCCGACCTCCCTGCCCTCGACCTCCACCCGTGCGCCCTCGACGCGCTGCAACAAGGCCCTCATGCTGCACCTCGCCTAGGGCCTAGAGCCCGTAGATGGAACTGAACTTCTCCACCAGGTAGCGCGTGTAGTGCGACGGGTCGAAGGGCTCGCCGCACGCTGCCTGGATGAGCTCGTCCGAGTCCTTGGCGCGACCCCAGTGCCAGATGTTGTCGCGGAGCCAGGTGCGGATGGGTGCCAGGTCGCCGGAAGCGCAGGCGCCCTCGAAGTCCACCCCCTGCGCGATCATGGCGTCGCGGAACTGGGCGCCAAAGGCGTTGCCCAGGGCGTAGGTGGGGAAGTAGCCGAAGGAGCCGTCGGCCCAGTGGGTGTCCTGGAGGGCGCCGTCGGTGTAGTTGGGCACGCCGAGGCCCAGGTACTGCCGGTACTTCTCGGCCCAGAGGCCGGGGACGTCCGCCGCCTTGGCCTCGCCCGAGAAGAGCAGCTGCTCGATCTCGTAGCGCACGATGATGTGGAGCGGGTAGGTGAGCTCGTCGGCATCGCAGCGGATGAGACAGGGCTCGGCGCAGTTCTCGGCCATGAAGAGCTGGTAGGCCGTCATGCGACCCAGCTGGCCCGGGAAGTGCTTGGCCAGGAGGCGGCACATGGGGTCGGCAAAGGCCCGGGAGCGTCCCACGTAGTTCTCGAAGAAGCGCGACTGGGCCTCGTGCATGCCGGAGGAGGTGCCGCCCTTGAGGGAGGTGAAGCGGTAGGCTGGGTCCACGTTCTGCTCGTAGAGCACGTGGCCGCCCTCGTGGAGCATGCTGAAGACGTTGGAGAGCAGGTTGCTCGGGTACACGTGCGAGGCGATCACGGTAAAGCCGATGCCTGGGCCGCCCGTGAAGGGATGCTCGGTCTTGCCGATCCAGAGGGCGTCGGTGTCCACGCCCTCCAGGTCCATGATGTCGCGGGCCAGCTGCCACTGGCGCGCCTCGTCGAAGTTGCCCTGCACCGGCTTGGCGGAGGGCTTGTGGCGCGAGGCCATGCAGTCGGCCAGGAGCGGCACCACGCACTCCTTTACCTGCGAGAAGAACCCGTCGTAGAAGGCGCGGTCGGTGCCGTGCTCGTACTCGTCGAGCCACACGTCGTAGGGGTCCTTGCTGGGGTCCTTGGCCTGGGCCATGCGGACCATGAGGTCCACGATGCGGTCCAGGTAGGGCTCGAAGGACGCCCAGTCGTCTGCCGCCTTGGCACGGCGCCACACGTCGTCGGACTCGGTGGTCAGGCGGGTGAACTCCTCCTGGAGCTCGGGCGGGACGTTCACCAGGCTGGCGCGGTCGCGCTTGAGGATCTTCAGCTGGGCGCGGTGGGTGACGTCCAGGATGGCCTCGTTCTGCTGGAGGCGGTCCAGGAGCGCCCCGGTGGCGGGCGCGGCCAGGAGCGCCTGGCGCTCGCCGTCGAGCACGGCCATGGCCTCGGCGCGCTCGGGTGTGGCCTTGGGCGGGTCGATCACGGGGCCGAAGGTGAGGATCTCGCCCAGGGCGTAGTTGAGCGCGAAGAGCTTGCGCTCGAGCTTGTCGAGGTCCTGGACGTCCTGCCTGGGGTTGGGGAGCGCCGCGTTTAGGGTGGTCTGCTGCGTGTCTGGCATGTTCTTCTCCCTTTTGGTCGTCGCGTCGGGGCCGGCTGGCCGGGGCGCGGGGCCGGTTTCTTCGCACTCCACGAGTGTAGCGGGACGACGGCGGCTGCGGGTCGGGCCGGTGGCGACCGCACCGCGTCCCCATGCGGGCGGCGAGTAGGCCCGTCTGCCCCCGGGGCGCCGCCCCACAGGTCGGGTTTGGGCCTGGGCGCCGCCACACAGGTCGGGTTTGGGCGGCGACCCCACCCCACAAGTCGGGTTTGCGTGGCCAGCGAGCCACACAGGTCGGGTTTGGGTGGCCAGCGCGCCACACAGGTCAGGTTTGGGCCGCGGCGCCGCCCCACAAGTCGGGTTTGGGTGGCCAGCACGCCACACAGGTCAGGTTTGGGCGGCGACCCCACCCCACAAGTCGGGTTTGGGCGGCGAGCGAGCCGCACAGGTCGGGTTTGGGTGGCGACCCCACCCCACAGGTCGGGTTTGCGTGGCCAGCGAGCCGCACAAGTCGGGTTTGCGCCGCGACCCCACCCCACAGGTCGGGTTTGGGTCCCGCGGTGGGGCCGGGCCGTGATAGCGCGCCGTTTGCACCGCCGGTGCCGTGATAGTGCGTTATCCCCGCGATACCCCCTCGCCTGCCGACCGCCCGGGGCGCAGTCCACGACGGAAAGCGACCCTTTCCCGGCAAGTCGGGCTCGCAAGCCGCCATCTGCTCCATACTGGGACGATATGGAGGCACCGCAAGGAAGCGAACCGCGTGCGAGCGCGGCAGACGAAAGGAAGATGGGCATGGACAAGGTCATCGGCATCGACGTGGGCGGCACCAGCATCAAGGTCGGGCTATTCTCTCCCAAAGGCGAGCTTCTGGAGGAGCGCAAGATCCCCACGCCGGCACTCGTGGACGAGGACGCCTATCGCGTGGTCACCGACGGTCTGGTCCGCATCCTGACTGCGCACGACTCCGTGCCCGAGGACGTGATCGCCTGTGGTCTGGACATCCCCGGCCCCGTGGCCGACGACGGCACCGTGGGCTTCCTGCCCAACATCCAGCTCGACGCAGAGGGCCTGGTGCACGCCATCTCCGCGGCGCTCCCCAGCGCGACGATCGCCTTCGTGAACGACGCCAACGCCGCTGCCTTGGGCGAGCTCTGGGCCGGCGTGGCGCACGGCGCCTCCAGCTTCGTCCTCATCGCGCTTGGCACGGGCGTGGGCGCGGGCGTGGTGGTCAACCGCAGGCTCGTGGCGGGTGCCTTTGGCGCCGGCGGCGAGATCGGCCACATCACCGTGAACAAGGGCGAGACCCGCACCTGCGGCTGCGGCCGCAAGGGCTGCCTGGAGCAGTACGCCTCCGCCAAGGGCGTCGTGCGCATGTACCTGGAGGAGTGCGAGGCCCACGGCGTGACCCCGGTGCACGTGGAGCACGCCACCGACACCCTCTCGGTCTTCCGCGCGCTGGCGGCGGGCGACGACTGCGCCAAGATCGCGGTCGACAAGATGTGCGACTACCTGGCCTTTGCCATGGCGCAGGTCTCCTGCGTGGTCGACCCGGCGATGTTCCTCCTGGGTGGTGGCGTGGCAGGTGCCTTTGCCACCTTTGCCCCGGAGCTCCGCCGCCGCTTCCAGCAGTACGCCCTGCCCACCTGCAAGGACGTGGCCATCGAGGCCGCCAGCCTTGGCAACCAGGCGGCCATGTACGGCTGCGCCTACGAGGCCCTGCGCCTGCGCGCCGAGAGCCTGGGCCAGCCGCTTCCCGCGGCTGCCGTGGTGGCCGAGCAGCAGTAGGCCGCGGACGGGGCGGGTGTCCCACTGCCGGGGCGGTCGCGCCGGGAAGTTTTTTCTCTAAGGCGTGCGGGAGCCGGCGTCGCATGTGCGACGTTGGCTCCCGCCGCTGTTTGTGCGCGTTGGGCTCACCTGCGCAAACACATGGGACCGTTCTCGCTGCGAGCTACGAGGACTTATGTCGTGCCACCGTTTGCGGCATCCCGGGTCTCTATCGAGGATATGTGCTACCCTTGTGCAGGACTTTTGGGGTTCGTGTGAAGTTGCGGGGTTTCGCACGCCCAGGTCCGCATCTGTTGGATGGCGCCTGCGGGCGCCGGAAACGAAAGGAGTGTCGGATGGCTGAAGAGACCACGTACGACCTTATCGCCGCGACTGGTTGTCCCACGGGCATCGCACACACCTTCATGGCCAAGGAGGCCCTCGAGAAGGCCGCCGCAGCCAAGGGGCTCACCATCAAGGTCGAGACCCACGGGCAGGTCGGCATCGAGAACGAGGTGACCCCGGCGGAGATCAAGGCCGCCAAGGCCGTCATCGTCGCCGCCGACAAGGACGTCCAGGCTGGCCGCTTTGCCGGTAAGCCCATGGTGAGCGTCGGCGTGACCGCCGCCATCAAGGACCCGGACGGCCTCATCGACAAGGCCCTTGCCGCCAAGGCCCAGGGCGAGATGACCGACGCCGTCAAGAACGCCGGTGCCAACTCGGGCGACGTGGAGAAGGAGTCCGTCGGCCACGTCATCTACAAGCACCTGATGAACGGCGTCAGCCACATGCTGGTCTTCGTGGTCGCCGGCGGCGTGCTCACCGCAGTCTCCTTCCTTTGGGGCATCACGTCCTTCGACTCCACCGCGGCTGACTACAACTCCTTCGCGGCAATGCTCAAGATCATCGGTGGCATCTGCATGAACCTCATGGTGCCCGTGCTCGCCGCCTACATCGCCGAGTCCATCGCAGACCGTCCCGGTCTCGTTCCTGGCTTCCTGGCCGGCATGATTGCCATCCAGGGCCTGCCCGTCAACGCCGAGACCGGCCTTATCGACGCCGGCGGCTCGGGCGTGGGCTTCGGCTTCCTGGGCGGCATCGTCGGCGGCTTCCTGGCCGGCTACGTGATCAAGCTCCTGGAGAAGGTCTTCGCTGGCCTGCCCAAGAACCTCAACGGCCTCAAGGCCATCTTCCTGTACCCGCTGTGCTCGGCCTTCATCACCGGCCTCGTCATGCTGGGCATCTCCGGCCCCATGGCCGCGATCAACACCGGCATGATGGACTTCCTCAAGAGCCTCGAGTCCTCCGGCCCCATCGTCCTTGGCCTTGCCATCGGCTGCATGTGCGCGTTTGACATGGGCGGCCCCGTGAACAAGGCTGCCTACGTCACCGGCACCGCCATGCTGACCGAGGCCCTGACCGCCGGCGTCGGCACCGACACCTACAACTTCGGCACCAACTTCATGGCCGCCGTGTCCGCCGCCTGCATCGTCCCGCCGCTGATCACCACCTTCGCGGTCATCGTGGGCAAGAAGTACTTCACCCAGGAGGAGCACGACGCCGGTATCGTCAACCTCATCCTTGGCTGCACCCACATCACCGAGGGCGCAATCCCCTTCATGACCAAGAACATCTGGCCCGTCATGCCCATCATGATGATTGGCTCCTCCATCGGTGCCATCCTGTCCATCCTCTGGGGTGTCCACGACCCCGCCCCTCACGGCGGCTTCCTGGTGCTCCCGGTTGTTGACGGTGGGTTGCAGTGGGTCATCGCCATTCTCATCGGCGCTGTTATTGGTGGTATCCTCTTCGTGCTGTTCAAGAAGTCTGACTATGAGAAGAACGGCAACAAGGTCCGCGAGTAGCCACCTAAGGTGAGGATGAGCAATGAGCGACTTCGTGAGTGCGTCCCATGTCTTCTTCGACTGCCCTGCCACTACCGTTGACGAGGCACTTGCCTACCTGGCCGGCAAGGCCGTGGAGCTGGATGCCGCCGATGACGTCGCGGCGCTGACCGACGCCCTCAAGGCCCGCGAGGCCGAGGGGACCACGGGCATGATGGGTGGCTTCGCCATCCCGCACGCCAAGAGCGCCGCCGTCAAGGAAGCCACCGTCGTCGTGGCGGTCTTCTCGCAGGGTATCGAGTGGAACTCCATGGACGGTGAGCCCATCAAGGTCGCCATCTGCCTGCTGAGCCCCGAGGGTGCGGCGGCCGAGCACCTCAAGACGCTCTCCCGCGTGGCCGTCCTCCTCATGGACCCGGCCTTCCGCACCAAGGTCCTGGATGCCACCGACGGTGTCTCCATCGTCGAGGCCATCAGCGAGGGGCTTGCCAAGTAGCCCATCCCCACAGCTCGGTATGACGGAGGGGCCGGCGCAATCGCGTCGGCCCCTCTCTTTCACAAACACAGGGGGTACTCCCCTTTGTTCCAAACACAGGGGGTACTCCCCTTTGTTTGTTTCCCTTTGTTTGCTTGGGGCGCTAGGCGACCAGGTCCACGTGGATCTGCTGCGCGAGCTCGTCCACGCGCGCGAAGTCCCCCAGACCGGCACTTGCCGCAACATTGGCCCCGGTGGCCATGGCACGGACGAGGGCGCCCTCCACGTCGTTTCGGTCGAAGAACCACAGCGAGAGGAAGCTCGCCAGGGTGGCGTCGCCCGCGCAGGCGGAGGAGTACATCTTGACCTTGGCGGCGTTCGCGTGCCACACGTGCTCGCCGTCGGTAAAGTAGGCGCCCTCGCCCCCCAGGGTAAGAAGGACGTTCTTGCAGCCCCGCTCGCAGATCAAGTCGAGCGCATGCAGGATGTCCTTCTCGTCGTGCACGTCCACGCCAAAGATGGCGGACACCTCCTCGTCGTTGGGCTTGATGAGGAGGGGGTGCTTCTCCACGAGCTCGGCCAGGTGCCTGTGGCTCATGTCGAGCACGATCTCGCCCCCGCGGGCGTGCACGTGGTCGCAGAGCTCGTCGTAGTAGGTGGGCTCGATCTGGGGCGAGAGGGAGCCGGAGACCACCAGGCAGTCCAGGTCGGGCAGGGTGTCCACGAGCTCGAGCATCCTGACCTGTGCCTCGCGCGGCACGGGGCAGCCTGCGTTGGGGAACTTGTACTCGCCCGCGTCGCAGGTCACGAAGGTGTTTATGCGGGTGATGCCGTCCACCTCCACGGGATGCACCTCACAGCCCATGGCACGGGCGCCGTCTATGATGTAGCGGCCCGAGAAACCCCCGAAGAAGCCGAGGATGGGGGCCTCGACCCCGTAGTGCTGGAGCGTGAAGCTGACGTTCAAGCCCTTGCCGTTGGGGGTGTAGACGGCGTTGCGCGTGCGCGACACGCGGTTGGGCTGGACGTCGCCCGCGGTCACGTTCATGTCGATCGCGGGGTTGGGGGTCAGGGTGTAGATCATGGGGGCGCTCCCTTGTGGTCGCTGGTGGTGGGACCTGTGTCCGAGCATAGCGCAAGGGCCCGCACCTGATGGCGCGGGCCCCGTCTTGGCTGGATGGCGGCCGTGCGGCCGCTCGCCGGTCCGCTAGGCCTTGTTTGTGGAGCCGAGGTTGTCCATGTGGCTCTCCACGACGGCCACGATCTCGGCCATGCCAGGCTTGGAGGGCTTCTTGGGGTCGAAGCACTCGGGGTTCTGGGCCATGAAGCCCATGAAGCCGCGCATGAAGGCCTGGCGCAGCTCGGTGGCGTAGTTCACCTTGCAGATGCCGTTGCGGATGGCCTCGGCCACCTGGTCGTCGGGCACGCCGGAGGTGCCGTGGAGCACGAGGGGCACGTCCACCTTGGAGCGGATCTCCCTGAGGACGCCCTGCTCGATGTGGGGGATGCCCTTGTACACGCCGTGCGCGGTACCCACGCCCACGGCCAGGGAGCTGCACTGGGTGCGGGCCACGAACTCCTGGGCCTCATCGGGGTCGGTGAAGGGGTTCTCGCCCTTGACGGCGGGACCGTCGTCCTCCTTGCCGCCCACCTTGCCGAGCTCGGCCTCCACGGGCACGCCCATGGCGATGGCGACCTTGGTCACGCTCTCGGTGAGGGCCATGTTGTCCTCGAAGGGCACGTGGGAGCCGTCGATCATCACGGAGGTGTAGCCGGCGCGCAGGGCCTGCATGCAGCGGTCGAAGCCGTCACCGTGGTCCAGGTGCAGGGCCACCGGCACGGAGGCGTTCTGGGCAGCGGCGCGCACCATGGCGGCGAAGTAGTCCAGGTTGGCGTACTTCACGGTGCCGGGGGTGGTCTGCATGATCACGGGGGAGTGCTTCTCCTCGGCGGCCTTGATCACGGCCATCACGAACTCGAGGTTCTCCACGTTGAAGGCGCCGACGGCGTAGTGGCCGGCCTGGGCGTCGAGCAGCATTTCCTTGGTGGTGACGAGCATCGCTGTCTCCTTTCGCGGGCCCCGCAGGGCTCCTTGCTGACAGCCCAGATTCTATGGGGTCGGAGGGGGGCGCGCTGGCGAGAAGGACGTGCCGTCGGGGCTGTGGTCGCGTGGAAGCGAAAGCAAACGGAGACCCTTGCGCGTCACCGCAGGTGGGGGACGGTGGATGTGGCCGCGCCCAACGGTCTGGGCCCTGGGTTTCGAAGGAAATGAAAAGTCCTATACTTGCGCTTAGGGCAAGTAAACGAAAACACAATTCGCACAAAACTGGTGCGGGAGCCGGAGGCGCAATGGCTGGGGAGGGGAGTCCGCTCTACGCGGAGGAGCGGAGGGCGGCGATCCTGGAGATGCTGGACCGCGACGCATCGGTGCAGGTGGCGCAGCTGGCGGAAGCCTTCGGGGTCTCGCGGGTGACCGTCCGGGCGGACCTCGACGCCCTGGAGCAGGCGGGCAAGCTGCGGCGCACGCACGGTGGCGCCGTCTCGCTCCGCAAGCGGGTGACTGTCTCGGTCCAGGAGCGGCGCGTGAACGTGAACGTGGAGGCGAAGCGGGCGATCGCCCGCGCGGCCGCGACGTTCGTGGAGGACGGTGACGCGATCCTCGTGGACTCGGGTACCACCTCGCTGGAGCTCGTGCGCGCCCTAGGCCACACGCGCGACCTCACGATCGTGACCTGCGACCTCACGGTGGCGGACTACGTGGACTCCTCCATGCCTGGCGCCGAGGTCGTGATGCTGGGCGGGCACCTGCGCAAGGGCCACCGCTACACATCGGGGCCGCTGGCGGTGGCGGCGCTCGGCCTGCTCCACCCAGACAAGTCCTTCGTGTGCCCCACAGCCTATGCCCCGGGCCATGGCCTCCTTACGAACAACCGCGAGATGGCCGAGCTCAAGTCCGCCTCCCTGGCGTGCGCCGAGAGGACCTATGTGCTCGTGGACGCGAGCAAGGTGGGAGCGCGTGGGCTCATGGTGTTCGGCCAGGCACAGGGGGTCGATGCGGTTATCATGGACGCAGACCCGGACGGCGCGGTGGCGGCGGACCTGGAGTGTGGGCGCGCTCGACTGGTGCTTGCGCGCTAGGGCGCCGCAGGGGCGCGCGACGGGACTCGGAGGACGGACGAAGGCGGGCCTGGCCCGCGGAAGGCGGCAGGCCATGCACGACATCAAGCTCATACTCTGCGACATCGACGACACCATCCTCCCGCACCTGCCCGAGGGCACTCCCAAGACCGTATCCGCACGCACGATCGCGGCCTTCCACTCGGCGCTGGACGCCGGCATGCACGTCGGCTGCGCCTCGGGGCGCGGGTTCGACTGGCTCCCGGGCTTCTTTGGCGGGGACGCGGCATGTTGCGCCACCTCGCTCGCCACGAACGGCCTGCAGGTTTACGTGGATGGCCAGCTCATCCACGAGGAGGTCCTGCGGCGCGAGGACCTGGAGGCCCTTCTGGCCGTGGTGCGCGAGGTGCCCGGTGCGGGCCTCGTGTGCTTCGACGGGCTCACGCCTCATCTGGTGGCAGGCACGCGCGAGGTGCTCTCGGAGTCCTTCCCGGCCTATGCCCAGAAGGCCGTGGACGCGGATGGCGTGCCGGACTTCCCGGTGATAAAGGCGAACGTCTTCGCGCACGGGGGATTCGAGGGCTCCAAGCCGCTCGCGGACCTCATAAACAGCAGGGTGCCGACCCTGCACGTGGACTACGCCTGCCCGGGCTACTCCAACGTGATGCCCCAGGGTTATGACAAGGGCTCCGGCGTGCTGGAGATCTGCCGGCAGCTGGGGATAGGGACCGACCAGGTGGTCGTCTTCGGCGATGCGAACAACGACCTGCCCATGTTCCGCGTGGTGGAGAACTCGGTGGCCGTGGCCAACGCCACCCCGGACGCTGCGGAGGCAGCGCGCTGGCACATCGGCCTCTGCAAGGACGACGCGGTCGCGGCCGCCATCGAGGCGCTCGCGGCCGGGGAGTGGCCCTTCGAGCGCTAGGCTGCCGCCAGAATGTGACAAAGGGTCAGACCCCGCGTGACACGGGACCCGACCCCGCGTGACAAAGGGTCAGACCCCCGGGGTGGCTCATGACGTGTGAACGACGCGTTACCCTCCGTGCCGCCGGCCAAGCCGAACGGCACAATGTGGGGCTAACCAACGCGTCGGAGGGACCGTCATGCCCGTCTTGTGCGTCATCCTTGTTGTCATAGCCGCGCTTGCCGTGGCTTGTCTCGTCCGTGCCGCGGCGCTCAAGCCTGCCGAGCCCAAGGGAGCGCCCATCGACGCCGGTGGCTTCGAGCCGAGCGACGGGTGCGTGGAGCGCTTCCGGGCTCTCCTGCGGATTCCCACCGTGAGCCGCCGCGACGAGTCCGAGCGCGACGACGCGGCCTTCGAGGAGTTCCGCGCCACGGTGCGTGCCCTCTACCCGCACGTCTTCGAGGCCTTCGAGGAACCCCGCCACTTCGATGGCTACGGCTTCCTCATGCGCTGGCCGGGCGCCGACCCCTCGCTCGACCCGGTGGTCATGATGGCCCACCACGACGTGGTGCCGGTGGAGGGCCAGGAGTGGAGGTACCCGCCCTTTGCGGCCGAGGTCCACGACGGCGAGATCTGGGCGCGCGGGACCCTGGACAACAAGTGCTGCTTCACGGGTTGCATGGAGGCCTTCGAGTACCTGGCGGCCTCGGGCTACGTGCCCCCGCGCGACATCTGGTTCTTCTCCTCCTGCGGCGAGGAGGTCTCCGGCCCTGCAGTCGACGAGGCCGTGGCATGGCTGGGCAACAAGGACGTCCATCCCTGCATGGTTCTGGACGAGGGCGGGGCCGTGGCCACGGGCGTGCCCCTGGGCGTGCAAGCGCCCATGGCGATGATCGGCATCTCGGAGAAGGGCCAGGTCAACCTCACGGTGCGGGCAACCTCGGCGGGTGGCCATGCCTCGGCACCCAGCGACGACGACGCCACCCGCCTGCTCGTCCGCGCCACGGAGCGGATCTGCGCCAACCCCGGCAAGCCGCGTCTGGTGCCCGCGGTGGAGGAGATGCTGCGCGAGCTGGCGGCGCGGGGGAGCTTTGCCTATCGCGTCGTCTTCGCGAACATGTGGCTCTTCCGTCCGCTCGTCACGAGGATCATCGCGGCCGGTGCGGAGACTGGCCCCATGGTGCGGACGACCTATGCCCTCACCCAGCTCGCGGGCTCCACGGCGCGCAACGTCCTGCCCTCCGAGGCCACGGCCAACCTCAACGTGCGGGTGGCCCCCTTCGAGCGCATCGACGATGCCCTCGCGCGGGCCCGGGCCCAGGCGGCCGTGGTCTCGGATGCCGCCGGCAAGAAGGGTGAGGTGCGTGTGGGGCCTGCCGAGGGCACCGAGCTCCACGAACCGGCGCCCTTGTCGCCCTTTGACGACGCGCAGTTCGACTACCTGCGGCGCTGCCTGGCGGGGACCTATCCCGAGGCGGGCGCCTGCCCCTACGTGCAGACGAGCGGGTCGGACTCACGGGCCTTCGGGGCCATCTGCGAGCACGTCTACCGCTTGGCGCCCTTCGTGTACACGCCCCTGTCCCGCAGCCTCATCCACGGGGCAAACGAGCGGATCGGCGTGGAGGACTTCAAGCGTGGGGTGTCGTTCTATGTGGCGTTCGTCCGCGGCTTGGGGGAGCTGCGGGCGTGACGGGTAGGCCGCCGCGTGCGGCCGCGAGCGAAGGAGGTCCCTATGGCCGCCCAAAGGTCTGGCAAGGTCCCGTTCGACTGGAGGCGCTGCGCGGTCGCGGCGCTGCCCTTCATGGGGATGATCTCGTTCTGGCAGGTCTTTGACGGCCTCGTCCCAAAGATGCTCACCGGCACCTTTGGCCTCAGCAACGCCGAGACGGGCGTCGTGATGGCGCTCGACAACATCTTCGGCCTCTTCCTGCTGCCCTGGTTCGGCATCCAGAGCGACCACTGCACGTCGCGCCTGGGCCGCCGCACGCCCTTCATCCTGTGGGGATCCGCGGTGGCGGCGGTGGCCGTGCCCCTCATCGCCGTGGCGAACAACCTGGGGAGCTTCTGGCTCCTCATCGCCATGATCCTCTTGACGCTCGTGGCGATATGCGCCTACCGCACCTGCACCGTGGCGATCATCGCCGACGTGACGCCCCGGCCGCTCCGCACGCGGGGAGACTCGGTCAACAAGATCGTGGGCTATGCGGGCACGGGCGTCATGCTCGTGGCCATCGGCCTGCTGGTGCCGGCGGTTGAGCATCCCGACTACCTGCCCATCTTCCTCCTCCAGGGCGTGGTGATCGCGGTCTCGGCGGTGGTGTATCGCCTGGCGCTCGACGAGCCCCGGGCAGTGAGGCAGATGCACGAGGAGAGCCTCGCCATGGGGATAGACGAGTCGGAGATCGACGTGTCGGACGACCCTCAGGACGGCGGTACGGAGCGCATCAAGGATCCGGACGTGCGGCGCTCGGTGGCCTACCTCCTGGGTGGGGTCTTCTTCTACTACATGGCCTACAACGCCATGACGACCAACATCTCGCGCTACGCGGGGGACTTCTTCGCCATGCAGGGCGGCCAGTACGCGATCATAAACATCGCCACCATCGCGGGCGGGCTCCTCTCCTACGTGCCCATGGCCAGGCTCTCCATGAGGGTGGGGCGCAAGCGGGTGGCGTTGGGCTCAGGCATCGTGATGACGCTGGGCTGCCTTGTCATGTGGGCCTTCCCGAGCTTCAGCCCGGCCTACTACGCGATCTTCCTCCTCATGGGCGCGGGCCTGGGGGCCTACGACCTCTGCGTCTACCCCATGATCCTGGAGGGCTGCAGCGAGAAGACCGTGGGCCGCTACTCGGGCTACTACTACACGGTGAGCATGGCGGCGCAGGTGGTCACGCCCATCGCGTCGGGCGCGCTCATGGACGTGGCCGAGGGTCAGCTCTTCCTGTACGTGGCCGCCATGAGCGCGGCGATGGTGGCAGTGACGGCGCTGGCCAAGCATGGCGACTCGCTTACTACGGCGCAGATCCTGGAGCGGGAGAGAAGCGTGGGGGAGTAGGGCTGTGGGGCGGGTGGCTGGCGTCCTATGCGGAGGAAGCCACCTTGGGCGCCCGGTTCACGATCACGATGCCCACCGCCACGAGCACGAGCGCGAGCACGGCGAGCCAGGGGTTGATCACGGAGCCTTCGCTCAGGAGCAGGGCGGAGAGCACGGCGCCGAACACGGGGTTCATGAAACCGAACACCGACACACGCGAGACCGGGTTCACCTGCAGCAGGAGCGACCACACGGAGTAGGCCGCCGCGGAGATGAAGGCCATGTAGACCAGGAGGGCCCAAGAGCCTGCGCCTGTGGCATCCAGGCGGCCGCCACCAAGAAGCCCCATGACGACGAGTACGATCCCGCCTACCAGGAACTGCCAGCCGCTGAGCATCACGGGGTCGTGGTCGGCGGAGAAGCGCTGGATGAGGCAGGTGGACATGGCTCCCGCCAAGGCGGAGACCAGGATGAGTCCCTCGCCGTCCAAGGCAAAGTGCACGCTCCCGCTGCCGCCCAGGTTCACGGCCACCACGCCCGCCAGCCCCACGGCGCACCCCAGGAGCTTGCGGCCCGTTAGCCGCTCTTGGCGGAAGAGCAGGGCAGAGAAGAGGATCGCAAAGAAGTTGAAGCTGGCCTCGATGATCGAGCTGGTTATGCCGGCCGCCTTGGAGAGACCCATGTAGAAGAAGACGTATTGGAGGACCGTCTGGAAGAGGGCGAGGACCAGCACGGTGCCCGCGTCGCGCCGTCGGGGGACGACCGGATGTCCCGCGCGAACGCTCGAGAAGGCGACCACCATGATGCCAGCCAGCGTGAAGCGTGCCCCGGCGAAGAGGAGCTGCGAGGCGGAGTCCGCCGCATCAACCTGGAAGAGCTGGTAGCCGATCTTTATGCAGGGGAAGGCACTGCCCCAGAGGAGGCAGCACCCAAGCGCACCCAGGATGACCCCGGGCGTGGTGGCCAGGAAGGGGATGCCCTGCGAGATGTCCTTGTTACCCGCTCCTTTGCCGCCCGCCATCGTGTCCTTCTCGTTCGTGCTCACGGGAGCAGCACCTCCTCGTCCGTCCGCTGGCCCGTCCATTCGCGCACGCGGGCAAGCATACCCTCCACGTCCAGCACCCCGTAGGCGAAGCCCCTGCGGATAAGGTCCTCCGGCACGAACTCGTCATACTTGTCGAAGTAGGGGACCTCGCCGGGATAGAGGAGCTCCATGGGGTCGAGCGGCAGGGAGGCCTGCTCGGCCAGCACGTCCCAGAAGGTGTCCTCGTCGACCCGCATCTGGAACTGCATGAAGTAGGGCCGCGACGAGTCCAGTCCCTTGAGGCCGAGTTCGTCGGCGCAGCGGATCTTGAGGAAGCGCTCCAGTGCGAGAAAGGCATACGACCCCAGCCAGGGGAAGAGGCACCAGACCCTGCCACCCAGGCACACGAGCGGCGTGTCCGTAACGTGGGCATTGGCCGCCACGTGGCGCGCCTGGGCCAGCCGCGCCTGCGCGTTGCCCCGCAGGTAGGGATAGTCGCGGTCCTCCACCAGGGCTTGGCGCATGCGTTCCAGGATGTGGGTGTTCACGTCCCCCGCCACCATGCCGAAGTAGGCGGGTACCTTGCCCTTGACCTTGGTGCACTCGATGAGGTGGCGCTTGTGGTCGATCTCCTCCACCACCCAGACGGCCCCGGCGATGGCTATGCGCTCGCCCACGGGAGGCGGCTGCACGATGGTGCCCAGCTCCTCGGACTCGCTGCGCACCGTGTACTCCTCGTCGTCCGCGAAGGTGGCGTAGAAGCGGAAGTTGTTGGTCACGCGCTCGCCGGCCAACCCCACGATGAGGCCGCCCTCGGCGGTCCGTTGGATATGGTCGATCTCCAGCAGGTGGCGCAGGAGCACGCGGAAGTCGTCGGTCGTCACCCGGTGGAAGGGCGTGAGGGTGAGCACGCGTCGCGCGAGCTCGGCGGGCGGCAGTTCGCCGGACGAGGCCAGCGTAGCCATGGTCTGGTGGTAGAGGAGGCTGTAGGGGAGTCCGTCCAGGCGTGGTGGCTCCACCCAGCGCTCCTCCAGGTAGAGCTGGACGAGCGCTATGCCCTGCAGGAGCTTCCAGGGGATGGTCTCGGGGAGAAGGGCACGGGCCTCGGGCGGATCCTCCCGCATGACGAACCACATCTCTGGTGGCTGGCCACGCCGGCCCGTGCGACCCATGCGCTGCAGGAAGGAGCTCACCGTGAAGGGGGCGTCAATCTGGAAGGCCCGCTCCAGGCGGCCGATGTCGATTCCCAGCTCCAGGGTGGAGGTCGTCACGGTGGTGAGGGCAAGCTCGTCGTCTCGCATGAGCTCCTCGGCGGACTCGCGCAGGCTGGAGGAGAGGTTGCCGTGGTGGATGAGGAAGCGGTCGGGCTCGCCCTGGGCCTCGCAGTACTGACGGAGCGTCGTGGTGACGGCCTCGGCCTCCTCGCGGGAGTTGGCAAAGACCAGGCACTTGTGGCCCCGCGTGTGCTCGAAGACGTAGGCCATGCCGGGGTCCGCGAATACGGGGGCCTGGTCGGTGGGGGTCACGTCCTCTGGCTGCACGGGGGCGGGGACTGCCTGGGTCGGCACCGCGGTGGGGTCGGCCGGCCGGTCGGCGGGCCTTGGCACCGCTTGGGGCTGGGCCGTCTCGTCGGGCATCTCGTAGGTGGGCTCGTCGGATGCCGCCGGGGCCTCCCCGCGGCTGACCCCGTCGCGGCCGCGCTCGGGGGCCTGCGGTCCCGTCACGTAGAAGTGCTCCATGGAGAGGCGCCAGCGCTCCTTGGGTGCCTCCATGCGGGGGATCACGCAGTCGCGCCCGGTCCCCATGCTGAGGTAGCGGCCGGTGGCCTCGGGGTCGCCGATGGTGGCGGAGAGGCCTATGCGGCGCGGATTGACCCCGGCCAGACGCGAGAGCCGCTCTATGCAGCAGAGGCACTGGTCGCCGCGGTCGCCGCGCAGGAGGGAGTGGACCTCGTCTATGACCACGTAGCGCAGGTCGCCGAAGATCTTTGGGATGGCGTTGTGGCGGTGGAGGAGCATGGCCTCCAGCGACTCGGGGGTTATCTGCAGGATGCCCGAGGGGTGCTTGAGCATCTTCTGCTTGTGGGACTGCGACACGTCGCCGTGCCAGTGCCACACGGGGATGTCACCCTGGGCGCAGAGGTCCTCCAGCCGGATGAACTGGTCGTTGATGAGGGCCTTGAGGGGGCCTATGTAGATGCAGCCCACGGATGCCGGCGGGTCCTCCCAGAGCTCGGTGAGGATGGGGAAGAAGGCCGCCTCCGTCTTGCCCGAGGCGGTGGAGGCGGTGAGAAGGACGTTGGAGTCCGTGTTGAAGATCGCATCGGCGGCTGCCACCTGCACGGCGCGCAGGCTCTGCCAGTCGTGCTCATAGATGAAGTCCTGTATGAAGGGGGCGTACCGGTCGAAGACGTCCATGGGCACTTCTCCACTCATGGCATTGAATCGGGGTAGAATACACCGCAGAAGCCACCCCTGCGGGGGAACGGAAGTTGGGGCCGGATTACCTGTGCATCACAGGGGCCGGCCCCAGCGCTATGTGACGAGCTGGATGCACCCCTTGACCTTCCGCCATGCCAGATTCCACGAAAGTGTCTTCTCGATATTGCATATGGAGTCGCCATACGCACCTATGAGCTGGTCTGGTAACCAGAGCAGGGGATTCTGAGGGCCAGGCTCGTGGTGTAGATCTATGCGGCCTACAAGGTGCTTGCTTCGTGCAGCCAGCAGGAGCGCAACATCGCGTTTGTTGTCCCGCTCCTCCCTCGATTCGAGGACAAGCTCCTCTACGCCCCGGGACTCCAGGAACGGGAGGAGAATCTCGAGGCGCTTGCGTCTCGCGCGCTCCTGCCTGCCCTCGTATGGGAGCGCTGCGATGTACGCCCATACTCCTTTGCATTCTGCGATCGCTTGGAGCGAGCGTTGTTGGTCGGCCAGGGGCATGTCATGCCAATGCAGCTTCTGGGCCCCCTTTGGAAGCGAGCCAATCAGACGCGACGATACCTCTCTGGGGTTATCTACCGTGCATGCGCCCAAGAGGTAGAGCTTCGGGTCATGGGACTGTCGCATGCTTTCGTCGCCGTACGCGATCCTCGGGCCCATGGCTAGATCTCGAACTCGGTGAACTCGTCGGTTGCCGGGGAGGACCCACCGTCCGTGGCCTGGGCCGCACGCTGCTCGGCGGGCGAGGCCACCGGTGCCGAGAACATCTGGCCACCTAGCAGGCTCTCCACGGTGACGCCCGGGTTCTGGGAGAGGATGTCCAGCATCTCCACGAAGTCGCGGATCACCTCGCGGGGCGTGAGGTGGGTGTCTGCCCCCACGCGTCCGTACTCCGCCTGCAGGAAGCGCACGAGCTGGTCCTGGGTGAGAGCCCGTGTGTAGCCGAAGAGCCCGGCATGGATGTCTGCGAGCTTCTCGATAAGGACGAGGAGCTCCTCGTAGGTGAGGGGCTGGAGTCGGATGACCGGGGCCAGCATGTCCACCAGGCCCTCCTGCTCCTGCGAGAAGCGCCCCTGGGTCAGGCGGCTGCGCAGGGCCTCGTAGGAGTAGAGGCCACGGCGGCGGTCCTCTATGGCCTGGGGCGTGCCACCCATGATGATTCCCAGGTAGTGGGCCTTGCCCTGGAGGGTGTCGTTGTACATGGTGAGGATCTTCTCGTAGTTGTACTGGCGGCTCACGGCGTTGGGGATCTTGTAGAGGTTCACGAGCTCGTCGATGAGGACGATGAGGCCCTGGTAGCCGGCCCCGCGCAGGAAGGTGGCGAAGAGCTTGAGGTAGTCGTACCAGTCCTCGTCGCCGATGGCTATGTTCACGCCAAGGTCGCGGCGGGCCTCGGTCTTGTTGCGGTACTCGCCACGGAACCAGCGGATCACGTTGGCCTTGGTCTCGTCGTCGCCGTCCTGGTAGGCGCGCCAGTAGAGCACGAGCAGACGGCCGAAGTCGTAGCCGTGCACGAGCTCCTGGAGCCCCTGCACCGTGGTCATGATGCGCCGCTCCACGGCATCGGAGAAGCCGACGTCCGTGGGCTGGAGCCCCTCCTCCACGGTGACGGCCGTCTGGATGTTGGACACCCAGCGGTCGAGCACCAGGGGGAGGGCCCCACCCTCGGGACGGGTCTTTGTGGAGAGGTTGGAGATGAGCTCGCGATAGGTGGCCAGGCCTTGGCCGCCCCCACCCTGGAGCTTGCGCTCGGGGGAGAGGTCGGCGTCGCATACCACGAAGCCCTTGCCCATGGCGTGGTTGCGGATGGTCTGCAGGAGGAAGCTCTTGCCGGAGCCGTAGCGCCCCACCAGGAAGCGGAAGCTGGCACCGCCGTCGGCCACCAGGTCCAGGTCGTGGAGGAGGGCTGCTATCTCGCGCTCGCGGCCCACCGTGATGTAGGGTAGGCCCACGCGCGGTACCACGCCGCCCTTGAGCGAGTTTATGATCACGGCCGCGATGCGCTTGGGCACGCGGGGCTTGTCGGCTTGTATGGTCTTTGCGTTCGTCATAGGGCGATAAGCTCCCTCACGTCGTCCTTGTAGTCCTCGATGAGCTGTGGGCCCGCATCACCATACTCGATGACGGCATCCCCCACCGCGTCGAAGAGCTTCTCGTTTATGGCATCCACAATCACGGACTCCATGGACGCGCCGGGCCCCAGGAGGTCCTGGAAGTCCCTGTCCTCCAGTATGCGCCGGGCCACGGCGAGCTCCAGGTCCGTGAGGCCGCAGGGGTTGGCATCCGCTGGCGTGGCATCCGCTGGCGCGGTGGGTGCAGACGTGCCGGCCGTCAAAGTGACGTCCTTGTCTGCGGCGGCCTGTGGCGGCACCATCCCCGTTCTGCCCTGCGCCGGTGCCGCCGCGCTGTTTGGCTGTGGTGTGCCAGGGGCTGGGCAGGGCTGCGCGACCACCGGCTGAGCCGCCTCGACCGCTGGGGTCTCCTCGCGCTCCTCGTCCACCAGGAGGGCCTCGCGCGTGGTGGCTGCCGCGCTGCGGATCTGGGCCAGCTGGGAGACGTCTATATGTATGGTGCGCCTCTCGCGCTCGAGGGTCCGCTCGTGCTCGGCCGCGCTCGCCTTGGCGACCATGGTCTGCAGATAGCGGGGGACGCTCCGCTCCTTGAGGGGCTTGGGATAGGCCCAGTCGTCGCGCATCTGCCGGTCTATGGCGTGGAGCATGCGGCCAAGCTCGGCGTTCCTGCCGCGACGGGTGTAGGCGCGGTGCAGGCGCCAGCGGCCCGAGCGGCACTCCACGCGCACGCAGGGGCTCAACTGGTAGGTCACGTCCTGGGAGTCGCGGCCCCAGGCGAAGGGGGTCCCGGCAAGGGGCGAGTAGGGCTCGATGGTCCTGGGGCCAAAGAGCCCGTCCACGAGGTCCGTCTTGCGCCTCTTGCCACAGTGCACCACCATGCGGCGGAAGACCTCCGCCCCCACGGCCGCGGCCTCCTCGGGGTGCTCGCGGAAGAAGGGCGACCGCTCCGGTCGGTAGGTACCGGCCGCTCCCATGGCCTCCCACACCTGGGCGTCCGTGGGCACCTCCAGGGGCATGTCAGCCTGGGTGAGGTCATGGAGCCCCTCCTGGGCGAGAGTTGTCCGTTCGGCACGTCGCAACGTGGCCAGGGCGGTGTCGCGGGCCAGCTCATCGGCCGGTACGACCAGCGCTGGATCGAGCCCGTTGAGCACCGCGTAGTCGCGACGCCAGACGCGGATGCTGGAGGAGAGCACGGAGTCGCTGCCGGAGGTCGTGTCGCACAGGTCTGCCAAGCGTCCCAGGTGCTCGAGGGCGTCCTCCCCGTGCTCGCAGCCCACGTCGGCGAGGAGCTCGAAGGCATGGATGAGCACGAAGGCGGAGGGCAGGGCCACATCCTCGCCATGCCTGAGCGCGGTCCGCCAGGCGAAGTAGGAGCGCAGTTGTGGGAGGCTGAGGGACTGGTAGGTCGGGGTCCACGTCCGGGCCACCACCGGCTGCCAGGGCACGTCGTCCTCATAGTCCTCGGCCAGGCGGGCTTGTTGGACGAAGACCTCACCCGAGCGCGCCGCCTTGCCACCCTGGCCTTTCCCGAGCGCCACGAGCTGGCGGAGCAGCTCCGGGGTGTCCTTGGGGGTGGTGGCCTTGGGTGCCGTGGCAGCCGTCCGTGCGCCACTGGTCTGCCGCGCCGTCACGGGGTCGTCGAAGGGGGATGCCTCGTCGTAGGACCAGGCCGTCCGCCAGGCCCGGTCGCGCGCCTCGCGCGCCTGGGCGGCCTGCTCGGAGCTGCGCCGGGCCTGCGCCCTTCTCGCTGCGTCCTCGCGCCTCTGGGCCTGGGCCTGGCGGCGCTCGCGCTCCGCCTCGGCGTTGCGGCGGAAGTCCGATCCCTTGCGGATGATGGGCTGGTCGGCATAGGTGCCGGTCGAGAAGGTCGCGCTCGTGCTCTCGCGGACGCTGGCCAGTATCTGTTGCAGGATCTTCTCCACGCGATCGTCGACGTCGCTCGCGTCCATGGGAGCCTCCTTCCCGGTCCAGTGGGTGTGGGAGACCATTCTACACGTTCTGCAACGAAGAAGGAACACGTGTACGATATTATTTTTTTTGACGATCTCGAGGAACGACGGGACTCAGTCCTAGACCTCCTCCTCTTCCTCCCAGAGGGCCGTCGCCGTCCGGTAGCGGCGGGGGGTCGTGCCGGTCTCGGCCTTGAAGACGTTGCAGAAGTAGGACTGGCTCGCGTATCCCAACCGCTCGCTTATGGCCGAGAGGGGCAGGCTCGTGTAGCGGAGGAGTCGTTTGGCCGTGCGCATTCGCTCGCGGGTTACGAACTGGCTGATGGTGAGGCCGGTCTCCTCCCGGAAGCGCCGGGTAACGTAGGAGCGGCTCTTGCCCACGAGGGCTGCCAGCTCGTCTATGGTGGGGCTCTGGGCAAGGTCGTCCGTGATGCGTCGGATGCAGCGCGCCACCTCGGGGGAGAGGCCGGACTGTATGTGGCGCTCGGCCACCAGGCCAGCCAGGTCCACGAGTGCCGTCCGCAGCAGGCGGCGGACCTCCGCGCCCGACGTGAGCCGGTCCGCCTGCCATAGGTAGGCGTCCACCAGCGCGTACGCCTCCGCAAGGCTCAGCCCTCCTGGCACGGCACCATGCTCGGCCGCCTCGGCGAGCACGATGCCCAGGATCCCCTTGGCATGGCGGAGCTCGGCATCCCCGTGTATGTTTGGCACGATGGTCGCAAGCTCCCCGAGGTCCAGGGTCTGGACCAGGCGGTCGTAGTCGCCCAGGCGTATGGCCTCGTCCACCGCCTGCATGAACTCGTGAATCTGCTGGACGGGGATGTCCTGCCGGCGCGCCGCGCGCTCGTGTGCGGTCCGTGCGAAGTACCAGTCCACCTTGCCGCTCTCGTCGTCCCTCAGGGCCACCTCCACGAGCGAGTGGAAGAGCTGGCAGGTGGACATGAGCTGGTCCGCCGTCGGCTGTGGTATGAGCGTCAGGTTGGTGCGGACGTCCCCCCAGAGGTGGGCCGGTGTTCCCATGGCATGCGAGATTGCGTCGAGACCTGTCTTGCTCGTGCCAGAGGGGAACACCGGTCCCATCACGAGGATCCGTCTGCCACCCTGCGAGGCCGATGCCGCGTACATGCTGCCGCCCTCGGCCCCAAGCGACGTCGTCTCATGGCCCTCGCCACCAAGCCTGGCGACTAGTTCGGGGAACACGTGTCGGTCGGGCTCCACGCCAGATACGAAGCCGCTACCGCAGAGCCTGCTGCCGTCCAGCCAGAGGGCCACGGGGATGAGCGAGACCTCGGCAAACTGGGAGCACATGGAACGTAGCCGACTCTCGGTTATGGAATCGATTCCAAAATCTGACATGAGAGGCCCTAATATCGCAATAAATAGTCCGAATCCATAAGAAATCATATTGTGACTATGTAAGACTATGAAGATGTGGTGGATGGACGTTCTGTGAACGTCGGCGAGCGATGGGAGAAGACATGCGGTATCTCGTTCTGGTGAGCCATGGTACGTTCGCTCCGGGCCTGCACTCGGTCCTGGACATGCTTTGCGGCAAGCGCGACGACATCCTGAGCACCTCGCTCGAGGACGGCATGAGCGCTGACGTCTACGTGGAGCACCTCAAGGAGAAGATCCAGGTCATCGGTCCCGACGACTCCGTCTTCCTCTTTGGCGACATCATCGGAGGCTCGCCCCTCACCAACGCCATCAACGTGGTGACCGAGGCCGGCCTCCTGCCCCGCACCCACATCTTCGGCGGCATGAACCTCCCCATGGCCATGACGGTGGCCTTTGGCGAGGACATGACGGACGACATGCTGGCACAGGCCGTCGTGGACGAGGGCCGCGGTGCCCTCCAGGAGTTCAAGGTCGAGCTCGACGACTCCGACGACGAGGAAGACCTCTAGCCTTGGCATTTGCGGGCTCCGTGGTAGGAGCCCGTTTTGCGCCTCCGCGAGGGTAGGGGTGGGGGCATTTGTCAGTTGGGGACTAGCGTCCGCACCTGCGGGCGAGAGGAAGAAAGCGAGGAGCAATGATTTCGTTTGTGCGTATCGACGACCGCATGATCCACGGTCAGACCGTCACGCGTTGGGCGCTCGAGCGTCCGTGCGACGGCATCATCGCCGTCAACGACGCCGCGGCCACGAACCCGGTGCTCAAGGCGGCCTACAAGGGCGCCGCTCCAGACAAGAAGATCTTCATCTGGACCATGGACCACTTCAAGGAGGTCAGCCAGAAGGTCCTCAAGTCCGACACTCGGTACTTCCTGATCACCAAGAACCCGCTCGACATGAAGGCCATCCTTGTCGACTTCGGCTTTGTGCCCTCCGACGTCAAGACCGTCATCGTCGGTCCCTGCAACGACCGTCCCGGCACCGTCAAGCTGGGCAACAACCAGTCCATCACCGCCGAGGAGGCCCAGGCCTTCGAGGACATGACCAAGGCTGGCTATGACGTGCAGTTCTCCCTGCTCCCCGACGTTTCCATCGGCGGCTGGGACAAGTTCCGCGGTCAGTTTGACCTCAAGTAGTCTGGGAAGGTGATTGTGTCTATGACCATCAACGTGCTTCAGGCCGTCCTGCTCGGCCTGCTCGCATGCTTGGCGTCCCTGCCGGGCATGGGCGGCACCACCATCGGTAACTACACCCTCGGCCGTCCTCTGGTCGGTGGCCTGCTCGTGGGCCTCATCCTGGGCAACATGCAGATGGGCATCATCGTGGGCGCGGCCATCCAGGTCGTCTACATCGCCCTCGTGACCCCCGGTGGCACCGTGTCCGCCGACGTCCGTGCCGTCACCTACATCGGCATCCCCCTGGCCATGCTCTCCATCTCCGCGCAGGGCATCGACCCCAACTCCACCGAGGCCTCCGGCCTGGCCGCCGCCCTTGGCGCCGCAGTCGGCACCCTCGGCACCGTCCTCTTCTATGGCACCGCCACGCTCAACCTGGTGTGGCAGGGCATCGGCTGGAAGGCCATGGAGTCCGGCAAGTGGGACACCATCAAGAGGACCATCCCCATGGTCGACGCCGTGTTCCCCTGGGTCTCCCACATCCTCTTCTCCTTCATCCCCACTGTGATCATCTGCCTGGCCGGCCCCACCATGGTCGACCTCATGAAGCAGTACCTGCCTATGGATGGCATCGCGATGAAGACCCTCTTCACCGTCGGCTCCCTGCTTCCCGCCGTCGGTATCGGCATCCTGTGCAAGCAGGTCATCACCAAGCCCCTGGACTGGATCACCTTTGCGGTGGGCTTCCTGCTGGCCGCCGTCATGGGCTGCAACCTCATCGCTTCCGCAATAATTGCCGTCTTCTTCGCGCTGATCAACTTTGAGATCCAGACCCTGAAGACCGCCCGTCCCGCCGTTGCCGCCGCTTCCGCCGGCGCAGATGATGAAGAGGAGGAGGACATCTAGCCATGGCAGAGCTCAAGAAGACCTCCGAGGCTGCCCGCAAGGCATGCTTCCGTAACTGGATCTATGGCAACCTCACCTGCTTCTCGCAGGAGCACATGCAGACCTTCGGCTACCTTTGGGCCATGCTGCCCATCGTCGATGACCTCTATGACACCGACGAGCAGAAGGTGGAGGCGCTGCGCACCTACACCACGTTCTTCAACACCGAGCCGCAGATCGGCACCATGGTCGTCGGCCTGACCGTCGGCCTGGAGGAGGCCAAGGCCAACGGCGAGCCCATGGACGCCGAGACCATCAACGGCATCCGCGCCGGACTCATGGGCCCGCTTGCCGGCCTGGGCGACTCCATCATCGTCGGCACCTTCATCCCCATCCTGCTGGGCATCGCCCTGGGCCTTTCCACCGGCGGCAACCCCATGGGCCCGATCTTCTACATCGTGGCCTGGAACGTCCTCATGTACTTCGGCATGAAGTTCGCTTTTGACCAGGGCTACACCCTGGGCGGCTCCGCGGTCGAGGCCCTCGTCGGCCCCCAGTCTGCGGCCCTGCGTGGCTCCATCGTCATGGTGGGCACCATGGTCATCGGCGCCGTGGCCGCCACGTGGATGAGCATCACCACGTCCTTCGAGCTTGTGTTCGGCCCGGACTCCTCCTTCGTGCTCCAGAACACGCTTGACGCCATCATGCCCAAGTGCCTGAACTTCTTCTTCGTGTGGCTGTGCTGGTGGCTCATGACCAAGAAGAAGATCTCCCCGACCCTGGTCATGCTCATCCTCGTGGTCGTCGCCTTCGTGGGCGTCCTCCTCGGCGTCTTCGACCCCAAGCTGACCTACTAGGAGCAGTTGCATGGGAAAGACGGAAGACCGTCTTCCGGACCGTGCGAACATGGAGCCCGGCTCTGCGGGGGAAGCTTCCCCCAAGGGGCCGGGCCCCTCTGCTGCACAGGGTCCGGAGGCGAAGAGTGGCAAGGCCGGCAAGGCCGACGGCGCCCCGAAGGGCGATACGGCTGCCAAGATGAGCAAGGCCGAGCGGGAGGCCCTCATCAAGGAGGCCCACGACCAGACCGCAGCGATCCTACGGCTTGAGGTGGTCAAGCGGCTGGGCTACTCGGGCGTGGCCATTGGCGTGCTGCTTTCCTACTGGGGCCTGCACGGGGGACCAGGCTGGGCCGTACCCGTGGGGATAGTCCTTCTGGTCGTGAGCGCGTTTGTCTCCATCATCCTGTACGTGGGCGTACGTAACGCCAAGCAGAACGTGCGCAACATCCTGGTGGCGGCAGGCGTGGACCCCAGCATGCCCACGAGGGAGAAGAAGCCCAAAGGCAAGAGGTAGAGGCCTCGCAGGGACCGCAGGAGATGCCCCCAATGGTGCAGACCACTTGGGGGATTCCCCAGGGAAGGACGGATATGGCAGAGCCCAAGATCGTGTTCTCTGACGTGGACGGCACCATCGTGGATGGCGTGCACCATCCCATGCCGGCCGACGCCCCTACGTTCGCGCGGCTGGCGGAGCGGGGCGTCCCCGTGTGTCTGGTGTCCGCCCGCTCGCCGGAAGGCGTGGAGTCCGTGCGGTCGCGGCTGGGGATCGTCGGCGCCATGGCGTGCTTCTCTGGGGCCTATGTGCTCGGACCCCATGGCGAGGAGCTGGTGAGCAGGACCATCTCGCTTGAGGCGGCGGCCGAGATCAAGGACTTCCTCGTGCACGACCTGCCCCAGGTGGTGGCTGCCACCTACGGCTTCCACACCTGGGTCGTGGACGACCGGACGGACCCCCGAAACGTGGAGGAGGAGTACTTCGTCCAGGCCCAGGCCACCCAGTGCGCGGACGTGCGGGCGGCCTTTGACGAGCGGGGCATCCACAAGTTCCTGCTCATGGGGGAGCCCGCCCAGATCCTGCGGGCGCGCGACGTGGTGCGAGAGCGGCATCCGGAGGTAACGGCGGTGCTCAGCCGTCCGGAGCTCTGCGAGATCATGGCCGGTGGTGTGAGCAAGGCGGACGCCGTGCATGCCATCTGCGACTACTACGGCGTGTCGCCTGCCGATGCCGTGGCCTTTGGTGATGGCGAGAACGACCTGGAGATGATGCGGGCGGTGGGCAGCAGCTACGCCATGGCAAACGCCGTGCCTGCCGTCAAGGAGGCTGCCATGCACGTGTGCCCCTGGTCCAACGTGGAGGGCGGCGTGGCCCGTACGCTCGCGGAGGTTTTCGGCCTGTAACCCAAACAAGGGGGAGTACCCCCGGCGTTTGCAAACGCCGGGGGTACTCCCCCTTGTTTCCCCTTGTTTGGTTGCTAGGCCTCGAGCAGGTAGCTCGAGACGATGCGGCCGTAGTAGACGTCGTGGAGGCCGTCCGTATCCTGCACGTAGTAGCGGTCGTGCAGGTCCTCCGGGATAGCTGACTCGTCGAGCGGCGTGTGGTACATGACCTCGCATTCCAGGGTCAGCGGCGCCTGGACGATGGCGGGTACGTCGACCTTCTCGCCCTCCACGAGCTCGAGCGCGGCTGCGGAGACCTTGTCCACATCGCGGCCGGACTGGGTTCCGCAGACGCGAAAGATGTCACGCGGCAGGGGACCATCCACCGGCACGTTGATGGTGAACCGGGGGTTGGCGGCCAGGAGCTCGTGGGTGTAGCGGCTGGTCCGCACGAAGGTCACGAAGGTGGGGATGGACCAGATGGTGCCCAGCATCCCCCAGCCTATGACCATGCTGTTGACCTTGTTGTCCGCCTTGGTGGTGAGAAGGACCCCCTTGGGGATGGCCTTCTCGACCTGGATGGCGTAGTCGAACGGTCCGACCTTCGTGCGCTTCATGTCTCCTCCTGTGCTAGGCATTCGGCGGGCACCAGGGGTTACTCCCCTGGTGCCCACTCTGACTTGCTAGGCGAAGTAGGCCACGCCACCCTCGATGATGGGCTGGAACTTGTTGCCAGGGACGTTCTGGTAGCAGCCGGCACTCACGCGTTCCGTGTGGCCCATCTTGCCCAGCACGCGGCCGTCGGGGCTGGTGATGCCCTCGATGGCGAGGACCGACCCGTTGGGGTTGGCTGCCAGGTCCATGCTGGGGGCGCCCGACTCGTCGACGTACTGGGTGGCGATCTGGCCCGCAGCGGCAAGCTTGGCGACAAGCTCGTCGGAGGCCACGAAGCGGCCCTCGCCGTGGCTCACGGGGATCACGTGCACGTCGCCCACCTCGCACTTGGCCAGCCAGGGCGAGAGGTTGGACGCCACGCGGGTGCGGACCAGACGGCTCTGGTGGCGACCGATGGTATTGAAGGTGAGGGTGGGGCAGTCGGGTGTCATGTCCACGATGTCGCCGTAGGGCACGAGGCCCAGCTTGACGAGGGCCTGGAAGCCGTTGCAGATGCCCAGCATGAGGCCGTCGCGCGCCTGCAGGAGGTCGCGCACGGCCTCGGTGACCTCGGGAGCGCGGAAGAAGGCCGTGATGAACTTGGCGGAGCCATCGGGCTCGTCGCCGCCGGAGAAGCCACCGGGGATCATGACTATCTGGGACTGGCGGATGGCCTGGGCCAGGGCGTGCGTGCTCTCGGCCACAGCCTCGGGCGAGAGGTTGTTTACCACCATGACCTGGGGTAGGGCACCGGCGCGCTCGAAGGCGTGGGCCGTGTCGTACTCGCAGTTGGTGCCCGGGAAGACGGGGATGACCACGCGGGGCTTGGCCACGCGGGTGGCCGGCACGGGCCGCGCCACGCCCTTCTCGGCCACGTCGAAGGAGATGGGCTGGACCTCCTGTCCGACCTCGCGGTAGGGGTACACGGACTCGATGGCACCCTCCCAGGCCTCCTGGAGCTCGGCCAGGTCCAGGACCTCTCCGCAGGCGGCCAGCTCGTACTCGTCCTCGGTGTAGCCCAGGGCGGCCACGGTCACGTCGGTGGGGGCCACCTGGACGGGCATGTCGTCCGCGACCTCCACGGCAAAGGACCCGTACGCTGGGAAGAAGAGCGAGTCCAGGTCGTACTCCGGCACGAAGCGGAAGCCGTAGCCGTTGCCCACGCACATCTTGAAGATGGCCTCGGCCGCGCAGCCGTAGCCTGGGGTGCTCACAGCCAGGGCCACGCCCTGGCGGATCAGCGACTCCACGGCCTCATAGGTGTGGAGCAGGCTCTGGGGCTCGGGGGTTATGCCGTCGGCCTGGTACTTGGGCACGAGCGCGATCACGCGGTGGTCGGGGCCCTTGAACTCGGGGGAGACCACGTGGTCAACGGAGCCCAGGCCGGTGGCGAAGGAGACCAGGGTGGGTGGCACGTCCAGCTGCTCGAAGGAGCCGGACATGGAGTCCTTGCCGCCGATGGAGCCGATCTTGAGGTCGGCCTGGGCCATGAGGGCACCCAGGAGGGCTGCCGTGGGCTTGCCCCAGCGCTCGGGCACATCGCGTAGGCGCTCGAAGTACTCCTGGAAGGTCAGGTAGAGGTTCCTGTGGTCGAAGCCGGCGGCCACCATGCGGCTCACGGACTCCACCACGGAGAGGTAGGCGCCACGGAACTGGTCCGCGCTCATGAGATAGGGGTTGAAGCCCCAGGCCATGCCGGAGCACGTGGCGGTCTCGCCGTCCACGGGCAGCTTTGCCACCATGGCCATGGGCGGGGTCAGCTGGTGCTTGCCGCCAAAGGGCATGAGGACGGTGGCCGCGCCGATGGTGGAGTCGAAGCGCTCGGAGAGGCCCTTGTTGGACGCGACGTTGAGGTCGGTCACGAGCGCGTGCATGCGGTCTGCGAAGGTCGCGCCGGCCCAGGTGTGCTCGTAGGGCTCGGGTGCCTCCACGTGGACCGCCATATGCTTGGGGGCGCCGTTGGAGGCCAGGAACTCGCGGCTCACGTCCACGATGGTCTTGCCGCGCCAGGTCATGCGCAGGCGGGGCTCCTCGGTGACGGTGGCCACCACGGTGGCCTCGAGGTTCTCCTCATGGGCGTAGCCCAGGAACTCGTCCACGTCCTCGGGGGCGAGCGCCACGGCCATGCGCTCCTGGGACTCGGAGATGGCGAGCTCGGTGCCGTCCAGGCCCTCGTACTTCTTGGGCACGCGGTCCAGGTCGATGTAGAGGCCGTCCGCCAGCTCGCCGATGGCCACGGACACGCCGCCTGCGCCAAAGTCGTTGCAGCGCTTGATCAGGCGGCAGGCGTCCTCGCGGCGGAAGAGGCGCTGGAGCTTGCGCTCCTCGGGAGCGTTGCCCTTCTGCACCTCGGCGCCGTCCTGGGCGAGCGAGTCCACGTTGTGGGCCTTGGAGGATCCGGTGGCGCCGCCGATGCCGTCACGGCCGGTACGGCCGCCCAGGAGGACGATCCTGTCGCCGGGGGCCGGGCACTCGCGACGCACGTGGCTCTGGGGCGTGGCGCCTACCACGGCACCGATCTCCATGCGCTTGGCCACGTATCCCGGGTGGTAGAGCTCGGACACCTGGCCCGTGGCCAGGCCGATCTGGTTGCCATAGGAGGAGTAGCCGGCGGCCGCCGTGCGCACCAGCTTGCGCTGGGGGAGCTTGCCGGGCAGGGTCTGGCTCACGGGCACCGTGGGGTCGCCCGCGCCGGTCACGCGCATGGCCTGGTAGACGTAGGAGCGGCCGGAGAGGGGGTCGCGGATGGCACCGCCGATGCAGGTGGCCGCGCCGCCGAAGGGCTCGATCTCCGTGGGGTGGTTGTGGGTCTCGTTCTTGAAGAGGAAGAGCCAGTCCTCGGGCGTGCCGTTCACGTCCACCTTGACCTTGACGGTGCAGGCGTTTATCTCCTCGGACTCATCGAGCCCGGCCAGGTCGCCCGTGTGCCTGAGGTACTTGGCGCCGATGGTGCCCATGTCCATCAGGCAGACGGGCTTGCCGTCGCGGCCCAGCTCGTGGCGCATGGCCAGGTAGCGGTCGAAGGCCGCCTGGACGACCTCGTCGTCGATCTGCACGTCCGTGAGCTGGGTGCCAAAGGTGGTGTGGCGGCAGTGGTCGGACCAATAGGTGTCAATCATCTTGATCTCGGTGATCGTGGGCACGCGGCCCTCGCCGGCAAAGTACTGCTGGCAGAACTTGATGTCGGCCAGGTCCATGGCCAGGCCGCGGTCCGCGATGAAGGCGGCAAGGCCAGCCTCGTCCAGCTGGTCGAAACCGTCAAGCACCTCGACGTCGGCCGGCTCCGGGTAGGTGGTGCGCAGGGTGGTGCGGGGCTCGAGCGACGCCTCGCGGGCCTCCACCGGGTTTATCACGTAGGCCTTTACGGCCTCGACGTCCTTGTCCGTGAGGTCGCCGGAGAGCACGTAGACCTTGGCGTTGCGCACGATGGGGCGCTCGCCCTGGCTGATGAGCTGGATGCACTCGGAGGCGGAGGCGTCGCGCTGGTCGAACTGGCCGGGCAGGGACTCCACGGCAAAGACGCGGTCGCTCTCGGCCACGGGCGGCATCTGGGATGTGGCCACGTCGGTCTGGGGCTCGGAGAAGACCGTGGGCACGCAGGTGGCAAAGAGCTCCTCGGTGATGCCCTCCACGTCGTAGCGGTTGATGACGCGCAGGTCGGTGAGGCCCTTCACGCCCAGCATGTGGCGCAGCTCGTGGCTGAGCGACCTGGCCTCGCCGTCAAAGCCGGCTCTTCTCTCTACGTACACGCGACAAACCATGGGGTGCCCTTCCGTTCGGGGGTGTGACGCACAGCGATGCACGCGCCAATTCTACGCCACCGGTGACGTGCGGCCCAGAAGTGCGCCGTCTTGACACGTGATGGTGAGATTCTGTGGACGGCTGGTGGGGAGGCGGACGCCTGAAGCCTGACGCCTCTGGCGCTGGGTGCCTTGGACGCTGATCCGTCGTACGAACATCCTGATGTAGGATATTGATGGGCTGGAGGTCGGGAGGCGCCATGACGGCAGATGGGACTCGCTCCGTGCAGATGAACGTGCGGATGGACGCGGCGCTCAAGCAGCGTGGCGACGAGGAGCTGCGCCGGCTGGGCGTCACACCCTCGGAGGTCGTGCGACGGGTGTGGGCATACGTGGCTCAGACCGGGGAGCTGCCGGAGCTGCAGGTGCCGGATGGGCGGCCGCTCGACGTGGCCGCTCGGGTGGAGTCCCTGCGCGAGAGCTGGGGGATCCGGTGAGCGGTGTGGGGGCCGCCGCGCGCCGGCGTGGGGTGCTCGTGTGCGGGGACGTGTGGACGGACGCACTTCTTGGCGGTGGGGAGGCCCACGAGGAGGCCATGGGCTTCCTGCAGGCTGCACGTGGATGCCGCCTGCTCGTGACGGCGGTGGATGCAAGCCGGGTCTTCGATGCGGTGCTACAAGGACCTGGGGCAGGGGCCGCCTGGGAGGCGGCCCTGGAGCTCTGGCAGGACGCCACGGTGGTCGCAGTGGGATCTGCGGAATACGAGCGGGCGTTGGCGCTGGGCGGAGGGCATGGGGTCACGCTCGCCGCCTGCCTGGATGCGGCGGCTGCCGAGTCTGCTCGGGCGGGGCTGGTGGTGGGTGGTCAGCCGGGGCCGCGCGGGTGCGCTGTGACGTGGGCTCGTCCATCGGCTGCCATGGAGACGCTTGCCGGGCGGTGACGGAAGCCGGACGTGGAGCCTAGGCGAGAAGGGCCAGCGCCACCACGAACGCGCAGCTCAGAGCCACTGCCACGGCTTCAAGCCCGCCCACGTGGGACTCGTACAGGTGGGTCCGGGCCGTTCCGCCCTCGTAGCAGCGGGCGTCGAGGGCGCGCGAGAGGTTGTCGGCATGTCGCAGTCCGCTCGCCAGGAGGGCCACGACCACGGGCACGACCGAGCGGACCCGGTGCCCCATGCCACCCTCGTCGAGGGCGCCGCCCCGCATGGCCTGGGCGTCCAGGATGGCGCCGGCCTCGTCGGCGACCACGGGGACGAAGCGCAGGGTGAGGGAGCAGACCATGGCAATCTCGTGCGCAGGCAGGCCCAGCCGCGCGAGTGGGGAGAGCAGCGCGTCGAAGGCGTCGGTCAGCCGTGCTGGCGTAGTGGTGAGCAGGATGGTCGTGCCCACGAGCAGGGCGCAGGTGAGTCGCCCGGCATAGAGCAGACCCCTCCAGGCCCCGCCCGTGGTTATCGCCACTGGGCCCACCTCCACCAGGGCGTTCCCGTCGCGCACGAAGAGCACGTTGAAGGCCAGGATGATGGCCAGGACCACGAAGAGCGGCCGGATGGAGCCGAGCACGCGCCGCAGGGGCACGCGGCTCAGCGCCACGACGGCCACCGAGGCGGCCGCGCCCAGCAGGAGCTGCCAGGCGTTGCCTATGAAGAACATGGCGACCATGAGGACCAGGGCGCAGGGGATCTTGACCCTCGCGTCCAGGCGGTGCAGGGGCGAGCGCGTGTCGTAGTACTGACCAAGTTCCAGTCGGAAGGCCACTAGGACCGCCCCCCTCGGCAGGCCGCTGCAAGGGCGTCGGCCAGCTCGCCGACCCCCAGCGCGTCCCCCTCCACGGGAACGCCCAGCCGCCTGATCACGCGCGAGAAGGACGTGGCCGCTGGCACGCCCAGGCCGTGCTGGATGAGGGCCACCTCGTTCGCCTCCGAGAAGACCTCTGCCGGAGAGCCGGAGAGAAGCACGCGGGACTGGTCGAGCACCACCACGCGGTCGGCCTGCGCGGCGTCCTCCATGGAGTGGGTGACCTCCACGATCGTGACGCCCTCGGCATGCAGGCGGTCGAGGATGGCGTGCAGGCCGGCGCAGCCGTGGGGGTCAAGGCCGGCCGTGGGTTCGTCGAGCAGGAGCAGGTGGGGCCGCATGGCTATGACCCCGGCGATGGCACACCGCCTCCGCTGGCCTCCGGAGAGCTCGAAGGGGGAGAGGCCGGCCTTGCTGTCCAGGAGCGTGAGCTCGAGCGCATCGCGCACGCAGGCCTCGAGCTCCGCACCGGTAAGCCCCATGTTCCGCGGGCCGAAGGCCACGTCCTCCCATACGGTCTGGGCAAAGAGCTGCCGCTCGGGGTGCTGCATCACGTAGCCCACCGCGTGGTGCGCGGCGCAACGGCCGCGCTTGGTCGAGGTGTCGATGCCGGCCACGACCACGCGGCCTGCGTCCGGGCGCTCGAGGCCAGCCGCCAGCCGCAGGAGGGTGGACTTGCCGGAGCCCGTCTGGCCAACGAGCGCCACGCGCTCGCCCTGCCCGACCTCCAGGGACACGTGCTCCAGGGCGTGGAGCCCGGGCCGGTAGGAGTAGGTGACATCCTCCAGCTGGAGGACCTTCTTGCCGGATGGCACGCTGGCATGCGCGCGGTCGCCCGTGGCCCGCCCTTCCGGCGCCTGCTCGGGGGCAAGGCGCACCGTGCCCAGCCGCGGGGCCAGGCTGCGGGCCAGCTCCTGCGCCTCCATGGCCACAGGCACGCCTACGCCGCGCTCGCGCAGGCGGCAGGAGAGATCAGCGGCAAAGGGCATGTCGAGCCGCATGGTGCGCAGCTCGTCCGCATGCGAGAAGACCTCGGTCGGCGTGCCGTCGAGGGCCACGCGGCCATGGTCGAGCACCACCACGCGGTCTGCCTCTACGGCCTCGTCCATGAAATGGGTTATGTGCACGATGGTGCAGCCGATCCTGCGCAGGCGCCCGAGCACGCGGAGTATGGCCGCGCGGCCGCGCACGTCCAGGAGGGCGGAGGGCTCGTCGAGCACCAGCACCCGAGGGTCCATGGCCAGGGCGCCTGCGATGGCCACGCGCTGCTGCTGGCCACCGGAGAGGCGCGAGGGATCCGCCTGAGCGTAGTCGGTCATGGCCACGCGCGCCAGCTCGCGGTCCACACGGCGACGTACCGTCTCGCGGGGGAGGCCCAGGTTCTCGGGGCCAAAGGCCACGTCCTCCTCCACGACGCTGGTCACGATCTGGTCGCCGGGGTTCTGGAACACGAGGCCCAGGAGACGGCGGGCGCGTCGGTAGGCTTCGAAGTCCGCCTGGCCTTCGGTGCACACGCGCTCGCCCACGAGCTCCACCGTCCCGGCGTCCGGCGCCATGAGGCCGGCGATCACGCTGGCCAGTGTGGACTTGCCGGAGCCGTTGGCGCCAAGCACGCACACGCGCTGGCCCACCGGGATCTCGAGCGAGACGCCGTCCAGGGCGCGGACCTCCCGGCCCGCACCCTGGTAGACGAGGCTCACGTCGGCGAGCCGTATGGCCGGGGTCTGTGCCACGCGCGCTAGCGGCCGATGGCCTTTGAGAGCGGCTTCATGACCAGCGCGCCTATCACGCAGTTGAGCACGATCTTGATGAGGTTGAAGGGCAGGAGGATCGGCACGATCATGGAGACGACCACGTCGACCGTAACGCCGGAGTAGACGGGGGTGATCAGCAGGTTGCCCACGATGCAGGCCACGAGGGCCACGACGCCGCCCACCACCATGCCAGCGACCATGTCGCGCGGGGTCTTGCTGCGCGCGTAGACAAGGGCGGCGGGCAGGGCCAGGGCCACGGTGGCGATGATGGCCATGAGGTCGCCCCAGGGATTGAACTCGAAGATCAGGTGCAGGACCCAGGGCAGGACGGACACGGCGGCGCCCATGGCGGGGCCGAAGGCCAGGCCGGCGAAGAGGGCCACGACGCCCGAGGGATCGTAGGTGAGGTAGGGCGCCGGTGGGAACACGGGGATCTGGATGAAGCTGAGCACGAGTGCGACGGCGGAGAGAAGCGCCACCGTGGCGATCTTGTTCGTGCTCCATCCGCCCGCCTGGGAGGTGGAGTGGGGGTTCGTGCGCTTTGTGCTGTGGGATTCTGCCGCCATGGCAATCTCCGTTTCTTCCATCCGGACTCTGACCGTTGGTCCCGGACTCGCACCGGGTCAGCCGCGTATCCGCGGGTCGCGGACTTCGGGCGTCGCAACGCCCGTTACCGCCAGTGGGGATTTCCACCCCGCCCTGAAAACGACCCCCCTACTGTAGCAGAACGGTACAGGCGCGTCAGGCGTTATTGTGCGGGAAGGCGAGAAGGGCCGCGGCCACCCAGATGGCGGCGCCGCAGGCCACCTCCAGAGCGTAGGCCCAGGGGTTGGCCCAGGGCACCAGGAGGGCCAGCAGCATGGCCGCCCCCGCAGGCGGCATCCACACGTGCAGGCCGTCCCACAGGAAAACGAGTGCCACGAAGCCGAGGGCCGCTGCTGCTGCCAGGGGCAGTCCAAGCAAGGCGACCGCGTTTCTTGCCAGCGCACCTATGGCTCCGGCGCCTGCGAGCACGGCCCAGGCCCGCAATGGGTGCGCGCGCAGCGAGAAGCCCGGCTGCGAGAGCTCGGTGTAGGCCACGATGAGGGGCGGCACGGCGAGGAAGGTGAGGCCGGCCACGTAGGCGGGCACGGCCACCATTGCAAAGACCGCCAGGCGCCTGCCCCAGTAGGCGAGCGCGTCGCGGGCGGACGGGCTTGTTTCCACCTTGGGGAGCTCGATGGGCTCACGAAGCCCGGCCCGCTCAAGTCCCATCTGCCCAGCGCAGACGATGGTCACGAGGATCACCACGGCCGCGGGGTAGGCCCAGGAGTCCGTACCGAGCAGCATGGGGAGGATGGCCGCGGAGAACATGGGCGCCATGCTGGCGTGCATGAGCGTCATCATGAGGGCGCAGAAGGCGTAGCCCAGGAGCACGCGGGCGGGCAGGGGCACGGCGCCGAGTCCAAGGTTTGCTACTAAGCCGAAGACCGCCCCCGCTGCCATGAGCAGGAACATCCGGGGCCGGTCGACCTCCCAGGCCTGTCGGGGCTGGATCCAGGCGCCGCAGAGGATGGCCGTAGTCTCGGGGAAGAGGAGCTCCTGGCAGGCGAAGGCGTCTGCCAGGGCGACCATGGCCACCACCAGGGCGCCGGAGAGCAGGATGGGAAGCCAGCGGCTGCGTATGGACATGTGTGCTCCTCGTGACCGGGCGGTACCACGTGAGGCGCCGCAGGCTTGGACTCGGATTCACAATCTTACGCTGCTATACTCAGTCGGGTTGCGGGAACGTCCCGCGCGCGGCTGCAGCCGCACGTCATGAGCTTGGAGTGTGTTGCACATATGGCACAAGGCGGCCCCGAGGCACTGAGTGGCCCTGACTTAGAGGCGCTGGCATGGAGGCTTCGCTCGGTGGTGGGCGAAGACAACGTCGAGCTCGCGGAGCCCATGAGCGAGCACACCACGTTCGAGATCGGGGGTCCGGCGGACCTCTACGTGATGCCGGACGACGTCGAGGAGCTGCGGGAGGTGCTGCGCATCCTGGACGAGGCCGGCGAGCCGCGCTTCTTGCTCGGGTGCGGGTCCGACCTTCTCGTTTCCGATGCGGGCTACCGGGGTGCCATCGTCTCCCTCACCGAGGGGCTCGTGGGTGTGAACGCCGAGGGCAAGGAGCTCATGTGCGAGGCGGGCGTGCCGCTGCGCGAGGCCTCCGAGATGGCCTGTGAGCTGGGTCTTTCTGGCTTGGAGTTCGCCTGCGGCATCCCGGGCTCCATCGGCGGAGCCTGCTTCATGAACGCCGGAGCCTACGGCGGTTGCATGGCAGACGTGCTCAAGAGTGTGCGCGTGCTGCTGGCCGACGGCACCACGGCGACCCTTCCCGTGGACGAGCTGGGCCTGGGCTATCGCAAGAGCCGCATAGCCGACGAGGGCATGGTGGTCCTGTCTGCGACGTTCAGGCTGGAGCCCGCGGACCAGGACAGGATCCGCGAGACCATGGACGACCTCACGCAGCGCCGAGAGGAGAAGCAGCCGCTCGACAAGCCCAGCGCCGGCTCCACCTTCAAGCGTCCCGAGGGGCACTTCGCGGGCAAGCTGATAAGCGATGCCGGCCTCATGGGCTACCAGGTGGGCCGGGCCGCCGTGAGCAAGAAGCACGCCGGTTTCGTGGTCAACCTTGGTGGTGCCACGGCAGCCGACGTCCACGCCGTGATCGAGCACGTGCAGCACGAGGTCGAGCACGACTTTGGCGTGCGCCTGGAGCCCGAGGTCCGCTTCCTCGGCTAGTGGGCGAGCACCAAGGGGTACTCCCCTTCCGCCCGCGGGCACCAGGGGGTACCCCCTGGTGCCCAGTGCCCGGTCAGAGGGCAGGGACGTGGCTGGGCAGGCCGTCGGCCAGCGGGCGCACGTAGTCCGCGAAGTCCGGGGTCACGTCCATGCCGCTCGCCGCGATCCATGTGGCAGGTACGTGACGCTCCTCGTTTGCCACGTCGGCGATGCGCACCAGGCCGTACTCCACGGTGTAGGGCTCGTTGCCCGTGCGGCGGACCACCGGCAGCACGCCCGTGAGCCCGTCTGCCGCAGCCTGCACGGCGTGTGCGCCCAGGGCCGCGGCCTCGGCGAGGTCGGTCGCGCTGGCGATATGGCTGGCGCAGCGCTGCAGGGTGGAGAGCTCAACGGCGCGGGTCTTGATGCCCAGACGCGCGCCCAGAAGCCCTGCCAGGTAGCGGCTTGTGCCGGAGAGGGCGGCCTCGTGGCCGAAGGCATCCAGCTTGGCGCCGCCCAGGGGCGCCTCGCACATGAGGGTGCCATCGGGACGCCGTGCCCCCTCGCTCACGGCCAGGACCACGGTCTTGGACTCGTGCATCTTGGCCGCCACGGCCTCCACCAGGGCGTCCTCCTCAACGGGGGCCTCGGGCAGGAGGATCAGGCTGGGGAAGCCCAGGCCATCCTCACGCGCCAGACAGGCCGAGCCCGCGAGCCAGCCGGCGTTGCGGCCCATGATCTCCACCACGAGCACGTTCTCGAGGTCGTAGACGGAGGCGTCGCGGCCCAGCTCAGCCACGCTCGTGGCTATGAACTTGGCGGCGGACCCGAAGCCGGGCGTGTGGTCCGTGCCCTCGAGGTCGTTGTCGATGGTCTTGGGCACGCCCACGAAGCGCACGGGGCTCGCGACCTTCTCGCCATAGGCGGCCAGCTTGGAGATGGTGTCCATGGAGTCGTTGCCGCCGATGTAGAGGACGGCGTCGATCCCCTGCGCGTCAAAGAGCGAGAAGAGCGTCTGGTAGGGCGTGGGGTCGTCCTCGATGGCGGGGAGCTTGTACCGGCAGCTCCCCAGGTAGCTCGAGGGCGTGTGGCGCAGGAGCTCGAGGTCGGCCGCGGTGGGGAGGGTCGCGTCCAGGTTCACGAGGTCCCCGGCCAGAAGCCCCTGCACCCCGTGCCGCATGCCCAGCACGCTGGCCCCCAGCCCGCGCGCGGCCTCGATCACGCCTGCCAGACTGGCGTTGATGGCGGCGGTGGGCCCGCCCGACTGGCCTACGAGCACGCGGGAGATGGCGTGGGATGCGGACATGGGGGCTCCTTTCGTGGGGTGGCGTCTGCGACAACGATACCGCAACTGGTGGGGGTACCGCGCGCCTTCCCCAGCGCTGCGAGAAGCGTGTGGTGGGTCTCTGCGAGAGTCCGACTGCGCATCCGCTGCTGCCACGGGGGCACCCAACACGGACGGCGGGCGACGGCGTGTACTCTTACCTTGGCCAACGAGTCGGCCGTTTGCCATGGCCTCAGAGGAGAGGCGTTGACTGACACGCGGTTTCTATTAAAATTAATAGCTAAGGAAAGGAGACGGCATGCCAATGGCGGTGAGCACCATTACGCAGTCAGGACAGGTTAGCCTACCTAAGGCTATCCGAGATATCTTGGGCGTCAGGCCAAACGACCAAGTGGCCTTCTTGAGCGATGGGGAGCGCGTAGAGGTCGTGGCAGTACCCAAGAATCCGCTGAAGCTGGGAACACGCGAGGAGTTCCTTGCTCGTGTGGCAAGAGCAGATGAGGAGTACGCTGCCGGCCTTGCCAAGCCAGCAGATGAGGTGTCGCGCAGCTTGAGAGAGCGCTATGGGCTATAGCGTGGCCGCGACTCCCTCGTTTGACGCGCGCCTAGACGGGGCCATTCGGTATCGAATAGAGAACGTGGGAACAAGAAGCGCCCGGGCCCTACTTGATGCGTATGACAACGTATGCAAGGACTTGTCCGCGATGCCCCGGATGGGCAAGCCCGCGAATTCACCAAATACTGAAGACACTCGTGACTTGAGATGGGTTCTTGTCGATTCGTACGTTGCGGTCTATAGAGTCGACGAGCCGGCCCAAGCCGTCATCCTCGTCGATCCCTTCTTTGGCGGGAGCGACTGGCAGAAGCGGTTGGGCTGACCGCCAGGGGAGCAGACCCCTGGCGGCCTCGAACCCCTAGTTCTTGAGCGAGTTGAGCGGGGCGGGGAAGCGCCCGCCGCGGTGCGCGAGCACGCTGCCGGCAAACGCGTTCACGGGCATGACCGGGGCGGAGCCGAAGAGCCCGCCGAACTCCAGCACGTCGCCCTCCTTGTGGCCGATAGCGGGGATCAGGCGGACGGCCGTGGTCTTGGTGTTTATGACTCCGATGGCCATCTCGTCGGCGATGATGCCCGCGATGGCCTCCACGGGGGTGTCTCCGGGGATGGCTATCATATCCAGCCCCACGGAGCACACGGAGGTCATGGCCTCGAGCTTCTCGATGGTGAGGGAGCCGTCCTCGGCCGCGCGGATCATGCCGGCGTCCTCGCTCACGGGGATGAAGGCGCCGGAGAGCCCGCCCACGCTGGACGACGCCATCACGCCGCCCTTCTTCACGCAGTCGTTGAGGAGCGCCAGCGCGCAGGTGGTGCCGGGACCTCCGCACTCGCCCACGCCGATGATCTCCAGGATCTTTGCCACGGAGTCGCCGGCGGCGGGGGTCGGTGCGAGCGAGAGGTCCACGATGCCCTTCTCCACGCCCAGGCGACGCGACGCCTCGCGGCTCATGAGCTCGCCTGCGCGCGTGATCTTGAAGGCGGTCTGCTTGATCTTCTCGGCCACGTCCATGAGGTTGGCGTCGGGGGAGAGCTCCTCCAGCGCCGCGGCCATCACGCCGGGGCCGGAGACGCCCACGTTGATCACGGCGTCGGCCTCGCCCGTCCCGTGCACGGCGCCCGCCATGAAGGGCGAGTCCTCCACCATGTTCGCGAAGACCACGAACTTGGCGGCGCCGTAGCAGTCGATGTCGGTCGTGGCCTTGGCGCAGTCGATGATGGTCTGGGCGGAGAGGAGGACGGCGTCCATGTTTATGCCGGCGCGGGTCGAGGCGATGTTGAGCGAGGAGCACACGCGCCGGGTCTGGCTCACGGCCGCAGGCACGGAGGCGATGAGGCGGCGGTCGGCCGACCCCATGCCCTTCTGCACCAGGGCCGAGAAGCCGCCCATGAAGTCGATGCCCAGGGTCTCGGCCGCGCGGTCCATGGCGCCCGCGATGGGGGAGAGGTCCTCGTCGGGGCAGCCGGCCGCCACCTGGGCTATGGGGGTCACGGAGACGCGCTTGTTGGCTATGGGGATGCCGTACTCGCGCTCAAGGTCGCACGCCACGTCCACCAGGTGCTCCGCCTGGTGCGTTATGCGGTCGTAGATCTTGCTGCACATGCGGGGCATGCTCTCGTCGGCGCATCCCTCAAGCGAGATGCCCATCGTGATGGTACGCAAGTCGAGGTTCTGCTGCGAGACCATGGCGTGGGTCTCGGCGACCTCCTGCGGGGTGATGTCCATGCGGCCTCCTCTATGGGGCGAGCCTGGGTGGCAGGGCCTATGCGAGTGAAGCCCATTATGGGACAAGAACGTCCTGCGACGGTGCAGAACGCCCCTTAGCACGTATTCACCCATTTCGAATCCATTCCGCAAACGGTGGGGTACGGGACGTGAGCGGTCAAAATCCACCCACAACACAAATCTTGAGTGCTCCCGGAGCGGTAGGTGCTAAAGTCATCCCGCAAGGTTGTTACTCCGTGGACCCTCGGAGGCATTACTTGCGCGGTTGAACATCATTCGGCTTGTTCCTGCGCTAGCGCCGTCGGGGGGATTTTTTATGCACCTAACCAAGAAGATCAACAACAACGTGGCCCTGGGGACCGACTCCCAGGGGGGCGAGGTGGTTGTCTTCGGCAAGGGCGTGGGCTTCCACCGCATGCCGCACGAGGTCACGAGCTCCGATGCCGTGGAGCCGGACGTCCTGCGCGCCGCCTCCGACATCGTGGAAACACGGGGGAGTACCCCCTATGTTTCAAACACGGGAAACACGGGGGAGTACCCCCTATGTTTCCCCCTATGTTTGAAGTCTTGACAGAAAGGAGCACGACATGGCATTTCCCGAGGGATTCCTGTGGGGTGGCGCCACCGCCGCCAACCAGTTCGAGGGAGGCTTCGACGCCGACGGCAAGGGACTCTCCGTCCCCGACATCATCATGGGCGGAGCCGTTGACAAGCCCCGCGTGGTCACCCCGGCGGGCGTGCGGCCCAACACCTACTACCCCAGCCACCAGGGCATCGACTTCTACCACCACTACAAGGAGGACATAGCCCTCTTTGCTCAGATGGGCTTCAAGTGCTTCCGCCTTTCCATCCAGATGAGCCGCATCTTCCCCACGGGCGAGGAGGTCACGCCCAACCAGGCGGGCGTGGACTACTACCGCAACGTCTTCCTGGAGTGCAAGAAGTACGGCATCGAGCCGCTCGTCACCCTCTCGCACTACGAGTTCCCCCTGGCCCTCTCGCGCAAGTACGGTGGCTGGGACAACGAGAAGGTCATCGACCTCTGGGTGCGCTACGCCGACTTCTGCTTCCGCGAGTACAAGGGCCTGGTGCACTACTGGCTCACCTTCAACGAGATCAACTGCGGCATGATGCCGGGCTTCGGCGACATCTACGGCCTGGGCATCCTGCCGCCCAACGACTGGGCGCTGAGCTTCTCGGGCGGCAACGACAACAGCTGGATCGACGTAAACCGCACCTTCCACGGCCTGCACAACCAGTTCGTGGCGTCGGCCAAGGCCGTGCAGATCGCCCATGCCATCGACCCCCAGAACATGGTGGGCTGCATGATTGCCGGCAACGCCACCTACCCCTACTCCTGCAACCCCGACGACGTTCTGGATGCCCAGAAGAAGATGCGCGAGTCCAACTTCTACTGCGGTGACGTGCAGTGCCGCGGCGAGTACCCCTGCTGGGCCAAGGCCCTCTGGGCCGAGCGCGGCGTGGACGTGGAGATGATGGAGGACCTGGCCGACCGCGACGAGGAGGTCCTTCTCAACGGCGTGGTGGACTACTACACCTTCTCCTACTACATGAGCTCCGCCACCTCGTGCGACCCCGGCGTGGCCGGGCAGGGCGGCAACATCTTCTCTGGCGTCAAGAACCCCTACCTCGAGGCATCCGACTGGGGCTGGCAGATTGACCCCAAGGGCCTGCGCTACTATCTGGAGACGGTCTACGACCGCTACCAGATCCCCCTCATGATCGTGGAGAACGGCCTGGGCGCCGTGGACCAGGTGGAGCCGGACGGCAGCATCCACGACGGCTACCGCATAGCCTACCTGCGCAGCCACATCCAGGAGATGGCCAAGGCCGTGGAGGATGGCGTGGACCTCATGGGCTACACCATGTGGGGCTGCATCGACCTGGTGTCCGCCTCCACCGGCGAGATGAAGAAGCGCTACGGCTTCATCTACGTGGACAAGGACAACGACGGCAACGGCACCCTGGCCCGTTCCAAGAAGGACAGCTTCGACTGGTACAAGAAGGTCATCGCCACCAACGGCGCCGACCTCTCCGACTAGCTCCAGGCTAGCGGCCGACCAGCGGCCATATTGGCGCGGCGGGCGGGTTCTGTCCCGCCCGCTGGCGCCCGTTGCCTACAATGCAAGTACCAATTCGGACTTCTCATATAGGAGGTTTTCCATGGGATTCTTTGACAGGTTCAAGAAGCCGGCCAAGCCGGAGGCCATCGCGGTCTCTGAGGAGCCGGGCTTCGTGTACGCGCCCGTCGACGGCGACGAGATGCCCATCGACCAGGTGTCCGACCCCGTCTTCTCCTGCGGCGCCATGGGCAAGGGCGCCGGCTTCAAGCCCGCCGGCGAGACCGTCTACGCGCCGGTCTCCGGCACCCTCACGGCCTACGGCGCGCCCAACTACCACGCGCTTGGCCTCCAAGGCGACAACGGCGCCGAGGTCCTTATCCACGTGGGCGTTGACACCGTGGAGATGAAGGGCGACGGCTTTACCCTCTACGCCGAGAAGGGCCAGCACGTGGCCGCCGGTACGCCGCTGCTGGGCTTCTCCAAGAAGAAGATCGCGGCCGCTGGCCACGACGACGTGGTGATCATGGCCATCACCAACACCGACGACCTGGCCTCCGTCGACGTGGCCACCACCGGTGCCGTCAAGGCCGGCGACAAGGCCGTCAAGTTCGCCAAGTAGTTCGTATTGCGATCGGCCCGCCCTCGTGCAAGGCGAGGGCGGGCCAAACAGAGGGGAGTACCCCCCCGTGTTTGGGGGACCAAACACGGGGGGTACTCCCCTCTGTTTGGCCCCTAGATCTTGTGGAAGGTCGGCACCATCTTGTCGAAGGTGCAGATGGCATCGATGCCGATCTCGTTCTTGAGGATGTCCTGGGCATCCTTCATGTGGTCGCCCAGGTACTTGGTCGAGTGGGCGTCGCTGCCCATGGACACGATGGTGCCGCCCAGGTCCTTGTAGAGGCGCAGGATGTCGCGGGAGGGCGTGGTGTCGGAGAGGCCGTAGTGCCAGGAGGACGTGTTCATCTCGATGCCCTTGCCGTCGGCGATGGCCTGCCTCAGGATCTCGGCGTAGAGGTCGCGCTCCTTCTCGAAGGGGTAGGGGCCGCACTGGTCGTAGCGGGCCAGCAGGTCCAGGTGGGCGAGGACGCTGTAGTGCTTAAACTGCTGCTGGACGGCCAGGATCTCCTCCAGGTACCTGGTGCGGAACTCCTCTTGGGTCCGGCCCCGCTGGAAGTCCTGGTTCCAGAACTCGAGGTTGTCCACCTGGTGCATGGAGAGCAGGACGAAGTCCAGCTCGTCCGCCCAGTCGGCGTAGAGCTTCTCGTACTGGGGGATGGTGATCGTCTGGATGCCGAACTCCAGGCCCTTCTTGATGGTGATCTGGTCGCCGTAGGTCTTCCCCATGCGCATGAGCTTGGCGAAGTACTCGGGGTAGTTGACGTTGGCCATGGGCTGGTGGTTCCACTTGCCGTGCTCGAAGGTGTCGCGCCACTCGACCTTGTCGGTCCAGTCGGTCTTGATGCCGTAGTCAACGTGGTCGGTGAAGCACATCTCGTCGAGGCCGAGCTCGATGCCGTGCTTGATCTGGCTCTCCATGGGCTCGTCGGAGTCGTCGGAGAACTCGCAGTGCAGGTGGTAGTCGACTAGCATGTCATGCCCTCCCTGGGAACGGGTGATTAGATGGTGATCTCGATCTGGTTGCCCTCGAAGCCCAGCACGCAGGCCTCGTAGTAGCCGTCGCCCGTGGTGCGGGGGCCGCTCAGGGTCTCGTAGCCGTCGGCGGCAAGCTGGGCCGCAAGTTCGTCCACCCGTGCATAGGAGCCCAGGGCAAAGGTGAGGTGGGCGTAACCGGTGCGGTTGAGGGGCTTGTCGAGCTGGTCCATCTCGGGCTTGTGCATGAGCTCCAGGCGTGCCGAGCCGTCGTCGAAGCCCATGAAGTAGGAGCGGAAGTCCGTGCGGGGGGTTGTGGTAGGGCTTGTCGGTCACGTGCGCGCCAAAGTACTTCTCGAAGAAGGCGCGAGCCCCCTCCAGGTCGTTGACGTACAGGGCAACGTGTTCGATCCTCATCTTTGTTCCTCTCTCTCGCTGAACAGGACGTCGCGCGCGATTGCCGCGAGGCCCCGCCCGACCTTCTGGGAAAAGTCGTTGACCGCGACCATTCGCGGCCTGAACTCCACAGGGACGTAGCGCAGATAGGCACCCAGGTCGGTGGGCGTTCCCCGCTCCACGCAGATGCCCACGACCTCGGGGTTCATCACGCAGTTGAGGGTGGCCACCTGCTTGGCCAGGAGGTCCACAGGGTCGCTGGCAAGGGCCTGGTCCTGCTCCCCCTCGGTGTAGAAGGGCAGGTAGCGAAGCTCGCCCGCCGCATGGGAGGCGCCGTTGTAGAGCCGCCCGCCAATGACCATGCCCACGCCCACGTAGTAGCGGGCGGGCTGGTAGAGCAGGGCCAGGCTCTCGGCGTGGCAGTCCTCCCAGAGGCCGATTGCGGCGGCGTTGACGTCGTTCTCCACCACGGCGGCGACGCCGCAGGCCTCCCTAAGGGTCGCTACTAGGTCGGAGCCCACCAGGCCCTCGGCGTCGGAGACGATCACCCTGCCGCCGATGGAGACGCCTGGGTTGGCCACGCAGGCGATGCCGACCGTGGGGTCCTCCGCGCATGCGGCGCCTACGGCGGCCGCCAGATCCTGCTCGGTGCAGGTGGGGGAGAAGGCCGTCCGATCGGCCAGGACAGCTCCGTTGAGGTCACAGGTCCTGGTGCGGATCTGGTAGCCCTGCGTGGTGGCCTCGATGCTCACCTGCGCCACATGACGGAAGTGGGGGTTGAGTGAGAACTCCTTGGGACGCCTGCCACCCGTGCTGGGCGCCGTTCCCAGGAAGAGGACCTCGCCGGTCTCCTGCAGGTCCTGCAGGATCTTTGTGAGGGCGCCGGAGGAGAGGCCCGTCGCCTGTGCCAGGCCGGCCTTGCTCCAGGTCCTGCCGTTGCCCAGGCAGCCCAGCACGCTGCGGACGTTGCGCCTCTTGAGCTCCTCTGTGTTAGCCACTTACGTCACCTCCTGACGAAAGTAATAATAGCAGGGAGGATGGCAAGTGAGAAGGGCTTTCTTAAGTGAGAAACACGGGGGAGTACCCCCTGTGTTTCAAACACAGAAACACAGGGGGTACTCCCCCGTGTTTGGCTACCGCGCGACGGACTGGGCGTAGGCGAGGTCCGTGTCGGACGGCTGGTCCTCCTGCGGTAGCTCGTGGCGGAAGAGCCTGACCAGGTAGGGGAGAGAGATGGCCGAGGCTAGGATGTCGGCAATCATCTGTGCCGACTGTATGCCGAAGATCCCCCACACGCGGGGCATGACCAGCAGCACCGGGATGTAGCAGAGGCCCGTGCGCAGCGACGCCAGGAAGGAGGCCTCGCGGCTGCGGCCGATGGACTGGAAGGTCATGTTGGCCACCACCGAGAGCGGCTGGGCCACGACGGCCACGCACATGCACCGTAGTGCCACGACGCCGACGCTCACCACCTCGGGGTCGTCCCGGAAGAGCCGGACCACGTCTGGCGCGAAGGCCCAGCCCAGGACGGCGCAGACGCAGAGCAGGACCTCGCTCACCTTCCAGGTGAAGCTGGCGGCCTCGCGCAGGCGCGCGTACTTCTTGGCGCCAAAGTCGTAGGCTGCCACCGGCTGGAGGCCCTGGCCGATGCCTATGAGGACGCTGCCAAAGAGCATCATCACGCGGCCGTCGATGGTCATGGCGGCGATTGCCGCGTCGCCGTAAGGCGCGGCGGAGAGGTTGAGGATGATGGTCGAGGTGGCGTTGAGTACCTGTCGCAGCAGGCTGGGCAGCCCGTTGCGGAAGATGTGCACCCACTCGTAGGGGCGCCGGGCCACGCGCGAGACGCGCAGGCGCGAGATCGTCTTGCCCGAGAGGAACATGTGGAGAAGGATGGCGAGCGAGACGTACTCGGAGATGGCGGTGGAGAGGCCCGCGCCGGCGATGCCCATGTCGAGGCCAAACATGAAGATGGGGTCACCCACCATGTTGAGGATGCCGCCCGACACGAGGCCGATCATGGCGTAGGAGGCCCGGCCCTCATAGCGCATCACATTGTTGAGGACGCAGCTCATGGTGAGTGCCGGGCCTGCCACCAGCATGTACGCCCCGTAGGTGCGGGCGTAGGGCAGGATGGTCTGGGTGCTGCCCAAGGCCCACATGAGCGGCGTGAGGAAGACGAGTCCCAAGGCCATCAGCACGCCGCTGATGGCCATGCCGCCAAAGAAGGCCGTCGACAGGTAGACCGAGGCACCGTCCGTGTCGCCCCTGCCCAGGCCCACAGATATGTTGGTGCCCGACCCGTGGCCCAGCATGAAGCCGATCGCCTGGAAGACCGCCTGCACCGACATGAGGACACCCGTGGCGGCAGCGGCCGAGGTGCCCAGCTTACCTACGAAGTAGGCGTCCACCAGGTTGTAGAGCATGGTCGTCATCATCGAGACCACGGTGGGGATGGCAAGCCGTGGGATGAGGCGATGTATGGGGGTGAGTACGAGCTGCTCGTACTGTCTGCGTTCCTTCTCGTCCATGCCGTCCATTATAGAGACGGCGGCAAACAAGGGGGAAACAAGGGGGGTACTCCCCTGTGTTTTGTTTGCCCCAAACACAGGGGAGTACCCCCCTTGTTCGCCGTGGTGCTAGACCAAGCCGAAGTGGGCGAAGGCCTTGGCCAGGCCGTCCTTGTCCACGTCGTCGGTCACGTAGTCGGCCGCAGCCTTGGCCTCGTCGCCGCCCGACCCCATGCAGCAGGACTGGCCACAGGCCTCGAACATGGGGATGTCCACCTTGGCGTCGCCAAAGGCGATGGTGTCGGCGGGGTCGGCATCCAGCCACTGGCAAAGCTTGCCCACGGCAAAGGCCTTAGTGATGTCCTTCACGCCCAGGTCTCCGAAGAGGGCGGCCTCGCCCTTGCCGCCCCAGGTGCCGGCCTTGAGGTCGGGGAAGGCGGCCGCCGAGTCCAGGTGGTCCTGGTAGGACTTGAGGATAAAAGAGACCTTGTTCACGTCGTCGCGGTAGGGGTCGGCGCCAAAGATCATCTCCGGGAAGGCGTCGGTCACCTCCATCTTGGAGTAGACCTCCTCGGGCTTGCCCTTGCCCTTGGCGTAGAGGCGCATGGTCTCGCGGCCGTCCTCGCGGAAGGTCGGGCTGCCATAGAGCCCGCTGTTGCACTCCAGGTAGAAGGCCAGGCCGCGGGCGTTCAGCCAGTCAACCAAGCGGCGCTCCTCGTCGGCGGGTATGAGCTGGTGGAAGACCACGTCGTCGTGGGACTCTATGTAGCAACCGTTGCCGCCTATCATGCCGTCCAGGCCAATGTCCAGGATGTTCTGGTACATCTCGGCCTTGGAGCGGCCGGTGCAAGCGTAGACCTCGTGGCCGTTCGCCCGCGCCGCGCGCACCGCATCCACCGCGCTCTGCGGCAGGTTGCCGCTGTAGTCCACTAGCGTCCCGTCAACGTCTATAAGGCAGATCTTCTTCTCTCCCATGTCACGCTCCCTTGTCCTGTGCCCAGCGGTGGCCGAGGCCCATGCATCCATGCTGGTCGTGCGTCTCCCTGTGACACAAGTCTGCCATGTGTGGAACGAGCATCCATTTCACGTTGTTCCACGCAGGGACAGCGGCGCCTAGGGGCGGCGAGTGGTGGGTCGCGCGGTCCGGCCCGGCGGCGGCCATCCCTCACAGGGGGATGACGTCCGGTGACTGCATGAGGCGCTCCGCGGCCACGACGGTGTCCAGCTTGCGCTGCACGTTCCTCTCGTAGCTGGTCTGGAAGCACAGCGAGAAGAGCAGGTCCAACACAAAGACGGTCGCCTCCTCGCTGTAGAAACCGCCTATCTTGCTGTAGAGGTGCTCCTCGGGCGGGAAGGCCAGCACGCAGTCGCAGTTGTGGCGCAGCCAGTTGTCGCCGGAGTTCGTGACGGCCACGCAGGGGACGCCGTTGGCCTTGAGGGTGGGCAGGTAGAGCGAGGGTGGCCGGTGCTGGCCCAGCCCGGAGTAGGACACGATGATGGCGCAGGTGTCCGGTCCCATCCCGCGTGCCAGGAGCTGACACTCCTCCAAGGCTGGCACCAGGCAGTCTATGCCTATCTGCCTCAGGTGATAGGCCAGGTTCTCCCCAAAGAAGCGGTTCTGCTCCACGCCAAAGTAGACCACCTGGCGGGCGTCTACCATGCGCCGCGCCGCCTCCTGCAGGGCGGCATGGTCGATGGTGAGAAGGACCTGCTCCAGCGCGTGCCCCTTGAGGGCCAGGATTCGCTTGGCCAGCTGGCCGGAGGGCATGTGCGCGTCGAAGGGGAAGTTTGGGTCCACGCTGCCCTCCATCACCGAGCCCTCGGCCATCAGGGCCTCTCGAACGAAGGCATCCTGGAAGTCCAGCCAGCCGGCAAAGCCCAAGGCCTGCGCAAAGCGTACCAGGGAGGGCTTTGATGTGTAGCTGAGCTGTGCCACCTCCGCCATGGAGAGGCGCGAGAGGCCAGAGCCCTCGCTCAGGAGCAGCTGGGCGATGGCGCGCCTCGACTCGACGCGGCTGTGGGTGAGGTCCCGCACGCGTCCGAGGAGGCCCTTCTTGCTCGTGGGGACGGTCGTCTGGTCCATGCTGGGTATCCCTTCGCCATGTGACTTGCCGCACATGTTCCATCTTGTTCCACCCGGGGTGCGGCGTCTTGAAAGCTACCACTCTGCGGGGGAAGATGAAACAGGTAGGCGTTTTGGCGGTAGAAAGGTTCGAGCGAAGGAGCGATGCGCATGAAGATGAAGGAAGGCTTCCTCTGGGGAGGCGCCACGGCGGCCAACCAGTACGAGGGTGGCTGGAACCTGGACGGCAAGGGTGCGAGCCTGGCAGACCACATGCGGGGCGGCTCCTTCAAGGAGCCCCGTCAGATCGATGCCGAGTTCGACCCCAACGCTCTCTATCCCTCCTGGGAGGCCACGGACTTCTACCACCACTACGAGGAGGACATCGCCCTCTTTGCCGAGATGGGCTGGAACGTCTTCCGTCTGTCCATCAACTGGTCCCGCCTCTTCCCCACGGGCGAGGAGGCCGAGCCCCTGCAGGCCGGCCTGGACTTCTACGACAAGGTCTTTGCCTGCTGCGCCAAGCACGGCATCCAGCCCCTGGTGACCATCTCCCACTACGAGCTGCCCTACGCGCTTATCGAGAAGTACAACGGCTGGGCCGGCCGCGAGCTCGTGGACCTCTACTTCAACTTCGGCAAGACCGTCATCGACCGCTGGCATGACCAGGTCAAGCTCTGGCTCACCTTCAACGAGATCAACACCGGTGCCATGGGCCTGGGCGCCATCATGTCCCTGGGCCTGGTGCAGGGCTACACGGGCACCATGGGCGAGTACCAGGACAACCCGCAGGTGCGCCTCCAGGCGCTGCACCACCAGTTCGTGGCCTCCGCCAAGCTGGTCAAGTACGTCCACGAGACCTACCCGGACGTCAAGATGGGCAACATGGACTGCTTCATCCTGAGCTATCCGGCCACCTGCGACCCCAAGGATCAGCTCCGCAACGAGCAGGAGATGCGGATTACCAACTGGTTCTGCTCCGACGTACAGGTGCGCGGCTACTACCCCACCTACATGAGCCGCTACTTCAAGGAGCACGGCATCCAGGTCGAGTTTGCCCCCGGCGACAAGGAGCTCTTGCTCCAGGGCAAAGTGGACTTCTACACCTTCTCCTACTACATGAGCAGCATCGTGGGCACCCACGACGTTGAGCAGACCGCCGGCAACATGACCTTCGGTGGCAAGAACCCCTACCTCAAGGCCACCGACTGGGGCTGGCAGATCGACCCGGACGGCCTGCGCTTCTCCCTCAACGAGATCTGGGACCGCTACCAGATCCCCATGATGGTCGTGGAGAACGGCATGGGCGCCTATGACGAGAAGGGCGAGGACGGCAAGATCCACGACGACTACCGCATCGCCTATCTCAGGGAGCACGTGCGCGCCATGGAGGAGGCCGTGGCCGATGGCGTCGACCTCATGGGCTACACCTGGTGGGGACCCATCGACATCGTCTCCGCCGGCACCGGCGAGATGCGCAAGCGCTACGGCTTCATCTTCGTTGACAAGTACGACGACGGCACGGGCGACCTGCACCGCGAGCGCAAGGACTCCTTCTTTGCCTACAAGCGCATCATCGAGTCCAACGGCGAGGACCTCGACTAGTCGTCGCACCATCAAACATGTAATGTGACAAAAGTGACAGTCACTTTTGTCACATTTGAAACTTGATGAAAGATCGCCCGACGGGCCCCGGTGCGATAGCGTGCCGGGGCCCTTCTTTCAAGAAAGGAAGGCCGGGCTATCCCCAGCCGCGCAAGCCCTGTATCCCAGATGCTATATGCGCACCAGATGTACCGGGTTGCCATGGTCGCGGATCAGCCGCACGAGGTCCGTGCCGGGCAGCCACACGGTGGCGGTGTTGTCGTTGGGATGCACGCCGATGAGCTCGCCGGGACGGGCGAACTCCTCGTCCAGGTAGAGGGCCACGCGTCGGTCCTTGTCGTTCAGAAGGCCGAGGGGCGTCACGGAGCCCGGGGTAAGTCCCAGCAGGCCCTGCAGGTCTTCCGCCGAGGCAAAGCTCAGGCGGCGGAGTTCCTGCTCGCGTGCAAAGGCCTTGAGGTCTATGGCCTTGTGGTCGCGCAGGGTCACCAGGTAATGGCTGCGGTGCTTGTCGTCGCGCAGGAAGAGGTTCTTGGCCCCGGCCTCAGGGTGGGGCAGGGCAACGCGGCCCATCTCCTCCACGGTGAAGGCGGCTGGGTGCTCCGTGAGCTCGTAGGGCACGCCATGCGCGTCCAGGTATGCGAGCGTCTCGTGCTTGTCCATTACGTAGCCTCCCGGTGGGCGATGGTCCATGCGTGTAGCATACGACGTGGCAGCGCGTACCGCGGTTGTTGGAAGGGTGTCTATGGAAGACGAGGTCTTTCTGAGCAAGGGGGCCGCTGGGTGGCGGCTGCCCCAGCAGGTGGTCGAAATCCTGCAGCTGCGCGGCAAGCTGGGCGCAGATCCCAAGACCCTCATGCCCGCGCTGGTGGTTGTGGCAGTCGCGCTGTCGGTCGTCACGGATGCGCTACTTGGCCCCAAGGGCACGCAGGGCGGCAGCCATCTGGTCGCCGGACTCCTGCATGCCGCGGGCCATCCACTCCTCCACCCAGGCCAGCATGCCGCCCGCCACGAAGGCCACCACATAGGCTTGGACGTTGGGCTGGTCCGGTTTGGGCCCAAAGAGGCCCAGGTAGGCCTCGCGGAAGAGGTGGAAGAGGCCGCGCCGCTCCAGGAGCTGGTAGAAGTCCCCGTTCTCCTGCAGGTGTTGGAAGAAGGACCCGTAGAGGTCGGCGTCGAAGTCGCGTCCCTCGGACTGGCAGACCGCGTACCAGGCACCCAGGCGCCGCCCGACCTCCCGCCGCAGGATGTCCTCCAGGCTCTGGAAGTTGCGATAGAAGGAGTTGCGGCTCACCTGGGCGGCCGCGCACACCTGGCTTATGGTCAGATCCACCAGGTTCCTCTCGCCGAGGAGGTCGATCGTGGCGCGCGTGATCGCCCCCACCACGTACGAGTTTCTCTCCACGTTGCCCATGCTGGTACAAAACCTCCCCTGGTGTGCCATTTAGTCCGACACTTGCGCATGTTCTTATATGATGGTACAAATGTTACATCAAGGGCTCGGTGTTTGGCAAGCGAGCGCACGAGGGGGAGGACATGCGGAAGGTGCTGGGAATCGTGGTCAAAGTGGTTCTGGGGATCATCGCGCTGGTCGTGGTGGCGCTCGTGGGCCTCTTTCTCTTTGCCAAGTACAAGGAAGCCAACTACTACAAGTTCGCGGAACCCGCCGGGGACGTGGAGAGGCGCTATACCGGCCTGGGGAGCCACGGAGTGGCCTCGACGACCTTTGACGCCGGGGACGACCTCTGCAAGCAGTACAAGGTCCTCTACCCTGCGGACATGCAGGAGGGCGAGAGGTACCCGGTGGTCGTGGTCGTCAACGGTACCGGTTCCACGGCGGACAACTGCGAGCCGCAGATGCGCCATCTGGCCTCTTGGGGCTTCATCGTGGCGGGAAACATGGACCAGAACACACGGACCGGTGCCTCCGCTGAGGCCACGCTGGACTTCATGCTGGCCCAGAACGACGACCCTTCGAGCCCCCTCCATGGGCACATCGACACCGAGCGCATGGGCATAGAGGGCCACTCCCAGGGCGGCGTGGGCGTGATCAACGCGGTGACGGCCCAGCCCAACGGCGGGCGGTACGCGGCCATGTACACGGCCAGCGCCACGGGCAACTACTGGGGTCAGGACAGTGTCTTTGGCAGCGAGTGGGCCTACGACGTGACCAAGGTGCGGATCCCCTACCTGATGACCGCCGGTACGGGCAGCTTCGACGCGGGCACGGCCACGGACATCGCGGCCACCGAGGGCCAGGGCATCACGCCCCTCTACGACATGCTGCACAACTTTGACGCCATCCCTTCGGGCGTGCCCAAGGTCATGGCTCGTGCGGTGGGCAAGGACCACGGCGACATGCCCGCCTGTGGCGATGCCTACATGACGGCTTGGTTCGCCTACTGGCTGCAGGGGGACGAGGAGGCTGGCAGGGCCTTCTTTGGCGACGGGGCGGAGATCCTGGCCAACCCCAACTGGCAGGACGTGCAGGTAGCTCGGTAGGATGCCGCCTGACGTGTGGTGCGTCGGATAGCCTGGAGCGGATGGTCACGCTTACCCGTGGCTATCCGTGGCTGGTGGCCCAAGCCCGAGCGTGCGGCCACGCTTAGGCCCGGATAAGCGTGACTGCCAGCCTACACCTGCCTGCAGATGCAAGAAGGCCCACCCCAGAAGGGGCGGGCCACAAACTTTCCTCGTGGTATGCGACGTTGCGCCTGCAGAGGCCCGCCCTTGTCCTTGTCTCCGGCGCAGTTTCGCAGCGCGTTCTGTGCACGAGGACTGTTTGAGCACGGAGACAAGGACAAGGGCCTGCGTCTCTACAGGTGCAGCACGCGGTCCTTGATCTCCTCGGTGCGGCCCTGGTTCCAGAACTGGGTTCCGATGTAGCCGCAGGTGCGACGCGCCACGTTCATCTTGGACTGGTCGCGGTTGCCGCAGCAGGGGCACTCCCACACCAGCTTGCCGTCGTCCTCCACGATCTGGATCTCGCCGTCGTAGCCGCACACCTGGCAGTAGTCGGACTTGGTGTTGAGCTCGGCGTACATGATGTTGTCGTAGATGAACTGCATGACCTTGATCACGGCCTCGAGGTTGTCCTGCATATTGGGCACCTCGACGTAGGAGATGGCGCCGCCGGGGGAGAGGCGTTGGAACTCGCTCTCGAACTTGAGCTTGGTGAAGGCGTCGATGTCCTCGCGGACGTTCACGTGGTAGCTGTTGGTGATGTAGCCGTGGTCCGTGATGCCCTTGACGATGCCGAAGCGGCGCTGCAGGGCCTTGGCGAACTTGTAGGTGGTGGACTCGAGCGGCGTGCCGTAGAGGGAGTAGTCGATGTTCTCGGCGGCCTTCCACTCGGCGCACTTGTCGTTCATGTGCTGCATGACCTGGAGGGCGAAGGGCTTGGCCTCGGGGTCGGTGTGGCTCTTGCCCGTCATGTACTTGACGCACTCGTACAGGCCGGCGTAGCCCAGGCTGATGGTGGAGTAGCCGCCGTAGAGGAGCTTGTCGATCTTCTCGCCCTTCTTCAGGCGGGCCAGGGCACCGTACTGCCAGAGGATGGGCGCCGCGTCGGAGAGGGTGCCGCAGAGCCGGTCGTGGCGGCAGCGCAGGGCCCGGTGGCAGAGCTCCAGGCGATCGTCGAAGATCTTCCAGAACTCGTCCATGTTGCCCTCGGAGCTGAGCGCCACGTCGGGCAGGTTGATGGTCACGACGCCCTGGTTGAAGCGCCCGTAGTACTTGGGCTTGCCGGGCTCCCAGTTGCCGGCGTTGGCCACGTTGTCGTAGCCGTTGCCAGACCGGTCGGGGGTCAGGAAGGAGCGGCGCAGGTGTACACGTCGCCGTTGCCCTCGGTCTCGCCCTTGGACAGCTTGTACTCGCGCATCTTCTTCTCGGAGATGTAGTCGGGCACCATGCGCTTGGCGGTGCACTTGGCGGCCAGCTTGGTCAGGTAGAAGTAGGGGTCGCCCTCGTGGATGTTGTCCTCCTCGAGCACGTAGATGAGCTTGGGGAAGGCGGGGGTGATCCACACGCCGGCCTCGTTCTTCACGCCCTGGTAGCGCTGCTTGAGCATCTCCTCGATGATGAGGGCCAGGTCGTGCTTCTCCTGGGGGCTGCGGGCCTCGTTGAGGTACATGAAGACGGTGATGAAGGGCGCCTGGCCGTTGGTCGTCATGAGGGTGACCACCTGGTACTGGATGGTCTGGACGCCACGGGCCACCTCCTCGTGCAGGCGCTTCTCCACGATCTCGTCCACCTGGGCGGCCGTGGGCTCGTAGCCGATGGTCTGCATCTCGGCGTTGACCTGGCGGCGGATCTTCTTGCGCGAGACGTCCACGAAGGGAGCCAGGTGCGTGAGGGAGATGGACTGGCCGCCGTACTGGCAGGAGGCCACCTGGGCGATGATCTGCGTGGCGATGTTGCAGGCGGTGGAGAAGGAGTGCGGGCGCTCGATGAGGGTGCCGGAGATCACGGTGCCGTTCTGCAGCATGTCGTCGAGGTTTACGAGGTCGCAGTTGTGCATGTGCTGCGCGAAGTAGTCGGCGTCATGGAAGTGGATGATGCCCTCCTTGTGGGCCTCGACCACGTCGGCGGGCAGCAGGGCGCGGGCGGTGAGATCGCGGGACACCTCGCCGGCCATGTAGTCGCGCTGGACGGAGACCACGGTGGGGTTCTTGTTGGAGTTCTCCTGCTTGACCTCCTCGTTGTTGCACTCGATGAGGGAGAGGATCTTGTCGTCCGTGGTGTTCTTCTGGCGCTTCTGGTTCTGCACGTAGCGGTAGATGATGTACTTGCGAGCCACCTCGAAGTGGTCGAGGGCCATGAGCTGGTCCTCCACCAGGTCCTGGACCTCCTCCACCGTGACGGTGTGGCCGGCCTCCATGCACTCGTCGGTCACGTTGAGCGAGGCGAAGCGGATCTCGCGCTCGGTCAGGCGCTGCTCCTGGGGAACCTCCAGGTTGGCGGCGCGGATGGCGTTCTCTATCTTGGCGACGTCGAAGGTGACCTCCGACCCGTTGCGCTTGATGATCTTCATGGTGGCATGTCCTCTCGCTCGGGCACAATCTGTGTCAACGAGACGCTACTATGCCACAACTTCTTGGGTCATGGTGTGTTGAAAACCACTAGATATTGGTGATAAGCCCGTTGAAAGCCTGTCGATAAGCCACGAACCCGCAGGTAGGCAATTGGGGACGCATGAGACATTTTCCGATGGCGAAATCTTGCCCATTCCGTGAACGGTAGGTGGCCCGCCTGGCGTCCACAAGTCGCCCACGCCTACGACCACGCTCCCGGGAAGGATGGGCCGCTTAGGCGGGCCTAAGCGTCCCGGGTTTCCCGGGCCGGGAAGGGTGCCCCGCTTAGCCCCGGCTAAGCGTCCCGGGTTTCCCGGGCCGGGAAGGGTGTCCCGCTTAGCCCCGGCTAAGCGTCCGATATGTCCCGCCCCCCCAGAGGCGCCCTCTAGAGCGACTCGAGGCCCAGGAGGGCCGCACCTATGGCACCGCAGAGCTGGGAGTCGGGGTTCGTGGCCACCGGGGAGCCCAGGACGCTGGTGAGCGCGGCCACGACGCCCTCGTTCTGCGCCACGCCGCCCGTCATGAGGTAGGGCGGCTCGGCGTTCACTCGCTTGGCCAGCGAGGCGGTCTTGCGGGCCACGGACTCGGACAGCCCGTGGACGATGTCGGCCGTGGGGGTGTCGTCCGCCACGAGCGAGACGACCTCGCTCTGGGCAAAGACGGTGCACATGCTGGAGATCCGCACGTCGTGCTTCCACCCCAGCCCCACCCGGCAGAACTCGTCGAGCGGGAGCTCCAGCGTGGAGGCCATCATCTCCAGGAAGCGTCCGGTGCCTGCCGCGCACTTGTCGTTCATCACGAAGCTCAGGACCTCGCCCTTGGGCGAGAGGTGGATGACCTTGGAGTCCTGCCCGCCGATGTCGATGACGGTGCGCGCGCTGGGAACAAGCGCGTGCGCTCCCCGGGCGTGGCAGGTGATCTCCGTGATGGAGGTGTCCATGCCGGGGATGGCGTCTCGGCCGTAGCCGGTGGAGACCCGCAGGCTGAGGTCGGAGTCGGCCAGTCCCGCCTGGTCCAGCACCTCTTGGATGGCTTTGGCGGCGGCCGTGGTCGCCTTGGCGCCCGTGGGCAGGATCACCTGGGAGACGACCCCGCCCCGCCCGTCCACGATCACGGCGTCCGTGGAGGTGGAGCCGGAGTCCACGCCCAGCACGTAGGTGGCGGTCGGGCCCCTCCTGCCCACGGTGGCGTGGCCCGTGGTGGCGTGATCCGGGGCGGCCTCGGGCTTCTCGCCGTCGCCCTCCTGGGACTGCCGCCTGCCGCGCAGGGTCTCGCCGAAGGCGGCAAGGCGCGTGCGCAGCTGTCCCGAGCTCTGGGAGGTGCCGTCCGTCTCTATCTTTACCATGGGAACCCCCTCGTTGGCCGAGGCCTCGGCGTACTCGAAGCCGTAGTAGTCGCAGAACTTCATCGTGTGGTAGATCACGCCCTGCTGGCCGCGGGCGCCTATCAGGTCCTGGCGGCGGTCCACGTCGTCCATCCGCATGCAGGGCATCTGGTCCAGGAGGGCGCCCGCGTACCAGTCCAGGAAGGTGTCGAGCGTGCCGCCCATGCGAGAGGTGCCCAGGGTGTCCGTGGGGTCCTCGCAGGAGTCGCAGGTGCCCGTGGGCGCCATGCGCGCCAGGGCCGCCGGAGGCGAGGCCAGCTGGCGGGGCCCCGTGCAGGTGGCGTTCTCCACGGGCAGGGCCAGTCCCTGGCCCACGTCGGAGAGAAGGGCCCGCGTGGCGTGGGCGCCCAGGAGGGTCACGCGGTCGTCGGTGCGGGGGAGCGGCGGCTGGAAGGAGGCCAGAGCGCGACCCACGTCGAAGCTGAGCCCGCTGTAGGCGGCGTACTCCTCCGCGAGCCGGGCCAGGCGCGTGCGGAAGAGCCGCCGCTCGGCCTTGCCGCGCTTGTGGGGCAGGTCCAGGAGGAAGCAGAAGTCGAGCCCGCCCTGCTCGCGCAGGACGTCATAGGCACGCTTGACAACGTCACAGCAGGTCACGAGCACGACCTCGTGCACGTCGGGCGCCAGGAGCCGCTCGATCAGCCCCTTGCCGTAGCCACAGAGGTTGGGGTGGGCCAGGCTGTCCGCCTGGTCGAAGCTGGAGACGTCGGCCTCCGCAAGCTCGCACCTGGCCCCGAAGCCGGCCAGGAGCTCAACCGGCGTGTACTTACAGGCGTAGAAGACGGTGTGGCCCGCAGGTGTCTCAGACATCGCTGACTCCCTCCTGACTGCGTGCGCGACGGTCGCGCAGCATCTCGAGAAACGCGTCGAAGCGTGTGGTCATCTGGCCCTCCATGCAGTTGGCGCGCTCGCAGCCGTCCCCGTCCAGCACGAGCGTGGGCACCCCCTCCGCCTCCAGGCGGCGGGCGATGAACTGAGAGGCCCCGGCGGTCTCCTTGCAGCCCCAGTGGCAGAAGACCACGGCGCCGTCTGCCCGGGTCTGGCGGGCCAGCCAGGACAGGCGGTCCGCCCGACGGGTGGCCGAGCCGTTGAAGCTGTTGCGGAGCATGCGCTCGGCCAGGGCCTCGAAGGGCTGGTCGGGCCCATAGGCGGGCGGCGCGGGCCCCACCTGGTCGAAGACCATGTCCGATGCCACGATCTGCGCCTCCTGGGTCAGGTCCAGATGGTCGCGCAGGCCCCGCAGGAAGAAGGGCGGGATGTGGGCCCACACCAGGGAGAGACCCTCGTGCGCCCGCGCCCGCGCCAGGTCGCGCCCCAGCTGCTGGGCCATAGCCAGTGTCTCCGGGGTTCCCAGGGCCAGGAAGGGTTCGCTGGGGAGGAAGATACTCGTGATCACGGCATGGCCGTAGTCGTCCAGAGCCCGCGTCACGGACTGGAGGGCCATGCGGGCGGCCATTCGGCCAGAGGGCAGGTAGGCCCGGTTGGGGGCCAGCTCGGTCTGGGTGCGCTTGAGGTCGAAGCCTAGGTGCAGCCAGCCGCGCACCGCCTCGGGCGCGTCGGCCACGTGATCGGAGAGAAGGCCGCCATACCAGTCGAGCACGGGCGTGGTGTCCATTGGCAAGCTGACCCGACCTCCCTCGTGGGCTACCGACCGCCAAGTCGAAAGAAGTTTCTCGCGGTTTGCACTTGTCCGGGAAGGCTCCTCAACCCAGGCGAGGCTAGTAAACTCTAGCATGGGTCAGACAAGTATTGAATCGCGGTCAAAAACAAACAAAGGCTCAACAGACCATACCCTGCGACCCGAGGAGGCAATCATGGCGGAAGAGAAGGACCTTGCGGCACTGGTGAGGGACTCGCGGAGCTACCGGCGCTTCGACGGGACGCGGCCGGTGGGCCAGGACGTGCTGCGGGGACTCGTGGACGTGGCCCGCTTTGCCCCTACGGGCAACAACACGCAGACCCTGCGCTTCGCCCTGGTGGCCGACCCCGCCAAGGCGCTGGAGGTCGAGTCGCACCACCACTGGGCGGCCCTGCTTGCGGACTGGGACGGGCCTGCCGAGGGCGAGAAGCCCACGGCCTACATCGCCGTCTGCGCGCCGACCGGCGCCTCCAAGCTCCCCATCCGCATCCTCGATGCCGGCATAGCGGCGCAGACGATCATGCTCGACGCCCGATCGCGCGGCCTCGTGGGCTGCATGATCAAGAGCTATGACGCCGGGCTCGACGAGGTGCTGGGCGTGGCCCAGAAGGGCTACGAGTGCCTGGTGCTCCTGGCGCTCGGCTGGCCGGCGGCAGACGAGCGGGTCGTGCTCGAGGAGGGGGCTCCCGGCAAGGTGGCCTACTGGCGTGAGGGCACCTGCCACCACGTGCCCAAGCTGGGGGTGGACGACCTTCTCGTCGGGTAGAGCGCTAGGCCGCGCCGCCCGCCCGACGCGACTGCAGGAGCTCCAGGAAGGCCGCAAAGCGCGTGGAGGTCTGGCCCACGCTGGTGTTCTCCCGGTCCACGCCGTCGCCGTCGAGCACCAGCACCGGGTAGCCGGCGTCCTCGAGACCGGACCGGATGAGCTGGGCGGCACCTGCCGTCTGCTTGCAGCCCCAATGGCAGAAGACGACCACGCCGTCCGCGTCGGTGGCGTCAGCCAGGCGCCTGAGGGTGGTCACGCGGCGCTCCGCCGGCCCGTTGAAGCAGTTGCGCACCAGGCGCTCGGCCATGTACTCATAGGGCTCGTCTGGCGAGAAGAGCCCGCCACCCTCCGGCGGCAGGTGGTCGAAGGTCATGTCGCAGGCCACGACCTGGGCCTCCTGGGTCACGTTGAGGTGGTCGCCCAGGGCGTCCAGGTAGAAGGGCATGACGTGGGCCCACACGAGGCGAAGGCCGTCGTAGGTGGGGGCGGCCTGGAGGTCTGCCAGGGAGTGGCGGGCCAGGGCCTCGGCGCGCTCGGTGCCCAGGCAGAGGTGGGTGTCCAGCATGAGCATCATGTCGGTGGTCATGGTGTTGGCCAGGTAGCGGTCGCGCCGCAGGGGGAGGGAGCGGAGGAGGGCCTGGTCGGTCTGGTCGGAGCGGAGCACACAGGCCTGGAGCTCTTCGGGCACCACCCTGGTGTGGAAGGCGTCCTCGGCAGCTGTCTGCATCTCGCGGAGCTGGTCTGCTACGTAGGCCACGGAGTCGCGCGAGACCTCAGTGGGAACGTCTATGTAGGTGTGGGGCATGCCCCAGCGCTGGCCGAGGGCGCGGAAGGTGAGGTTGTTCGCGTCGCAGGCGGGGGAGGTGCAGGCCAGGAAGCCGGGCCTCTGGAGGACGCCGGATTCGGCGAGACCCATGAGGATCTTGTGGTAGGAGCAGTAGGTCTGGGGGATGCCTGCACCCTCTGCATGGGCTATGAGCCCGGACTCCGCCTGGGCACCTCCGGCTATGGCGCCGATGGCCTCGGCGGTGACGGGCCGGACTCCCATGGCATGGAAGATCTCGCAGGGGGTGAAGATGCTCACCACGGCGGCGTGGGCCAGGTCGGCCTGGGCGCCCACGACCGAGTCCATAAAGAGGCAGTAGGCCTCGGCGAAGGAGGGGGATATGCCCTTGTCGGGGACGTAGCGCACCTTGAGGCGCTGCAGCTGGTAGCCCAGCATGAGCCAGTTGCGGGTAAAGGCGGGGCTACCCTCCAGGTGTCCGTCGGCAACCCCGCCAAACCACTTGACTACGTCGAATCCGGCCATCAGGCCTCCGGGTCCTCTGCCGGTTCGTCCACCAGGTGCGTGACCTCGAAGTCCACGGAGGACGCGGCTATAGCGGAGGCCGAGCCGAAGACGCAGACGGCCTGGGGCGCGGTATCGTCGGCGAGGGCGGCGGCCATGGCGCGGACCTGGGCGGGTGTGGTGCCCAGCTCCTGCTCGCGCACCTGGTCGCGCCACTTTGGCCCGTGGCCAGAGAAGGACGCGACGTCCTGCCTGCGGGCAAGGGCGCGCGGCTTGACGGGTGCGTCGTGCGCGGCCACGGTGGAGACCACGTAGCCCGCGAACTCGTCCTCGGAGGGGTCCCACCGGGACAGCCACTCGGCAGCGCCGTCGTAGCGCCCGAAGGTCGCGTCCACGTTCGGGTCGCGGTAGGACCAGAAGGTGCGGGAACCCTGGGAGTCGCGGCGGAAGCCCACGCCGTAGGCACCGCCCTTAACGCGGACCTCGTTCCAGAGGTAGTCGAAGGAGAGGGCACGGGTGGCTACCTGCCAGGAGCCGGGGGTGCCCGAGTCCAGGGAGGAGGGGGACGCCATGCGGCAGACGAAGCTCACGTTGGAGGGGATGACGAGGGCCTCGCGGCGCGGTGTGGGGGTGGGTAGCGCGAGCCCCGCGGGCTCGGCCGCAGCCGGGGCCAGGCCCAGGTCGCCCCCCTGCGCCCAGAAGCGCGCGCGGTCCTCGGCGGGCCCCGTGAAGCTCACCGTCACGCCGTCGCTCGTGAAGATGCGGCCTGCCAGGTCGACGAGCTTGTTGCCCAGTCCCTGGGCGCGCTCGTCCCAGCTGGAGAGGAGGTCCTTGAGGAAGAGGTAGTAGTCCACGCCTCCCAGGCGGTCCGCGGCGATGGCCGCCGAGGAGATGCCGGTCGCGGCGCGTGCCGCGGCGGCGGAGTGGCCGGAGTTGGTGAAGGACTGCTCCATGCCGATGCGCGCCTGGGTGAGGATGTCGCGCATGGAGTCGGTGTCCGAGAAGAGCGTCCGGTCCCACACCTCGCGCGGGATCTGGGCCAGGGCGTCCACGTTCTCGCTGAGGGCGGAGGCACCCACCACGAAGGTCGGCCGGGCGAAGGAGAGGTCGTCGTCGCGGGTGTAGGTCTCAGTGAAGAAGCTCAGCCCGCCCAGGCGCTCCTCGATGAGGGTGTCGAGGTCGGAGGCGGAGTGCTCCTGGGTGTCGAGCTTGCTCAGGAGCTCGGCCAGCACGCCCACGTAGGGGAGCTCGTCGAAGGTCACGTGCGAGAGGGGGAAGTAGTGGTAGACGTAGTCGATCCCGTGGGTGTCCAGCTCGTGGGCCACGCAGGGGAGCGGGGCCTCCACGCGCGGTGCCGCCGGCGCGGGCTCGGGGTCCTCGATGTCGCTTATGCCCAGCGTGGGGAGCTTGTCCAGGTCCTCCGGGGAGTCCGGGGCCTCCTGCTCGGCGCGGAGCGCTGCCACCTCGTCGCGGATGTGCTGGACGTCCTTCTCGCCCATGGCGGCGAGCTTGGTCGCAAGCTCCTCGGCCTCCTCGGCCGCGTCGCCCGCCTCGGTGGGCACGAGCTCCACCTCGGCGCTGTGCGAGCTGTCGCACACGAGCTCGAGCAGGAGCCGCTCGAAGTAGCCGCTGTCGAGCTTGGCCCGGATGTGTGCGAGGGCGTCCTCGTAGCGCACGTAGTCGAGGGCGTGGGCGTCGTCGTAGAGCCAGCCGGACATGACCTGCGTGGCCATGGCCACGCCGTCCGCATAGCCGAAGTCCCCTTCCCGCAGGTTGAAGGTGGCCTGGGCGAGCGAGGCGGAGAGCTTGTCGCGCGGGATGCCGGCGTCCGCGAGCTCGCGGCAGGCACCCTCGAGCTCGGCGCGGAAGCGGTCCGCACCACCGGGGTGCAGCCCCTTGAGCTGGAAGACCACGTGGGGCTGCAGGCAGGAGCCCACGGTGGTCACCACGAAGTCGTCGGCCAGGTCGAGGTCGAGCATGCGGCGCTTGAGGGGAGCCTCGTTGGATCCCGTGAGGGCGTCCACCAGGATCTCGATCGCGAGCATCCTCTCGCGCTCCATCGCCGTGCCGGCCACGTAGGCGATGCCCGCGGTGGCGTTCTGGGGCGAGGTGGCCATGCGGACGGTGGCGCGGGGCGCGAGAACCGGGGCCTGCAGGTCGAGCGGGTTGGGCGCGCCGGCATGGCGGTCGGCGGCGCCGTCGAAGCGCTCGCCCACGAAGGCCAGCTCGCGGTCGATGTCCAGGTCGCCGTAGAGGACGGTGTAGCTGTTGGACAGCTGGTAGTGGCGGGCGTGGTTGTCCAGGAACTTCTCGTAGGTGAGCGTGGGGATGGCGCGGGGGTGGCCGCCGGACTCGAAGCCGTAGGCCGTGCTGGGGAAGAGCCTGCGGCAGAGCTCCAGGTAGAGGACCTCGTCGGGGTCGGAGAGGGCGCCGCGCATCTCGTTCAGGACCACGCCGTTGCGCACGAGGGTGCCGTCGTCGGCCATCTCGTAGTGCCAGCCCTCCTGCTCGAAGATGCGGGGGCGGTGGTAGATGGCGGGGTGGAGGACGGCGTCCAGGTAGACGCCCATGAGGTTCTCGAGGTCCGCGGTGTTCGTGGAGGCCACGGGATAGATGGTCTTGTCGGGATAGGTGAGGGCGTTGAGGAAGGTCTGCATGGAGGTCTTGAGCAGGTTGACGAAGGGCTCCTTCACGGGATAGGAGTCCGAGCCGCACAGGACCGAGTGCTCGAGGATGTGGAAGGTGCCGGTGTCGTCTGCCGGGGGCGTCTTGAAGGCGATGGAGAAGGCCTTGTTCGTGTCTGGGCAGGCGAGCCAGAGGAGGCGCGCGCCCGTGGCGTCGTGGCGCATGAGGTAGGCGGTGCCGGAGAGCTCGGCCACCGGCTCCACCGACGTCACGGTGAAGCCCTCGTGCGTCGTGCCGGGTGCGAGCTCGGGGAGCGGGGTGGAGAAGTCCTTGTCTTCCATGGGGGTCCTTCCGTCTGTTTGGCTGAGGAGAAATGTATCACTTGGGGCTGACGGCACCCTTCGCGCGGGCTGGTGTGTGGGGTTTCGCTGAACGACCGGGGATAAGGACGGCGTGTGGGAGAATCCTTCCCGGAAAACACGACGGCGTTGCGGGAGATTCACAAATGTCAGAGGAAGAGTTGGCGGCGGACGTCCGGGAGGCGGACGCGGCGTCGGGACGGGCGCGCGCGGACAGGGGGGCTGCCCCGGCCTCCGAGCGCTCGCGCGTGCGGCGCGGCATGCTCTTCACGGTGGTGGGGGGCGCCCTCTGGGGGCTCAACGGCACAGCCGCCAAGTTCCTCATGGACACCTATGCGATCGACCCCCTCTGGTTCGCCTGCCTGCGGGAGCTTACGGCCTGCTGGCTCTTCCTGGGCATGGCTTGGATGCGCAACCGCGAGAAGCTCGTGGGTGCCGTGACGTCACCGAAGGCGCTCGTGTCGATCCTGGGCGTCTCGCTCTCGGCGATCCTCTTCTCGCAGGTGGCCTACCTCGAGGCCATCGACTGGACCAACTCCGCCACGGCCACGGTGCTCCAGAGCCTCTCCATGGTGGGGGTGCTGTGCTATGTGTGCGTGAAGATGCGGCGGCTCCCCAAGAGGCGGGAGGCCTTGGGCGTGGTCATGGCCCTGGTGGGGACCTACCTCGTGGCAACCGGCGGGAACCCGGGCAGTCTGAGCCTGCCCCTGGGCGGCCTCGCTTGGGGTGGGCTCTGCGCTGCGGCTGCTGCCTGCCTGGCGATACTTCCGGCCAAGCAGATGAAGGCTTGGGGCAACTTCGTGGTGAACGGCCTGGCCTTCCTCATGAGCGGCACCATCCTGGCCGTGGTCTACCAGCCCTGGGCCCACATGCCGCAGCTGGACGCGCTGGCCGTGGTGCTGCTGGCCGCCTGCGTGGTGCTGGGGACCTTTGGTGCCTACGGGCTCTACCTGGAGGGGGTCAAGGAGGCGGGATCGCTGCGGGCGAGCCTGCTCTCCACCGTGGAGCCCCTCACGGCCACGGTGGCAACGGTGCTGCTGCTGGGCACGCCCTTCTCGCCCGCGGAGCTCGTTGGGTTCGCGCTGATTCTGGGCATGGTGTACCTCACGGCGTAGCGGTCGCCGGGGGTGCCGGGGTCCGGGGGTGCCGGGGTCGGAGCTCGTGTCACGCGGGGTCGGAGCTCGTGTCACGTTTCGGGCTGGATTGCACGTTTGTCCGCTGCCGGAGCCCATTAGCGGGTGGAACTTGACCTTATGCCCGCCGTTGGGGCACGTTTGCGCCCCACAAACGGGCAGCGGTCGCGGGAGCACGTTTGCCCGCCGCGGGAGCACGTTTGCGCCCCACAAACGGGCAGCGGTCGCGGGAGCACGTTTGCCCGCCGCCGGAGCACATTTGCGCCCCACAAACGGGCAGCGGTGGCCGGAGCACGTTTGCGGCCCACAAATGGGCAGCGGCCGCGGCAGCACGTTTGCCCGCCGCGGCAGCACGTTTGCCCGCGGCTAGATTCGTTCCATCTCGGCGAGCACGAGCGCGTACCAGTGGTCCGTGTTTATTGGCGCATACATCTTTGCCCCGGAGTAGGTGAGATGCCCACCATAGAGCTGGGCCAGCCCCTTGACGTGACCGTTGATGGCCGCCTCCCAGGAGTCCCAGCCCACGTTGCCCCAGCCCCAGGCGTTGTGGGGCCGGAAGCACGCACGGCCCTTGCCGCTCTCGATGCACGAGATGGCAGGCGACAGCCGTGGGTCCACGCCCCAGTTCCAGGCTGCCTCCGCGAAGACCTTGCCGTAGCCCGCCAGGGGATAGCCCGCCATGTAGGCGTCGATGCGCGCGCCCCAGCCTGCCACGAAGGTGGACTTTTCGCTCTGCCAGTCCACGGTGGTGGGGGAGCTCTCCTTGGGGGCCTCGGCGGGTGTGGTCACGGTGGTCTTCTCGCCGGTGTCGGTGTTCGTGTTCTCCACGGTCAGGCCCGTGCTCTCGGCGGCCTCGGCCTCGGTGGCGCCTTCGGCCTGCTGGGCCTGGGCCTCGGCCACTGCCTTCTGTGCCTCCTCCTGGGCGGCCTTGCGGGCCAGCTCCTCGGCCGCCGCCTGAGCCGCCATCTCCTGCTCGAGCTTGGTGCGGGCGTCCACGGCCGACTGCAGGGACTCCTGCGCGGCCGCCTTCTGGGTCTGGGCCTCGTCCATCTGCTGGGCCAATTGCACCCGGGTGTCCTCGAGCTCCTGGTCCAGGCTCAGCAGCTCCTGGATGGCCTCGGTGTTGCTGGACTGGATGACGTCGAGGTACTGCAGGACCGAGAGGAAGGCGTTGAAGTCCTCGGACGAGAGGAGGAGCCCCACGAGGCCCTGGCTGTCCTGCTGCATCTTGTAGAGGGTGCGGATGGACTCGGCGGCCTTGGCACGCTTGCGGGGAAGCTGCGTCTCGATCTCCGAGATGCGCTGCTCGTTCTGGTCGATCTGTCCCTGGAGGTCGTCCACGCGCTGCTGGGCCTGGTCGTAGGCCTCGCCGCTCTCCTGGACCCGCTGCTGGAGCTCCTCGAGCGTCGCGGCACGCGCGGGAACCGCCGGCGCGAGCGCGATGAGCGCCGCGAGTGCGAGTCCGGTCGCGAGGGCTGGGGTCCTGTGTGGGTGGCCGGTCGGCATCGGATGAACCTCCGTGGTCGGTTGCGGGACGGCCCCGGCATGCAGGGCCAGCCCCCTCACCTTACCGCTACTTTTGATGGGCCACGGTATTTACACGCAGATAAGTGCCCCGTGGGGCGTCTTCGTCCCACGGGGTCCAAGAACCGCCTCATGTGCAACTCGCGTGTGGTGCGTCTCCAGTAACGGAACTGGTCGGCGCTCCGGCGCCCGCTGCCGCTACTTGACCACGAGCACGTCGCAGGTGGTGGAGCGGGTCAGGAAGGTGGAGATGGAGCCCAGGATCGCGTACTTGATGGAGGAGAGGCCGCGGGCGCCGCAGATCACGAGGTCGGGCTTGATGACGTCGAGCATCTCGTCCTTGAGGGTCTCGCGGATGCGCCCCGCCTTGACGATGACCTCCACCTTGGGGATGTTGGGCTCCGACCTGGCGAGCTCGACCTCGTCCTTGATGGCCTCGCGGAAGCTCCTCTCAAGCGTGGGGATAAGGTCGACGGGATAGGTGCCCGCCGTCTCGAGGGCGGTGGAGTCGATCACGTGGCCGATGTAGAGCTCCGCGTTGTCGTTCGCGGCCATGCGGATGGCACGGTCGAGCACCTTGAGCTGGCTGTCCGTCCCGTCGAGCGACACGAACACCCGGTCGTAGCCCAGGTCCTGGTATGCGTAGGTGGCCTGCGTGGAAGTCACGTTCTCAGACATGGTCGAAGCCTCCTCATGCGGGCGCTGCACCCGCCTCGAGCCCAAAACGTACCCGAGGGAAATGTACCCAATTGCCGACGCATTCCTGTAACAAGCATCGGCGGACGCGGCAGACTCGCCGTGCGGTCGTGATGTTTTCGTAGGCGGCAGGCGCGTTGCCGCGGGTCGGGGCGGGCGCGACCCATTATGGTGGGACTCACGGCCCTGCCGGGCCGCACGTCCTGCCTACCGTTCAAGGCTCAAGGAGGCCAGCCCCGTGCTTGCCACAGAACTCATCAAGGCGGCGATCTTCGGCGTGGTGGAGGGCATCACCGAATGGCTCCCCATCTCGTCCACCGGCCACATGCTCCTGCTCGACCAGTTCCTTACGCTCGACGTGTCCAAGGACTTCTGGGACATGTTCCTCGTGGTGATCCAGCTGGGCGCCATCGTGGCCGTGCTCGTGGCCTTCTTCCACAACCTCAACCCCTGGGCGGGCGACAAGACCGCTGCCGAGAAGCGCGGGACCTGGACCATCTGGGCCAAGACCATCGTGGCCTGCCTGCCCGCCGCCATCGTGGGCATCCCGCTCGACGACTGGATGGAGGAGCACCTGGGGAGTCCCTTCGTGATCGCGGCTGCGCTTGTCGTGTACGGCATCCTCTTCATCGTGATCGAGAGCCGCCGCGAGAGGCGGGCCTCGAGGGTCCTGGCATCCGGGCTGCCCCGCGGCGGGCGACACTTCGCGGCGCCGGTGGCCACGCCCACGACCTCGGAGCTCGCGGATGCCGACGCGCGCGTGCAGGACATCGAAGACCTGGACTGGAAGACGGCGCTGGGCATCGGCCTCTTCCAGGTCCTTTCCATCGTGCCCGGCACGTCGCGTTCCGGCTCCACGATCATCGGTGGGCTTCTCTTGGGCTGCTCGCGCACCGTGGCGGCCGAGTTCACCTTCTACCTGGCCATCCCCGTGATGGTGGGGGCGAGCGGCCTGCGCCTGGTCAAGTTCTTCCTCAAGGGCAACGCCTTCGCGGCGGACGAGGCGGCCATCCTAGGCGTGGGATGCCTGGTGGCCTTCGTGGTCTCGCTGCTGGTGATCCGCTTCCTCATGAGCTTCGTGCGGCGGCACGACTTCAAGGTGTTCGGCTGGTACCGAATCGTGCTGGGCGTCGTGGTGATCGCATACTTCCTGCTGGCGGCGTAGGGCTGGGGCTCGCCGCGCTCGTCCTTGTCTCCGGCGGCTGCGGATGGCCGGTGTGGCCCGGGGCGCCCGGGAACGGTGCTGCCGGCGCTACCTGCAGAGCCGCTCGGGCTCGCGTCCCTCCACCAGTAGCTCCACCACGGACTCCATGCTCATCCTCACCAGGGTGTCCCGCGACTCCTGCGTCACGAAGGCGGAGTGCGGCGTCACGATGCAGCGGGGGTTCTGGATCAGCCGCTGGCTGCGGCGTCCCTCGGATTCGTCGGCCAGCACGTCGAGCCCCGCCCCCTGGATCGTGCCGGCCTCGAGGGCGTCGGCCAGCGCCTCCTCGTCCACCACGGGCCCACGGGCGGTGTTTATGAGGAAGGCGGTCGGCTTCATGAGGGCGAGCTCGCGCGCGCCGATGAGCCCCTGCGTCTCGGGGACCAGCGGGCAGTGGAGGCTTACCACGTCGGACCGCACGAGAAGGTCGTCCAGCGTGGGGACCTTCTCGGCGCCGGCCGCGGCGATTTCCTCCGCGGTCTTGGTGGGGGCCCATACCAGCACGTGCATCCCGAGCGCCTGGGCCAGGGGCACCACCTTGCGCGCGATGTGGCCAAAGAAGACCAGTCCCATCGTCTGGCCCTGGGGACGATGCATCGTATAGTGCAGGTTGGGGTTCCAGAGGCCCGCGCGCACGTCGCGGTTCGAGAGGGTGACCTGCCGCATGAGGTCGAGCATGAGGGCCATCGCGTGCACGGACACGTCGTCGGCGCAGTAGCCGGGGCAGTTGGTCACGCGGACCCCGAGCTCGGCCATGCGGGGCATGTCCAGGTGGTTGAGGCCGATCGACATGCTGCAGTAGAGGCGGACGCCGGCGCGTGCCAGGGCATCCACCTGGGGGCCGCGCACGGGCGTCATCTCCCCGAGCACGGCCTCGCAGCCTGCCAGGAGGTCCTCCGAGGGGAAGGTGAAGGGCTCGTACGCCTGGGACACGAGCTCGAACTGGCTGGCCAGCCCATGCTCGGCCAGGAACTCCTCGGCCACGCGCATGGAGCCGTCGAGGGTGTACAGAAGGATGCGGTGGCGCTGGTCCATGGGCTTCTCCCCGGTCTTCTTGGCTGTGGTGCGTGGTTCAGTGTAGCCTTGCCAGCAGGGATGGCGCTCGCGACGGGATGCCGAGCAGCGGCGTGACGGCGCGACGGGATGGCGCTCACGACGGGGTGCCGAGCAGCGGGGTGCCGACGCGACAGGGCGCTGCCACCCGTGGTGCCGGCACCCCGCCTGTCCCACGCGCCGTCGGACGATCGGGGAGGAGATAAGGACGTGGCCATGGAGCTCTTGTCGCCGGCGGGAGGCCCCGAGCAGCTGAGGTGTGCCGTCCGCTTCGGGGCGGACGCGGTCTACCTGGCGGGGCGGCGCTGGGGGATGCGCGCGGGGGCCAGGAACTTCTCGGACGCGGAGCTCGCCGCGGCCGTGGCGCAGGCGCACACGGCGGGGGTCGCCGTGCACGTGACGCTCAACGTCGTCTTGCGCGACGACGACATGGACGCTCTGCCCGCCTGGCTCGAGTACGTGGACTCCCTGGGCGTGGACGCGGCCATCGTGGCCGACCTGGGGGCGCTCGCGCTCCTGCGCCGCCATGCCCCGCACGTGGAGCCGCACGTGTCGACCCAGGCCTCGGTCATGAGCGCGGCGGCCGCCGAGGAGTGGCTTCGGCTGGGGGCGCGCAGGGTGGTGCTGGCGCGCGAGATGACGCTGGCCCAGATCGCCGAGCTCCGCCGCCGCACCTCGGCCGAGCTCGAGCTCGAGGCCTTCGCCCACGGATCCATGTGCATGGCCTACTCGGGCCGCTGCCTGATGTCCGCCCAGCTCATGGGCCGGGACCGCTCGGCCAGCCGTGGGGCATGCGCCCAGCCCTGCCGCTGGGCGTGGTCGATCGTGGACGAGCGCGGCGGCGAGCGGGCGGACGTGGAGTGGGACGGCCAGGCCAGCTACCTGCTCTCGAGCAACGACCTCTGCATGATCGAGCACCTGGACGAGCTCGCCGCGGCCGGCGTGGGCTCCATCAAGCTGGAGGGACGCAACAAGGGCGCCTACTACGTGGCCTGCGTGACGAACGCCTACCGCCACGTGCTGGACGGCGACCCGGCGGGCCCCTGGCGGGCGGAGCTGGACCACGTGAGCCATCGGCCCTACTCGACGGGCTTCTACTGCGGCGAGCCCCAGCAGAACCCGGGGCGGGTGGACTACGCGCGCGACAGGACGCTGGTGGGGGTGGTCGAGGCCTGCCGGCCTGCGGGGGTGGGCTGGGAGGCCACGGTGGCCTGTCGCAACCGCGCGGACGAGGGTGCGGTGCTGGACGTCCTCTCGCCGGGGGAGCCGGTGCGCCAGCTGGTGCTCGACGCGCCGCTCGTGACCAACGGCACGACCTATCGGCTGCGAGCGCCCTTCCCGCTGGGTGCCGGTGACCTCCTCTGCGCGTGTCACAGAAGTGTCTGACACTTCTGTGACACCCAGCCCCGCTAGGCCTGGCGGGTGCGGCGGAAGGCGGTGGGGGTCACGCCCGTGCGCTCTCGGAAGCGCAGGTCGAAGTAGCTGGCGCTGGAGAAGCCCGTCCGCATGGCAACCTCGCCCACGGGCAGGTCGGTCCCGGCGAGGAGCCGCTCGGCCTGCTGGATGCGGTAGTCCAGCAGGTACTCCGTGGGGCTCGTGCCCATGGACTGGCGGAAGGCCCGCGTGATGGTGCTCTCCGAGCGGCCCAGGTCCCGTGCGACGTCGCGAAGGCGCAGGTCGCGCGTGTAGTTGGCCTCCAGGTAGCGAACCACCTCGAAGGCCGTGCCCCAGGAGCGCGACCGCCCTCCCCCCTGGGCGCCGCCCTGCGAGAAGACCTCGGCGTAGAGCGCATGCCACACCTGCAGGAGGTCGACCACCACCTGCAGGCGGTCGGGCCTCTCGCCTGTGGCCACGTGGCAGGCATCGGCCAGCGCGCCGAGCGCCGCCCCGTGCCAGGCCGCGCTCCCGTCGAGCGCCACATGGGGAAAGGCCGGGTGCGCCACGTAGGGCAGCACGTAGACCTTGTCCACCAGACTCTCGCCGGGGTGCAGGATCAGCTCCGGGGCGAAGTCAAGGCACCAATAGGTGCTGTGGGCGCCCTCCAGGTCCCGGGCGGAGTGGAGCTCGCGCGAGTTCACGAAGATCCCCTGCCCAGGCTCCAGCACCACCCGCGCGTCGCGCACGCGGAACTCCACGAGCCCGTCCCTCACCAGGCAGAGCTGCAGCTCGTCGTGCCAGTGCCAGTTGACGAAGCCCAGCACGTTGCGGCTGATGGTCGTCGTATAGGCCGCCAGGGGGAAGTCGGGCGTGCCGTGCTGGGTGGTCTCGCGCTCGAGAGCGTCTATGGGGATGTCGTAGACCTGCATGGGAGCCCTTCTCCGGATCGTACAGGGCCTTGCGAGCCGGGCACATGGCAATTGAGCGGATATTGCAATTCTATGCCTGCATCGTGCTATGAATCGAGCATGCATGGCGTCATCCTCGTATCCAGCAAAGAGAGGCGCAGGCCGCCGTCCGGTGGCCGGGAGGGAGACCGCCATGCAGATTGACGGCGCAAGGCTCATGGGACACATCGACGCACTTGGCAGGCTGGGCGTGGGCGAGACGGGACGCACCCGCCTGGCCGGCTCCGACGAAGACAAGGCGGGTCGCGACTACCTGGTGGGGCTTCTCCGCGAGGCAGGGCTCGAGGTCGTGGTGGACCGCATAGGCAACATCTACGGCATCTGGTCCATGCCCGAGAACAAGGGCCTCAAGCCCGTCATGTGCGGCTCCCACATCGACACCGTGATAAACGCCGGCCAGTACGACGGCTGCCTGGGCGTCCTAGCCGGACTGGAGGTAATCCAGACCCTGCGCGAGCAGGGCTTCCAGCCCGCGCGTCCCATCGCCGTGGTGACCTTTACCAACGAGGAGGGCGTGCGCTTCCAGCCCGACATGCAGGGCTCGCTCGTGTATGCGGGCGGACAGCCGCTGGCCGAGGCCCTCGACTCGCGCGACAAGGACGGCCTGCGCCTGGGCGACGAGCTGGCCCGCATCGGCTACGTGGGCACCATCGACCCCGGCGACATCGTGCCCGAGTGCTTCGTGGAGCTCCACATCGAGCAGGGCCCGATCCTGGACGTTGAGGGCACTCAGATCGGTGTGGTGGAGAGCCTGCAGGGCATCCACTGGAAGCGCGTGACCTTCCACGGCGCCCAGAACCACGCCGGCACCACCCCCACCTCCATGCGGCGCGATGCCGGCCTGGCCGCCGCCCAGGTAAACGTCCATATGCGCGAGCGTGCCCTGGCGAGCAGCAAGCTCCTCTGCACCGTGGGCACCTGCGCGCTTGAGCCCAACGCCGTCAACGTGATTCCCGAGACGGCGACCTTCACCGTGGACATGCGCTCGCCGAACAAGGACCTGTTGGATGCCGAGGATGCGGGGCTCGAGGACTACCTGCGCGAGCTCGCCGCGGCGAGCGGCCTTACCGTGGAGTCCGAGCAGCTCACGCGCTTCGACCCGGTGCCCTTCGACGAGGGCGTGTGCCAGCGCATCGAGGCCTCCTGCCAGGCGCGCGGCCTCTCCCACCGCCGCATCACCTCCGGTGCCGGCCAGGACGCCCAGATGATGGCCCGCATCTGTCCCACGGCCATGATCTTCGTCCCGTCCGTTAACGGCATCTCCCACAACCCCAGGGAGTTCAGTCGCAGCGAGGACTGCGCCAATGGCGCGAACGTCCTCCTCGACGTGATCTCTGGTCTCGCCCAGTAGGGGTCCAAGGGACCGTGTCAGGGGGACGGTTCTCTTGACACAGGCCGTCCGAGCGTGTCAAGAGAACCGTCCCCCTGACACGAGAGAACCGTCCCCCCGACACGCTGGCGAGGACACACCGTGCCCTCGCCCAGGCGCTTTGCCACGGCTAGCGCGAGTCGTGGGTGTACTCGAGGAGGAGGCGCTGGGACTCCTGGGCGTGCGCCGCGTTCCTGTCGTAGTCGGCCTGGAAGAGCCAGCAGTAGAGGCAGTCCAGGAGGAAGTGCGTGGCGTCGAAGGACGAGAAGGTCTCGATCTTGTGCGAGAAGGACTCTGCCTCCCGCGTGCCCATGAGGAGGACCTCGTCGCTGAGGGAGGCCAGGCGGCTTGCCGGGTCGGTGGTGATGGCCACGCAATAGCGGCCACGGGCGCGAAGTATCCGGGCGTAGCTCACGATGGGGTCGGTCTCGCCGGACATGGAGATGAGCAGGTTGAACGAGCCTTGGCTGGCCGAGGTGGCAAAGCCGCGCTGGACCATCACGTCCTGGTCCACGTTGATGGCCCTGCCCAGCCGCACCATCTTGATTTTGAAGTCCAGCACGGCGGGGATCGAGGTCCCCACGGTGTAGACGTTCACGACGTCAGCCTGCCGCATGCGCTCCACCACGCGCCCCACCTGCTGGAAGTCGAGCGACGAGATCACGCTGTTGAGGGCGGATGCCGTGAGGTTTCCCAGCTTCCAGGCGATCTGCTCGGGGGTGTCGGCCCTCTCGAAGGGGACGTTTGCGTCCACGGCCGACGTATGCCTTGACTGCTCGTACTCCGCCACGAAGGCCACGCGGAACTCCCGGTAGCCCGCGAGACCGAGCTTGTGGCAGAGGCGCACGACGGAGGCGGTGGAGACCCCCATGGCGTCCGCCAGCTGCGCGACGGAGCAGGTGCGCACGGCGGCACCGTTGTCCAGGAGGTAGGCCGCCATCATGCGCTCCGTCTTGGAGAAGCCCTCGCCGCGCTTGAGCTGCTCGAGTATCATACCCACCCCCAACACAGGGACGGCCGCACGCCCCGTGGCGCACGGCCGTCCGATCCGCCACCGCTCCGGCGGCTTGTGGGGACCCGAGGGCTTGCTTGGCCCTCGCTGCTAGTCGAAGTCCCGGATCCTGCCGCTCTTGAGCATTATCGCAGTTGCGGCAAAGGAGACGCAAACGGAGGTGGCGATGCCCAGGACGTAGCCCACCAGGTTCTGTACGCCCAGCCAGCCGCCAAAGGCCAGGATGCCGGTGAAGGCGAAATTGGTGGCGCCCACGTTACCCAGGCCAAGCACCAGGCCGGCGAGCGCGCCGGAGGCGACCATGATGCCGATGAGGAGCTTGTTGCGCAGGATGACGCCGTAGAGACCGGGCTCGGTGATGCCGCAGAGGGCGTCGGTGAAGGCGGCGGAGCCGGCGACCTCGCGGTCCTTCTGGCTCTTGGCGAAGACTGCCACGGCCAGGCAGATGCCCAGGACGGCGTAGTTGCCCATACCGCCGGCGGCCAGGCTGTACTCCACGCCCTCGGCGCCCAGGATGCCCAGCTGGATGGGGAGGACGGCCCAGTGCAGGCCGAGCAGGATGATCAGGGAGAAGAGGCCGCCGAAGACGATGTCGAGGACGATGAGCTGGCTGGCGAGGACGTTGTAGAGGGCGGTGATGGCATTGGCCATGAGGCCACCCACGGGGCCGAAGACCATGATGGTGAGGGGCACGAAGACCACCAGGCACACGAGCGGCACGAGGATGAACTGGGTGGCCTCGGGCAGGTGCTCCTTGAGCCAGCGCTCGACGAAGCTCATGCAGAAGACCGCGAGCAGGATGGGGATGAAGGTGCCGGACAGGTTGAAGGCCGAGAAGTCGATGCCCAGGAGGTTCACGGTCTGGCCCGTGACCAAGAGGTCGGAGACACCGGGGTACATGATGGCGGCGCCCAAGGCAGCTGCCACGTAGGGGTTGCACTTGAAGTGCTTGCCCGCCGTAAAGGCCAGCATGATGGGGAAGAAGTAGATGAGGCCGTAGAAGATGGCATAGAAGGCCTGGTAGGTGAGGCTGTCCTGCGCCACGAGGCCCAGGTTGGCGAAGATGCCGATCACGCCGGAAGCGATGCCGCCCGTGGCCAGGAGCGGGATGTAGGGCGCGTAGACGTCGGACATCATGCGGGTGAAGCGGTCAAGAAGGCCGACCTTCTCGGTGGCGGGGTCGTCGATGGCCGCGGAGGCCGTGATGCCCTGGGCCGCGACCTCGGGCAGGGCCACCAGCTGGTCGTAGACGTTCTCCACCTGGTTGCCGATCAGCACCTGGTAGGTGCCGGCACCCTTGGCCGTGCCCAGCACGCCGGGGAGCTGCTTGAGCGACTCCTCGTCGAACTTGGCGGGGTCCTTGAGCGAGAAGCGCAGGCGCGTGGCGCAGTGGATCACGTTGGTCACGTTCTGGGCGCCGCCCACCCCCTCGACGATCTGCTTGCAGAGCTCGGTGTAGTCCTTTGCCATTTGTAATCCCCTTCCTGTGGGAACTGCTGCCTGTGTGTGGTGTGGGCGGCCCTAGGCGCGCAGGCCGAAGGCGTGTCCCTCGAAGATCGCGTTCATGATGCTCGACGGCCGCACGCAGTCGCCGATGGAGCAGGTGTCGCGGCAGATGCCGTAGAGCCCGCGGGTGGCGTCGGCGCGGGGGGCCAGGCCGGTGGAGACCACGAAGGTGTCGTAGGGGAGCTCGACCTCGCCCGCAGGCGTGGCCACGGTGGCCACGCCGTCCGCCACCTGGCGGCAGGCGCTGCTGGTGAGGACCTTGATGTTGGGGTGTTGCTCGAAGTGCTGGCGCAGGGCCTCGCGAAGGAGCGAGTTGGCGTTGGCGGCGAGCTGGGGCGCCATCTCGACCACCGTCACGTCGTGGCCCATCTCCGCGAACTCGAGCGCCGTCTCGCAGCCGATGGAGCCGCCGCCCAGGATCACCACGCGCTGGCCGGCCGTGGCGGCGGACTCGATGGCCTCGGTGCCGAACATCACGTGGCCGTTGCCCATGCGCTCGGCGATGCCCGCCACCGGCGGGATGCGCTCGACGGAGCCCAAGGCGATGCAGAGGGAGTCGGGGTCGAGGGAGCGGACGAGCTCGGGCGTGGCCTCGGTGTTCAGCCGCACGTCGACGCCGCTCTGCTCGACCAGGCGCCGCAGGTGGGCGAGGAGGCGCACCACGCCCTCCTTGTGGTGCTCCAGGGCGATCACGCGCAGGTAGCCGCCCAGGGCGTCGGACTTCTCGACCAGCGTGACCTGGTGGCCGCGCAGGGCTGCCGTCGCGGCGGCGCGCATGCCGGCGGGGCCGCCACCCACCACCACGACGCGACGGGACTCGTCGGCGGCGGGGAGCTTGGCAGGCACGATGTCCTCGTTGTGGAAGCGGGGGTTCACGGAGCAGCCCACGTTCCAGTGCTCGGAGGAGATGTGGTAGCAGTTGGAGCACCGCAGGCAGGGCGTGATGTCCTTGGCGCGGCCCTCGGCTGCCTTGCGCGGCCACTGGGGGTCGGCGATGAGGGCGCGGCCCAGGGCGATAAGGTCCACGTCGCCGCGCTGGATGGCGGCGTCTGCGGCGGCCGGGTCCTCGATGCCGCCCACGACGCCCACGGGGATGGACACGGCCTGCTTGACCTGGCGGGCAAAGTCCAGGTTGACCATCTCGGGCTCGAGGTTGGTGGTCACGGTGTGGACGTTCGCGATCTTGTTGATGTCGATGCCGCAGGACACCTGCACGGCGTTGACGTAGGGCTCGGCCGCCTTGACGAACTCCAGGACGTCGGCAAACTGGATGCCGCCCTCCACCCACTCGGTGGCGCTCACGCGCATGTCCACGGGATAGCGCGGGCCCACAGCCTTGCGTACGCGCTCCAGGATGCGGAGCGGGAACCGCATGCGGTTCTCTAGGCAGCCGCCGTACTCGTCGGTACGGTGGTTGTAGAGGGGCGAGAGGAACTGCGCGGGCAGCCAGCCATGGCCAAAGTGCAGGAAGATGGCGTCGAAGCCGGCCCTCTGGGCCCCCTTGGCGGTCTTCTCGTACCAGTCCAGGGTCTCCTCCATCATGGCCTCGTCCATGCCGCGGACCTCCACGCCGTCCTCGCGCACGTAGGAGCAGGGGCCCTTGGCAAAGTCCTTCACACGGGCGTGCAGGCCGCCGTGGAAGATCTCGATGGAGGCGCGGGCGCCGCCGGCGTGGATGGTGCGCACGCGCTGCACGGTGGCCTCGCGCTCGTACTTGGAGAAGAGCCAGGGCTCGTCGCCGCTGGCAAAGGAGGAGCGGCCGGGCTCCACGATGGCATGGCCTGCGATCACCAGCGCCGCGCCGCCCTTGGCCTTCTCCTCGAAGAAGTCGCTCGTGGGCGCAGCCACGATGCGGTTCTTGAGCATCATGCCGTTGATGTCGATTGGCTGGAACAGGCTGTCGTACATTGTGTCTCCCTCTCCCCAGTGCCTCGTCTCCTTGACTGAGGCGACTGTAGGGGCTGGGAGGGCGGTCCCGTGGCCGGCCAGGCGATTTGATTCGTTTGTTTCTTTCCCGAGGGGTTCCGGACGGCTCCCTGGGCCCCGGCATGTAAGAAAGTGTCAGTTCCGGTGCAGGCCGTCCCGGTACTCCTGGGGCGTCATGCCCGCGAAGTCCCGGAAGCGCTTGTAGAACTGGGTGAGGTTGGAGATGCCCACCGCCTGGGCCACCTCGTAGGCCGGCATCTGGGTGCCCTGCAGGAGCATGACCGCCTGCCGCATGCGCTCCTCGTTGACCAGCTGCTTGAAGGTCCGGCCGGTCTGGGCCTTGATGTGGGCGGACAGATAGGAGTCGTCGTAGCCCAGCTGGTCGGCCAGGGCCTGCAGGCGACCGTCGCGATAGTTGCGCGCCACATACTCGTGGACCCGACCGATGAGCTCCGACGACTTCTGCATCGCCTCGACCGAGTTCACGTCCTTCTCGTTGCTCCTGATGAGTCCCAGCAGCAGGGCGGCACAGAGGTCGTCGATGATGTCTGCTGAGCCCGGGCCCGGGTCCAGGTGCTCGCAGAGCATGCGGGCTATGCAGGCCTGGCTGAGTTCGTCCGTTGCCGGGTAGACGCGCCACTGGGTGTGATCCGCACCGTTGGTGGCGAGCGCCTTGCCGAAGCCGGCGCGCAGGCGCGAGAGGTCGGAGAGCATGCGCTTCTCGAAGAAGCGGTCGTTGAGCACCACGTTCACGGCGATGGTGGCATCGGGGAGCTCGGCCACCGCGTGCGAGCAGTGGCGGTCCGCCACCAGCAGGTCTCCCGCGTGGAGGGTCACGGGGACCCCGTCCAGGAGCATGGGGAAGCTGCCCTGCCAACAGTAGGTAAGCAGCACGTACTGGTAGATGTGCTCCGGCACCGCGCCCGAGGGCCCCGTGTGGAAGGATATGGCGTGCTTGGTGGCACCGAACTGGCGCTCCGTGGTAAAGCGGAACACCTTGCGGCCGTGGTAGTCCATAGAGGGGTAGCGCGCCTGGATGTGCTCGAGGATCCCCTCCGTGGAGTGCCAGGGGGTCTGCTGCTGTATGCGCTCCAGGCTGGGAGCAAGGTCTTCCTGCCGCACGGCAACCTCCAACAATAATGCCAGTCAACAAGAGCAACTTTGCCATTCATGCAGGTACAGGGGGAATCGTAGAGTTGTGGACCAGGACTAACAAAGATATACCGACCATACTGTGGCACAGGAGGCACGCATGGACAAGGTCGTGCGGGACGGCGTGGCGTTCGACGGGGGAAGCCTTTGGGTGAGCGGCGAGCCCTACGAGTATGGTGCGGACGACGCAGGCTATTACGACGACCACAGGAACCATGTGCTCTTCGGCACCTTCGAGGCGGCCGACTCCCTGGCGACGGGACCGCTGACCCTGCGTGTGGCTGCGCTGGGCTTCTTCCGCGCCTATGTGAACGGCAGCCGCGTGGGCGGGTGCGAGCTGCTTGGCGAGTGGACCGACTACACCAAGCGGGTCTACTACCGCGACCTCGACGTGTCCGGGCTCGTGCGCACGGGTGTGAACGTGGTCGCGATCGAGATGGGCAACGGCTGGTACAACCCCTCGCCCCTGACCCTCTTTGGCAAGTACGACCTGCGCCGTCGCCTGAAGGAGGTGGGCACGCCCAAGGTGCGGGTGGAGCTCTTTGGCATCGCGCCGGATGGGGCCCGCAGCGTGGTCCTGTCGAGCGACTCCAGCTGGCGGTGGTGCGGGGGTCAGCTGCTCTTCAACAACGTCTACCTGGGAGAGCGGCATGACCTGCGCGGGCCCAACCCCGCCGAGGCCCCGCGGCTGGAGGGGCTGGGCCTGCTGCCGGTCACCTGCTCCAGCGAGGGGCGCCTGTGCTGCCCTGCGCCCCACCCGGCGTGCGCGCGGGGGACGGCCATAAGGGTGGGGGACGTGCGGCAGGTGGAGCTCCCCCACGGCGGGACGGCCCTTCTCGCCGACGCGGGCCAGATGGTGACGGGGTTCGCACGGCTCGTGGGCGCATCGCGTGCGGGGGATGTGTGGAGGCTCAGCTTCGCCGAGGCCCTGGGTCCGGACGGGCTTCCCTGCTACGACACGAACCTGGCGGGGCTCGTGGGCATGACCAAACCGGATCCCGCGGTCCAGGGGCTCGTCCCCGGCGGCCCCGGCGCCCCCGAGCGTGCCGTGGAGCAGGATGTGGTCGTCTGCGGCGAGGGCCAGACCAGCTTCGAGGGCAGGTTCTGCGTGCACTCCTTCCGCTACGTGCTCATAGAGGGGCTCGAGGCCGAGGACCTGGAGGAGCTCGTGTGCACGCCCGTGCACACGGGACTCGTCGCGTCTGGCTCCCTGACCTGTGGCAACGTCCTGCTCGACGGGCTGGTTGACGCCGCGGTGCGCACCAAGCTCAACAACGTGCATGGCATCTGGGAGGACTGCGCGCGCGAGCGCCTGGGCTACGGCGGCGACATCGTGGCCCTCATAGACTCCAACCTCCTGGCCTTCGACTGCTCGGGGCTCCTGCGCCGCACGGTGCACGACTTCCGCGACGGCCAGACGGCGGCGGGCGGCGTGCCCGAGACGGCACCCTACATGGGCATCCAGTCCAACGGTACAGGCCAGGGGGAGGGGCCGCTCCTCTGGCAGCTGGCCTATCCCTACCTGCAGCTCAAGGCCTGGCAGTACTATGGCGACAGGGATTTGGTGGTTGAGGAGTGGCCCCATACCCTCAGGTTCGTGGACTACCTCCTTGGCTGGGACCCGGAGGAGCTGAGCCACCACTGCCTGGGAGACCACGGGTCCGTGCTCACCAAGGCATGGAAGAGCGGGACCCCCGACAAGGACCTGGCTGGATGGGCGGCCATCCTGTGGATCGTGCGGACGGTGGCGCGTCTCGCCCGTGTGGTTGGTGACGAGGATGCGGAGGCCCGGCTGGACGCCGCGGCGGAGGGGTTGGTGGGCCGGATCCGGCGGCGCTTCGTGCACGAGGATGGCACCATCGGGGACGACACCCAGACGGCCTGGGCCTTTGCTGGCGGTTTGGGCATCGTGGACCAAGGGCTGGCCGGCAGCGTCCTGGCGCGCAAGTTCGCGGAGGAGGGCGACGTCCTCTCCACGGGCATCTTTGGCACCAAGCTCGCCTTCGAGGTCCTGCACCACACGGGTCACGACGACGTGGTGGAGGCCTGGCTCCTCCGCAGGGACGACCCCAGCTACGAGCAGATGCTGGCCGATGGCAGCGGTGCCCTGCACGAGGAGTTCGGCAAGGGCGGGTTTGGCCAGGGGTCGCTCAACCATGCGATGTTCTCCAGCTACCTCCAGTGGATGTACCAGGCCTTGGGCGGCATCGAGGTGGCATCCGACGCGGTGGGGGCGGACCACGTGCTCGTGGCCCCCTACCTGGCGGCTTGCTCCCAGGGGGCGACGGCCTCCTACCGCACCCCCAGGGGCGACGTGCGCGTGTGCTGGGAGCGGCGGGACGACGGTGGGGTGCTTGTCCGCGCCAGCTGGCCGGCCGGCCTGCGGGTCGACGTGCATGTGCCCAGGGGTTGGGTGGCGGTCGGCCGCAGCCAGGACGTTGTGGGCGCGACCCTGGAGCTGGCTCGGGCCTAGCGCCAAGCAAGAGCACACAAAATACTGCCAGTCATGACATTGATGTTTGTCATTGAGCATGGTACATGGCCCAAATTATGCTGTGCACAGCGAGTTCGAGAAGGTTAGCAACTGCTAGAGCAAGGGGGAGACAATGGCAGAGAAGAAGGACATCGCCACTGGCGTGCTCGAGGCGGTGGGCGGCAAGGCGAACGTGGTGAACGTGATCCACTGCATGACGCGCCTGCGCTTCACGCTCAAGGACGATTCCAAGGTGAGCGACGACGCGGTCAAGGGCGTTGACGGCGTCATGGGCATCCAGAGGAAGGGCGGCCAGTACCAGGTGATCATCGGGCCGGCCGTGCCCGAGGTCTACGACGAGCTCCTCAAGCTGGGCGTGGTCGGTGGCGGCGCCATCGACGAGGACCTCACCGCCGAGGACAAGCCCAAGGAGAAGCTCACGGCCAAGGGCGTGGGCGACGCCATCCTCAACTACCTCTCCGGCTCCGTCGTGCCGCTGATCCCGGTCCTTATCACCGGCGGCCTCTTCAAGACCCTGTCTGCCGTCTTCGGCCCCACGCTCCTGGGCGTCGTGCCGGCCGACAGCGAGTTCGTCTTCCTGTGCGACATGGTCTACAACGCAGCCTTCTACTTCATGCCCATCATCGCCGGCGTCGCCGCTGCCAAGAAGCTCGGTGCCAACCCCTACCTGGGCGCCCTCATGGGCGGCATCCTGATGGAGCCCAGCTTCGCGGCCCTGGCCACCACCGAGGGCGCGACCTTCTCGGTGTACGGCATCCCGGCCCCCACGCTTGCCTATGCCCAGACGCTCATCCCGGTCCTTCTCAGCGTGGCCGTGATGGCTCCCGTGCAGAAGTTCTTCGACAAGCGCCTGCCTGAGTCCATCCGCACCGTCTTCGCGCCCTTCCTCACCTTCGTGGTCATGCTGCCCCTGGCCCTCTGCGTCCTGGCGCCTCTGGGCAACTACGTGGGCACCGGCCTGGCCGCCTTCTTCGAGTGGCTCGCGAACACGCCCTTTGGCTGGCTCGCCGTCATGCTTGTCGCCGCGACCTTCCCCATGCTGGTCCTCACCGGCATGCACGTCGGCCTGATGGCCATCGCCCTTGCCCAGTTCGCCCAGGTCGGCTCCGACAACATGTTCCTCATGGCCGCCACCGTCCAGGCCTTTACCGCCTCTGGCGTCGGACTCGCCGTGTGGCTGCGCCTCAAGGAGCCCAAGCAGAAGAACCTGGCCTTCGGCTACTTCATCACCCAGTTCATCGGCGGTGTGGGCGAGCCCCTGCTCTACGGCGTCTTCCTCCGCTACAAGCGCCCCTGGATCGGCACCCTCGTGGGCGGCGCTGCGGCTGGCCTCTACGCCTGCATCACCGGCGTGACCTTCTACACCTTTGCCAGCGGCCTGCTCACGCCCCTCGCCTTCGCCGGCGGCACCACGGCCAACTTCGTGAACGGCTGCATCTCCGTTGCGATCGGCATGGCAGTGGCCTTCGTGACCACCTGGTTCCTCGGCCTGACCAAGGACCAGATCGAGGGCAAGGAGTAGCGCTCCAGGCATCCCAGCCGAAGGCGTGTCAGGGGGACCGAGGCGTGTCAGGGGGACGGTTCTCTTGACACACGTGTCAGGGGGACGTGTCAGGGGGACGGTTCTCTTGACACAGGCCGTCCGAGCACACGTGTCGGGGGGACGGTTCTCTTGACACAGGCCGTCCGAGCGTGTCAAGAGAACCGTCCCCCCGACGCGTCGTCCCCCCGACACGTCGTCCCCCCGACACGTCGTCCGGGCGTGTCAAGAGAACCGTCCCCCCGACATATGTCAAGAGAACCGTCCCCCCGACACGCAGAACATCTCCGTGGGTCGGCATCCATCCGGGTGCCGACCCATTATTGTTGTTGTGGACAGATGCGGGTTGGTTGATTCCTTGGGAGGTCTGCGATGCTGTTCCAGACGGTGCACCTTGCGGGCGAGGGCATGCCCGAGCTCGACTGCTACGTGCAGGACCCGGCCATAGCCACAGGCGTGGAGAAGGTCCGTCCGGCGATTGTCATCTGCCCGGGCGGGGCCTACCTCAAGTGCGCCCATCGCGAGGGCGAGGTGGTGGCCATGCGCTTTGCGGGCATGGGCTACCACACCTTCGTGCTTCGCTACCACACCTACGTTACCAAGATGCCGAGCGCGGCGGGGGAGCAGCCGGAGCTGGACGCGGACTCCCACTATCCCCTCCAGGTCGTGGACCTCATGCGGGCCATGGCGTACGTGCATGCGCATGCCGCCGAGTGGCGGGTCGACCCCGACCGCGTCTACGCCATGGGCTTCTCTGCAGGCGGGCACGTGGTGGGGTCGCTCGTCGAGCACTGGGACGACCCAGACCTCCTGGCCGCTGCCGGCGCCTCCGCGGATGCAGCAAGGCCCCGTGGCGCCCTACTCTGCTACCCCATGGTGGACGCGCGGCTGGCGCGCGACGCCGCACACGACGACTCGCCCGGCGCGGCCCTGGTACCCCGGGCGATCTTTGGCACGGACGCGCCCACCGAGCAGGACTTCGCCCGCCTGGACCTGGCGAAGCACGTTCGACCGGACATGCCCCGGCTCTTCGTGTGGCAGACGGCCGAGGACGGCACGCTGCACGCGGCAGACACGGTGCGCTTCGTCGCGGCGGCCATGGAGGCGGGCGTGTCCTGCGAGCTCCACCTCTTCCAGAAGGGCCGCCACGGCCTGTCCCTGGCGGACGAGACGAGCGCGAACGCTCCCGAGCTCGTGAACCCGGCGGCCTCCGCCTGGCCCGAGCTCGCCCGCACCTGGCTGGCGCTGGACGCCTAGACGCGGGGTGCGGCGCGGTGGCGCGGCGGCGCGGTGGCGCGGCGGCGCGCAAAGTGTCACTTACAGGTGCTCCTGTCTCGCGGGGCGCTCGAGTCGCAAGCCTCTGACCTGCGATTATATGAATTGCAACCAGATGGCAGACACCTGCAACTGACACTTCGTGATCCGGTGCCGCAGCCCCGCGCCGTCGGCCCTTGTCCGTAGGTTCTTTGGCCTTGCGATGTCCGGGCAATACATGTCCGGTACGACTTGTAAGCTCGCTCAGCTCCAAAGGGAAGTTGCGAACGGGAGGGGCTTATTGGCGTTAAATTGTATTGACACAATTTAATTCGTGACGATATAGTTGGGGGGAGCACATGCCGTTTGACTATCGGGCAGCGGTGCGTCTCATAGCGAGGAACGGGGGAAGGCTCGTGAGGCACGGCGCCTCTCACGATGTGTTCGTCACGCGAGATGGCACGCAGATCATCGTTCCTAGGCACCCCGGCGACTTGAGTCGCGGTGTCGAGAGGGACATCAAGAAGAAGCTGGGCTTGCTGTAGGGGGTCCCAATGAAGTTCGTATACGAGGCGGTCGTGACACGTTCGGGGCGCTTCCTCGAGGCGCGGTTCCCCGACCTAGACACAATCACGCAGGGCGACGACGAGACGGACGTCGCATACATGGCTCAGGATCTCCTGGAGACATGGCTCGTCGTGGCCCTTCAGGAGGGTCGTGCCTTACCCAAGGCGACGTTCGGCCATGCGACGGTGCCTGGCGGGTATCGCATGGTCGTGGCCGTCGAGTGCTCTGCGACCACGCCACAGGAGGAGACCATGACCGTGGGTGAGGCGGCAGATATTCTGGGCGTCACTCCCGGACGCGTGCGGGCCATGATCCGCGATGGCGTCCTGCGGGCACATAAGGTGGGCGGCGTGCATGCGGTGGAGACGCAGAGCGTGATGGATCGCTTCAACAACCCCCGTCGTGCCGGCCGGCCGAGGGAGGAGACAAGGGCGGGAGCGGTGCGAGGTGCGGAAGCGTAGGTTTCCGGCGACCTCTCTGCATACATCGCAGAGATGGTGCGGAAAGTGTCACTTACAGGTGCCCCTGTCTCGCGGGGCGCCCGAGTCGCAAGCCTCTGAGCTGCGATTATAGGAACTGCAACTAAATGTCGGACACCTGCAACTGACACTTCGTGATCCGGTGCCGCAGCCCCGCGCCGTCGGTCCTTGTCCGTAGGTTCTTTGGCCTTGCGACGCCCGGGCAATTAATGTCCTGTCGGCAGGCTAGACTCAAAGGCCCAACTCAAACCACCCGTCACGGGAGATTGCATGCCTGTAGCGCCCCAGCTAGACCTCGACACCCTCAATCCCGCCCAGCGCGAGGCGGTGCTTTGCACGCACGGGCCGCTGCTCGTGCTCGCTGGCGCCGGCTCGGGCAAGACGCGCGTGCTCACCTACCGCATCGCCCACATGATCGCCGACGAGGGCGTGGCGCCCTGGCAGGTCCTGGCCATCACCTTCACAAACAAGGCCGCTGCCGAGATGCGCGAGCGCCTGAACCAGCTCCTGCCCGGCGGCACGCGCGGCATGTGGGTGTGCACCTTCCACGCCATGTGCGTCCGCATGCTGCGCGAGGACCCCGAGCGCGCGGGCTTCCGGCCGAACTTCTCCATATACGACGAGGACGACTCCCGCCGTCTGGTCAAGGTCATCATGGCCGACCTGGACATAGACCAGAAGCAGTTCCCCATGCAGGCCATCCGCAGCCGCATCTCTACCGCGAAGAACGCCCTCGTACGCCCCGACCAGATGCAGGACGAGGCGGAGAGCCCGCTCGACCGCAAGGCGGCCCAGGTCTACCGCGAGCTCCAGGCCCGCCTGGCCCGCGCCAACGCCATGGACTTCGACGACCTGCTGGTGGAGGCCCACGGCCTCCTGCTCAAGAACCCGGACGTGCTGGCCAAGTACCAGGACCGCTTCCGCCAGATCAGCGTGGACGAGTACCAGGACACCAACCACGCCCAGTACGAGATCACCAGGCTCCTGGCCGCACGCTACCAGAACCTCATGGTGGTGGGCGACGACGACCAGTCCATCTACTCCTGGCGAGGCGCGGACATCCAGAACATCCTGGACTTCGAGAAGGACTACCCCCAGGCCCGCACCGTAAAGCTGGAGCAGAACTACCGCTCCACCGGCCACATCCTCTCCGCGGCCAATGCCGTGGTGGCGCGCAACTCCCGCCGCAAGCCCAAGAGGCTCTTCACCACCGCGGGTGACGGCGACAAGGTCCGCCTCTTCCAGGCCTCCGACGAGCGCGACGAGGGCCGCTGGGTGGGAGGGGAGATAGAGAAGCTCCACGACGCCGGCACGAGTTACGACGACGTGGCGGTCTTCTATCGCACCAACGCCCAGTCCCGCATCCTCGAGGACATGTTCCTGCGCGCCGGCGTGCCCTACAAGATCGTGGGCGGCACGCGCTTCTTCGACCGGCAGGAGATCCGCGACGTCATGGCCTACCTCAAGCTGGTGGTCAACCCGGACGACGACGTCTCGGCCCTGCGCGTGGTCAACACCCCGCGCCGCGGCATCGGTACCACGTCCATAAACAAGGTCCGTCAGTTCGCCTTCGACGAGGGGATCTCCTTCTTTGCCGCGGCGGAGGCCTGCGTGGCCGAGGACGGGCTCCTCTCTCCCAAGGTTCGCAAGGGCCTAGCCGAGTTCTGCGGGGCCATAGAGGCGGGACGCCACGTGGACGGGGAGCTTGCGGACGTGGTGGAGGCCATCGTGGAGCGCACGGGCCTGGTGGCCGCGCTCGAGGCCGAGCACTCCGTGGAGGCCGACGGCCGCATAGAGAACATCAAGGAGTTCTACGGCGTGGCCGCCGAGTTCGACGAGACGCACGAGGACGCCCAGGAGGTCCTGGAGTCCCTGGAGCAGCTGCGGGCGGCGGGTGCCATGGGCGCAGGGCAGGGGGGCGGGGCGGTTGTTGCCACCGGGCGGCCCGCTGCACCCGCGGTCCCGCCCACGGCCCCGCCCGTGGCGGCAGAGAAGCTCCCCGCCTTCCTGGAGTGGCTGGCCCTGCGGTCCGACCTGGACTCCCTGGCCGGCCAGTCGAGCGCCGTCACCCTCATGACGGTCCACTCGGCAAAGGGCCTGGAGTTCCCGGTGGTCTTCGTCACCGGCATGGAGGACGGGCTCTTCCCCCACATGATGCACGACGACCCCGCCGCCATCGAGGAGGAGCGCCGCCTAGCCTACGTGGCCATCACGCGTGCCCGCAAGCGCCTCTACCTCACCTACGCCGCCACGCGTCGCGTCTTTGGCACTACACAGGCCTACCCGCGCAGCCGTTTCGTGGACGAGATCCCCGAGGAGGACATCCAGCCCGTGGGCGTGGGGTCGTCGGGATTCACGGGCGTGGGCTGGGAGAAGCGCGGCGACCGGCACGGCACCTTCGGGAGCGGGCGAGGCTCGGAGGTCTACGGGGGGCGGGTCTTCGGGTCGCACACCCGCTCCACGGGCGGGAGCCCGCGTGCGGTGGACGTGGCGCCGCGTCCCGCCGCCACCAGGCCGAACGCCGCCAAGGCGAACGAGACCTTCCAGCCTGGGGACCACGTGAGCCACAAGACCTTTGGCCCCGGCGTCGTGCTCTCCGCCCAGGGGGACACGATCGAGGTCAAGTTCACGCGTACGGGCAAGACCAAGAAGCTCATGAAGGGCTTTGCCCCCATCGTCAAGGTGGGCTAGCGGAGCCTTAGTTGCAGGAGGTGGGATTGATGGACGTGCAGACGGCCCAGTTCGTGGGCAAGGCCATCTACCTGGCGGTGGTCTTTGGGCTGGCGGTACTTGTCGACCGGCTCGTGAGCAGGGCCATGCGCAGGGCCTTCGACGTCACCAACGTGCGGGCGGCCTCGATCTTCGTCAACCTGGTCCGCGCGCTCGTCTGGGTCGTGGCCCTTCTCAGCGTGCTGCAGCCAGTGTTCGGCATCGACCCGTCCGGCTTCGTGGCCGCCCTGGGGGTCAGCTCGGTGGTCATCTCCTTTGGCCTGCAGGACACGGTGTCCAACGTGGTGGCGGGCCTGGGCCTCATGCTGGGCAAGGTGGTCCAACCGGGCGACCAAGTGACCATCAGCGGCTACTCGGGCGAGGTCGTGGACGTCACCTGGCGCAACACCGTGGTGCGCGACCGGTCGGGTGCCGAGCAGGTGATCCCCAACTCCGTGCTCAACACCTCGGCGCTCACGCGGCGGACCCGGTGGGACGTGACGGACTGCTCCTTCAAGCTGGTGGTGCGCAGCGACGCGGACCTGGACGCCGTGGAGGCGGACGTGCTGGAGACGGGCGCCCGGGTGCTGGGGGACCACGCGGACCCAGAGGTCGCGCCATCGGTGCTCTTTACGGGCGTGACGCCCTTGGGTGTGGAGATAACCGCCCACTTCCATGTGGTGGACTCCGTGCTACCTTCGGTCGAGGCAAACAGGATCATCCGTGCCCTAGCCGAAAGGCCCTGGCTGGCCCACGCCCAGGCCGCGGCCGTGGCGTAAGCGGCGGCCCGCACGGGGAAGCAGGCCCTTGCCCACAGATTCCCAGACCCCTGACCGCTGGCACCGGAATAGAAGGAGAGCGTGCCATGGAGAAGATCGCGAGCTTTACCGTCAACCACCTGCTGCTGGAGCCGGGGGTGTACGTGAGCCGGCAGGACCGCGACCCGGCTACCGGTACTGTGGTGACCACCTTCGACCTGCGCCTCACGGCCCCCAACCGCGAGCCCGTGATGGACACGGCGGCCGTGCACGCCATCGAGCACCTGGGCGCCACCTTCCTGCGCAACGACCCCGAGTGGGCGAGCCGGGTGGTCTACTTCGGCCCCATGGGCTGCCGCACGGGGTTCTACCTGCTCCTCTTTGGCGAGCGCACCGCACCCGAGGTCGCGCCGCTGGTGCGGAGGATGTTTGAGTTCGTGCGGGACTTCGAGGGGGAGATCCCCGGTGCGGCGCCGCGCGACTGCGGCAACTGGCACGACGCGGACCTCAACCAAGCCCAGTGGTGGGCCCGTCGCTACCTGACGAACACCCTGGACCACATCGACGCGGCCCACATGACCTATCCGGAATAGACGGCGTGGGCACCAGGGGGTACTCCCCCTGTGCCCGGTGGGCAGCAGGGGAGTACCCCCTGGTGCCCATCTCTGAGGGGAGAGAAGGACATGCGCATCGGCATCATCGGAGCCATGGAGGTCGAGGTCGACCTTCTCCGCGCCCAGACGGAGGTCAGGGGCACGGAGCACGTGGCCGGCATGGACGTCACGCTCGGCACGCTGACCGACCACGACGTGGTGATCGTGCGCTCGGGCGTGGGCAAGGTGAGCGCGGGGGTCTGCGTGCAGGTCCTCTGCGACCGCTACGGCGTGGACCGCATCATAAACACGGGCGTGGCAGGCTCGCTCGACCCCACGATCGACGTGGGCGACATCGTGGTGTCCACCAGCTGCGTGCAGCACGACGTTGACGCGACGGTCTTTGGCTATGAGCCTGGGCAGGTTCCCGGCCTGCCGGCCTCCTTCGAGGCCGATGACATCCTGGCGCAGGCGGCGGTGGCCGCCGTGGGCGTGGCCGCGCCCGAGGTGCGGGCCCACAGGGGACGCGTGGCCTCGGGCGACCAGTTCGTGCACGACGCCGCCACCAAGGACCGCATAGCCAAGACCTTCTCTGCCCGTTGCTGCGAGATGGAGGGGGCTGCCATAGCTCAGGCGGCGTGGCTCAACGGCGTTCCCTTCGTGGTCGTGCGCGCCATTAGCGACAAGCCCGGCACCACGTCCACCATGGAGTACAGCGAGTTCGAGGCCATCGCCGCCCGCCACTGCGCGGGGATCGTGGCGACCATGGTGGCGACGCTCTGAGCGGGCACCAGGGAGTACCCCCTGGTGCCCGCTACACCGCTTGGACGGCCAGGCCCACGATATCCGGGCCGGTGTGCACGAGCAGGTCGGGCGAGATGCCGGACCGCACGACCTCCACGACGTTGTCCATCTGGCGGCGGATGTCCTTCTCCATGCGGTCGAACTCGTTGCAGCTGGCGGAGCAGCAGATGGCCACGCGGACCTTGGGCCAGGAGCGCGAGTCCTGCTCGATGAGGGAGACCTCGGTCCTGAGGGCTTTGTCCCAGCCTCGGGCCTTGCGGGAGATCACGTAGCGCCCGTCCCCGTCGCAGGTGATCACGGGCTTGATGTTGAGGACGCTGCCCACGCGGTACACGGCCTCACTGATGCGGCCGCCCTTGCGCAGATAGGTAAGGTCCTTCACGGCAAAGTAGACGCGGGTGCGCTTGGCCAGGGCCTCCAGACCCGGACGCAGGGCCATGAAGGGCACGCCCAGCTCTGCCATCCGCACGGCCTCCATCACGATGAGGCCCGCGGCGATGCCGATGTTCCTGGTGTCGACCACGTCCACGGGGAAGTCCTCCACCTGGCCGGCAAGGAGGCGGAAGGTGTCGTACGTGCCGGAGAGGCCTGACGAGATGGTCACGATCAGGGCGGCCTCGTAGCCATCGTCCTTGGCCTGCTGGATCGTTGCCATGATCTCGTCGGGGGCGGGGAGCGACGTGGTGGGGAGCTCCCTCTGCATGCGGGCCATGAGCTCGGCATCGGTGATGTCCACGCCCGACTCGTAGGTGCGGTCGGGGAAGATGATGCGCAGGGGCACGATGCGGACGTCGTGCTCGCGGGCGAAGTCACGCGGCGTGTCGGTACCGGAATCGGTGATGATCGCGACGCGGCTCTTGTGCTCCATGGGTCCCTCCCATCCTTTTGTGTAGCTGACTATACTCCTTTATCTGGTATTTAAAACTAGATATAATGGGGTACATAACCAACACAATTGTGGGCTTCTAGTCACAAAGGGATCTTCGGGAATGGGGGCGAGGCGCATGGACGAGAGGGACCTGGCGTTGGTGCCCACCCCGGAGACGCCCTGCGTCGTCGCACCCGACCCGCACGCTGGCCTCGATCCCCAGGTGCGCAAGTCGCGGCTGCGGACGCTCGCCCAGCGCATGCTCGCCGTCCACGTGTCGCGCGTGGGCGAGATGCCCCGCATCGAGCTCTACCTGGACCAGCTGCTCCAGATGGTGGGTGGCGAGCTCGGCTTCATGCGCCTGCCAGGCGAGACGCTCGTGACCGGCTCCATGGTCAACAACTACGTCAAGCAGCGCGTGGTGCCGGCGCCGCGCAAGCACCGCTACACGCGCCGGCACATCGCCTCCGTCATCGTGGTGGTGGCCTTCAAGCGGGTGTACTCGATCTCCCAGATACGAGACATCATCGCGTCGCTCTATGCTGCCGGGGTGGACATGGAGCGCGCCTACAACGAGGTGTGCGCCGCGCTGGAGTGCTCCCTCAAGGAGCAGTTCGCCGTGGGGACCGACTTTACGGTGCCCGGGGTGGAGCCCGTGGTCCACCTGTGGGATGCGGCCGGCGAGTCCGTGGCTCCCGAGCTCGCGCGTGTGCTGGAGGCCGCCATCGTCTCGCTTGCCACGAAGGTCTATGTGGAGCAGACGCTGGCGCTGGACGTTGCGGATGGGGAACCTCCCGCAGACAAGGGCCTTCCCGAACGCTAGATTTGTACTTGTCCACGCGCCGATGCCTCATGCGCTTGCGCGGCCCCACGGGGACGCGCACCACGGTAACGAAGGGCCTGGCCGGAGTCTCGGCAGGTCTCGCTCTCTCGAGAAGAACGGATATCATGGCTAACTCCACCAGCATCTACGGCGAGCCCAGGGTCGCCCAGCGCAACGAGCGCCGCCGCTCCATGAGGAAGATCACCTCCAACGGCACGATCGCCGCGGCGGTCATGGTCTTTGCGGCCATCCTCGCGGTCATCGTGGCCAACTCCCCGGCCTACGAGTTCTTCCACAAGGTCTTCGAAGCGCCGCTAACCGTAGGCTTTGGCCCGGCTATGGTCTCCATCAGCTTCGAGGCCTTTGTCAACGACTTCCTCATGGCTATCTTCTTCCTGCTCGTGGGCATCGAGCTCAAGTACGAGGTCACGGTGGGCCAGCTCCGCAAGCCCCGCCAGGCGGCCCTCCCCATGCTCGCCGCCGTGGGCGGCGTGGCCATGCCGGCCATCATCTACGTGCTCCTCAACCTCGGTGGTGCCACGCACGGATGGGCCATCCCCATCGCGACCGACATCGCCTTCGCCCTGGGTGTCATGTCGCTCCTGGGCGACCACATCTCGCCCGAGACCAAGGTCTTCTTCCAGACCCTGGCCATTGCCGACGACATCCTGGCCATCGTGGTCATCGCGCTCTTCTACGGCGGGACCCTCAACGTGGCGTGGATCGCGGCGTCGCTCGGGGCGATCCTGGTGCTCTGGGGCCTCAACCACATGCGCGTGTACTCGCTCAAGCCCTATACCATCGTGGGCTTCGTCCTCTGGGTGTGCATGTTCAACTCTGGCATCCATGCCACGCTCGCGGGCGTGATCCTGGCCTTCTTCCTGCCTGCCAAGTCCGACGTGCGCCTGGGCTCCCTGCACGACTGGCTCGACCGTCGTGCCGAGAAGCTCGAGAACACCTATGACGCCGAGCAGCACGTGCTCGGCCAGCACGACTTTACCCACACGGCCAAGAGCATCGAGAACGTGATCCACCACGTGACCCCGCCGCTGGAGCGCATGGAGCGCTACATCTCTGTGCCGGTGAACTTCCTCATCCTGCCGCTCTTCGCCTTCGTGAACGCGCAGCTCCTCATCGTGGGGGCCGACCTGGGTGCCATCGTGGCAGACCCCGTGGCGCGGGGTGTCTTCTTCGGCGCGGTGCTGGGCAAGCCCATCGGCATCATTGGGGTCACGTGGGTCCTGGTCAAGGTGGGCTTTGCCAAGCTGCCCAAGCACGTGGACTGGCTGCAGATCATCGCGGTGGGCCTCTTTGGCGGACTGGGCTTCACGATGTCGATCCTGATCTCAGGCCTGGCCTTCTCCGACCCGAACGAGGTCATGGCGGCCAAATGCGCCATCCTCATGGGCTCCGTGACGGCGGCCATCCTGGGACTCGTGTACGTGCGGGTGGCCATGGCGGTGCGCGAGCGCGGACGGGCGGCGGCCGAGGGCGAGGACGCTGACGACGAGGAGCCGTCTGGTCGCGCGCTCGAGGAGCCGGATGCGGCCGACGTGCGAGAGCTCGTGGGCGACGACGAGGACGACGAGGGCGAGGGCGGCGCCGAAGCTGGGCGCTGACGCCGAACGGAATGTCGAACGGGATTTCGGGAAGGATGACCCGCTTAGCCGGGCCTAAGCGTCCCGTTCGTCCCGGGCCGGGAAGGTCCTCCCGCTTAGCCGGGCCTAAGCGTCCGGGGTTTCCCGATCCGGGAAGGATGACCCGCTTAGCCGGGCCTAAGCGTCCCGTTCGTCCCAGGCCGGGAAGGTCCTCCCGCTTAGCCGGGCCTAAGCGTCCGGGGTTTCCCGATCCGGGAAGGTCCTCCCGCTTAGCCGGGCCTAAGCGTCCTTGTCGGCCCTAGGCCACCGTCCCGTAGACGTAGCCCCAGCCATGGGCCGTCACGATGGAGTTGAGCTGGTCGCAGAGCCTTGCGCGCTTGTACCTTCCCGCAGGGAGAAGGTCGATCACCTCGCGCAGGTCCTCTCCCAGGTCGGCGCTCTCGGCGGCCACCTCCACGTCGATCTTCGTCACCGTGCCGGAGGGCTTGGTGGCGTAGAGCTTGTCCACGAGCTGCTGCAGCTCACCATACTCCGCGGACTCGAGCGTCCTTCTTGCCATGAGATCCTCTCTGGGGCACGTGGCTTGGTGCGGCATCGCGTGGGATGCCGCCGAGATGTCAGCACGTCGTTACCATCACGTGCTTTCCGGCCCATACCGCCGGGCACGGCACGGTTCGCGACTATACTCCCTTATCGACCGGCATCTCAAACGCGAATGGAGCATCCCATGCCCAACGCATACGAACTCATGTCTGAGGCAGAGCTCTCGTCGGAGATCGCGAGCCTGGAGGCCCAGGCTGAGGCCCTGCGCGCCAAGGGCCTCAAGCTCGACATGGCCCGCGGCAAGCCCAGCCCCGAGCAGACGGCCCTCTCGCGCCCCATGCTCGACCTCCTCTCGTCCACGATGGACCTCACCGACGAGGGTGTGGCGGTGGACAACTACGGCGCGCCGGACGGCCTGCCCGGCGCCCGCCGCCTGGCGGCCCAGATCCTGGGCGTCGACCCCGCGAACGTGATCGTGAGCGGCTCCTCGAGCCTCAACCTCATGCACGACACGGTGGCCCATGCCTACACCCATGGCATCGCGGGCAACAAGCCCTGGGGCCAGCAGGGTCGCGTCAAGTTCCTCTGCCCCAGCCCCGGCTACGACCGCCACTTCCGCGTGACGGCCTACTACGGCATGGAGAACGTGCCCGTCCCCATGGGCCCCGACGGCCCCGACATGGCCATGGTGCGCCAGCTCGTGGAGTCCGATCCCACGGTCAAGGGCATCTGGTGCGTGCCCAAGTACGCCAACCCCACCGGCGTGACCTACTCCGATGCGGTCGTGCGTGCCTTCGCCTCGCTCGAGCCCGCCGCTCCCGACTTCCGCATCTTCTGGGACAACGCCTACGTGGTCCACACCTTTGCCGACGAGGGCGACGACCTCCTCAACATATATGATGCGTTGGCCGAGGCCGGCAAGACGGACCTCGTGTACGAGTTCGGCTCCACGGCCAAGGTGACCTTCCCCAGCTCCGGCATCGCCTTCGTCACGGCCTCGCCCGCAGACATCAAGGAGCTCCGCGACGCCTTTGGCGTGATGCACGTCTCGCCCGAGAAGTTCACCCAGCTCGCCCACGTCCTCTACCTGCGCGACCTGGACGGCGTGCTCGCCCACATGAGGAAGCACGCCGCCATCGTGCGCCCGCGCTTCGAGCTCGTGCAGCGCAAGCTCACCGAGGGTCTGGGAGACCTGGGCGTAGCCACCTGGACCAACCCGCGCGGCGGCTACTTCGTGAGCTTCGACGGGCCCGAGGGCTCGGCCAAGGCCATCGTGAGCCTGGCCGCCGACCTGGGCGTCAAGCTCACGCCAGCCGGCGCCACCTGGCCCGGGGGCCTCGACCCGCACGACACGAACATCCGCATAGCCCCCACCTACCCCTCGCTGGAGGACCTGGGTGCCGCGCTCGACGTCTTCGTGGTGGCGGTCAAGCTCGTGTCTGCCCGTCTTGCCCAAAAGAAGAATGTATAGGTCGTATCCAAAACATATCCTATTCCTTCTAGGTCAAGTTCTGTAGAATCGCGACACGGGTGGCTCCATGTGTCACATGGGCCCGCTCGTGTCGTATTCTCTGAACCTGCGGTATTCTGTCCGCACGTCCATACACACCGCACGTCGGGGGGATCGTCCTACATGTCCAGCAGGCCCACAAAGAAGTCCACGACCAAGTCCTCCAAGGCCAAGAAGGCCTCGATGTCTGCCAGCAGCTCGGCCAAGGGCGGGAGCACCGGCTCCAGCGGCCTCTCCACTGGCGGCAAGGTGATCATCGCCATCTTCGCCGTCCTGATGGCCCTCTCCATGATGCTGCCGTCGCTCTCTGCCATCGTGCAGAACGGCAACTCCCAGGACAGCCAGCAGGAGCAGGCGGACGACTCCGACTCCACGTCGGATGCCAACGCCGACTCCACTGCGGACTCGACCTCTGACTCCAACTCCACGACCGACTACGTGGCCCAGATCGACGACGACTACTCCCAGCTCACGGCCGACCTGGAGTCCAAGCTCGCGGGCGACCCCCAGAACCTGGCATACCTGCTCAACCTGGGCAAGGACTACATGAGCTGGGGCGTGCAGGTGAGCTACTTCGGCTCCACCGACGCGAACACGAGCCATGCGAACGAGCTCCTGGAGAAGGCCATCGGCTACTTCGACCAGTACCTCGAGCTCAACGATGCCAGTGCCGTGCGCGTGGACCGCGCCCTCTGCCAGTTCTACGAGGGCGAGACGGGCGACGCCCAGACTGCCCTGGAGCAGCTGACCCAGGACGACCCCGACTACGGTCCCGCCTGGGCCAACCTCGGCATGGTCTACCAGGCCCGCGGCGACTCCGACAGCGCCCGCTCCGCCTACGAGCAGGCCATCGCCGCCGACCCCGACGACGAGTACGGCGCCAAGTCCTACGGCGAGCAGGGCATCAAGTCGCTCGACGCTGCCGCCAGCTCCAGCTCCACTGCCACGGGTACCACGACCGGGGCCACGGGCACCTCGACCGGCGCCCAGGGCCTGTCCGACACCCTGAACGGCCTTGGCGGCACCAACTTCTAGCCCATCCGCAAGCGACAGGCGACTACCCCAAGGAGGGGATAAGCACATGGCACTCAGCATAAGCACCAAGGAGCAGGACGGCCGCATGGTCGTGGCCCCGGCAGGCGAGGTGGACGTCTCCAACGCCGCCGAGCTCCGAGACGCGATCGACTCCGCGCTCGCCAAGGGCGACAAGCCCGTCGAGCTCGACATGGCGGATGTGACCTACATCGACTCCACGGGCATCGGCGTGCTCGTGGGTGCGGCCCATCGTGCGAGCGAGGGCGGCACGACCTTCTCGGTCGCGCGTCCGCAGCGCAACGTGGCCCGTGTGCTCGACCTGCTGGGCGTGACCAAGGAGCTCAACGTGCGCGCCTAGCGCACGGAGCAAAGTCCCTACGTGAGAGGAACCACAACGTGTTTGGCATAGGAGAGACAGAGCTAGCCCTCATCTTGCTCTTTGCCTTCTTGGTCTTCGGGCCCGACAAGCTCCCCGGCATGGGGCGCACGATCGGCCGGGCCCTGAGGCAGTTCAGGACGGCGCAGGAGGGCTTCACCAAGGTCGTGCAGACCGAGGTGATCGACCCGGCCACCGAGGCCATGTCCGACACGCCCAAGAAGCCCAACCGCAGCCGCGACGAGGAGCTGGACGCCGACCTGGACGACAAGGGCGACGCAACCGCCACGCCCAAGCACAAGGAGACCTTCGCCGAGCGCAAGGCTCGTCTCGAGGCTGAGCGCAAGGCCGCTGCCGAGCCCGTGGTCGTGGAGGCCGCGGACGGCGATGCCAAGGGCGCCGCCGACTCCGATGCCGACGCGACCGAGGAGGCCCCCAAGCACACGGGGCACCCCGCCGCCACGCGCCGTCCGGCCGAGAAGCCCAAGGCCCCCACGAGCGCCGCGGAACTCTACGCACTCAAGCCCAAGCCCAAGGCGGAGCCTGTTGCCGCCGAGGTCGAGCAGGCCGTGGAGCCCGCGACTTCCGAGCCCGCGCCCGCCGTCGATTCCGCCGCGGAGCCCGAGCCCGCAACCGCCCCCGAGGAGAACGGGAAGGAGGATGGGAGCGAGGAGGCCTAGCGCCCCGCGAGCACCCAACCACACATGCCTGTCGGTCCCGCACGCATGCCCCTCATGGATCACCTGGGGGAGCTCCGCCGTCGTCTCACCATCATCGTCGTGTCGGTCCTCGTCACGGCCGTCATCGTCTACGAGGCCACCCCGGCCCTCATCGACCTTCTCATGGACCCGCTGCGCTCGTCGCTGCCGCCCGACTTCCAGCTCACGATCTTCTCGGTGCTGGGCGGCTTCACGATCCGCTTCAAGGTGGCCATGTTCTTCGGCACCATCATCGCCTCGCCGATCATCATCTGGGAGGTCATGGCCTTCTTCCTGCCGGCCCTCAAGCCCAACGAGCAGAGGTGGGTCGTGCCCACGGTGGCCGCCATGGTCGTCCTCTTCGTGCTGGGCATGGTCTTCTGCTACTTCGTGGCCACGCCCGCGGCCATCGGCTGGATGGTGGAGCAGTCGGCCGACTTCGCGGCCGTCATCGGCGACGCCGAGGACTACCTCAACATCATCATGCTGCTGGAGATCGGCTTCGGCATCGCCTTCCAGCTCCCGCTCGTGATCTTCTACCTCTCCATCCTCCACATCGTGCCCTACGCCACCTTCCGTGCCCAGTGGCGCTACGTCTACGTGGGCCTCATGGTGCTCTCCGCCGTGGTCACGCCCGACGCCTCGCCCGTGACCATGGTCCTCATGTTCGCGGCCCTCATCGGCCTCTACGAGGTGGCGCTCGCCGTGGCGCGCTATGTGATCGCGGCGCGCGACGGCAAGGAGGCCCTCAAGTGGTCGCGCGAGGACTACGAGGAGCACGAGTTGGACAAGGACGACGACGAGGACTAGACTTCTCCTTCCTAGCTCGAACCAAGACCCGTAAGGAAGCGTTGCCTTGAACCTGATCGTCACCGAGAAGAACGACGCCGCGCAGCAGATCGCCCGCCTCCTCTCCGAGTCGGGCAAGCCCAAGGCCGACAAGGTCTACAACACCCCCGTGTACCGCTTCCGGTGGCACGGGGATGACTGCGTGACCATAGGCCTGCGTGGCCACATCATGCAGCCGGACTTTCCGCCCGAGCTCAAGTTCGACCCCCAGGAGGGCTGGTACGGCCTTACCGAGGACGGCGAGCACCTGCCTGCGGACCTGCCGGACGGTCTGGCCCGCCCGCCCTTCGCAAGCAAGCGCAAGCCCTTCCTGGCAGACGGCGTGGATATAAAGGGTTGGAAGATCCCCAGCCTGCCCTACCTGGTGTGGGCCCCCATCGAGAAGACCCCTGCCGAGAAGGACATCATCCGCTCGCTCAAGAACCTGGCCAAGAAGGCCGACCACGTGGTCATAGGCACGGACTTCGACCGCGAGGGCGAGCTCATAGGCTCGGACGCCCTGCGCCAGATACGCTCGGTGGCGCCGGACGTGCCCGTCTCCCGCGCCCGCTACTCCGCCTTCACCAAGGCGGAGATAGACCATGCCTTCGAGAACCTGGTGGACCTGGACCAGGACCTGGCCGACGCCGGCGAGAGCCGCCAGTACATAGACCTCATCTGGGGTGCGGTCCTCACCCGCTACCTCACCACTGCGCGCTTCTCGGGCCTGGGCAACACCCGCTCTGCCGGTCGCGTGCAGACGCCCACGCTGGCCCTGGTGGTGGAGCGCGAGCGCGAGCGCATGGCCTTCGTGCCGGAGGACTACTGGCAGATCCAGGGGGACTTTGAGCGCGAGGGGACGCCCTTCCGCGCCATGCACGCCCAGGGGCGCTTCAAGGCCAAGGCCGAGGCCGAGCGGGCCTACTCCGCCGTGCGCGACGCGAAGACCGGCCGCGTGACCGACGTGGAGCGCAAGAGCCGCACCCAGCATCCGCCGGTGCCCTTCAACACCACCTCGCTCCAGGCCGCGGCGGCAGCCGAGGGCATCTCGCCCGGCCGCACCATGCGCCTGGCCGAGAGCCTCTACATGGACGGCCTCATCTCCTATCCCCGCGTGGACAACACCGTCTATCCCTCCTCGCTGGACCTCAAGGCCTGCGTGCGCACGCTCGCGTCCGTGCCCCAGTACCAGCAGGTCTGCAGGCAGCTCCTGGCCCAGCCCAAGATCTCGGCCACCCGCGGCAAGCAGGAGACCACGGACCACCCGCCCATCTATCCCACGGCGGCTGCCGACCCCGACAAGCTCCAGCCCGCCGCCTGGAAGCTCTACAACCTGATCGCCCGCCGCTTCCTGGCCACCCTCATGGGTCCCGCCACCATCGACGGCACCAAGGTCACGTTGGACGTCAACGGCGAGCCCTTCTCCGTGACCGGCTCCGTCCTGGCCAAGCCGGGCTTCCGCCAGATCTACCCCTATGGCCTGAAGAAGGACGACCAGCTGCCCGAGCTAGCCGTGGGCGACGTCTGCGACGTCATGGCCATGGAGCTCCAGGCCAAGCAGACCGAGCCCCCCGCCCGCTACAGCCAGGGCAAGCTGATCCAGGAGATGGAGAAGCGCGGCCTGGGCACCAAGTCCACCCGCGCGAGCATCATCGACACCCTCTACCAGCGCAAGTACCTCAAGAACGACCCCGCCGAGCCCAGCCAGCTGGGCATGGCCATCATCGACGCCCTCCACGAGTATGCGCCGCGCATCACCACGCCGGAGATGACGGCTGAGCTCGAGCAGGACATGACCAAGGTGGCCGAGGGCGACGAGACCCAGGGACAGGTGGTCTATCACTCGCGCGCCCTCCTTGCCGGCATGATGGACCAGCTCATAGAGCACAAGGACGACCTCTCCGACGCCATCGCAGACGCCGTGACAGCCGATGCCAAGATCGGCGTGTGCCCCAAGTGCGGGCGCGACCTGGTGGTCAAGACCTCCGCCAAGACCCGTGGGTCCTTCGCGGGCTGCATGGGCTGGCCCGACTGCGACGTGACCTACCCGCTCCCGCAGGGCAAGATCATGCCGCTCGAGGGCGAGGCGGGCGTCTGCCCCCAGTGCGGGGCCCCGCGCGTGAAGGTCCAGCCCTTCCGGTCCAAGGCCTACGAGACCTGCATCAACCCCGCCTGTCCCACCAACCGCGAGCCAGACCTGGTAGTGGGGGAGTGCCCGGCCTGCGCCCTGAACGGCCTGCACAAGAACCTGGTGGCCCACAAGTCGGAGCGCACGGGCAAGCGCTTCATCCGCTGTGAGAACTACGACGAGTGTGGCGTGAGCTACCCCCTGCCGGCCCGCGGCAAGCTGGAGGCCACGGGGGAGACCTGCCCCGACTGCGGCGCGCCCCTCGTGGTGGTGGCCACGGCCCGTGGCCCCTGGAAGCTCTGCCCCAACATGAGCTGCCCCTCCCGCGAGAAGAAGGAGCAGACCAAGGGCACCCGTGGCGGTACGCGCGGCGGGTCACGCGCTGGCACGAAGTCGCGCGCGCGGAAGAAGGCCTAGGGGATGGCCGGGGTGGCGTCCCGCGGGGTCTTTGTGACGCTTGAGGGAGTGGACGGCTGCGGCAAGTCCACGCAGGTGGGGGTGCTGGCGGATGCGCTAGAGGCCGCTGGGGTGCCCTGCCTGAGGCTTCGCGAGCCCGGTGGCACCGCCATAGGCGAGAAGGTCCGCGCAATCCTGCTTGACCCTGCAAACGACGAGATGGCCGCCGAGTGCGAGCTCCTCCTCTACGAGGCCTCGCGGGCCCAGCTGGTCCGCCAGGTCGTCGAGCCGGCCCTTGCGGCGGGCAAGGTGGTGGTCTGCGACCGCTTCTGCGACTCCACCTACGCCTACCAGGCCGGTGGGCGGGGGCTGGACCGCGGGCTCGTGCGGCGGGCGAACGAGCTGGGCACCTGCGGGGTGGTCCCGGACCGCACCGTGCTTCTCGACATGGACCCCGCAGCCGCGCTCGCTCGTGCCACGTCGGGTGGGGCGGACCGCCTGGAGGCCGCGGGCCTTGCCCTCCAGGAGCGCGTGCGTGCCGCCTACCGGGAGCTGGCGGACGCCGAGCCCGGGCGTGTGCACATGGTGGACGCCGCGGGCACGCCCGAGGAGGTCTTCGCCCGCGTGGTCGCGGAGCTCGCAGACCTTGTTCCCATGCTAGCCGCTGTCACACCGGAGGCGCCCCATGTGCGCTGAGGCTGCCGCTGGCAACAAGCCCGTCCCGCCCGCGCTTGCCCGCATGACGGAGCAGCCCCGCGTGCGGGACTTCCTGGCTCGCACGGTGGCGGAGGGCCGTCTGGCCCACGCTTACCTCTTCGTGGGGGCTCCGGGCTCCGGCAAGGAGTTCGCGGCCGAGGCCCTGGCCAAGTGCATCGTGTGTCCCAACGGCGGCTGCGGCTCCTGCGACGAGTGCCGCCGCGTGGCGCACCGCACTCACCCCGACGTCCGCTGGCTCTCGCCTGGCGGTGCGAGCGGCTACCTGGTGCAGCAGGCCCGCGACCTCATAGCCGACGTCGCGCTCGCGCCAAGCCGCGCCAAGTCCAAGGTCTACGTGCTGGAGCGGGCCGAGCTCCTGCGCGACTCCACGGCAAACGCCCTGCTCAAGACCATAGAGGAGCCGCCTGAGGGGGTCGTCTTCATCCTTTGCGCCCGCTCCGTGTCCACGGTACTGCCCACCATAGTGTCGCGCTGCCAGGTGGTGCCCTTCCGCACCGTGTCCACCGAGGCAGGTGTGGGCGTCGTGGTGCGCGAGACGGGTGCCAGCGAGGCCGAGGCCCGCATAGCCCTGGCCACCACCGGCACCCCCAGCAAGGCGGTGGACTTCCTGGGCAACGACGCCCGTCGCAACGTGCGACGCCTCGTGGTGGCGACCCTGGGCGAGCTCGCGCGCGACGACTCCTGGGACGTCCTGCAGGCGGCGGGGGCCATCCTGGAGGCCGTGCGGGTGCCCCTGGGCGAGGCTCGCGAGGCCATGGAGGCCGCGGCCAGGGAGTCTGCCGACTTCCTCACGGCGGCCGCCCTCAAGCAGGTCGAGGACGCGAACAAGCGCGAGCTCACGGCCCGCGAGCGTTCGGGTATGATGGAAGCCCTGTCTGCCGCGGACTCGCTCCTGCGCGACGTGCTCATGCGCTGCGAGGACGTGGGCGGAAGCATTACCAACTCTGATGTTGCGGACGTGGTGGACCGCCTGGCGGCGGGCACGACCACGGCGGGGGCGGTGGCGGCCATCGGCGCCGTCTCGCGCGCTGGCGAAGACCTCGCCCGCAACGTCTCACCGCAGCTGGCCCTGGAGGCCATGCTGCTTCGCATCAAGGAGGCACTCGCATGCCCACCGTCATACCGGTGAAGTTCAAGTACGCAGCCCGCGACCTGTGGTTCAACCCCAGGGACACGGGTGCCCAGGAGGGCGACCACGTGATCTGCACCACGGAGCGTGGTGTGGAGATCGGCCTGGCCACGGGCGACACGATTGAGCTCAGCGAGGCCGAGCTCAACGAGGCCACGAACAACTCCCCCCTCAAGCCCGTGATCCGCATCGCCACCGACGAGGACCTCGACCGCGCGGAGGAGCTCGCCGACCTAGGCGATGCCGCCATGCCGGCCTTCCGTCGCCTGGTGGCCCAGAACTGCCTGGACATGAAGCCCGTGGGCGTGGAGTACCTCTTTGGGGGCGACAAGGTCGTCTGCTACTTTGCCGCCGAGGACTGCGTGGACTTCCGCCAGCTCGTGCGCGACATGAGCCGCGAGCTCCACGAGCGCATCGACATGCGCCAGATCGGCGTGCGCGAGGAGGCCGCCATCGTTGGCGGCTACGGCCACTGCGGCCAGGAGCTCTGCTGTCGGAGGTTCGGCCTGTCCTTCGAGCCCGTGTCCATCCGCATGGCCAAGGAGCAGGACCTGCCCCTCAACTCCACGAAGATCTCGGGTGCCTGCGGCCGCCTCATGTGCTGCCTGCGCTATGAGTTCGAGGCCTACCGCGACTTCAAGGGCCGCGCGCCCAAGCGCAACGCCGTGATCGACACGCCGCTGGGCAAGGCCAAGATAGTGGAGTACGACACCCCCAAGGAGCAGCTGGCCCTGCGCATCGAGAACGGCAAGACCGTCCGCGTGAACCTGGCCGACATGACCTGTTCCGACGCGGCACACAAGAAGTCCGAGGAGCTGGGCTGCGCCTGCCGGCCCGACACGGTCACGCGCGAGGTGCTCGACAAGCTGCAGTCGCCCGACGTGCAGATGGCCCTGGCCGAGCTCGACCGCAAGAACGGCGTGGTGCCGCCGGAGGAGACCTTCTCGGAGGACGACCTCTTCGTGCAGCCCAAGAAGCGCCGCCGGCGCGGCGGCTCGGAGGACGCGGCGGCGCAGGGCGAGGGTGCGGGTGACTCCCAGCAGCGCACGCAGCGGGCTGACAAGGGCGCCGGTGCCGAGCAGGCTCCGGCAGGAGGGGCCCAGGCCCAAGGGGAGCCCGGGCGCAGGCGCCGGCGCAAGGGTGGCGCCGCGGGTGCGGCCGAGGATGCGCAAGTCGCGGCGGAGACTAGCGCGATGCCGGCCGGGCAGCAGCGCCCGCGCCGGGATGCCCAGGAGGCCCAGCACGAGGGGCCAAGCGGCATGCAGCCGCGCCGTCGCCGCCACCACCGTGCGGCCGGCGAGGGCGAGGGTGCCCAGCCGCAGGCCGGCCAGACGCAGGCCGCCCGCCACGAGGCGCCGGCGCCTGCCAAGGGCGCGGACGGCGCGAGGGCCCAGGGCCAGGACGGCGCGGAGGCCCCCAGGCCCAGGCGGCGCCGCAAGCCGGGCGACCACGGCGGCCAGCAGGGCCAGGGCGGCCAGCAGGCATCCAGGCAGCAGTCGCCCAAGCAGCAGGCTCCGCGGCACATGGCTCCCGAGGGTGCGGCGGACGCTGCGGCCGATGCCGACCCCAACAAGCCCCGGCGTCGCCGCCACCGCGGCGGCCGTGGCCGTGGCAAGGGCCAGGGCGGCGAGGGCCAGGGTCAGGGCGGCCAGGGTGGCCAGCCGGCCGGCGGACCTTCAGGCGAATAGCACCATCTGCGAGGCGGCTCTCCGGGGCCGCCTCGTCCTTGTTGCTGTCGCGCTGCCTGGGGTCGCGCTACCTGGGGTCGCGCTACCTGGGGTCTGACCTGCAGCCTGGGGTCTAGGGTCTGACCTGCAGCCTGGGGTCTGACCTTTTGTCATCGACTTCTGGCCCCGCCGTCACCGGGGTCTGACCTTCTGTCAGGCTCCTAGGCAAGTTGCACCCTACCGGGCCATGGTCTCGTCGTGGGCGTCAAGCACGCCTGGTGGGGTGCGGAGCTTGGGCCTCGTAGCTGGCGGGCGCGCACCCTATTCGTGCTTTCTGACAGGGTTGGTTCGCCTGAAAGCCGTTAGGGTGCAAGAAATCCGCCATGTGGCGGGGATTCTGCACCCTAGCAGAGCTCTCGTGAGAAAAGGACGCCCGGACAGCCTGTTAGGGTGCAGCAACTTGTCGGAAATCTGACAAGAGATGACAAGAGGTCAGGAGGTGAAAAGAGGTCAGTCCTCTGCGACATTCACCCCCGACGAGGGTGATAAGAGGTCAGGCCTCGACCTACCCCAAGCCGCTTGTACCATGCAATTAATGTCCGGTCGCCCCTGTATGCTCCTCTCAACAGATGGGAGGAGCCATGGACAAGGGCTCTGCGGAGAAGAGCGAGACGCAGGGACTGGAGGGCCTTCGCGCCCAGGTGGTCGAGGTGCGCGAGAAGGTCGTGGACGTCCTGACGGAGATGGACCACATACGCCTGCAGGAGATACCCTCCATCCAGGCGGACTACGCCGTGCGAATCGGGTGCTGGGAGGCGGAGCTGCTGCGTGCGGAGCTCGCCTGCCGGCGGGCTAAGCGGCGCCTGGAGCTCGTACGGTCGCGGACCAACCGCGGGGAGGCTGTGGACGTCGCCGAGATTGACGCGCAGCTGGACCGGGAGCTGGCTGACTGGCAGACCCAGGTGGAGGCCAAGCTGGAACAGCAGGCCAGTGCCCTCAAGTGGCAGACGTCATACGGCGCCATGGGTTTCTACGACGCGGCCGAGGTGCGGCGCGTCTTCCACGTGCTGGCCAAGCGTCTGCACCCGGACCTGCACCCCGAGGACGCGGAGCGGTGCCGGAGGCTCTTCGAGATTGCGCGGGCTGCCTACGGGCATGGGGACCTGGCGACCCTCCAGTCCCTGGAGGTTTCCACCCGCGGGTTCGAGAAGGGCGACCACGACCTCGACGATCTCTCCGCCGAGGAGCTCGCGCAGGCTCTCGAGCTCACTCAGATGGAGCTGGAGCTCCGGCAACAAGACCTTGCGGCACTCAGGCAGAGCCCGGAGGTCCAGTTGGGAGAGCACCTGGAGGACCCGCTCTGGGTCAAGCGACGGGTGGACGAGCTCAAGCGCGCGATTCGCGAGTTCGACGAGGCCAGGGCGGGCTACGAGGGTCGGCTCGCCGAGCTGGGGGTGGTGTGAGCATGACCGACGCAACGACCGGACGGGGCGCGCAGAAGGGCGTGGGCGCGTCTGCGACAGCGACTGGCCTCTCGGTGCTTGGCAGCCAGGCGGGGTCGGTCCTCTCGCTCATCCACGGGGACGGCGGCGCGGCTCTGGGCGTTCCCAAGCCGCTCAGCCAGCCTATCGTGATGGTGCCCAAGACGCGCGTGGCCGGGACCACCCATGTGCCGGGGATCCATGCTGCGGCCAAGGGCCTGTGCGTGGGCGATGAGCTGCGCTTCGAGCGAGAGCCTGGCAACGGGGCCGACGAGTGGGCCATCAAGGTCTTCTCGCCGACGGGGGAGCGCCTGGGCTATGTGTCGGCAGACGTCAACGAGATCCCGGCCCGCCTCATGGACGGCGGCAAGAGGGCCTTTGGCCGTGTGACGGGCGTGGGGGAGGTAGGCGCGTGGGTCAGGATCGGGATGGAGGTGCTTCTGGATGACTGAGCTTTCTGCCTGCGAGCGTGCGCGTGCGGCCTATGCACCTACCCGCGGCAACGTGCACGAGGAGGGCAACGCGCCCGTGGTCAAGATCCAGCGCAGGACCGGTCAGCTGCCGGTCGTGTGGGTCTCCGTGCCGGAAGGTGAGCCCACCCTGGAGGTCACCGGCCGCACCATGGTGGGGCGCTACCCGGACGTTCTCGGCATCTTTGGGCCAGACGAGTACGGCGTGGAGGCCACCAACCTGGGGGCCCGGTACGCGGGCCAGGGTCTGGACATCCAGGATCCCCGCTTCCTGCCCGACCGCATCGACTGCTTCCGGGCGGCGGAGGCGCTGAGCCTGTGGGGAGCCTCTCACGGGGACGCGCAGGCCCTTTGCAACCTCGGCTACTTCTACGCCTACGACCGCTGCCAGGGGGGCTACCTGGGGCAGGACGAGTTCGGCAGGGAGGTGCCGCGCGAGCCGGACGGGTCCTTCCCCTGCGACCGTCGTGCGTACGAGTGCTACCTGCGCTCGGCCCAGGCGGGACATCCCAATGCCTGCTACAAGGTGGGGGACCTGTTGGCCGCGGGGCGCGGGTGCCAGAAGGACCTGGCGGCGGCCGTGTCCCAGTGGGAGGAGGGCTACGAGCTCGGTCGGCGCTATCGCGAGCCCGTGTGGTGGGGAGCCCCCGCGCTCAGGTTGGGCCGGGCGTACGAGGAGGGGGAGGGCTGCGAGCACGACTTCTCGGAAGCCCTGCGGTGGTATAAGAGGTCTGTGGACGGTCTCTCCGAGGCGGTTCAGGCGGGCGAGTGGCTGTATCGCAAGTCGCTCAGGGACGCTCGCAACGGCGTGATCCGCTGCGAGCAGGAGCTGGACGGTGGCTACTAACAGGGTGGGAGAGAAGAGCGTCAAGAAGGGCGCCAATCAGGGCGCCAAGAAGGTCTCCGGCGGGGATGGGCTTCCCGAGGTCGGTGCGATGGCGCGCGAGCTGGAGGTGCGCTACGGCGGGCTCGCTGCCTGCACGACGCCAGCCTCCTGGCTGGACCTTGGTGCCATCGCGGCCTCCGGCCAGGCCTTCCGCTGGGTTGCCTGCACGGAGGGTTGGTGGGCCGTGCCCGCAGCGGGCGGCGCGGCCCTCCTCCGCTGCGTGTCAAGAGTGCCAGACACCCTTGGCACGGTCGCGGACTCGCTGGAGATGCGCATCACCCCTCAGCACGACCTGGCCTGGTGGCGGCGCTACCTCGCCCTCTCGGACGACTATGGCCTGGTGCTCGCGGAGCTGGGCGACCTGCGCTGTCCGGCAGTCGATGCCGCCATGGCCTTCTCGCAAGGCGTGCGCGTTCTCCACCAGAATCCCTTCGAGGCCTTCGCCACCTCCATCGTCACGCAGAACAACAACATCCCCCGCATCACCGCGTGCGTCGAGCGTCTCTGCGGGGGTTCCCTCGAGCCGTGGCCCGGGCCCGAAGAGCTTCTTGCCAGGCTCGAGGAGCCCGGCGCATGCGGGAGCCTGGGCCTAGGCTATCGTCTACCCTACCTGCGCGACCTCTGCCGGCGCTGGCTGGACGGCGAGTACGCGGACATGGTGGCGCTGTCGGCGCATCGCACGCCCTTCGACCGCGACGAGCTCGCCACCTGCGAGCGTGACGTCGCCCTGCTCATGCGTTGCGAGGGCGTGGGCCCCAAGGTGGCCCGCTGCTGCGCGCTCTTTGGGCTTGCGCACGCCTCGGCCGTGCCGGTGGACGTGTGGATCAAGCGCGTGGAGCGCGACAAGGACGTGGCCTGGCTGCCGCAGATCGCGGGCATCGAGCAGCAGTTCGTCTTCGCTTGGGCGCGGGCGGGCTACCCAGAGCCCGGTCAGATGCGGGCGTGACAAAAGGTCAGATCCCCCCAGCGGCACCTTGGACCCCCAGCGGCACCTTGGTGACAAAAGGTCAGACCTCTTGTCAGTACCTCTTGTCAGTATGTGCACCCGCGACGCACTTGCGGCGGTCATTGGAGGCCCCGAACTCCATCCCGGGTGCAAGAACCGCTCAAAAACGGCCCGTTTCTGCACCCGCGATGGGATCTGGGGCCATGCGGGCTTGTCTCTATGCACTCGCGGGTGCAGACATAGGTGACAAAAGGTCAGACCCCCGGGACGAGGCCCCCGAACGAGACCCCCGGGACACAATCGGTCGTCCTTGGGACGCAATCGGCTGGCGAGTTGGGGTATACAAGGAGATGGTGTGACAAGCACCGTCAGTCCACAAGAAAGGATATGTGTCATGGCAAACCGCTTCGTCCTCAACACCATCAGCTACCACGGCTCCGGCGCCATCAAGGAGATCCCCGGCGAGATCTCCCGCCGCGGGTACAAGAAGGCCTTCGTCTGCTCCGACCCCGACCTCGTGAAGTTCGGCGTGACCGCCAAGGTCACCGACCAGCTCGACGCTGCGGGCATCCCTTGGAGCCTCTACTCCGAGATCAAGCCCAACCCCACCATCAAGAACGTCCAGGACGGCGTCGAGGCCTACAAGCAGTCCGGCGCGGACATGATCGTGACCATCGGCGGCGGCTCCTCCATGGACACCGCCAAGGCCATCGGCATCATCGTGGAGAACCCCGAGTTCGCCGACGTCCGCAGCCTGGAGGGCGTCGCCCCCACCAAGAACCACGCGGTCTTCACCATCGCCGTGCCCACCACCGCCGGCACCGCGGCCGAGGTCACCATCAACTACGTGATCACCGACCCCGAGAAGGTCCGCAAGTTCGTGTGCGTGGACACCAACGACATCCCCGAGGTTGCCGTCGTCGACCCCGACATGATGGCCTCCATGCCCGCCGGCCTGACCGCCGCCACCGGCATGGACGCCCTCACCCACGCCATCGAGGGCTACACCACCAAGGGTGCCTGGGAGCTCTCCGACATGTTCCACTACAAGGCCATCGAGCTCATCTCCCAGAACCTGCGCGACGCCTACGCCGAGGCCAAGAGCGGCCAGCCCGCGAGCGGCCGCGAGGGCATGGCGCTTGGCCAGTACATCGCCGGCATGGGCTTCTCCAACGTGGGCCTGGGCATCGACCACTCCATGGCGCACACCCTGTCCGCCCACTATGACACCCCGCACGGCGTCGCCTGCGCCATGCTGCTCCCCATCTCCATGGAGTTCAACAAGCCCGTCGTGGCCGCCCGCCAGGCGCAGATCGCCAAGGCCATGGGCGTTGACACCACTGGCATGACCGACGAGGAGGCCGCGGACGCCGCCATCGCCGCCGTGCGCAAGCTCTCCGAGGACGTCAACATCCCCAAGACCTGCAAGGGCCTGGTGGAGGAGGACCTCGACCAGCTGGCCACCGACGCCCTCAACGACGCCTGCTACCCCGGCAACCCGCGCGAGGCCACGCACGAGCAGGTCGTCGAGATGTTCCGCATGATCATGCCCGAGGCCTAGTCCGCAGGGTGACAAGCGCTTCTCGCTAGCGAAGGGCCCCGCGGCCATATGACCACGGGGCCCTTTCGTGTGCAGGAGGGGGTAGCCCCCGTTGCACACCGCGTTCTAGAGCAGCTTGCTCGCGATGCCGATCACGTCGTCCAGGCCGATGCCGTCGGAGAGGTCGATGCCCGCACCGCCCTGGCCGGCACCACTGGCCATGCCGCCCAGCAGGGCCTTGGCCAGGGTGTGCACGGAGTTGCCGTTGGAGCCCAGAAGCTGCGATGCCATGGAGACAAGGGCGTCCGTCCCGTCCATGGTGGGAGCGGTCGCATTGGAAGCGCTCATGGCGGTTCCACCGCCCAGCAGGGAGGCCAGCAGCGTGACCACCTGGCTCATGTCCTGCTGGGAGATCCGGCCCTGGATTCCGCAGGCGTCCGCCGTGGTCGAGTAGGGGTGCTCGGTCAGCTTCTGCAGAAGCTCTGGGTTGTCCTGCACCATCTTGAAGAGGCTCTGGGCCACGCTGGCAACATCCATGCGATCACGTCCTTCTTGGTAGGGAACCGTTGTAAAGATTGTACTACCCGCAGTCACATACCAAGGGGCCCACATCCCTTGCCCGTGCCCAACGGCTGCATTACGTTGTTGGGGTAAGGTTGGGACGTCATCGTCAGAGAGGGGATACCATGGCTCCAGAAGGTCCTATGGACAAGGACGGACGTGCGGGCGAGCAGCATCCTTCCAGCCAGGCCCTTCCAGACGCGCCTACCGAGGGAACGGGTTCGGCCACCTACCATCGGGGGCCTGTGATCATGCGCGGCCCCATGGTGCCGCAGTCCACCACCACCAGCCACCTGCTGGCTCCCGAGGAGAGCACGGACTGGCTGCACATGGATCCCTGGCGGGTCCTGCGCATCCAGGCGGAGTTCGTGGACGGCTTTGGCGCGCTGGCCGAGCTGGGCCCGGCCGTGGCCTGCTTCGGGTCGGCGAGAACCCCGCGGACGGATCCCATGTACCACGCCGCCTGCCGCGTGGCCCGCGCCATTGCCTCCCAGGGCGTGGCCATCATCACCGGTGGAGGTCCAGGCATCATGGAGGCGGCCAACTTCGGAGCCTGGCAGGCGGGCGGCAAGTCCGTGGGCCTGGGCATAGAGCTGCCCCACGAGCAGGGCATCAACGACTACGTCAACCTGGGCATGACCTTCAGGTACTTCTTCGTGCGCAAGACCATGTTCGTCAAGTATTCCAGCGCGGCCATCGTCTTTCCCGGAGGCTTCGGCACGCTCGACGAGGCCTTCGAGCTGCTCACGCTGGTGCAGACACACAAGGTGGCCCAGACGCCCGTGGTACTGTTCGGCGTCTCCTACTGGGAGGGCCTGCTGGACTGGCTGCAGGGGCCGGTGGCCGCGGCGGGCAACATCTCGCCTTTGGACCCGGCCCTGGTGCACGTCACGGACGACGAGGCGGAGGCCGTCTCCCTCGCTCTCCAGAACATCAAACAGTGAACGTAACAAAAGGCCAGACCCATTTTGTGCCATGTGGTTGGGGGATGCGTATGGGTATGGTATTGTACCAATAACGGTACAAATCAGACACTAGGAGAAGGCCTATGCAGGCGGTCAACTACAGCGCCTTCAGGCGCAACCTCAAGAGCTACCTTCGAAGCACGCGCGACGATGCGGAGGAGATTCTGGTCACCAACAACGACCCCAGTGAGAACGTCGTGGTGGTAAACCTCCGCGACTGGGAGTCCATACAGGAGACCCTGCGCATCTACGAGAACGAGCCGCTGCACGAGAAGCTCCTCCGGGGCAAGGCAGAGGTCCTCGCGGGCTCGACCGAGGGGCATCCGTTGGTGGCCGTGTCCGAGGACGATGCAGAGCTTGCGCATGCGTAGGCTCGCTTGGACGCACGACGGGTGGACCGACTACCTCTGGTGGCAGAAGCAGGATCGCAAGACCCTCAGGCGCATAAACACGCTCATTGAAGAGACGCTCCGTACTCCGGATGGGGGCATCGGCAAGCCGGAGATGCTCCGTGGTGATCTGTCTGGCATGTGGTCAAGACGTATCACGCAGGAGCATCGTCTGGTCTACATGGTCACTGACGACGAGGTCATTGTGCTCTCCTGCAAGGATCGCTTCTGAGCGAAGCCGAACTGCAGCAGGGGCTGCATGGATAAACACGAACAAATAGTATCGAATTTGTAGGTATATAACGGTGTATATCGGTACATATGGGTGTATACAAGTATATGTTGGTGCATAATGGTGCATGTGAGTACACGTTCCGCCCAACGTGACAGGAGTCACCATGACAGCCAACCCGTTCAAGCCGACCGCTGGCAAGATGCCGCCGATTCTTATCGGCCGCCACGACATCGTCGAGTCCTTCATGGAAGGTCTGGAGAACGGCGCCGGGGCGCCGGGGCGCCTGATGCTGCTCACGGGTCAAAGGGGCTTTGGGAAGACGGTCATGCTCACGGAGCTTGCCCGCGTGGCAGAGGGCAATGGATGGGCTGTGGCCATGGACGTGGCGAGTGCGGGCCTGGTGGGCAGGCTGACGGAGGCCCTGAGGGCGCGCGGTCCACGGGTGACCCGGGCAAACGTATCTCCCTCCATAGACATTGCGGGCGTGGCCAGCCTCTCTGTCGGAGGGGTCGAGCTGGCAGGTGCCGCGACCAGCCTGACCTTGCGCACGGCGATCGAGGAGCGCCTGAAGAAGGTGGGAGACGGCAAGGGGGTGCTGCTTGCGATTGATGAGTCCCAGGCTGCCTCGAGGGAGGACTTGGTGGCCGTGGCAACCGCCTATCAGCAGGTGTTGCAGGATCTGGACCTTACCAACGTGCCGGATGACCGCAAGAAGGGCGTGGCGCTTGTGCTTGCGGCGCTGCCCCAGCTTACGGATGAGCTTCTCAATGACGAGGTGCTGACCTTCCTGCGACGGAGCCAGCAGCACGTGCTTGCGGAGGTGCCCATGCCGGACGTGCGCAACGCCTATGTGGAGGTGGTGCAAGGCTCCGGCAAGGCGATTGAGATGGACGTTGCCGATCGTGCGGCGGAAGCGTCGCTGGGATATCCCTACATGGTGCAACTGGTGGGCTACTACATGTGGCAGTCCTCTAAGCGTCGTGGGAGCGACCAGATCCTACTGGAGGACGTTGTGCAGGGCGAGAAGGACGCGTCGCTGGCTTTCCAGGACGCAGTCTGTGCGCCCGCCTTCGATGGTCTCTCGGGCGCCCAGCGCGAGTTTCTTCTCGCCATGGTACCGGACCTGCCGGGAGCCTCCAGGGTTTCGGACGTTGGAGCCCGCGCGGGCAAGAGCCTGAGCTGGGCAAACAAGTACCGGGCCAGCCTCATATCCGATCAGGTGCTTGCAGCCGGTGGCAGGGGGCTCGTACGACTGGCGATACCCCACATGGGGGAGTACCTCGACCGGGTGGCCGCGCGCCTGGGGGAGTGATGGCGCCCATGCCAGACGCTTCGTACGCCCAGAGGTTCATAGAGGGCTGCCGCATAGACTGTAGCGAGGTGCCGCGCGACTCCTACCTGCGGGGGATCCCGGCACTTGCAAACATGGGACAGCTGCGCTTCACCCACCAGGTGACCTTCCTCGCGGGTGAGAACGGCACGGGCAAGTCCACGCTGCTTGAGGCCCTGGCCGTGGCCTACGAGGACACGGAGTCCTACCAGATCACGCGGCTCTTCCTGGACGATCGCGAGGGGCTCCTGCGCCGGCTCTTCCAGGAGTAGGCATGAGGCAGAGGCGACCGCCCTGGTGGGTTTGGGCATGCACCCGCAACGCACTCTTGGCATGTGCCGGAGGCCCAAACCCCATCCAGGGTGCAAGAAATGCCCGAAAAGGGCCTATTTCTGCACCCGGGATGGGGTTTGGAGGTCTGCAGGCCCTTCTCTATGCACTTGCGGGTTGCAGTCGGACGCGACAAGGGGTTTGACCTTTTGTCACCCTTCAAGGTGCCCGTCGGCGAGCATGACCTGCCTGCCGCCCAGAAATCCCGAGGTGCGGTGGCTAATGGAGACCACGGTGCGGCCGTGTGATGCGGCGAGGAGTGCATCCATAACGGCATGCTCCGTGGCGGAGTCCAGGTTGGCCGTGGTCTCGTCCAAGAGCAGTACCTGAGGATCGCAAACAACGGCGCGGGCTAAAGAGAGCAGCTGCAGCTGGCCTTGCGAGAAGGAAGCCTGATCGAGCGGGGTCTGGGCGCCCTGGGGAAGGGCGGCCACGGCATCTGCCAGCCCCACGAGCTCGAGGCTGCGCGCCACCTGGGGGTCTGTGATGGTCGGGTCACGCAGGGTTATGTTCTGGGCGATGGTGCCGTCTAGGGCAAAGAAGGACTGGGGCACGTAGCCCATGAGCCTGCGGCGTGCACAGGGTGGCAGGGCCGTGGGATCCTGCCCCAGCAGGCGCACGGAGCCCGCATCTGGCGAGAAGAGCCCCAAAACCAGGCCAAAGAGGGTGGACTTGCCAGCTCCGGTGCGACCCTCGATGGTAACTACCTGACCGGGCACCACCGTAAGGTTGGCACCGGCTAGTATGGGCGCGCCGGGCTCGTAGGCGAAGGAGACGTCGCGCACCTCGAGGGCGGGCACATCCTTAGTGCCTGCGGGCTGGGCGGTCCCCTCGGGCTCCATGATGGCCATCGGGACCGCCGGCAGCTCCTCCTCGGCTAGGAAGCGGCGAATGCGGTCCAGCCCCGCCCCTGCCGACTGGATGGTCTGGATCTCCATGCCGATGTCACTTATGGGGGTGAAGACCTGGCTCACGTACTGGATCATGGCCACCACAGTGCCGGCCGTCATGCCAAAAAGGCTGGCCCAGGGGTCTCCTAAGGTGGCCAGGTCCAGCGAGAGCGCCGTGACGGCGGCTCCTGTGGTTATGACCACGGGGCTGTAGACGGAGTCGTAGAAGTTGGACTGCTCCATGGCGGCAAAGCCCCGCTCCACGATGGCGTCATAGCGCCGCAGCATGTGGCCTTGGACGCCCAGGAGGCCAATCATGCGCAGGCACCGCATGGTCTCGGGCACGGCCTGGTTGGCGTCGGCCACGGCAGCGCGCCGTGCGGCCTGGGCCTGGCGGGTGCGGCGCTGCACGTGTCGAGTGAAGGCAAAGACGGCGGGCAGGGCCACGAGGAGCACCAGGCCCAGTCCCAGGCAGTGGGCCAGTACCACCCAGAGGATGCCCACGAGCGAGCAGGCGTCGGCCACCAGCGAGAGGACGCCGGACGAGAAGAGGTCCTCCAGGGTGTTCACGTCTGCCACGAAGAGGCTCGTGACCTCGCCGGCGCCATGCCGCGAGAAGTACTGGGCGGGCAGGCGGCGGAGCTTGGCCTCCATGCGGGTACGCATGGCATGGGTGACTCGCTCGCCCAGGGCTGTGATGGCCGCCTCGCGGACAGATTGGGCGCCGCCACCGGCCAGCGTGAGTGCCACGTAGGCAGTGGCCAGGCCGACTACGTTGGGTGTCGGGCCGCCGGCAAGGGCAGCCGTCAGGCCGTCCACCAGCTGCTGGAGCACGATTGGAGGGAGAAGCCCCAACACTACGGAGGCGGCAATGGCCAGGGCGACCTCGCAGGTAAGGGCCAGGTTGCGGCGCAGGGTGGAGAGAAGGACCTGGCGGATGCCGTCGTCCGTGCGGGTGGTACCGGACTTGTCGTTAGGCCTGTTCATCTAGGTCGCCTCCCTCCTGCTGCAGCTGGACCAGGCTTCGATAGCCCGGGCAGGTGGCCAGGAGCTGGGCGTGCGTGGCTTGTGTGGCGTGCCCGTCCTCCAGGAAGACGACGGAGTCCAGCTGGTGGAAGAGCTCGAGGCGGTGGGATATGAGTACGATGACACGGTCGTCGTAGCTGCGGCGAAGGGCTGCCAAAACCTGAGCCTCGGTCATCCGATCCACGGCCGAGAAGGGGTCGTCCAGCACCAGGACCGGCTCTTGTCCCAGGAGGGTGCGGGCCAGGCCAACGCGCTGGCGCTGGCCTCCGGAGAGGGCGATGCCCGCCTCGCCCACGGGGGTGGCGAGGCCCTGGGGCATGTCGGCCAGATCGGGCTCCAGGCCGGCTTCCGCAGTGACTTGCCCGACGCTTCCGGCTCGGCCCAGCTGCACGTTCTCGGCGATGGTGTCCGAGAGGAGCTCGGGGTCGTGGCCCAGGTAGGCCACGGGGAGAAGCCCTTCTTCCCGCAGTTCCTTCAGGTCTCGGCCACCCAGGGTAACCGTACCCTCATGAGGCGCCAACCCTGCAAGCGCCAGTCCCAGGAAAGTCTTGCCGCAGGCCACCCGTCCCGTTACGCCCACGATCTGGCTCGGCGACACTGTTAGGTTCGCGCGCTCTACCACGGGCGTGCCGTCGGCCCGCCGCAGAGTCAGGTCTCGGGCCTCCAAGGTGGCAGGTGGCGGCACGCGGAGTTGGTCGAACTTGTCGCTTGCGGCCATGAAGGGGCGGATGCGCTCCCAGCTCACGCTGGCGCGCTGCACGGCATTGAAGAGCTTGGCCGCGGTGGAAGACTTCTTTGCAAGGCGGAGGTAGGTGGTGAGGAAGGTCGTGAGGGCCGCAATGTCCCAGGCCGCCCAGCCCGTGCCCAGAACGTTACGGCCGCCCAGCCAGAGGATGAGGCCGCAGCTCATGCAGGAGATGCCCATGTAGAGGGGCTGCAGGGCGGAGGTGAGCACGCCTGCCCGCGTGGCCGCGCGCTCAAAGTCGGCAAGGCGTCCCTCCAGGTGGGCGCCCTCGGTTGCCTCTTCGCCAAAGGCGCGCAGGGGCACGGCCCCCTCCACCCGCTCCAGGGTGGCTAGGCTCAGGTGCTCTGCGCTGCGCTTGGAGGTGGTGGTCGCGCACGTCACGCGGCGGCGCATGCGGGCGGCAAGCACGTAGGACACGGTGGGGAAGGCCAGACACAGGAGGGTCAGCCGCCAGTCCAGTACGAGTAGCATGACCAGGTAGGTGGCTAGGGCCACGCCGGTGTCAAAGAGCTCTGTGGTGAACTTGCGCATGCCCTCCACGCAATCGTCCACGTCGGAGAGGGCCTTGGTCATCATGGTGCCGGCGTCCTCGGCTGCCAGGTCGCTGACAGGTGTGGCCAGGAGGCTTGCGTAGATACGCTTCTTCATGGCGCGACTGGACTTGTTGGCAAACTTGCGCACGTAGAGGCGCTTGAGGGCCCGCATGGCCTGCACGAAGGCGGTGGTAATCACGTAAACGAGGGCCAGGCGAATAAGACCGGCGGCAGTGGTTGTGCCCGAGGCTAGGTCCGCCACGGTCTGGGCCAGCCGGCCCTCAAGCCAAGGGCCAACTCCAAGGCCCACGTTGTAGAGGACGCCCGTGGCTGTGACGAAGGCCAGCGTACGCCATTCTCGCCAGAACCAGGTGCTCAGCCGCTGCGGGTCGCGCCGTGAGTTGCGCTGTGGATCGCGCCTTGCCATGCCGCTTCTCTCGCGTTCGAGTGTGATGCCCACCAGTGTAGCCACCTTGCGCGTATAGATGTGGTGGCGGTGGGCCAAAGGGGGTGGAACCAGTTGGCCCTGTAGCCGGCGGACCAGGTCGAGCCGCGCCTTAGTAGAGTCTACTAAGGCGCGGCTCGACCTGCCAACTGGCCTTTTGCTGTTTGGGAGTCCTTCTCACCCTCTACTAAGCCGCGCTTCGCAAGCTCGTGTCAGGGAATGTGGGGGGCGGTTGTCAGGGGGGCGGTTGTCAGGGGGACGGTTCTCTCGACACGTTCGTGGTGTGTCAGGGGGGACGGTTCTCTCGACAGGGATGTCAGGGGGGACGGTTCTCTTGTCAGGGGGGACGGTTCTCTTGTCAGGGGGGACGGTTCTCTCGACACGTTCGTGGTGACGTTGCGTCACGTATGGCATCCAGCCCATGCCGTGGGTGACAAAAGGTCCGACCCTTTATGCGCAAGCGCGACCCTTTATGCGCAAGCGGAGCGGCTATGCACCTGGGATGTACCTGAAGCGGTCATTGAAGGCCCCAAACCCCATCCCGGGTGCAGAAAACAGCTCGAAAGCGGCCTATTTCTGCACCCGGGATGCGGCTCTGGGCGATGCAAGCCCCTCTCCGTGCACTCGCGGGTGCAGCTGGACGTGAAATGGGGATCAGGCCCCGGTGACAGTGGAGACACACGTTGGTGACAGAAGGCGATATAAGGCCAGATCCCATGCCAGGTCCATGCCGCGCTAGAGCGACAAGAACAGCTGGTGGATGCGGGGGTCACCGTCGAGCTCCGGATGGAAGGCCAGGGCCAGCTGCGCGCCCTGCCGCACGGCCACAACGCGGCCGTCCACCTGGGCCAGCACCTGCGCACGCGGTCCCACGGCGCTCACGTAGGGCGCTCGGATGAAGCTCATGGGCACTTGTCCCAGCCCGTCGAAGGGTGCCACCGCGTGGAAGCTCCCCAGCTGCCGGCCGTAGGCGTTCCTCTCCACGGTCACGTCCAGCGTGGCCAGCCAGGGGCCCACCTGGTCGGGCTTGGGCACGCTTGTCCGCGACCCGTCGCCCTCCACGCGCTGGGCCAGTAGGATAAGCCCTGCGCAGGTGGCGAGCACCGGCATGCCGGCGGCGATGCGCTCGCGAAGCGGCTCGAGCATGCCGAGCTCTCGCAGCAGCCGTCCCTGTGTGGTGGACTCGCCACCCGGAAGGATCAGCCGGTCGAAGGGTTGTGCCAGGTCATCGGCGTCCCGCAGCTCCACCCACGGCGCGCCCAAGGCGTCCAGCATGTGCTCGTGCTCGGCGAAGGCCCCCTGCAGGGCCAGGATCGCCGTCGTGCCCCGACCCGCCGTCGTGCCCCGACCTGCCGTGGTGCCCCGAACCGTAGTGTCGCCCACGCCGGCCCCGCACACGCCCATCACTTGCCCCTCTCGGCCATGAGGAGCTCGATCTCGTCCTTGTTGATGCCCACCATGGCCTCGCCCAGGTCCTCGGAGAGGGCCGCGATCTTCTCGGGGTCGTCGAAGTTGGTCACGGCGCCCACGATGGCGCGGGCCCGCTTGGCGGGGTCTCCACTCTTGAAGATGCCCGACCCCACGAAGACGCCCTCGGCGCCCAGCTGCATCATGAGGGCGGCATCCGCGGGGGTGGCCACGCCGCCGGCCGCGAAGTTCACAACGGGCAGCTTGCCGTGGTCGTGCACGTAGCGCACGAGCTCCACCGGTACCTGCAGCCGCTTGGCCTCCTCGAAGAGCTCGTCCGTCCGCAGGCTGGTGATGTGGCGGATCTGGGAGTTGATGAGGCGCATGTGGCTCACGGCCTGCACCACGTCGCCCGTGCCGGGCTCGCCCTTGGTGCGGATCATGCTGGCGCCCTCGGCAATGCGGCGCAGGGCCTCGCCCAGGTCGCGCGCGCCGCACACGAAGGGCACGTCGAACTGGGTCTTGTCGATGTGGTAGACGTCGTCTGCGGGGGAGAGGACCTCGGACTCGTCTATGTAGTCGATCTGGATGGCCTGGAGCACCTGCGCCTCCACGAAGTGCCCGATGCGGCACTTGGCCATGACGGGGATGCTCACGGCCTCCTGGATGCCCTTGATCATGTGGGGGTCGCTCATGCGCGACACGCCGCCGGCGGCGCGGATGTCGGCCGGGATGCGCTCCAGGGCCATGACGGCACAGGCGCCGGCCTGCTCGGCTATGCGGGCCTGCTCTGGCGTGGTCACGTCCATGATCACGCCTCCCTTGAGCATCTGGGCAAGTTCGCGGTTGAGCTTGGCACGCTCCGCGTGCGTGGTGGTCGTGGTCTCTGTCATGTGGTCTCCTCTCGGTGGGTTGTGTTGCCGAGAGATGCTAGGTCGCATGTGGACTTACGAGAAGTTCCAGAGTTTGAGTAATATATAAGACCAGAACAGGGTCAGACAAGGACTTTCGATAGGACCAGATATGAGGGCGGCAGGGGTGCGGGCACTAGGGGAGTACCCCCTGCCGCCCGCACCCCTGGTGCCCGCCCGGGAGGGAAGGCCGATGCTGGACTACGACATGGACAAGCGCGGAACGCTGCCACGCTACGAGTACCTCTACCGGCGCATCCGCGACGACGTGCTCTCGGGCGAGCTCGCAGCGGGGGACCGCCTGCCTTCCAAGCGGGAGCTCGCGCGCCGGCTGGGGGTGGCGCTCGTTACCGTGGAGAGCGCCTACGGCCAGCTGGAGGCCGAGGGCTACGTGACGTCCCGGCCACGCAGCGGCTTCTACGTGAACGCGTTGCCCCAGGTGACCCAGGCCATGCCACGCCCGCCTGCATCCGAGGCCGCGGCAGAGAAGGACGAGACCGCTGCGGACTCCCTCCTGGCCGACTTCTCCCGACCGGCCACGCGCGCGGACTCGAGCGCCGCCAACCTCTGGGAGAAGGCCTTGCGCCAGACCTTTGCCCAGGAGCCGCGCGAGGCGCTCTTTGCCGCGCAGCCCGCCCAGGGGACGCTCCGCCTACGAGCCGCCATAGCCTCCTACCTGCAGCGTAGTCGCGGTGTCGCGGTGGACCCCGCCAACATCGTGGTGGGTGCGGGCGCCCAGGCCATCTATGCCATGGTAGCCGCACTCGGGGGCCAGGGCGCCGAGGTGGCCGTGGAGGATCCGGGCTACGGGCGCGTGTGGGCCACCTACGACGCATGTGGCCGTCCGGTGGGCTTCGTGCCTATGGACAAGGACGGTATGCGGGTCGACCTTCTCAGCGCCTCCGACGTCACGGTCGCGCACGTCATGCCCTCCCACCAGTTCCCCACGGGGCGGGTCATGAGCGCGGCGCGGCGCTTCGAGCTCCTGGGCTGGGCCGCCGCAGCTGAACGCTACATCGTGGAGGACGACTACGACTGCGAGTTCCGCATGGCGGGCCGCCCCGTGCCGCCGCTCCTCGCGGCCGACACCGCCAGTCGCGTGATTTACGTGAACACCTTCTCCAAGAGCCTGTCCTCCGCCCTGCGCCTGGCCTACCTGGTGCTGCCGACAGACCTCATGCGGCTCTGGCACGAGCGGCTGGGCTTCCTGGCATGCACGGTGAGCGTCGTGGACCAGGTGGCGCTGGCACGGCTCCTGGAGTCCGGCGACTACGACCGGCACGTGGCCCGCTTCCGCACCCAGCAGCGCCGCCTGCGTGACGACCTTCTTGCCGTGCTCTGTGCCACGGCAGCGGGGGATGCCCTGGGCTTCGAGGAGACGGACTCCGGCCTGCACTTCGTCCTGGCAGCCGAGGTGGTGGGGGACCCTGCGGAGGCGGAGCGGCGCATCGCGCGCGAGGCCCTCGCAGGGGGCGTCCGCCTTGCGCCTCTCTCCTCCTACGCGCACGACCCCGCGAACGCGACGCCTCGCGACGGGCGGGCCCGCTTCGTCATGCAGTACGACGGGCTCGACCCCGCGCTGGTGCCTCAGGTGGCGGAGGCCCTGGCCGCGGCTGTCGCGCACGGTCGGGTGGCGCATACTTGACGGGACGAGTACGAGCAGGGAGGGCACATGACTGATGGCGACCTGAAGGGGCTTGCCTTTGTGAGCGACTTCGACGGCACGCTCTTTGTGGAGAAGGATGCGGGCGACCATGGCTTCCTCGAGGGGGACCTTGCCGCCATCGAGGACTTCCAGGCGCGTGGGGGCCTCTTTGGCATCTGCACGGGTCGTGCCTATCACATGCTCATGGTCCACATGAGCCCACGCGTGCGGCCCGACTTCTACATCGCCTCGAGCGGCGCCGTCATCCTGGACGGTGACCTGCGGGTGATCGAGGAGCACGAGCTCCCGCGCGAGGTAATGCTGGGGATCGCCCACCGCTGGGACGGGAGCACGGTACGGCCGCTCTCCGTGTCGGTGGGGGGCTACTACCATGCGCGGCAGGACGGGGGATTCCCCTGGGTCCGCGTGGTGGACCGCTACGAGGACATAGCGGGGGCCGTGGAGTCCATGGCGCTCATCTTTGATAGCGTGGACCGTGCCTCCGCCGCGCGCGAGGAGCTCCTGGGGGAGTTCGCCGGGTGCGTGGAGGCCTCCCAGAACGGCCCTAGCCTGGACCTCACGGTTGGTGGCTGCGACAAGGGCACGGCGGTCGTCGCGGTGCGGGAGCGCTTGGGGCTGCGGGCCGCCGGCTGCATCGGTGACTCCTTCAACGACGTGCCGATGATTCGCGCGGGGGACCGCGGCTACACCTTCTCTCGCTCGGACGAGCGCGTGTGCGCCCAGGCGGACGTGGTCGTGGACACGGTGGGGCAAGCGCTGGCGGACTTCGCAGCGTGGGCGAAGGGACCCGCGGCTGGCGAGGTCGGCCCCACGACCGGCGGCCCCGCGACCGGCGGCCCCACGACCGGCGGCCCCGTGCCTGGCGGCCCCGTGCCTGGCGGCGGGCTCGGCGAATAACGGACAGATGTTGGCGCAGGAGCCGTCCCAGGCGACGTTTCCGCAGGATTCGCTGGGCCGCGTCGCAACTTCTGTCCGTTATTCCGGCCGCCACGTGGCAAAAGCTGACAAAAGCTCAGACCCCAAGCGTGCTCGATTGTGTACAATGAATTGGACACAACCGAACGAAGGGAGAAACCCCATGAGCGTCTACGACCACACCGCCACCAACCGCGACGGATCCACCAAGCAGCTCTCCGACTACCAGGGCAAGGTCCTGCTCGTCGTGAACACCGCCACCGGCTGCGGCTTCACGCCCCAGTACGAGGACCTCGAGCGCATCTACGCCGCCTACCGCGACCGCGGCTTCGAGATCCTGGACTTCCCCTGCAACCAGTTCGCAGGCCAGGCGCCCGAGTCCGACGACGAGATCCACGAGTTCTGCACCGTCAAGTTCGGCACCGAGTTCCCCCAGTTCCGGAAGATCGAGGTCAACGGCGAGGGTGCCGACCCGATCTTTGCCGAGCTTGCGACCCAGATGCCCTTCCAGGGCTTTGGCAAGGGCCTCAAGGCCGCTGCGCTCAAGAAGCTCGCGGATGCCAACAACAAGCAGTTCGGCGACAAGGCCTACATCATGTGGAACTTCACCAAGTTCCTGATCGACCGCGAGGGCAACCTGGTGGCCCGCTTCGAGCCCACCGCCAGCATGGCCGAGGTCGAGAAGGCCATCGAGGCGCAGCTCTAGTGACGGCGCCCGCCCACACGCCCCGCCAGCTCACGGCAGAGGAGGCCGCCTTCGCGCGCGAGCACGAGAGCGACCTCCTCCGTCTGGGCAACCAGCTCTGCTTCCCGCTCTACGCGGCCTCCAAGGAGGTGGTGCGCGCCTACCAGCCCCTGCTCCAGCCGCTCGGCCTCACCTACACCCAGTATCTGGTGATGATGGTCCTCTGGGAACGGGACCGGGGGCAGGGTGGCGCCACGGTGCGCGAGCTGGGCGACCGTCTCTACCTGGACTCGGGCACCCTCACGCCGGTCCTGGCAAAGATGGACGCGGCCGGGCTCGTGGAGCGCCGCCGGAGCGTCCGCGACGCGCGCGTGGTGGACGTCTCCCTCACGGACCAGGGCCGCGAGCTCGAGCACCGGGCCGCCGAGGTACCGCTGCGCCTGGGGTCCTGCGTGGGGCTCTCGTCCGACGAGGCGTCCCAGCTCAAGGGCCTTCTCCTCAAGGTGCTGGCGAGCTTGAGGTAGCGTGCCGGGGCGTACGTGGCGCGCCCGTCGTGCGATGACCCCAGGCGTGCCGGGGCGTACGTGGCGCGCCCGTCGTGCGATGACCCCAGATAACCCTACATCTCTGTTGCGAGATGTTGCCGCATGCCCATCCGGATGCCCGCGAGCCCCTAGACTTGGACCGTTGCGATATAACGGTCTGCCTATGCGCCATGTCCAAGCGGCGCCCGTGTTTCGTGTGGCAAGGAGGAGCATATGAGGGTTGTCCTGCTCGAGCCCCTGGGGGTCCCGGGGGAGAGGATCGAGGAGCTTGCGGAGCCGATCCGCTCTGCGGGCCACGAGTTCGTCTACTTTGGCGAGAAGACCACGGATTCGGCGGAGCTGGCGCGCCGCTCCGAGGGTGCGGACGTGGTCATGATCGCAAACAACCCCTATCCCGCGGCGGCCTTCCCCGTCACGGGCCCCAAGATGATCGCCGTGGCCTTCACGGGGATCGACCACGTGGACCTGGCGGAGGCCAAGCGCCGCGGCACCATGGTGTGCAACTGCGCCGGCTACTCCGACGTGGCCGTGGCCGAGCTCGCCGTGGGTCTGACCATCGACGTCCTGCGCAAGGTCGTGGCGGGAGATGCCGCCGCGCGCTCCGGCCGTACCTCGGCCGGGCTCGTGGGCGCCGAGATTGCCGGCAAGACCGTGGGCATCGTGGGCACGGGCCACATCGGCACGGCCACGGGCCGCCTCTTCAAGGCCTTCGGCGCCCGGGTCCTTGGCTACGCCCGCCACGAGAACCCCGAGGCCACGGCCGCAGGCATCGAGTTCACCGGGTTGGACGACCTTCTTGCCCTAAGCGACATCGTGAGCCTCCACATCCCCAGCAACGCCCAGACCCGCGGCTTCCTCTCGGCTCAGCGCATCACCCAGATGAAGGACGGAGCCGTGCTCGTGAACTGCGCCCGTGGTGCCGTGGTGGACAGCGCTGCCCTGTCCCAGGCTCTGGCGTCCGGCCACCTGGCGGGTGCCGGCATCGACGTCTTCGACATGGAGCCGCCCCTGCCCGCGGACTACCCCCTGGTGGACGCCCCCAACGTGGTGCTCACGCCGCACGTGGGCTTCCTCACGGCGGAGTCCATGGAACGTCGCGCCGTCATCGAGTTCGACAACGTGGCCGGCTGGCTGGCGGGCGAGCCGAAGAACGTCTGCGAGCTCTAGGCGCGACGTGCGGCCGGGCCTGGGCATGCGGCCCAGGCCCGGGCCCGACCTCCTTGACCCAGTCCGGCCAAGAACCAAGCTCGGAGGCCCCATTATGACCAGGTCCTTGTCCAGGTCCTTCCAGAAGCCCAACCGCGTGGTCATAGCCCTGGGCGGCAACGCCCTGGGCAACACCCCCCAGGAGCAGATCGAGCGCCTGCGCGCCTGCGCCCCCACCCTCCTCAAGGTCATCGAGATGGGCAACGAGATCATCATCACCCACGGCAACGGCCCCCAGGTGGGCATGATCCAGAAGGCCTTCGCCATCGCCCACGCCGAGGCACCGGACTCCGTTCCTGCCATGGACCTGCCCGAGTGCGGCGCCATGAGCCAGGGCTACATCGGCTATCACCTGCAGCAGGCCATCGGCGTGGCCATGCACAAGTCCTACAAGCGCTGGCACGTGGCCTCCATCGTCACCCAGATCGAGGTCGATCCCGGCGACCCGGCCTTCCTCAATCCCACCAAGCCCATCGGTGCCTTCCTCACCAGGGAGCAGGCCGCCGCCGAGAAGGCCGCCCACCCCGAGATGACCTTCGTGGAGGACTCCGGCCGAGGCTGGAGGCGCGTGGTGGCCTCTCCCGAGCCCAAGAAGATCGTGGAGTACGAGAGCATCCTGAACCTGCTGGACAACGAGTTCATCGTCATCGCCTGCGGTGGCGGCGGAATACCCGTGGTGCGCGACTACTCCGACAAGGGCGCCTATAAGGGCGTCGCCGCCGTCATCGACAAGGACATGGGCGGCGAGCTCCTGGCCGAGGACTGCCAGGCAGACACGCTCGTGCTTCTCACCGCGGTGGACCACGTGGCCATCAACTTCGGCAAGCCGGACCAGCAGGACCTGGAGGACGTCTCCGCTGCGGAGGCCCAGGCCTACGTGGACGAGGGCCAGTTCGGCAAGGGATCCATGGAGCCCAAGGTGCGCGCGGGCATCAAGTTCGTACGGTCGCGCCCGGGCCGCACCTGCATCATCGGCTCGCTGGAGCATGCCGCCGAGGCCATGGCCGGCCTCTCCGGCACCCACATCCACGCCTAGCCAAGCCGGGCGCTAGGGGAGTACCCCCTAGTGCCCGGGGAGTACCCCCTAGTGCCCGCCCCCATTTGGCTGAAACGCCATTTCAATTTGCCGAGTCATGGCATCCCTGCCTCCCTGTTCCATGTAGAGTCGAGGTTAATAAGGACATGCGGCTGCCAGGGCCGCAGGATGGGGGAGCAGACATGACAGGCATCGAGAGGGTTCTGACCGACGACACCAAGCAGGCCGTGGCACCCTTCCTGTGGGTGCACGGGTCGACCGACGGCGAGGACCGCCTGCGCGAGATGGTGGGGCGTATCCAGGAGAGCGGCATCGACGCCCTCTGCGTGGAGGCGCGACCGCACGACGACTTCAACGGTGAGGGCTGGTGGCGCGACCTGGGCGTCATCTTGGACGAGTGCAAGGCGCGCGGCATGCGCATGTGGCTCCTGGACGACTCCCACTTCCCCACGGGATTCGCCAATGGCGAGGTCAGGCGCAGCCACCCGGAGCTCTGCAAGAAGTACCTGCGGCTGGCCACCTTCGACGTGATGGGCCCGCAGGTGGGCGCCGAGCTCAACCTCACCTACCAGCTCATGATGACCGACCCCAAGGCGCAGGTCCTGGGCGTCTGGGCCATCCGCCGCAACAGTCCCGACGGGCCCGACCCCACGCAGGCCGTCGACCTCACGGCCGGCCTGCACCGCCGCGCGGACTACATGACCGGCCGCCCCATGTATGACCCCATCGGCAATCCCACGGGGATGACGGAGCCCGAGCGCATCGTGGTGGACCTGGACCTGCCCGCCGGTGCCTGGTACGTGTGCGTGCTCACCGTGGGCTTCAAGGGTGGCGAGAAGGAGACCGAGGGCTACCTCAATCCCATCGACCCCGCCGCCACGCAGGTCCTTCTCGACACGGTCTACCAGCCCGTCTACGAGCACTTTGGCGCGGACTTCGGCAGGACCTTCCAGGGCTTCTTCTCCGATGAGCCGCGATTCGGCAACATCCACGGCTCCGAGGGAGCCTCCATCGGCCACAACCCCCAGATGCCCCTGCCCTGGCGAGACGACCTGGCGACCCTGCTGGCCCAGCGCCTGGCGGGCACTTGTCTGGCGGGCCTGGACAACAAGACCATCGTGCCCTGGCTGCCCCTGCTCTTCTTCGGCCAGACCGAGGAGGCGCATGTGCTGCGCGCCGCCTACATGGACCTGGTGAGCCAGCTCTACTCCGACAACTTCGACGGCGTGATTGCGGACTGGTGCCATGCGCATGGCGTGCGCCACATCGGCCATACCATCGAGGACAACCACGCCGTGGCACGCCTGGGCTACGGCGCCGGCCACTTCTTCCGGGCCATGGCGCACGCGGACATGGCGGGCATCGACGTGGTGATGCAGCAGCTGCAGCCGGGCTATGACCAGGGCCTCTTCCGGGCCTTCCACAAGCCGGGCTGGGAGATGGAGTTCTTCGACCACGCCCTGGGCAAGCTGGGCGGGTCCCTGGCGCACTTGGACGCCAAGAAGGGCGGCCTCTGCATGGCGGAGGTCTTTGGCGCCTTTGGCTGGGCGGGCGGCAACCGGCTGGACAAGTGGATCGCGGACTACATGCTGGTGCGCGGCGTCAACCGCTTCGTGCCGCACGCCTTCACGGCCAAGGACTTCCCGGACACCGACTGCCCGGCCCACTTCTGGGCCGGTGGCCACAACCCCCAGTACCCGGAGTTCGCGCAGCTCATGGCCTATACCCAGCGCCTGGGTGCCCTGCTCTCGGGCGGGGAGTACGCGCCGGCGGTGGCCGTGTGGTTCCCGGCGGAGGGCGAGTGGTCGGGAGACTGCATGTCGCTCGAGGTGCCGGCGGCCCGGCTCGACCGGGCGCAGGTGGAGTTCGACTTCGTGTCGTCGGACTACCTGGACGGGGCCACGGTGGCGGCGGACGGGCGCGCGCAGCTGGGCGCAGAGAAGGCCCGCGGCATCGTGATACCCTGGTCCCAGGCCGTGCCGCGTCCCACGCTGGAGGCCCTGCTGCGTCTGGCGCGGGGCGGTGTGCCCGTGTGGTTCGTGGACGCCCTCCCCGAGCGCGCGACGGACGGGTTGGATGCGTGCGGGCTTCTCGCCGCGCTTGCTGCGGAGAAGGACGTCCGTGTGGTGGCGCTGGATGGCCTTGCCGAGGCCGTCGTGGACGCGGGGCTCCGCGAGCTCGCCCCCAGCTGCGAGGTCCCCTGGCTGCGCACCTACCACTACCTGCGGCCGGCGGATGGCGCGGACGTCTACCTGCTGGTCAACGAGAGCGGCACGGATCGCGTCGTGTGCACGCTGGCGGGAGGCGCGAGGGGCTATACGTACGCCTACGACCCCTTCGCGAACACGCTGACGGAGGACCCTGCCGCCTGGGAGCTGGACCTGGCGCCCTATGGGTCCCGTGTGGTGGTGGTCACGCGCGAGGCCGTGGCCGGTGCGGTTGCCAAGCCCGCGCCCTTCGTGGCTACCGAGACCCTCGAGCTGGGCGCCTGCACGGTCAGCCTGGCCTCGCACGAGGGGCTGTGCCAGGAGTGGGGCGAGCCCTTGTCGCTGGGCCATGCTGCCTACGTGAGTGGCCTGCCGGGCCTGGGGTCCTTCGCTGGTCGCATCCGCTACGCGTGGGACGTGGAGCTGGGCGAGGCGCCAGCACGTGGCTGCCTGACGCTGGCTGGCGTGCGCGAGGGTGCCCGCGTGACGGTCAACGGCGTGGACTGCGGCTGCAGGATCGTGCCGGACTACGCCTTCGACCTGGACGGCAGCCTGCACGCCGGAACCAACCGCATAGTGGTGGAGACAAACACCACCCTGGCCCGCGCCATGGACGACTTCGTGGGCCAGTTCCTGCCCCTCGAGCCCACGGGCATGACCGGCGCCACCCTGGAGCTGGGCGCGTAGGAATGAGTGACCGAGCGACCCCGCCAAACCGCGGGGTCGCCCTGTAATAGGCGGCCTCACCAGAAGGCGCCAGACGGCCTATCCGAGGAGCACTGGTCCCAAGGCCCATCGGGAGCGATTGCGGCGCGCAAAATGGCTCTGGTACGTTTGCCCAGCTAGGCAGCCTGGTTTTGCAGCCCTCTTCTCTGTCGGGCGAAGAGGGTGCCCGAATTCATGGGACTCTGCCTGCGCGTTTGTGGTGCGCGTAACCGCCCATACGCACTTGTGGCACCTCAAAATCCGTCTCTATAACTTTGATATATCTTGCAAAAGGCCAGATGTCGCTGATTTTAAGGCCGGTGGTTTGAACTTATAGGGACGGATTTTGGGGTGCCAGGCAAACAAAGGGGAGTACCCCCTGTGTTTGAAACAAAGGGGAGTACCCCCTGTGTTTGCCCCCTGTGTTTGACCCCCTGTGTTTGGGCCTAGGCGCGGGTGCGCTCGGTCCACACGTGGCCGCACACGTTGCACCGGTACTGCTTGATCACATACGCGCCGTCCTGCACTGTGGCGATAAGGTCCACGTCCTCGCTGCCGCAGTCGGGGCAGTCGGGGGACATGAGGTAGTCGTCCAGTTCCGTGTAGCTCACGTACTGCACTGCCATGACCGCTCCTCCGGTTGTCGGGAACCCTCTCTGAGCGGGTTCCCTTCCCATGCCGATGATCCACCCCATGCTAGGCCACGGGCCGTCGCGCGCTTGTCGGCCGGTGGCCTGCGTGCCGGCGAGGTGACAGATTGCCTCCGCCAGCGGCGCGGGCCGCGTGGCCTGTGAACTTCCTTGCTGCGGTAGCTACAATTTGTGCAGGAACGGGGCCGCCGCAGGCGGCGCTAGGGAAGGGAACCGGCATGGCTATCAAGATCTTTGCTGACGGCGCCAACCTCGAGGGCATGCTCGAGATGAACGCGAGGGGTGTCGACGGCTTTACCACCAACCCCTCGCTCATGAAGAAGGGCGGCGTGCAGAACTACCGCGACTTCGCCTTCAAGGTGCTCGAGGCCATCCCCAACAAGTCCATCTCCTTCGAGGTCTTTGCCGACGACGAGGCCCAGATGGAGGTGGAGGCCAACGAGATAAAGACGTGGGGCCAGAACGTCTTCGTGAAGATCCCCTGCATCAGGACCGACGGCACCCCCACCTATAGTCTGATCAAGAGGCTCTCCGACGCGGGCGTGCACGTGAACGTGACGGCTGTTTTTACCGAGGAGCAGGTCAGGGCTGTGACCGAGGCCCTCAACCCCGAGGTGCCGGGCTACATCTCGGTCTTTGCCGGCCGGCTCTCCGACGCGGGCAACGACCCCATCCCCGCCATGAAGTATGCGGTGGAGCTCAACCGCGACCGTCCGCTCACCGAGGTCCTGTGGGCCTCCACCCGCGAGGTCTACAACATCATCCAGGCCGACCAGATGGGCGTGGACATCATCACCGTGCCCAATACCGTGCTGGACAAGTGGTTCAAGCGCGGCCGCACGCCCCTCGAGCTCTCCGTGGCCACGGTGCAGGGCTTTGCCAAGGACATCGCCTCGCTCGGCTTCCACATCCTGCCGGAGGAGTAGACCGGAGGAGTGGGCCGGGCAGGTGGGCCTGGGCAAGCGGACCGGTGTGCTTGTCTCATAAGGCATTTACAAGGTCGGGCGCGGGATCGAGAAGTCCTGCGCCCCTTCTCTTGGAGGAAGAGATGGATCTGCAGCAGGTGACAGGCGACATGAACACGCTCGCGGCCTTCCTGGCCCGTCGTGCCGTGCCGGAGCTGACGCAGGACGCGCTTGAGGCGCGCTACGGATGGCGCCAGGCGGACATCATGGCGCTCTTTGGCGGGTCCATCCTGGCCGGTGGTGACGTGCTTGCGGCTGCCATGCGGGCAGGCGTGGCGCATCGGTACGTGATCGTGGGCGGGGCGGGACACACCACCCAGACCTTCCGCGAGCGCGTGCGCGGCCTCTGCCCGGACCTGGACTTTGACGAGGGCGCCTGCGAGGCGGACGTCTTCGCGGCATATCTGCGCACGCGCCACGGCCTTGAGGCCGACCTCCTGGAGCGCCGGTCCACCAACTGTGGCAACAACATCACCTACCTGCGCGACCTTCTTGCCGATGCGGGCGTGCCCTGCCGGAAGGCCATCCTCTCGCAGGATGCCACCATGCAGCTGCGCATGGAGGCCATCGCCCGCCACGACTGGCCACGGGTGGAGCCGGTGAGCTTCGCCACCTATGCCACGTGCGTGGTGATGGGGGAGGTACCTGCCGGAGGCGACGACCCACTCGACGCCCTGACCTTCTCGCCCGCGCCCCTCGGCATGTGGGCGCCGCGGCGCTACCTCACGCTGCTCATGGGCGAGATTCCCCGCCTTACGGACGATGTGGACGGCTATGGCCCGCGCGGCAAGGACTTCCTGGTGCACGTGGACATCCCAGGCGATGTCACGGCCGCCTTCGGCCGCTTGCGCGAGACCTTCCCCGAGTGCGTGCGCGCTGCCAACCCGCGCTTTGCCGCGAAGTAACCGTCGCCGGGGCTCCTTTATGCGCTGAGCGAAAGGCCATACTCACACATGCCAAAATAAAGTCAGCGCTCAGGCATGCGCATTGCAGGTTATCGGGCTTGATGGGCCTCTGAACGCTGACTTTATTCGGGTGCCCCAGAGTATCCCATGCAAGAGGGCCGTCATTCCGCGGGGGAATGGCAGCCCTTTCGGTTGCTTTGCCGCCCTGCCCGTGTCGCTCGGGGCCCTAATCGCTCTCCACCAGGAGATGCCCCACGCGTTGGTGGCAAAGCGCGTGAACTTGGCCAGGCCGTAGGGTATGACGTGGCGGTAGCGGGGCAGGCTCACGGCGGAGGGCATCATGCCGTGGGTGGCGTTGGTCACGGCGCCGATGACCTGGTCGGTCATGTGGACCTCCCAGTCGGTTGACCTGCCGCGGGAGATGAGGGTGTTCAGCGCCCAGGTGCAGACCCAGGAGATGTTGGAGCGGGCCTCGTAGTCGCTGGGGTCCTGCTCGGTGACGAGGCTGGAATGCACGAGGCTCCTCATGAGGCCCTCGGCCAGGTAGTCGCTAGTGTTGTCGTTCTCGCCGGAGAAGTACTGCTCGCAGATGTGGCTGGAGGCGTCATAGACACCGGGACGCCCTTGGCGTAGCCGATCACGGAGCCGCCGTACGCGAGCATGACGGTGGGGCCAGACTGGGCGAGCTCGTCCGCCAGCTGGTCGAGGGCGTCGGGCCCAAAGTGCACGCGGGTGGGGTTGCGGTAGGTAAGGTTGCCGAGCATGGGGGTCTCCCCCATCTGGTGTGGTCAGGTCGGAGTATGGGACGCGGTAGAATCAATTACCAATGACAAGTGGTTTGAGAAAACGATGCCTTGAGCGCATGCCATAAGCGCATGTCCAGGCGTGAGCCGGGTGCAGGGAGGATGCCATGGATGGAGAGAGCCTGGATCTACGCGTGCTGCGCTACTTCGCGGCAGTGGCGCGCGAGGGCAGCGTGACGCGCGCGGCGGACCGGCTGCACCTCACCCAACCCACCCTCAGCCGGCAGATCGCACAGATGGAGCGCAACCTGGGCGTCAAGCTGCTGGAGCACGAGGGACGTGGCATCAAGCTCACCCGCCAGGGGGAGCTCCTCTACGCTCGGGCGCAGGAGCTGCTGGAGCTGGCCGAGAAGGTCGAGCGCGAGGTGGCAGCGGACGCCCAGGAGCTTACGGGCCGCGTGGCGGTGGGTTGCGGCGAGTTCGCTGCCATGGACAAGTTCGCGCAGGTGGTGGCGGACTTCTCTGCGGAGCACCCGCAGGTGAGGTTCGACCTGCTCACGGGCACGGCGGACGTGGTGCGCTCGCGGGTGGACGAAGGTCTGGTGGACGTTGCGATCCTGATGGAACCCACAGACCTCTCCACCTACGAGTATGTGCGGTTCCCACAGGCCGAGGAGTGGGTGGCCGCGGTGCCTCGCGGGTCCCGTCTGGAGGGACTCGGGGCAGTGCGGCCGGCCGACCTCACGGGGCTGCCACTCGTGGTGCCCTGGCGCTCCAGTGCCGCGGGCGTGCTCGCCAACTGGTACGGGGACGGCTACGACGAGCTCGACCTGCGCTTCTCGATGAACCTCTCGACCAATGGGTCGCTCGTGGCTCGGAGGTCGGGCGCCTGCATGCTGGCGATTCGTGGGTCGGTGGAACGGCTCGACCCCACGAACTTCTCGCTGCTCCCTCTCGACCCGCCCCTCACTGCCACGGTCGTGATGGCCTGGAAGCGCGGCCGGGTACTGCCTGCCGCGGCCGACGAGTTCGTGCGCTACGCCCGCGAGCGGCTGGGACGTAAGTCAGAATAGATGTTGTATGACTGAACGCCCCAAGAGTGGTTGACCCTATTGGGGCGACACGTGTTGGAATTTGTGAACATGCCTTTAAGGTATGGTTTGGCCTGAGGAAGTGGCATTGGACATGTTCGACCGCCTGTTGTGAACTGATTCCAGCACAGTTGCGGCGGAAGGGGCCAACATGTCCAGCGTCATTCCTAGGAAGGACTTCGTGGGTACCGCCTTGGCGGGGCTGGGGCTGCTGGCTCTGGCGGGCTGCGCGTCTCGCGGGGTGGCGAACGACGGCGAGCCGGCCAGCAAGTCGGCGGACGAGTCGACCTTTCCAGCTACGAGGCCGTCTACCTGGGCTTTCCCATCTGGTGGTACACCGCGCCCATGATCGTGCGGAGCTTCCTCGACGCCTGCGACCTTGCTGGCAAGAAGGTCATGCCCTTCTGCACCTCCGGCGGGAGCAACATAAGTGGTGCTGTGGACGACCTTCGCGACCTCTACCCGGATATGGGGCTCGCGGACGGCCTCACGGTCACGACCTCGCACCTGGGCGAGGGCGCGTCCATGGCTGCGGACTGGATTGGAGCATAGACGATGCCCATGACGAGCGCGGCCGGTCGCGCCCGGCTCCTCGTGGACCACGCGATGGGCGCAGACCTTCTTGCCCTCATGGTCACGCCCCTCGAGTGGGGCCTGGCCCACGAGTGGCTGGGCGTGGCGATGTTTGTCCTGTTCGTGGCCCATCAGGTGCTCAACCGGACTTGGTGGGGGTCGCACGGACGTGGCCGTTGGGCATGGCGGCGGGCTATTCGGGGTGCGCACGGCTGAGGCGTGCGAGGTAGGCGTACCGATGCGCAGCAGGCATCGGTATCGTTGAGCAACAGGTATTGGACATGAGTATCTCGTCGGCGTGTAATGGATGCCGACAAGGACGAACGGCCGGCGCGGCCGGCGGATGGGGAGGCAGTCATGGCAGGCAAGAAGCTCGTCGCATACTTCTCGGCTACGGGGACCACGGAGAGCCTGGCGCGGGCTCTGGCTACGGCGGCTGGGGCGGACCTCGTGGAGATCCTGCCGGTCGCGCCCTACAGCTCGGCGGACCTGGACTGGACCGATCGCGGCAGCCGCTCCACGCTGGAGATGAAGGACGCCTCCGTGCGCCCCGCCATCAGCACGCACGTGGACAACATGGCGGACTACGACACGATCTTCCTGGGCTTTCCCATCTGGTGGGGCGAGGCGCCGCGCGTCTGCCAGACCTTCCTGGAGGACTATGACCTGGCCGGCAAGACCGTGGTGCCCTTCGCCACGAGCGGCGGCTCGGGCATCGGCGGGGCGCACCGGGCGCTCGTGGCCTCGGCCAAGGGAGCCAAGGTGGAGCGGGGCGAGCTGCTGAACGGCCGCCAGAACCAGGACAAGCTGGCCAAGTGGGCTGCGCGCTTCTGATCAAGGTTGCAAGGGTGCGGGGACGTCAGGCGTGCCAAGAGTGTCAGACACCTTTGGCACGGAGAGGGGAGAGGGAAATGGCAAAGGTGGTACAGACGGCGGGTCGCGATGCCCTGGGCGAGTTTGCCCCCAAGTTCGCGGAGCTCAACGACGACGTGCTCTTCGGGCAGGTATGGAACCGCCAGGAGGAGCTGAGCCTCCGCGACCGCAGCTTGGTCACGGTGGTCTCGCTCATGGCCATGGGGATGGAGGACTCCAGCTTCAAGTATCACCTGGTCAACGCGCGCAAGAATGGCGTGACCCGTGCGCAGATCGCCGAGGTCATCACCCACGCGGCCTTCTACGTGGGCTGGCCCAAGGCCTGGGCCGCCTTCAACATGGCCAAGGAGGTCTGGGCCGACGACGCGGAGACCACTGCGGGCAATGCGCGCGCGGAGTTCGAGCGCAACTGCATCTTCCCCATCGGGGAGCCCAACGACGCCTACGCCAAGTACTTCGACGGGCAGAGCTACCTCTCCGTGGTGAGCGGCGAGCAGGTGCCCATGCACAACGTGACCTTCGAGCCCGGCTGCCGCAACCACTGGCACGTCCATCACGCTACTTCGGGCGGCGGCCAGATGCTGGTGTGCGTGGCCGGCCGCGGTTGGTACCAGGAGTGGGGCCGTCCGGCGCGGGCCCTGCGTCCCGGCGACGTGGTGCACATCCCGGCTGAGGTCAAGCACTGGCACGGCGCCGCGGCCGACAGCTGGTTCAGCCATCTGGCCATCGAGGTCGAGGGAGAGGACTGCTCCAACGAGTGGCTCGAGCCGGTGGATGCCGAGGACTACGCCAGGCTGGCCCAGTAGGGCGGTCCCGCGGGGCCTGTTACGGGGTCCGCGGGGCCTGTCACGGGGTTTTGACCTTCTGTCACCAGGATTTTGACCCGCCGCTATGACAGGTGGCGGTTATGAGCTCCCACACGGGCGCCGCAAGTTGCGGCATCCGTGCGGGAGCTCTTTGATTTGACGGCCTTTGTGCGGGCCCCGCTAGGCTTCCGTGCCAGCAGACCACCGCTTGCGTGCCGGTCGGCCGTCGCCTGCTCCAACTCAACTCGGTTCGTAGACGCGCCTGCCGTAGGCACCGGGCAATCACGCGCATGGGCGTACTGGCCTGCACCCTACTGGGGATCGCAAGGCAATCTTGTGGGTCGGAGGGCCATTAGGGTGCAGAAAAGCGCTGCTCAGGCTTGTTTCTTGCACCCTACCGGCCGGTTGCCGAGCCCGAGACCCGGCGACAGGCCGTTAGGGTGCGCCGGTGCATCGTCCGCCCGAGCAACGTGACACCAGCTCCGACCCCACGGGAGGGCGGCGGCCTCACAAGAGAACAAAGCGGTGTAACGTTCTTTTCAGGAGCATTACATAAGGAGAAGGTAAGAACTGTATAAGATGAATGTAAGCCGTTGCGGTGCATTTATCGTCCGTTGGTCGATTTGTTTCAGGTACGTCACAGGGCGAGCCCCAAGATGGTCGGAGGTACGTCCGTAAACCTTTGGGAAGGGGACAACATGACCAACCTCACTCGTAGGAACTTCCTGGGCGCCTCCGCGGCGTTCGCCACCATGGCCGGCCTCGCCGCTTGCGGCGGCGACGGCGGCTCCGGTACCGACACCTCCGACTCCTCCGGTTCCTCCGACGAGAACCTCGCCCGCATCGCCGACCAGGAGCTCATCGACGCCGCCAAGGCCGACGGCCAGCTCATCGTCTACGGCTCCTGCGAGGAGGCCCACGTGGCCGCCTGCTGCGAGCACTTCCAGGAGCTCTTTGGCATCGAGACCACCTACCAGCGCCTGTCCACGGGCGAGGTCGAGTCCAAGATCGAGGAGGAGAACGGCAATCCGTCCGCCGATGTGTGGTTCGGCGGCACCACCGACCCCTACAACGTGGCAGTCGGCAAGGGCCTGCTCGTGCCCTACGAGGCCAAGAACGCCTCCCACCTGGTCTCCGACAAGTTCAAGGACGCCGACGGCAACTGGTACGGCATCTACAAGGGCATCCTGGGCTTCTTCTACAACAAGGACGAGATGGACCGCAAGGGCCTGGCTGTCCCCGAGGACTGGCCCGACCTCATCAAGGAGGACTACAAGGACCTCATCTGGATGTCCAACTACAACACGGCCGGCACCGCCAAGCTGATCCTCAACACCGTCATCCAGAAGTACGGCCATGACGACGGCATCAAGTATCTCGTGGACCTCGACAAGAACATTCAGGTCTACACCAAGTCCGGCTCCGGCCCCTCCAAGAACGTCGGCACCGGCGAGTGCACCATCGGCATCGGCTTCCTGCACGACGCCATCTACCAGATCGTTGACAACGGCTACGGCAACATCGGCCTCGTGATCCCCAGCTCCGGCGCCTCCTACGAGGTCGGCGCCACGGCCATCTTCAAGGGCTGCAAGCACGAGAACGCCGCCAAGCTCTGGATCGAGTACGCCCTCTCGCCCGAGTGCGTCGAGCGCGCCCAGGAGGTCGGTGCCTACCAGTTCCTGGTCATCGATGACGCCAAGCAGCCGGCCGTGGTCGACGAGTACGGCCTCGACCCCGACAACGTGATGGACTACGACTTCGAGGACGCCAAGGAGAACACCGAGCAGTACGTCTCCGATGTCATGAACGCCCTCGGCGGTGGCGACGACCGCTTCCAGACCGAGTAGTCTCCGCAAGGCTTTGACGGCGCGCCCCGCCCTATGACGGGGCGCGCCTTCGCATGTAAGTAGGGGTGGGGCCTGGCCCCGCGAGTGGGAGGAGCGCCATGGCAAAGAACCAAAGCACGTCGCTAGACAGAAAGAAGATGATGGCCGACCCGATCCTGGTCACCACCATCGTGGTCCTGATCGCGTTCCTCACGCTCTTCATCCTCTACCCGCTGGCGATACTTCTGGTGGACTCCTTCGTGGGCGACACCGGCCCCACGCTCTCGGTCTTCCAGCGCGTGCTGGCCATGCCCTCCTTCGAGACGGCCATCACGAACACTCTGACCGTGGGCTTCCTGGTGGGCATCCTGGCCACCCTCATCGGCCTTCTCTTCGCCTACGTGGAGGAGTACGTCGAGCTCAAGAGCAAGTTCATGAAGGGGCTCTTCTCGGTCGTGTCGATCCTGCCCGTCGTGTCGCCCCCGTTCGTGCTGTCGCTCTCCGTGATCATGCTCTTCGGCAAGTCGGGCATCATCACCCGCTACCTGCTGGGCATCTACGACAACAACGTCTACGGCTTCTGGGGCATCGCCCTGGTGCAGGTTCTGACCTTCTTCCCGGTGTGCTACATGATGTTCCGCGGCCTGCTCAAGAACATCGACCCCTCCCTCGAGGAGGCCGCCCGCGACATGGGTGCCAGCCGCTGGAAGGTCTTCACCTCCGTCACGCTGCCGCTCATCCTTCCCGGCATGGGCAACGCCTTCCTGGTGACCTTCATCGAGTCGATCGCCGATTTCGCCAACCCCATGATCATCGGCGGCTCCTACGACACGCTGGCCACCTCGATCTACCTGCAGATCACGGGCGCCTACGACAAGCAGGGCGCGTCGGCCATGTCGGTCGTCCTGCTCTCCATCACGCTCATCATGTTCATCCTGCAGAAGTACGTGCTCGAGGCCAAGTCCACGGCCACTCTCACGGGCAAGGCCAGCCGCGCACGCCAGCCCATCGACGACCGCTCCGTGCGCGTGCCGCTCACCATCCTGTGTGGCATCATCGCCCTCTTCGTCACGCTGATGTACATCTGCGTGCCCCTGGGCGGCCTCTTCAAGACCTGGGGTTACGACTTCCACCTCACCACCAAGTGGTTCCAGCAGGTCTTTACCATGCACCACGGCTTCGAGGCCTTCGGCGACTCCTTCCTGCTGTCGTTCATCTCGGCCCCCATCACGGCGCTTCTCTCCATGATCATCTCCTACCTGGTGGTCAAGCGTAACTTCAAGGCCAAGCCCTTCATCGAGTTCGTGTCCATGCTGGCCATGGCCGTGCCCGGCACCGTCCTGGGCGTGGGCTACATCCGCGGCTTCTCCGGTGGCGTCTTCCACACCGGCTTCCTGCAGGGGCTCTATGGCACCTCGGCAATCCTCGTGATCGTCTTCATCGTGCGCTCCCTGCCCACCGGCACGCGCTCCGGCATCTCCGCCCTGCGCCAGATAGACAAGTCCATCGAGGAGTCGGCCTACGACATGGGCGCGAACAGCTACGAGGTCTTCACGACCGTAACGCTGCCGCTCATCAAGGATTCCTTCCTCTCCGGCCTCGTCACCTCGTTCGTCCGCTCGATCACGGCAATCTCCGCGGTCATCCTGCTCGTGACGCCGTCCACGCTCATGATCACGGTCCAGATCAACGAGTTCGCCGAGAAGGGCGCCTACGGCGTGGCCTGCGCCTTCGCAACCATCCTGATCGCCATCACCTACACGGCGGTCGCACTCATGAACGTCGCAATCAAGCACTTTGGCACCAGCGCCAAGATCCAGGCGCAGAGCGAGGAGGAATAGCATGGCAAAGGAGAAGAAGGGCCTTCGTCTGGAGCACGTCTCCAAGATCTACCAGGACCCCAAGACCGGCAAGGACTTCTATGCCGTGCACGACGCCAACCTGGAGATCGCGCCGGGCGAGTTCGTGACGCTGCTGGGTCCCTCCGGCTGCGGCAAGACCACGATCCTGCGCATGATCGCCGGCTTCGAGAGCCCCAACGAGGGCCAGATCTACCTGGGTGGCGAGCCCATCAACGAGCTCACGCCCAACAAGCGCGACACCGCCATGGTCTTCCAGTCCTACGCCCTGCTCCCGCACTACAACATCTTTGACAATGTGGCCTACGGCCTCAAGCTCCGCAAGATGCCCAAGGACGAGATCCAGCGCAAGGTGACCAACATCCTCAAGATGGTGGGCCTGGAGGGCATGGAGGACCGCATGACCAACCAGCTCTCCGGTGGCCAGCAGCAGCGCGTGGCCCTGGCCCGAGCCCTGGTCATCGAGCCCGGCGTCCTTCTCTTTGACGAGCCCCTCTCCAACCTGGATGCCAAGCTCCGCGTGGACATGCGCACCGAGATCCGTCGCATCCAGCAGGAGGCAGGCATCACGGCCGTGTACGTCACGCACGACCAGTCCGAGGCCATGGCCATCTCCGACCGCATCATCGTCATGAAGAAGGGCCTGGTGGACCAGGTGGCCGACCCCCACACCATCTACTACCAGCCCGTGGACGAGTTCGTGGCGGACTTCATCGGCGAAGCCAACTTCCTGCGCGGCAAGCTGGACGCCAGGGAGGGTGACGAGGGAACCGTGTCCTTCGAGGGACACAAGATCCCGGTGAGTGGCGTGAGCAAGCACTCGGCGGGCGACGACGTCTCGCTCGTGCTGCGTCCCGAGTCCGCCCGCGTGGCCGACGAGGGCGTGCTCCGCTGCAAGGTGACCCTGTCGCGCTTCATGGGCCACTACCAGAACTACCAGGTCATGGTGGGCGACACCCTGATCAAGATCCAGGACTTCAACCCCAAGAACCACAAGATCTATGAGGTGGGCGACGAGGCCTGGGTCGCCTTCAACAGGGACGACCTGCACGTGCTCTAACGCTCAAACGTGCTCTAGTACTCACCTCCGCGATTGACGGGCGCAGCCGCCTGTGGGACATCTGCCCACGGGCGGCTGTCTTTGTGCATGACATGAGGCGTGGCGTATTGGGTACATCAAGGTTTGTGGCCGACGAGGCGTCGGCCGTCGTTCTTGCTAGGAGGAGCTATGGAAAGGCTTCAGCGTTCCAAGGTCTCGACCATCGCCACGGGGGTGCTGGCCGTGATCCTGGGTGTCATCATCTTCATGAACCCGCAGAACTCCACGATGGCCATCACACAGGTCGTGGGCTGGGTGCTTGTGATCCTGGGCGTGTCCAACCTGGCGGGGGCCTTCAACCACTGGAGCGTGATCCTCTCGTCCATGGACCTCTACACGGGCATCCTGGCCCTGCTCATGGGCATCCTGATCATCTCCAACCCGGGCTTCTTCGTGGCGTGGATCTTCATCTTGCTGGGCATCGCCATCATGGTGGGCGGCTTCCGCTCGCTCTACGCCGCCAACGCCCTGCATGTGCTGGGCGCGCCGGGTGCTGGCAGCTCCATGGCGGGCTCGGTGGTGGCCATCGTCCTGGGCGCGCTGGTCATGCTCTCGCCCTTCTCCATGGCCAACGCCACGATGATCATCTGCGCCGTGGCGCTCGTGTATGCGGGCGCGATGGAGATCGTGGGCGGCCTCAAGATGGACAAGGACGCCAAGTAGCCCGCGAGTTCCGGCAGGGGGCGCCAAGCGTCCTCTAAGCGTCCGGGTTGTCCCGCGGCGGGAAGGGTCTCCCGCTTAGGGGCGGCTAAGCGTCGCGGTTGTCCCGCGGCGGGAAGGGTGACCCGCTTAGGGGCGGCTAAGCGTCCGGGTTGTCCCGCGGCGGGAAGGGTGACCCGCTTAGGCGTGGCTAAGCGTCCGGGTTGTCCCGCGGCGGGAAGGGTGACCCGCTTAGGCGTGGCTAAGCGTCGCGGTTGTCCCGCGGCGGGAAGGGTGGCCCGCTTAGGCGTGGCTAAGCGTCCGGGTTGTCCCGCGGCGGGAAGGGTCTCCCGCTTAGGGGCGGCTAGGCGTCCGGGTTGTCCCGTGGCGGGAAGGGTGACCCGCTTAGGCGTGGTTCGGGGGAACAAAAGAAGCGGCCCCGCTCCAGCTGTGGGAACGGGGCCGCTCGCGTGCCTGGGACAGTGCCTGTCGACAAGCACTACACGTAGAAGAGCATCTTGTTGTAGGAGGGAACGGGCCAGTAGTCGTGGCCGCAGATCTTCTCCATGCCGTCGACCTCGCCGCGGAGCTTCTCCATGAGGGGGAGCACCTCGTCGCGGATCTTCTCGTCCTTGGCCAGCGGGTCCTCGACCTCGCGGGCCGCGGCGTTGGTGGCCTCGAGCTCGGCCACGGTGGCGGAGATAGCAGTGATGCCGTCGGTGAGCTTCTGGACGAGCGCGCGCTCGGCGGGGGAGTCCACGCCGATCTCGGCCTTGGTGGCAACGGTGGTGGCCAGGTCGCCGGAGTAGTCCATGAGGGCCGGCAGGTACATGTGGTTGACCATGTACACCATGGTGTTGGCCTCGATGTTGAGCAGCTTGGCGTACTGCTCGGCCTTGGTCACGAAGCGCGCGTGGGCCTCGGACGCGGAGAGGACGCCGTACTCGGAGAAGAACTCCACGTTCTCGGGCTTCTCGAGCGCGGGCAGGGCGTCCACGGTGGTCTTGAGGTTGGGCAGGCCGCGCTTGGCCGCCTCGGCCTCCCACTCCTCGGAGTAGCCGTTGCCGTCGAAGAGCACGCGCTGGTGGTCACGGAAGGTGTGGCGGACGAAGCGCATGGCGATGGCCATGAAGTCCTCGGGAGCGACGCCCTCCATGTACTTGACGAAGCGCGCGCACTGCTCGGCCACGGCGGTGTTGAGCACCACGTTGGGGTCGGACAGGTTCTGCTGGCTCCCGCACATGCGGAACTCGAACTTGTTGCCGGTGAAGGCGAAGGGAGAGGTGCGGTTGCGGTCCGTGTTGTCGCGGATGATGTTGGGCAGGGCGGGGACGCCGGTGTCCATGAGCTCGCGCTCGCCGCTCTCGGGGTGCTCCTTCTTGATGAGGCCCTCGACGATCGGGGTGAGGGCGTCGCCCAGGAAGATGGAGATGATGGCGGGAGGCGCCTCGTTGGCACCCAGACGGTGGTCGTTGCCGGCGGAGGCAACGGACAGACGCAGCAGGTCGGCGTGGGTGTCCACGGCGGCCACGAGGCAGGCCAGGAAGACCAGGAACTGCAGGTTCTCCTCGGGCTTGTCGCCGGGCTCGAGCAGGTTCTTGCCGTCGGCGCAGATGGACCAGTTGTTGTGCTTGCCGGAGCCGTTCACGTAGTCGAAGGGCTTCTCGTGCTGCAGGCACACCAGACCATGGTGGGAGGCGATGAGCTTCATCTTCTCCATGGTGAGGAGGTTGTCGTCAACGGCCAGGGAGCCGCGCTCGAAGATGGGGGCGAGCTCGTGCTGGGCGGGGGCCACCTCGTTGTGCTTGGTCTTGGCAGGGATGCCCAGCTTCCAGAGCTCGTCGTCGAGCTCCTTCATGAACTCGTTCACGGTCGGGCGGATGGCGCCGAAGTAGTGCTCCTCGAGCTCCTGGCCCTTGGCGGGCTCGCAGCCAAAGAGCGTACGGCCGGTGAGGATGAGGTCGGGACGGGCCTTGTAGTCCTCCTCCTTGATGAGGAAGTACTCCTGCTCCGGTCCGATGGTGGTGTAAACGCGGTGCGGGGTCTGGCCGAAGAGCTCCAGGACCTTCTTGGCCTCCGTCTCCAGGGCTACCTCGGAGCGCAGGAGCGGGGTCTTCTTGTCCAGCGCCTCACCGGTGTAGGAGATGAAGGCGGTGGGGATGCAGAGGACCTCGTCCTTGATGAAGGCGGGGCTCATGGGATCCCACACGGTGTAGCCGCGGGCCTCGAAGGTGGCGCGCAGGCCGCCGGAGGGGAAGGACGACGCGTCGGGCTCGCCCTGGATGAGCTCCTTGCCGGAGAAGTTCATGAGGACGGTGCCGTCCTCGCGCGGGTTGATGAAGGAGTCGTGCTTCTCGGAGGTGATTCCGGTGAGGGGCTGGAACCAGTGGGTGAAGTGGGTGGCGCCGTGCTCGAGCGCCCACTCCTTCATGGCGTGCGCTACCTCGTTGGCGATCTCGATGTTGAGCGGCGTGCCGTCGTTGATCACCTGCTTGAGCTTCTTGTAGGTGGGCTTGGAGAGCCTCTCCTGCATGTCGGCATCGGTGAACAGCAGGCTGCCGTATTCCTCGGTTACCTTGTCCTGAGCCATGACACTTCCTCTCGTACGTGGGCCGGCGGGGCATGGCGCTCCCCGGTTGCTTACGTAACACAAGGCATACTTTATCCGGTAATTGTTGCGAGGGGGGTCTCGACTTGTTACATGGCGATAAAGCTGTGGTGACGGCTGCGAGGCGCGAGCGGCTCCCTGGGGTCCACCCTGGGGTCGGAGCTCTTGTCACGCGGGGTCTGTCACGCGGGGTCGGAGCTGCTGTCACGCGGGGTCGGAGCTGCTGTCACGCGGGGTCGGAGCTGCTGTCATGCTTCCGGCGCCCGTGCCGCGCGAAATAACGGACAGATGTTGGTTCAACTTCATATAACTGCAGGAATAATCGACGCTCAACGCCGTCATGCCCAAACATCTGTCCGTTATTCAATGCGGCAGCGCTCCGCTTGCCTCCCCAGCGAGGCACGACCCGCCACCACGGGTACAATCGAGGGCACACAGCCCACCCGAGGAGGCCCCATGCCCCAGGATTCTATGCCCGCAGCTACGCCCGCAGCAACGCCCACGCCCGCAGCCACGCCCACGCCCGCAGCCACGCCCACAGCAACGCCCACGCCCGCGGCCACGCCCACGCCCGCGGCAACGCCCACGCCCGCAGCCACGCCCACGCCCGCAGCAACGCCCGCACCCACCCGCACCATCGCCGTGATCGACGGCAACTCCCTCATGCACCGCGCCTACCACGCCATCCGCCAGCCCATGAACGCGCCGGACGGCCGCGCCACGAACGCCCTCTTCGGCTTCTTCAACATGTTCATCAAGCTCGTGGACACCTTCCAGCCCGACGGCGTCATCTGCGCCTTCGACAAGGGCAAGCCCGCCGTCCGCATGGAGATGCTCCCCCAGTACAAGGCCCAGCGCCCGCCCATGGACCCGGCCCTCCACGAGCAGTTCCCCATGGTCAAGGAGCTCCTGGGCGCGCTCGACGTGCCCGTCTGCGAGTGTGAGGGATGGGAGGGCGACGACATCCTGGGCACGCTCGCCCGCCGCGGCGAGGCCGAGGGCTACCAGATGCTCCTCTTTACCGGCGACCGCGACATGTACCAGCTGGCCACCGACCACGTGAAGATCGTATCCACGAAGAAGGGCGTCACCGACGTGGCCATCATGACGCCCGAGTCGGTGGACGACCTCTACCACGGCATCACGCCGGCGCTCGTGCCCGACTTCTACGGCCTCAAGGGCGACACGTCCGACAACATCCCCGGCGTGCCCGGTATCGGGCCAAAGAAAGCGGCCGCCCTCATCGTGCAGTACGGCAGCCTGGACGAGGTCCTGGCCCACGCCGACGAGGTCAAGGGCAAGATGGGCGAGAACCTTCGGGCCCACAGGGAGGATGCCCTTCTCAGCCGCACGATCGCGACCATCCGCACGGATGCCCCGATCGAGCTCGACCTGGCGGACGCCAAGTTCCCCACCTTCGACCCTGCGGTCGTTCGGGATGCCTTCTCGGCCCTGGGCTTCACGGGCATGACCAGCCGGCTGGTCAAGCTGGGCGGTGGGGATGCGGCCGCGTCGGTGGCCGAGGCTGCTCCAGCACCCGCGCCATCGGTGGAGGTCGGCGAGCCCCTGGTGGGCGAGGCCGCCCAGGCGGCCCTGGAGGCGGCAGTCGCGGCAGGCGCCTGGGTGGGCGTGGCCAAGGACGACGGCAAGCTGGCGGAGGCCCTCTTTGGCCTGGCCCACACCCTCTGGGTCAGCGTGCCGGGGGTCGCTGCGGGCGTGCCGGCTAGCGCGGGCGCAGCGACGAACGGAGACGCCGCCCCCGCCGCCCCGACCGCCCCTGCTGCCCCGGCGGCCCTTCTCCGCTTTGACGGCGACGAGGCCGACGCTGCCCTCGAGCGGCTCCTTCGCGCCGGTCGCGTAGCGTCGGGCGACGTGAAGGCCCTTGTCCACGTGCTCTCGCCCATGGACTCCTCCGAGCCGGAGCGCCTGGCGCCGCAGGAGGTGGACCCGGCGCGCATCTTCGACGTGGCCGTGGCGGTCTACCTGCTGGAGTCTGACCGGGCGGGCTTTGCCGTGGCGGACCTGGCGGCCGACTACCTGCCGGAGGTCTCCGTGCCGGAGCCGAGCGACAAGGTCCCCCAGCCCGCTCTCGACGCGGTGCTCGCGCGACTCCTGGTGGAGCCCCTGCGGGCGCGCCTCGCGGCCGATGGCTCCGCCGATCTCATGGACAAGATCGAGATGCCCCTCCTGCCTGTCCTGGCCCAGATGGAGCGGCAGGGCCTGCGCGCCGACCCGACCATCCTGCGCGAGCAGTCGGCCGAGCTCGGCGCCGAGATAGACGCCATGGTGCGCAGCCTCCACGAGGCGGCGGGGGAGGACTTCAACCTGGACTCCCCGCAGCAGCTCTCTCACATAATGTTTGATGTGTGGAAGCTCCCGACCTACGGCCTGAAGAAGACCCGCAAGGGCTTCTACTCCACAAACGCCAAGACCCTGCAGGACCTGGCCGCCAAGGATCCGCGTGTGCGTGCCGTGCTGGACTACCGCGAGCGGGCCAAGATAAGGTCCACCTACCTGGACGCCCTGCCGGCCCTCATCCGCGGGGACGGGCGGATCCACACCACGCTCAACCAGACGGTGGCGGCCACGGGGCGCCTCTCCAGCTCCGACCCCAACCTGCAGAACATCCCCACCCGCTCCGAGCTGGGCCATCGCGTGCGCACGGCCTTCACGGTGCCGGAGGGGAGCGTGTTTCTCGCCTGCGACTACTCGCAGATCGAGCTGCGCCTGCTCGCCCACCTCTCGGGCGACGAGCACCTGGTGGCGGCCTTCAACTCCGGGGCGGACTTCCACGCGGCCACGGCGGCGCGTGTCTTTGGCGTGCCGGTGGAGGAGGTCACGCCGCAGCTGCGCAGCCGTGCCAAGGCCGTGAACTTCGGCATCGTGTACGGCCAGCAGGCCTACGGGCTGGCCACGTCGCTGGAGATCCCGCGCGCCGAGGCCCAGGAGATGATCGACAGGTACTTCGAGGCCTACCCGGGCGTGCGCGAGTTCCTCGACAAGTGCGTGGCCGACGCCCACCAGACGGGCTATGCCGTGACCATGTACGGCCGCAAGCGCCACATCCGCGAGTTCGCCCAGCACAACCGCCAGCTCGTGGCCTTCGGCGAGCGCACCGCCATGAACCACCCCATGCAGGGCACGGCGGCGGACATCATAAAGATCGCAATGGTGCGCGTGCAGCGCGAGCTCAACGAGCGCGGGCTGGCCAGCAAGCTCGTGCTGCAGATCCACGACGAGCTGGACCTGGAGGTGCCGGAGGGCGAGGTCGAGGCCGTGAGCGCCCTCGTGCGCGACACCATGCAGGGCGTGGCCCAGCTGCGCGTGCCGCTGATCGCCGAGGTCTCGTACGGCCCCAACTGGGCCGCCGCCAAGTGACAGGGGGTCTGCGTGACAGGGGGTCGGAGTTCTTGTCACGTTGTAAGTTTGATATCAAATCGGGTGGGGGACACATGGGGTACTTTGCGGTGGACGTGGGCGGGACCAAGGTCAAGTGGGCGCAGGTCGCCGAGGACCTGATGCTTGGCGAGCAGGGGAGCATAGACACGGACTTCTCCACGGCCGACGAACTCGCGGACGCCATCGCCGCCCTGCGGGCGGAGCATGCGCCGGCGAGCGCGGCCGTGGCCATCTCCTGCCCGGGCCAGGTGCCGGGCGACGAGGCGGGCACCGTGCTCGGCGGCGGGGCCCTGCGCTACCTGGGCGGCTACCAGCTGGGACGCGCGGTGGCCACCCGCTGCGGCGTGCCCGCGACCGTGGAGAACGACGGCAAGGCCGCGGCCCTGGCCGAGTATGCGCGCGGCGCCCTGCAAGGCTGCGCCGTGGGCTCCGTGATCGTGTTGGGCACGGGCGTGGGCGGCGGCATCGTGGTGGACGGCCGGGTCCTGCGCGGGGCGCACGCCTTCGCGGGGGAGTACAGCTTCGTGTTCGACGACCTGACGTCGGGCCGGGGCGCTCTTCTCCACATGTCCGGCTTCCAGTGCGGCTGGCCGGGCCTGCGGCGGGCGGTCTTTGCCGAGAAGGGCCTGCCGGTGGACGAATCCGTGGACGGCCGCGAGCTCTTCTCGTGGATAAACGCCGGCGACGAGGCGGCCTGCCGCGGCCTCGAGCGTTATGCGCATGACGTGGCCCTTCTCTGCGTGAACGTCCAGGCACTGGTGGATCCCGAGGTCATAGCCATCGGCGGAGGCATCTCGGCCCAGCCAGTGCTGGTGGAGGCCATCGCGCGGCAGGCGCACGACTTCGTGGCCGGACTGCCCTTTGGCGAGTTCCCCCAGCCGCGCGTGGTGCACGCGCAGTTTGGCAACGACGCCAACCTCATCGGTGCCACCTACGCCGCCATGCGGCGCAATTAGCACAAAGTACGAAACGTGACAAAAGTGACAGTCACTTTTGTCACGTTAGAAGATTGATGAACCGGACGGAGAAGGGCGGCACGTGGCCAGCTTCAACGAGTTCGCGCGGCAGGGCGGCGTGGGCGCGGCGCCCGCACGTCAGCATGTGGTGGTCTACACCGACGGCTCCTCGCGGGGCAACCCCGGACCGGGCGGCTACGGCGCCGTCCTTGTGTACATCGACTCCGCCGGCATGCGCCACACCCGCGAGCTCTGGCAGGGCTACCGCAACACCACGAACAACCGCATGGAGCTCCTGGGTCCGATCACGGCCCTCGAGGCGCTCACGCGGCCATGCTCGGTGGAGCTGCACTCCGACTCGCAATACGTGGTCAACGCCTTCAACAAGCACTGGGTGGACGGCTGGCAGCGCAAGGGCTGGAAGACGGCTAGCAAGCAGCCAGTAAAGAACCAGGACCTCTGGCGGCGCCTGCTCGCGGCCATGGAACCGCACGACGTGGAGTGGGTGTGGGTCAAGGGCCATGCCGGCCACGAGCTCAACGAGCGCTGCGACGAGCTGGCCACTCAGGCAGCCGACGGCAAGCTTGGCCCGCTGCAGGACGACAAGGGCTTCTCCGCGTAGGCGGGGGAAACACCAAACACGGGGGAGTACCCCCTGAAACACGGGGGAGTACCCCCTGTGTGTCACACTGTGTGTCACAGAAGTGTCAGACACTTTTGTGACACAGAGTCTTCCAGCAACCTTGGCTCAGCGCGAGTAGAAAATTCTAGGTATAATCGTTAGAAAATCTTCTACCTTGGAGCTCACATGGAAGCAATCTACCCCATCAGCGCGCTGCAGAAGGACGCCCAAGCGCTCCGCAAGGATGCCGCGACCGACATCGTGCGCCTTACGGTAGATGGGCGAGGCGCCTACGTGTTTGCCAGCGAGCAGGTCTTTGAGGACTACGTGCAGCGGCGTGTGGACGAGGCCGTGATGGAGCAGCGCGTACTCGACGCGCTCTCGCGTGGTGTGGCAGACGAGGCTGCAGGCCGCACGATTCCGGCTGATGAGGGCTGGGAGAGGGTCTGGGAGCAGCGGGGCTGCCGTGCCGCAGGATAGGGTCAGCGTCGAGCACACCGAGACGTACGTCGGCGCGCTCCTGGAGATTCCCAGTGACCGCACGCTCGGCCACATCCAGATGCTGGAGGCCCAGCTAGCGCCCTTTCCAGACATGGGATCGCCGATGCTGCGCCCGGCGCTTGTGGCGAGATTTGGCGAGGGGCTACGTAAGCTCGTGGTGGACGGCTACGTGCTCGTCTATCGACATGTGGACGACAAGGTCGTCATGCTGGCGGTTGTCCCCGGCCGTTCCATCGCGTGACCCAAACACCGGGGAGGACACAAACACGGGGGAGTACCCCCTGTATGTGTCACAGAAGTGTCAGACACTTTTGTGACACACGGGTACCCTGATGGGGTATAGTGGGACGCGAGCAAAGTTAACCACAGCTATCTCGTGAGGAGCGCACCCTATGAAACCTATCGACCTCGTAGTCCTTGTCATCGTTGCCGCCGTGCTGGTGGTTGCCGTCCGCCGCTTTGCCGGCATCGCCTCCGGCAAGAAGGGCTGCTGCGAGGGCGGCGGCTCCGGCGCCAAGACCTTCCCCAAGGCCCACATAACCGACACCGACGAGTCCCACTACCCCTACGAGGCCACGCTGGCCATCGACGGCATGCACTGCGAGAACTGCGCGAAGAACGTCACGAACGCGCTGGACTCCGTGGCCGGCACCTGGGCGCGCGTGGACCTCTCGGCCGGCAGTGCGCACATCCTGTGCAAAGACCCCATCGACAAGGACGCCTACCGCCGCGCCGTCACCGACGCCGGCTACCACGCGTTGAACTTCTCGTAGCGGACGTGGTACAGGAGCGGTTGGCGTTGATTTAACGAGGGCCTGGTGATGGCGGTTTCCGATATCGGAAACCGCCATTTTAGGTAGAAGCCGAAATCGAAAAACGCCAATCACGGCAGTATTGGGTACACTCAGAATAAAAGCGGCAGACAGGAGGTGCCCATGAGACGCGATGCGACCCAAGAGCTTGCCCAGTGGTATGACTCGCCCCGGCGCAAACCCCTTGTTGTGAGCGGGGCTCGTCAGGTGGGCAAGACGTGGCTCGTGCAAGACTTTGCCGCAAGTCGTGGCCCCTTGGCTTATGTCAACCTCCTGGACAACAGGGTGATGCAGGAGGTCTTTGCAGGCAGCCTCGAGCCGGGACGTCTCCTCGCCGCCATCAGTGCTTACACCGGTGTAAACGCCTCGGACGGTCGTACGCTTGTCTTTCTTGACGAAGTGCAGGAGTGTCCTCGCGCGCTCACGGCGCTCAAGATGTTCTGCGAGCAGCGGCCCGACATTCCCATTGTGGTGGCGGGGTCGCTTCTTGGCGTGGCTCTCAATAGGGCGGGCTGCTCGGATGAGCAGGCTAGAGCTTCTTGGCCTGTGGGAAAGGTTGACCACCTGGACCTGTACCCCATGACTTTCGTGGAGTTTCTTGAAGCCATGGGGGAGGGAGGCCTTGCCAGCCTCGTTCGTAATGGTTCCGTAGATCTTGTGAGCGCAATGGGCGAGAAGTACGAGGACCTTCTACGCACCTATCTCTATGTGGGCGGTATGCCGGAGGCGGTTGCTGCCTATACGGAGAGCCGCTTCCTGCCCGACGCTCGGGACGTCCAGGATCGCTTGCTCCGAGACTACGAGTACGACTTTTCCAAACACGTTACCTCGCCTGTGGAGACTGAGCGCATTCGAGAGACGTGGCGCTCCGTCCCGGCGCAGATTGCACGCGAGGACAGCAACGGCAAGTTCGTGTACTCACAGGTCCGCGCAGGTGGCCGGGGGCGTGACTACCGTGATGCGGTTTCTTGGCTCGTGGATGCGGGACTTGTCACGCGTGTTCCCAGGGTTAGCATGCCGGGCATGCCCTTGCGTAGCTATGCGGACGATCGCTCGTTCAAGCTCTTCATGCTCGATGTTGGCCTGTTGGGTGCAGCATTGCACCTTCCGGAGAGAGCCATCATTGAAGGCGACAAGCTCTTTACCCATGCCAAGGGCGCTTATGCTGAGCAGTACGTGTGCCAACAACTTGTGGCATGTGGCGGCAGCGCGCCATATTACTGGTCGGCCGATGGCAAGCAGAGCAAGGCGGAGATTGACTTCCTTTACGACTATGACGGGACAGTGGTTCCCGTGGAGGTCAAGGCCGATCGAAACGTGTCGAGCGCGAGCTTGAGCAAGTTTGCCAAGGAATATGGCATTGAGAGGTGCGTGCGGCTCTCACTCCGTGGCTACGAGGATCAAAGGTGGCTCGTAAACATGCCGCTCTATGCCGCGGACATGCTGGTGCAGAGCCTGTAGCGACCGCAGCGCTTCTCACCAAACAGGGCGATAAGACCCCTACCCCCTCACGTCGGTCTTGCCGATCATGATGTTGAGGATCTCCACGTCCGTGGGGTGCATGCCCACGCGGCCCACGTAGCCCATGGACCGGATGGTGTCCTCGGCTGAGTCGCCCACGAGGCCCTCGCCGGGGCGGAAGTCCACGTTTGCGAGCGCCATGTCGCAGCCCAGGATGGCCGCGTCCACGCCGGCCGCGATCTTTGCCGCGCAGGAGGGCTTGGCGCCGTCGCACACGATGCCGCCCACGTTTGCCAGGGTGTTCGCGATGGTCGCCTGGTACTGGGCAAAAGAGCCACCGCGCAGGTAGCAGATGGCCGCGCCCGCCCCGGTGGCAGCCGTCACGGCGCCACAGAAGGCCGAGAGCTCGCCGATGAAGCGCTTGGCGTGCACGGCCGTGAGGTCGGAGAGAACCACCGCGCGAATGAGGGTCTCGTGGTCCACGCGCAGGTAGTGGGCGTACTCCTCTACGGGCATGGAGCTGGTAATGCCCTGGTTACCACTACCACAGTTGATGACCACGGGCATGGGGCAGCCGCTCATGCGGGCGTCGGAGCCGGCCGCTGCCACGGCGCGGGCGCGGCAGGAGATGTCGTCTGGGCGGGTGAGGAGGAGCGTCTTGCCGATGCGCGCGCCCCAGTCGCCGTGGAGGCCCTCGTCGGAGATGGCGCGGTTGAGCTTGAGCTGGCGCTCGATCACGTCGTAGACGTCGTCGATGCGGACCTCGTGGGCAAACTGCCAGATGGACTCCAGCGACAAGGACGAGCGGTCGCAGCCGTCGGAGTCGGAGCCGCAGGTGTCGGAGCCCGGGCGCGCCGAGACGCCGGCCGCCTCCACGGGCTCGCCGTCGCGCGTGAGCTCGATCACGTTCGTGTGGCGCTCGGCCACGGCGGCCGCGGAGGTGTGGCCCGCGCCGCTGGCGACCACGCGCACGTAGAGGTTGGGGACGTCCTCGGCAAGCTCCACGGAGCAGGCGTCGGCCGCCACGAGCTGGGCCGCGAGCTCGCGATCCTTGTCGGTCACGGACTGGAGCACCTCGAGGGCGCTCGTGGCGTCGCCTCCAACCATGCCCAGGAGCGCCGCGGCCTCGATGCCGCGCTGGCCGCCCGAGTTGGGGACGGTGACGGACTTGACGTTCTTGATGATGTTCCCGGAACAGGAGACGTCGATGTGGTCGGGCAGGGTGCCCAGGGCCTCGCGCGCGAGCGCCGCCACGTAGGCCACGGCGATGGGCTCGGTGCAGCCAAGGGCGCAGACAAGCTCCTCGTGCAGGATGTTCACGTGGTTGCGGTAGGCGTTGGGGTCCATGGGTCCTCCGGGGTCGCGGCAGGGGCTTGGCAACTAGTGAAGGATACCGCGCGCGCTGCGGCCCGGCGGCCGCGGATGGTCGCGGGCAACACTGCGTTCACGTGGGGTGGGGGCCGGGAGGGGCGTGGGGCGGCGAGGCGTACTGAGGTTGCGTCCCGGCTCGCCTATGGGCGCCCCTGCCACAAAGTCAGTACGGGGCCTGAGCCCGCCAACTGGCCAAACGCCGCCAGGGGCGTACTGAGGTTGGCGCTCGGCCCGCCCGCAGCCCCTCGCGGCGCAAAGTCAGTACGGGGCACGAGGCCGTCAACAGGGAAAACGGCGCCAGGGGCGTACTGAGGTTGCGGGACTGGCCGCAATTTGGGGCCGCGTGCTGCAAGGTCAGTACGCCCCGGGACCCCGCCAACTGGCCAAACGTCGCCAAGGCCGTACTGAGGTTGCGTCCCGGCTCGCCTATGGGCGCCCCTGCCACAAAGTCAGTACGGGGCCTGAGCCCGCCAACTGGCCAAACGGCGAGAGGGGCGTACTGAGGTCAGGCCCCAGCCCGCCCAGTGGCCCGCGCGACGAAAGTAAGTACGCCCCCGACCTGCGCCGCAGCCTTACAGCCTCATCCGGTTGGCTCCGAGCAGCTCGCGACGCAGGGCGCCTCTCGCGGAAACCCACTCGCTCTCGAGTGCGGGCACCTCCCGACCAAGCCGCTTGGCCACTTGCGCCATGGTTGCGTCAAACCTGTCGGTGTCGCTGCGCTGGCTAGCGTCCACCTGAAAGATGTCCTCGCCCAGCGACGTGAGCATGTTGATTCGCCGCCGGTCCGCAACGACGTCGTGGTCCTTGCTCTGGTACTCGATGCCGACGTGCTTGCCATGCCAGTACAGGTCGACCCTCACGAACTGCCTGTCTGGCTTGTCCAGCAGACGGCCGTCCGTCCCGCTGAGGTCGATCTTGCCGTTGAGCTCTGCCCCAGCCAGACCGTAGCCACCCATGCGCGCAGGCAGGCACGCGAGCATATACGTCTCGACCTCGGTCGGCGAGGCGGCATCGTCGTCGCACAGCGCAAGCACCTTGTTGAGGCGGCGAATGCCCAGTCGCCCGGGAACGCCGGCAAGCAGCTGCCGGATTTTAGCAATCGTGGTGAGGGGGTTGCGCTCGCAAGCCTTGTCGGTTTCCGGATTGATGTAATAGCGACCGCAGAGCGACAAGACGAGGCGAATCAGCTGGGTGTCAGTGAGCGAGCGGGCGACCTGCAGGAGCGCGAGCTCAGGCGAACAGACGAGGACGCCGTTGCCAACCACGTAGAGTGACCCGGCGGGAAAGCCCGCGTACCACCTGTGCAGCCGGATGTCCTCCGGCGCGCGCCACGAGTCGTCCGGCGAGACGAGCAGGTCGAGCTCGCCGCCTGGATTGGCACAGGGTATGACGGACGGGGGACAGGGGTTGATGCCGGCGCCGGCCAGGTCAAAGTGTGATATCTGTGCGCGAGTGTGGGCGGCGCCTTCGAGCGCGTTGCCAAGGTATGGCTGAGCGGTGAGCAGACGGGCTGGTCCTCTCAGGTACCAGTACCATAGCGCTGTGGCGTGTGAGCAGATGCACCTCATCTGGACGTCTCCTGGGGAATAGGCGGGCGTGGTAAATGGGAAGCTGGCCTTGGATTGTGGCGGCCGAAAGTTCCCGCAATCTTCCCCGGGGCTTACAGCGGTCTTCCGCGAATCATCCAGCAATCTTCCACGATGGCGCTAAGGTGCAGGTCAGGGGGTGTGCGCTCGGGAGTGCTGCAGGGGTATTGCCGTGACAGGGGCTCTCTCGGTGATGAAAGCCCTCCACAGGGCGTCCATATGCGATCTGTAGCGGAGGGCGTACTGGGGTTGGTGCTCTGTCCGCCCCACAGGCGTCCGAGCCGCAGAGTCAGTACGGCCCGGAGGATCGCCAACAGGACAGATGCCGACAAGGGCGTACTGAGGTTGACACTCGGCTCGCCTGTGGGCGTCCGAGCCGCAGAGTCAGTACGGCCCGGAGGATCGCCAACAGGACAGATGCCGACAAGGGCGTACTGAGGTTGGCCCCCGACACGCTTGAGGCCCCCCATGCCGCAAAGTCAGTACGCCCTGTGCCGCCGCCAACTGGCCAAACGCCGCCAGGGGCGTACTGAGGTTGGAACCCCGCCCGAGCAGAGGCCCGCGTGCCGCAGAGTCAGTACGGGCCGAGCCGCCGCTGTCTGCGCAAACGCCGACAAGGGCGTACCGAGGTTGAAGGTCGGAGAAAAGTGAGGCGTCCCCAGCGCGAAGTCAGTACGTCGAGCCCCACGCCCCGCCGCCGCCGCGCCGCCCGCCGCCGCCCGCCACCGGCCGCGCCGCCCGCCCGGCTACTCGCGCTCCGCGAGCGCCAGGACGTGCGGCAGGTCGTCCGCGAACCGCTGCAGGTTGCCCCACCAGATCGCCCGCGCCGGATGCGCGTGGCCCACGTACGCGGTCCGCAGCCCGCACGCCGGGTGCGGGATGTCCAGCCGCGCGTCGTTGCCCACCATCAGGCACTCCTCGGGCGCCAGCCCTAGCATCCCGCAGAACTCCTCGTAGTACCGGGCGTTCGGCTTCACGCGCGTGGACGTCTCCCAGCTGGAGATGGCCACGAAGTCCTCCGGCTCCACCTGCGCCCACCCCATCCGTACGAGTACGGCCTCCAGCGTAAAGTTGGGGTTGGTGGCCAGCGCGCACGGCAGCCCCATGAGCCGCACGGCCTCGATCGCCGCCCGCCCGCCGGGCATGGGGCGCGCCATCACGGGCCCGTCGCCCAGCGTCGGAGCCACGGTAAGGTCGTACTCCTCCCAAAGTCGCGCGTAGGCCGGGTCGCCCAGCGGGATCCCAGTGAGCGAGAAGAACGTGTTGCGCAGGAAGTCGCGGTTGGTCAGCGAGTCGGTGCGCCGCTCGTCCTCCATGCGCGCGAGCGCCCACGCCAGCGCCGGTGCCACCGCAACCGTCGGCCGCCCGGCCGCGCGCGCGATGCGATCCGCCAGCCCCTGGTAGTACCGCACGAGGAAGGCCGTGAGGTTGAGGTCCAGCAGCGTGTCGTCAAGGTCAAAGAGCACCGCCCTAATCACGCGCCACCTCCCCAGGCCCGCCGTCCGCATCCAAGGCTCATGATACCCGCATGCGGCCCGCGTCCATCACCGGCTCGGCGGGAGTTGCGGTACGGTCCGTGGGGCGGCCATGTGCCGTTGATCGCACAATGGTTACAGTTTCGCTCGCGGCCGGTCGTTCGCGGAGTAACGGGTACCGCTCGCAAAGCACGTAAGTTAAACGAGCAGAATTGTGGCAAACCGTACTTGGGCGTTGTGGTAAGGTTCCCATCTGATTACTGGAAGTGGGAGCCGAGACCTCGCAATTGGCCTCGACGTGGCAGGCAAGAGCGTTTCGCGCGCAACGAAGGAGCTAGGAACTCGTGAGCGCATCTCTATATAAGGGCCACGCTACCTGCTGCCCGAACGCGCTTGGAATCGGCGCGGGGGGGGGGTTGCTCTAGCGTCATCGAGGGCGACCCTGCTCGCGGCGGCATTGCGACTCGCTCGCCATCTCCCGCAAGGCGGTGAGGCCGCGTGAGCAAGAAGGACAAGGACGCCGAGGAGCTCAGGGACAAGTCCCGCAAGCCCAAGAAGGCCAACAAGCTCGACAGGCCCGACCGCCCCGGCAAGTCCCCAAAGTCCGCCTCCACCCCGGACGACATCAACCTAAAGAAGCTCGACCGCCTGCAGCTCCTCCAGCTCCTGCGCGACGCCATGGCCGAGAACGACCGCCTGCGCGCGGAGCTCGCCGACGCCCAGGCCCAGCTGGCCGACCGCAGGATCGTCCTCGACGACTCCGAGTCGCTCGCGGAGGCGTCGCTTCGCCTCTCGGGTGTCTTTGCCGCGGCGCAGCGCGCCATTGACCTCTACGGCTACAACATCGAGGAGTGCCACCCGCGCGGCATGGCCTACGCTCAGCCCGCGCGCAGCATCAACCCCACGGGCATCGTCCGCATGCCCGACGCCGACACCACGGCAGAGCTCTCGTACATGTCCCCATTCGCAGCAGAGGGGACTGGCGCTCCCTACAGCGCTCCGGGGGCTGATGGAGCGGAGGACGACGAGTAATGTCCGCCTTCTCCACAGCCACCGCCCTCGGCACCCCGGTCACCGTGTCCCGCGCAAGCCAGGGCGCCCCGCGCAACCTCCCCACCACCCAGCAGGTGGACCGCGAGCTCGCCCGCGAGCGCCGCAAGCGCAGCCGCGGCGCCACCACCCGGCGCACCGTGGCCATCCTGCTCACGGTCTTTGCCGTAACGGTGCTGGTCTCCCAGCTGGCGCTGCCAATGTTTCGCATCTATGGCACCTCCATGGAGCCCACGCTCCAGGAGGCCGACATCGTCGTGGCCTCAAAGCTGGGCGACTTTGCCACCGGCGACCTCGTGGCCTTCAGCTACAACAATCAGCTCCTGGCCAAGCGCGTGATCGCCGGCCCCGGCGACTGGGTGGACGTGGCCTCCGACGGCACCGTCTCCGTAAACGGCGTCGAGCTCGCCGAGGACTACCTCCCCGCGGGCGAGAAGGCCCTGGGCACGTGCGACATCACGCTCCCGTACCAGGTGCCCGAGAACTGCTACTTCGTGATGGGCGACCACCGTGCCACCTCCATCGACTCCCGCTCCAAGCAGATGGGCTGCATAAACAAGGAGCAGGTGGTCGGCCGGCTGGTGTGGCGCCTCTGGCCCTTCGACCGCTTGGGCGCGCCCGGCGGCAGTAGCTAGGCGCGGCGCCTCGGCGCATCGCGCCATTTGACTTTGGGTTATCAGCCGAACCAGGGAACGCGCGCCCTCCGACGGCTTGAGACCATAGCGTTCCGCATGTAGGACAAGAGAGAGGAAAGAAATGCGAAAGGCAAGCAACACGCTCAAGCGCATCGTTGCCCTAGTGGCAGCGTTCGCGATGGCGCTCGCGCTGGTGCCGACGGCCGCGTTGGCCGATGCGACAACCCAGCATACGATCACCATCAACGAGCCGACCGGGAACGTGGATACGCACTCCTACGAGGCGTACCAGGTGTTCGCGGGCACGTACAACAGTACCACCAAGCAGCTGGAAGGCATCACCTGGGGCGCAGGCGTCAACGGCGATGCGCTGCTGACCGCCCTGAAGGCAGACGCCACCATTGGCAGCAAGTTTGCCAGCGCCACTGACGCGCCGACCGCAGCTGCGGCCATGTCTGGCCTGAAAGCCACCGAGACCGAGGCCCTAGCCAAGGTTATCGCTGCCAACTTGAGCAGCACCAAGGCTGCTACCGGCAAGAGCCCGCTGACCGTTACCGGTGACGGCTACTACTTCGTTAAGGATGTCTCTGAGAAGCTCACCAGCGACACCTACTCTAAGTACATTCTGCAGGTGTGCGACGACGTTGAGATCACTGCCAAGGACACCACCACGACCTCGCAGAAGAAGGTCAAGGACACCAACGATTCTGCTACCGAGAACGCCACCAGCGGCTGGCAGGACTCCGCTGACTACGACATCGGTGACATGGTTCCTTTCCAGCTGACCGGTACCGTGGCTTCTGATTACGCGGATTACGCTTCGCCGTACTACTTCGCATTCCACGATACGCACAACAAGACGCAGCTGAGCGACCCCACCTCCGTCACTGTCAAGATTGACGGCACTGAGGTCACCACTGGTTACGAGCTCAAGACCACCGACGCGGGCTTCGACGTCGTCTTCGCCGACCTCAAGCAGACCGCTGCCCATGCTGGCTCCGTCATCACCGTTGAGTACGAGTCGCAGCTGCTCTCCGGTGCCCAGATTGGCGCCAAGGGCAACATCAACGGCTCCAACATCGAGTTCTCCAACGACTCCAACAACGAGCAGCACCACGGCACCACGCCCGAGGACACGGTCATCGTCTTCACCTACACTGTGAACGTCAACAAGTACGCTGAGAAGGTTGCTGACGGCAACAAGCTCGCAGGCGCTGGCTTCACCCTGTACAAGAAGTACGCTGACACCACCAAGGTGCCTGCTGGTAAGACCGCCGACTCCGATGGCTGGGTTGCTGTCCAGGAGATTGCTGCTGGCGAGAACACGACCTTCGAATTCAAGGGCATCGACGATGGCGAGTACAAGCTCGTCGAGACCACGACTCCCACTGGCTACAACACCATCGACCCCATCGTCTTCACCGTTACCGGCACTCATACGGTTAACTTCGAGAGCGGCCAGGTCAACGAGAACGGCAAGGTCGGAGACGCCTACGTTCTGACTGACCTTACTGCTACGTCTGACCAGGCCTCCTTCAGCGCCAACAAGACTGACGGCGCTCTCGACGGCACCCTGACCACCGACGTGGTCAACAAGTCCGGCTCCACGCTGCCGTCCACCGGTGGCATGGGCGTGCTGCCCTTCGTGCTTGTTGGTTGCGGCATCGCCGTGGCCGCTGGCATCGGCCTGCACGTGGCCCGTTCCCGTCGCGAGGACGCCTAGTCTCCGTCGCCTGACGCCACGACGCCAGGCACTTGTCGATCGTTCGCGCGTGTTCGTGTCTGTTTGACCCATAGCCGACGGTGACCCGCCTACCCGGGTCACCGTCGGCAGGTTCCAAAGAAGAGAGGGTAGCTTGAAGAAGGGCCTAAAGGCGCGCGTCCCGGAGATCCTTCTTACGCTGCTGCTCATCGTCGGAATCGGAATTGCGCTCTACCCGTGGATCAGCGACTGGTGGAACAGCCAACACCAGACGCAGGCCATCGCGAGCTACACGGAGGCCGTGCACGACAACTCCGCCGAGCGCAACCAGGAGCTCTGGGACGGGGCCGTTGCCTACAACGAGACCTTGTCTGCGGGCTTGGGTCGCTTCAACCTGACGGACGCGGATCGCGAGCGCTACGAGTCGACGCTGGACGTAACGGGCACGGGCATCATGGCCTACGTGGAGATCCCCAAGATCAACGTCGACCTGCCCATCTATCACGGCACGGACGACACGGTCCTGCAGGTTGCCATCGGCCACATCCCGGGCTCGTCGCTGCCGGTGGGAGGCACCGGCACGCACTGCGTGATCAGCGGCCACCGAGGCCTGCCCTCGGCGCGGCTCTTCAGCGACATCGACCAGCTCCGCGAGGGTGACGTCTTCATGCTCCACGTGCTGGGAAAGACGCTCACCTACCAGGTGGACCAGATCCGTACCGTCCTGCCCAACGAGCTGGACGACCTGGAGATAGACCCGAACCTGGACCTGTGCACGCTCGTTACGTGCACGCCGTACGGGGTGAACACGCACCGGCTGCTCGTGCGTGGCCACCGGATCCCAAACGAGCAGCTCAGCACCATCCAAGGCGACATGAGCCAGGTCGACCCGGTGCTGATCGCGGCGGCTACGACGGCTCTGGCCCTCGTGGTGGTCGTGGTGGTACGAGCGATTCGGCACGTGCGTTTGCGCAGGACGCTCGACGTGGGGTAAGAAGGCGCGACCGGCTGTGGCTGGGCGCGAAGTGAGGGGAGAGCACATGCGGGGTTCCAAGACGCAGGGGCTAGGGCGCGGCGCACGGCTGGTGGCCGTGGGCCTGGCGTCGCTTCTGGTGGCACTCGCGGTGGCGCTTCTCCCCGTGGGCGCGCTGGCGGCAACGGGCTCGGGCACGGGTTCGGCGACGGCCACGGGCTCGGGCACGGGTGCGACCGCGGTCGCGGGCTCGGCCACGACGCCGCAGGCGGGTCAGCGGGTGGACACGGCTGCTGCCTGCTCCATCACGCTGGAGGACTGCAAGGTCCCGGGCCAGGAGGTCGTGGCCTGGCGCGTGGCGTCGATGACGGCGGACGGCCGCCTGCAGGCGGTGGACGCCCTCAAGCCGGGCATCGAGTTCTCGGGCATGGACCCGGCGCTCCTCAGTGCGGATACGGACGCCCAGACCCTGCGCGACTTCGCCGAGGCCTACGCGGGCCTGGTGGCGGAGGGTGCGGACGGCTTCGAGCGCACGACGGCCCAGGTGGCCGCGGACGGCACGGCACGGCTGAGGGACCTCAAGCCCGGCCTCTACCTGCTGACCATGGACACCGTGACCGCGAACGGCGTGACCTACGTGAGCAGCCCCTATCTGGTGAGCGTGCCCGCGCTCAACGCCGAGGGGGTGTGGATGTACGACCGCACCGTCAAGGCCGATAAGGTCACGACCACGCAGGCCCCCAAGTTCCACAACCGCCTGCAGAAGCTCTGGAGCGGCGACACCACGGCCACGCGTCCCGCGAGCGTGACCATGCGGATCTACGACGGCACCACCCTCTACCAGACCGTGGAACTCAACGCCCAGAACGACTGGAGCTACGAGTGGGACGGCGAGGGCGACTGGTCCGTGGTTGAGGACGCAGCTAGTGCGAGCGGCTACACCTTCTCGGTCGTCACGAACGAGGAGGACCTGGACGCGAGCGGCGCTGCGGCTACGGCGGCGAGCGCGGCCCAGACGCACCAGACGACCCTGACCGTTACGAACAAGACCACGACCCCTCCGGGCGACACGCCCCCTGCGGGCCCGCCCCACACGGGGGACAACACGGACTACACGCTGCCGGCGGTCCTTGTGGCGGTGGGCGTGGTGCTCGTGGCGCTGGGCGTGGCAAGGGTTCGGAAGAGCTCGGACGACCGGAAGATTGAGGGCGGACGCAAGTGACGGGTGCGCACGCAAAGAGAAAGACGTCCGGCAGGGCGTTCGTGGTCGTGGGCGTGGCCTTGGTGGCCGCGGCCGTGGCCGTCTTTGCGTGGCAGGCGGCGGGCGTCCGTGCGGCCGAGGGTCGGAGCGGCGAGCTCTGCTCCCAGATCCTGGGCGAGCTGGACGAGCGGGTGCCGGTGACGGCGGCCGCGGCCGGGCTCGACGTGGCTGCGCTGCCGGTGCTGGAGCTTAGGGGCGTGGACGTGGTCGCGCGCCTGCAGGTTGCGACCATCGGGCTGGACGTGCCGGTGGCGGCGGAGGGGAGCGACGCGGCGCTCGTGCCCACGCGGGTGGCGCGCGCCGACGGCGACGAGGGCAAGGTGCTCGTGGCCGGCTCGACATACCAAGGGGATGGCGCCTGGGAGCGCATCGGCGAGCTTGCGGGCGGCGAGCACGTGACCCTCACGGGCATGACAGGAGCGAGCCAGGAGTACGTGGTGGTGAGCGCGGGCAGGACCAAGGCGGACTTTGACGACGACTTTGACCTGCTTATGTACTACGAGGACGAGCTGGGAAACAAGACCTGGGCGGGTTGCACCAAGGTCTCTTAGCGGCGGCCGCGGCCGAAGGGCCGGCGGGCCGGCACAGAGAGGGTTTGGTGGAACTCACTCGCAGGGAAACGTAAGGAGCTGCGATGAATAGGCTAGAGGAGAAGGCACAGCGCATGCAGGGCGCCAACCGGCGAGCCCGCAAGCGCAACCGTGTGACGGGGCTTCTGGGCGTGCTCGTGGCCGTGATCTCGGCCGCTGCGCTGGTCTCGGGCGCCATGGCGCTTACGCATGCGGACACGCTCTCCGCCATGCTCACCCGCCAGAGCGCGATGTACGCGCGCGAGGCTGGCGCCGGCGAGGCCGCTTGGGTGCGCGCCGACGGTCAGGGTGCCGTGGACAAGGACGCCCAGCTGAGGCTCCGCCTGGCCTTCCGCATGCCGGCCAACTCCCTGCAGGACGCAGCGACGATCTACATGCGCGTGCCGGACGGGCTCGACCTCGACGGCCTGACCGGTCGCGTGTACGTGGGCGGGCCCGTGGACTCGCCGAGCGAGGATGGGCTCGTGGCCGTGGGCGACGCACAGGGCAAGGACGGCATGCTGGCCGTGACCTTCACCGACCAGGTGGTGCTTCAGAACCTGGGTAGCCCCGAGACCGCGGAGGCCGCGGCGGTCCCCGCGCAGGACGTGGACGGCTACGTGGACGTGGACCTGGACTGGTCGCACGTTAAGGTGGCCGATGACGGGACGGCGAAGCTGGCCTTCTCAACCGGCGTGAGCCTGGACGTGCAGAAGTACGTGGAGCCGGAGGCCGAGCCGGCGGAGGAGCCGGCCGCGGCCGAGGAGCCTGCGACGGCTGACGAGCCTGCCGCGGAGCCGGAGCAGGCCGAGCCCGCATCTACCGACGAACCGGCCGCGGCGACCGAACCCGCGACGACCGGCGAGCCTGCTGCAACCGATGATCAGCCCGCAACGACCGACGAGCCTGCTGCAACCGATGATCAGCCCGCGACGACCGACGAGCCCGCAACCACGGACGACCAGCCCGCAGATGAGCCGGCTACTACAGAGGAGCCCGCAGCGGAGGCTGGCAACACCGCGGACGAGCCGATTCAGAACACCGTGGACGAGGTCCTCCCGGCCGTCGTCCAGACGCCAGGCAGCTCCTCCTACGCCGAGTTTCTTCCCAAGGAGACCTCTGGCGTCAAGCGGGTGAGCCTGGCGGCGCCCCGTCGTGAGGCTGCGGCCACGAGCAACGACCTTACCCAGTACCTCACCAGCGGCACCTCGGTCATGAAGCTCGAGAACGGCACATGGGTCCCCACCACCGAGGTCAAGGAAGGCGACAAGATCAAGGTCAACCTGGCCTACACCTTCCCGGCTGGCGTTGTGACTCCGAACAACCGCACCTTTACCTACACGGTGCCCGATGGCGTGCGTCCTGCAGAGGCGCAGAGTGGCCCCATCACTGACCCCTCCGGCAACGAGATCGGTACCTACACCATCGGGACCGACGGCAAGATGACGGTGACCTTCTCCGAGTCCGCCGCTGCTGGTGGCGGTGCGGTTGTGGGCTCCACCACCTGGCAGGGCACGGCAACCCTCAGCGAGGGCAAGGACAGCGGCAGCGTCCACTTTGGTGGCGCCGCGGCGGACGTCACCATCAAGAAGCCCGAGCAGCAGGACACCCAGTACGACATCCACACAAAGAAGACCGGCAAGCTCTCCGAGGACCACCGGACGGCTGACTACGTGGTCACGGTGAGCACCACCAAGGGCACGGGCGACCCCGTGAAGTTCTCTGACCGCATCCGGACGGACAACTCCCAGAACGTGAACCCTTCGTACGACCAGAGCTCCTTGGTCATCTACAAGGTGGATGCAAACGGAAACAAGACCCAGGTCACGGGCTACACTCCCAACTGGAATGCGGGAGACGCCAACCATCCCGGGCTCGACGTGGATAACCTGCCCGCGCTAAACGCTGGGGAGAAGTATGAGGTCCACTACAAGGTGAACGTCAATCCTGGCTCCGGCGCTGAGGTCGGCAAGATTGCCAACTCGGCGGGCGGTATCACACCTAAGCACAACGACTGGTCTTGGAACCAGGAGAGCTGGGAGAAGAACATCCAGAAGACCGGTTGGTACGATAAGGAGACGGGTCTCATCTCCTGGCGCATCAAGGTGAACACCAACGGTACCGACGTCAACGGAACGCGCGTGTACGACGCCCTGCCTGATGGTTTGAAGCTTTCGGGCGGCTACATCGTCACCTGCGAGGACGGCGCGGTCATTCAGAACTGGGCGCACAACGGCGAGAGTGTCGTCGACTACACCTTTAGCAATGTTTCCGATGAGCACAAGAACAAAGTCTTCTACATCGACTTCTATACTAATGCGCCTGAGGGTGACACCACGGTGAACAACACCGCTCAGGAGTGGCATGGCAACAACGGCTACTCCACGACTGGCGAGATTGGCGTGCCCGTCGAGCACCGCACCACCGATGTGACCAAGACCTACAAGTCCGACACCGTCGTCTCCGGCCGCAACCACAAGCTGACCTGGGACGTGGACGTGACCCTGCCGGACAGCCCCATGACTACCTTCACCTTCACGGATACCATCGACAACGCAACGGGCCCCAACGGGGAGGACATGGGTGCTGGGACCCACTACGCCCTTCTCGGCGAGCTGGAGAACTACCTGCGCCAGCACGAGTCAGGCGACGAGGGCCACCTCAAGATCAAGATGAACGACTACGACTACTACATCTACGGTGGCTACAACCATACGGCATATGAGAACTACAACAACGGCGGTGCCCAGACCACCAACGACATGACTATTGTGGTCACCTACTACGACCTCGACGGCAACGTGGTAGTCCCAAGCGACAGCACGTGGAACACAAAGATCAGCAGGTTCGATGTTAAGGTTACGCCTGCTACGGGCTTTTCCAAGACGGGGCGCCACCTGACCATTACCGACTATCCCACCCATGTTGATGCCACTTATGCCGAGGGCGGTACAACCTGGAACGCGAAGAACGCTGGAGATATCGATGGGCATCACTCCGAAGTGTCGCATGACATCCCCAACCCCAAGCCGCTGGACAAGTCGGCGAAGGCTGGGAACAACACGTGGGTGAGTGACAACGCCACGGTCAAGTACGACGCGGAGACGGGCACCATTGAGTACCGCGTGCTGATGGAGACCACCAAGGACGGCACCATCACCGTGGTGGACACCATGCCTGCGGGAATGACCTATGTTGACGGGTCGGTCTACGCGCGCTTCTACGTGAACGACAACACCGAGCACGACAGCAACTGGAGAGATGCCAACGTGGATGGCGTGCGCTTCAATGGAGCCCAGAAGCCGCAGGTCAGCGTGGTGAACAACCCGGACGGCACGTCAACGGTCACCTTTACCATCCCTGACTTCCACTACACGGATACCATGCCCATGGTGGCCCTGCACTACAAGGTGTCCGTCAAGGGCGATCCCTACTGGCAGAATGGTTCCAACGTCAAGAAGACCTACACCAACAACGTCACGTGGGACGGCCACTCCGACGACAACCACACCAAGGTGAGGCGTGACGTCAAGACCGTGGACAAGTCCGGCGTGCAGCTGGACAAGGACGGCAATGCCGTGCAGCTTGACTCCAACGGCAACCCCACGGGCACACCGGTCAACAAGCTGCGCTACTACGTGGACATCAACCCCGCGGCAAGGAATCTGGACAAGAACTCCGACGTGCTCACGCTGGTTGACCAGCTGAGCGACGTGGGCAAGTACTCGCCGGCGCTGGACCTCTCGTCGGTGCACCTCTATGCCTTTGACGCCAACGCCGAGCACAACCTGGGCGCCGAGATTGACGCCAGCAGATACTCGGTGCAGTTTGACGCCTCCGCTGGCAAGATGACCGTGAAGGTGCCGGACAGCCTGGCCTGCGTGCTGGTGTACGACTACGAGATCACTCCCAACTCCGTGGTCGACGGCAACAAGGTCACCAACAATTGCTCTCTCAATGGCAACTGGAGCAGCAAGACCGAGACTCAACTCAAGGAGTCCAGCTCCAGCTCCACGGCATACAAGGCCAAGATCGAGCTGGACAAGGTGGACGGGGACAACTTCCGCAAGCTCCTGCCCGGCGCGGTCTTCAAGCTGGAGAAGTGGGAGAACAACTCCTGGGCCACGGTGAGCTCGAACGAGGCCGTGGGTGACGACGGCAAACTCACGTGGGACCTCGCGGGCGTGGACAAGGACAAGCTCTCTACCGACACCCTGTATCGCCTGATCGAGACCACGGCACCCGAAGGCTACAAGAAGGATGCCACGCCGCACTACTTCATCTGGATGAGCTCGACGCTCAACGGAAAGACAACCGACGCAGGTACCTCCTGGGCGCAGTCGCAGGGCGCCGGGGCCAAGAAGACCGATGCCAATGGCAATGAGATTGGCGGTCTGCAGCAGTCCGACGTGACCTTCTTCAAGAACAGCGGCGGCATCCTGTACGTGCCCAACAAATACACGCGTGTGTCTGTGAAGAAGACCTGGGCCAATTCCGACGGCACGCCGGCGACCGCTCCCAGTGGCGCCAGCGTGAAGGTGGGGCTGTATCGCTACACGCAGCAGCCAAATGCGGATGACTCCTGCAACGTAAACGTGGTCGGCATCGGTGCAGGTACCAACCAGTATGATCACAAGGAGACTCGTGATACCAAGGTGATTAAGAAGAACAGTACCGTTAAGGTCCTTGTCGATGGCTGGGACTTGAGCTTCAACGTCTACATAGGCGGAAGCGTCACGGATGGTCTCTTTGATGATTCCAATAACAAGGGGACCCAGTTTGGGGGTACCTACTCAACGGTTAAAGGAAGCTACGAGCTGACGATTCCCGCCTCGTACTTCTCGGGAGACAACCAGACGGTTGCCGTGCAGCTAGTAGGTACTAATAATGCAGCAAATGTGAGAATCACCGACTACACCGCAGGCAGCATGGAGCTGAGCGACAGCAGCCGCACCAAGATCGGCGACTCCGTTACCCTGAACGCCGGCAACAGCTGGACCCACAACTGGGACAACCTGGAAGCTACCGACCCCAATGGCAACAAGTATTACTACCGTGTGGAAGAGGAGGATGCCGGTTCCTACACCGTCTCCTACACCAACAACGACGGCATCCAGACTGGCATCATCACGGTGACCAACTCCACGCAGGGCTACGAGCTGCCCAAGACAGGCGGGGCGGGCATCTGGTCGTTCGTCCTTGTTGGCGGCGTGCTTGCCGCGGTCGCGGCGGTCGCTCGCTGGCGGGCCGCGCGACCGGCCAGTCGCTACGGTCATCGCAGGCGCTAGCGCGACAGTCATTCAACAGGTGCCGCCGGGCTTGCAGCTCGGCGGCACCCGCGTTTTCAGGCGCAGGTCTCTGCACCCGGGATGCGATGCGGCCAGCGGCCACCTGGGGTTTCTCATTCGCGGCCTCATCCCGGGTGCAGGAACCGGGCCTCGGAGGGCCCTCGGGTGCACCCGGGATGCGATATGACCAGCGGCCAACTGGGGTTTCCCATTCGCGGCCTCATCCCGGGTGCAGTGACGCCGGCCCAGCCCGCGCGATATAATTACCGCCCCCATCCACTGTTACCTGCACCAATAAAATCCCGCGAATCCCGCGAGCGGCCTTGAAATTCACTGGCCCATTTTGCTATCGTCTACCACGCATGGGCATGGGGCTCATGCAACGTATCTATCGGCCCCCGAGAGCATGCAAGTTTCCACGTAGACGCCAACGCCCCCGTTGAGATCTGCCGGCAGCGACCATGTAGACCGGGGCCCCGTTCCGGAAGGGGTCCACCTTTGAGTGAGATTCAGAACTCGTCCATCTTCGAGCTGGATGACATTTCCAACGAGGAGATGAACAACCTCATCGACGGCACCGTCACCGATTTCGATGAGGGCGACCTTGTCACGGGCACCGTCGTCAAGATCGAGCACGACGAGGTTCTCCTTGACATCGGCTACAAGTCCGAGGGCGTCATTCCCGCGCGCGAGCTGTCCATCCGCAAGGACGTGGATCCGTCCGAGGTCGTGCACCTGGGCGACCAGCTCGAGGCGCTTGTCCTCCAGAAGGAGGACAAGGAGGGCCGCCTGGTCCTGTCCAAGAAGCGCGCCGAGTACGAGCGCGCCTGGAACCGCGTGGAGGAGAAGTTCAACTCCGGCGAGACCGTGGAGGGCGAGGTCATCGAGGTCGTCAAGGGCGGCCTCATCCTCGACATCGGCCTTCGTGGCTTCCTGCCTGCCTCGCTCGTTGACCTTCGCCGCGTGAAGGACCTCACCGCCTATCTGGGCACCACCATCGAGGCCCGCGTCATCGAGATGGATCGCAACCGCAACAACGTCGTCCTCTCCCGTCGTGTCGTGCTCGAGGAGGCCCGCAAGGCCGAGCGCCAGGCCATCCTGGGCAAGCTCAAGAAGGGCATGCGCCTCAAGGGCACCGTCTCCTCGATCGTCGACTTCGGCGCCTTCGTGGATCTGGGCGGCATCGACGGCCTGGTGCACATCTCCGAGCTCTCCTGGAACCACGTCAACCACCCCTCCGAGGTCGTGCATGTGGGCCAGGAGGTCGAGGTCGAGGTGCTCGACGTGGACCTCAACCGCGAGCGCATCTCCCTTGGCCTCAAGCAGACCACCGAGGATCCTTGGCGCACCCTGGTCAAGAAGTACCCCGTCGACTCCATCGTCGAGGGCACTGTGACCAAGCTCGTGACCTTTGGTGCCTTCGTCGACCTTGGCGACGGCGTCGAGGGCCTGGTGCACATCTCCGAGATGGCCAAGCAGCACGTTGACCAGCCGTCCCAGGTCTGCTCCGTGGGCGACAAGGTCCAGGTCAAGGTCATGGAGGTCGACCTCGACCGTCGCCGCATCAGCCTCTCCATGAAGGCCGCTGCGGAGACCCTGGGCACCGAGGTCGAGGTCAAGCCTCTGCCCGAGGCCGAGAAGAAGGACGAGGAGCCTGCCGAGGCCTAGCCTGGCCAGCCGAGCGATTCGGTGACAAGGGCTTCTTGCTGGCAAGTGACGGCGGGGTCGCGACTGGTTCGCGGCCCCGCCTTTGCGTGGGGGATTCGGGTGACCGGGGCTGGACGGAGCTGGGCTGGACGGAGCTGGCCGCAGCCAGCCGCAGCCGGGCAAACCTGACCGCAGCCGGCCAAACCTGACCGCAGCCGGGCAAACCTGACCGCAGCCGGCCAAACCTGACCGCAGCCCGCCAAACCTGACATGTCACTTGCAGGTGCCCCGCGCGAGAGGCCGAGGCGAGCGGCAAGCCATCTACCTGCGAAAATGCAGATGGCGCTGGATTGCCAGGCACCTGTAAGTGACACTTCGCCGTTCGGGCTGGCGAGCGGTGCTACTCAGGTACAATGACAAGTGCACCGGCAGTGCCCGATGGGCTAACGAGAGCGGGCGGCGCTGGTTGGTTTAGCGGGGCTTGGTGCCAGCCAGGCCCCGCCTACTCTTGAGCGTCATCCGTTGGGTGCTTATACTCCCTCCACAGCTCATGGATCGTTTTCGCTATGGCGGCAACCAGATAGATTGCCTGCAGGACTTTGAGGACAAGGTCGTCCATGAGCGTCAGTCCCTTCAAGGGTCGAAAGAAGCGCCGCCCGCATCACGGACACTGCCGATGTGAGGCGAGATTCTACGCCGCCGCTGCAGCCAGCGGCCCGAGGCGGCGAAGTGTCACTTGCAGGTGCCCCGCGCACAAGTGCCTGTCGCATGAACGGCATCTGACGCACGAAAGGTGCCTGTTTGCTGATGGCCAAACCTGACATGTCACTTACAGGTGCCCCGCGCGAGAGGCCGAGGCAGGCAGCAAGCTATCTACCTGCGAAAACGCAGAAGTAGCCAGATTGCTAGGCACCTGTAAGTGACACTTCGCCTTCTGGCTGCCAAGAACCGCTCGTGCCTGCTATCCTATCCGCACCAAATCACGTGGAGACAGGTCCCGGTCGACTAGGACGGAGGTGCTTTGTGCACGACGACGCAATCATCGTGAGCCACAGGTCCGGCGTCGAGCTGCTCGACCTCTATGGCTACTGGGTCGACGAGCCCGTTGAGCCCTTGGAGCCCTTTGATTCCGTTGCCGGTCCTGAGTGCGATGAGTTTCCTACTTTTCCCCGTGAACCGCCGCTCCCGGTGGACTCGGAACGAGACAATGCGGACCTATGGCGCATCGTGCCGCGGCGATTACTGCCGGACGGGCTTGTTGCCGCCCTTCCGGAGCTGCTGCCTCGACCAGTGGATATTGTCGTGTCAGACGGGACACGCCTGACTGCAACCAAGGGAATGCGACCGCACACCATGGCGCGCATCCCCTCGGACACGCTCATAGGCGTCAGCGGCGCACGCGAGGGTGTACCTGAGCTATGCGTCCTCCCGCCCGCCTTCTTGCTCATGCAGCTTTCCGCCGGACTGAGCCACTGGCAGGTTGCCTACCTGGCAAGCCAGTTCTGCGGGACCTTCAGGGCCATCCGCCCCGCCGAGGTTCCCCTCTACCGGAGTCTTCCGAATGTGCGAGTGGAGCTTTACCCGCGCGACTCAACGCCGCAAACCTGCGTCTCCGCGACTGCCTATGGCCTCAAGCCGCTCATCACGCGGCAGGAGCTCGAGCACTTCCTAGACTGGGTGCCGCTGGGGATGTATGGGGCGCGGAAGCTCAGAAGGGCCTTGCCGCTGGTAACGGACCGACTGGCCTCGCCCCTGGAATGGCGCATCTGGGCCTTGGCCTTCTGCGACAGGCGATGCGGGTCGCTGGGAATTAGACAGCCCTTGATCAACCGGAAGCTTCCGCTGAGCGCGGAGGCGCAGAGGTTCGTCTCGCTGGATGCCATCACGCCCGACTTTGCTTGGAAGGACAGGCGAGTCGTGCTCGAAGCGAACGGATGGCTCTATCACGGTGGCAACCAGGGAATCGCAGACACATCTCTGCGCGACAAGGCCTATCATGCCAAGGGCTACGAGTGCACGACGCTGACCTCACCGGAAGTGGATGACGATCGGCACTTCGTAGCAGCGATGGAGGACATTTGCCGCCAGTTGGGTAATGAGCTACCCTACGCGACGCCATCGTTCCGAAGGCGCAGACGAGTGCTGCGGGAGGGCGTGCTGGCGGCGACTGCCACTGATGCCAAGGATTCACGCCCGCCGGACGAGGCACCGCCGGCAATCGAGTCTGATGCCGGATATTGGGCTGCGCTGGATCGCGATGCGGAGTTCCTGGCTAGCCCCCATGCATAGCGCCCGCAATTCTTGGAGCCACCTGCAAGTGACATGTCACTTGCAGGTGGCTGCGGTCACGCGGCGGCATAAGAGCACAGGTCATCTACCAGCTATTATATGAATTACAACCATATGTTGGCCCACCTGCAAGTGACATGTCACTTGCAGGTGGCCGTGGCCAGGGACAACATGACATGTCACTTACAGGTGGCCGTGGCCAGGGACAACATGACATGTCACTTGCAGGTGGCCGTGGCCAGGGGGTGGCACAAGAGCACAGGTCATCTACCTGCAGTTATATAAACTGCAATCAAAACGAATGCCCCTGCAAGTGACATGTCACTTGCAGGGGCCTGGCGTAACAGGGTGTCACCACCCGCAGGTGCCTGGCGTAACAGGGTGTCACCACCCGCAGGTGCCTGGGACGAGTAGGACGGCGAGAAGGCCAGCCAGAACGCCGGGCGAGAAGGCCAGCCGCTTGCACACGCCGAGCCAAGTGCGCGGCGGCGAACCCCGCTACTCCACCGACCGGCTCTGCTCCTCGAGGGTCTGGCTGAGCTCCTCCTCGGCCGGGCCGCCGGCGCGCTTCTTGCGCACGATCTTGACCTCGCGCTTGAGGGCGTAGGGGATGATCTTCTTCATCTTGTCCTGGTTGCGGTCCATGACGGACGCCTCGGGGTGCTCGCGGAAGAGGTGGATGGCGTCGAAGCTGCACTTGGTGGTGCACACGCCGCAGCCCACGCAACGGTTGGGGTCCACTACGGAGGCGCCGCACTTGAGGCAGCGGGCGCACTCGGCCTTGACCTGCTCCTCCGTGAGGGTGCGATGCCAGTCGCGGTAGCCGTGCTTGTTCACGTGGGCGTCCACCCCGGCCTCCTGGCGCGGGGCCGTGTCGTAGCCGCGAAGGTCGAGCTCGTCCTTGTTGAGCGACACATACTGGCGCCTGTTGCGGCCGACGGTAAGGGAGTTGCCCGGCTGCACGAAGCGATGGATGCTCACCGCGGCCTCGTGACCTGCGGCGATGGCGTCAATCACGAAGCGCGGACCGGTCAGGTCGTCCCCGCCCACAAACACGTCGGGCTGCGCGGTCTGGTAGGTCACGGGGTCTGCCACCGCACGGCCGCCCGCGAGCTCTACCGTGGACCCGTCCAGCAGCGACCCCCACTTGATGGTCTGGCCGATGGAGAAGACCACGTTGTCGCAGGGCACGAGCACCGTGTCCGTCTCGTCGTAGGCGGGCGAGAAGCGACCGGACTCGTCAAAGACCCGCGTGCAGCGCTTGAAGGTGATGCCCGTCACGTGGCCTGTCTCGTCGCGCTCCACGCGTGCCGGACCCCAGCCGCAGCTCACGGTCACGCCGTCATCCTCGGCCTCCACGAGCTCCTCCGGAGTGGCAGGCATCTCGTTGCGCTGCTCGAGGCTCCACATGGAGACGCCGCCGCTCCCCGCGCGCACTGCCGCGCGCGCCGCGTCCACGGCCACGTTGCCGCCGCCCACGACCACGGTGGTCCCGGGCAGGGGATAGGTCTCGTCGGCCAAGACCTCGCGGAGAAGGTCAACCGCGTATGTCACGCCCGGCCCGTCCTCGCCGGGAATGCCGGCGCGCCTTGCTCCCTGCGCGCCGATCGCCAGGTAGAAGGCCTGGTAGCCCTGGTCGCGCAGCTGGTCCAGCGTCACGTCGTGCCCCACGTCCACGCCACAGCGGATGTCTACGCCCAGCTCGCGCAGGACGTCGATCTCTGCCGCCACGACGTCCTTCTCCAGCTTGTAGGAGGGGATGCCGTAGGTCATCATGCCGCCCGGCAGGGCCTGCCGCTCGAAGACGGTGGGGGAGTAGCCCATGGCCGCCAGGTAGTAGGCGCAGGTAAGCCCGGCGGGGCCGGCGCCGATGATTGCGATCTTGTTGACGTAGGGCCCGCGGAGGGACGGCTGTACCACCGGCGGCACGAAGCGATGCTCGGCCTCCAGGTCCTTCTCGGCAATGAACTTCTTGACAGCCTCGATGGCAAGCGCCTGGTCCAGCTGGGCGCGGGTGCACACATCCTCGCAGCGGTGGTTGCAGATCCGCCCGCACGTGGCGGGGAAGGGGTTCTCCTTCTTGATGAGAGCCAGTGCCTCGCGGTAGCGCCCCTGGGCGGCCAGCCGCAGGTAGCCCTCGATGGCGATGTGGGCTGGGCAGGCCACCTTGCAGGGGGCGGTGCCGGTGTCGTAGGTCTCTATGCGGTTGTTGTCGCGGTAGTCGTAGTCCCAGCGCTCGGGACCCCACTTGGCCTCGTCGGGCAGCTCGCGCTTGGGGTAGCGGACGGGCCCGTGCGTGGTGCACAGGCGCTGTCCCAGACGCACGGCCCCGGCGGGGCAGGCCTCCACGCACATGCCGCAGGCCACGCACTTGCTCGCGTCGGTGTGGGCCACGTAGGCCGAGCGCGAGAAGTTGGGCGTGTTGAAGAGCTGGCTCGTGCGCAGGCCATAGCACATGGACTTGTTGCAGTTGCAGATGGCAAAGATCTTGCCCGAGCCGTCGATGTTCGTGATCTGGTGGACGAAGCCGTTGTCCTCGGCCTTCTGGATGATGGCCAGGGCCTGCTCCTTGGTGATGTAGCGACCCTTGCCGGTCTGGGCCTCGTAGTCGGCCATGTCGCCTACGCCGATGCACCAGCCCTCGGGGTCGTCGCCCGAGTTCACGCCACGCACGGTCTCGGACTGGCGGCAGGAGCAGGTGCCCGCGGCAAAGCGGTCGTACTTGTCGAGCCAGTGGGAGATGTGCTCCACGTCGGCCGTCACGTTCTCGTGCTCGATGGCCTTCTCTACGGGAATCACGTGCATGCCCAGGCCGGCGCCGCCCATGGGCACCATGGCGTGCACGAACTCGGGTCCCAGGTAGGCCACCCGCTCGAAGAAGGTGTTCATCTGGGGCTGCTTCTCGGCCAGGGCCTCGTTCATGGCGTAGAACTCGCCCATGCCGGGGAGAAGAACCGGCAGCACGAACTGCTTGTGGCGGTCCTCGTTCTCCCAGTTGTACTCCAGGATGCCCGTCTGGGCCATCTGGTTGACGTCGTCCTCGACCTCGGCGACCGGCTTGTGCACGAGGGCGGCGATCTCCTCCATGGTGTAGGGCACGCGGACCTGCATGTGGTTGGCGATGGCGATCATGGAGTCGGTGGCGATCTTGTCGAGCCCCCAGTACTCGGGCTCGCGACGGGTCATGGGGTTGAGGGCACGGTCCGTGAGCTTGCGTCCCAGGCGCAGCAGGTTGCCGCGGGCCGGGCCCTCCTGCGAGGGCGGGAAGGGGTCGTTGGGGTGCTCGGGACGGTGACCCTCGCGCGGGTGCCAGGCGTAGGGCTGGGTCCAGAGCTCGGGATGGTCGGAGTGCTCCTTGTCTGGCGCGGTCTCGGGATGGTCGAATACGGTGGCAGGCACGGCGCCGCGGTTGCGCGCCGGGTCGAGCGAGGCGTTTATGGCAGCGTCGTCCTGAGAGGTGTCAGGGAGGGTGAAGTTGCCGTGGTCCTCGGAGAAGACGTCGCGCTCCATGGGAGGCTCCTTTGCCGTAGGTGGGATGCAATTGCAAGAGTATAAGGCCAAGAGACATGTCTGCCCGGGCGGGACTGCCTGCACGTTTGCCCGAGAACAAACGTGCCTATCTGTCCCGGGCCAAGTGCCCCTACCGTACGCCGTTGACGGCCAGGTCTATCACCTTGTAGGCGCCGTCGTACACGCCCTGGCGGTTGGCCTCCTCTATGCGGTCGCACATGAAGGCCAGAAGCTTACGATCCGCCTGGAAGGAATCGATCATGCCAAGGACCTCGGATGTCTCGTCCATCTCGTAGGTGCCGTCACCCACCTCGGCCGCACGTATGGCGCCCCAGGCCTCGTGGCCGCCCACTCGGTGGATCATGAGCTTGGGTACGGGGTAGAAGCTGAACTCGCTGGGCTTCGTGACCAGCACGTCGGAGCAGCGCATGAGCAGGTTGGAGCTGTACACTGCCGAGAAGATGTCCTTGTCGCAGAAGGCGTGCACGCCCTCCACCTCGCCTTCGAGGGCGCCCGCCGCCAGCGCTGCCACGGACGCGAAGTTGTCGAAGTGCTCCTGGGCCATGCCGGCCAAGCCCTCCACGTGCCGACGCAGCCACTTCCACACGTCGCGGTGGTCGCCCACGTTCACGAAGAGAACCGCCTCGTTGCGGCGGATGTAGGGCAGCAGGTGGCCGATGATGGCCGCAAAGAGGTCCTGCTGGGCGCCGGCGCCTCCTACGGAGAGCAGGTAGCGCACGGGGCCGCCGCCCAGCACCCGCGAACGGCGCCGCTCGCAGTCGGCTGGGATGTTTGCCACGAGCTCGTGGTCCACGTAGTGGCCGGTGTAGACGAGCGAGTCCTCGGGCATGGGCTTGAGCTGGCGCTTGGGATCCATGCCACGCAGCTGGTGATAGCCCAGGTATGCGCTGGGGGTCTGCACGGTATGGATGGAGCCCTCTGCCAGGTGGAGGGCCATGGGCCAGTTGTCGGGGATGGCGTTGACCACGTGCGTCATGCCGGCATGCACGGCGGCCTGCGCGGGCCACACGTGGGTGCCCACATACGGCGTGTCCTTGTCGATGTCGCGGAAGAGAGGCACGCAGAGCTCGGCGTTCTTCTGGTCTCCGGCGTTGTAGGTCAGCTTGCGGAAGCCCTCGGAGTTGAGCGGCTCCCATACCAGGGCGTTGAAGGGAGGTATGGCCTGCGACATGCGCGAACCCATGCTATAGAGCTTGTTCTGGTAGGCGATGACCTTTGAGCCCGTGGTCTGCGAGAAGGACGCCAGGTCCAGCCAGTAGGGGGTGTAGCCCATGGCGTGGGCCGCGGAGGCCATGGCCATGCTGATGCGGTAGTGGCCGAAGCCCATGCGGATGTTGCCTACGATGACGGGCTTGCCTGCTGCGCCTTCCACGGTGCGCGGCGTTGCCGGCGGTAGGGGGCAGTTGGCGGCATCCGCCACGATGTCGAGCGGCGAGGCACCCTCCGGTGCCATCACCAGGTTGCGCACGCCAAGGGCTTGGCTGATTACGGGCACGTCCGCCGAGGCCAGGTGATAGACGGCGGCGGTGTCGTCCCCGAACTTGCGGAGGAACTTCTCCTTGCCCTCGCACGCCTTGCGGTAGGTGTCGTCGTCCTGCTCGTTGCCGAAGACCCACTTTGCCCTATCAAATGCCTCAGTCATCGGAATCCTCCTTGACGTGGTCCCGCGATGTGATAGTCTGACTATCAAGCCGGTGATAGTCAGACTATCACGCGATGAGGGGAGGGTCAAGCGATGTCATTCGATTCTCGGCAGGAACAAGGGCCATACGACTGGGACGGCGGCTGGTTCTATCCCTTGGGAGAGCCCGAGGATGCCGATCTCCGTGCTGCGGAGGCGGCCCGAGAGCTCATGCTGGAGGGGGGCATCGCCAGCGTCCGGATGACGGACATCGCCGAGAGGTCGGGTGTGGGGGTTGCCACGCTCTACCGGCACTTCTCGACCAAGGCCTCGCTCGCGGTTGCGGCGGGCACCCTCATGTGGACGCAGCTCAACGAGCGGATCCACGCAATCGTGGAGTCCGACGACTTCATGCAGCTAGACGGGGCGGACCGGTTGGAGCGCCTGCTCCATACGTATGTCACGCTCTATCTGGAGAACCCTGCCTTCGTCCGTTTCCTCGACGAGTTCGATCACATGGTGCGTCAGGAAGGCATGGGCAAGGAGGACCTTGCGGCATATGGCGCGCAGGTCGACTCCTTCTACATCATGTTTGACGATGCCTACCTCCTGGGGCGTATGGACGGCTCCGTAGTGCGCGAGGTGGACTTTCGCGCATTCTATCTGGCCGTGGCCCATGCGCTCATGGGGGTGGCGGAGAAGCTCGTGTCTGGGGAGGTCATACCCTCGGACGAGTTCGGCAAAGATCAGCTCGCTCGCGAGCTTGGTTGTTTGGTGGACATGGCAGTGCAGTACCTTCGCGCAGCGTAGCGCAAGGGCAGGGATGGGGGAACACATGCAAGAGAAGCAGCTCGCAACACCCAAGGTGCTCTGGACGTTCGCAGTCGGCCAGCTGGGCTGGGCGATCCTCTCGGGCGTGATCAGCAACTGGTTGGTCTACTACTACATGCCCAGCGCCGAGTTCGTCTCCCAGGGCATGCAGCTCTTCATTACGCAGGGCGTCGTGTTTGCCGGCCTCACGGTCATTGGCATCATCACCGCGTGCGGCCGCCTGCTCGACGGCTTCATCGACCCCTTCATCGCGTCCAAGTCGGACTCCCTGGATAGCCCCGAGGGTCGGCGCATCCCCTTCATGCGGCGCGCGGCGATACCCTTCGGCGTCATGACTGTGCTGGTATTCTGCGCGCCCTCGACCGGCGTGGAGGCAATCAACAACGTGGCCCTCTTCGTCTGCCTCATGCTCTTCTACATCACGCTCTCCCTCTATTGCACGCCCTTCAACGCCCTGATTCCGGAGCTGGGCCGCACCCAGGAGCTCCGCATCAACCTCTCCACCTACATCAGCGTGACCTACTTCTTTGGCACGGCGTTCGCCTACCTGGTGCCCAACCTGGCGGGGTTCTTTGAGGGGACCTTCGGCGTGGCGGGCGGCTTCCGCATGGCCATCGGCATCCTCTCTGCCCTGGCAGTCGCCTTCATGCTGATCCCCGCCTTCGCCATCGACGAGAACCTCTATGCCGAGACTGAGCCCTCCACCACCCCCATGCTCAAGAGCGTGGGCAAGACCTTCCGCAACCGCGAGTTTCTCTCCTTCGAGATCTCTGACGTGCTGTATTGGGTGGCCATCACCGTGTTCCAGACGGGCATGCCCTACTACGTGACCGTGCTCATGGGCTTCGACGACTCCATGACCTCGATCTTCTTCATCGGCATGACGCTCGTGTCGCTCCTCTTCTACGCACCCGTGAACAAGCTGGCCAAGAAGCTGGGCAAGAAGCGCCTGGTGGCCTTTGCGTTCTTCTTCTTCTGCCTGGCCTTTGGTGCTACCAGCGTGTGCGGCCAGTTCGGCATTCCCGCCATCGTGTGGGGCGTGCTCGTGGCCATACTGGCTGCCATCCCCATGGCCATCCTGGGCATCCTGCCCCAGGCCGTGCTGGCAGACATCGCAGAGGCGGACGCCATCCAGAGCGGCGAGAACCGCGAGGGCATGTTCTATGCGGCACGCACCTTCTCGATGACGCTGGGTCAGACCCTGGCCATGATCCTCTTTACCTCCATCTCGACCATCGACACCACCGGCATGGGCTATCGCCTGACGGCCCTCACGGCCACGGTCTTCTGCCTTGCGGGCGCCCTCGTGTTCCTGCGCTACCACGAGAGGGAGACGCTCAAGGTCATCGCCGACGCCACGGGCGAGAAGGTCGCGTCTCTGGACGAGGGGAAGTAGGACGCCATGGCAGACAAGGGCATGGGAGCTGCGGCAGGCGGTGCCGAGGGGCTGGAGCCAGCCTTCCTGGTACGGTGGCGAGGGTCTGACGGCTGGGAGCACGAATGCACGCTCGCCGGCGCGGCGGGCGCTTGGGAGGGCAGGGGTGCGGCCGCCCTTGGGCTCTCGCTCGAGCAGGACCCCGATGCCGCAGACAACGGCGTGCGCGGCACTGCTTGGCGCCTGACCTGCCAGCCTCGGGACCAGGTGACGGTGGTCGCCGTGGAAGCCGTGCTCGACCTCGACCTTGCCAGCTGCGATGCCCTCTTCCTCAACGGCTATAACTCCTGGACCGACTCCGTGGAGCGTCCGGCCGATGCCGCCACGCCCACCATGGGCCCGGTTGCCTACGCCGGCGTGCGTGCTACCACTTTTGATGGGTCGGGGGACTATCGCTTCTTCCCTCAGGACGGCCGGCGCGGCCACCAGCACGGCTGGGGCTACGGCTACCTGCGCTACGGCGACCGAGTGCGTCTCGTGGGGTCGCTCGATGAGGCTCTGGGCCAGACCGCCCTAGTGGAGAACTACCGTACAGGCACGCTGACGCTGCGCAAGGAACCGCCTGCCAGGCCGGTCGCCGCTGGCGAGGCACGCGAGCTTATGGCCTTCTGCCTGCTTGGCGGGACGTTGGATCGGGCGGTGGAGGCGTGGCTTGCGCTTGCTGGCGTGACCCGGATGCCCGGACCGGCCCTCGTGGGCTACTCCTCTTGGTACCGCCATTACACGGACATCAGCGAGAAGTGCCTGCTGCACGACCTTGTCGGCGTGTCGCGCGCCTTGGGCCAACACGACCTAGGTGCGGCCCAGGCGACCTTCCAGGTGGACGACGGCTACACCAAGGTAGGGGACTGGCTGGCGCCGGATGCCAGCAAGTTCCCCCACGGGATGGCGCCCGTTGCAGCCGAGATTCGTTCTCGGGGGCTCCTTCCGGGGATCTGGCTGGCACCCTTCCTGTGCGAGCGGGAGTCCAAGCTCTTCTCCGAGCACCCAAGCTGGCTCCTCCGCGATGAGGCAGGTCAGCCAGTGGCCACCGGTGGCCACTGGAGCGGTGGCGTGGCGCTCGACACGCTCAACCCCGAGGTCCGCGACTACGTGAGGCGCAGCCTCTCTGCCGCCACGCGCGAGTGGGGCTTCCGCCTGCTCAAGCTGGACTTCCTCTATGCGGCATGTATGCTCGCCCACGGTGGCCTGAACCGCGGCGAGCTCATGGCAGATGCGCTCGACCTCATATGGGAGTCCGTACCGGAGGGCACGCTGGTCGACCTCTGCGGCGTCCCGATCGCAAGTGCGCTGGGGCGTGGCCAGTACTGCCGCATCGGCTGCGACGTGGGGCTGGACTGGGACGACCAACCTTGGATGCGCCTCATGCATCGAGAGCGCGTGAGCACGCGGAACTCGCTGGCAAATACGCGGGGGAGGGCGCACCTGGACGGCCGCGCCTGGCGCAATGACCCGGACGTCTTCTTCCTCCGCGGCGACGTGCGCCTGACGGAGCGGCAGCGCCACGACCTCCTTGAGGCGGACGCCTCGCTGGGCGGGGTCTTCTTTACGTCAGACGACATGGATGCTTGGGGCCCCACCGAGCGTGCTGCCTATGCCACGGCCTTGGCGGACTTCGTGGGGAGGGCCTAGCGGGCTGGCAGCCCGTCCGCTTGCGGGCACTCCGGTCCGGTCGCTCGGGGGCGCGAGATTTCCACCTAGGAAAAGTAACGCGCGGGCAACCGTCTTCATGCAGCAGATGCGTATAATCCGTGGCGTCCTTTTAGGAAGGTGAAAGTCATCGACGGGGGCAGCATGGCAGCTGACGTGCAAAGTAGGCCGATTATCGGCGTGGCTCCAAGGTTTCAGCCCGACCAGGAGTTCCTGGGGGAGCGCGTGGGCTCGTCCGTCGCGGAGTCCACGGGCCAGCTCGACGCCATCATCGCTGCAGGCGGCATGCCCGTGGTCCTGCCCCTCACGGACGACGAAGACCTTATCCGCAGCTACCTGGACCTCTGCGATGGCGTAAACGTGCCTGGCGGCCCCGACGTCGATCCCAAGCTCTGGGGCGATGACTCAGGCTACGACGAGAAGCTCCTCTGCCACGTGCGTGACGGCTTCGAGCTCAAGCTCCTCTCCATGGCGCTCGAGATGGACAAGCCCATCTTTACCATCTGCCGCGGTACCCAGATGCTCAACGTGGTCCTGGGCGGGACGCTCTGCATGGACGTGCCGGGCCTGACGCCGCGCGAGGGCATGAACCTTTGGCGCCACCACATGGTGCTGCAGACGCCGGCGCACCCGGTGGAGGTCAAGGCGGGCAGCCTGCTCTCCCGCTGCGTGGGAGGTCGAGCCGAGCTGCAGGTCAACTCGGCGCATCACTGCTGCGTTGGGGAGCTCGGCAAGGGGGCCGTCCTCGTGGCCGAGGCCACGGATGGGGTTCCGGAGGCCATCGAGGTGCCGGGCAAGCGCTTCTGCCTGGGCGTCCAGTGGCATCCGGAACACACCTGGCAGAGAATCCCCACGGACTTCATGCTCTGGCAGGCCTTCGTGGACGCATGCCGGGCGTGACCTCGCCGCAGTAAGCCTCCCGCCGGTACCGTAAAATGCTGTCCTTCATGTAACTTTAATGTTTCCTTGGGCTTTCTGGGGACGTTCGTTGCGTCCCACTTGTCCCATAGTCGTTTTGTTCTGTTGGAAGGGCGCAAAGGGAGGCGCCCTAGGACGGAAGGGTCCAATATGAGCAACAACCTCACTCGTCGCAACTTCCTAAAGGGCTCGGCTGCTGCAGCCGGCACTGCCGCGGTTGCCAGCCTTGCCGCCTGCGGTGGCGGTTCCGATACCAGCTCTGACGCCGGCTCCGACTCCAGCGCCGAGGCCCCCGCAAAGAAGAAGATCCTGCGCTTCGGCCAGTCCAACGCCAAGCAGGGCCTGGACATGCAGAAGTCCACGAACTCCGGCTCCTCCTCCATCGCCGACTCCATCTTCGAGGCGCCGCTTCGCTGGAACGAGGACAACGAGCTCGAGCCCGTCCTCCTCACCGAGATCCCGTCCTTCGAGGACGACGGCCTCACCCTGCACTGCACCCTCAAGGATGGCGTGAAGTTCCACGACGGCTCCACCCTCACCTCGCAGGACGTGAAGTACACCTTCGAGCGCATGTTCACCCCCGCCACCGGCGCCAAGTCCACCTACATGTACGACCTCATCGAGGGCGCCAAGGACATGCTGGCCGGCACCGCCACCGAGCTCTCTGGCCTCACCTGCGAGGACGATACGCACTTCACCTTCCACCTGACCTCGCCGATGACCACCTTCATCTACAACCTGGGCATCTCCTACGCCCACATCTTCCCGCACGAGGCATGCGAGGCCGCGGGCGAGTCCTGGGGCACCGGTACCAACGTCATCGGCACCGGCAAGTACAAGGTCGTGTCCAACGACGACACCACCGAGGTCGTGCTCGAGAAGTTCGCCGACTACCACGACGGCGAGCCCGCGCTGGACGAGGTGCACTACGTCTTCTATGACGACAACAACACGAAGCTGATGGCCTTCAAGAACGGCGACATCGACTACTGCGACCTGGACGCCGCCCTGCTCCAGCAGTACCAGAACGACCCGGACGTCTCGCCCCTCATCCACCAGTACCTGCCCCTGGGCACCCAGTTCATCAACCTGAACCTCAAGGACGACATGGGCCTCACCGACCAGCGCGTGCGTCAGGCGCTCTCGCTGGCCATCAACCGCCAGGAGCTCATCGACACCGCCCTCAACGGCGCTGGCCAGGCGGCCTCCGGCTTCCTCAACCCCGCCGAGCCGGGCTTCGACGAGTCTGCTCCTGCCTTTGAGTACGACCCCGAGAAGGCCAAGTCCCTCATCGCCGAGGCTGGTGCCGACGGCCTGAGCCTGGTCTGCAAGGTGCGCAAGGGCGTCTACGAGACCTACATGACCATCGTCCAGAGCTACTGGGATCAGATCGGCGTCAAGCTGGATGTCCAGGTCGAGGACTCCGGCGTGTGGGCCTCCGACTGGGCCGATGGCAACCTGCAGATCACCGCGCTTGGTTGGTTCCCCCTGTTCGCCGACGCCGACAACCACATGTACACCTACTTCTACAGCGAGAACGCCACCAAGAAGTCGTCCTTCTACAACAACCCCGAGTTCGACGACCTCATGGCCAAGGCTCGTGTGTCTACCGACCAGGACGAGCGCGCCGACCTCTACAAGCAGGCCGACGACATCCTCTCGCGCCAGGACTACGGCGTGCTGCCGCTCTACTACCCCAAGCAGCAGTTCGTCTGCAAGGACTACGTCCTCAACGCCAAGGTCGGCAACCTGATCTACCACATGATCGATGTTGACATCGACACCACCAAGGAGGACTACGTGGGCGAGTAGCCTGACGTAGCTTCGGGAGATGCCAGAGGGACCCGCAGCGCCACACGACGTTGCGGGTCCCTTGCGTTCGGGTCGGCAGTGGGCAGCACGCAAACACGGGGGGTACTCCCCTTTGTTTGCATGCAAACAAAGGGGAGTACCCCCCGTGTTTCCCCCCGTGACTGCCCGCTGCCTAGCTGCGTTACGTTGCGGGAAGTTTGCAAACGGACTCACATAAGAGCCGGACGTTGCAGCTACGTTGCAACGTTCCCGTGCGTGGTCGTGAGTGCGCAGCGATGCCTTAAAGTATGTTCCGTAGCATCAGCGTTATGTAATTGTCGGCAAGCAGGGAGAGGACGCGCATGCGAGACTTTCTCATCAAGCGTGTGTTGCAGGCCTTGGGAGTCGTGATCTGCATCTCCGCGATCACGTTCTTCGTGCTCAACATCGTGCCTGGCGACCCGGTACGCATCATGGTGGGCGACATGGCCGACGAGGCCACGGTCCAGCAGGTACGCCACAACATGGGTCTCGACCGTCCGGTCTGGGAGCAGTACGCCAACTGGTTCGGCAAGATGATCACCGGTGACTTTGGCACCTCGTACACGCAGAACAAGACGGTGGCCTCTCTCATGGGCAACGCCTTTGGCGTCACGGCCAAGCTGGCCGGCTTCGCCTACCTCATCGCCCTGGCCTTTGGCCTGGTGGTGGGCATCCTGGCGGCCGTATACCACGGCAAGTGGCCGGACCGCCTGCTCATGGCGCTCTCGATCTTCAACATCTCGGCACCGTCCTTCTGGGTGGCCATCATCCTCCAGATCGTCTTTGCCCTGAACCTCAAGTGGTTCCCGCTCTCGGGCATCAAGACCGCAGCCGCCTTCGTGCTGCCCACCATCGCCCTGGGCCTGCGCTACGCGGCGTCGATCGCCCGCGTCACGCGCACCTCCATGCTCGAGGTCCTCAACCAGGACTACATGCGCACCGCCGAGGCCAAGGGCCTCAAGCGCGGCAGCATCATCCTGGTCCATGGTCTGAGGAACGCCCTCATCCCCATCATCACGGTGGCCGGCACCCAGCTGGGCGACATCTTCACCGGCTCACTGCTCATCGAGTCCGTCTTTGCCATGCCTGGCATGGGCAAGCTCCTGCTCGACGCCATCAACGCACGCGACCTGCCCCTCATCCAGGGCGGCGTCATGTACATCGCAATCATCTGCGTGGGCGTCTACCTCGTCGTCGACATCCTCTACGCCGTGGTTGACCCCCGCATTCGACTCGGAGGGGAGGGCGCGGAGTAATGGCACTTCTCAACAGCGACAAGAACGACAAGCGCACGCAGGAGGCCGAGCGCGTCGCGGCGGACGCCGCCACCGCGCAGACCGGGGAGCGCGTGGAGGCCGAGAAGACTGGCAAGAAGCGTGCATCCAGCTACTGGGCCGTGTCCTGGGGCATCTTCAAGAAGAACCGCCTGGGCATGGCGTGCCTGGTCGTCGTCTGCATCCTGGTCTTCGTGGCGCTCTTCGCGCCGCTCCTGGCGCCCTATGACCCCGACTTCCAGACCCTGACGGCACGCCTGCAGGCGCCCAACTCCACCTACCTCCTCGGTACCGACGAGTACGGCCGCGACATCCTCTCGCGCACCATCTACGGCTGCCGGATCTCCCTCTCCGTTGGCGTGGTCTCCCAGATCATCGCCCTTGTCATCGGCTTCTTCGTGGGCGTGTGCGCCGGCTACTTTGGCGGCAAGGTGGATGCGGTCCTCTCCTTCATCATCCAGGTCTTCTCCTCCTTCCCCTTCCTGCTCTTCGCCATCGTGGTCATGTACGTCATGGGGCCGGGCCTGGTTAACCTCTACGTGGCCCTGGGCCTGCTCATGTGGACCTCCACGGCACGCCTGGTGCGCGGCGACGTCATGCGTCTCAAGGGCTCGGAGTACATCCAGTCCTGCATCCTCTCGGGCGGCTCCAGCTGGCGCATCATCATGAAGCACCTCCTGCCCAACTGCGTCTCCACCCTCATCGTCGTGTCCACCCTGGGCATCCCCAACGCCATCCTCTCGGAGGCGTCGCTCTCCTTCCTGGGCCTGGGCGTCCAGCCGCCCACCGCGAGCTGGGGCCAGATGATCTCCGCCTCGCAGCCCTACATCCAGTCCAACACCTACTACTCGGTCATCCCCGGCATCGCCATCATCATCACGGTCATGGCGTTCAACCTGCTGGGAGACGCGCTTCGCGACGCGCTCGACCCCAAGATGCGCGCATAGGGAGGACGCCGAATGAGTGAAACCAAGAAGGGGACCCAGTACCCCGAGGAGGGCCTGACCAACACCGAGGCCATAAGCGACGCCACCAGGAATCTGGGCGAGGAGGTCGTGGAGGCCGCGCTCGAGGAGCAGGCGAAGAAGGACGTGCTCCTGCGGGTCGACGGCCTGCACGTGACGCTCTTTACCGAGGACGGCGCGCTTCCCGCCATCACCGACCTCTCCTTCATCATGCGCAAGGGCGAGACGCTGGCGCTCGTGGGCGAGTCCGGCTGCGGCAAGTCCATGACGGCCCTCTCCATCATGGGTCTGCTGCCCCAGCCGCCCGCAAAGATCACCGGCGGCTCCATCGAGCTCGACGGCACCGACCTGGCCAAGCTCAGCCGCGACCAGATGCGCGACTTCCGCGGCTCCAAGATCGGCATGATCTTCCAGGAGCCCATGACCTCGCTCAACCCGGTCATGACGGCAGGCAAGCAGATCCGCGAGGGCATCCTGGTCCACAACCCCAAGATGCCCAAGAAGGAGGCCGACGCCCGCGCGCTCGACATGATCAAGCTCGTGGGCATCCCCGCGCCCGAGAAGGTCTTCAAGAGCTACCCGCACGAGCTCTCCGGCGGCATGCGGCAGCGCATCATGATCGCCATGGCCCTGGCCTGCCAGCCGCAGCTGCTCATCTGCGACGAGCCCACCACGGCACTCGACGTGACCATCCAGGCGCAGATCCTCCAGCTCATCGACCACATGCGCGACGAGCTGGGCACGGCCGTCATGCTGATCACGCACGACATGGGCGTCGTATCCGAGATGGCGGACTGGGTGCTCGTGATGTACGCCGGCCACAAGGTGGAGTACACCCTGGCGGCCGAGCTCTTCACGAACCCCCTGCACCCATACTCGCGTGGCCTTATCGACTCCATCCCGTCGCTCGACAACTCGGTGGAGAAGCTCTATGCCATCCCCGGCAACGTCCCCATGCTCTCCGAGATGCCCAAGGGCTGCCCGTTCAACCCGCGGTGCCCCTTTGCCAAGGACGTATGCCGGCAGCAGTGCCCCGACCTGGTGCCCGTGAACGGCAACGAGAACCACCGTGTGGCCTGCTGGAAGTACACCGACAAGTGGGGTGAGTAGCGTGGGCAAGAACAAGGACATGAACGATGTGGTGCTGGAGGCGCAGCACCTCACCAAGCACTACCCCATCAAGAAGGGCCTCTTTGGCAAGGCCTCGAACTACGTGCATGCGCTGGAGGACGTGTCGTTCCAGGTGCACCGCGGCGAGACCTTCTCCATCGTGGGCGAGTCGGGCTGCGGCAAGTCCACCACGGGCAAGTGCATCCTGCGCCTGACCGAGCCCACCTCGGGCACCGTCACCTTGGACGGACAGGACTTCACGGCGCTGCAGGGCGAGGCGCTTACCGAGGCCCGCAAGAAGATGAAGCTCATCTTCCAGGATCCCTACAGCTCCCTCAACCCTCGCATGACCGTGGCCGACATCATCGCCGAGCCCATCGACATCGCCGGGACCTACAAGACCCGTGCCGAGCGCGATGCTCGCGTGGAGGAGATTATGCAGGCCGTGGGCCTTGACCTGGCCTTCAAGTATCGCTACCCGCACGAGTTCTCGGGCGGCCAGCGCCAGCGCATCGGCATCGCGCGTGCCATCGTGCTCCAGCCGGAGCTCGTGGTGTGCGACGAGCCCGTCTCGGCACTGGACGTGTCGGTCCAGGCCAAGGTGATCAACCTGTTGGAGGAGCTCCAGGACCGCTACGGCCTGTCCTATGTGTTCATCAGCCACGACCTGTCCGTGGTCAAGCACATCTCCGACACCGTGATGGTCATGTACCTGGGCCGCGAGATGGAGCTGGCCGACAAGGACTCCCTCTTTGCCGAGCCCCTGCATCCCTACACGCAGGCCCTGCTGGACGTCATTCCGCGCATCACGCACGAGCGAATTCAGGACAAGAAGATCCTCCAGGGCGACGTGCCCAGTCCCACCAACCCGCCCTCGGGCTGCGTCTTCCACACGCGCTGCACCAAGTGCATGAAGGTGTGCACCCAGAAGGCGCCCGAGCTCCACGAGGTGCGCCCGGGGCACTTCTGCGCCTGCCACCTCTTTGACGAGAGCCTCTCGGAGGCCGAGCGGCAGCTGAGCCTTGATCCCACGCTGGTGGCGCAGGAGAAGGCCCAGGAGACCGGTGCCGAGGTGCTCCAGGACTAGGACACCCTGCCGTACTGCGGATGCAGACAAACAAGAGAAACAAGAGGGGTACTCCCCTGTGTTTGGTAAAACACGGGGGAGTACCCCCTTTGTTTGTCGCGTGACACGAACTCCGACCCCATGGCACAAGAAAGGCGCCCGAGGGAAGGGGCCCGGGCGCCGTGGTGCGGCTGGTGCTTGTTGCTGTATGGCCCTATGCCTTGGTCATGTTCTTGTAGTGGAAGTTCACGAGGACCTCAAGGCCGTCAAAGCCCTGGCGCAGCACGTAGGGCTGCTGAGGCCAGTCCACGGGGATGGTGCCATAGTCCTCGCGGCAGAGCTGGCGGTCCGCCTGGATGGTGTACTGCTCGGACTCGGCCACGTCGTTGGTGGCACGGGCCTTGTCCACGAGCTCATCGAAGGTGGCGCTGTTGTAGAAGGAGCTCTTCTGGGCGGCCTTGTCGGAGCGGAAGTAGGAGCCCATGTGCTCCACGCCCACGAAGGACAGGGTGGACCAGGTGACCAGCGAGAGGAGCAGCGTACCGTCGGCGCGCTCCTGCCTCCAGAGGCCGGCATCGATGACCTGCACCTCGATGTTGATGCCAATCTGGCTCCAGTAGTTCTGCAGGGCAATCATTACGGCCTGATCCTGGGAGCGGACCTCAGCGGTGAAGTTGAGGTCGGTGATGCCGCAGTTGGCCACGAGCTCCTTGGCCTTGTCGGGGTCGTACTCGAAAGGCTCGGCATCCTTGTCGGAGGCAGTCTCGGTGGGGGTGATGAAGCCCGAGCAGGGCTCCGCCGCGCCCGCGAGCACCGTGTCGCAGAGCTCCTGGCGGTTGATGGCGAGCGACATTGCCTGGCGGAGGTCCTTGTTTGCCAGACGCTCGTCGTTGAGGTTGATGTTCACGAACTGCGTGGAGGCCGGGGTGTAGTAGACGATCTGGTCCTTGACGTCGGCGTCGTTGGTGTACTGCTCGAGGAGCGAGATGTCGATGTTGCAGAGGTCGATGTCGTCGTTCTTGTAGTTCATCATACGGGTGTTGGCGTCGTCGATGTAGGTGACCACGACCTTGTCGAGGGCGGGCTTGCCCTGGTGGTAGTCGGGGTTGGCCTCCAGCACGACCTCGGTCTGGTCGTCGTTGCTGGCCAGCTTGAAGGGGCCGGTGCCGATGAGGTTGGTGCCGCTGCCCCATGCCTCGCCAGCAGCCTCGCAGGCGGCCTCGGGGTAGATGGAGGCGTAGAACTCGGCCAGCATGTAGGGGAAGGACGAGTAGACGCTGGACAGCGTGATGGTAAAGTGCGTGTCGTCCTGGACCTCCACACCCGCCAGCTCGTCGGTGCTGCCAGCCTGGAGCTCCTCGGAGCCCGCGATGTAGATGTAGCTGTCGGCCTGCTCGTTGAGCTTGATCAGGCGCGTGAGCGTGTACTTGACGTCGGAGGCCTTGAGGGTGGTGCCGTCGTGGAACTTGACGCCGTCCTTGAGCTCAAAGCTGTAGGTGAGGCCGTCGTCGGAGACCTCGGGCAGGCCGGTAACCAGATTGGGCTCCAGCTCCAGGGTCTCCGGGTTGAGCGTGATCAGGGTGTCGCAGACGTTCTCGGAGGCGCCCCAGGTGGTGGAGGTCTGCTGGGTGTCGAAGGTGGTCTTGGGGTTGTTCAGGCCCACGCGGAGGACCTTCTCCTCAGTACCCTCGCCGGAGGCGCCGGCATCGGAGCCGGAGTCGTCGCTGGTGCCGCCGCATGCCGCAAGCGAGGCAGTGGCTGCGGCAGCCACCATGGTGCCAAGCGAGCCGCGCAGGAAGGTCCTACGGGTGGCGAATGCCTGGGGCAGCGGGCGGTTTACGACCACGCCCTTCTTGGATTCTTTGGTCATGCCGGTCTCCCTCTCGTGTCTGCGCCCGACTCGCGTCGCGCGCCCCTTCCGTACATGCAAAGTATGCTACCCAGAAACTATGACGTATATGTTACGTGCTCTTTTATAAAAGCGATAACTGGATAGCAGGTACCGACTGGGCGGCTATCCTTCCCTTGTCTAACAGGGCAAAGCGTGCCAAAGGTGTCTGACACTCCTGGCACGCGTGCAGGAAAGAGGCGCTTTGATGAGTGATGTGGTAGATAGGTTCGTCAGGTACTGCGCGGTACCGTCGCAGTCCGACCCCTTGACGGCCAGCAAGGTCCCGTCCACCAAGGAGCAGTTCGACATTGCCAAGGTGATCGCGGGCGACCTGACCGAGCTGGGTGCCCAGGACGTCAAGCTCGACGAGCACGCCTACGTTACGGCCCACTGGCCCGCGAGCGCCGGGGCCGAGGACCTGCCCACGCTGGGCTTCTGCTGCCACATCGACACCGCCTGGCAGAGCTACGGCAGTCCTGTCCATCCCCAGATCAAGCACTACGAGGGCGGCAAGCTCGTGATCGGGACCGACCGCGACGGCCACGAGGTGGCGGTCTCGCCGGAGACCAATCCGCGACTGGCCCAGATGGTGGGCTACGACATCATCACCACCGACGGCACCTCGCTCCTGGGCGGTGACGACAAGGCCGGCGATGCCATGGTCGTCTCGCTCCTGGCACGCCTCAAGGACTACCCCGAGCTCCCGCACCCGCGCCTGGCGGTCTCCTTCGTGCCCGACGAGGAGATCGGCCACGGTGCCGCACTCCTGAACCTCGACGAGTTCGGCGCGGCCTATGGCTACACCATCGACGGCGGCCCCCTGGGCGAGTTCTGCTACGAGACCTTCAACGCGGCCGAGGCCAACGTGCGCGCCAAGGGCCTCTCGGTCCACACGGGCACGGCCAAGGGCATCATGATCAACGCCTCCGAGGCCATCTTCAAGTTCCATGCCCTGATTCCGGCCCAGGAGCGGCCAGAGTACACCGAGGGCTATGACGGCTTCTACTACCTGGAGCGCATGCAGGGCGATTGCGAGACCGCCCTTGCCGATTACATCATCCGCGACCACGACCAGGCCAAGGTGGAGGCCCGCAAGCAGCTCATGCGCGACGCGGTGGCTTTCGTGAACTCGCAGTACGGGCGTGAGGTCCTTACGATCGACATCCACGACCAGTACCACAACCTGGCCGACGTGGTGTGCCGCCCGGAGAACGCCCACCTGATCGAGAACGCCCGCAAGGCCTATGCCAGCATCGGCCAGGAGATGACCTGCATCCCCATGCGCGGCGGTACCGACGGCTCGCAGCTCTCCTTCCGCGGCTTCCCCTGCGCCAACCTCTCGGCCTGCTATTACAATGCCCACGGTGTGCGCGAGTTCGTGCCGGTGCCGGAGCTGGAGGCAATGGTGGACATGCTGCAGGACCTTGTGGCGCTCTATGCGGTGCCCCAGGACGTCGCCGCGGACGCGAAGTAGGAGGAGAGGACATGGACAAGGACCTTCTTGCGGGAATCGACCCCGCCTGGCTTACCGACACGCTCCACGAGCTCGTGGAGGTGGACAGCACCGTGGGCTACTACCCGGAGATCCACGCCTGGCTCGAGGAGTTCCTCGCGCCCATGGGCTACGAGGTGACCTACGACAACAAGGCCACGGCCTACGTGCGCGTTCCGGGCGAGGATCACGAGAAGACCGTGTGCGTGGGTGCGCACCTGGACACGATCGGTCTTATCGTCCGCGGGTTCAACGCCGACGGCACGCTGAGGGTGCGCCAGCTGGGCGGCGTGAACTACCATGACCTCGAGGGCGAGACCTGCTACGTGCACTGCCGCGACGGTCGCACGGTGGTGGGGCAGATCATCTGCGAGCACCACTCCGTGCACGTCTTCGAGGACTGCCGCAAGATGGAGCGCGACGAGAACCACATGGAGGTCTCACTCTGCGACGACGTGAGCTCGCCGGAGGACGCGCGTGCCCTGGGGGTCACCGAGGGTGCCATCGTGAGCATCGACCCGCATTTCCAGGCGCTCGACAACGGCTACATCATGAGCCGCCACATCGACGACAAGGGTGCCGTGACGGTGCTCCTGGATGTCCTGCGCTGGCTGCACGATACGGGCAGGAAGCCTGCGTGCGACACGGTCTTCGCCTTCCCCATCTACGAGGAGATTGGTCACGGCGGAGCCTTCGTGCCGAGCGAGGTGAGCGAGTACGTGGCGCTCGACATCACGCTGATCGGGCCGGACTACGCGAGCGACGAGCACAGCGTGGGCGTGATCTGCTCCGACCACAAGGGCCCCTACGACTGGGAGCTCACGAACACGCTGCTTGCGTGCGCGCGTGAGGCCTGCGATGAGGGCAAGTGGAACACCCAGGTGTGCTTCCGCTACTCCACGGACGCAAACGCCGCCTACACCCTGGGCAGCAACCTGCGCAGCGGCGCCTTTGGCATGGCCGTGCTCTCCAGCCATGGCCGCGAGCGCTGCCACGTGGACGCGCTGGTGGAGACCGAGAAGCTCTGCCGTGCCTACCTCATGGGCGAGGGCCGCGAGGCCTAGGCCGGGCTATGGCAAGCGTGCCGGAGGCTCGGGCGTGTGCCGGTGGCTACGCATAACTGCCCGTAAGCGTGACCGGAGGCTCGGGCGTGTGCAGAGAGTCACGCTTAGCCGCGGGTAAGCGTGACCGGAGGCTCGGATACGCCAATTTGCGGGGTGGACGGGGATTTCCGTCCACCCCGCGTTTCTTGCTGGCACCTTGGGGTACCTCTCAAGACATATGGCAACGAGGAGGACCTTATGGCGGGAAATGACTTTGACAGCAAGGTGCGGGATTGGATGCGAGGCCGGCGCGGTGCGGACGAGCTCTCGTGGACGATAGTGGTGGTCGGGCTCGTGCTCGAGGTCGTGGGCGCGGTGGCCAGGGTGGCCTGGCCCACGTGGGTGGCGCTTGCATGCGTGGCCTACGCGCTCTGGCGCATGCTCTCCAAGGACGTGACGGCGCGCTCGGCCGAGAACGCGGGGTTCCTCCGCGCGACGGTGCCGGTGCGGAAGTTCTTGCGCAACCCCAAGGCGGCCGCGCAGGAGGCCAAGACCCACAAGGTGGTCAAGTGTCCCAAGTGCGGCCAGAAGGTCCGCGTGCCCCGGGGCAAGGGCAGAATCCGGGTGACCTGCCCCAAGTGCCGCGAGAAGTTCGAGATCAAGTCGTAACCGCCGGCTGGCGGCTTCGGGCATAGAATGGTGTCCTGCGGTCGTGCGTCTTCAGGCCGCATGTGCCTTGACCACACCTCAACCGCAACCGGAGGCACACCAGTGTACGTGACCTATCTCGCCGGGGGCATAGCCTCCGGCAAGTCGACCGTAGCAAGCGAGCTGGAGACGCTCGGCGCCTGGAGGATAGACCTCGACCAAGTGTCGCGGGTGGTCCTGGGGGCCGGTCAACCGTGCCTCGACGAGGTGGCCCAGCTCCTGGGCGAAGACGTCATAGACCCGCAGACCGGCGAGGCAAGGCGTGCCCTCATCGCGGAGCGGGCCTTTGCCACCCCGGAGATGACGGCCAGGCTCGAGGCCGTGGAGCTTCCCTACATCCGCGAGGTGCTCGTGCGCGCCCTGCGCGGTGAGTGCTGTGCCACCACTAACCCTGTGTGCGTGGTGGTTGAGGTACCCTTGCTCGACCGGATGGAGTCCATGCTCGACCTAGCCGACGAGGTGCTGTGCGTGGTGTGCCCCCTCGAGCTGCGGCGCAGGCGGGCCATCGGGCGCGGCATGACGGGGGAGGACTTCGACCGGCGCGTGGCTCGCCAGACCTCCGAGTCCTACCTGCGAGCCCACGCGGACACGCTCTTTGAGAATGGCGGGACGCGAGAGGAGCTCGTGTGCCAGGTGCGCGACTGGTGGGCCAGTCGCGAGGCGGCCGGTTGGGAGCTGGGAGCCTCTGGCGGGTGGGTCGGCAAGCACCATGGTGGCGGCATCCCCGGGGTAGCCCGATGAGGGGCCGGCATGCGAGGAGAGGCAGGGAGCGCTTCCTCAGGTGGTACCGCCTGATTCCCATGATGCTTCTTGTGGTGGCATTCGTTGCCTGCAGGCTCCTCTCCGCTGGTCCGAGCGAGCTGGGACGTGTGTTGTATCCCGTCTCGTATGCGGCGGAGATCGAGTCGGCTGCCGAGCGCCACTCGGTGGACCCCTTGCTCGTGTGTGCGGTCATCAAATGCGAGTCCGGCTGGGATTCCCAGGCTGTTTCCAGTGCGGGGGCCGTGGGCCTCATGCAGGTCATGCCGTCGACGGCGGAGGCGGTGGCCGATTCGGGAGTCGTGGATGCGGGTACCTACGATCCCGCAGACCTGACGGATCCCGCGACCAACATCGAGTATGGCACGGCCTACCTGGGGATGCTCCAGAACCACCTTGCTACGACGGAGCAGGTGGTCGTGGCATACAACGCCGGACCCACCGTGGTGCAGGAGTGGCTGGAGACCGGCGAGGTGCCAGACAGCATCAGCTACCCGGAGACGAGGGCCTACCTCGACCGGGTGTCCGCGGCATACGAGGGCTACAAGCTGTGCTATCCCTCGGGGCTGGCGAGCGAGCGGTAGACGTCGGCTACCACGTCGTCGTGGCGGAAGTCCAGAAGCTCTCCTACCAGCGAGCGCGCGGGGGCAAAGAGGCCGGCATCGGTGCAGGCGGCCGCGGCGTTGCGGATGAGGTCGAACTTCTCGTCCGACATGCCAAAGGGTATGGACCCCTCCTTGAGGGTCGCCTCCACCTCCTCCGGTGCGAGCTGGTGGAGGCTGGAGTCCGATGCCATGAGGGTCTGGAGCTCCGGGATGGCCTGGGGGGCGATCGCGGGGTGCGTGACGATGGCGTACTGGTAGCAGGCGAGTGAGAGCTCGTTGCGTCCCAGCTTCCATTCCATGTAGGCGAGGCGGTAGTAGCAGACCGCGAGCTCTCTGTCCGAGGTCGCGACGTCGAGGGACTTGACGAGAAGGGCCTCCGACTCGAAGGTACGGGAGAGCTCCTCCAGCTCGCGTACCTCCACCAAGAGGGCATCCGCGGAACACGGCGCGAGCCGCACGAGCTCACGCGCGTACTCAAGGGCCTCCTCATGGCGTCCTAGCATGCCCAGTGCCCGAGAGGCGAGGAACTGGGCCACATAGTAGGCATCGGGAACAAGGACGACGTGGCGCTTGTCCCTGCCATGCGTGAGGTTGTAGCGTACGCGCTCGGCCGTGGAGTCGAAGTGTCGGTAGACGTTCTCGGTATCGTCCATGTAGGTGGCCATGGTCGTGTAGGGGGCGAGGGCTTCCAGGAGCACCGCGAGCTCGTGCTCCACCGTGGCGGTGCCTTCGGGCTTCTCCAGGGCCTTGTCCATGGACATGCAGGCGGCATGGAGCGGAGTGCCGTGTACGAACGTCTCCGCTAGCCCGGCATAGTCCGAGGCCTCCACCCTTCCGTCCACGAGGGCAGCACACGCGCGGTCGCAGGCATCTGCCACCGCGCGGTCGCCCGCGGCCTCCTTGAGTCGTACGAAGGCGGCCACCGTCTCCTTGGTGGAACCGCCCAGGCCGCCCACGCCCTGGTTCCATGCGACCACGAGCTTGGCGTCCTGGTGCGTCCCGAGCTCGCTCGTGAGCGTGGCCGCCGTGACCTTGCGCACTGCGTCTGGCGTGGGGGAGTCGTCGAGCTCGGGCCAGGTGTAGCGCCTGCTGGGACGCAGGGACTTGGAGTCCATCTTCTCGAAGGGGGTCACGGGCATGAGCCAGCCATCGCCTCGTGGCAGGGAACGTACCGCCGGGTCGAGCAGGGGGTCTCCTTCCGCATCCGGTTCCGCGGCCTTGAGGAGGCGCTGGAGCGACTGGGAGTCCAAGTTGAGGGAAAGGAGCGTGTCTTCGGATCCGGCCGTGCGGCAGTTCACGACCGCCCTGGATACGCCGCGCGCCGCCTGCAGCGCGGCTCTGCCTGCAAGGAGCGCGGTCCGGAAGGCATAGGTGCGTGCCGTGATGCAGCGAGAGCGTGCGTCGCCCTCCGTCACGGGTGCGAACTGCTCCGGTACGGGAATGGCCATGTCGACTACGGCGAGGCTCTTGGAGAGGTTGGCATGCAGCTCGAACTCCGTGCGGTAGGGCGTGGGTATACTCTCCAGGAAATCGCAGGCGTCCAGGCGGAAGCGCCACTCGCCGCACGACACGCCCACGTCGTCCGCGCGGCGTACGAGCCCCTCTCCCTTGGTCACTGGCTTGGCTGCGGCGATGCGGGAGAGGACCTCCTGGGTACCGGGCTCGGTTCTTGCGTCTGCCTCGTCCTGTGCGGCGGAACCTGACCCATCGCCCGGGGTAGACGCGTCCTGCTCCGCAAGAAACACGTCCTGCCAGACGTTGAGGGTCATCTCGAGCGAGGCCATGCGGAGGAGCTCCTCGTGCTGCGGGTTCCCCTCTGCTGCGAGCCAGAACCGGTGGTTGCGGGGAAGCATGGTGCAATGAATCTTGGCCTCGGGGTGCCAGGTCTCTATGCCGAAGTCGCGCAGCATCTTGGGGAGGGTCCCATAGCGCTTGAGGCCGTCCTCTGCATCGTCCTGCAGGGCGAGGTCGCGCAGGGTTGCAAGGGCGTCGTCCGACCGTGCAAGGGCCATGGCGAGCGAGAGGGGGGCGTCCTGCCGTGCGGGCTTCTCGTCGGGCGCGCTCTCCTGTGCCGGCGCAGGCTCCTCCTCGACGGGCGTTTGGGAGCTCGCAAGGGCATCCGAAGACGCTGCCTCGGTTGCAGGTGCTGCCTCCGGTTGCTCTGCTGGGGTCACGTACGCCCGTAGGCTCCTGGTCCCCTCCCAGCCGATGAGGAGAGACATGCCGGCCAGAATCGCGCCGAGCGAGGCACCGGACGCCACCACGGGTGCGAGGAAGAGCCCGCAGACCGCGACTGCCAGATAGGTTATGGCCTTGAGCAGCTGTTTCCAGCGCCTGTCTGATGTGCCGTGCGGCATGCTTCCTCCGTTCTTCCCGTTAGTAGGTCTTACCCAAGTCCCGACGAATCTTGTACGAGAAATTTAGAACAACTGTTTGCGACTTGTCAAGAGTGGGGTATACTCTGCCTACACCGAGAGGGGAGGACCTGATGGCAAAGACGATCGCGGAGGCAACGGAGCGCTTCGGGGGAGAGCTGCGACGCTTTGGCGTGGAGGGCGAGCGCGAGGAGAAGCTCACGGTCGTGTCGCCGTACGACCCCACGGGCGATCAGCCGCAGGCCATCCAGAAGCTCGCCCAGGGCATACGCGATGGCCTGCGCTACCAGACGCTTCTGGGCGTCACCGGTTCGGGCAAGACCTTCACCATGGCCAAGACCATCGAGGCTCTCAACCGCCCGACCCTCATCATGGAGCCAAACAAGACGCTTGCGGCCCAGGTGGCAAGCGAGATGCGGGAGCTCTTCCCAAACAACGCGGTCGTCTACTTCGTGTCCTACTACGACTACTACCAGCCAGAGGCCTACGTTCCCCAGACTGATACCTATATAGAGAAGGACGCCTCGATCAACGAGGAGGTGGAGAAGCTCCGCCACCAGGCCACGTCGAGCCTGCTCTCCCGGCGCGACGTCATCGTGGTGGCCTCGGTCTCGTGCATCTACGGCATCGGCAGCCCGCAGGACTATGCGGGCCTGGCACCAAACGTGGACAAGACCGTCCCCTTGGAGCGCGACGACCTTATCCACGACCTCATCGACATCCAGTACGACCGCAACGACTACGATCTCCAACGAGGCATGTTCCGCGTGCGGGGCGACACCGTGGACGTCTTTCCGCCGTATGCCGAGAACCCCCTGCGCATCGAGTTCTTTGGCGACGAGGTTGAGGAGATCGCGGAGGTGGACCAGGTGACGGGCGAGGTGGTTCGTGAGTTCGATGCCATCCCCATATGGCCGGCGTCGCACTACGTGACCGAGCGTCCCAAGGTCACGCATGCTCTCAAGACCATAAGCGAGGAGCTGGAGGCCCGCGTGGCCGAGCTCAAGGCAAACGACATGGTCCTCGAGGCCCAGCGTCTGGCCCAGCGCACGGGCTACGACCTGGAGATGCTCGAGACCATGGGCTACTGCTCCGGCATCGAGAACTACTCGCGTCATCTGGACGGTCGCAAGCCCGGTGAGCCACCATACACGCTCATCGACTACTTCCCCAAGGACATGATCTGCTTCATCGACGAGTCCCATGTCACGGTCCCCCAGATCCGTGGTATGCACGAGGGCGACCGGTCGCGCAAGGTCACGCTCGTGGACCATGGCTTCCGCCTGCCGTCCGCGCTGGACAACCGTCCCCTGCGGTTCGACGAGTTCGAGGCGCGCATCCCCCAGTTCATCTACGTCTCGGCCACCCCGGGAGACTACGAGGAGCAGGTCTCGCAGCAGACGGTCGAGCAGATCATCCGCCCCACGGGTCTTCTCGACCCCAAGGTGGAGGTGCGTCCGGTGCGTGGCCAGATAGACGACCTCATCGCGGAGATAAAGGAGCGCGTCAAGAAGAAGGAGCGTGTGCTGGTGACGACGCTCACCAAGCGCATGGCCGAGGACCTTACCGACCATCTGCTCGACGAGGGCATCCGGGTGAACTACATGCACTCCGACACCGCCACCCTAGACCGCGTGGACATCATCCGCGACCTGCGTACGGGAAAGATCGACGTGCTCGTGGGCATCAACCTCCTGCGCGAGGGCCTGGACATCCCTGAGGTCTCGCTCGTGGCCATCCTCGATGCCGACAAGGAGGGCTTCCTGCGCAACCGCAGGTCCCTCATCCAGACCATGGGCCGTGCGGCGCGCAACGTGTCTGGCGAGGTCATCATGTACGCCGATGACGTGACGGACTCCATGCGCGAGGCCATCGACGAGACTCGTCGTCGCCGTGCCATCCAGGAGGCCTATAACACGGAGCATCACATCGAGCCCCGGACGGTGCGCAAGACCATAAGCGACATCTCGGCCTTTATCAGCGAGGCCTCGGCGAACGTGGACAAGCGCCAGCGCAAGGACGGTGTCTTCTATACCGCTTCCGGACCTAATGCCGCGGAGCAGGGCGGGCCAGACGACGTATCCACGGCGGAGTCCATCGCGGCCGAGCTCTCCAAGCTTCCCAAGGACGAGGTCGCGCGCATAATGGCCTCCCTGGAGGAGGAGATGGCCAAGGCGTCAGAAGACATGGACTTCGAGCAGGCGGCCCGTCTCCGCGACCAGCTGGTGGAGCTCAAGAGTGCCGTGGAAGGTACGAGCGAGCAGGAAGTCATCGAGCGGCTCAAGCAGGGCGCCCGCAAGGGGAGTGCCCATGCCACCCGTAGGCGTTACCATCCTAAGCACTGACCGAGCTTTCGGATGGGCACGATGTCGCAGGGGTATGGTGAAGCTAGTGGAACGGCGGACATGGGGATCCGCCTAGGGCAGACGGGAGGCAGAAGATGTCTGCAAAGGTTGTCGTGGCATGTGGCGTTGGCGTTGCGACCTCCGAGATGGTGGCAACAAAGCTGAGGAAGCTTCTGGCGGGCGAGGGCGTGGACGCTCAGGTCGTTGCCGTTCCTGCGGGCGAGCTAGGCGAGGCCCTCAAGGACGCCGCGGCCTTCGTACCTGTGGTCGCTGTGGAGGAGCCGTACGACGTGCCTACCTTCGATGGTGCTGCGTTCCTCACGGGCGAGGGGCTGGACGAAACGCTCGAGAAGCTCGTGGCGGAACTGAAGGCCTAGCACGTCTGGCGGTGCGGACGGTTCCCGCGGTAGACGCGCGCTGGAAGCCTTACGTCAGCTTGTGCGCTACGCGCTCTTTGGCTGCGTCTGCGCGGGGACCGATACGCTCATATACTGGCTGCTCGCCACATATGTCGGGTGGGATCCTCTGGCTGCCAACGTGCTCAGCACGCTGGCAGGACTGAGCTTGTCGTTTGCGCTCAACCGTCGCTACACCTTCAAGGTGATGGACGACGTGTGGCGCAGATGCCTGCTCTTCTTTGCGGTCGGGGGCTGCGGGTTCCTCATCCAGGAGCTTGTCATCTGGCTGGTCTACCATCAGATGGACTTGGGCTATCTGCTGGCCAAGCTCGTAGCGGTCATGACTGCAGGCCTCGCGCAGTTCGTGCTCAACCGGGTCCTTACGTTCAGGGCATAGGTGGGGCGACTCCGCTGCTTGGTAGGGCCGGTGGGAAACAACGGACAGCCTGACCTAGTGGGCAGCAGGGGAGCATCCCTTAGTGCCTGTCCCTTAGTGCCCGTTCTCCCAGCACCCGTTCTCTATTGCCGCCAGCCATGCCTGGCGCTGGCCTTCCGTGGATGTGCTGCAGCAGCCAAGGTTGTGCCATGTGCGGCGCTCAATGCCTAGCTGCATGAAGGTGCCGTCCAGGAGGGTGCGACGGATGCCTTTGCCGGTCACGGTCTCCAGGAACTCCGTGGGGCTGAAGCCGTCCGCGTAGAGGTCCTGCACCACCACGTCGTCGCCGGCCTTCTCGGCTCGGGCCACTACCGATTCCAGGACCGCGTGTCAGAAGCTCTGGTTGTAGGGATGGTAGTGGACCACTAGCGTGTTCATCGGGGCTCCTTATACTCGTTTGCCTAGAGCCATTCTCTGGCAGGTCCTGTTGACCGCCCGAGACGGGGAAGCCAGGTTCGTGGGTCCCCGACTGGCTGGAGCTTACCTGCCGCATGGGCTGTGCCGCGTGGCCAAGGGGTTGCACCTTTCTGTGTCTCGAGCAGACTGCCGGTGGCGGAAATCTGTGTTGGGGTGCAAGAAACCCGGCAAAACCCACCGTGAGCGCACCCCTACCGGTGTGCTTTCGAGGTCGGGGCGGCTCGCGCTGCCGATAGGGTGCAGCGACGGGGGGATGCGGTGACTGAGCGCGAAATAACGGACAGATGTCGTGCCAAGGGGCCCTTCCTCGCGACAAAACCGCAGGATTGGCAAGGCCCCCTGTCAACTTGTGTCCGTTATTTCGACGCGGCGAGCGGCGCGAGCGGCGCGAGCGGGCGCGAGCGGGCGCGGTGGGCACGCGTCGGGCGTACGGCGAGCAGGGCGAGCGGCGCCCGCGAGCGTTTCTACGCCACGCCCCTCACGATGGCCTCCGCCACGCGGATGCCGTCGGCCGCGGCGCTCATGATGCCGCCCGCGTAGCCAGCGCCCTCGCCGCAGGGCCAGAGCCCAGAGCAGCTCAGGGACTGCAGGTCCTGTCCGCGCGTGACGCGCACGGGCGAGCTCGACCTTGTTTCCACGCCGGTGAGGACCGCGTCTGCCAGCGCGAAGCTACGGAGCCTGCGATCCAGGAGGGGGATCGCGTCCCTGAGCGTCTGGGTCACGTAGCTCGGCAGGCAGTCGGACACGTCCCCCCAGGTCACGCCTCGCGGGTAGGTGGGCTCCACGCGTCCGCCCATGCTCGAGGGGACGCCCTGCAGGAAGTCCGCCACGAGCTGTGCCGGTGCCACGTATGCCCCGCCGCCCGCCGCGAAGGCGGCGCGCTCGCAGGCTCGCTGGAGCTCGACGCCCGCGAGCGGGTCCTCGCCCGGCAGGTCCTCGGGAAAGACGTTCGCCAGCAGCCCGGCGTTGGCGTTGGCGCCGGCGCGGTCGGAGAGGCTCATGCCGTTCGTGCACACGCCACCTGGCTCGCTCGCGGCGCTCACCACGTAGCCGCCGGGGCACATGCAGAACGAGAAGGCGCTCCGGCCCCCGGGCACGTTGACCGACAGGCTGTAGGGTGCGGCTCCCAGTGCGGGGTTGCCGGCGGCGCGACCGTAAAGGGCCTCGTCGATCAGGCGCTGGGGGTGCTCGATGCGCACGCCCATGGCAAAGGTCTTGCGCTCGAGGGCCACGCCAAGGTCGCGCAGGAGCTGGTAGACGTCGCGGGCGGAGTGGCCGCAGGCGAGCACCACGCAGTCCGTGGCCACGCGTTCCTCGCGTGCCAGGCCGGTGGGATCGGTGGATACGAGCGTCACGCCCGAAACGCGTCCCTCGGCAACGTCGAGCCCGGTCATGCGCGTACGGCAGCGGACCTCGCCACCTGCCAGCTCGATGCGAGCCACGATGTTCGTGACCACGGCCGGCAGCACGTCGGAGCCGATGTGGGGTTTTGCGTCCCAGAGGATCTCCTGCTGGGCGCCCGCGTCCACGAAGGTCTGGAGGATCAGGCGGTGGGAGGGCGCGCGCGTGCCCGTCTGGAGCTTGCCGTCGCTGAAGGTCCCAGCCCCTCCAATGCCAAACTGTATGTTGCACTCCGGGTCGAGCTCGCCCGTCTCCACGTGGCGCATGACCACGGCGCTCCTCCGCGTGGCATCGTCGCCGCGCTCCACGAGGAGCGGCTGCAGACCCGCCTCCGCGAGCGCCAGAGCACAGAAGAGCCCGGCGCACCCCGCCCCCACCACCACGGGAGGGCGCTCCAGCGCATGCGGCGCCCTTGCCAGCGAGAAGGGCACCTCGCAGACGGTCCGCACGTTCCTGGCGTCGTGACGGCGGCCCAGGTCGTCCAGGACGCGCTGCTCGGCGTCGTCCCTTCCCGTGAGCTCCGCCCGCACGGTAAAGACCAGCTGCACGTCGCCCTTCTTGCGGGCGTCTATGGAGCGCTTGCGGCGCTCGACGCGCTCCACGTCCTCCGGCCGCAGGTGGAGCCTGCGGACGACCGCCCGCCGGAGCACCTTGAGCTCCTGTGCGTCCGTGCCATCGAGGGCGGAGAGGGGTACGTGGATGCCCGATATCTCGATCATGCGTGCCTCCCTATATTCCCTGCGGCGTGCGCGGCCGCTGCCCGTCCTGCCACCATACCGCTCTTCCAGGCCCAGGCGAGGTTGAACCCACCACAGGGACCGTCCACGTCGAGGGCCTCGCCGCAGGCAAAGATCCCCGGTGCCAAGGTCGCCTCGAGGGTGGCTGGCGAGAAGCCCACCACGTCGAGGCCGCCTGCGGTCACCTGGGCCCGGTTTGGTTCGGCCAGGCCGGTCACGGCCAGCCTCAGGCACTTGGCGGCCCGCACGGCCCTCTCGCCCCCGCCAAGCGCCCGCGCCACCTGGGGATCCATGACCCCCGCGGCCGTGCCCGCATTTCTCGCCAGCAGGAGCGCCGCGTCGAGGCCAAGCTCTGGCAGGAGGTCCGCCTCCACCTGGTCTCCAGGCTGGGCCAGGCGCGAGAGGTTGAACACCGCTATGCCCGATATGCCGTACGTGCGGAAGAGGAGGTCCCCCGTCTCGACGGCGAGCTCCTGGCCATTGCGTGCGAGCGACAGGCGCGCATGTGCATGGCGACCGTCGAGCTCGGCGAGGGGGGCGCCCGTGCAGGCCAGGGGGCAGAGGACGGGTCGTGTGGGCACCCAGGCAAGCCCCAGGCCCTTCGCGAGCTCGGAGGCACCGCCCGTGGCCACGACCACGGACCTGGCCGCAAGCATGGCCGTCGTCCCGCCGATGGCGGTCTCGTCCAGGTGCACGGCAAGGCCGTCCGCGGTTCCGACCGCCGTATCGACCGCGGCCACGGTGCGCCCCGCCGCGAGCATGACGCCCGCGCGCAGGGCTCGGGCCAGCAGCACGTCGCGAACGGAGGCGGCCTGGCGCGAGAGGGGGTAGACCCGCCCCTCGTCCTCCATGCATGTTGCCAGGCCACTCTCCTCGAAGAAGCGCAGCACGTCGTCGCGCCAGGCCTCGCCGCAGACCCTGCGGACGAACGCGGGGTGCCTGTACACATCGGCGTTCAGCCAGAGGTTGGTGAGGTTGCAGCGGCCGTTCCCCGTGGCCAGGATCTTGCGGCCGCACTCGAGGTCACGCTCGACCACGACCGTGCGCGCGCCCGACTCCGCCGCAGCGATGGCGGCCACGAGTCCCGCTGCCCCGCCGCCACACACGACCACGTCCGCGGTGGCGGGCAGCTGGATGCGGCCGGCCGCGGCAACGAGAAGGTCGCGCTGCTGCGCTCGCGAGACGCGCTTCGCGGCTGACTTGGCGGGGTTGCGGCGCGGCTCCGGCGCGACGTCGATGGCTGTGGGCCTTGCCGGGGCCTCGCGCGGTGCGTCCCCGCGCTGACCGCGCGGGGCATGCACCGGCTTTGCCGGCACCTTCGCGTCGGACTTGCGCGCGGCCTTCGTGACGTCTTTGTTGGCGTCCTTCTTGGCACCCTTGCCCGCGTGCTTGTCTTTTGTCTTGCCCTTTTCGGACGCCTTCTTTGACGCCTTGGGTGAGTCTTTGCGCGACACCTAGTCCTCGGGATCCTCGTCCGCCAGCTCCTCGTGGGCCTCGATCATCTCGAGGCACTTGGTCACGAGCCCCTGGGGCATGTCCTTCTCGAAGGTGCCCTCGTCGCAGGCCTTGGCCAACGTCGGGTCGATGGGCAGACGGTCGAGTGCCTGCACGCCAAAGAAGTCCGCTGTCTCCTGCAGCTTGCTGGGCCCAAAGGGTTCGATGCGCTCGCCGCAGTGCGGGCACCTCATGTAGCTCATGTTCTCCACGAGGCCCACCACCGGCACGTACATCATGGCGGCCATGTTCACGGCCTTGCCCACGATCATCTCCACCAGGTCCTGCGGGGAGCTCACGATCACTATGCCCTCGATGGGGAGGGACTGGAAGACGGTGAGCGCCACGTCGCCCGTTCCGGGAGGCATGTCAACCAGCAGGTAGTCCAGCTCGCCCCAGGCCGTCTGCTCGAAGAACTGCTGCAGGGCGCCCATGAGCATGGGGCCGCGCCAGAGCACGGGGTCGGTCTCGTTCTCCAGCACGAGGTTGGTGGACATGACCTCGATGCCGCCAGGGGTGGTCACGGGGACGAGGAGCTGGTTGCGGGCGGTGGCGTGCATGCCGGACATGCCGAACATCTTGGGGATGGAGGGACCGGTGATGTCGGCGTCGAGGATGCCCACCTTGTGGCCGGCGCGGGCCAGACTCACGGCGATGGCGCCCGTGACCAGCGACTTGCCCACGCCGCCCTTGCCCGAGACCACGCCGAGCACATGCTTGATGGAGGAGCCGGACTCCGGCTGGAAGACCTGCGGGCCCTGGGGCTCGCCGTGGCCCAGGAGGGCATCGGCCTCGCGGCGGATCTCGTCCTCGTCGATGTCTGCCATGTGATTTCCCTTCGTTGGTGCCGCGCCTGGCGCGGCGCATGTATGCAACGGGTCTGATTCTACCAATGTGCACCAGCCGCGTACCTGACGTGGGGTCTGGCCTTTTGTTACCTACGTCTGGGGCCGCTGTCGCCGGGGTCAGACCCTCTGTCATGAGATTTATCGAAAAACGATAAGTACATATTGAAATTCGATAAATACGCCAGTATGCTATGAGCCGTTGAGAAGGACTGCAGCGAGGAGGCCCGTATGTCGCACAAAGAGGTGTCGGTGGTACTGCGGGTGGTGGACGTGGCAGCCGTGGTGGCCTGCCTGGCGGTGGCCGCCCTGGTGATTCCTGGCTGCGAGGCGCGCGGCGACCTGCCCACGGGCGCAACTGTTACCTTTGCGCTCGGCATTGTCCCGCTGCTGGTGGTGGCCGTGGTGGCATGGCGGCTCTTCTCGGCCATCGGCCTCGGTCAGGTCTTTGTGGCGTCGAACGCCCGGCTGCTGCGCGCAATGGGATACGCTTCGGCGGCAGATGCCGCCATCTGGGCGGTGGCCCTCGTTGCCTATCTGGTAGCAGCCCAACCGGTGCGGTTCTCGGTGGTGGCGTCGCTCAGCGTGGCCCTCATCTTTGCCGTGAGCCTAGCCGTGGTCTCTGCCGCGCTCTCGCTCCTCACCGCCAACGCCGCGGACATCAAGTCCGAGAACGACCTGGTGGTGTGACGTGGGACGCATAGCGGTGAATCTGGACGTGGCGCTGGCCAGGCGCAAGATGACCCTCACCGAGCTCTCCGAGCGTGTGGGCGTGACGGTGCCAAACCTCTCCATCCTCAAGAACGGGAAGGCCAAGGCCGTGCGCTTCTCAACGCTCGAGGCGATCTGCAGGGAGCTGGACTGCCAGCCCGGTGACCTGCTGGAATATGTGCCTGGCAAGGACGACGGGGGCAACAGGGGCTGGGACTAGGGTCTGTTAGTGCCCGGCCGGGCCAGCTTTGAGGTCCTGTGACAAGGGAGACAATCCATGAGCATGCAAGACGAGGGACGCCCCGTGGCGCCCCGGGGGTACGACTGCGCCTCGAGCGAGACCAAGACGACATCTGCGGATGACAAGGGCACGGTCGTGCCCCCAAGGATGGGCCGGCGCGACTGGGCGGCGCTTGGCCTGGCAGCTGGCCTGGCCGTGGCCTGGTGCGTGAGACTGTGGCAGGACTACTCGGAGGTGTCGGCCGCCATGTGGCTGATGGGCGGAGCGGACCTGACCCTTCTGGTGATGGGCTTCTTCGCGGCGCTTCTGGCCTTGCGCGGGAGGGTGCGCGAGCTCTCGCGCGGACAGGTTGCCCTGCTTGCTGCCACCGCGGCCTGCGCGCTCGTTCCTGCCCTGAACAGGTGCGAGGAGCTGCGCGCGTTCAACGCCTTTGTGCTGGGAGCGTGCTGCCTGGTGACCTTCTATGCGCTCTGTGGCGCTGGGGTACGGCGTGCCCTGGGGGTGACGGGGTGGCTGCGCTCGGCAGGCAACTTTGCCCGTGCCCAGCTCGCGCATGTGGGCCTGCCCTTCCGGGCCGTGCGTGGTCTGCCTGGGTCAACCTTGGGGAGCGCCTTGGTGGGGATCCTCGCGGCCGCGGGCGTCTCCTTGGCGGTTGTTCCCCTGTTGGCAAGTGCCGACGTGGCGTTTGCCAACCTGGTCTCCCGGGTGCTTCCCGCGCTCGACCAGCTGCCTAGCACCATCATTCGTGTGGCACGTTGCGCGCTTCTGATCCTCTTGGCCTTCTCGCTGATGTACTCGGCACTTCATGGCGAGGTGGAGCCTGCGGCCTCGGGTGCCGTTGCCAAGCCGGCTCCCGTGGTGGCGCTTGGCATAGTCCTGGGGAGCATGGACGCCCTCTACGCGGCCTTTGCCCTGCTACAGGTTGGCTACCTCTTTGGCGACGCCTCGGCCAACGGTGGCTATGCGGAGTACGCGCGCACGGGCTTCTTCCAGCTGGTGGCGGTGGCTGTGATCAACCTCGTGCTGCTTGCCATCGCGCTGCACACGCGCCGGAATGCCAACCGCTCACTCGTGCTGTCTGTGCTCGAGCTGACGCTGGTGGGACTTACGGCGGTGCTCGTGGCATCGGCCGCCTGGCGTATGACCCTCTACGTGGGGGAGTATGGGCTCACGCTCCTACGGGCCATGACCTATGGCGGTATGGTGGCCATAGCTGGGCTCTTGGTCGTGGTTGCCGCGCGCATCCTGCGCGAGGACTTCCCGGCCGTGGCATGGGGCACGGGCGTGGTCCTGGTGGTGTGGCTGACCTTTGCCCTCTCGCGCCCGGCGGTCTGGATCGCCCAATACAACGTGGACGGCTACCTGAGCGGGACGATCGAGCGAATAGACGTGGACTACCTGGTGGACCTCTCGCCCGTCGAGACGCGCCCTGCGCTTGTGTGGCTGACCGCGGAGCGCCCCTAGGCCCTGCAAGCGCCTCGGAACGCACTTGCGACTTCGATGAAGTAGAAGGTTGGGCGGATTTGACGTCAAATCGGAGCTTTTCTGTGTCACGTGGACTACCTCTCAGTCCTAGGAGCCGCTGGGGCGCCCCACAACTCGGGTATGACTGCAAGCTCGTGCCGTCGATGGGTCGGACGACACCGACAAGTTCGGATTTGACGTCATGATCGCCAATCTTTCTACTTCGGCCGGCCGTCGGATGGGGATCTGGGCAACAATGCCGTACTCGGCCTGGGCGCGGCCGTCCGCTCCATGTGCTCGAACAAGATTTCGCCGTGATGTGTCGTGCTGGGAGCTGCCTCCGCGGAGTCGCGTGGCTCGGTTAGACTAGTGCGCGGCACATTCCGGGCGTCGGCACCCACCGGCGCCTCACGCATGAGGGGGCACTAGGCCGCATGGCACAGGACTGCATCAAGATTCGGGGCGCACGCGAGCACAACCTGGCAAACATCGACGTTGACATCCCCCGCGACAAGCTCGTGGTCATAACCGGTCTCTCCGGATCGGGCAAGTCCAGCCTGGCCTTCGACACCATCTACGCCGAGGGCCAGCGCCGCTACGTGGAGTCTCTCTCCAGCTATGCCCGCATGTTCCTGGGGCAGATGGACAAGCCCGACCTGGACTCCATCGACGGCCTTTCGCCGGCCGTGTCAATCGATCAGAAGACCACCTCCCGCAACCCCCGCTCCACGGTGGGCACCGTTACGGAGATCTACGACTATCTGCGCCTGCTCTTTGCCCGCGTGGGCACGCCCCACTGCCCGGAGTGCGGCCGCGTGATCGAGCGCCAGACCACCGACCAGGTGGCCGACAAGATCATGGCCGCAGGCCAGGGCCGGCGCGCCCTGGTACTGGCGCCAGTGGTGCTGGGCCGCAAGGGCGAGTACGCCAAGCTCTTCGAGGACCTGCGCAAGGAGGGCTTCTCGCGCGTGCGCATCGACGGCGAGGTGCGCGACCTCGACGAGGACATCAAGCTCGAGAAGAAGCTCAAGCACACCGTGGAGGTCGTGGTCGACCGCGTGGTCATCCGCGAGAACTCGCTCGGTCGCATCGTGGAGGCTGTGGAGCAGGCCACCAAGCTGGCGGACGGCAAGGTGGGCGTGTGGCTCCTGCCCGACCGCGACGACCCCGAGGCCATGCCGGGCGAGCTCCTCCAGTACTCGCTCGCGCTGGCCTGCCCCATCCATGGCTACTCCATGGACGACCCGCAGCCGCGCGACTTCTCCTTCAACGCCCCCTATGGTGCCTGCCCGGACTGCGACGGCCTGGGCACGCGCCGCATCGTGGACGCCGAGGCCCTTATCGATGACCCCTCGCTCTCCGTGGCGGGCGGCGTCTTTGGGTCCATCTTCGGTCGGTCCAACTACTACCCGCAGATCCTCTCGGCCGTGTGCGCCCACGTGGGCGTCTCCGACCAGACGCCCTGGCAGGACCTGCCGCGCGAGGCCCAGGACGCCCTCCTCAACGGCCTGGGCGAGACCAAGGTCGACGTGTACTACCACACGCTGGACGGGCGCGACACCCACTGGCTCACCAAGTTCTCTGGCGTGAGGTCCATCCTCTTCGAGAAGTACCAGGAGACCACCAGCGCCACCATGAAGGCGCACTACGAGAAGTACATCCGCGAGGTGCCCTGCCCCACCTGCCACGGTGCCCGCCTCAAGCCGGAGTTCCTGGCGGTGACCGTGGGAGACAAGAACATCTGGGAAGTCTGCCAGATGTCCTGCCGCGAGTGCCTGCAGTTCTTTGAGAGCCTGCAGCTCACGGACCGCCAGCTGGCCATCGCGGGGCCGGTGGTCAAGGAGATCCGAGCCCGCCTGCAGTTCCTGGTCAACGTGGGCCTGGACTACCTCACGCTCTCCCGCGCGGCGGCAACCCTCAGCGGCGGCGAGGCCCAGCGCATCCGCCTAGCCACGCAGATCGGCGCCGGCCTCATGGGCGTCCTCTACATCCTGGACGAGCCCTCCATAGGCCTCCACCAGCGCGACAACGATCGGCTCATAGCCACCCTTCAGCGCCTACGCGACCTGGGCAACACCGTGATCGTGGTGGAGCACGACGAGGACACCGTCCGAGCGGCCGACTGGGTGATCGACATGGGCCCCGGCGCGGGCGAGCTGGGCGGCCAGGTGGTGGCCCAGGGCACGCCGGCCCAGATCGCGCGCAACAAGCAGTCCCTCACGGGCGCCTACCTCACGGGCAAGCGCATGATCGAGCTGCCGGCGGAGCGCCGCCACCCCGACCGGGGCTGCGTGACCATCACGGGCTGCCGGGCAAACAACCTCAAGGACGTGACGGCCAAGATCGAGCTGGGCACCTTCACCGTGGTCACGGGCGTCTCGGGCTCGGGCAAGTCGTCGCTGGTCACGGACACGCTGGCGCCGGCCCTCACCAACGCCGTGCACCACTCCAAGCGCATCGTGGGACCCTACAGGAAGCTGGAAGGCCTGCGTGGCCCCGACGGCGAGAAGATCGTGGACAAGGTCATCGACATCGACCAGAGCCCCATCGGCCGCACGCCCCGCTCCAACCCCGCCACCTACATCGGCCTCTGGGACGACCTGCGCGCCCTCTACGCGAGCGTGCCCGAGAGCCGCGCGCGCGGCTACAGCGCCGGGCGCTTCTCCTTCAACGTGCCAGGCGGTCGCTGCGAGGCCTGCAAGGGCGACGGGCAGATCAAAATAGAGATGAACTTCCTGCCGGACGTCTATGTGCCCTGCGAGGTGTGCCACGGCAAGCGCTACAACCGCGAGACCCTGGAGATCCTCTACCACGGCAAGTCCATTTCCGACGTGCTGGACATGACGGTGACCGAGGCCCTGGCCTTCTTCGCCAACATCCCGCGGATCAAGAACAAGCTCCAGACCCTCTACGACGTGGGCCTGGGCTACGTGCATCTGGGCCAGCCGGCAACCACGCTCAGTGGTGGCGAGGCCCAGCGCGTCAAGCTTGCCAAGGAACTGCATCGCCAGCAGACGGGGCGCACCTTCTACATCCTGGACGAGCCCACCACGGGCCTGCACTTCGAGGACGTTCGGCAGCTGGTGGACGTGCTCCAGAAGCTGGTGGACGCGGGCAACACGGTCCTCGTGATCGAGCACAACCTGGACGTGATCAAGGTGGCCGACCGCATCCTCGACATGGGCCCCGAGGGCGGCGAGGGCGGTGGCACGGTGGTGGCCTATGGCACGCCCGAGGAGGTGGCCCAGGTGGAGCGGTCCTACACGGGCCGCTTCCTGGCGCCCATACTGGACCGCGACCGCAAGCGCATGGCCGAGCGCTAGAGCGGGCACTAGGGGGTACTTCCCTAGCGGGCACTAAGGGGTACTCCCCTGGTGCCCGCCTCATGCCACGGCTGGGGCGAGAAGGACGTCCAGGCTGAAGACCTGGCCTTGGCAGCTGGCGGTCAGGCTGCCGTGGTAGCGCTCGGCGATCCTCCTCATGCTGAGCATGCCAAAGCCGTGGTTGGCCTTGTCTGCCTTGGTGGTCTGCGGCAGGCCGTCCACGACCTGGGGCGCGGGACCGGCAAAGCTGTTTTCCACGTGTATGGTCACCATACCCATGGCCCGGCGCACCACCACGCTGATGTAGCGGCCCATGCCCGAGGCCGGGTCCACCTCGCGCGCGGCACGGATGGCATTGTCGAGCGCATTGCCAAAGAGGGCGTAGAGGTCCGCCGGCGGCATGAAGGCAAGTGCCGCCCCGTCCGCCATCACGGAGAGCTCGATGCCTGCCTGGTCGCAGATCAGGCGCTTCTCGGAGAGCACGGTGTCGAGCGCGGCGTTGCCCGTGCGCACCAGGGAGTCGTATACCTCCACCTCGTGCTCGATGTCCGCAAGGGCGGAGGCGTCCACAGCCGCCCCGCCCTCCCGCAGGCTCCGGATCTGGTGGCGGATGTCGTGGCACTTGATGTTGATGGCCTCCACGTTCTGCCGTGACATCTCCCAGCGACGCTCCTCCTCGGACCGTATGGAGCGCTCTGCCTCCATCTGCAGGCGCATCTCCTGGGCATAGGCCATCTGGAACATGGCCCAGAGCACGAAGAGGCAGGTGCCCACGTGCACGGCTCGCAGGGACAGGAGGTAGGGCACGCCGAGGCCGGCCACGGTTGCCCCCTTGATGATCTCGTCAAAGAAGATCACGAGGAACATCACGAGCGCCATGGCCACGACCATGCCCCTGCCCGTGGCGCGCCAGGCGGCAAACCCGCTGCGTCGCGGCAGGATTAGCGCAAAGAAGATCATGTACGTGGCGGCGTACAGGGCAAGCGAGATGAGGGCCCATGTAAGGCTCATGGTCATCACCCCGCCCATGGGCGCCCCCGCGAGCAGACGCAGCGTCTCTCCGAAGCCACTGGCCAGGTTCTGCAGGGCATATCCCTGGGCCGAGACGTACATGGCATCCCCCGGCGTCACGTCGTAGAGAAAGAGGACCACGAGGGGGAGAAGGGCGAATATGAGGAGCGGTGCCGCGGCATAGGCCTTGTCCACCGTGAGCATGGCGGTGATGGTTGTGGAATCGACGTCGGGCGCTACGAGCGCAGTCGCAAACTCGGCGCAAGCGACAAGGGCGATGAGCCCCACGCGCCCCCAGAAGTGCGAGCGGCGTGTTGCGCTGCGTACGCCCAGCCAGACGGGCACCCACATGCTGGTCAGGGTGAATGCAGCCGAGAAGGCCAGAGGCCCGAGCCATTCCGGCACGCTCATCGCCGTCCCCCGAGGTAGCGCGCGATCTGCTCCATGGCGCCCTTGCGTTTGGCGCGACTGAACCAGAACTCCTTGCCGTCACGCATGACGATACGGTCGCCATCTATGCGCTCGATGTGGGGCATGCCCACCAGGCAGCTTGCCGACACGCGCATGAAGGGGGCGTCCGCCAGCTCGTCGGCCGTGGCGGCCATGGTGCCCCGGGTGCGGAGGGGGTCCTTCTCGCCTGCCACATGGTAGAAGAGGTCGTGCTTGGAGACCTCCACGGCCTCCAGTTGCGCCACGTCCAGCACCCGAATGCCCGTGGCGGTGGTCACGGCCAGGGTCCGGCGGGCGTTCTCGCGTGCGGCGCGGGCCATCTTGGCCAGGCGCGGTGCGATCTGGGCGTAGGTCACGGGCTTGACCACGAAGTCCAGGGCCTCCACCTCGTAGCCGCGCACGGCGTACTGGGCCAGGTCGGTCACGAAGACGATGGGCACGCGCTCGTCGCGCTCGCGGATGAGGTGGGCCGCCTCCATGCCGTTGATGCCCGGAAGGCCTATGTCCAGGAAGGCCATGTCGAAGTCCGGGCAGGTCTTGTCGGCGAGGGCAAAGGCGGACGCCAGGCGCGTGACCTGCAGGGGGTCGCCCGTCTCGCGCCCGTAGCGCTCTATGTAGCCCGCGAGCAGGGCGGCCTGCCCGTCGTCGTCCTCCAGCACCAGCGCGCGCATCTGTCTCCCAGTCCCCAACCTGTTGCCAGACCGTCAGCCAACGCAACCGATTGTGCCACCGAATCGCGGGTTTGTGCCGCGGGCGTACCGTGCGGCCGGTCCGTACCCTATGAATGGGGATGAAAGCACGCTGAAAGGGGAGCGCCCGCGCCGCGGGCGCGCAACGTGTCACAGAAGTGTCAGACACTTCTGTGACAGAAAGGGGAGAGGGATGGCACGTAAGGAACGGAAGCCGCGCAAGCCCTTCCACGAGAGCAAGCCGGCACGGGTGGTCAAGCTCGTGCTCAAGGTGGTGCTCGTGGTGGCCTTTGCGGCCATCATGGTGGTGGGCAACGGCGCCCTGGGACAGTACGGGCGCATGCTCAACGCCCTTACCGGCCTCAAGACCGGCTGGGACAACTCTGGCGTGGACACCACCGGGCTCGACCTGGACTACTACAAGGGCGACTACGCGGCCGGCGACGAGGCCAAGGTTGCCCAGCAGGACTTCGACGAGCGCCTGGCCGGCGAGGGTTACATCCTGCTCAAGAACGACGACAAGACCATGCCCTTCGCGCAGGGCACCGCGTTCAGCTTCTTTGGCGAGGCCAGCAAGAACGCCACGTCCTCGCAGAGCCTCATGACGGCCTTCACGGGTGGTGGCCCCGGCTCCTACGACGCCCTCAACGACGCCTTCGAGGCCCAGGGCTTCTCCGTGAACAAGGACCTGGAGGACTTCTATCTCAACGGCGCCGGCAAGGACTACAAGCTGGGCGTGGGCTCCATCAGCTTTGGTGCCGATGAGGACTTCTCGATCAACGAGTGCCCGCTCGGCGTGATGCAGGACGCCGGCGTGCTGGACTCCGCCCAGGGCACCGTGCCCGTCTTCGTGCTCAAGCGCGTGGCCGGCGAGGGCCGCGACATGCCGCGCGGCATGTACGCCCACGCGGACAATCCCGCCGACCAGGCCCGCAGCTACCTCGAGCCCGACACCACCGAGCGCGAGATCCTGCAGTACCTGAACGACAACTACGACCAGGTGGTCCTGCTGGTGAACACCGCCTCGCCGCTGCAGTTCGACTGGGTGGCCGACTACCCCAACATCAAGGCCATCGTGGAGATGCCCTCCGCTGGCACCAGTGGCACGACCGCCCTGGCCAAGATCTTCTCCGGCGCCATCAACCCCTCCGGCCACACGGTGGACACCTACGCCGCCGACGCCCTCAACTCGCCGGCCGCGCAGAACGTGGGTGACTACGCCTACACCAAGGCCGACGGTACCGAGACCGGCTACCACTACGTGACCTACGCCGAGGGCATCTACGTGGGCTACCGCTACTACGAGACCCGCTACGAGGACGCGGTCCTGGGCCAGGGCAACGCCGGGGACTTCGACTACGACAAGGAGGTCGTCTATCCCTTTGGCTACGGCCTCTCCTACACCAGCTTCGAGCAGTCGGGCTTCTCGCTGGCCGACAAGGGCACCACGCTCGAGGCCACGGTGACCGTGAAGAACACCGGCGACGTGGCCGGCAAGACTCCCGTGGAGATCTACGCCCAGGCCCCCTACACTGACTACGACCGCGCCAACGGCGTGGAGAAGAGCTCCGTGGTGCTGGTGGGCTACGACAAGACCAAGCTCCTGGAGCCGGGCGAGAGCCAGACCATCACGGTGAGCTTCGACAAGTCCCAGTTGGCCTCCTACGACGCCAAGGGCGCCAAGACCTACGTCATGGACGCGGGCACCTACTACGTGACCTCCGGCACCGACGCCCACGCCGCCGTGCAGAACATCCTGGCGGCCAAGGGTGCGGACGTGCCCGGCGACGCCTCGCTGGTGGCCTCCTTCGATCAGGCCGAGCTCGATACCACGGCCTACGCCACCGACGCCGTCACCGGCGCCCAGGTGACCAACCAGTTCGACGACGCCTCGCAGGAGGGCACCACCTACCTCAGCCGCGCGGACTGGACGGGCACCTGGCCCGAGCACGACGGCGAGGCCCTGGTCGGCGACGTTTCCACCTGGGGCAACGAGATCAACTCCTCTGACGGCGTGGCCTACGTGTACGGCAAGCAGGCCTCTGATGACCTTATTGCCAACCTGGACTCCTACGACTCCGGCAACCCCAACCTTTCCTCCGAGGCCAGCACCGTTACCACCGGCGCCCAGAACGGCCTGACCCTCATCGACCTGCGCGGCAAGTCCTACGATGATCCCGCCTGGGACCAGCTGCTCGACCAGCTGACGCTCGACGACTACTACCAGACCATCAACATGGGCGGCTACGGCACCCCCTATCTGGAGAGCGTGGGCAAGCCCTGGGGCTACGACGCCGACACCGCGGCCGGCCTGGTCTGGGGCGGCACCTCCACCCTCTACTGCGGCTCCGGCACCCTGGCCCGCACCTGGAACCCCGAGCTGGCGCATGAGTTTGGCAACATGATCGGCAACGACGCCAACCTGGGTGGCGCCAACGGTTGGTATGCCCCCTCCATGAACCTGCACCGCACCCCGTACGTGGGCCGTGCCAACGAATACTACTCCGAGGACCCCTTCCTCTCCGGCAAGGTTGCCTCCCTCGAGGTGCGCGGCGCCGCCGAGAAGGGCATGTACTCCACCATCAAGCACTTCGCCCTCAACGACCAGGAGAACCATCGTGGCGACGCCGACGCCCACGAATATGGCGGCGGCCTCGTTACCTGGGCCAACGAGCAGTCCATCCGCGAGCTCTACCTCAAGCCCTTCCAGATGTGCGTGGAGCAGGAGGACATCGAGGAGCCCGTGGTGGAGAAGGCCGCGGACGGCAGCCTGACCATGGGGACGGCAGAGGTTCCGACCACCCTGGGCGTCATGAGCTCCTTCAACCGCATCGGCGCCACCTGGGCCGGTGGCGACTATGCCCTTATCACCAACGTCCTGCGCGACGAGTGGGGCTTCGACGGCTGGGTGATCACCGACTCCGCGGCTGCCCACCAGCCCCACATGCAGGCCAAGCAGATGATCGAGGCCGGAGCCGACGTCAAGCTCTGCTATACCCCGGATGCCAACGTCGACCTGGACTTCCGCACGGGCGACGTGGCCCAGGGCGACATGAGCCAGGCCCGTGAGTCCATGCATCACCTGCTCTACGCCATCGCCAACTCCCGCGCCATGGAGGGGGCGGCCCCGGGCAGCGTCTACAAGGAGCCCATGCAGACGGCAGACCTTCTCCGCATCGTGGTGGACGTGATCGGCGTGGGCGGCATCGCGCTCGTGGCCTTCAGCGAGTACCGTCACTACAAGCGCAAGCACGAGGCCGACGCCAAGTAGCGTCACGTAGCGAGCAACCATAGCCTCGTCAGGCGGCTCCGTCACAGATGTGGTGGGGCCGCTTGTCGTGCCAGAATCTGGAAACTAGCATGCACTCTGTATGACTGATGGGCTATCAACTGCGGTTTTGTGGTTGTCATTGCACAGAGTGTATGCTAGCGTCGACCATCAGCAGAAGCGGGACATCCTCTTGACGTCGCATCCTCTTACCTGCAGCCTACCGGGCACCAGGGGGTATTCGCCTAGTGCCCACTTTCGGGCAGCAGGGGAGTACCCCCTGGTGCCCGCTCACCTAACAGATGAACGAGATGGAGTCGGTGAGGAAGTAGCGCTTCCACTGGCTGCAGATGTAGGCGTGCTGTGCCTCGAGGATGCGCATGATTTCGGACAGGTCGTGGAGGGGAATCTGCCCCCTGTTGTGGGCAAGCACGCACCCACCGGCACGCGTGAGCCAGATCTTGGTCGCGCCAGGCGTTGGCGTGCCAACGCACACGTGCACGTGAATGGGCTCGCCCTCCTCGTTCGACTAAGAATAGACCCGGTAGCTCCCTATGGTGAGGACGCTAGGCAATCCTGAGTCCTCCTTCTGCCGCGTAGGCATATAGGAGGTGGGCGTTGTTTGAGAGGAAGGTCTTGAAGAAGGCCATCTCGTCCTCCGTGAAGGAGCCCTCCCATATCTCATAGCCGTACGAGGGGAGCTCGAACCTCACGGAGTCGAAGCCATTGTCGCACGGGCGCTCGAACTGGACGTAGACCTTTGGCAGTGCCCTCTCGTCCTCATCCGGGATGAGGTCCGAGAAGACCACCTGTGTGCCGTCGGCCAGCGTGAGATACGGATGCATCATGGGAACCTCCTTTGAGATGAATCATACCCGTGCGCGGGGATTGCGTGTCGCCTTTGCGTGCGACGAGCGGGAAGTGTCACTTGCAGGTGCCTCGACTTCGGGGGGCGCCTGAGGAGCGGCTCGTCTACCTGCGGTTATATAATCTGCAACAAACGACCGCACACCTGCAACTGACACTTCCCCTACCGGGCACTAGTGCCCGGTACTAGTGCCCGGTAGGAGCCACACCCCCTCTGACCTGCGGCGGAATTTATGTCCACTCGGTCGTCTACGCTCCTCCACACATCAGGGGTTGGTGGAGCGTAGACGGGAGGCAACCATGGCACGCAAGGTCGCGACGGTTCAGCGGGTGGCGGAGACAAGGCCCATCGAAGGCGCGGATCGCATAGAGGTGGCTCGCGTGGAGGGCTGGGACTGCGTGGTGGGCAAGGGCGAGTTCTCGCCCGGCGAGAAGGTCGTCTATCTGGAGATAGACACCTTCATCCCCGACGGCACGCCCCACCTGGAGGACATCCGCGGGTCCCACAGGGAGATGCTGGCCGCAGGCGTCCCCACACATGGCACGGTGCTCCGGACGGCCCAGCTCCGCGGTGTCTACAGCCAGGGGCTTCTCCTCAAGCTTGCGACTTTCGGCATAGCCGAGGACGCCCCGGTTGGGACGGACGTGTCCTCCCGCCTGGGGGTCTGCCTCTACGAGCCCATCGTTTCGGGCGAGGACCTCCTGGGCGACTACGACGGCAGGCTCGCGCCCAAGACGGACGCAGTCCGCATCCAGAACCTGACGGAGCTCTGGCCGCTGCTGGTTCGCGTGACGTCCGAGGCGTCGGTCAAGGTGGACGGCACGTCGGTCACGCTCTCGGCCCTTCCCAAGGACGAGGACGCCGCCTACGGCCTGCGGGTCCTTGGACACAACAACGAGCTCAACCCTGCCATGGGCTTGGGTGCCGTCATGCGCGACTGCGCCGTGCGCCAGGGTCTGGCGGACCTCCTGTTGGAGCATCCGGAACTCACGCTGCAGGCCGAGCTAGTGGGACCCAAGGTCAACGGCAACCGGCTGGGCCTTGCGGGCTACCAGCTTTTGGTCTTCTCGGTGTGGAACAACCACCTTGGCCGGGCCCCGCGCCAGAAGCTGAGCCTGCGGGTGCAGGCCAAGGCGCAGCCTTCGATAGCGGCGTCGATGGTGCCCCAGTTGCCCATGCAGTTGGGCGACTACGCGACCCCGGACGAGCTCCTGGCGGCGGTCGACGGCATCAAGGGCAACGTGACGGCAGGCCGCTACGACGAGGGCGTCGTCTTTCACATCACGGACACCCGCGAGCTGACGCCCGAGGAGTCCGACGAGCTGGAGCGCGCCCTGGGACCCAACATGGAGGTCAAGGTTATCTCAAACAAGTATCTCTCCAAGGAGAAGGGCTAGACCCGTGCCAGACGACGTGCCTAACGCAGGGCGGCGCGAAGGCGTCAGGGACCTTCGCGCCGCCCGGGAGAGGAGTCGGCGTTTCGGGGTGGGCTGGACTGACTTTTGGCTACGCCGCGTGCGCCACGCCGTTCTTGGGGAGGGCGTAGGACTCGTCGGCGTCGTAGACCTTCTCGTCCACGAGGCCTTGGGACCTGGCCACGAGCAGCGCCGCCTCGGAGGCGCCCAGCACGTTCGTGGCGGTGCGGCCCATGTCCACGATCGAGGAGATGGGGGCCACCAGGGCTATGGTCTCCACGGGGAGGCCGAGTGCGGCCAGGAGGGCGGTGGCGGTGATGGTCGCGGTGCCGGGCACGCCCACGGTTCCGACGGAGACCACGAGGGTGAGGACCACGAGCAAGGCGTACTGGCCGGCGGAGAAGGGAATGCCCAGGGCGTTGATGGCAAAGACCGCCACCAGCGTAGGCCACATGCCGGCGCAACCGGGCATGCCGAGGTTGGCGCCAAGGCCTGCCGTGAAGGAGGCCACGTCCTCGTCGACCCCGAGGTTCTGGGTGAGGGAGCGCACCGTCACGGGGATGGTGCCCACGCTGCTCTGCGTGGTAAAGGCGGTGATGGCGGCGGGTGCCATGCCGCGCAGGAAGCGCGCGGGGCTCAGGTGCCCGATCGCGGCCACGAGGGCGCTCTCCACGCCAAAGAACTGGATGGCCAGGACCACGTAGGCCACGGCGAGCACGCCCAGGAGGGGCAGGAGCTGGTCCACGCTGGCGCGACCCACGGCGCGTCCGATGAAGGCCACCACGGCATAGGGGGTGAAGGAGACGATCCAGCTCACGGCCTCGCCCAGGACCTTGTTTGCGGCGTCCACGAACTGCTTGAAGATCCCCACGCCGGAGTCCTTGGCGCCGTCGCGGGTCAGGCGATTGTAGGCCAGGGCCACGATGAGGGCAAAGACGATGATGGGGACTACGGCGTTGCTGGTCCAGGAGGCAGCCAGGTTCTTGGGGAAGAGCCCGACGATGGTGTCGGTGACGGTGGGCACCTCGTGTGCCTCGTACTCCACGCCATCCAGCGAGAAGCCCCGCCCGATCTCCAGCGGCAGGGCGACAGCCAGCGTGAGCAGGGTGGCGGTGAGGGTGTTGAGCAGGAGGTAGACCACCGAGCGCAGGCCTATGCTGCGCAGGCGCACGGTGTCCGCAAGGTTGGTCACGCTGGAGACGATCGAGAAGAAGAGGAGGGGTACCACGATGGCACTTATCGCGTTGGCATATATCGTGCCGAAGACCGCGTAGTAGTCGAAGCCCTGCCCAAAGGCCAGGCCCAAGACGACGCCGAGGCCCGTTGCGATTATCGTGCGGGCGCCAAAGCCCACATGGAACCTTCGCTTGAGCACGGCAAGCAAGGCGAAGAAGGCCACTGCCACGACCAGCGCGGCGACTGCCTGCGGGTTCACTTCCATGATTGCTCCCTTCCCTTTGCGCGGCCCCTGTGCCGCGAGTGGAAATTCCTAGTGAATTACTAGGTGAAAGGTATGGTGGACCTTTGCGATGGGAGCCGCAAGACGTCTGGTTACACAGAGTTGCGACGGTTGGCGTTCGCCACGACCGATAACCGAAAGGGCCAGGAACTGCCGTCCCTGTGCCGTGCCCGACGGTCGCGGCGTCTCCATACGGGTGGGGTAGAGTGGCAGGGTACGACGACGGGAGAGGGGAGCCCCATGGCCAAGCGCGAGAAGATCGACAAGACCAACGCCATGCGCGAGCTGGACCGCGCGGGCATCCCCTACACCTGCCGCGAGTTCGAGGAGGAGGACCTCTCGCGCGGCCTGGGCCTGCGGATGGCGCTCGAGGGCGGGGTGGACCCCGACTCCTCCTTCAAGACCCTCGTGACCGTGGCCCCCAACGGCGACCACGTGGTCTGCTGCATCCCGGTGGGGGAGGAGCTGGACTTCAAGAAGGCCGCCGCCGCCGCGGGCGAGAAGTCCCTCTCCATGCTGCCCACCAAGGACCTGGAGGCCACCACGGGCTACGTGCGCGGGGGCTGCTCGCCCCTGGGCATGAAGAAGAGCTTCCCCACCCTCATAGACGAGACGGCGCAGCTCTTCGACGAGGTGGGCGTCTCGGGTGGCAGGCGCGGGTTGTCGCTGCGGCTGGAGCCCAACGCCCTGGCCGACTTCTGTGGGGCCACCTTCGCCGACATCGTGCGTTAGCTATGGCGCGAGGGCCTTCTCGTCGCGGTCGGGAGTCCCCGGTGGCAGAATTTACCAGTTCGCAGAGAGTTCGCATCCGCACGGAATCGTCCTAGGTCAGGATGGGAGAGAAGCCTTGGCCTCCTCACATACCCCAAAGCACATGCGGCCGGCTGGCAGGGGCGCGGCCACGCAGCCCAAGCGGGACTTTGGTCCCCTGCCCGAGACCACGACCCAGTGGGTGGCGCTGGGCTCGGTGGGTTCCACGGACCCGTCGGCTCTTGTCCCGCTGCCCGACGCCGACCCCGAGGCGGAGCCCCCGGCAGCCGAGCCCCCGGCAGCCGAGTCGCTGGCAGCTGAGCCCACCGGCGACGGCCAGGGCGAAGTCCCCGAGTCCACCCAGGCATCCGTGGGCCGCTCGGCCTCCCTGATGAGCGCGCTCGTGCTGGTCAGCCGCCTCACGGGCTTCTTCCGCACCTGGGGCCAGGCCTACGCCATCGGCGCCACCGTCATGGCCAGCTGCTACTCCATAGCAAACAACCTGCCCAACCTGCTCTACGAGCTCGTGGTGGCGGGCATGCTCACCACGGCCTTCCTGCCGGTCTACATGTCGGTCAAGCGTCGCGCTGGCATCAGGGGCGCCTCGGAGTACACCTCCAACCTGGTCTCGATCCTCCTGGTCCTCATGGGTGGCGTCTCCGTCCTGGGCTTCATATTCGCAGCGCCCCTGGTGTGGACCCAGTCCTTCTCGGCAAACGCGGACTTCGACTTTGACCTGGCGGTCTACTTCTTCCGCTTCTTCGTGATCGAGGTCGTGCTCTACGCTCTCTCCACCATCTTCTCGGGCGTGCTCAACGCCGAGCGCGACTACTTCTGGGGCGCGGCGGCCCCGATCTTCAACAACTTCGTGACCACCGCGTCGTTCCTGGCCTATGCGGCGCTCGCCCCCATGGCGCCCCAGCTGGCCCTGGTCATCCTGGCGCTGGGCAACCCGCTCGGCGTCTTCGTGCAGGTGGTCGTGCAGATTCCCTCCATGCGCAAGCATGGCGTGCGCTTCCGCTTTCACATCGACTGGCATGACCCCGCCCTCAAGGACACGGTAAAGATCGGCGTGCCCTCCCTCGTGGTCATGGTCTCCACCTTCGTGACCAGCTCCGTGCAGGTGAGCTCCCAGCTGGCCGTCAACGCCTCCGGGGCCGCCATCTCCAGCTACGCCCGCCTATGGTTCACCCTGCCCTATGCCGTGCTCACGGTGCCCATCACCACGGCCATGTTCACCGAGCTCTCCGACTCCTGGGCCAAGGACGACCGCCGGGGCTTCCTCGACGGCATCTCCATGGGCTCGGGACAGATCCTCTTCTTCATGGTGCCCTTCATGCTCTACCTGTGCGTCTTTGCCATGCCGCTCGTCTCCATCATCTCAGCCGGCAACTTCACCCACGACCAGCTTGAGCTCACGGTCTCCTACCTCTGGGGACTCGCGGCGGGACTGCCCTTCTACGGCATCTGCATGTACCTGCAGAAGGTCTGCTCGGCCATGCGCCGCATGGGCATCTACGCCCTCTCCAACGTGGTCGCGTCTGCGGTCCAGGTGGTCATGCTCCTCGTGCTCACGCCCTACTTCGACCTCATGTTCGTGGCACTGACGTCACTCGTCTTCTTTGCCATCGTTGACGTGATCACCTTCTGGAACCTCCACCGCCACCTGGGCCACATCGGCATGCGGCAGATGCTGGGCTCGCTTGCGCGCTCCGTCGTCCTGGGCGTGCCGGGCGCCCTTGTGGGCTGGCTCATCCTGGGTCTCCTCACCCGCCTGCTCGGTCCCTGCGACGGCACCACCCTCAAGTCCATCCTCTTCTGCGTCGTGGGCGGCATCCCCTCGGTGCTGGTGACCTATGGCCTGGCCGTGGCCCTCAAGCTCCCAGAGTCGGGCATGGTGCGGTCGGTCTTCGGCCGACTGTTACGCCGGCGATAAGGCCGGCCTCTCGTGCGCCCACGCCTGCAGGAGTAGTGGCAATCTGGCAATGGCGGTTGTCATGGCGCTTTAGTGTGCTAAAGTAGCCCGCGCAATCGCTTTAGTTGACTAAAGCGCCGAGGCCCCCAGACGCGGCGCGGAGAAGGAGCCATCACGTGATCACCGGTACGCCCAGCGGATTCAGGGACATCCTGCCCACCGAGGCACTCGCGCGGGAGCGGATCTCCGACACCGTGCGCCACTGCTTCTCGTCGGCGGGCTACCTGCCCGTGGAGACCCCGATCCTGGAGAGCCGCGAGGCCCTCTCCCGCGCGGGGAGGGTGGAGTCGCCCTTCCAGCTCTTCGACGCGGACGGCGCCCTCCTGACCATGCGCCCCGACAACACGCTGCCCGTGGCGCGCCTAGTGTCCACGCGCGTCGCCTCCGACCAGCTGCCCGCCCGCCTGCGCTACGCCCAGAGCGTCGTGCGCGAGGAGTCCTCCCTCAAGGGCCAGCCGCGCGAGTTCACCCAGCTGGGCGTGGAGCTCGTGAGCGCCGCGCAGGATGGCGACAAGGCCGAGACCGAGGTAGTGCGCCTGCTGGCCACGGTGCTGGCCACCCTGGAGGTGCCGGACTGGCGCATAGTCCTGGGCTCCGTGACCCCGCTCAAGGGCCTGCTGGACGTCTGCGCCCCTACCACGGCATTCCGCGAGGAGGCGCTCGAGCTTGTTCATGAGTCCGACCTGGTGACGCTCGACGAGCTCGTGGCGGGGACCGCGAACCTCTCGCCCGAGGCGGCCCGGGCCATCCGCGAGGTCACCCGCATGAGTGGCGGCGTTGAGGTCATAGACAGGATCGACGACCTCCTGACCGCGGCGGGCGTCCCGCCCGAGCGCAGGGGCACCCAGGAGCTGCACCGCCTGGCCTCGAGCGTGGGAGACCTCACCGCTGCCGGTCGCGTGACCTTCGACTTCTCCATCATCAACTCCTTCGACTACTACACGGGCATCATCTTCAAGGCCTACGCCGAGGGCATCGCCGCCAGCCTGGCCTCGGGTGGCCGCTACGACGCCGTCCTCAGGAACCTGCGCCGCGAGGGACTGGCGGCCTGCGGCTTCGCACTCTCGCTGGAGCGGCTCCAGGAGGTCCTGGGCGAGCCGGGCGAGTCCGGTGTGGTCACGCCGGGCGTGCGCCTGGCCGAGCGGCCCCTGCGCATCGCCGTGCCCAAGGGTTCCCTCAAGGACGACACGATCCGCGTGCTCGAGGCGGCTGGCCTTCCCGTGGAGGGCCTGCGCGACCCCGGCCGCAAGCTCGTGGTGCGCGAGGGCGACTACGAGTACGTGATTGTGCGCGCCCAGGACGCCCCCATCTTCGTGGGGCACGGCGGCTGCGACTGCGGCATCTGCGGGCGGGACTCGCTCGTGGAGGCCGGGCTCGACCTCCTGCAGCTGGTGGACCTGGGCTATGGGCGGTGCCGCTTCGTGGTGGCGGAGCCCGCGGCCAAGGAGGGCGAGGCCGAGCGGGCCTACTCCTGGCGCGGCACCGTGCGCGTGGCCACCAAGTACCCGCGCGTAACGCGGGCCTACTACGACCGCATAGGCCAGCAGGTGGACATAGTGACCCTGCACGGCAACATCGAGCTTGGCCCCATCGTGGGCATGACCGACCGCATAGTGGACATCACGGCCACCGGGACCACCCTGCGCGAGAACGACCTGCGCATCGTGGACGACGTTATGGAGTGCACCGCGCGCTTCTTCGCCGGCCCGGCGGCCTATCGTTGCGACAAGCGCATTCGCGACCTGGCGGCACGCCTCGCCGAGGTCGTGGGAGGGGAGCAGTAGATGAGGACCATCAAGCTCGAGGGCGACCAACGCCTGACCCCGGCCGACCTCAACCGCACGGGTGCCGCCCTGCCCGCAAGCGTGACCGAGGCGGCCCTCGCCATCGTGAGCGACGTGCGCGAGCGCGGGGACGTGGCTGTGCGGGAGTACTGCGAGCGCTTCGACGGCTTCTGCCCCAAGGCCTTCCGCGTGCCCGACGAGCTGGTACAGGCGGCGCCGGACATGGTGGACGCGGGCTTCCTGGCATCTCTTACCAAGGCCCGCGACCAGATCTACGACTTCCACCGCAGGGAGAGGCCCGAGTCTTGGTTCACCACCCGCGAGGACGGCACCATCCTGGGTGTCAAGGTCACGCCCGTGGCCTCCGCGGCCGTCTACGTGCCCGGCGGCCGCGCCCAGTACCCCTCCACCGTGCTCATGGACACCATCCCCGCCAAGGTGGCCGGCGTGCCCCGCGTGGTCATGGTCACGCCGCCCCAGCGCGACGGGTCCCTCTCGGCATACACCCTGGCTGCCGCGGCCCTGGCCGGCGTGGACGAGGTCTACGCCGTGGGCGGAGCCCAGGCGATCGCCGCCGTGGCCTACGGGACCGAGACCATCCCCGCGGTAGACAAGGTCGTGGGTCCCGGCAACGCCTATGTGGCGGCGGCCAAGCGGCTCGTCTCGGGCGACGTGGGGATCGACATGGTGGCCGGCCCCTCCGAGGTCTGCGTGCTGGCCGATGCCACGGCGGACCCCGTGGTCGTGGCCGCGGACCTCATGGCCCAGGCCGAGCACGACCCCATGGCCTCCTGCTATCTGGTCACCTGGGACCCGGAGCTGCCGGCCCAGGTGCTCGCCGCCGTCGAGCGGCTGGTGGCCCAGTCCCCGCGCGAGGAGATCACCCGTGCCTCCCTCGATGACCACGGCGTGATCGTGGTCGCCCCCTCGGCCGACGCGGCCGTGGACGCCGTCAACGTGGTGGCCCCGGAGCACCTGGAGCTCCACTGCGCGGACGCCATGGGGCTTCTCGGCAAGGTGAGGAACGCCGGCGCCATCTTCGTGGGCGCCTGGTCCTCCGAGCCCCTGGGCGACTACGTGGCCGGCCCCGACCACACCCTGCCCACCGGCGGCACGGCGCGCTTCTCCAACCCGCTCGGCGTCTACGACTTCATCAAGCGCTCGTCCGTCATCTCCTACACGCCCGAGGGCATGGCCAAGGACGCCCCGGCCGTGCAGGACATGGCCCAGGCCGAGGGCCTCTGGGCGCACGCCCTCTCCGTGGGCATGCGGCGCAAGCTCCTGGCCGAGGGAACAGACAAGTTCGCGGACCCCGCGGCCGCCTGCGAGGGCGCCGGGCGCACGGCCTGGCCGCGCGACCTCAAGACCCCCGGCGTGCCCGACCTGAACGGTGGGAGGTAGCATGGCGCAGATTGACGCGCGCCTCCGGGCCGCCATGCGTCCCTCGGCGGCGGCCTTGGAACCCTACGACCCCCACTTCACCCCCGTGGAGGTCAACCTCTCCGCAAACGAGAACACCTACGGCATGCCCCAGGCCGTTCACGACAAGGTCGTGGAGGCCCTGGCTGCCGTGGCCACGAACCGCTACCCGCGCGCAATGTCCGACGACCTGCGCCGGGCCATCGCGGACTGGCATGGGGTCGACCCCAGCCAGGTGATCGTGGGTAACGGTGGCGACGAGCTTCTCTTCAACCTCTTCCTGGCCTTTGGCGGGAGCATGGGACGGCTGGTGGAGGCAACGCCGGACTTCTCGGTATACCGCCTCTACGCGGAGCTGGTGGAGACGCCCGTCGTGAGCGTGCCGCGCGACCCTGTGACCTTCTCGCCCAACGTGGAGGCACTGGTGGAGGCCGCCCGCATGGCCACCCTGGTGGTCGTGACCTCGCCCAACAACCCCACGGGGGACCTCTTCCCGCTGGACGGCGTGCGGGCCCTCTGCGAGGCCTGCCCGGGCGTCGTGCTGGTGGACGAGGCCTATGCGGAGTTCGCCGACCCCGGGACCTCGGCGGAGCCGCTCCTGGCCACCTGCCCCAACCTGGCCGTGCTGCACACCTTCTCCAAGGCCTTCTCGCTGGCAGCGGGCCGCGTGGGCTACGTGCTGGCGGACCCGTCCGTGGTGGGTGCCCTCTCCGCCGTGCGCCAGCCCTACTCTGTCAACTCCTTCAGCCAGGCGGCGGCGCTCGTTGCCGCAAAGAACCGCGAGGCCTTCGTGCCCACCATCGAGGCCATCCGCCGCGACCGCGAGCCGCTGCGCCAGCGCCTGGCGGCCCTCCCCGGCGTGACCGCCTGGCCCTCCCAGGCCAACTTCCTCTGCGTGCGGGTGCCGGACGCGCACCGCGCCTGGGAGCGCCTGCGCGACGAGCATTCCATCCTGGTGAGGGACTTCTCGTCCACGCCCGGGCTGGAGGGCTGCCTGCGCATCACGGTGGGCAGGCCCGAGGAGAACGACCGCGTGGTAGAGGCGCTTGCCCGGATCCTGCAGGCATAGCCACCCCACCCATCCCGATCCTGAGGAGGCATACCATGGGACGCACCGCAACCGTGACCCGCACCACGGGCGAGACGGACATCAGCATCACCATCGACCTCGACGGCACAGGCCGAGCCGACGTCTCCACGGGCGTGGGCTTCTTCGACCACATGCTCTGCGCCCTCTCGCGCCATTCCCTCATAGACATGACCATCCACGTGGAGGGCGACACCTGGGTGGACGACCACCACACGGTGGAGGACACGGGCATCGCGCTGGGCCAGGCCCTGCGCCAGGCGCTGGGCGACAAGAGCGGCATCCGCCGCTTCGGCGACGCCTGCGTGCCGCTGGACGAGGCCCTGGTGCAGGCGGCGGTGGACATCTCCGGGCGCGGCGAGCTCTTCTGGGACGTGCCCATAGGCCCCGCCAAGGTGGGGACCTTCGACACCGAGCTGGGCCACGAGTTCTTTGCCGGCCTGGCGCGCGACGCCGGCATGACGCTCCACCTGCGAGAGCTCTGCGGCGAGAACGCCCACCACATCCTGGAGGCCACCTTCAAGGCCTGCGCGCGTGCCCTGCGCGCCGCGGTGGAGCCGGACCCGCGCGTGACGGGCGTGCCCTCCACCAAGGGGGTGCTGGCATGAGCGGGATCGTGGTCGTGGACTACCACAAGGGGAACCTCCTGAGTGTGGTGCGGGGCCTGGCGGACGCGGGCGCCGAGGCCGTGGCTTCGGACGACCCGGCAACCATCCGCGACGCCTCGGGCGTGGTCCTTCCCGGCGTGGGCAGCTTCGAGGATGCCATGGACTACATGCGCGAGAGCGGCGAGGATGTCGCCGTGCTCGACGCCATAGGCCGCGGCGTGCCCTTCCTGGGCATCTGCCTGGGGCTCCACCTGCTCTTCGAGCGCGGTGACGAGCGCAGCGCGGCGGCCTGCGGCGCTCCCGCGGGCGGAGTGTCGGGGGTCGCGGCAGGCCGTGCCGAGGACGGTCGCTGGGTTGCCGGCCTGGGTGTGATCCCGGGCTCCTGCACCCGTCTGGTGCCCACGGGCTGCGGTGCCAAGCCTGGCCGTCCCACCTCCCTCAAGGTGCCGCACGTGGGCTGGGACCAGCTCATGCTCACGTCCCACGGCCTTGCCTGCCCCCTCTTTGCCGGCGTGGCCCAGGGTGCCAACTTCTACTTCACGCACAGCTACGCCGTGGACGGGGACGTGCCGGCGGAGTATGTGGCGGGCCGCACCCACTACGTGAGGAGCTTCGCCTCCGCCGTGTGGAAGGGCAACGTCTTTGGCGTGCAGTTCCACCCCGAGAAGAGCTCCGCCATGGGTCGGCGCATCCTGGAGAACTACGTGGCCATGGTCCGCGCCGGCGGTGTGGGCGGGGCGGCGGGGGAGGGGGCCGCATGATCCTCTTCCCGGCCATCGACCTCATAGGCGGCAAGGTGGTGCGCCTGCGTCGCGGCGAGCGCTCCCAGGTGGACGTGTACTCCGACGACCCGGCGGCCGTGGCGGCGGGCTTCGCCGCGCGCGGTGCCGAGTGGATCCACGTGGTGGACCTCTCGGCCACCTTCGAGGAGGACGATGGGGCGCGCGCCGCGAACGCGGCGGCCATCCGCGCCATCTGCCAGACCCCCGGCATCAAGGTCGACGCTGGCGGCGGCGTGCGGTCCATGGGGGCGGTGGAGAGGCTCGCCGGCTTGGGCGTGCGGCGCATCGCCATCGGCACGGCCCTTGTCCGCGCCCCCGACTTCGCGGCCCAGGCGGCGCGCGAGTGGCCCGACGTGGTCGTGGCAGACGTGGCGGCCAAGGGCGGCGAGGTCCGCGTGAACGGCTGGCGCGAGGGCGAGGGCCTGCAGGCGCTCGAGCTTGTTGCCCACCTGGCAGGTCTGGGCTTCCGCCACCTGGTCTTCACTGACGTCTCCCGCGACGGCATGCAGAGCGGCATCGACGTGGAAGCCTACCGTCGCGTGGCTGCTGCGGCGGGCTTCCCGGTTGTGGCCTCGGGCGGCATCGCCAGCCTGGAGGACATCCGCGCCCTCGCTGCGGCTGGGCCGGACGTGATCGAGGGTGCCATCACCGGCAGGGCCCTCTACGAGGGCAGCTTCTCGCTGGAGGACGCCCTTCTCGCCGCGCGGGGCACCGAGAGGGTCAGGCCCAGGGCTAAGGAGGACACATGCTCACCAAGCGAGTGATTCCCTGCATGGACGTCAAGGACGGCCGCGTGGTCAAGGGCGTCAACTTCGTGGACCTGCGTGACGCCGGCGACCCCGTGGAGCTGGCCAGCAAGTACGACCGCGAGGGTGCCGACGAGGTCATCTTCCTGGACATCACAGCCACGAGCGACGACCGCGCCACGACCATCGACCTGGCCTCGCGCGCGGCGGCCGAGCTGCGCATTCCCTATACCGTGGGCGGCGGCTTCCGCAACATCGCGTCCTGCCGCACCATGATCGCCGCCGGGGCCGACAAGGTCTCGGTCAACTCCGCAGCCATCAAGGACCCCACCCTGATCACCCAGGCTGCCAGCGCCTTCGGCTCCCAGGCCGTGATCTGCGCCATCGACGCCAAGCGCGTGGGCACGGGCGACCGCTGGGAGGTCTACCTGGCGGGCGGCCGCGTGGCCACGGGCCTGGATGCCGTGGAGTGGGCCCAGGAGGCGGCGCGGCGCGGCGCGGGCGAGATCCTGCTCACCAGCATGGACCGGGACGGCACCAAGGACGGCTACGACCTGGCGCTCACCAGGGCGGTGGCGCGCGCCGTGCCCATCCCCGTGATCGCCTCGGGTGGCGTGGGCACGCTGGAGCACTTTGCCGAGGGCATCATCGAGGGCGAGGCCGACGCGGTCTTGGCGGCCAGCGTCTTCCACTTCGGTACCTACACGGTGCGACAGGTCAAGGAGTACATGGCCAGCCAGGGCATCCCGGTGCGTTTGGACTTCTAGGCCATCTACCGCGCTGTGTGGATGTCGCGCCATCTGCATCGACCCGTGCGGAATGTCGCGCCGTCTGCATCAGGAATCGGCCTCCCAAGGGCCGTTTCCGGTGCAACGAACGCGGAATCCCGTGAGTGGTTATGCTATCGGCGCGCTATTGCGTCGCGAGCGTGCGAACTGCGTGCATGCCGCTCGTCGTCAGCACGAGTGGTCGCACATCGGCCGGGTCCTCAGTGAGATGGGCCACGCTGTAGAACCGTTTCAGCCCCGGTGCTTATGGTCGAACCGGGGCACGTCGACTGCGTTGGCTGCCCCCAATGCTCGAAGGCTTCCTGGCAGTCATGCGTCGTCCCATCGCGCGCGTCCATGCTAGAGTTGGGCGGTCGACCTAAGGAGACAACCATGTCCCAGAATGATGAAGAGTATACGAGTGCGGTCGCTTGCGAGCTCTACGCCGGGGAGGGCGTGACGCCCGTGACGCTGGGCCAGACCCCACTCAAGTTCGACGATCGCGGGCTCATTCCGGCGGTGGTCCAGCAGACGGGTTCGGGCGAGGTCCTCATGGTGGCCTGGATGAGCGAGGAGTCGCTGAGGCTCACGTTCGAGACGGGGACTACCTGGTTCTGGTCCCGTTCGCGCCAGGAGCTGTGGAACAAGGGCGCCACCAGCGGAAACGTGCAGCAGGTCCGTCGCGTGCTCGTGGACTGCGATGCCGACACCCTGTTGGTCGAGGTGGACTCGCCGGGCCCGGCCTGCCACACGGGGCACCGCAGCTGCTTCTTCCGGGAGCTTTGCGCGGAGTAGGGCCTTGTTCCCGCTCTGGCTATCCTGGCTGCTCTAGTTTCCCAAGTTACCCACGGCTTCGCCCGTGGGCAACTTGGCCTCACCTTGGCCTGTGACAGTCCGGTCGCAAGTTGCCTACGCCTGGAGCCGTGGGCAACTCGCGCCTCGGGGGCGAGAAGGCCCTCCTGTCCCGAGTTCCCTACGTCCGGACACGTGGGCGACCCGCGCCCTAGAGGCGAGGAGGGCCGCTCCCGCCCCCGTGGCCCTGTGTGCGTCCTGCGACCCGTCCGCCCTACCGGCGTCGACGTTGTAGACTGTACCGGCAAACCACCAGTCGAGAGGGGACACTCATGGGCGTGAGAACCGCCAACGTGCAGGACGGCAACATCGGTGAGACCCTGACCGGCCTCGCGGAGGTCATCCACGGCCGCTGGGACGCCTCGCCCGAGACCTCCTACACCGCGCGCCTGCTCAACGGCGAGGAGGACGAGCTCCTCAAGAAGATCGCCGAGGAGGGCTCCGAGGTCATCATGGCCTGCAAGGACGCCGACCACGACCACATCCGCTACGAGATGGGCGACCTTCTCTACCACCTGCTCGTCACCGCCGAGCGCTATGGTGTCACCCTGCCCGAGCTCGCGGGCGAGCTCGACGCCCGTCGTCACTAGTCGCTAGGGGGCAAAGCACATGGCAGCCACCAGACCCGAGAACGTGTCCGCGGAGGAGCTTCCCCGCATCATCCAGCCCGTCATCCTGGGGGCCGACTACTCGGCCTACGCCTACGTGCGCGCCTTCTGGGAGGCCTACCGCGTAAGGCCCATCGTCGTTGGGCGAGACGACATCAAGGCAGTGTCCAAGAGCCGCTTCTGCGACTATCGGGTGATGCCGGGCATCGACCACGAGGACCACCTCATGGAGGTGCTGGGGCAGCTGGGCACCGAGCTCTGCGAGGCCGGCCGCCTGGCCTTCCTCGTGGGTTGCGGCGACTTCTACGCCCGCATCATCTCGCGCGAGAAGGACACCCTGGAGCAGTGGTTCTACACACCCTACATCGCCTTCGAGCTCCTCGACTACATCACCCAGAAGGAGAACTTCTACAAGGTCTGCGACGAGTGCGGCATCGCCTATCCCATGACGCGGCTCTTCGACTGCGCGGACCCCAGCGTGCAGATGGACGACACGGGCTTCCGCTACCCGCTCGTGGCCAAGCCCTCCAACTCCGCCGCCTACCACTACGCGGAGATGCCTGACAAGCGCAAGGTCTTCTACGTGGAGTCGCGCGACGAGCTCCTGCGCATCTTCGACAACTTCCAGAAGTCCAACTACGACCACGACCTCATCCTCCAGGAGTTCATCCCCGGGGGCGACGACCAGCTCCACGCCGTCTACGCCTACGCCAACCGCCATTCGGACCCCGTCTTCCTCATCGACGGCCACGTGGCGCTGGAGGACCACTACCCCGAGGCCATCGGCAACGCCGTGGCCATCGTGCCCGAGCACAACGAGGGCGTCCTGGAGCCGGCGGCCCGCTTCATGAAGCACGTGGGCTACACGGGCATGGGCTGCTTCGACGCCAAGTACGACCAGCGCGACGGCACCTATCGCTTCCTGGAGATGAACACCCGCCCCGGCCGCTCGTCCTGGCTCGTCCTCCTTTCCGGCATCAACTACGCCAAGCTCATGGTGGAGGACGTCGTCCTGGGCGTGGACCCCGAGCTCGTGACCCCGCGTGACGACTGGGCCTACCTGGCGGTGCCCCAGGCCGTGATCCGCCGCTACGTGCCCGAGAGCCCCCTCAAGGACCGCCTGATGGCGGCCTACGGCAACGGCCAGGCCTCCTTCCCCATGGGCTGGCGCGAGGACTCGCTCGCCCAGCGCTTCTGGGCGGACGTCAACTACCAGCACCAGGTGCAGAAGTTCCGCAGGTACTTCCACGTGCCCGAGGACAAGAACGACCCGTCCCCGGAGGCCTCCGCGGCAGACGGCGCCAAGTGACCACCCGCGACGCCGGATACGTACCCGACATGCAGGGCCTTGGCGGCATCCCCGACGAGGCCCACCTCGCCTACCTGCGCTCCCAGGTAGACAAGGTCCCGCTCGACCCCGGCTGCTACCTCTGGAAGGACGGCAAGGGCGAGGTCGTCTACGTGGGCAAGGCCAAGAACCTGCGCGCGCGCCTGCGCCAGTACGTGACCCTCCAGGACGACCGGGCAAAGATCCCCCTCATGATGCAGGTGGCCCAGAGCTTCGACTACATCGTGGTGGGCTCCGAGCACGAGGCCCTTGTCCTCGAGCGCAACCTCATAGCCCAGTACCACCCCTACTTCAACGTGGACTTCAAGGACGACAAGTCCTATCCCTACATAGCCGTCACGGAGTCCGACGTCTTCCCCGCCATCAAGTACACGCGTGAGAAGCACAAGAAGGGCACCCGCTACTTCGGCCCCTACACCGACGCCCGCGCCGCCCGGGAGACCATAGACACCCTGCGCAAGGTCGTGCCCATGTGCATCGGCACCTGCGCGGAGTGGAAGCGCGTCCGGCGCGAGATGGACCGCCACCCAGACGAGGCTGCCGTGGCCAACCTCCTGCAGGCCGAGCACGGCCGGCCCTGCTTCGACTACCACGTGGGCCGTGGGCCCGGCGTGTGCGTGGGCGCCTGTGACACGGTGGAGTACGCCAGGAACGTCCGCCAGGTGGAGCGGTTCCTGGAGGGCAAGCGGTCCGAGATCGTGGGCGAGCTCGAGGACCAGATGCGCGAGGCCGCGGCGGACTTGGAGTTCGAGAAGGCCGCCCGCATCAAGCAGCGCCTGGCTGCCATCGACGCCATAGGCGAGCGCCAGGAGGTCATGTTCCCGAGCTCGGTGAACGCGGACCTTATCGGCTTCTACCGCGAGGAGACCATAAGCGCGGCCTGCGTCTTCGTGGTGCGCGAGGGCCGCACGGTGCGTTCGGTGGAGTTCATCCTCGACAAGGGCCTGGACGTGGGCGAGGAGGAGCTCGTGTCCGGCTTCGTCAAGCGCTACTACGACGAGACGGCCGACATCCCGGCCGAGGTGGAGCTCCCGGTGGACCTGGCCGATGCCGACGTGGTGGGGGAGTGGCTGGCCGAGAAGCGCGGGCGCGTCTGCCGGATCCACCGGCCCCAGCGCGGCGAGCGCAAGCACCTGCTCGACATGGCCTCACAGAACGCCCGTCACGCCCTCATGCGCTACATGGTGCGCACGGGCTATGCCGACGACCGCACCAACCAGGCCCTCCTGCAGCTGGAGAGCGCCCTGGCGCTGGACGCGCCGCCCATGCGCATAGAGTGCTTCGACGTGTCCACCCTGCATGGGCACTTCACGGTGGCCTCCATGGTGGTCTTCACCAACGGCCGGCCCGACAAGGGCCAGTACCGGCGCTTCAAGGTGCGGGCCCAGCTCGACGAGGCCAATGACTTCGTGAGCATGAGCGAGGTTCTGGGGCGCCGCTACTCTCCCGAGCGCATGGCGGACGGGCGCTTTGGCTCGCGGCCGGACCTCCTGGTGGTGGACGGAGGCAAGCCCCAGCTCACGGCCGCCATGGAGCAGCTTGCGGCCCTGGGGCTGGACATCCCGGTATGCGGCCTGGCCAAGTCCGACGAGGAGGTCTTCGTCCCCTGGGACGAGACCCCGGTGGTCCTGCCCTCCGGCTCGGCCTCGCTCTACCTCATCAAGCAGGTGCGCGACGAGTCCCACCGCTTTGCCATCACCTTCCACCGCGAGCTTCGCGACAAGGCCATGACAGTCTCCGTGCTCGACGAGGTGGAGGGCGTGGGCCCCAAGCGCCGCAAGGCCATAATGAGGCAGTTCGGCTCCATGAAGCGGCTGCGCGCCGCCAGCGTGGACCAGATAGCCGCGGTGCCGGGGGTGCCCCGTGCCGTGGCCGAGGCCGTGTGGCAGGCCCTGCGCGCCTGGGACCAGGAGGGCCGCGAGGTGGCCCAGAGGGCCGGCGAGAAGGCCGCGACGACCGAGGACACCGAGGCCGCCAGGGATACGAGCGGGGTCTAGGCCCACGGCGCGGCTTCGCGAGAGGGGACACATGGGACACGGCTTCGACCCACGCGACCCGCAGGGCCCCGCCTTTGCCTGGATGGCCACGGAGGAGGGGCGCGCGGAGAGGCGCTCCAGGGGCGAGCGGCCCCGGCAGGGGAGGACCGCAGCTCAGCACTCGCTGCCGCTGGCGCGGAAGGTCCTTGTCACCGTGTGTTGGCTCTTCGCCCTGGCCTGCCTCGCCTACGCGCTTGTCACGCTCGCGGGCTAGCCGCGCGACGTGGGCAGGCGGTCGGCGCACCCTACTGCCCTCCCGGGCTGTCCTGGCGGTCATGACCCGCCGGTAGGGTGCAGCCAACCGGCCCAAACCCCTAGTTCTTTGCACCCTAACGGCCCTTCGAGGCCTGGCGGCCGCTCCGGGCCCTCGCTAGGGTGCAGCCGATCGGTCCAGAGACCCGGGTGCGGCCGGCTTGGCCCCCCACCGCTCCCTCAAGCGTCCGTCCCTCTGCCGCTTACCGATGCGTAGCTCCCGCAAGTGGTAGGAAAGCGCCGCATTGCGCATCTTGCGTGATGCACGCTACAGCCTACGCTGCTGTTTCCGGAATGTTTTCGCCCTCCCGTAACCGCATCCCAAGGAAGGGCAGGCCAAGGTGGCCTGCTGGGAAGATGGGAGCACCACATGGCACGCAAGATCACGCGTAGGGGCTTCGTCGCGGCGTCCGCCGTGGCGGCCGGACTTGCAGGGCTCGCGGGCTGCGGCAACACCGCAACCGAGACCCCCGCGGAGAGCACCGAGACCAAGGGCTCGGGCTACACTGAGACCAAGACCGACGACGGCTGGATGCTGGTCGACAACGGCGACGGCAAGCAGCTGGGCTACTCGCCCGAATCCGGCCTCAAGCTCATCGAGCAGGACGGCTACGCCTTCAAGGACTTCGAGGGCACGGGCGAGCTCGTGCCGTACGAGGACTGGCGACTGAGCTCCGAGGAGCGCGCCGCCGACCTGGCCCAGCGTGTCTCCCTCGAGCAGATCTACGGCCTCATGTGCTTCTCTGCCCACCAGTCCAAGGTCGAGGACGACTGCTCCGTGACCGACGAGCAGAAGACCTTCCTCGACGGCGGCGTCCGCGCCGTCCTGAACGCGGCCTCCGGTTATCCCGCCTACAAGCAGGCGACCTGGGCCAACAACATGCAGGCCTACGCCGAGGGCTCCGAGAACAAGCTCCCGATCAACTTCTCGTCCGACCCGCGCCCCGGCAAGAACGCCGCCAACTGGCCCGGCAACCTGGCGCTTGCCGCGACGTTTGACCCCGAGGTCGCCCGCGAGGCCGCCCGCGGCCAGGCCAAGGACCTGCGCAAGATGGGCGTCTACATGTTCCTCGGCCCGCAGACCGACGTTGCCTCCGACCCCCGCTGGACGCGCTTCTCCGGCACCTTCGGCGAGGATCCCGCCCTCTCGCGCGACACGGTGAAGGCCTTCATCGACGGCATGCAGTCCACGGTTGACGACAGCGGCAACGACCTCGGCTGGGGCAAGGACTCCATGGCCGCCATGGTCAAGCACTGGCCTGCCGAGGGCGCCGGCGAGGGCGGCCGCGAGGGCCACACCGACGGCGGCAAGTACGCCGTCTATCCCGGCAAGAACTTCGAGGGCCTCATGATCCCGTTCGTGGATGGTGCCTTCAAGCTCGACGGCAAGACCGGCTGCGCCTCTTCCGTCATGACCTCCTACACCATCGCCTACGACGAGGACCAGGAGTACGGCGAGTACCTGGGCTCCGGCTTCTCCAAGTACAAGGTCACCGAGCTCCTGCGCGAGCGCTTCGGCTTCAAGGGCTCTGCCTGCACCGACTGGGCCGTCATCAACGACCCCGACTCCGGCATGTCTACCGCCTGGGGCCTCGAGAGCGCCAACTGGAACCCCGGCAAGCGCATCTCCAAGGCCGTCTCCGCTGGCGTTGACCAGATGGGTGGCTGGAACGATCCCTCCCAGTGCGCCGCCGCCTTCGAGGACATGAAGGCCAACGTGGGTGAGGAGGAGGCCGAGAAGAGCTTCCGTCAGGTCGCCGAGCGCCTGCTGCTCTCCTACTTCAACACCGGCATCTTCGAGAACCCCTACGTCTCCGTCGACCGCCCAGGTCAAGGGCATCGTCATGCTCAAGAACCACGACGGCGTCATCAAGAAGGGCTCCGAGGGCACCAAGCCCAAGGTCTACGTGCCCATGCGCTACCGTGCCGCCTACAGGGCCAAGGGCTTCATGGGTGCCTCCTACACCCCCAACCCCGCCACCTGCTCCCTGCCGCTGCCCCAGACCACCCTGGGCGAGTACTTCGACCTCGTGACCGACACCCTGGCCGAGACCCTGACGGGCCCCGTGGACGAGAAGTCCGGCAAGGCCACGCCCGCCCTCGAGGACCTCACCCGCCTGACCGCCGCCGACATCGCCGACGTGGACTACGTGCTCGTGTGCGCAGCGGCTCCCGCCAACGCCTCCGTCATGGACTCCCGCGACGAGGAGGGCAACTTCATCCCGCTGTCCCTGCAGTATCGTCCCTACGTGGCCGACGGCCCCGATGTGCGCCAGACCTCCATCGCCGGCGACCCCGCCGACGGCTCCAGCTGGGGCGACCACGACTCCTATGAGGGTGTCGAGGTCGAGAACCGCTCCTACTACGGCCACCAGTCCCTTATCACGAACGAGGACCAGCTCGACCAGATCCTGGATGCCGCCAAGCTCGCCCACGAGGCCGGCAAGCCCTGCATCGTGATCCTGGACATCACCAAGCCCATGTGCGTGCACGAGTTCGAGCCCGAGGTCGACGCAATCCTCGTGTCCATGTCCGGCTCCACCGAGGCCGCCTGCCGCATCGTTGCCGGCCTGGACGAGCCCTCGGCCCTGCTGCCCATGCAGATGCCCAAGGACATGCTGGCCGTGGAGAAGCAGCTCGAGGACGTGCCGCGCGACCTCGAGGTCTACACCGACGCCGACGGCAACGAGTACGACTTCGGCTTCGGCCTCAACTACTCGGGCAAGATCGACGACGAGCGCACCAAGAAGTACTGCGTGGAGCCGCTCACCAAGCTCGCGTAGTAAGAGAGCGCCTGGAGAGGGTCTGAGCCGCCGTCCCTCCCCACCTTCCCGGTCCCGGACGGCGTCAAGACGAGGGGGTCGCCCATGTGGCGGCCCCCTTTCGCGTGCCAGGGGGGTCGCGCGTGCCAGGGGGTCGGAGTTCGTGTCACGTGGAGTTCGTGTCACGTGCCGTGCCATGGGGTCTGACCCCTTGTCACATTTTGCGGGTACACCCCCGACCCATCCCGTTCTCCCTCCAGCGCCCTCTGCCGTCTGCCGATGACTCTGACCGGTGAACGGTCTATATGTGTGCCCCTTCTCGCAATTCGCGTCCAGCAGAATACAGCCTGCGCCCGTGTTTCTGCCTGGTTTCTGTGCGCCATTACTCTCATTTTTAGGAAGGGCAGGCCACGAGGCCTGCTGGGAGGAATGGGAGGAACACATGGCACGCAAGATCACGCGTAGGGGCTTCGTGGCGGCGTCTGCCGTTGCGGCAGGCCTCGCCGGCCTGGCTGGCTGCGGCAACACCGCGACCGAGACCGAGGCCCCCGCGGAGAGCACCGAGACCAAGGGCTCGGGCTACACCGAGACCAAGGCCGAGGATGGCTACATGGTCGTCGACAACGGCGACGGCAAGCAGCTCTCCTACTGGCCGGAGTCCGGCCTCAAGCTCATCGAGCAGGACGGCTACGCCTTCAAGGACTTCGAGGGCACGGGCGAGCTCGTGCCGTACGAGGACTGGCGCCTGAGCTCCGAGGAGCGCGCCGCTGACCTGGCGCAGCGCATCTCGCTGGAGCAGATCTATGGCCTCATGTGCTTCTCCAAGCACCAGACCAAGATCGAGGACGACTGCTCCGTCACCGACGAGCAGAAGGAGTTCCTGGACGGCGGCGTCCGTGCCGTGCTCAATGCCTCCTCGGGCTACGCCGCCTTCAAGCAGGCCCAGTGGGCAAACAACATGCAGGCCTACGCCGAGGCCTCCAAGAACAAGATCCCCATCAACTTCTCGTCCGACCCGCGGCCCGGCAGGAACGCCGCCAACTGGCCCGGCAACCTGGCACTCGCTGCCGCCTTTGATCCCGAGGTCGCCCGTGAGGCGGGTCGCGGCCAGGCCCGCGACCTGCGCAAGATGGGCGTCTACATGTTCCTCGGCCCCCAGTGCGACGTAGCCTCCGATCCCCGCTGGTCGCGCTTCTCCGGCACCTTCGGCGAGGACCCCGCCCTCTCGCGCGACACCGTCCGCGCCTTCGTCGACGGCATGCAGTCCACGGTGGACGAGAGCGGCAACGACACGGGCTGGGGCAAGGAGTCCCTGGCTGCCATGATCAAGCACTGGCCCGTTGAGGGCGCAGGCGAGGGTGGCCGCGAGGGCCACACCGACGGCGGCAAGTACGCCGTCTACCCCGGCAACAACTTCGAGGCTGGCATGATTCCATTCGTGGACGGCGGCTTCAAGCTCGAGGGCAAGACCAAGACCGCCAGCGCCGTCATGACCTCCTACACCATCGCCTTCAGCGATGACATGGAGTACGGCGAGCTCGTGGGCTCCGGCTTCTCCAAGTACAAGGTCACCGAGCTCCTGCGCGAGCGCTTCGGCTTCAAGGGGGCTGCCTGCACCGACTGGGGCGTCCTCATTGACGACGGCAAGTGCTGGGGCCTCGAGGACACCAACTACTGGACGCCTGCCAAGCGCATCTCCAAGGCAGTGCAGGTGGGCACCGACCAGATGGGCGGCTGGAACGATCCGTCCGCCGTTGCCGAGGGCTACCAGGCCATGGTCGACGAGCTGGGCGAGGAGCAGGCCGACAAGAACTTCCGCGCCACCGCCGAGCGCCTGCTGCTCTCCTACTTCAACACCGGCATCTTCGAGGATCCCTACGTCTCCGTGTCCGAGGCCCGCGAAGGCGTCGACAAGGCTCCCGCCGCCCAGGTCAAGGGCATCGTCATGCTCAAGAACCACGACGGCGTCATCAAGAAGGGCTCCGAGGGCACCAAGCCCAAGGTCTACGTGCCCATGCGCTTCTCCGACTCCTACACCAACGACAAGGGGGCCACGGTTTCGGCTACCTGCGACCTGCCTCTGCCCAAGGGCACGCTCGAGAAGTACTTCGAGGTCACCACGGACACCCTTGCCGAGACCCTGACCGGCCCCGCCGACGAGAAGACCGGAAGCGCCACGCCCGCCAAGGAGGACCTCACCAGGCTCACCGCGGCCGACGTCGCCGACGTGGACTACGTGCTCGTGTGCGCCGCCGCCCCGGCCAACATCAGCTCTCGCGCCTCCCAGGACGCCGACGGCAACTTCATCCCGCTCTCGCTCCAGTACCGTCCCTACACCGCCGACGGCCCCAACGTGCGTCAGACCTCACTCGCCGGCGACCCCGCCGACGGCACCAAGTGGGCCGAGCACGAGACCGCCCAGGGCGTTGAGAAGGAGAACCGCTCGTACTACGGCCGCACCTCCATCATGACCAACGAGGGTCAGCTGGACCAGATCCTCGAGGCCGCGGCGCTCGCCAAGGAGATCGGCAAGCCCTGCGTCGTGATCCTCGACATCAAGCAGCCCATGTGCGTCTACGAGTTCGAGCCCGAGGTCGACGCAATCCTCGTGTCCATGTCTGGCTCCACCGAGGCCGCCTGCCGCATCGTTGCCGGCCTGGACGAGCCCTCGGCCCTGCTGCCCATGCAGATGCCCAAGGACATGGATGCCGTGGAGAAGCAGCTCGAGGATGTCTCTCGCGACATGGACGTGTACGTCGACGCCGACGGCAACGAGTACGACTTCGGCTTCGGCCTCAACTACGCGGGCAAGATCGACGACGAGCGCACCAAGAAGTACTGCGTGGAGCCGCTGACCAAGCTCGAGGCCTAGCACCACACCGGAGGGGGTCAAGGGGCGCCTTCGTTCCCTCCCTTCCCAAGCAAGGCGCCCGTGATCGGAGGGGCCGTCCCAGCGACGGCCCCTTTTCTTGTGCCAGGGGGTCGGAGTTCGTGTCACGCGGGGTCGGGTCCCGTGTCACGCTTGGGCCTCCCGACGCACTCCGACAACGAGAATCGCGTATGCTTGTCCAAGGAGCGCAAGCCCAAGACCCGCGAGGAACCCAGGGGTGTTGCCATGCCAGACGCAGACCTGCAGATGCGAGATGCCGCCCAGCGCGACCGCGTGCCGGACGTCGTGGTCATCACCGGCATGAGCGGCAGCGGCCGCACCCAGGCCATGCACGTCTTCGAGGACATGGGCTACTACTGCATAGACAACCTCCCGCCTCGCCTGGTCGTCCAGATAGCCCAGGTGGTGGGGATAAACGAGAACGTGGGCCGCCACCTGGCCGTTACCTGCGACGTCCGCTCCCAGGGCCTCTTCGACGAGATGCGCGACGCCCTCGCGTCCCTGGCCGACCACGACTATACCTACAAGGTCCTCTTCCTGGACTGCTCCGACGAGGAGCTCGTGCGTCGCTACAACGAGAACCGCCGCCGCCACCCGCTCATGCGCGAGGGGGAGAGCGTGGCGGACGCCGTTGCCCGCGAGCGCCGGCAGCTCGAGGGCATAAAGGCCGTCTCCGACCTCGTGGTCGACACGACCCGCATGCGGACCGACGAGCTCCGCCGCCGGATCCGCCGGGACTTCTCGGAGCTCTCGGACCAGCAGCTCATGGACGTGCACGTCTTCTCCTTCGGCTTCAAGCACGGCCTGCCCACCGAGGCGGACCTCCTCATCGACGTGCGCTTCCTGCCCAACCCCTTCTACGACCCCGAGATGCGCCACCTCACGGGCGAGGACCCCAAGGTGCGCGACTACGTGCTCGACCATCCCATCACGCGGGACTTCCTCAAGGCCTGGTTCCACATGCTCGACGTCGTGATGCCGGGCTACATCAAGGAGGGCAAGTCCCACCTGTCCATCGCCATCGGCTGCACGGGCGGCCAGCACCGCTCCGTGGCCATCGCCAACGCGACCGCCCAGCACCTGGCCGCCGGGGGCTACCGCGTGACCACCTCCCACCGCGACCTGCCGCTTGCCAACGTGCGACGCTAGCGGGGAGCCATGTCATTCACGGCGCAGGTCAAAGACGAGCTCTCCCGCGTGGAGACGGGCTCCGAGCAGGCCGACATGGCCCAGCTCTCGGCCCTTGTCCGCGTGTGCGGCACCCTCTCCTTCCGCGGGTCGGGCCGCTACACCATCCGCATCTCCACCGAGACCGGCGCTGTGGCCCGCACGGTCATCAAGCTCGCGCACAAGCTCTTCGACCTCGAGACGTCCCTCACGGTCCGTCGGTCGGTACTCCATAAGACCCGCAACTATCTCATAGAGATGCCCGAGCAGGACGAGCTGGCGGACGACCTCGTGCGCATGGGGATCCTGGTGCCAGGGCACGGCCTGGCCACGGGCGTGCCGCCCTGGGTGGCCGCCGACGACCTCTGCAAGCGCGCCTTCGTGCGGGGGGCCTTCATGGCAGGCGGCTTCATCGCGGACCCCCGGGGGGACTTCCACCTGGAGGTGGCGGTCACGGGGGAGGACTTCGCGAACGACCTGGCCGCCCTCATCGACTCCCTCGGCGTCTCGGCCCGGCTCAACCACAGGCGTGGCGCCCTGGCCATCTACACGAAGAGCTACGACGACGTGGTCTGTCTGCTGGAGGCCATGGGGTCCGAGCGCATGGCCCGCGTGGTGGCCGCTGCCCGGGCCCAGAAGTCCGTGAAGAACGACGTAAACCGCCGCGTGAACGCCGAGATGGCGAACACTGCCCGCTCCACGACCGCCGCGGCCGACCAGCTGGCCCTCATCGACAAGGCCGAGGAGCTGGTGGGCCTCCACCACCTGCCACCCGCCGTCCGCGCCTTCTGCGCGGCGCGTCGCGACAACCCCGAGCTCTCGCTGACGGCCCTGGGCCAGGAGATGGACCCGCCCGTTTCCAAGTCCGCCATGTACCACCGCCTGCTCCGCCTCCAGCAGATAGTGGCCGAGGCTCAGGCTGGGCAGAGCTAGCGGGCACCAGGGGGTGGGCACTAGGGGAGTACCCCTTTCTGCCCAATAACAGCCGATGTGATTGTTGCGTAATCGTTCTCATACCGCTTGACCTTCTTTTTTAATCGGTTGGCAATGTCTTCCCACAAGCGATTGAACGTGCGCTAAGATGGGTACGCATCGTGAAGATGTGGTGGACGTGTCCGGGGGTGGTCCCCGGGCCCACGAAAGGAGAAAGCATGGCAGTTAAGGTTGCAATTAACGGCTTTGGCCGCATCGGTCGTCTGGCTTTCCGCCAGATGTTCTCTCATGAGGGCACCGAGATTGTTGCCATCAACGACCTCACCTCCCCTGAGATGCTGGCCTACCTGCTCAAGTACGATTCCACCCAGGGCAACTACTCCCGCAACCACGTGGTGACCTCCGACGAGGACTCCATCACCGTTGACGGCAAGAAGATCACCATCTACAAGGAGAAGGACGCCAACGACCTTCCCTGGGGCGAGCTCGGCGTTGACGTCGTCCTCGAGTGCACCGGCTTCTACACCTCCAAGGCCAAGGCCCAGGCCCACATCAACGCTGGCGCCAAGAAGGTCGTCATCTCCGCTCCTGCCGGCAACGACCTGCCCACCATCGTCTACAACGTCAACCACGAGACGCTGACCGCTGAGGACAACATCATCTCCGCCGCCTCCTGCACCACCAACTGCCTGGCTCCTATGGCCAAGGGCCTCAACGACTACGCCCCCATCGTCTCCGGCATCATGACCACCATCCACGCCTTCACCGGCGACCAGATGCCGCTCGACGGCCCGCAGCGCAAGGGCAACTTCCGTCGTAGCCGCGCCTGCTCCGAGAACATCGTCCCCAACTCCACCGGTGCCGCCAAGGCCATCGGCCTCGTCCTTCCTGAGCTCAACGGCAAGCTGATCGGTGCCGCCCAGCGCGTTCCTACGCCCACCGGCTCCCTCACCAACCTCTACGCCGTCGTCGACAAGGCCGTCACCGTTGACGGTGTCAACGCCGCTATGAAGGCCTACGCCGAGTCCATCCCCGAGACCTTCGCCTACAACGAGGATCAGATCGTCTCTCGCGACATCGTCGGCGAGACCCACGGCTCCATCTTCGACGCCCAACGGCCAGAGCCTCGTTCAGGTCACCTCTTGGTACGACAACGAGAACTCCTACACCTCCCAGATGGTCCGCACCATCAAGTACTTCGAGAAGTTCGTTGCCTAGTCTTAGGCTCCAGAGCGTCTAGAAGGGGCGCGGCTGCGGACACGTGCCGCCGCCGCGCCCTTTTTGGTAATTGTTGGATGAACGACAGAGGAGGAATACATGGCCTTCACCAAGAAGACCGTCCGCGACATCGATGTCGACGGCAAGCGCGTCCTCATGCGCGTTGACTTTAACGTCCCCCTGAAGGACGGCGTCGTGACCGACGACACGCGCGTGCGCGCCGCCATCCCCACCATCAAGTACCTCAAGGAGCACAACGCCGGCATCGTCCTGATGTCGCACCTCGGCCGCCCCAAGGGCGACGGCCCCGAGCCCGAGCTCTCCCTCAAGCCGGCCGCCGACAAGCTGGCCGAGCTCACCGGCTACGACGTGAAGTTCGTCGACGACACCTACGGCGACAAGGCCGCCGCTGCCGTCGCCGAGGTCAAGCCCGGCGACATCCTCGTCCTCGAGAACGTCCGCTTCCTCAAGGCCGAGAAGAAGAACGACCCCGAGGTCGCCAAGAAGCTCGCCTCCTACGGCGACATCTTCGTCCTCGATGCCTTTGGCACGGCTCACCGTGCCCAGGGCTCCGTCGTGGGCCCCGCCGCCTACATCCCGGCCGTGGCCGGCTTCCTGCTGGAGAAGGAGGTCGACACCCTGACCTCGATCTTCGCCGAGCCCGAGCGTCCCTTCGTCGCCATCGTGGGCGGCTCCAAGGTGTCCTCCAAGATCGGCGTGCTTGACCACCTGATCGACTCTGCCGACACCCTGATCATCGGCGGCGGCATGGCCTATACCTTCTTCCTGGCCAAGGGCTACACCGTGGGCACCTCCCTCAAGGAGGAGGACTGGGTCGAGCGCGCCGGCGAGATGCTCAAGAAGGCCGAGGCCAAGGGCGTCAAGATCCTGCTCCCCGTGGACAACGTGGTTGCCAAGGAGTTCAAGGACGAGCCGGGCACCGTGGTCGCCTCCGACGCCATCCCCGACGACTGCATGGGCATGGACATCGGCCCCGAGACCGAGAAGCTCTACGCCGAGGCCATCGCCGGTGCAAAGACCGTCTTCTGGAACGGTCCCTGCGGCGTCTTCGAGTTCGAGAACTACCAGCACGGCACCAAGGCCGTTGCCGAGGCCGTGGCTGAGGTCAAGGCCAACGGCGGCACGTCCATCATCGGCGGCGGCGACTCCGTTGCCGCCATCAACAAGTTCGGCCTGGCCGACAAGATGAGCTGGATCTCCACCGGCGGTGGCGCTTCCATGGAGCTCGTCGAGGGCAAGGCCCTTCCTGGAGTGGAGGCGCTTCTCGATGCGTAAGCGGATGATTGCTGGCAACTGGAAGATGAACAAGACCTATGGCGAGGGCGTCGAGCTCGCACAGGGTCTGGCCGACGAACTCAAGGACGGCACTGGCGACGTCGACGTCGTCGTGTGCCCGCCCGCCGTTGACCTCAAGGGCGTCGCCGAGGTCATCGAGCAGACCCAGGCCCCCTTTGGCCTGGGCGCCCAGAACGTCTACTACGAGGAGTCCGGCGCCTACACCGGCGAGACCGCTCCGAACATGCTGGAGGCCGTGGGTGCCGACTACTGCATCATCGGCCACTCCGAGCGTCGCGGCTACTTCGGCGAGACCGACGAGGACGTGAACAAGAAGGCCAAGGTTCTGATGGCCCATGGCATCGTGCCCATCAGCTGCTGCGGCGAGTCCCTCGAGGTCCGCGAGGCCGGCAAGCACGTCGAGTTCGTAGTCGACCAGATCAAGAAGGACACCGAGGGCCTGGAGATCACCGATCCCTCCAAGTACGTGATCGCCTACGAGCCCATCTGGGCCATCGGCACCGGCAAGACTGCCACTGCCGACGACGCCCAGGAGGTCATCGGTGCCATCCGCGCTACCCTCGTCGAGATCTTCGGCAAGGAGACCGCTGACGGTATCCGGATCCTCTACGGTGGCTCCGCCAAGCCCAACAACGTGGCTGGCTTCCTGGAGAAGGAGGACGTCGACGGCGCGCTCGTCGGTGGCGCCTCCCTCAAGGCCGATAGCTTTGCCGCCATGGTCAAGGCCGCCATGTAGCACTACGTCGCACATGACGTGACGGGACGCCCGGGCTTCAGGCTCGGGCGTCCCTTTTGGAAACACCGGGGGTACTCCCCTGTGTTTGGCAAGCCAAACACAGGGGAGTACCCCCGGTGTTTCGTCCTGCTGTCCCGTGGCCGTTTCCATACGGAGACGGCCTCCTGCCTCTGTTGTGGTATGGTGTCTAAATGCTTATACGGCCCGGTTGGGCAAAGCTCTCAGAAGGAGATACGCGCGTGAACGTCCTCAATGTCATCCTGCTCGTCCTGCTCTTCCTGTCCGGCCTCTTCTCCGTGCTGCTCGTCCTCATGCACTCCGGCAAGGGCACCGGCGTCTCCGACATGATCGCCAGCTCGATGTACAGCGCGGCGTCGGGCTCGGGCATCTGGGAGAAGAACCTGGACCGCCTCACCGTCATCTGCACCACGGTCTTCATCGTGTGCATCTGCGTCATGGCCCTTACCTTCCCGCTGGGGACCATCGGCCTCTAAGCCAGGTGAATCATTCGCGGGGACCACATCCCGCGTTGCTCCCGAACGTCCCCCGGGGGCAGGAACAATCTATCGGGGGCCTTGTTTGCCCAGGCTCGGTCGTGCACAGGACGGCCAAGGGCCTAGGGCGTGAATCCGGTTAGGAGTTCACATGGGACGTTTCCTGTGGTACATCGCCAAGCGGTTGCTGAACTACCTGGTCATGGTCTTCGTGGCCACGTCGTTCACCTTCTTCCTGGCGTCCGCCTTCATGAGCCCCCGCTCCAACTTCGAGTCGCGTACGCCGCGCCCCACCCAGGAGTCCATCGAGGCCTCGCTCTACCGCACCAACCTCAACGACAAGACCCCCGTCTGGGAGCGCTACACCACCTGGCTCCATGGCGTCCTGACCGAGTTCGACTGGGGCATGACCCCCAACGGCGACTCCGTCAACCGCGAGATCTCCTCCCGCATCGGCGCCTCTGTGGAGCTCATGACCCTGGGCACGGTCCTCTCGATCGTCATCGGCGTGAGCTTGGGCGTCTACACTGCACAGAGACAGTACCAATGGCAGGATCGCGTCTTCTCGGGCGTGGCGTCGGTCTTCATGGTCATCCCCACGGTCGTTCTTGCGATTCTCATAGTCTTCTTCGCCATCGAGATAAACCAGTCGGCCGGAACCCGCATCTTCTACGTCACGGGCCTCTCCTCCTATGAGGGCGACAACCTCTGGCTCGTCTTCGTCGACTTCCTGCAGCACATCTTCCTGCCCACGGTGGTCCTCACGATCATCTCAGCGGTGGGCTACCACCTGTCGCAGCGCACCTACCTGCTCGACGAGATGCATGCCGACTACGTGCGCACGGCGCGCGCCAAGGGCCTCACCCGCAAGCAGGCCATCCGCAAGCACGCCCTGCGCGCCTCGCTCATCCCCACGGCGGTCTCCGTGGCCTTCTCGATCGCCGGCATCTTCACGGGTGCCGTCATGACCGAGAAAATCTTCGCCATCCACGGCCTGGGCGAGTACTTCATCAACTGCATCAACAACAACAACATCCACGGGGCCGTGGCCGTCGCCGCATTCTCGGGCGTGTGCACCCTCGTGGGCGCGCTCCTGGCCGACCTCTTTGCCGCGGCACTCGACCCGCGCATCAAGATGAGCTAAGGAGACCGTCATGGCAAACAACGACCCCAAGACCACGGTCCCCGAGGACGACAAGGTCACGACCGAGCAGTCCGGCCTCACCAACGCCCAGCGCGAGCTCGAGGCGGATGCCGCCGGCGCCGGCACCGTCAAGCGCATCTCCTACGCCGGCCTCATATGGCGCCGCTTCATGCGCCAGCCCAGTGCCGTCGTGGGCATGGTCATCCTGCTGGTCATGATCCTCATCGCGGTATTTGGCCCCTACATCTGCGAGTTCGACTACACCGAACCCGACTTCACGGCCCTGAACGTCCCGCCCAACGCCCGCCACTGGTTCGGAACCGACGGCGGCGGCTTCGACCTCTTCGCCTGCGTGGTCCACGGCCTGGGTCGCTCGCTGGTGATCGGCATCACCTACGCCCTTCTCACCACCGTGATCGCCGCCGTGGTGGGCACGGCCATCGCCTACTTCCGCGGCGTCCCCGAGAAGATCGGCATGTGGATCCTGGACATGCTCATGGTCATCCCGTCCTTCCTGCTGGTGGCCATGATCGTACGTGCCGCCTCGGGAACCCAGGGCTGGTGGATGCTCATCCTGGGCCTCACGGCCTTCGGCTGGATCGGCTACGCGCGAACCCTGCGCACCATGGCGCTCTCGCTGCGCGAGCGCGACTACGTCAAGGCCGCCAAGTACATGGGCGTCCCCTCGCTCAAGATCATCGTCAAGCACCTGATCCCCAACCTGGGCTCCATCCTCATCATCGACACGGTCCTCGGCGTGATCGCCGGCATCAACTCCGAGACCGCGTACTCCTTCCTTGGCCTGGGCATCAAGGCGCCCGACACCTCGCTCGGCTACCTGCTCTCGCAGGGCTCCTCGGCCATGCTCTCCTCGCCTTGGGTCATCCTGATCCCGTCCGCGGTGCTCATCGTCCTCTGCGTTTCCATGCAGCTCATCGGCGACGGCCTCCGCGACGCCTTCGACCCCTTCTCGCGCGCTGCGGGCAAGGTCAACGATGAGCAGTCCAAGGGCGACAAGAAGCAGTCCAAGGGCGGCAAGGCCAAGGCGGCCGCCGCGTCCTCGGCGAACTAGGGCGGGAGTCAATTCATGACAGAGAATCAGAACAGCACCACTGGCATGGACGACGTCCTGCGCTACGAGCTCCTGGAGGGCAACGGCCCCAAGGGGGCGCCCAAGGGCGAGCCCGTCATGTCCGTGCGTGACCTTCGCGTCTCCTTCAACACCGAGGCCGGCCGCGTGGACGCCGTCCGCGGCGCCTCCTTCGACCTTTGGGGTGGCCGCACCCTCGCCATCGTGGGCGAGTCCGGCTCCGGCAAGTCCGTGACGGCCCTCTCGCTCATCGGCCTGCTCGACGACAACGCCTACGTGACGGGCTCCGTCAAGCTCCGCGGCGAGGAGCTCCTGGGCAAGACCGACGAGGAGATGTCCAAGTACCGCGGGACGAAGATCTCCATGATCTTCCAGGACCCGCTCAGCGCCCTCACCCCCATGTTCTCCATCGGCGACCAACTGGCCGAGGCCCTTCTCATCCACAACCCCAAGATGGACAAGAAGGCCGTGCACGACCGCTGCGTCGAGCTGCTCGAGACGGTCGGCATCACCAACCCGGAGGACCGCCTGGACGCCTATCCCCACGAGTTCTCGGGCGGCATGCGCCAGCGCGTGGTCATCGCCATCGCCATCGCGAACAACCCGGACATCATCATCGCCGACGAACCCACCACGGCCCTCGACGTGACAATCCAGGCCCAGATCCTGGACGTCCTCAAGGTGGCCCAGAAGGAGACCGGTGCCGCGGTGGTGCTCATCACGCACGACCTGGGCGTGGTCGCCGGCTCCGCGGACGACGTGCTCGTGATGTACGCCGGCCGCCCCATCGAGCGCGCCAGCATCGACACCCTCTACGAGCGTCCCTCCCAGCCCTACACCATGGGCCTGCTGGGTGCCGTGCCCAAGCCCCACATGGCGGCCGACCACAGGCTCGTGCCCATCAAGGGCAACCCGCCCTCGCTGGCGGCCATCCCGTCCGGCTGCCCCTTCAGCCCGCGCTGCCCCATGGCGCAGCCCCGCTGCCACGAGGTGGAGCCCGACCTGGAGGCCGTGGAGCCGGAGGAGGGCCACCTGGTGGCCTGCCATCGCTGGCCCGAGATCAAGGAGAAGCACCTGACCTTCTCCGACATCTACCCCGACCTCGACCCCAAGCTGCCCAAGTGGGCAGACGTCCCGCGCGACCAGCGTCCCGTGGTGCTGGAGCTCAAGGACGTGGTCAAGACCTTCCCCGTGCAGGGCAAGGGCCTGATCCGGCGCAACAAGGGCACCATGACGGCGGTCGACCATGCCTCCTTCGTGATCCACGAGGGCGAGACCCTGGCGCTCGTGGGCGAGTCCGGCTCTGGCAAGTCCACCACGCTCACCCAGATCATGGAGCTGGTCAAGCCCGAGCAGGGCACGATCAAGATCATGGGCAAGGACGTTGCCGACATCAAGAGCAACAAGGGGCGTCGCGAGATCCGCCGCGACCTGCAGGTCATCTTCCAGGACCCCATGAGCTCGCTCGATCCCCGCATGCCCATCTACGACGTGCTGGCCGAGCCCCTGCAGGCCCAGCACTGGTCCGCGGACAAGATCAACAAGCGCATCGGCGAGCTCATGTACCTGGTGGGCATAAACCCCGACTACGTGGACCGCTTCCCCTCGCAGTTCTCCGGCGGCCAGCGCCAGCGCATAGCCATCGCCCGAGCACTCGCCACCGCGCCCAAGATCCTCCTGCTCGACGAACCCATCGCCTCGCTCGACGTGTCCATCCAGGCGGGCATCATCAACCTGCTGGAGGACCTCCAGGCCGAGCTCAAGCTCTCGTACCTCTTCGTGGCGCACGACCTCTCCGTCATCCGCCACATCTCCGACACCGTCTGCGTCATGCACCTGGGTAAGATCGTGGAGCAGGGTGACACGGAGGAGATCTTCTCGCACCCCAAGGACCCCTACACGCAGGCCCTTCTCTCCGCCGTGCCCATCCCCGACCCCAAGATCGAGCGTACGCGCGAGCGCATGGTCTATCGCGATGGCAAGCTGGTGCCGGCGAGCAGCCTCCTCAAGCACTAGGCCTGTGGGCTCTTGCGACAATCTGCGGGGACGGCCCCCTGGCTTCGATATGAGCCGGGGGCCGTCTTCTTATTGGGCTTCTCGCAGACGTTTGGGTCCCGCTCCGGTCAGGCGCCGCGGATGTCAAATGTCTGCGGCTCTAATCGGCGTTTCCGCAGGTACGGCCACCGAGCCTTCGCAGACGATAAGCGCCTTCTCCGGTCAGGAGCCGTGCGAGCATCTAATGTCTGCGACACTTCCTGACGTTTTCCCAGCTAGCGGCCTTGGGCCCCCGCAGACGTTTGGGTCCCGCTCCGGTCAGAGGGGCCATGGGCACCTAACGTCTGCGGCCGAAACTGCTGCGGGGGCCAAGGACCGTTCTTCGGTGTGCATCGTCCCTGCCTCTTTCAGGCGGCTGAAGTGGCTGAGATGGTGAGACACGATTCTGCCTGCAATCCGAATCCCAAGCCTCAACCGCACATAGAACCCTACACCATCAGGCGGCCTCCGCG